>CBDCJY010000001.1:0-247626 GCA_965217985.1 Pyrinomonadaceae bacterium
CTCCTGGTGTGTTCGCAAGTTGAATCGGTTCGGCTTCGACTGCTTCGGTTTGTCCTTTTTCCGAAACATCCGCTTTTACCTTTTCAGTCTTCTGTTCGCTACGCTCGGACTTTTCGCGTAACTCAGCTGCGTTTTTGTCTCGTGAAACGATCTCGATTTCGGTTTCTACTTTCAAAGGTTGTTTCGTTGCCGATTCGGAATTTTTAGTGAGCAACGCGTGTTTGACCGCTAAAATATGTTCACAACGAAATCCCGAATCGCTGACAGCCGCTTCTTCAAATTCCAAACAATTACAACGGATGCGATTAGCTTCGTCACGCCAGACTTCATAAGCCGTTTGCCGACCGCGCAAACTCGGTGTCGAAACCATAAATTTGTCGCCGTCACGATTAACCAATCCCATTGCCGCAATTGATTTAGCTCTTTTTTCGCGCTTCTCCGTTAAATTTTTTTCTGTTACTTCTGCTGTCATTTTCTTTCTCCTGAAATTTATGCAAGTTATTGCAATCTCAATCATTTAGATAAGACAAAACCTCCGAAAGTCTGATACAATGTCTCATCTGTGAAACATTGTATCAGACAAATTTACCTGTTGCAAGCGTGAAACGAGGTGTTGCAATTAAAAATTTGTTATGTTATGTTTTATCCGTGAAATGATGAGTGCCTGATGACACTCTAATTTATTAAACAGGTGGAGAAAGAATTATGGCATATAAAAATGAAAGTTATATAAATACAATCGAACTCGGACGAGCGATCAAACGTCGTCGTGAAGAGTTGAAATTGAGTTTGCGCGATGTGGCGGATGTGACGGAAGTGTCAGCTTCGACACTCTCGCGTATCGAAAACGGCACAGGCAAACCTGATGCGGACAATATTGCGCGGCTTACAAATTGGCTCGATATGCCGGTTGACCGCGTAATGAAACGTCAGGGAAGCGAAGAAGATGTCGAGCCGGTGATTTATTACCCGCACGAAGCGACACCGGAAATTGTCGAAGCGCACTTACGCGCCGATAAAAACCTGACTCCGGAAACGGCAAAGGCTTTGTCGGAACTTTTTCGTGTCGCCTACTCGCAGTTTAAAAAACCGGGCGAAAAATAGAGGCACGGAGTTTGCTTGCTTTTCAAGCGAACAAGTTCTTGATTGATTAAATTACATAGTATGAAAACATTAGCAACTACCGGGCGTTTAGCAGTCGAAAAAACTGAGGATAAAAGTTTTGCTATCGAAACGACATTTGTTTTATTCTTTTTAGCCGTTGAATTCGGGCAATCAATCAGTGCTTTTTCATTTGATACGATAGTTATGGGAATTACTCTCGTCACCTTTACGATTGCGCCTTATTTTTTACCGGCGGATGAAAAACCCGGATTCGGGAACTGGGTTTTGGGCAGAAGTTTGATCGCACTGTTTGCGGTCGGTTTGGGAATGATGTTTAAACAAACGCTCGGCGTTGTTTTTCCCGAAACGATGCGTTATCTGCCGATGACGCTTTTAATCGTGACGGCGATGCTCGGTTGCTATATACAGTTTTACGGACTCTTAAAAATTCGTTTGGCAAAATAGGCAAAAGGCTGAAACGAACAACAAAAAATCCGCGACTGCAATCGGGAAATTGCAGTCGCGGATTTTTACTTTTAAATTTTAGTTAAACCGTCGCAAAAGCCATTTCTTCCTGCGAAACAATTTCGTGAATCGCCTGAATCTGGGTATAGAGTTCCGAGTATTGATCCAAGGTCAACGCTTGTGCGCCGTCGCAGAGAGCTTCTTCGGGACACGGATGAATTTCGATTATCAAACCGTCTGCGCCGACCGCAACACCGGCGCGAGCCATCGGATTAACCATATAATTTCGTCCTGTTCCGTGCGACGGATCAACGATAATCGGTAAATGCGTCAATCGGTGAACTGCCGGAATAACCGATAAATCCATCGTATTTCGTGCGTGATTTCCGAATGTTCTGATGCCGCGCTCACACAAAATCACATCATAATTTCCTTCGGACATCACATATTCGGCGGCAAGCAAAAATTCGTCAAGTGTCGCCGCCAAACCGCGTTTTAACAAAACCGGTTTGCGCGTTTTGCCGACGTATTTCAAAAGCGAAAAATTCTGCATATTTCGCGCTCCGATCTGAATGCAGTCGCCGTATTTTTCAACCAGATCAACGCCGCTTTCGTCCATCGCTTCGGTGACGATGTTCAAACCGTATTGATCGCGGACTTCGGACAAGATTTTCAAACCGTCTTCACCTTTGCCCTGAAAAGCGTACGGAGAAGTTCGCGGTTTAAATGCGCCGCCGCGAAAAAACTTCGCGCCGCTTTTGGCGACCGATTCCGCCGCCTGAAAAACCTGTTCGACGGTTTCGACCGCACAAGGTCCGGCGATAATCGCCAGTTCGTTTCCGCCGATAGTCGAATTTCCGACTTTAATGACCGATTTTTCGGGACGCAAATCCTTTGAAATCAATTTATAAGGTTTCGTCACGCGAATCGCTTCGGCAACGCCTTGCAGATTTTCAAAATGTGCCGGATCAACCGCGCCTTGATTTCCCGTAATTCCGATTGCCGTGCGCGATTCGCCGGGCATCGAATGCGGACGAAAACCGAGTTTTTCAATAATTTCAACGACGCGATCAATATCGCTCTGCGCCGCATCTTGTTTCATCACAATTAACATAATATTTTCTTAGTCAAACTTTCAATAAAAATTACTATTTAACATTTGGCTTTTGGTAATCCAAAGTTTGTAAATTTCCCCAACGAAAAATAAATGAAAACAAAGGAAAAAACCAATGATCTTTTATCAACTCGCGCAAAGCAAATTCGTGTTCGGCTTCGGTTTTTCGCATTTCGATAAAGTCCGCAAAGTATTCTTTCAGACCGATTTCTTCGGCGTATTCCAAAGCCTGTTTATATTCGTCAACATTTTTACTTTCCAAAATTCCCGCGAAAAACGCCGCGCAAAATCTGCCGCAAAAATGACAAATAATACCGATTGTTCGACCGATCAGCCAAAATACTTTCTCGCGCAAAAATAACGGTTCGGCATTTAATTGCGACAGCATTTCACCGATTTTTTTTCGATGAATCCATTCATCTTCTTCGATTTTGCGGACGATTCGGATTTCAGTTGCATTTCTCAAAGATTTCCAATGACCATTATAAGCAAGTGCCGCCGCGCGTTCGCCGGAAAAGGCTTTTTGCAACAATTTAATAAGTTTTTGCTTTGCGTTTTTCATATTCGCGTTTTGCGATTTTACTTGGCAATTTGAAAATAAATGTTTATAAATCGCCCGTAAAATCAACCTTTTATTCAAAATCCAGATAACTGATCTGAAATAAATGCAAAACAAAAGCCACAAATTCAAACTTCCGCAATTTCAATAGTTTTTAAGAGCGCACGGGCTTTATTTTCGGTTTCTTCAAACTCCGATTCGGGAACGGAATCGGCGACAATTCCCGCGCCGGCTTGAATACTCGCCTCGCCGTTTTCCAAAACCAGTGTGCGAATTGCAATACAGGTGTCGAGATTTCCCGAATAATCAATGTAGCCGACCGCGCCGGAATAAACGCCGCGCGGAGTCGGTTCGAGTTTTTGAATGATTTCAATCGCGCGAACTTTCGGCGCACCGGAAACCGTTCCTGCCGGAAAACACATTCCAAGCGCGTCAAACCGGTCGCAATCGTCGCGCAGATCGGAAAAAAGATAACTGACGAGATGCTGAACGTGCGAGTATTTTTCAACATCGAGCATATTTTCCACGCGCACCGAACCGAATTTTGAAACTCTGCCGAGATCGTTTCTGCCGAGATCAACGAGCATCAAATGTTCGGCAACTTCCTTTTTATCGCGCCGCATTTCTTCGGCTAAATTCGCGTCTTCTTCGGCGGTTTTTCCGCGTTTGCGTGTGCCGGCAATCGGTCGATATTCGAGTTTCCGTTCGCGGCAGCGCACGAGCATTTCGGGCGACGCGCCGATGATTGATTTTTCGCCGAATTTCAAAAGAAACATATACGGCGATGGATTAAGCGAACGCAGAGCGCGATATATCGCAACCGGCGACGCATTGGTTTTCCGGCTGAAACGCTGCGATAAAACGACTTGATAACATTCTCCGGCGTTGATTAATTCTTTGATTTCGTCAACGGCATTTTCAAAATCTGCTCGTTTCCAGTTTGATTTTACTTCATTATCTCGTGTTTTTCCGCGCTCGATTTTTGGCAGATTGAGCGGATTATTTTCTAAAATCTCTTTAATTTCTTCATTTTTTGACATTGCCGACTCGAATAAATTTTTAAGCTGAATTTCATTTTCCGCTTCACTTTTGAAAATCAGTGAAACGATTTTTATCACTTGTTTGGCGTGATCGAAAGCAATGATTGTCTTGTAAAACATCAATTCGGCTTCGTCTGAAATCTGTTCATTTTGAAAAGATTTTTTGAGCGATTTTTCAAACCAACTCGAACACGAAAAACCGAAATAACCGATTGCGCCGCCGATAAATGACGGCAAATCTTCGTTTTGAAAAATCTTGAACTTATTAAAATGTTCGCGCATATATTCAAATAGCGAGATTTCAATTTTATTTTCCGAAGTGTTTTTTTTCTCGGTGACGAATTTATCGTTGCCGCTGACAATCATTTCGGGATTTGCGCCGATAAATGAATAACGCGCCAGAGTTTCGCCGCCTTCGACCGATTCGAGCAAAAATGAATTTTCCGCGTTTTCGGCGATTTTCAGATAAACCGCGAGCGGCGTAAAAAGATCGGCAGACAGATTTAAAACGACCGGAATAATGTCGGAATTTTCAGATTGTTTTAGAAAATCTACGAAATTTTGCGAATTGTTTGAAATCATAAAAAGAAAAAAGCCGCCGAAAACAAAAACGGCGGCGTTAGTCGAAAAAGACTTTTTGATTTGAAACTTCAAGAAAATCGTTTCACTCGATTGCTCAAATCAAATAACGCCGACGAAAAGTTGCGCCACCGATAATTTCGAGCAAAAGTTTCGTGAATCAAAAACATTGATAAAATTTGTAACAGAAATCTTTTACTAAAGTCAAATTACATTCGTACGGGAATTTCGATTCCCATCGTGTTTAACGCCGCTGTCAAAGATTTTCTGACGATTTCAGCCGTCACTAAAAGCAAAGATTTTTTAACTTTATTTTCTTCGATCAAGATTCGGTGATTATGGTAGAAAAGGTTAAAAGCCTTTGCCAGACCGAATGCATATTTCGCCAAAATTGCGGGTTCGTTTGCCGAAACTGCCTGCGAAATTGTTTCTTCCAAACGCGATGCGAGCGTAATTACAGACCAGATTTCGTTTTCGGTATTCAAGATTTCGGCGATTTCCGATGTATTTTCAGCGACAATTTTTTTGGCATTTTCGAGCGCGTTTTCGTCGGCTTTTTTGAAAATCGAATTAATACGAACGGTCGCATTTTGGCAATACGCGCCGGTTTCGCCTTCAAAAGCTAACGCTTCTTTAAAATCGAAAACGATGACCGTATTTCTAGTAAATTTCAAAAGAAAATATCGCAGTGCGCCGACGGCAATTTTATGCGCGATGTCTTTTTGGACGGCTGGCGAAAGTTCCGCGTTGCGTTTTGAAACTTCCGCCAGAGCATTTTCTTCGAGACGATTTAAAAGATCGTCGGCTTTTACGCCTAAACCCTTGCGACCGGACATTTCGACGAACGGTTTTGCTTTGTCTTCGTCCGAAATTTGAAAACCTAATTCTTCCGCCGCCGCCGGAGAAAGCGCAACCATTTCGTATGAAAGATGAACGCTCGCCTGTTCGCCTTTTTCGGGCGAGATCAAAGACACGCCTTTTTTGACGACTTCCTGCGGATAAGATTGGCGTGAATCAATGACGTTATAAATCGTTTCGCCGCCGCCGAATTTCGGAACGCCGAGATTTTCAGTTTGTTCGGCGGTCGTGATCCAGACTTGTTTACCGTCAGCGTAGGTTGAAAATAATTTGTAATGAAAATCGAGTCTGAGAATACCGAGTTTCCAGAGTTGATACGCGATGTCTTTGCCCGTGTAAGTCACTGTTCCATTCGAGCGAACCAAAATTTTGTCGGATTCGTGATCGTCGTTTCCGCTGTGCGCTTCAAACGGGAGCACCCAACATCCGGCGTTTTTGCCTTCATCCGTAAAACGAATTACGCCCAATTCTTTCATCAGATCGAATGCTTTCGCCCAAAATTTCAAATGCAGAATTTCCGATTCACGCGGCAAAAGATCATAGCGAATCGAAAATCTTTCCATCGTAGTGACGATACATTCGACATTGCGCGTGGCGACGTAATCGGCGAGTTCGGCGGTGTCGTTATTTCCTTCTTCGATCAAATGCAAAACTTCGGCGCGTTTCGATTTCAGTTCTTTATTCGTCTGATATTCCTGCCCGACTTTCGCATACAAATCCCAGCAGTAATAATCGAAAGTTTTGCCGTCGGCGCGTAGATCGCGGTCTAATTGTTTGATGTCTGCGAGTGATTTTTTTTCAAGGTAAATAAAACCGACGACGACATCGGCGACCTGAACGCCCGTGTTATCAATATAATTCTGAACTTCGACCGCATTGCCGTCGGCACGCAGAATGCGAACAAACGTATCGCCGATCACCGAATTGCGAACGTGACCGATATGCGCGGCTTTGTTCGGATTGACGGATGTATGTTCGACGCAGATTTTCGGCGCGTTTTCTGCGAGAGATTTTTCAAGTTTCGGCAGCGGATTTGTTTCCAGATTTCCGCCGAGAAACGCGGCTCGATTATAGAAAACATTTAAATATCCCGGACCGGCAATCTCGACGCGCTCGACCGCTTCATTTTTTTCAATTTCCGATTTTAATTGTTCGGCAATCGAGCGCGGATTTTGTTTTTCGCCGGTTTGCTGTTTGATTTGTTTGGCGAGTTCAAAAGCGACCGGAAACGCGAGATCGCCGAGTTCTGTTTTCGGCGGAATCTCGCTGACGATATTTTCCAGATTTACGCCGAAAGTTTCAGCCGCCGTTTGTTTGACGGTTTCGCGCAGAGATTCCTGCAATTTGACGATATTCATAGATTTGTAAAATTAAAAATTATAACGCCCGTCGCATTGAAATAGCAAAAGGCTTTTGATTTTGGTTTTTAGTTTTCGGTTTTAAAAAGCTAGAATGTTTTAGAATGAAAACACTTTATTTCGATTGTTTTGCCGGAGCGAGCGGAAATATGATTTTGGGCGCATTAATCGCGCTCGGAGTTGATAGAAATGAATTGATCGAACATCTAAAAATGCTCGATGTTTCCGATTTTGAGATAGAAGTAACAACTAAAAATAAATCGGGAATTTCCGCCGTTCACGCCGAAGTTAAAACGTCGGATGAAAAAAAACATCGTCATTTGCGTAACATCGAAAAGATCATAAATGATTCGGCTTTGAGTGAAAATGTAAAAAAACGCGCCGTCGAAATATTTAAAAATCTGGCGAAAGCCGAAGCCAAAATTCACGGCATCGAACTCGAAAAAGTGCATTTTCACGAAGTCGGCGCGATGGATGCAATTATTGATGTTGTCGGCGCGTGTATCGGTTTTGAAATGTTAGGAATTGAAAAATTCGTCTGTTCGAAAATCCACGTCGGTTCGGGTTTCGTCAAAATGGCGCACGGCAAATTTCCCGTTCCGCCGCCCGCCGTTGCGGAACTTTTACAGAATATTCCGATTTATTCGACCGAAATCGTCGGCGAATTAATCACTCCGACGGGCGCGGCGATCATTGCGACGGTTTGCGATCAGTTCGGACAAATTCCCGAAATAAAAATTGAAAAAACGGCTTACGGCGCGGGAACTCGTGAATATCAGGATTTTCCGAATGCGCTAAGGTTAATAATCGGAGAAACAAACAGCGATTTTGAAAACAATTTAACCGCAGATTTCGCAGATAAACGCGGATTTGATAAAGACCGAAGACCGAAAACCGAAAACCTGATCTTGCTAGAAACTAACATTGACGATTTATCGCCGCAAATTCTCGGTTTTGTGATGGAACGCGCGTTTGAAATCGGTTGTTTTGATTGCTGGTTTACGCCGATTCATATGAAGAAAAATCGTCCGGCGACGATGGTTTCGATTCTTTGCGATACTGAAAAAAGGGAAGTTTTGACCGAATTGCTTTACACTGAAACTTCGACGCTCGGCGTTCGCCTTTCGACAATCGAACGCGATTGTCTGCCGCGCGAAATCGTCAAAGTCGAAACCGAATTCGGCGAAATTGATGTGAAAATCGCCAGATATAAAGATAAAATCGTCAACGCGAAACCCGAATATGAACAAATTCGTGAAATTGCGCTAAAATCGAATAAATCTCTGCGCGAAATCGAGCGTGAAGTTTTAGAGAAATTAAAATGATTGTCCGCGAAATACACTAACTATATACGAAATTAAAAGAAAATTTTAGTTTTTTTTTTCTTATATTTAGTGTATTTCGCGGACAAAAACAGGAAAACTAAATTGGCAAAGAAACAGAAAAGCAAAGTAGATTTAGAAAAAATTGCGGCGGGCGTTCGTTTGATGCTCGAAGGAATGGGCGAAGATGTTGAGCGCGACGGTTTGGTAAAAACGCCCGAACGCGTGGCGAATTTTTACGCCGAACTGACGAGCGGAATGTGGCAGGATGCGAAAGCCGAAATCGTGCCGCTTCCCGGTGATTCGCACGACGAAATGGTGATCGTCAAAGATATTTCCATCGCGTCGGTTTGCGAACATCATCTCGCGCCGTTCGTCGGCAAAGTTCACATCGCGTATATTCCGAAAAACGGTCGCATCGTCGGACTTTCAAAACTGGCGCGAATTTCTGAAATCTTCGCACACCGTCTGCAAGTTCAGGAACGGCTGACGCAGCAGATCGCGCAGACGCTTTTTGATGAATTACAACCCGTCGGCGTGATGGTCGTGATGGAAGCCGAACATACTTGTATGACTTTGCGCGGCGTAAAAAAACCGGGCGCGAAAACGATCACGTCGAGTGTTCTCGGCGGTTTCCGCAAAGATGCACGAACACGCGCCGAGGCGATGAGTTTGATAAAAGGTTAATGAATAATAATTTTAAAGACATTTTCAAAATATTTTCAGCTATAACTATAGCTTTAATAATTGGGATTTACATACTTTATCAAGATTCAAAAATTGCAAGAAAACCCATTGATTTTCCAAAATGGAAAGATGAGGTTAATAATTTGAAAATTGAATTAGAAAATTTAAAAATTCCTTTGAAAACTACGAGTAATGATCTTGAAGATACAAGTAAAAGCGGCACATCAATTTTTTTGAAAATTAATTACAAAACAGAACTGCCGGAAAATCAATTCTTTTCAGAAATTAGAAAAGAATTAAAAGATCATAATTTTGAATTGGTTGAGAGAGAAAATAACAGATATAGCTTTTGTAGAGGTAAAGTTGAAGCCGTTCTGTATTATCAGGGAAAGGGAGGAATATTTTCGGATAATTCAGATAAATACATCTTGATGTTCATAAAAAGTTTTGACAGAATCGAAGCCGTTTCAAATATTTGTAAATAATTTAATAAAAAAATGAGTAAAGAATTGAAAACGATTGCGACGACTTATGAAGTTTTCGAAGCCGAATTTTTGAGAAACCATCTCGAAAATGAAGGTTTTGAAGTTTATCTGGCGGACGATAATATTGTCGGCGCGTTTAATCTGCTCGCTCCGGCGGTCGGCGGAATCAAAATTCGCGTTCCCGAATCGGAAGCCGAAGATGCGGAGATTTTTGTCGAAAAACTACGCGGTGCGGAAATAATTTATGATGAGGAATTTGAAGAAGAATAATTCAATTAAGAGAAATTAAATTATGAAAAAAATCACGATCTTATTGCTTTTAATTTTAACTGTTAATTTTTATGTTTTCGGACAAACGGCGAAAAATTACTCGCAAATGTTCGACGCTGTAAAAATCAAAGAGCGCGTCAAAGAACTATCGTCCGACCGTTTTGCCGGACGAAGCCCAAGTGAAAAACTTGCTCCCGAATATATTGCCGATGAACTCAAAAAAATCGGCGTAAAACCGGCTAATAAAGGCTCGTATTTTCAAAATGTCAAACTTTTCGGCACGAAAACCGATCCGGCGACAAAATTAAAAATCGGAAATGACGAATATAATTTCGGCGAAGACTGGGTCGGTTTTTCCGACGCGCAAAAGCCGGAAACTTCGATTGATTCGGAAATAGTTTTCGTCGGTTACGGCATAGATGCGCCGCTTTATGATTGGAACGATTACAAAGGAAACGCCGAAGATTATCGCGGAAAAATTTTGATGATGTTCGTCAACGATCCGCCTGCGACAAGCAACGAACCGAATCTTTTCGCCGGCAAAACTTTAACTTATTACGGACGTTGGACATATAAATACGAAGAAGCGGCGAGAAAAGGCGCGGCGGGCGTGATTTTGATTCACACGACCGAATCCGCCGGTTACGGCTGGAATGTCGTGCGAAGTTCAAACGGCGGTTGGCGTTATGACATCGCGCGTGATGCAAACGGCAAAACGCCTTTTTTGAATCTGAAATCGTGGTCGACGAATGAAGCGGCGGCGAAAATTTTAAGCAGCGCAAATCTAAATCTCGACGAACTGCACGAAAAAGCCAAAACACGCGATTTTCAGCCCGTGAAAACCGGCATAAAAGTAAAAGTTGATCTGAAAAGCGAAACGAAAAGTTTCGATTCGCCGAATGTCGTCGGAATTGTCGAAGGAAGCGATAATAAATTAAAAAAAGAATATGTCGTGTATTCGGCACATTGGGATCATCTCGGAGTCGGCGAAGCCGATAAAACGGGCGATAAAATCTACAACGGCGCGTATGACAATGCTTCCGGTGTCGCGGCAGTTCTCGGAATTGCCGAAGTTTTGGCGAAAATACCGAAAAAGCAGAGACCGAAACGCTCGTTTTTATTTTTGTTTCCGACCGCCGAAGAACAAGGACTTTTAGGCGCGGATTATTACGCGAAAAATCCTTTAGTTCCGCTCGATAAAACGTCTGCTAATGTAAATCTCGACGGCGTTAATTTTTTCGGCAGCACGAACGACTTTAAACCGCTCGGAGCAAATCGTTCAAACCTGATTGATTACATAAACGAAGTCGCCAAAGAAAGAAATCTGACCGTGACGGGCGATGATCGTCCCGAACAAGGTTTCTTTTTTCGGTCGGATCATTTTCCGTTTGCAAAAGTCGGCGTTCCGGCGGTTTCGGTGCAGCACGGAAGTGATTTCGTCAAACCTCTGACGGGCGAAGCCGACAAATTTTTCAACGGTTACAACGCGAATTATTACCACCAGCCGTCGGATCAGTTTTATGATTGGTGGGACGCTTCGGCGATGGTTCAGGAAGCCGAATACGCGCTCGCCATCGGCGTAAGAATCGCCGATTCAAATAAAATGCCGAAATATAACGACACGGACGAATTTTCGGCGGCGGATAAAAAGCGTTTCGGAAAATAAAATGAAATTAACCGCGAAAGACACTAAATATGCGAAAAAAAATCTAAAATTAAAAGCTGTTTATTTTTTCTTTCTTTAATTTCGTGTTTTTCGCGTATTTCGCGGTCAAAAAAATCTTAATAAGTGTAGCGTGTAGAAAAAAATCATTTTACGCGCTACACTTTTATATTTTGAACTTATGAAGACGTTTTATATTACAACTCCGATCTATTATGCGAACAGTCTGCCGCATCTTGGGCATCTTTACACGACGATTGTTGCTGATGTAATAGCAAAACATAGAAAACAGCGTGGTTTTGACACCTATTTTCTCACCGGAACGGATGAACACGGCGTAAATATTCAACGTGCGGCGGAAAAAAATAATCGCACGCCGCAGGAGCAAGTTGATTATATTTCGGGCGAACTAAAAAAAATGTTTGCCGACTTCGGCTTGAAAGATTACGACATTTTTATGCGGACGACCGAACCGTTTCACTATGAAGCGGTGCAAAATCTGTGGAAACAAATCGCCGCCAATAAAACTCCGAAAGGAAATGAGACAATTTACAAGGGTTTTTACGAAGGCTGGTTTTGTGCGCCGTGCGCCGAATTTAAAACAGAAGACGAGTATTACATTTTAGGTCAGCCGGATTTTCCATTACCATTTTGCAAAATCCACGAACGACCTTTAGATAAAGTTTCCGAAGAAAGTTATTTTTTCAGGCTTTCCGATTACGACGAATTTTTGATCGAACAAATTGAAAGTAATCAAAATCTTGTTCGTCCCGAAGCGCGAAAAAATGAAGTTTTATCTTTTATTCGCGGCGGTTTGCAAGACCTTTCGATTTCGCGTGAGAAAAAATCGGTGAGTTGGGGAATTCCCGTTCCCGCAGATGAAAATCACGTTATGTATGTCTGGCTCGACGCGCTTTCCAATTACATCACGGCAATCGGTTTCGGAAACGAAGAACGTGCAAACGTCGGTTTTGAAAAATACTGGCGTAACGTGACACATCTCGTCGGCAAAGATATTTTGCGATTTCACACGGTTTACTGGTTTTCATTCTTAAATGCCGCCGGAATTGATCTGCCGAAAACGGTTTACGCGCACGGAATGTGGCTCGATGCGGACGGCAAAAAAATGGGCAAGACTATCGGAAATGTCATCGAACCGGAGATTTTGCACGAACATTTTCAAACCGATGCCGTTCGCTATTTTGTTTTGACGGAAATGGTTTTCGGACAGGACGGAAATTTCAGTTATGAAAAACTGATCGAAAAAACGACGGCTGATCTGGCGAACGGTTTGGGAAATCTGTCATCGCGGACGCTTTCGATGATAAAAAAATATCGTGGCGGAAAAATTCCGAACGGAAAAATCCGCGAAGAAAATTATATTTTCGCCAAACGCGCCGGAATCGGCGGCGACGAGCAGGAACTCGTTTCGGTTCTGGAAAATGCGCGAAACGAATTTGTCAGACGATTCGATAATTTTGAATTTTCGCAGGCTTTAGAAATTATTTGGCAAGTGATCGGCAGAATTGACAAGATAATTACCGATTCAAAACCGTGGGAATTGGTTAAGGATGAAAATCAAGCCGAAACTCTGAACGCGGTTTTGTATCGCGCGACCGAGACTCTGCGCTGGCTCTGCGTTTTGCTTTTTCCGGTGATGCCGGAATCAACGAAGAATATTTACGCGCAGATCGGTTTGAGCGAAGATATTTCGACATTAAATCCCGAAAATTTAAGTTACGGAGAATTAAAAGCGGAAACTGAGATCGGCGAAACTGTGCCGGTTTTTCCGCGCATTGATAAAAATAAGGTAATGAGTGAAATTATGGAAAACGAAAAAACAGAAGAAACTAAAGAAATTATAGAAACTTCATCGGTCGCGCCGGAAGCGGTTGACGAGAAAAATGCCGATGTCGAGGAAAAAACGGAAGAAGAAAATTTCATCACGATTGATGATTTTCTTAAAGTCGAGCTGCGCGTCGGCGAAGTCAAAGTCTGCGAACGCATTCCGAAAGCCGACAAACTTCTGCGTTTTGAAATCGATCTCGGCGAAGAAAAACCGCGCCAGATTCTCGCCGGTTTAGCGGAGTATTACGAACCCGAATCTTTAATCGGTCGCAAAGTCGTCGTCGTGGCAAACTTAAAACCGAGAAAAATGCGCGGTCTCGAATCGCAGGGAATGATCTGCGCCGCCAGTCTCGAAGACGGCACGGGCGAAAAACCTGCACTTGCAACATTTATCGAAAATGCAGATATTGGAGCGAGAGTGAAATAAATGGAGATTGGAGACGAAGTTTGAATTTTAAAAGATTTGTTTTCGGCTGAAAAATGTCGTCAACGGATCGAATTTTATAAATCCCGAATGTTTTGAATAATCTCGGATAAATTTTTAGCTCGCAAAGATTCCAATTCGCAAAATTTGCGTGACATTTGCAGATGATTGTTGGAAATGAAAGTTTAGCGTTTGAAATTCGGGACAGTTTTAATTTACCAAGAGAAAAAACTCTCGGCAAAATGAGAGATTTGATCTATTTCATCTCTCATTTTTATTTCAAATCCGGTTTCTTTTCGCTTCGTATAAAACAACCGCACAAGAAACCGCCAGATTCAAACTTTCCACATTTTCACTCATCGGAATTATCAAACTTTCATCGATTTTGTGTCTTTCCGATTCAGTCAAGCCGTGAGCTTCCGAACCGAAAATCAATAATCTCGGCTTTTTCCATTCGATTTCCCAGAGATTTTTTGCGGAATTTATATCGGCGCAGATTGTTGCCAGATTATTTTCTTTCGCCCAATGTAATACATCTTCAAATTTCGCATCAGTCCAAAAATTCATTCTAAAACTTGCGCCCATCGCCGACCGCAGAGCTTTCGGCGAAAAAATATCGGAAGAATTATTTGAAACGATTACATTTGAAAGTCCGACAGCTTCGCAGGTTCGTAAAACCGCGCCGAGATTGTTCGGATTATTTATCTCCTTGAGAAACATCACGAAAGGAAATTTTTGAAATTGCGAGATCGAAAGTTTAATATTTTCTTTTCCCGTTTGCGGTTTTTTTCCGATTAAAATTAAACCTTGCGAATTTTTCGTGCCGGAAAGAGAATTAAAAATTTGCGCGGGAATTTCAAAAAGATTTTCCGTTTTGGCGGCGATTTGCTCGAAAAGTTTTTTGCTGCGTTCGGTTTTTATAAAATCATCTGTAAAAAAACAATCGAAAATTTCCAGACCGCTTTTCAAAAATTCTTCCGCCAACCGAACGCCTTCGACAAATAGAAATGCGTTTTCACGACCGTCGCGGATTCTTCGCGCAAATTTTAATTTATGATTATCGCGGCTTGTGATTTTCTGCATTGAAAAAGTTAAAAGTTATTTTGTTGAGAAACGGAATCTATTGTGCGATAATCTTTTTTCCGCGCCCGTAGCTCAGTGGATAGAGCGTTCGGCTCCGAACCGAAAGGTCGCAAGTTCAATTCTTGCCGGGCGTATTCAGTTTTAATTCTTCGATATATTTTTCCCAAGAATAATCAGAAGCCCAATTAATTCTTTTGGATTGTCCGTTTTTCACCGGAGAAATTCTAAGCCAACCTAAAACAGGATGGTTTTTTATCGGTATTCCGTAAAGTTTTTCATTTTGCGGACAAAAAACCGCAAGAAAATCAATTTCAGATTCATTGTAATTTCTATTAACTTTATTTTTTGTTTGCCGACGCTGACACTTATGTTTTAGAACGCCTTAACTGATCCAGCCGATTTTGACCTGAAGTCTTGAAAATATTAGAATTTGTGTCAACTAAAAGGTCGTAGCTTGCACCTGAACCGAACGGAATGCTCACATTAAATCCGGCTTTGAGATAAGCACTCAAAATTATGGATTCGGTAAGATTTCCAATTTCAAATGTTTTCATTTTAAAATCATCGCGGCTGAATTGTAACTTGTTTTATTTTGATATTCTCAAGCGGTCGTTCATTAATTTTATCTGTCGGCGCACCTGAAATTGTTCGGACGTTGTTCATTCCTTCAAAAACTTTGCCGAAAACGGTGTATTTATTATCGAAAGCCGGTTGGCGTTTATATGTAATAAAAAACTGCGAATTGGCGGAGTTAAACTCTTGTTTTCGCGCCGCGCCGACCGTTGCGACATCGTATGGAATATCGGAAAGTTCGGCTTCGATATTCGGCTTGTCGGAATTTCCCGTGCCGTCGTTGGTCGGATCGTCGTCTTTGGAAAGCGGATCGCCGGATTGAATTACCGAATCGCTGATACGATGAAACGTCAAACCGTTATAAAAACCTTCCTTGGCGAGTTCTTTAAACCGCGCAACGGCTTTCGGCGCGATGTTTGAATAAAATTCGATTTTTATCGTGCCGTATGCCGGTTCTTCCATTTCGATCACGGCGATCTCGCTGTCGGCAACCGGCGCAACGCCTTTTTTTACTTCGGGTTGAGCCGTTGAAGATTTATTGACTGTCGTGTTTTTATTACACGCTGGAAACATCGCCGCAAAAACAAAAAGTAAAATCAAAAATTTTTTATTCATATTTTTAAATCAAAATAATTTTGTACTGTCGAGTAAAATAGTTACCGGACCGTCACCCACGAGTTCGACATTCATCATCGCCTGAAAACGTCCGGTTTCGACTTTGAAAATTTGTTTTCTCGATTCTGCGACAAAATACTCGTAAAGTTTATTAGCGGTTTCCGGCGCGGCGGCTTCGATAAATGAAGGTCGGCGACCTTTTCGCGCATCGCCGTAAAGCGTAAATTGCGAAACGACGAGCAGTTCGCCTTTGATGTCGAGCAGCGAAAGATTCATCTTTTCCGCTTCGTCCTCGAAAATTCGTAAATTAAGAACTTTTTCGAGCAGAGAATCGGCTTCCTTTTCCGTGTCTTGACGAGAAACACCGAGCAAAACCAAAATTCCTTTCCCGATCTCGCCCGTCGTTTCTGCGTCAACCGAAACTTTTGCCCGCGAAACTCTTTGAATTACTGCTCTCATAAAAATGGATATTGGATAATGGATATTAAAATAAAAAATCTATCCAATTTCCAATATCCATTATCCGTTTTGTTAGTCTTCGATATAAACTTTCAGCATTTTGATTTCGTCAATCGGTTTGTCATTTGCTCCGACCGCGCTTTCGGCGATTGCGTTGACAATGTCCTGACCTTCGACGACGTTGCCGAATTTCGTGTAGCTCGGCGGCAGCGGATAATCAATGTGCATTATAAAAAACTGCGAACCGTTCGTGTTCGGTCCCGAATTTGCCATTGCAACCGTGCCTTTGCCGTAATGTCCTTGATAGAGCGGCGAAGATTTTTCGATTTCGTCGTCAAATTTTCCGCCCCAAGCCGATTCGCCGCCGTAACCCATTCCGAGCGGATCGCCGCCCTGAATCATAAAGTTTTTAATCACGCGATGAAAAATCACGTCGTCGTAATAACCTTTTTCCGCCAATAGACGAAAATTTTCCGTCGTTTTCGGCGCGTCGTCTTCTAAAAGTTCAAATTTGATCGTCCCTTTGTTCGTTTCTAAAACTGCTGTTTTTCCCATTAAAATTCTCCTTAAAATTTATAAATTGCAAAAATGAAAAACTATCACGAATAGCTTGTAAAATCTATTTCAGATTTTTAAAATAAATCGTTCGATTGCCTTCGCAACGCCGTTTTCATCGTTACTTAAAGTTGTATAAAATTCTTCGCGATCAAGCAATTCGGGCGCGGCATTTCCCATAATCACCGGCGTTCCGGCGTATTCGAGCATTTCGAGATCGTTGAAATTATCGCCGATGCACATCACGTTTTCGCTCGTTAAATCGTGCATTTTTGCAAGTTCGTTAACGCCGTGAGCTTTCGACGCTTCGGGCGGCAAAATGTCCAAAAGCGTAAAATCGAGATGCGGATAGACGGTCGCCAGAATATTTACCGAATCTTTTAATTCATTTTCCAAAATCTTCTGCATTTCGAGCATCGGCGCACAAGTTCCCGAAAAAGAAATATGAACGGTTTCGACATTTTCGACGATTTCGTTCAAATTCTCGACGTGATGCACGGAACTTTCGGCTTCGTCACCGTGAAGCGTATCCGCCCACGCGAGATATTTTTTCAGCGGAATATTTTTATCGGAAATCGTATCGTAAAAAAGCGTTCCTTTGCCGTGCGGATCGGCACTCAAAAGCGCGTCGCCGCCGACATTTTTCCCGACGCGCAGTATTTCCGAAACGGTTTTATTTTTTATTGTCGAAAAAGCTATGGTTTCGAGCGTTCGGGCGAATTTTAAAAGTGCGCCGTTGTGCGTGATAATCGGCGCGTTAAATTCCGCTTCGAGCGCGACCGGACGCGCATCGCGGAAACGTCTGCCGGTCGCTATCGTGACGAGAACGCCGTTTTGTTCGGCTCGGCGAATTGCAAATTTATTTTCGGCGGAAATCTTTCCTTTTGAATCAAGCAAAGTTCCGTCCAAATCTAACGCAAGAAGTTTTATCATTAAGGCATTATATCTTTTTTAAATAGTTTTTTATCGGATTTTCGGAAAAGAATCGAAAGTTGCCATACGCATAAAAACGTGAGAATGGAGAGAGTCGCTAGGTCAAAATCATTGGCTTTGTAAAGAAAAGAATTTACTCCCTTAACAATCGCCGTTTCATTGGATTGCAACAATTTTTGAGTGTCGAAATACCAGTAAATAAATCTGCTTATGAGAATAAATAAAAACAATATAGACAAAAAATAAAATTCAAAGAAAGCGGTCAAAAACAGCAATCCGACCAGCAAAATAGTTAATAAGAGAAAGCGCGGATGATTGTCTGGAAAACAGTATGGTCCTGCAAAACTGATCGAAATTTTCTCACTGTTGACGGATTGTTGTTGGTAGTAAGCGTCGCGTTCTTTTTGATCTTTGTCTAAGTAAACAACCAAGCCGAAGATTGAAAATACGAAAGCCAACACAGTTATTATCAAAAATAGTCTATATTCCAATCTTTTAATCGGTTGGTCTGTCTTCATAAATTATTAGACACGAACTATCTGAGAAAGTTCCAAAAAAAATTATTTCGTTTGCTGCGCTTTCATATAAGCGCGAAGCAGTTCGTTGATTTTCGATTGATAATTTTTTTCGTGCGCTTTGAAAAATTCGATAATGTCGCGGTCAACAGATAGATTTTCTTGTGATTTTTTCTGAATCGTTTTAAAGCCTTTTCGCAGAATGCCGTTTTTCCACATTTCGTCGGTAATCGGCGGAATATCCGAATAATCAATTTCATCATCGGTCATTGCGTCAATTTTCGCCCAATCAGTTTGCGATTTTTCTAAAGTATTTTTCTTGCTCATTTTTGTTCGCCTTTCTCGCAGAAATAATTCTGATTACATCGTCGGTTTCAGTATGCGTAATGGCTATGATGCGTCCATCCAAGATGCCGAGGGTAAAAAATCTTATTTCACCATAATCAAAACGGTTGTCAATGATCGAAAATCGCCAATCGTCAAAAAGTCTGACGACATCAACAAAATCAATGTCGTGTCGCCGGATATTTATCAAACGCTTTTGTTCGTCCCATTCAAAGTTCATTGTAGGTTAAAGAGCAATCGTGCGTCAATTTTTTCGCTGTTGTTCGAGCCATTTCTGATATTCGGCTTTTCCTTTTTCAAATTCTGCGGCGGACGCATAAAAATTATGCGAGCCGTCGTTTTTCTGGACGTTTAAGACATAAAAAATGTAATCGGTTTTCGCCGGATCGAAGGCGGCTTTGAGTGCGCTTTCGGAAACGGACGAAATCGGTCCGGGCGGAATTCCGCCGAATTTTCGCGTGTTATACGGCGAATCGGATTCGAGATCGCTTTTATTTATCACGCCGTCCCAGCGGTTTTGCATTTTCGCAATATAGACGGCGGTTTGGTCAATGCCGAGCGGAATATTTTTCGACAGGCGATTGTAAATTACAGAGGCGACGACGGCGCGTTCTTCGTCGTGTTTCGATTCGGTTTCGATCAAAGACGAAATCGTTACCATTTCGAGCGGCGTTCTGCCGATAAGTTTGGCACGATTCGTAAAATCCGGATTCCAGATTTTTTTGAATTGTCCGACCATTCTTTCGATGATTTCCTTCGGTTTTACATCCGGCGAAAATTCGTATGTCGAGGGAAACATAAAGCCTTCGAGATTTTTTGCGTCCGGCGCGATTTCTCTGATGAGCGTCGTGTCGTCCATCAAAAGCAAAATCGCTTTGTCGTCCGTCGGCGGATTTTGCGGAAACTTTTCGGCGATGCGTTTAGCAATGTCAAAGCGCGTAAAACCTTCGGGAATTGTCAATTTAACAGTTCGATCTTTGCCTTTTTCGAGTTCGGCGATAACCTGAAAAGGCGTGATCGGAGATTCGAAACTGTAATCTCCGGCTTGCAGTTTTCCGGCATCGCCCAAAGTTCGCAGATAAATCAATGTCGGATATTCGCTCGAAATAATTCCTTCGGAAGCGAGTTTTGAAATGATCTGATTCGGCGAAGAACCTTTTTCGATCTGGATAAATTTGCCCATTTTATCGTGTTGATGCGGCTTTTTAAGCGAATTGTAAAGCCAGTATGAAACGCCGCCGGTCGTTAAAATTGCGATGATAAAAATGGCGAACAGGAATTTGATGAATTTCATATAAACTCGTAGATTTTAACAAAGTTTTTTCTCAATCGTTAATCGTTAGTCGTATGAAAAAAAGAATTTTTGTCGCCGTTGACATTTCGGAACATTCGCGCCGCAAAGTCGCGGAACATATTGCCGAATTAAACAATAAATTTCACTCGGTCAATGTCGGATGGGAACGCGCCGAAAAAATTCATATAACGCTAAAATTTTTAGGCGAAATGGACGATTTTCAATTGGAAAAGTTAAAAGGGGTTATACAAAAAATTGCCGGAAAAGTTTCAGGTTTCAAATTACGGATTTCATCTAACGGAGTTTTTCCATCGCCGCAAAATGCGCGTATTTTATGGCTCGGCGTAACAGGCGATATTGAAATTTTGCAGAAGATAAATTCGGTTTTGGAAAACGAATGCGAAAAAATCGGATTTAAAAAAGAGCAGAGAATCTATCAACCTCATTTGACGATTGCCCGGATCAGAGACCCGAAAAAGGCGAATGGATTAATCGAAAATCATCTCGAAAATAAAATCGAGCCGGTCGAATTTGAAGTTTCCGAAATCATAATTTATGAAAGCAAACTTCAGCCGACCGGCTCGATCTATCAGAAAAAAGAAAGTTTTAATTTTTCATCGCCGTAGTTTTTTCAGTTGTTTTTCCGCTCAGAGCCTTTTCGATTGCTTCGATGACCTGCGGTTCTTCCGGTTTTGTTTTCGGAGTGAACCGGGCGATCACTTCGCCTTTTTCGTTGATTAAAAATTTCTCGAAATTCCAGGTTATGTCGCCGGGAAACTGCGCTTTTTCATTCGTCAGGAAATTATAAAAAGCATCCTGATCTTCGCCTTTGACGGAAATTTTGGAAAACATCGGAAACGAAACTTTATATTTCAGAGTGCAGAAATCTTTTATTTCTTCATTCGTTCCCGGTTCTTGTCCCATAAAATTATTGGCGGGAAAACCCAAGACGACAAATCCCTGATCTTTGTATTTATCGTAGATTTTCTGTAAACCTTCGTATTGCGGTGTGTTGCCGCATTTGCTCGCCGTGTTGACGATCATCGCGACTTTATTTTTATATTGGCTGAGTTCGACCTTTTTGCCTTCGATGTCGGTCATCGAAAAATCGTAGATGGTTTTGCCTTCGACAGTCGGAGAATTTTTCGCGGTTTGCGCCGCATTGCTTCCGGCACAGCCGAAGTTTAGTAAAACCGCCAATGTTATCAAAAAAATGTATTTCATAAAAATTAAAAATCCTCTAATTTATTAGCGATTCAGTTCACGCGGCGAACGCGGCGGCTGAATCTGTTGTTGCTGATCTTTTTTCTCGCCCGTTTCAGCGAAAACTTCTTTAATCGCGCCGATGCTCGAAAGCATACTCGATGTCTCCATCGGCATAAAAATTACTTTTGCATTATTCGTTTTCGTCATATCGCGCAAACTTTCGATGTAGCGCGATGTGATTAAATACTGCGTCGTTTGTTCGGGATTGCCGATTGCCTGCGCGATTTGTGCGATGGCTTGCGCGTCGGCGGCGGCGGATTTCATTCTCGCCTGCGCCGCACCGTCAGCTTGTAATATCGCCGATTCTTTTTCGCCTTCCGAGCGTGTGATCGAAGCTTGTTTTTCACCTTCGGCGCGAGTAATCGCGGCTTGTTTGTCACCTTCCGCCTGCAAAATCAAAGCGCGGCGGTTGCGTTCGGCGGTCATCTGTTTTTCCATCGTGATGCGAACATCTTCCGGCGGATTGATATTTTTTACGTCAACGCGTGTTACTTTTACGCCCCATTTATCGGTTGCTTCGTCGAGTATCAAACGCAGTTTTGAATTAATTTGATCGCGGTTTGAAAGCGTATGATCCAAATCCATTTCGCCCATCACGGAACGCATTCCGGTAATCGTCAACTGCACGAGCGAACCGACTAAATCGTTGATTTCATAAACGGCTTTGATCGGATCGGTAATCATCCAGTAAACGACCGAATCAACATTGATCGTCACGTTATCGCGCGTGATGACGGGCTGCGGCGGCAAATCGATATATTGTTCGCGGAGATCAATCGAAGTCAGACCGGGACGAACATTTGTCCAGTAAACCGCACGCGGCGATTCGAAAAAAGGCACGACGATATTCAAACCGCTCGCCGCGACTTTATGAAAACGTCCGAGTCTTTCAATTAACAAAACGCTCGATTGCGGAACGATCTTGATGGTTTTAAATAAAACCGTCAAAACACCGATGACAATAACTAACAACGCGATTAATCCAATTTCCATTTTTTCCTCCAAATAGTTTCTATAAATATATCCTATATTAATTTATTTACGAATATAAAAATATTTTTCTTTATTATATTGATCCTTTTTGTAAAATTTCGGCGTGTTAGTTAATAGATGTAGTTATTAATTCGTCGGTTTGAAAAATAAATTCGTCAGCAAACGGCAAAATTTTATTTTAAGCGAAGTCTAACAGACGATTATTTAGATCATTTGATAATTCGAGAGCCGGAGCAAAAAAAACTTACAGTTATCATTTCTTTTATCTACTATATTCCGCAATTTTCTTCTTTTATTCATTCCGTAACTTTTTTTGCTCCGGCTCTCGTTTTTTTTGTATTCGGGTTTTACAAATAGAACTAATTTACGCATATAATTACGGCTTATGAGCGTTCAATTTTCCGACATTCAAGAAGCCAATCACTTAATTAAAGACATAATTATCCAAACGCCGATTTTGCCCGACGTTAAACTTTCCGAAGAGATCGGCGCGAGCGCGTATCTCAAAGCGGAATGTTTACAGCGCAGCGGTTCGTTTAAAATTCGCGGCGCGTATAACAAAATTTCGCGGCTTTCCGAAAAGGAAAAAAAACGCGGCGTGGTTGCCGCTTCCGCCGGAAATCACGCGCAGGGCGTTGCGCTCGCCGCCAAACTTCTCGGCATCAAAGCCACGATTGTTGTTCCCGAATACGCGCCTTTGACGAAAATTATTGCGACCAAAGGTTTCGGCGCGGAAGTTATCCTGCACGGTTCGAGTTTTGACGAAGCGATGGATTATTCATTTCAATTGCGCGACGAACAAGGTTACACGCACATTCACGCTTTTGACGACGATCTGATAATCGCCGGACAGGGAACTATCGGTTTGGAAATTGCGGCGGATTTGCCGGATACGAATGTGATCGTCGTGCCGATTGGCGGCGGCGGCGTGATTTCGGGAATTGCGATTGCGGCAAAAGAACTTCTTCCCGAAGTTCGCATAATCGGCGTTCAGACGGAAAATGTTTCGACGATCAAAAAATCGTTAGCCGCCGGAAAGCCCGTCAAAGCGGGCGCGGGCAACACGATTGCCGACGGTATCGCAGTCAAATGTCCGGGAAACAAAACTCTGCCGATTATCAAAGATTTTGTGGATGAAATCGTCGAAGTTTCCGAAGATGAAATTGCGAAAGCGATCTATTTCGCCGTTCAGAACAATCGGCTCGTCGTCGAAGGCGCGGGCGCGGCTGGTCTCGCGGCTTTGCTTTCCAAAAAAATTAAAGTCAATGAAAACGACACGGTTTGCGCGGTTTTGTGCGGCGGAAATATTGACGCGAATCTTTTGGCGCGAGTTTTGGAACAAGTTCTCGTGCGAAACGGTCGTTATATTATCTTGAAAGTTTTGGTCAATGATCGTCCGGGAATGCTTGCGCGTCTGCTCGATCACATCGCTGAAACAAAAGCGAACGTCATCGAAGTTGTCCATCAACGCGCAATGTGGCTCGCGCCTTTGGGCAGCGTCGGAATCGAAATGGTTTTGGAAGTCCGCGACGAAGAACACGGTCAAAGCGTCCAAAAATATCTCGAAGATTCCGGCTATCACGTCGAACGCGAAGGTGTCGGCGATTGGCGCGAATAAAGTTGGGGATTTTTACACAATAAACCTCGTTTATAAATTAATAAATAAACGACAAAAATCCTGCAATCTAACTAAATTGCAGGGTTTTTGTCGTGTCGAGTTTGATTATCGTGTGTTATCTAAAATCATTTTCTCTGTAAATCTTCGGTGTAAAGCTCACGATAAACTCTATAATTGTTCATTACTTTGAAGACGTAATTTTTCGTTTCGGCAAAACCGACTTCCGAAGCAAAGATTGCCGGTTCTCTCGGTTTGCTGCGTTCGAGCCAACGCGCCGCATTGTCTTCGCCGCCGTTGTAGCTTGCCGCAATCGCTTCGTAAACGCCGTCGAATTGGTCTTTCAATTCGGCGACGTAAAGACTTCCGATTGCGATATTGGTTGTCGGATTGTAGAGATCGTCGGGTTGGAGATTCGGAAAACCGGCTTTTTTGTTGTATTTGAGCGCGGTGTCGAAAACCAATTGCAAAAGTCCGCGAGCCGCCGACGGCGATTTGGCGTTAGCGCGAAAACTGCTTTCCTGTTTCATAATCGCCAACAAAAATCGCGCATCAACTTTACGCATTTTGCCGAAACGCAAGAGTTCGGTGCGATACATTACGGGATAATCGCTCGTCATCCGGGCTGAAACCGAAGCCGTTTTTTTGAAATTATCCGGCTGAAGTTCGTCTAATCTTTCTTTCGCCAAACCGCCGTAATACGATGTGAAACTGTCGGGAATCGAATTGTAAACGCTGATCGCATCGGCTTTTCGTCCGGCTTTTTCCAATGAAAATGCCTTTAAATACTTTACTTCATCGGCGGAAGTCATCGAACTGTAAAATTTATCCATCGTCAATACCTGATCCGCCGCCGAGATTGCGTTGTTCCAATTCTGGCGGTGAATTTCCATTCTCAAAAGCGATTGCAGAGCATTTGTCGTAACGGAAGAATTGCCGAATCTGATTCGCGCTTTGTTTACCCAATTAATCGCGTCGTCGTATTTTTTCGCTTCGCGGTAAGAATCAATAATGTTTAGATAAGAGGTTTCAATTCGTTCGCCGTTCGGAAACATTATCGTGTATTGCTCGTAAGTTCTTCGCCGCTTCGATGTTTTTTCCCAAACGAACATAACTCGCGCCTTTAAACGCCAGACCTTCGCGTCCTTCTTTCGTGTTCAGATAATCTTTCGTCAGTTGGTCGAACCAATCAACCGCTTTCTGATTTTCGCGTTCCCACATATAAGAACGCGCCGTGCCGAAAAGTGCTTTCGCCATCGCCGCGTCGTTGCCGGAAAAATTGTCTAAAATTTTCTTCCAATGTTCACGCGCTTCGGGAAAATGACGGTTTGCCATATAGACATCGGCGCGATAGAGATGTTCCGGCATAGACAAAAGCGGAATTTCGCCTTTGTCGTTACGGCTCGATTTGTCCTGCGCCGAAACACGCGAAAGTGCAGCGTCGTTATAGCTTTGAGCAGATGTAAAAACAGAAAAATTTAAAATGATCGTGAATAATAAGAATGCGAATTTGTATTTCATAATTAAAGCGGTTCGGGAAGAGTTTCCAAAAATCAGACGTTGAGTTTTGAATTTAAGTTGTCGGATTTCTGGTTTTTATAAATAAAAGTTTGGATAAAATCTGAAAATTTCTATTTAATAAACTAACGTAAGAAAACTTAAATTCAAAATTTAACGGTAAAAAACTCTATTTTAAAGTAGCTGTTTGCCCGCTTTGCTTAATCTCAAATTGTTATGATATTCTTACTGCTTTGGTTATTTCAGCTTTTTATTCTAAGGAGTTTATTTAAAAATGGCAGATACAAATGGACAGCAAATCGGACGGGTCGTGCAGATCATCGGTCCGGTTGTTGACGTAGAATTTTCAGACAATTATTTACCACCGATTTATCAGGCTTTGAGAATTTCGAGCGAAGGTTTCGATGTTGAAACGAAAATTGATGTTGTTGCCGAAGTTCAGCAGCATCTCGGCGAAGGTCGCGTCCGCGCCGTTTCGATGCTTCCGACCGACGGAATGGTTCGCGGGATGAAGGCGTTTGATCTCGGCGGTCCGATTACCGTTCCGGTCGGTGAAGCAACTTTAGGACGCGTGATGAACGTCATCGGCGAGCCGGTTGACGAACTCGGTCCGGTTAATTCGGAAACAAAATCTTCGATTCACAGACACGCGCCTAGTTTTGACGAGCAATCAACTTCGCTTGAAATGTTTGAAACGGGAATCAAGGTTATTGATCTCGTTCAACCGTTTTTGCGCGGCGGAAAGATCGGTCTGTTCGGCGGCGCAGGCGTTGGGAAAACGGTTCTGATTATGGAACTCATCAACAACGTCGCTATCGGAAGTGACGGTTATTCGGTCTTTGCCGGAGTCGGCGAACGCACACGCGAAGGCAACGATTTATTGCGCGAAATGGTCGAATCGAAAGTTATCAAATACGGCGATGCGTTCAACCATAATATGGAAGAAACCGGCGAATTCGATCTGTCGAAAGTTGACAAAAACGAGATCAAAGGCTCGAAAGTATCGCTCGTTTACGGACAGATGACCGAACCGCCGGGAGCGCGTCTGCGTGTCGCGTTGTCGGGTTTGACGGTTGCCGAATATTTCCGCGATCAGGGAAACGACGTGCTGTTTTTTGTTGACAATATTTTCAGATTTACGCAGGCAGGTTCGGAAGTTTCCGCACTGCTCGGACGGATGCCGTCAGCGGTCGGTTATCAGCCGACGCTCGCTTCGGAAATGGGCGAAATGCAGGAACGCATTACGTCAACAAAAACGGGCGCGATCACTTCGATTCAAGCCGTTTACGTTCCGGCGGACGACTATACCGATCCGGCTCCGGCGACGACGTTTGCTCACTTGGACGCGGTTACTGCTTTGTCGCGTCAGATCGTCGAACTCGGAATTTATCCGGCGGTTGATCCGCTCGCATCAAATTCGCGTATTCTCGATCCGCAGATCGTCGGCGACGAGCATTACAACACGGCGCAAGAGGTCAAACAGATTCTCCAACGCTATAAAGATTTGCAGGATATTATTGCCATTCTCGGTCTCGATGAATTAAGTGAAGACGACAAATTGACCGTTGCGCGAGCGCGAAAAGTTCAGCGTTTCTTCTCCCAGCCGTTTTTCGTCGGCGAACAATTTACGGGTTTGAAAGGTCAATACGTCAAAGTCGAAGACACGATCAAAGGCTTTAAGGAAATCATCGAAGGCAAATGCGACGATATGCCCGAACAATCTTTCTATATGGTCGGCACAATCGAACAAGCGCGCGAAAAAGCTCAGAAAATGGCGGCGGCAGCTTAATTAAGGATGAATCATGAAGGATGAAGGATGAATCGGGATGAAATTTTTCATCCCTCATCCCTCATCCTTCATCCCTAACTTTTATGGCAGAATTAAATTTAGAAATTGTAACGCCCGAAAAAAAGGTTTTCGATGAAGCGGTTGATTTTGTAACGATACCGACCGCCGCCGGCGAAGTCGGCATTTTACCGAATCACGCACCGCTTATTTCAACCTTAAAGCCGGGAATTTTATCGTATTCGACAAAAGGTGCAACCGAAAAAATGGTCGTCGCCGGAGGCTTTGTCGAAGTCAATTCAAACAAAGTCTCGATTTTAGCTGATGTTGTCGAGCGTTCGGACGAGATTAATTCCGAATCGGCTAAAACCGAACGTGACGAAGCGGAAAAGATTTTAAAGGATTGGAAGGGAACTGAAGAAGAACTTGAAATCGAACTCGAAAAACTCGAAAAATCGAAGGCACGTTTACAACTATCGGCAGTAAAATGATTTTGAAAAAATCGAATCTTTGTCAGTAATAAACAGACCGTGAGAAAAATAAATCTCACGGTCTGTTTATTTTCACTTGCGGAGTTGTTTATTGTTTCCAGTAGCGAAATGGTTCAAAGCCCAAATGTTGGATGAATGTTCCGTTTTCATAGATCAAAGCGGCATCAATCCGAAGATTATGTTCGCCTTTTGTGAGATGCAGTTCGCCATATGGAATAAAAGCATCAAGATCGCTGAATTCAGCCGGATCATAAGCCGGTTTGATGGTTCTGTAAACGGCTACGTCATTTGCCTTACTCTGAAATTTATTGTCGTAACTTTTTAAGCGTGTTTCGGTGGTTCCGCGATCAAAGAAAAATACCAGATAACCGTTAGTTTCTTTCATCCCTTTGACGGTAAATTTCGTGTGAATCCGCATTCCGAACTGACCTTTTTCAGTTACGTCGTATTCGATCCACATTTTGTCGAAAGTCGCAGTCGGTTTTGTTGATGTGACGGGTGCTTTTTTGCTGTATGTAAAATCAAACCAGGTCAGATGCTGAATCAATTCACCGTCTTTATAAGTCAGATCAACATCCATTTTCAACTTATACTCACCAAATGACAGATCGAGTTCGTCATACGGCATAAAAAGTTGAAAATCACTAAATTCTGCGGGATCGAATCCGGGTTTTAAATCTTTATAAACAATTATGTCACCATTCGTGGTATAGAATTTTTTGTTATTGTCCTTGAGCGGTTTTTCTTCGTCGTAATAAAATTTTACTCTTAACTGGCAATCAGTTGCTTTCAGGCTGTTAGCGGTAAATTTAACGTGAATTTTCATCCCGCTCAGATTGCCTTCTTTGACATTATAATCAACCCACATTCGGTCGAAAGTTGCACTTGGTTGAGCCTTGATTGCAGAGGTACCGATTGACAACATAGTCACAAAAAAGCCCAAACTAAAAAAAAACAGCGACTTGTTTTTTTTTACTGTTAAGAAAAAAAAGTTAAATTTCTTCATTGTTTTATCTCCAATTAATAAATCCACACAGGCAAGAAAAATGTATGGAAAATAGTATGATTTTTGTTATTTACCCGAAAACAAAGACGGCGGCAATAAAATAAATTTGCAGTAAAACCTACGCGGCAGTTGTTATTATCACCTATAAATCACAAAAAATAAAGTCTCATATTAAAAATTTAGAATTAGTAAAATCTACTATTATCAAGATCAAAATATATTTTTATTCTTGACTTTCTCGACTTTTGGTTTTAGACTTCAAATCGTTGCTGGTCAATTAAATCGTAGATGCTTTTTTTCGCCTTCGCTGTAAGCGATTTCGGATTTTGCGAGGCTATCGTTTGTTTAATCGGCAAGAGTCTGATGTCCCGCGCTTGATGAAAAAAAGTTCAATTTTAAGAGTTTAATTTGCAAGATTTCAGTTTGTATCGTTACAATTGAAATTAACGAATACAACTAAAATTTAATTTACATTAAATATGTCTGAAGAGAGGATATTACCTTTGACCTGATTGGCACCGGATAAAAGGAGAAAGATATATATGTTAGATCAATTAGTAGAATCCAAAAGCACATCAAAGGAAAACACTCGGCGAAGCGGTTTCCTTTTGTCGGTGTTTGTGGTTATGTTTATCGCTCTTATATCGGGATGGACTTACAGTCTGTTCGGAAAAGAATACGGTGTTAACGATGATCTCGAATTATCGCAACTCGTTGCTCCTGTTCCGATTGCCGAAGAAGAGCCGCCGAAACCCGAACCGGAGGATAAACCCAAACAAGAGGTGAAACCCACCAACCAACCGCAAGTCGCTACGCGAACCGAGTTGATTCAAAGGGTTGATATGTCACCGAAAATTCCTGACGTAACCAGCACCAAAGCATCGAATATTCCGCCGATTCCGAAAAGCGGAATCGTAACAAAAGGAACAAGTAATGCCGATCCGCCGCCGGGAAGTTCGAGCAGCGGAAGAACAGGTGACAGCGGAGGCGGATCAACCGGTTTTGCCGATCCGAAACCGCCCGAAGTAGTTAAAACAAATGACGCTCCGAAGCCGCCGCCGCCGCCGCCGCCGCCGCCGGCGCCGAAGCCGTCAAAACCGATTTCTAAAGGTGTGGTCAACGGTAGTGCGCTCAGTCTGCCGAAACCGCCGTATCCGGCTGCCGCCCGCGCTGTCAGAGCCAGCGGTGCTGTTAATGTTCAAGTTTTGATTGATGAAAACGGAAGTGTTGTCTCGGCAAATGCCGTTTCAGGACATCCATTGCTTCGTCAAGCGGCAGAACAAGCCGCCCGTGGCGCGAGATTTAAACCGACTCTGCTTTCAGGACAAGCTGTTAAAGTCAACGGAGTTATTGTTTATAATTTTGTCCCGTAAACATCACTAAAGATAATGACTGTAATTATTAACAAACAGTCATTATCTTTTTGCAATCATAAAATTTATTAAAGATTTCTTTGGAGGAAAAAATGACACTTTTAACGAGCCTTTTTTTAGGCGTATTTTTAATGTTTGCTGAGGGCGGAAAAGGTCCTGAAATATCATTCGGTATCTATGATATTGCCAAGAGTTTAACGGTTCCGGGATGGATCGTTATTATTATTCTTTTGCTAATGTCTATCTATATGATAGCCGTAGGAATCGAAAGATGGCTGACATATAACAAAGCCAAACAACAGTCGCGTCAATATGCACCGAAAGTAGCTCAGGCGTTAAAAACCAGCAATATTGACGAAGCTATCAATATCAGCGACAAACACAAAGATTCGCATCTTGCGATGGTCGTCTCTTCGGGTTTGAAGGAATTTAACGCACATCAGGGGAATGATGATATTTCGGCTGATGAAATGGAAGCATCGAAACGCGCTCTCGAACGCGCTATTGCCGTCAAAACTGCGGAGTTAAAACGCGGTTTGTCCGGTTTGGCAACGGTCGGATCAACTGCTCCGTTCGTCGGTTTGTTCGGAACGGTTGTCGGTATCATCGGTGCTTTTCAGGCTTTGAGAACAAATGAGACTGCCGGTATCGGCGCGGTCGGCGGTGCTATCGCCGAAGCTCTGATCGCTACCGCTTTTGGTATTGCCGTAGCAGTTCCGGCTGTTTGGTTATTTAATTATTTTCAAAATAAAGTTACGAGTTTTGGAGTTGAAATGGAAAATTCTGCTTCAGAATTGGTTGATTATTTCATCAAACAAAGAAACAAACAATTGAAAGGTTAATAACCGATTAAAGGGAGATTTATTATATGGGAATGCAAATCGGTGGTGCCAGTGAATATAACTCGGAAATCAATGTTACTCCGATGGTTGATGTAATGTTAGTGTTATTGATTATTTTTATGATCGTAACACCTCTTCTTCAACAAGGCGTTTCCGTTAATCTGCCAAAAGAGATGCTTTCACCGGAGGAAGACCCGGATATTGCCAAAGATACATCAGTCATCGTGGCAATTCCCGATAACAACAATTTTTATATCGGGAAAGAACCGTATCCTTTGGATTCATTAGGTGAAAAAATCAACAGATTAATGGAGAACAAAACACCCGATAAGCGAATTGTCTATATCAAAAGCGGGGTCGAAGTTGATTACGGAACAGTTGTAAATGCCGTCAATCAAATCCGTAAACAGGATATTGATAAAATCGGTTTGGTTGCCGATAAGAAAAAAGGTCAACAACCGGCTGAATCGCAATAGTTACTAAGGAGTAAAGAAAATGGGAATGTCATCAGGAGGTTCGTCCGATGGGGCGAGTCCGAATATTAATGTAACACCTCTAATTGATGTTTTGTTGGTGCTATTGATTATTTTTATGGTCATTACGCCGTCAAAACCTACTAAATTCGAGGCGAAAGTTCCGGCAGAACCGAAGCCTGAAGAACAACAGCAGGATATTAAACCGAATCCTTTGACTTTGGTGGTTTCGATCAACAAGTCCGATTCTAAGGTTATTTTGAACAAAGATCAGACGTTGGGTGATGTTTCTAATACGGAACCTTTGACTACTGAACTCGCCCGCCTTTTTAAGGAACGCGAGGCAAGCGGTGCTTTTCGTGAAGGCACGAACGAAGTCGAAAAGACCGTTTTTATCAAATCGCCGCGTTCCATTAAGTATGGTGATGTGGTCAAGATAATTGATGCTGTCAAGTTAGCCGGAGCGCAGCCAATCGGTCTGCAAATTGATGATTTAGCGGAATAATTCTAACTCTTTCAGGGCGGAGAAAATGTTCTCTGCCTTCTGAAAGAATTATTAAATGGAGTTTAATGATGAGAGTATCTCGTTCGGGGATAACAGGTTTAATTATAATAATTCTGTCAACAATTTTGCTTGCAAATTGTTCTATATATAATCGGGTCAAATCCAGACAAGATTTGGTTGATGGGGCAAAGGCTTACAAAGAAAGAAAATTTCCCGAAGCGGAATCTCTTTTTCGTGATGCTATCGCCCGCGATCCAAACGGAACGATGAAGGAAGGACAAACCGCACAAGTTTTTTTAGCGCGAACACTTCATTCAAAGTATATCTCCAATCGTAAGGAAGAAGGAATTGCCGAAAATGCGATTGCCGAATATAAAAAAGTTTTGATTCAAAATCCTGACGATCAAAGTTCATTCAAATCCGTAGCCAATCTTTACGAAAATCTCGGTCAGCAGAATGAGTGGGAAAGTTGGGTGACGGAACGCGCCAATAACGATAAGGTTTCCGGTGAAAACAGAGCCGAAGCACTCGTTTCATTAGGTGCAAAACAATATTCGTGCGCCAACGATATTTCCGACAATGATCCTGTTAAAAAAACCGTCATCAAAGAAGGAAAGCCGATCTTTGAATTTAAAAAACCTGAAAACGAAGCTGATTTCACAAAGTTGAAAGAATGCACTCAAAAAGGTTTGGATATAATCAATAAAGCGGTCGAACTAAATACAAACAGCGATTCAGCTTGGTCATATAAAGCCAATTTGCTTGTTCAGAAAATGCGTATTGCCGAAATGGAAGGCAATATGGCGGAAAAAGATAAGATTAAGCCTGAAGCCGATGCCGCAAAAGATAAGTTTACGGCACTAGCGGATGAAAAACGGCAGAAACAAGCAGCGGAAGAAGAACGTAAAAAGGCGGAAGAAGAAGCTGCTAACAAGAAAAAATAAATTTTTCTAAAATTAACTTTTAACCAAGGTAATGCTCATTTAAATTGATTTTGGGCATTACCTTTTTTTACCATCAGTTGTTTAAATAATGATTCGCATCGAAGACATTATTGAGAAAGTCGAAAACAATCGTCCTAATTCGGATGTCGAACTTATTCGGCGAGCGTATCTTTTCTCTGCTATGCACCATCGCGGTCAGAAACGTGCGTCGGGCGAACCGTATCTCGTTCACCCGTTAGAAGTCGCCGACCTGATCGCGGATATGCGACTCGATGAAAAGAGTGTTTCGACCGGATTATTGCACGATGTGGTCGAAGATACTCTGGTTGATCTCGACACGATTCGTTCATATTTCGGAGATGAGATAACGGGTTTAGTTGACGGCTTGACGAAAATCGCCCATATCAGCAATCTCTCGAAAGAAAAACAGCAGGCTGAAAATGTTCGTAAGATGGTTCTGGCAATGATTACGGATGTTCGCGTCGTGCTTATCAAACTCGCCGACCGTCTGCATAATATGCGGACGATGCAGTTTCTAAAACCGGAAAAACGCGCCCGCATTTCGCAGGAAACACTGGATATTTACGCGCCTATCGCGCACCGGCTCGGAATGGGCAAGATGCGCGGTGAACTCGAAGACCTGTCTTTTCAAAATTTATATCCCGAAGAATACTTGCGGCTTTCAAAAGAAGTCGAATCACGTCGTTCGGAACTCGAAGATTCGCTCGCCAAAATTACGCAGACGATTCGTGAAAAACTCGATGAAAATGAAGTTCCGTATGTCGAAATTCAAGGCAGAGTCAAGCGTTTATTTTCACTTTGGAAAAAACTGAAAAAAAGAAAACTTACCATCGAAGAAGTTTATGATCTGATTGCTGCGCGCATTATCACAGCCAATCAGAAAAAAAATTGTTATCTCGCATTGAGTGTGATTCACGACATTTGGACACCTGTTCCCGAAAGGTTTAAAGACTGGATTGCCATTCCGAGAGAAAATCTCTACCAGTCGCTTCATACGTCCGTCATCGGCGACGGCGGACAAGCCTTCGAGGTTCAGATCAGAACAGAGGAAATGCACCAGGTTGCCGAAGAAGGAGTGGCGGCGCATTGGAAGTATAAAGAAAACAAACTGGGAGAAGTCGAAACCGAGGACAGTCTCGACATACTTCGCAAAACCGTCGAAAAACTTCTGCTTCCATTGGTTGAAACTACTGAAACAAACGCTGATTCCGAAGACTTTATCGAATCGCTCAAACTCGATCTTTATCCGAAAGACGTTTACACTTTTACGCCGAGAGGCAAAGTCATACAACTTCCAAAAGGCGCAACGCCGATAGATTTTGCTTATACGATTCATTCGGAAGTCGGCGACACCTGCACGGGAGCGAAAATCAACGGGCGAATTTTTCCGCTCAAAACCGAACTGCAAAACGGCGATATAATCGAAATTATTACCACATCGAATTCGCATCCGTCGAGAGATTGGCTGAATCACGCCGTAACATCGCGCGCCAGAAATCATATACGGCATTGGATCGCCGAGCAGCAAAGAGTCGATTCGATAGAAATCGGTCGCCGTCTGCTTGAAAAAGAAGCCGAGAAATTTCGTTTATCGCCGAAAAAACTCGTCAAAAACGACGATGAATTAAAACGCATCGCCAAAGAATACGGTCTGAGCCGCGCGGAAGATCTGATGGCTTCTATCGGTTACGGAAAAACTTTGCCGCGTAATGTTTTGGCGAAACATCTCGGCGCGGAAAAATTCGACGCGCTCGATCCTGAGAAACGCAAAGAGACGACGCTCGAAAGCGGTATGAAAGCCGTTAAAAAATTTATCGGTTTGGGCGAAGATGCGATTGTCGTCAAGGGCGTTGATAATCTTTTGACGACGCGCGCACGGTGCTGCAATCCGCTTCGCGGCGAAGATATTATCGGTTATATTTCGCTCGGCAAAGGTATCGTCGTGCATAATAAACACTGCAAGAACGTCACGCAATTGATGATAAATAAAGATCGTATCGTCGAGGTCGAATGGGCGAAAAGCGATTCAAAGGAAATTCAGTCCGTCAGTGTGCTTGTCACGACCGAAAACCGAACCGGAATGCTCGCCGGAATTACCAATGCGATTGCGGACATTAAAACCGGAATCAGAAATGCCAGCGCACACGTTGCAGACAACGACAAAGGTTTGATCGAAGTCACTATCGAAGTTTACGACAAAAAACATCTGGATAAAGTTATCAGTTCAATCGAGCAGGTTCCGGGAGTAATTTCAGTCGAAAGAGTCAACTCGTAAAAAACTCGGACTTGTCCGACTAAAATTCATACTCAACTTTGCTTTTCCTTTTTTATTTGTTAAAATTCGCCTTTTGCTTGAGAAAACAAAATTTTAAGAGACGGATATATTATTGTGAAAGAAATCATTGCAACAGAAAATGCGCCGGGCGCAATCGGACCTTATTCACAAGCTGTAAAGGCTGGAAATATGGTTTTTTGTTCGGGACAGATTCCGATTGATGTCGCTACGGGCGAATTTGTTTCAGATGATGTCGCCGAACAAACGACACAAGTTTTGAAAAATCTGTCAGCGGTTTTGGAAGCGGCTGGAACGAGTTTGAATAACGTCGTCAAAACAACCGTTTTTCTGGCTGATATGAATGATTTTACGGCGATGAACGAAATTTACGCCGAATTTTTTAGTGAAAACAAACCGGCAAGAGCAACCGTGCAAGCGGCTCGTCTGCCGAAAGATGCGAGAGTCGAGATCGAATGTATCGCTTTGGTTTAATTCGATTTATCCGGATATTGATCGAAATTTGTTCGACAAGCACTTTTAAAAAAGAATAAGAAAAGCCAAACTCCGAAAATTAGTTCGGAGTTTGGCAATCAAAGTTGAAAGTTAAATCTCGAAACTACACAGCCTTGACAATTTTGCCGGATTTTATGCAGCGCGTACATACTTTCATCCGACCGTTGCCGCCCGCCGGTAACTGAACGCGGATGCGTTGCAGGTTTGGGTTAAACCGACGACGGGTTTTGTTGTTAGCGTGTGAAACATTATTTCCGAATTGCGGTCCTTTGCCGCAGATATCGCATCTTTTTGCCATAATTAAAAAGCCTCCAAAAGTATTATAACGAGGTTATAAAAATATCGAGTTTGGTTGCAAACTCAAAAACAAGATTTATACCAAAAGAATTAAGGTTTAGTCAAGTAATGATACAGACAGTTTATTTTGAAGGAGTAAAAGCCATAGTGCGAAATTTCAATTTCAGAGTTTTTTCAATCATTAATTTAATGATTGTTTCAATGATAATATCAGGTTGTCAGTCAGCGAAAACAGACAATACGAACGGAACGGCAGGTATTGATCCGAACGAAACAGCCGCGACGGTCAACGGCAAAGCGATCACGCTCGAAGAAGTCGAGCGCGGTCTCAAACAGCAGTCGCAGGGACAGGAAACGAAACTTTCCCCGCTCGAACTTGCCGGAGCGCGTCTCCAGATTTTACAGAGTTTGATCGAACAGGAAGTAATGTTCCAAAAGGCGGAAAAAGAAGGTGTCGTGCCGAAGGATGAAGACGTAATCGCCGAATATAACCGAACTCTACAGCAGAGCGGAATGTCCAAAGAGCAATTGGATAAAGCGATGCAGGAAAGCGGTCAGACCGAAGCGTCGGCGCGTGAAGCGATTAAAAAATCGCTCGCTATTAAAAATCTGGTTGACAAAATTACCGGAAAAATCGAACCGCCGAAAGACAGCGAAATCGAAGGATTTTACAACGGAAACAAATCGGCTTTTGTCAAAAAACGCGGCGTAAAATTAGCGGCAATCGTCGTTGATCCGGCAAATAACGGTGAAGGCGATGCAACGACCGATGAACAATCTGCCGTCTTAAAAGGAAACGAGATTCTCAAAAAACTCCAACAAGGCGCGGATTTTGCGACGGTTGCGCGTGAAAACAGCGAAGACCCGCAAAGCAAACTGCAAGGCGGCGATCTGGGTTACATTTCCGAAGAACAGATGAAGCAAACATTTCCGGGTCAACTTGTGGCAACACTGATGAGTCCCGAATCTCAGATTGGCAGAGTTTTTACCGCACCGATGATGGGCAAATTATATATTTTGAAACTTCAGGAAAGAAGCGACAAAGATGAAGATTTGACGCTCGAAAGTCCGGGCATTCGCCAAAAAGTAACGGACGAATTAATCAATTCGCGCAAACAGATTCTCGCTGCTTCATTTCAGACGACGGCAATGAATGAAGCAAAAATCGTTAATAATTTGGCGCAAAAAGTCGTCGAGAATCCGAACGAATTAAGCGGCGCACGTCCGGCTCCGGTCGAAACTCCGGCGACTAACACGAATACAAACGCCAACACGAACGCGAATGCAATGAGTAATACAAATACTAATGCAAATGCAAAAGCGAATGCTAAAAAATAGTTAATTTTTCAATTAACCCGAAAAGGCAAAAGTAAAAAGCCGTAAAAACTTTTTGCTTTTGCCTTTTTATCGTTTATAAATGCTTTTCAGACTTTCCGAAATCGAGAAATCATACGGCGGCACGGAGATTTTACGCGGCGTTTCGTTTCAGATAAATCCGTCCGAAAAAGTCGGTCTTGTCGGTCGCAACGGCGCGGGCAAAACGACGGTTTTTAAAATTATAACGGGCGAAGAATCCGCCGATACGGGCGATGTCATAAAGACGAACTCGTTGAAACTCGGACTTCTCAAACAACACGTTGATTTTTCCGCCAACGAGACGGTTCACACCGCCGCGCTTTCGGTATTTCAGCATCTTCACGACATCGAAGCCGAAATGCGACGTTTGGAAGTCGAGATGGCGGAAAATTATACGGATGAAGTTTTAGACCGCTATGCGAAACTGCAAACTGACTTTGAAGTTCAGGACGGTTTTACATACGCGGCAAGAGCGGAAGCGATTTTGCTCGGTCTCGGTTTTGCCAAAAAAGACTGGAATCTGGAAACGAAAAATCTCTCCGGCGGTCAGAAAAATCGTCTCGGAATGGCGCGTCTTCTGCTTTCCAAACCCGACATTCTGCTCTTAGACGAACCGACGAATCATCTGGACGTAAACGCCGTCGAATGGCTCGAAAATTTTCTCCGCGAATATGACGGCGCATATCTTTTAATCAGTCACGACCGATACTTTCTCGACCGAACCTGTAATCGAATTATCGAGATTACGGGCGGCAAAGCGGTTTCTTATGTCGGAAACTATTCGAAGTTTCTCGTCGAAAGAGAACTCAGACGCGAACAACAGCAGCGCGAATTTGAAAATCAACAGGCGTATATTAACAAAACTCAGGAATTTATCCGCAAAAATCTTGCCGGACAGAAAACCAAACAAGCCAAATCGCGCCGCACGATGCTCGAAAAAATCGAACGCATCGAAGCCGTCGAAGCCGATAAATCGGGCGGAAATTTCAAACTGAAAAATATCGAACGCGCCGGAGTAAATGTTTTGACGATTGAAGATTTGGTAATCGGTTACGGCGAAAAAGTTCTCGCGGAAAATATCAATTTTACGCTGCATCGCGGCGAAACGCTCGGCATAATCGGCGGAAACGGCACGGGAAAAACTACTTTCCTGAAAACCGTTCTCGGCAAATTAAGAGAAATTGACGGCAAGATAATCTGGGGCGCGAAAACAAATACGGGTTATTATTCTCAGCAATTAGAAGATTTATACGACGGAAACACGATTCTCGAAGAAATCCGCCGCGTTGCGCCGCTCGCCGACAGCGGCGATTTGCGTTCTTTTATGGCTGGCTTTTTGTTTAACGGCGACGATGTTTTTAAATCGGTCAAAGACCTTTCCGGCGGCGAAAAGGGAAGACTTGCTTTGGCGAAACTGATTTATTCAAACGTCAATGTTTTGATCTTGGACGAACCGACCAATCATCTCGATATTCCTTCGCGCGAAGCACTCGAAAACGCGCTCGATATTTATTCGGGAACAATCATTGCCGTCAGTCACGACCGCTATTTTTTAGATAAAGTCGCTACACAGATTTTATCTTTCGAGTTAAATCGGAAAGTCGAAATCAATAACGGAAATTATACGGAATTTCACGACTGGAAAGCTAAAAATGCTCCGGTTTCTTCGTCATTTGCCTTTGATGAAGATGACACCGAAACTTTTCAAAGCGACGAACAAGCGACAAATGATGAAGAACACTCAACAAATCTGAGCAAAAACGCATTGAAAAAAATTGACGAACGCATCGCGGAAATCGAAAAGGAAATTCCGCTCAATGAAGAACTTTTAGCGCAAATTTCACTAAAAATCGGCTTACCGGAAATTGCCGCAAATGCCGAAAAATTGAAAGATACTACAAATAAACTCAACAAAACCGAACAAAAAATAGAAACTTTGTTTAGAGAATGGGATGAGTTACTTGCTCGAAAAAACTGAAAAAGTTTTATCTTTCTTGTTTGAACAAAATTATTTGCGTAAGATTTTCATAACGAATCAATTGATAAAAAAGGAAAAACTGAAAATGATAATACCTGTGAAATGGACGGACGAAGGCGTAAATATGCTCGATCAACGTCTTTTACCGACGGAAGAAAAATGGCTGATGCTCAAATCTTACGGCGAAGTCGCCGACGGAATCCGCGATATGGTCGTGCGCGGCGCGCCGGCAATCGGTGTTTCCGCCGCTTACGGCATCGCGCTCGGCGTGAAACAGTTTGTCGGCACGAATGTTGACGATTTAGAAGAAGAACTCGAATATATCTGCGACGTAATGAGCAAAACGCGCCCGACCGCCGTTAATCTTTTCTGGGCGATTGATCGTATGAAACGCGTATTTGCCAAAGCGAAAGACGACGGAAAACCGATCAGCGACATCAAGCAAATTTTAATTGACGATTCAAAAGCGATTCACGAAGAAGACATCGAATCGCAAAGACTTATCGCGCAGTTCGGCGGCGAATTATTAGAAAACAATTCGACCGTTTTGACGCATTGCAACGCCGGAGCTTTGGCGACGGGCGGAGTTTGGGGAACTGCTCTCGGAGTGATTCGCGGCGCGATTAATCAAGGGAAAAAAGTTTCCGTTATCGCTGACGAAACGCGACCGTATTTGCAAGGCGCAAGACTAACTGCGTGGGAACTTTTGCAGGACGAAATTCCGGTCACTCTGATTACGGATAATATGAGCGGACATTTAATGAAAAAAGGTCGTGTGCAGGCGGTCGTTGTCGGCTCGGATAGAATTGCCGCCAACGGCGATGTGGCGAACAAGATCGGAACTTATATGGTCGCGGTTTTAGCGCGTCAACACGGCATTCCGTTTTATGTCGCCGCGCCGCTTTCGACCGTTGATCTTAATTGTCCGACGGGCGAAGAAATTCCGATTGAAGAACGCGACATCAGGGAAATCACGCACGTTAAAGACATACGACTCGCGCCCGAAGGAATCGAGGTCAACAACTACGCATTCGACGTAACGCCGAACGAATTCGTGGACGCGATCATCACGGAAAAAGGTGTCGCGCGAAAACCATACGCGGAAAGTCTGCGTAAGATGTTTGAAGATTAAAGTTCAAATCGAATTTAAGTGGTTTTTCAATAAAAAGAAGGAATGATTCATTTGAATCATTCCTTCTTTTTATTATTTGAAAAGTAATTTATCTGACCTTGAGCGTCGGATCGCCGAGCAAAACCCAAGATAGACGAACATCACGACCGCCGCTGATGACGGTTTTCGCGTCGTTGACGAGATCGCCCATTCTGGTCAAATTGCCCGCGCCGAGTTGATTATAAAAACGCCGCGCCATTATTTCCTGTATGTCCGGTGTAGTTAAACCGCTCGAAGCCCAAGCTGCGACTGCGCCGCCGTTTTGAGTCTGTAAAAGTGTTTCGCCCAGCGAAATGGCTTGCGGATCAATAAAATCTCCGTTTAAGCAGGTAAGCATCGTGAAAATAGACAGATTGTTTCCATTTGTCAGATTCGCGGCAATCGAATTTCCGAAGAACCCGCTCGTTGCCCAAATACTTCTGTTTCCGTGACCGGAATAATTTACAATATATTTGCCGCTGTTGATGGCACTCAATAAATTCGACGGCGCGTTAGCGTCGCCGCGATTGACGAACGATTTCGGAATCGTGCCGGGAAGTTCGTTAAAAACTCTCGAACAAACCGCAGCAAAATCGTATCCGTCCGGCAAATCGCTTGCACAGAGTGCGCCGCGAGCGGAATTTTGCGCCGAAGTTTGTTCAAATATCGAAACTTTATACAACAATTGAGTAACTTCACCGCTCGTTCTGACCGGAAGTCTGCCGATTGGAATTTCAGCCAAACCGTCATTGTTAAAATCGGTTAAAGCATCGTCGCTGCCGGCTTCCGAATAGATCGTGTCAACTAATTTCGTGGGCATAAAATTGAAATCTCCAACGCCCGTATAATTTCGCGGATCGGATGTCGCATCGCCCATCAGCAAAACGTATGACGGCGGAGTTTTCCAGTTGTTTTTGGCGTATTGAATAAAATCGGTAATTGATTTAGAACTCAGTTTTCCATAATTAAATTCATCATAAACGTCTTCGACATCAACTACTTCAACCGTGAAACCATCGGCACGACGATAAACCGCCCATTGATTCGCCTGTGTCAGCCAATTTCTGTGGGTGATAATCAAAAGTTTCCCGTCGTGTGTATCATTGGAAAACGTCGAAGGCACATTTTGAATGATAGAATCCGCCTGTTTAACGGCATTGTCAGCGACCGCATACATCAAACGACCTCGGTATGAAGGAATCGTCAAACTATATGAACCCGATTCGCCGCTGACAGATAAATTATTAAGCGCAACCGGATCGCTTTCGCTCGAAATGTCGAAAAGTCTTATATTCGGCGATGTAAATCCGGTTACTTTGCTGGTTTTATAGTTTTTTGTTGCAAATGATAATTGGTTTTGGTCGGCGGAATATTTTCGTTGCAGATTAACCGTGATCGAATCGAAAAGCGAAAAATCTGACGAAACTCCGACAGTTGACAGTTGAAGAGCATTCGTGCCTTCATTTAATGCGCTGGTCGGAATTGTCGTCTGAAGCGTCATACTGTCGTGATTCGAGCCGGTGATCGTTCCAGCGGTGACACCATTGACGACGATTTTCGTGTTGTGCGAAGTCGTGCTGAAACCTTGAACAGTTACGAAAATTTCTGTTTGCGGAATGCTCTGGTCAACTCCGTTCAGATTAAAATTTACAGTTACCGGATCGGAAGCGAAAAACGTGCCGAAATAATTCTGTTGGTCGCCGTTCAGCAAAGTCGAAATATAATACAGCCGCTCTTTTGTCGTTTGAACCTGATGGAAATTATTTGAGACGACGCTTGCGCCGAGTCTTCGGCTGACCGCTTCGCCGATTCTTTTGCCCGCAGTCGGCGCGTTGATAAGAAAATAAGGTTGTTTTCCGCTTTCTTGCGTATCCGTAAATTTTGCGCCGTAAAATTCGACATATTGATCGTTAGATTCGACGATTATTGATTGTTCGACACCGTTCAGATAAAGTTGCCAACGCGACGAATCGCTGTTGACATTAAATCCGGCGGCGGCGAGTTCCGTCCGCGTTACGCGATAGAAACCTTCTTTTACAATTGAAATTTTAACGCCTGTTTGTGCGGCAACCCATTTTTGTTTTTCAAAATCGGTTGCCGTCGGACTGGTTACGTTTTTGAAATTATCACCGGAAACGGTTTTGGATTCTTCGATAATCGGCGCGGCATTTGACCTCATATTTCTAAAATCCTGCGACGACAGATTGGAAACATTTTTAAGATTCGGCGTGTAGCGCGGCGAAACTGCATTTAACGAACTTTTTGTGCCGTTCGTATAGACGAGTTCGATTATATATGAACTTTGAAATGTGCCGTTTTCATCGAAAAAATTATATTCACTGCCGAATCCGGCGATATTTTCGCCGTTTTTGAGCAGAGAACTCAAAACGAAATTTTTGTTGACTCGAACATTTTCCTTTCCCTCGCGGCGATAAATGTTGAAACCGGCGAGATTTTTCTCCGCGCCTGTTTTCCATTGCAGTAAAACGCCGTTACCGTCGGAGAAAACCTCAGTATCTTTTACTTCCTGCGGTGAAATTGAAATATCGGTCTTTTGTGAAGTTCTTTCAGTTTTTTGACCGCTAACGTCGAAAGGTTGTAAGGCGAATAAGAGCAATGCGAGAACTGCGATAAGTTTTTTCATATTTCCAACTCCGTAAAATATTCAATGATTAAATAAAATAATCGGATAAAATTTAACTAATAAATCTACAAATGTCTGAAATTACGTTTTAATTCTAGTAAAGTTAATTATTAATCGAGTAACAACACAAAATTCGGTTTAAGCCGGACGCATTTTACATTTTAGATCGTAAATCAAATAAAATTTGTCCGTAAGCCAAATCAAATGTTAGATTTTTAAAATTGATTTCAACATCAATTTACAACATTTTTTTCAATTTTGCCAAGAAATATCGGATATTCGCAATTATTTTTTAATTTTTCGTAAAACTTTTAAAAATAAGAACTGGAAATTTGCCGCAAAATTCGGATAATCGTTTTTTGTTGCAAATCAAACTCATTTACGACTTAAGTTTTGCGGTGATTTTATGCGGCTGTGAATTTCAAGTGTTTGTAATGTATTATCTAATAAAACAAATTTAACAAAACACGACTTTTATGAAAAATTTTTCCAAGTTTCCGGTTTTAATTTTAATAATTTCAATATCTCTGAGTTTTATTCCCGCACGGCAAAACGTAAATGCCGCGTGGCGCGATCCGGTCAGAGCAAAACACGCGATTGTCGCCTCGCAGCACGAACTGGCTTCAAAAATCGGCGCGGACATAATGAAACGCGGCGGAAATGCCGTTGACGCGGCGATTGCCGTCGGACTTGCTCTGGCGGTCGTTTATCCCGAAGCCGGAAATCTCGGCGGCGGCGGTTTTATGTTGGTTCGCTTCAAAGACGGCAGAACGGCGGCGATAGATTACCGCGAAATAGCTCCGAAAGCGGCAAACCGCGACATATATATTGATAAAGACGGCAATGTCATCAAAGGCGACGGAAGTTCGACCATCGGTTATCGCGCGTCGGGCGTTCCCGGAACTCCGGCGGGTTTCGATTACGCTTTTAAAAAATACGGTTCGGGCAAAATAAAATGGGCGGAACTCGTCGAACCGGCGCGAAAACTCGCCGCCGACGGTTACGTTTTGTCATATCGTCTGGCAAATCTGTTCAAGGCGTATCAAAAAAATCTCGAACAATTTGAAGACAGCAAACGCATTTTTTTGAAAGACGGAAAATTTTACGATGAAGGCGAAACTTTCAAACAGCCGGATTTGTCGCAAACTCTGGCACGCATTCAAAAAAACGGCGCGAAAGAGTTTTACACGGGCAAAACCGCACAACTTATCGCCGCCGATATGAAAGCGCATAACGGTTTGATTACTTTGGAAGATTTGAAAAACTATGCGCCGAAAGAACGTGAGCCGTTAAAAGGAACATATCGCGGTTACGGAATTATTTCAATGCCGCCGCCGTCTTCGGGCGGAATTGTTTTGATGCAGGTTTTGCAGATGCTCGAAAGATTCGACATCAGAAAAATGGGATTCAATTCGGCGGAAAAACTTCACGTTCTCGTCGAAGCAGAACGCCGCAGTTTCGCCGACCGCGCCGAATATATGGCTGATCCCGATTTTGCGACCGTTCCGCTAAAACAGCTTTTGGACAAAAACTACATAATTAATCGCGGCAATACGATTGATCTGACCGGAGCTTCCAAAAGCGAGGAAATAAAACAGGGAAATATCGTCATTAACGAGGGAAACGAAACGACGCATTTCACGGTTGCCGATGCAGATGGAAACGTCGTCACGAATACTTACACGATCAATGATCTTTACGGTTCGGCGGTGACGGCAAAAGGAACAGGCGTTTTGCTAAACGACGAAATGGACGATTTCGCGGCGCGTCCGGGAAAACCGAATATGTTCGGTCTGATACAGGGCGAACGCAACAAGGTCGAAGGCGGCAAACGTCCGCTTTCTTCGATGACACCGACGATTGTTTTACGAAAAGACGGTTCGGTCTGGTTTGCCGTCGGCGCACGCGGCGGACCGCGCATCATTTCGGCGGTTTTGCAGACGGTGATAAATATGATTGACCACGATATGAATATTCAGGAAGCGATAGATGCGCCGCGCATTCATCATCAATGGTTTCCCGATCAGATTTATTACGAGCAGTTCGGTCTGTCGCCCGATACGCGCAATCATCTCGAAGCCTACGGACATAAATTCAGTTCGAGTCCGGGAAATATTGCGTCGGCAACCGGAATCGCCATCGAAGAAAAAACGGGTGTCAAACTCGGCGCGATTGACTCGCGCAGCGACGGCGAAGCGATCGGCTATTAAGCAAAAGTAAAAATAAAAATACGAAATAAAAAAAGCCGTCTTTATTGAACGGCTTTTTTAAGTTTAATCGTGTTCGAGAAGTTTTGTCGTGTTTTCGGTTACGCTCGAAGTTTCGAGATCGTTCGTATCGCGCCAATTTCCGGCGGCTGGCGGAACGTAATTGGAAACCGGAATTGATTGTTGCGGCGGCAGAGCGTTTGCCGTCGGGTTTTTGTTAAATAGTTTTTGCTTCGTTTCGTGGATAGTATCTTCGAGCGTTACATCGCCCGGAATGGTTGATTCGAAAAGAAGCGCGTAAAGCATCCGCAAAATGCCGCCGAGAAATGTTAAAAGCGCGGCGATTCCGACGATATAACCTTCGAAATTTAATATGCCGACAAAAATAATTCCGAGCAGAGGAACGATCAAAGCACCCGATAAAAAAAGTATCGCGCCTTGTTTGATGCCGCGTTTTTTCGGGGAATTTTTCCAGTCTTTGATCGTTAGCTGTCTTTCGGGAATCAAACCGTTATTGGAAATTAATTCGGTTACGCCGGTCATCAAAAAACCGCACCGCGAACAAAATCTCGTTTCGTTATTTATCTGTTCCTGTCCGCATCTTGGGCAAAACATAATTTGTCTAATTTATATCTTCTTCCTTTAATAATTTCGTAGTTTGTTCCGTCACGCTTGTCGGCTGTAAATCTTCGGTGTTTGAACGCCAATTTCCGGCGGTCGGCTGAATGTAATCCGAAACGGGAATTGATTGCTGTGGCGGCAGAATATTCGTATTCGTCTTTCCTCTTAAAAAATTCGGATTAGTTTCGGGAATTTGATTGATACTTTGATCGAAAATGCCTTTCGTTTTTTTATCCAAAAACATCAGCGAGAAAACCATTATCAAAATTCCGCCGATAAAACCCAGAATTGCCGTAAAAGCAACTGCATCATCAAAATCCATAACGGCAAGAATCGGCGTTATCAAAAAAGTCAAAACAAGAAACCAAGCCAAACCGAATTTTGATACCGTCGAGCGATTTAAATAACCGCTTTTTTGATTAATCTGTTCGAGTTGCGGCAGAGTTCCGCCGTGAATGACGACTTCCGCCACGACATTGAGCGGCAGACCGCAACGCGAACAAAATCTTGTTTCCGATGAACTTTGCTGTTGACCGCATTGCGGACAATACATTTTTGTTTGCTCCGTTTTGATCGAATTTTGAAAAACTGACAAGCATTATAACAGATTGTCGAAACTGCTTACGACAAAATTTTTGATTGTGTTCAGTTTTAAATCTGAAAAAAAAGATTTTTGCAATTATATGAAAGTTTGACGGACGGCAATTGCGCGACCTTGAAAATGCTCGGCTCTGGCAACGGTTTCGAGCAGGATTTGAAATAAACTTTTGAATTTTTCGGGCGCGGGAATTTCCTTTCTAAAATCGTCTTCCGAACTAAAAAGCAGAAAACCGCGTTTTCTCGTTTCTTCGGTTTCTTGCAGGTATTCGGTAATTTTTTTCGCCGTTTTTAGTTCTTCCGGCAAAGTCCACTCGAACGGATCGTCCCACAAACGCACTGTAATTCCGCCGAAAGTTTGCTCGACCGCGCCCGCACTTCGCAAAATATTTCCGCCGATTGAATTAAAAGGAAATTCGGTTTCGCTTTTATTTAATTGTTTATAAATAAATTCGCCGGGAGTTTTTTCGATTACTTTGCAGGAATTTTTGTGAATTTCTAAAAATCGCTCGTCAAAAATTTCGATAAAGTTTTTCATCAAAATGATTTTTACAATTCAAATGACCGGAGCGCAAGCGGCTCGCCTGCGCTCCGGTCAAAAAAAAAAGACGAACCCGAAAACTCGTCTTTTTTTATTTAATCGTAAAAACGAAAAGTTATTTCGTTTTCTTAAATCTTCGGTCGTCTTCCATTATCGCCAGACCGTAATTTTTGCCTTTATAATTGACACCGTTCTGCACTTTGCCTTTGATGCCGAGCTGTGTGCCTTTTGCCGGAACGCTGTTTTCCGTAACGACCCAGATCGAACCCGTTCCGTCGCTGATTTTGTATGCGCCGCCGCGAATATTTGTAAACGGCACGTTTACGCCGTAGCTGTCCTGAACGACTCCCGCGACGGCAACTTCTTTATTCGTATATTTTGAAGGATTTGCTTCGATGTCGGCGATGCTTTTTCTTTCGGGACACGCCGCCGCGAAAATACCGATCAAAAAAATCAATCCTGCCAAAAACACTTTCGTCCTGTTATTCATCTCTATCTCCTGTTCCGTTGTAAATTTAAAAATCGGGAGAGCCGTTATTCGCTTGTAAAGATTCGATATTTGCTGGAAAAGTTTGCCAAAGTTTTAGTTTTTTGAGATGCTTAGGAAAATTTTCCGAAGCATTCCGAATTCATAAAATAAATGGCAACAGCGGCTCAAACAATCGTCAATGAAAAATTTGCCTTTTCTTCGTCCGTCGCTTCCGATGTTTGGCACGAGAAAGAAAATGCGAAAGGTTATGAATGGTGGTATTTCGACGCGCTTTCCGATGACGGCAAAGAAGGCGTGGTGATAATTTTTCTCGACAACTTTATTTTTTCACCTCGTTATAACGCGCCGAACGATTCGAAATTCAAGATCAGAAATCTGATTCCGAACCGGCAAAATAAAGTGAAAAATGACGGTGAAAAAGTTCCCGCCGTCGCATTTATTTACTATCGCAACGGAAAACCGGTATATCGCGCGATCAACGAATTTCCCGCCGACGGTTTCAAAGGCAATACCGAAACGCCCGAATGCAGTATCGGCGAAAACTTTTTCAAGTTTGAATCCGCGCCATACGGTTCGGGTTATTCGATTCAGATCAACGCGAAACTGAGGAAAAACCGCACGCTCGAAGCTCATTTCGAATGGCTCTCGATCGAGACGGATTTTCTGCCGGAAAAAAAGATAAATCTCGAAAAAACTCATTTTTGGAATATGGTCGCGCCGCGCTCCGATGTTTCCGGTCGAATCACCGTGACGGGAAAAAACGGCAAATCGCTCGATGTCGTTCATTTTCGCGGAACGGGTTATCACGATCATAATCTGGATAATCGCTGGCTGCCCGAAACGGTCGAAGACTGGCAATGGGGACGCGCTCATTTTGCCGATTCAACCGCTGTTTTTTATCGTTACAAAGAAATCGGCGAAACATTTCCGGTCACGAAATTTCTGACGATTCGTGATGGAATTTTGCGCGAACGCGATGCAAAATTGGCGGAAGAAAATTATTCGCGCCATATCTTCGGAATCAAATATCCGCAGCGGCTGACGTTCGTTTCGCCCGATAATATGCGTCTGCGCGTCAAGCAGACGAAATTGATTGACGCGAGTTTTTTTTATCTGAGATTTTTGAGCGAAATGACTCTGACTTTGCGAGACGGAAAACCGCGCAAAACAATCGGCATTACCGAACATCTCGCGCCGAAAGCCTTGAAACTACGCTGGCTCGATTGGCTGATAAATATGCGAATCGGCAAAAAAGGCAAAGGCGCGTTTTTGCCTTAGCGTTAATGTATAATATCTAACCGCGAAAAACGCGAAATACACTAAATATGGGAATCAAGAGTAGAAATTATTAAATCTTCGTGAACTCCGTGTAAAACACTGTGAACTCTGTGTTTAATAAAATCTATAACACGGAGTTCACGAAGATTTCACCACGAACACAGAGAAGAAAGATTTTTATTTTCAAAATTTATTTCAACTTTTGATTCACATTAAACAAAGAAAAGTAGAGAAAGTTTGTTGTTTATTCTTATTTTGCGTCTTTCGCGGTTTATATGCTAAAAATTTTTATCGTTTTATATGCAAAATAATTCTGAACTTGCAAAAGAAAATGTCAATCGTTATCTGTGCGACAATTGCGGCGCGAATATGGTTTTCGATGCGAAACTCGGCAAACTCGCCTGCCCGTATTGCGGATTTTCCAAAGCCATCGAAAACGATGCGTCGAAAATAGTCGAGCGTGATTTTTATTCATTTCTCAAACCCGAAGCCGAACGACTTCAACCGTTGGCAAAAGATGCAATGCAGGTTTCGTGCGGCAGTTGCGGTGCAACGGTCGTTTTTGTGCCGCCGATCACGGCGACATCGTGCGATTTTTGCGGCGGAAAAATAGTCGCTCAACCGAAAGCCGCCGATCCGCTCGTTGCACCGGAAGGCGTTTTGCCGTTTTCATTTACCAATCAGCAAGCGGTTTCGTCTTTGAAAAATTGGACGAGTTCGCGTTGGTTCGCGCCTTCAAAACTAAAAACGCTCGCCGAACACAACCGCGCCGACAGCGTTTATCTGCCGTATTGGACTTTCGACGCGGACAGTTTTACAAATTACACCGGACAGCGCGGCGACGATTATCAGGAAACCGAAAGTTATTACGAAAACGGCGAACAGAAAGAGCGCAGCGTGACGAAAACCGATTGGTCTTACGCTTCGGGAAATGTGCAGAGACATTTCGACGATGTTGCAGTTCCGGCGACGAAATCCGTTTTGCCGAAATATCTGGAACGCCTGAACTGGAATTTCGGCGAACTCGTTTCCTACGAACCGGCATATTTATCGGGACACAAAGCGCAGACGTATCAGGTTTCGCTCGAAGAAGGTTTTGAACGCTTTAAAGAAATCGGCGAAAGCGTCATTCGCGGCGATATTCACCGCGACATCGGCGGCGACCGCCAGCAGATCAGTTCGATGGACACGGATTTTTCCGCCGTGACGTTCAAACATCTGCTCGTGCCGGTCTATGCCAGCGCGTATAAATTCAACAACAAGGTCTATCAAGTCGTCATCAACGGCAGAACCGGCGAAGTTCAGGGCGAACGCCCGTATTCGTGGGCGAAAATCGGTTGTTTGGTGATCGTGATTTTATTCGTGATTATTCTGATCGCGCTGATCGCTTCGCTGAAAAGATAAAAACTTTCCGCAGATTTAACTGAAGTTAAATCTCGAAAAATATTCGTCAATCTCGCCGCGCAGTTCGATGCCGACGCGCTCGAAACAATCGAGCAAATCGTTATACGCGCCCGCGCCGCCCAAGAAATCCCAAAATTCTTCGGCAACTTTTAATTCGTGCGGCAAATCGAGCATCCCGCGCATCGTCCAGCGGTTGTAAGAATCGGGCGCATAAGGATTGTAAGGAATCGCAATCAGCGAATTAACTTTCGCGTCCGGCGCGTCGGCGAAAACGGCGGCGACCCATTCGAGCAGCGTTCGTTTGAATTCTTTAAACCCGCCCGCATTCGGTTTCGCCGTTTTGATGTCGAACAAAAACAATTCGCCGTCTTTCGCTTCGACGTAAACATCAATCTTCGTCGGCTTAACCTTTATCATTTCTCCGGCGCGGGCGACGGCTCTGATGCGTTCGATTTCGCTCAACTTATCGGGCGCACCGTTCGCGGCGGTCAAATCAGTCATTATCGCCTGAATCACCTGAAACGCGCCCGCGCTGATATATTCGCCCGCCTTCACCTGCGCCTTCGCGTCCGCAAAATTCGACGCGGCAAGCGCGACGGCGACCGGCTCAAAAACGCTCGTCCCGAAATTCGTGTTGAGCGAATGAATAAACGAAACAACGCCAGCCGATCCGTGCCGAGCAACCTCGTATGAAAAGGCATCGCGGCAGATTTTACCTTGAATTATGAATTTTTCTCGCAGACAACAATAAATTCTTTGGTCATTGTTCCTTTGGTTTCGCCAGTTTTATTCGATGGGGAATTTTTGAGAGGCATTGATTTATTGCCTAAAACTCTTTCGTATGTAAATAGATGTGAAAATCCGTTAGCCTCGAATCTTTCTGCGATAAATTGGTCGGTCGGAAGTTGGACATCTTTTACCCGTCGGTTGCCGACGACGTAAATACTTTTTCCACCTTTTTTGATACTCTTCGCAACGCCTTCGATTGAGTAATCCAAATCTTCGTAAAATGAAGAAACTTCCAACGCTCTTTTCGGCGAAACTTTGTCAACTTCTGCAATATAATTTGTGATTAATCCTTTTTTGTATATTTCTTTAACCTTTTTTCCGCCCATTAAATAATTATCAATTTGACGCGCATAATTAAATCCGAACCATTCATTGCTAAACATTGAAAACTGTCCGTAAGCGACCGTCGTTTTACTGTCACCATAAGGCGGGCTAGTCAAAACCACGTCGAAATAATCTTTTTTAGTGGAAAAAGCCGTATGATTTATTTCAACTTTCGCTCCGTTTATTTTCGGCAAGTAGCAGTATTGATAAATGTCTAAAACTTTATTCAGCTTTTCAAAAAAGACTCCGAAAACGTCAGGATTGAAATTTAAAACATCTTCAGATTTCATTCGATACAATTTAAATTCATTATTGCGCGTGTATGAACAATCCCGAATAGTTTCGGAGAGAGTAACCAAAAAGAGTCTTTGAATATCGGCGGAAATTTTTTCAATAAAATTTTTCAGAACAGTTAAACTTTGAAGAACTTTTTTTGAAAACCAGAAATTGATGTTGTAAAACTCAGGCAGTTCAATTTTGTTTAGATTGTCCTCGCTTTTGATAAAGTCAAATACTTTATTTCTCAATTGGATTTTTGCCGAATTAACCTTTTCCAAATTCACTTTTGTGAATTTGGCTTTTGAAATTAGAATAGCCAGCGGATTAATGTCGTAGCCACACATTTCCTGCAAACCGCTGTCTAATCCTACGGCAAACGACGAACCGGAACCGCAGTAAGGGTCAAGCATTTTTCCACTTTTGATATTTAGTTCCTTGAATAAATCAACGCCGATTTGAGGCAGCATCGTTGCCGGATATTTATGCAAATTTGGGTAACTCGATGCGTAAGATTGCCCTGCAAAATCATATTTTGCGTTTCTGATTATTTTATATCTCATAATTTTGCATTGGAGTAATCAGTTATTTCGGATAACTTTGAAATGAAATCGGCATCAACTTCTTTGGCGATAAAAGCATTGTCGAAAAATTTGAACATTCCGCGATGTTGCGGATTATTGATTTCATTGTAAAAATTTACTGTCGCAAAACAAACAAGCGGCATTTCTTCCGCTCCGTAAGAAATGTTGTATTTGTCCTTGATACTGTTTGCGGAAGTAGCGATTTCCATCAATAACTTCCATTTATAAGTTTGTCCGGCGCGTTCTCGCAAAGAAGTTTTCAACGAAAGAATAATACAATTCGGCAGTTCTTTGTTTTCGGTATAAGTGTAAATTATCAAATCACAATCAGGTTTTTGAGTTTCGCCATCAATATTTATGGTAGATAGTTTGTCAAAGTTTTTAACCTTAGATTTTTGGCTCGTGATAAATATATCGGGGCGAACATTTCCGTGAATTTTGTTATTCAGAAAAATATAAACTAATGCCTGCGAAAACGAATTTCCGGCAATGGATTTAATTGCTTGTTTTTCATCCTGTATCTCACCTCTTTTTTTTCTTTCTGATAAATAATTATTTACGAAAAGCAAGGCTTGAAAAAGTATGCTATGGATTTGATTAAAAACTAACTTCCAATTTTCTTTTTCTGTCTGACCGCTATCAGTAATAAAATTATCGATTAGATTTAAGGTTTCAGTTAGGTAAGGAACTGATCGTATTCTGGTCAAAGTTTTACTTTCTTCTTTATTTAATTGATAATTCATAATTCAGTTTTTAGTTTCTTCTGCATTTACCGCTTCATTAACAATACATTTAATTTCTTCAATTAAAAAATTATGTTGCTGATGATTATTTTCATCGGAAATATCTTTAATGTCGCCTGTAAAAAATTCCGCAAATCTTTTCGCATCTGTTTCACTTTCGGCTTTTATGGTTACAAGATAACTTTTTGTTAATGAGACTTGAAATGATTTCATAATTTTATTTGAGATGCGGGTAAAGATTGTATTTGTCGTTGGCGACAAGGAAAATGTCGAAATCTTCGGCTAGAAACTTTCGGGCGTTGCGGAGAACGTCGGCGATGCCTTTGGCGTAATCGGCTTGCGCTTGTTTCGATTGTTTTTTGGCAAGCGCGCCGATTTCCTGCGCGTCCCGACGCTGAAAGCCGAAAAGGTCGTAGGCGTAGGCGTGTTGTTCGTGGTAATCAATCAAGCCGACATACGGCGGGCTGGAGAAAATGCCGCGAATCTTTTGTGTTTTGACTAATTCGGCGAACGGTTTATTGTGCTTTTCGAGTTCGGCGAAAACATCAATTTCGGTCGAATCGCCGTTCAAACAAATCTGAAAAGTGTCGGTTCGCAGTTTGTCGAATTCTGCCAGACGTTTGATCGTATCGGCGGCGTATCTTTCCCACCACGAAACGATTGTAAAAAGCGGTTTGCAGATTTTGCCGTGTTTCGCGCAGTAATAAGCTGTCGTGACAGGTTCGACCAATGTTGCGAGATCGGCGTGTGTCGTGGCGCGGCAACTGCGAACGGTGCGGCTTAAAATTACCGTCAAAACGTCTCGGATTTCTTCGCTTTCGGTTTTTTCTATGGCTTTAGAAACGAATTCGATTTCTTCACGAACGGAAGCGACAAACCATTTGTCTAAAAATCTTTCAGACTGATCTTGTTTGAGTTTTATATCGTAAAGTTCGACGTGTTCCTGATATTTTTTCAACACAATTGCTTCGTGTTTCGCAGCGTAACTCTTATCGTCAAAATCTTCTCTTCGAGCGCGAATTTTGAATTCGGGTGAAGGAAAATATTTGTCGTTGTATTTTTTGAGATATTCGGTCAGTTTTATTTCAAATTCGACATTCGATTGCTCGGCGGTAAATGCTTTGAGCCAATGCGAAATATCTTTGATATGTATTTGCAGTTCGACAAGATTTACTTTTTTGACTTTGATATTCGAGATCAAAGCGTTGAAAGCTGAAATATCAATTCCGATTGCATTAATTCCTAATTCATTTGCCTGTACGAGCGTTGTTCCGCTGCCGCAAAACGGATCAAGAACGATGTCGCCCTTTTTGAAAAATGTTTCGGTTTTGAATTTGTCGGTGTGCGCGTCGAGAAAATATTCGACGAGTTGCGGAATGAATTTTCCTTTATAGGGATGTAAGCGGTGGACGTGTTTGGTTGTTTCGCTTTCTTTGAATTGGTCGAATGATAACGCCCAATTCAAATCTTTGCCGAGTTTTTTCTTCCACACATCTTCGCGCTGTTAGTTTTCGTAATAATCAATTAAATCCTGTTTGGCAACGAGAAGCGAACCGTTTTCACCGCGTTTCGGAATACGACCGTAATTTATGAGATAAGTAATATTCGACGGCGTAACATCTTTACCAATATATTTACTTGCCCAAACGCTGGCTTCTTTGACATTAAATAATTCGCGGGTTTCGAGCATATTGGGAATTATACTAAATTTTTAGGTTCGTGATTTTCTGGGAATTTACGGGAAAAGATTAACACTTTTTTTGAAAATAAAAAAGGCTTCCGTTTATTTCAACTGAAGCCTTTTATTTACCATTTACCACTTACCGCTTACCATTCTATTCGTCGTCTTCGTGGGCGCGGACTCGTCCGGCGGCGACGGCTTCTTCGACTACTTTGCCGGCGAGGTTTCCCGGCAGCGGATCGTAGTGCGAAAACTGCATATGATATGAACCGCGTGCCTGCGTCATCGAGTTTAGACGCGATTGGTAGTCGAGCATTTCCGAGAGCGGAACATTTGCTTTGATGACCTGCTGTTTGCCGCGCATATCCATTCCGCCGACTCTGCCGCGACGCGAATTGAGATCGCCCATTATGTCGCCCGAAACTTCCTGCGGGCAGAAAACTTCGACTTCCATAATCGGTTCGAGCAAGGTCGGTTTGGCTTTTTCGATAGCATTGCGAAACGCTTTGCGTCCGGCGGCGCGGAAACTGTGTTCGTCCGAATCAACCGAGTGATAACTGCCGTCAATCAGCGTGACGCGGAAATCAACGAGCGGATAACCCGCAATCGCGCCGCCTTGCGCCGCTTCGACAATGCCTTTTTCGACTGCCGGACGGAAATTCTGCGGAATCGAACCGCCGAAGATTTTATCCACGAACTCAAATCCCGCGCCGGGTTCGAGCGGTTCAAAGATACATTTGCAGTCGCCGAACTGTCCGCGTCCGCCGGATTGTTTTTTGTGTCTGCCCTGAACTTCGACCTGCTGCGTGATCGTTTCCTTGTAGGGAACTTTCGGCGGGTGAAGTTCGACTTCGACACCGTATTTGTTTTTCAGTTTATCAACGACGGTTTCGATGTGCAGTTGTCCCGAACCGGACAAAATAAATTCGTTGGTCTGCGAATCGCGGTCGAATTTTAAACTCGGGTCTTCTTCCAAGATTTTATGAAGCGCGGTCGAAATCTTTTCTTCATCGGCGCGTGATTTCGGCTCGATGGCGAAAGAAATCGCCGGTTCGCGGTATTTGACGTTCGGATAGACGATGACATTGTTTTTGTCGGTCAGAGTGTCGCCCGTCTGCGTTTCCTTTAATTTGACGACGGCGACAATATCGCCTGTTTGTGCAGAATCAACCTTTTCGAGAGATTTTCCTTGAATGACGTTCAAACCGCCGAATCTTTCGGGCAGGTCGCGGTTCGGATTGTAAACGGTCGCATCCGAAGAAACTTTGCCTGAAATGACTTTGATGACGTTGATGCGTCCGGCAAACGGATCGGCAATCGTGCGGAAAACGAACGCGCTGAACGGCTCATCGTTGGAATATTTGCGCGTGATGCGTTCGCCGGTTAGCTCTGCGTCTGCAAAACCCGATTCGGATTCGTGTGTCGCCGGATTCGGCGCAAATTCGATGATGTGATCGAGCAAAATCGAAAGTCCGATCAGGTTGTTTGATGAAACGGCGTAAACCGGACAGAGTTTGCTTTTGGCAATCGCTTTCGACAGATTCGGATAGATGTCTTCTTCGTCAAGCGTGCCGTTTTCAAAGTATTTTTCCATCAATTCGTCGTCGGATTCGGCGACAATTTCGATCAGACGCTCGCGTGTCGAATTAACTAATTCGCGTCCCTGTTCGGGCATTTCGCGTTCTTTGGCTTTGCCGTTCTCGTCAAATTCATATGCTTTCATATGGACGACATCAACCACGCCGCGAAAATCGGCTTCCTGTCCGATAGGCAGAGTGAACGGCACAATCGAACGCGCAAAAGATTCTGCCGCCGTATCTAAAACGTGACCGAAATCGGCGCGTTCCTTGTCCATTTTGTTGATGACCATAAAACGCGGCAGCAAAAATTCGTTGGCGTAACTCCACGTTTTTTCCGTCTGAACTTCGATCCCGTTGACGGCATCAACGACGACGAGCGCACAGTCGGCGACGCGCAAAGCCGGACGCGCGTGCGAAACGAACGCGGCATAACCGGGCGTGTCAATCAGATTTATTTTCGTGTCTTTGTATTCGAGGTGGGCGAAATTGTTGTTAAGTGAAACCTTGCGTTCGATAGCGTCGTCATCGTGATCGGTGACGGTCGTTCCGTCATCAACTTTTCCCCAACGCGGCGTAGCTTCGGCGACGTGCAGCAAAGAGCTGACAAGCTGGGTTTTACCCGCGTCGCCGTGACCAATGACAGCCAGATTGCGGATGTTTTCGGTTGAAAATGCTTTCATAGTTCGGCAAATCTCCTTATATTGAAATTTCAAGAATCCTTTTTTCTCCAGTTACCAAAGGCAGGAAATTCCAAAACATCCGAATCGCCCGTGCGTTCGGTCTGAAAAATTTCGGAATTCAGGTAAATATCGAATTTATCTTACAAAGCCTTCGATAGCAAGAATGAGAGATAAATATGACCTCACGGCAGAAAAAAATTGACAAAATAAAAGTCTTTCGGTTAGCATCGGTTTTATGAATTTTACGAGTTTAAAACTCCTTCTTATCCTTAGATAGCCACCCGTTCGATTATTCGGGCGTGCGTGGCTCACCTTAATCGCTACAATAAATACAAACGAATTAAATCGGTTTTAATTGGATAGATTTTTATTTATCCGTTAAACTTACTCTTTTTGAATTTAGAGAATTTCGGGAAATCTTATATTTCAAATCACGAAAATCTTTAACTTGACGACTCAAAAATATATGGACGAGAAATATTTTGCACAAAAGATAGAAAAGAAATGGCAAAAGATTTGGGCGAAAAAGGGAACTTTCAATGCTGAAATCGAAAGCGCGAAACCGAAGTTTTACCAATTGGAAATGCTGCCGTATCCGTCGGGAAATCTGCATATGGGACACGTTCGCAATTACTCGGTCGGTGATGCGCTGGCGTGGTATAAACGCCTCAAAGGTTTCAATGTTCTGCATCCGATCGGTTGGGATTCGTTCGGACAACCGGCGGAAGATGCGGCGATCAAGCGCGGTGTCAATCCGCGTGATTGGACGGAAAGCAACATCGCGCATATGCGCGGACAGTTGCAGCGGCTCGGTTTCAGCTACGACTGGCGGCGCGAAATGGCGGCGCATCGTCCCGATTATTACAAGTTCGATCAATGGTTTTTCCTGAAAATGTATGAAATGGGTTTGGCTTATAAAAAGAAAACTCAGGTCAACTGGTGCGAGACCGATCAGGCGGTTTTGTCCAACGAACAGGCTTCGGGCGGTTTGTGCTGGCGGTGCGAAAATCCGGTGACGAAAAAAGACCTCGAACAATGGTTTTTGAAGACGACCGCTTACGCCGACCGGCTGATTGACGATATGGCGGAGATCGAAAGCGGCTGGGCGGAAAAAGTTCTCAAACGCCAACGCGATTGGATCGGACGCTCGAATGGCGCATTCGTCGAATTCAAAATTCAAAATTCAAACTTAAAAATTGAAGATGACTCAGACAACTCTGAATCTGAAATCTCAAATGTTGAATCCGTAAGAGTTTTCACGACGCGCATTGATACGATTTTCGGTGCGAACGCGATTGTCGTCGCGGCTGAACATTCGATTGTCGAAGCGAATTTTGAAAGTTTTTCGGACGAAACCAAAGCGGTTATTGAAAAGATCAAAGCCGATAAATTGAAAGTTACCGATCACGATGCGGAAATCGAAAAAGAAGGTGTTGATACGGGTTTGAAAGCGGTCAATCCGTTTTCCGGCGAAGAACTGGCGGTTTGGGTCGGCAATTATGTGATGATCGAATACGGAACGGGCGCGGTGATGAGCGTTCCGGCGCACGACGAACGCGATTTTGAATTTGCCAAAAAATACGATCTGCCGATCAAAGCCGTTATTCAATCGAATGAAAATCACGTTAATGAAATTTCAAACGATAATAAATTAGCGGCGAATGAAGAACTGGATTCTGCTTTTTCCGATTACGGAATTATTATAAATTCCGGCGACTGGAACGGCAAAACGACCGAAATTGCCAAACGGGAAATGACCGAATTTGCCGAACAAAATCACTTCGGTGAAAGCGCGACGACTTTTCGTTTGCGCGATTGGGGAATTTCGCGCCAGCGTTTCTGGGGTTCGCCGATTCCGATTGTGTATTGCGAAAAATGCGGAGTCGTGCCGGAAAGATACGAAAATCTGCCGGTCGAACTGCCGGAAAATATCGAAATTTCGGGAACGGGCGAATCGCCGCTGGCGAAAGATGAAGATTTCGTCAACACGAACTGTCCGAATTGCGGTGAAGCGGCGAAACGCGAAACCGACACGATGGATACATTTGTTGATTCGTGCTGGTATTATTTTCGCTACACCGATCCGCACAATTCCGAAATGCCGTTCGATCCCGAAATCGCCGGCTATTGGACTCCGGTTGACCAATATGTCGGCGGCGACGATCACGCCGTGATGCACCTGATTTACACGCGATTTTGGACGAAAGTGATGCGTGATCTCGGTTTGGTAAATTTTGACGAACCGATCAAAAGACTGTTGACGCAGGGAATGGTCGTCGGCGAAACCTTTTTCGATGTCATTCCGAACGAAGACGATCCGGAATCGAAAGGCAAACGCATTTATTTTCCGCCTTCAAAAGTTTCGGTCGAACGCGATGCGAAGGGCAAAATCATTTCGGCAAGTTCCGAAGCCGGAATCGAACTGCAAAGCGCGGTCGAACGTATGTCGAAATCGAAAGGCAACGGCGTTGACCCGGACGAAATGGTCGAAATCTACGGTGCGGACGCGGCGCGAATTTTCGTTTTATTTGCCGCGCCGGTCGAAAACGAACTCGTCTGGAATGAAACCGGCATCGAAGGCGCGGTCAGATTTTTGCAGAGAGTTTGGCGATTTGTTTATAAATGGAAAAGTGAAATCACGAATCACGAATCACGAACCGCGAATCACGAATTTTCAGACGAAGCTCGAAAATTAAGACAGAAAACTCATCAGACAATTAACCGCATCGAGGAAAATTTCGAGACTTTGCAATTTAATACGCCGGTTGCCGCTTTGATGGAACTGTCGAATGCGATTTACGATTTCAAAGTCGAACCGGAAACGGCGAACGAATCCGACATTTACGCGATTCGGGAAGCGGTTGAAGGTTTGATCTTGATGCTGACACCTTTTGCGCCGCACACGGCTGAAGAGATTTATTCAGTTCTGATCGGAAATGAAGACGGAATCTTGGCGAATGATGCGAAATTTCCCGAATATAAAGCCGAACTAACCAAAGCCGCCGAGATCGAAATCCCGATTCAGGTCAACGGCAAGTTGCGTTCGCGCATTTCGGCTTCGCCCGACGCTTCAAATGACGAACTGCAAAACGCTGCTTTGGCGGATGCAAAAGTTTTGGAATATACTGTCGGAAAAGAGATCGTAAAAATTATCGTCGTTCCGAAACGTCTTGTAAATATCGTGATAAAAGGCTGATACAAGCAAAATGAAAGCCGCTGATCGTCAACAATCAGAATTATTTGCAGTTCAAAGGTGTGAACGGGTTTTCTCCTCAATTCACGCCTTTGATATTCGACCTTGATTGAGAGCAGTAAAAAAATTAAAATTATAAAGCGTTTGAAACAAGCAAAATAATTTCCGCGTTAATTCTTTTTAGAAATATTCCACTGAATAATAAGATGAAAGAGTGTCAGCTTTGCAAAAAATGTTACACGGATGAAGTCAATACCTGTCCCGACGACGGTATGCCGACCTTTCACTCACTCAGCGGCGAACCCGTTCTCGAAGGAAAATATCATCTGGAAAAAAGGCTCGGTCAGGGCGGAATGGGCGTTGTTTACTGCGCCAAACACGCTTACCTGAAAACGCAGCACGCGATCAAAGTGATTTTGCCCGATCTGGTCGGCAACGATCCGCAACTCGTGACGCGCTTTCGACAGGAAGCTCTCGCCGCCGCCGCGATTCGTCATCACAACGTCGTTCAGGTGACGGATTACGGTGTCGCGCAAGGCACGATGCCGTTTCTCGTGATGGAATTTGTCGAGGGCGAATCATTACACGATCTGCTTGCCAGAGAAGGTCGTCTCGCCCCCGAAAGAGCTTACGAACTGATGGCGGCGATCTGTGCGGGAATCGGCGCGGCGCATCGTCAGGGAATCGTTCACAGGGATTTGAAACCGCTCAATATAATGATTCTCAAAGATAAGGACTCGATGCGCGAAGCGGTCAAAATTCTCGATTTCGGACTGGCGAAAATCAAATCGGGCGAACTTCTCGGCTCGTTCATTCAGGCGCAGACGACCGGATTGATGGGATCGCCGTATTATATGGCTCCCGAACAATGGGCGGACGAAGACCCGGACGTGCGCGCCGATATTTATTCTCTGGCGATTATGTTTTTTCAGATGGTGGCGGGCGATGTTCCTTTTAAAGGTTCTTCGATTCCGGCGATTATGAAAAAACATCTCTCCGATCCGCCGAGTTCATTTGCCGAATTAGGCGTGAGCATTTCGCCGGAAGTCGAAAAAGCGGTCGGTCACGCGCTGACCAAAGACCCGGATAAACGAACTCCGACAGTCGAAAAATTTGTCGAGGAACTTGGAAACGCCATCGGCATTTCTTCGCAAAATCTCGGAATGATGACTTCGGGAACGCGTCCGGTTTCGAGTCTGAGAATTTTGACGAATCCGCCGCAGGCGAAAGTTTTTATCGATAATGTCGCTATCGGCGAAAGTCAGCCCGACGGCTGGCTGATTCTCGAAGGCTTGCAGAGCGGCAGTCATCATCTGATGATTCGGCACGCGGGTTACAAAGACTGGGAAAACAACGTCGTCTGCGACGGGCAGGTGCAGCAGGTCGTCGCCAAGCTCGATAAAGGCGAAGGCGGCGCAAACAATTATCAAACCGACTCTTATGCGATTCCGAAACCGCCCGTGCCGACGCTCGCCGGAGTTCCGGTCAATACGCCGTCGCAGACTTTTAATAAAACTCAGTCCGAGGAAGAATCTTTTCAGCAGACGAATCGGCAAAATTGGCAAACCGGACAGCAAAATACTGCGGTCGCAACAGCACCGAAAAAATCTTTTTTTTCGCCGCTCGTTTTGGCGATTATTGGAATCGGCGGTTTATTCTTACTTACTACACTTGGAATCGGGGCGGCTTATTTCTCCGGTTTGATCGGCGGCTCGAAACCTGCTGGAAACGTCGCAAATATCACAACGCCGAGTCCGCCGACGAGTCCGACGACCGTCGAACCGGGTAATATCGAAATGGCGAAAATTCCCGGCGGGAAATTCAAAATGGGGAGATCGGACGGCGATGAAAGTGAAAAACCGGAACACGAAATCGAAGTCTCCGATTTTTGGATGGACAAAACCGAAATAACCAATGCCCAGTTTTACGAATTTATCAAAGCGACCGATTATAAATCTCCGGCTGTTGATTGGATAAATAACAAACCCGTTGCCGGAAAAGAAAATTTTCCCGTCGTTCGCGTTTCGGTCGAAGACATAAACTCCTTCGCCCGTTGGCGTTCCGAACGGGACGGAAAAAAATATCGTCTGCCGACCGAAGAAGAATGGGAATATGCCGCCCGCAACGGCGGAAAAAACAATCTTTATCCGTGGGGCGATAAATGGGAGCCGAACGTCGCCGTTGTCGAAACCGATTCGGCAAAGCCCGTCGGATCGAATGAAACCGGACAAAATAATTGGGGCATAAAGGATTTGATCGGCAATGTGTGGGAATGGACGGGATCGGAAATAAAACCTTATCCGGGAAGCAAATATGAAATCAAAAGAGGAAACTCATCGGAATTCGTTATTCGCGGCGGCGGTTATGTCAGCAAATCAACCGGCAACGAAACCGTAACTTCGACAACCCGCAAATGGGTTCCGGTTTCACGACAAGACGGTTTACTCGGTTTCCGGCTCGTTCGTTCGGATTAGCAATCGAAAAATTTAAGACTATGAAAAATACTGTAAAAATCTACCGAATTATTTTATCTGTAAGTTTGTGTATCATCTCGACCAATCTAATATTCGGACAGGATTTAGGCAGCACGAACGGGCTTTTCCGGTCTTCAAATCCGAAATCAAACAGTTCGGGCGAGAAAAAAACGCCGACCAAATCGAAAACCGCCGCGAAAAAAACGAATGCCGGAAAATCAAGCGAGCGCACAAGCAACGCTTCGACAAAGAAAAAAAGTCCGGCGGCAAAAAAACAGATCGTAAAAACTAACGTCGTTCCGCAGAAAAACGTCATCATTACGGTCGGGCAAACTTCCGGCGAAAATTATGCAAATCAGCAATATGAAGAGGCTCTGGACGAAGGAAATATCGCCCGTGATTCGCGTGAATATGTAAGAGCGGAAACGGCTTACCGGCGCGCACAAAATCTGAATCCGAAAGATTTCCGCGCCGTCTATGGTTTGGGAAATATTTACAGCGATCAGCAGCGTTGGGAAACATCCGAGAAATTTTATCGCAATTCAATCGCGCTCGATCCGACGAGTTCCGATTCGTATATCGCGATCAGTTTTGTGCTGACTCAACCGATTATGGGAAAAGAACTTTCGACCAGATTTATCGAAGCCGAAAAATCAGCCCGCAAAGCCATCGAACTCGATCCGCAAAATCCGTTTGCTTACGACCAACTGGGAGTTTCTCTGGAATCGAACGGGAAGATCGGTCAGGAAACGCTGAACGCTTACTCGAAAGCGATTAAAATCGAACCCGAATTTGCCCTCGCGTATGCACATCTCGGCAGACTTTTGCGCCGCACGGGAAAGATTAAAGAATCAACCGAAGCCTACGCTAAATCAATCGCTTTTTCCAAAGATGTGCCGACGATGATCTTGGTCGCCGATGTTTTGCAGTCACAGCAAAGATACAGTGAATCGGAACAGTTATTGAGACGTTCTCTGCGCGAAGACCCTAAAAATCCGACGGCGTTATATTTGTTAGGTCGCGCTCTGACAACACGCGGCGCATTTGATGAAGCGGAAATAATTTTGAAAAAATCGGTTGAAATCAGTCCGACCAGCTTCGTTTCTTATGTTTTGCTCGGTTCTCTCTATTCGAGACGGGAAGATTTTTCGGCGGCGGAAAAAATTCTGTCGGACGCATTAAAGGTGATTTCCGAGTTTGAAAGAAAAAATCTGGCGCAGGCTTATGAAATTGTCGGCGACGGTTATTTGAAAAAAGGTAAGAAAAAAGATGCCATTCGAGCCTATCGTCAAGCGGTCGCGCTTGATAGTCAAAAAGAATCTGTAAATCGAAAAATCGCCGAAGCGCAATTGTAAATTCTACAAATAATCAGATTGCGGGTAAAAAATAGTTGTGTTTTATTCGGGAAATGTGATAATAAATAAGTGTTAAATTCAATAGAATTTACATTTGTTTTCCGCCGATTCTTTCCAATCATTCCGAATTTAAGTCTTTCATTCTATTTATTCGAAATCTGTTATAGAGTAATTTCTATCGCTTTATTGCTTTTCCGCTTCAACAAAATTTATTTGAAGGAAAGATTTTCGCCGCCGATAAATTGACGGTAATTCAGTCTATTACTGAAATTCGGTATTTATTAGTTGTATCTGACCAGTAAAGCTGAAAGTCGAGCTTTAATAATTTATCATTTGGTCGAATATGCAAACATTAACAACCGCCACTATGCTTTTTTATTGTCCTAAATGCCAGCAAAAATACGAAGACGAAACTCAAAGATTTTGTGTTAATGACGGAGCGCGGCTGCATCCGCAGAGATCAGCGTCTGATTCCTTAAATTCGGCAGGCGTTTTTTCGGGCGTTCTGCATAAAAAAGGTTTGCTTGACGATATACTCGAAATCAAACCGATTCCGCAAAAACTCGTTGCTGAACAATTGCTCAAGGGCGACAACAGTTATGAAAAAAAACGGCAGGCGGAAAAGTCCGCGCCGGGAAAAGTTTTTACAAAACTCGTTAAACCCGAAGAAATTCCGAGCGGTCAAGCCCAACTCGGCGACCGCAGTTTAAATCCGGTCGGTCGCGTGGCTCTTTCAGCCGATAATCCGAATATTTTGCTCGGTCAAACTGTCAAAGGCAGATATTTTATCAAAGCGCGAGTCAGCCAGACGACGCACAGCATTAAATATGCGGCGGTTGATAAACTTAACGGCGACAAGCGGATTATTCTCAGAATCTTTACCGGCAGACTCGACGGCAGTGATTTTTCATCTAAAGTTTTTGCCGACGAACGAGTCGCGCTCGCTCATCTGAATCATCCGAACATCGCTAAAGTTATTGATTCCGGTGAACTGCCGGAAGGAAATCCTTTCGTTGTCAGCGATCACGTCAACGGCAGTTCGTTAAAGGAAATGCTTGCGCGCGAGAATCGTTTCGATAATTTGCGGGCGGCGAAAATTATCAGACAGACGGCAAATGCTCTGAGCAACGCGCACCAAAATTCCGTTTTGCATCGCAGTTTGACTACTGAAAACATAATCGTAAGCCGCGTTATTTCCGGTTCGGAACAGGTAAAAGTTACGGATTTTAATATTTTTTCGGATAAAACTCACGGCGATTTCAATTATCAGTCGCCCGATCAAATAAACGGAAACTCCGCCGACAAAGCCGACGATATGTATTCATTATCCGTTATCGCATTTCAGATGCTGACCGGACAGATGCCTTTTAAAGCTATGACTTCCAAAGAGTTATACAAGGCGCAGCGCAAAGGATCGGCAAAAACGACGCTCGAATCTGCGGCAAATATTCCGCAGAAGGCACAAGCCGTTTTGCAAAAAGCTCTGTCGTTTGAAGTTTCACAGCGGTTTAGTAATATTCGTGAATTCAGCGATTCTCTATATGAAGCGTTGACGGCGAATAATGATTCTTTAAGCGATGAAACAAAAATAAAATCAAGCCCAATGCCGGAAGATTTTATATTATCGCTCGATTCCGTTTTGGATGAAAAAAAAGAACCTGTAAAAAATCAGAAACAAACGACCGAAATAGCCTTGTCTGAATCTTCCGCGCCTGAAAAACAGACTACGGAAATTGCATTGTTTGAAGATCGGGAATCTGAAAATTTTCAAAATGAAGATCAATTGGTTGAAAATGAGAAACAGATCGTTCCCGTGCCGTTTGAAATGCCGGACAAAATCGCTGTAACGGATTCGGCAACTCATCCGCAATCAAACGATAATGAAATAATAAAACCGCTTAACGTCAATAAGTTTCAAATAACTGAAAAGACGGATAAAGCCGATTTAGATGATTCGCTTGAAAAAACGGAAAATCCTTGGGAACGTCGTTCAATCGAACCGCCGGTCGAAGGCGGACGAAACTGGACTTTGCTTTCAATTTTGGGAATTATTTTACTTTTTACTCTGACTGGATTTATTTTTTATTATTTTGCCAATCGTCCGGCAGAGCCGAAATTTGTTAATGTCGAACCGCAAATACAACAACCGCAAGGAAATACCAAAAGTGCGGAACAAGCCGAGCAGAGCGATATTCAAAAAGGCATCAGCGAAATTCCGCCGCCGCCGCGAAGAATCGAGCAACCGCCGAATACACTGTATTTTGAAAATACGAAGGAGAATCTGAGCAAAGAACTTTTAAAATACTACCGCAGTTTTTATCTCTATTATCCGAAAGAATGGAAATTGAATAAATTCGATAAAAACAGGAATAAAGTTGACGATAAATTTATAGATATTTCAAGGAACACCGCTGACGGAATTCCAATCGAGCAGTTTATGGTCAGTTATTACGACAGCAACGGAACTTTGGATTTAGACCTTGAAAACTTTCCTGAAATAATAGGCAAGGCAAGCGAAGATATTAAAAATTCTCCGTTGCCTAATTATCAGCTTCTCGATTCCGGGAAAATAAATGTCAACGGCTGGCAAGCCTACGAAATGAAATTTCAAGGCGAAGGAACGGCTTTGAGCGGCGAAAAAATCAAACTTTACGGGCGAAGATTTTACATTCCGGCAGCGCGTGCGACCGTAAAAAAAGGTTTAGTCGTTACGCTTTTGGCGACTTCGCTTTCAAAAGATGTGAAAACCGCGGACGAACTCGGAGAAAAAGGCGATCTGAAAACGATCCTTTCGACTTTCGAGCCGGATCAGAATTATTGAACTGTCGCAAAATAAAAAACGGGAAAAGCGTGAAGCAAAGTTTCACGCTTTTTATTTTTGCAAACATTAAGTTAAAATCTACTGAAATTTTACTTTGCTTGAATCAAGACCCGCAAAATTTAAATGAAAATCATCTTAGCCGAAGAATACGCCGGACAAAATGCCGAAAAATCATTTGAACAGCCGATCATAAAAATCGGACGCGAACCGCACGAATGTCAGATCGTTTTCGATAACGCACAATTTTCGATGGTTTCGCGCCGCCACGCCGAATTGCGCTTGTCGGACGGCAGATGGATTCTTCACGATTTGAATTCGAGTTACGGAACTTTTATTGACGGTCGGAGAATTTCCGCGCCGCAAGCCGTTTCGGTCGGCAGCCGTTTGCAGTTCGGAACGCAAGGTCCGGTAATGCGTGTCGTCGGTTTTGAAACATTTTCCGGCTCGGCAGGCGGAACGGCACATCAGCAATATCAACAGTCAGCCGCACCTGTTTCCGCAAATGTTGCGCCGATTCAGTCGCAGACACGGCAAACTCCGCTTCCGCAGACCGAAATTCCGAGTTTGAATTTCGTCAATTCGGGCGACCGACCGGCGTATCATTTCGCAAAATCGAATGTCTGGCTCGGACGCGAACCGGATTGCGACATCGTTTTTGATGCCGATGCAATTATGGTATCGCGTCGCCACGCGGAAATAAGGCGCGAAAACGAAAATTTTGTCGTCGTTGATAACGGAAGTTTTAATGGAACTCTTGTCAACGAACAGAGAATTTCCACGCCGACACCGATTTATCACAACGACGAAATAAGGCTCGGAATGGGCGGACCCGTTTTGCGTCTAAATTCGCCGTCGCGCGTTGCGCCGAAAGGTTCGAGTTTAGCCGGACAACGCTCGATCCCGATTGAACAGAAAGGAAATGTCCAAGTGTCAGACGAAAATATCGCTTCAAAAACGATGGTTGCCAATATGGGAAATATCTCGCAGCAAATGGGCGACCAGACGGCACAACCGCAACTTTTGATGACGCTCGTTTTCGGAGGGAAAAATGAACTAATCATCGGACGTGACGAGACGAGCGACATCAAACTCGACGGTCTGCAAATCTCCAATCGCCACGCGAGACTTTTGCAGACGAGTTCCGGCGCGGCAATGGAAGATTTAGGCTCGACTAACGGTGTTTACGTCAATGGCAACAAAATATCGAGACAAAATATTTCAGCTGAAGATGCGGTCTATATCGGTTCTTTTTTGTTGAAAATTGACGGCGCGAGAAACATCAGCGTTTATGATACGCGGTCGAAAACGCGGATTGATTCGGTCAACATTACAAAAGAAGTTAAAAATCGTGCGGGCGGCGGAACGATTAAACTTTTGGATAACGTCTCGCTTTCGATCAAACCGAATGAATTTGTCGGACTCTTAGGACCTTCCGGCGCGGGAAAGTCAACTTTTATGGACGCGCTCAACGGAATGCGTCCGGCTTCCGGCGGCAGCGTTTTGATAAATAATCTCGATCTTTACGAAAATCTCGACGCGATCAAACAATCAATCGGTTATGTTCCGCAGGACGACATTATTCACCGCGAACTGACGGTTTACCGAACGCTTTATTACGTCGCCAAACTTCGCCTTTCGCGCGACGTATCGAAAAAGGAAATCAATCAGATCGTCGAAGAAGTAATGGACGTAACCGGATTGAGCGAACGCCGCGACGTGCCGATCAATCAGCTTTCCGGCGGACAGCGCAAACGCGTTTCCATCGCCGTCGAACTGGTTACGAAACCGTCGGTGATTTTTCTCGACGAGCCGACTTCGGGACTCGATCCGGCGACGGAAGAGAAAATTATGAAACTCTTTCGCCAGATCGCCGAATCCGGCAGAACCGTGATTTTGACGACTCACGCGATGGAAAACGTCAGACTTTTCGATAAGATCGTTCTTTTGATGCGCGGCAAATTGGCGTTTTACGGCAAGCCGGAAGAAGCCTTAAAACATCTCGGCGCGGATAGTTTCAAGGATTTGTACGACAAACTCGAAGAACCGATTGAACAAAAGTTAAAACAGGGAAATACGAATCGTCAGGACGCGACCGAAAAAGTTTCCGAAGAATGGAAGCAAAAGTTTACAAACACGCCGCAGTATCAAAAAAATGTTTACGCGCCGCTCAAAGAACTCGGTAAACTGCAATCGGGCGGCGTTCAGAAAAAAAGTCGTCTCGGAATTTTCGGCGCGATTCGCCAATGGCTGACGCTCTCGCGCCGTTACTGGGAAGTTCTTTCCCGCGACAAATCAACGCTGTTCATTTTGTTCGCCCAAGCTCCGATAATCGCCGTTATGATCTATTTCGTGATGGGCGAAAATCAGCCGCGCGATTTTGCGTATTTCGTTTTATCGCTCGTCGCCGTCTGGTTCGGAACTTCGATTTCGGCGCGTGAAGTTATCCGCGAACGTCCGGTTTATAACCGCGAACGAATGGTTAATCTCGGTTTGATTTCATATATTTTCTCGAAACTTTTCGTTTTGGGAATAATTGTCGGTGTGCAGTGCCTTTTATTATTTCTGCCTTTGAAATTTTTGGACGTTACGGGATTGATGCCGATGCCCGGACAATTTCTCGGAATTCCGCAGTTTTTCGTAATGCTTCTGACTGCCGGCGGTCGGCATCGCGTTAGGTCTTTTAATTTCGGCACTCGTCAAAACTTCGGAAATGGCGACGAGTCTCGTGCCGTTGATTTTGATTCCGCAGATTTTATTTTCGGGATTAGTCGGCGTGCCGAGCGGCATTAATAAAGTCGTCGGTCTGGCGATGCCGGCAACCTGGTCGTTCGATACGATGAAACGTTATTCGACGCTCGACACTTTGGAAGAAGAAGGTGCGGTCGAAAGATCGCGGACTTTACAAAAATATCGAAGCCGACAACGACAAAATTATCGCCGATGCAAAACGTGATCTCGATAATTATAAAAAAGATGCGGACGAAAAACTCGACGATTTTGAAAAGGATTTAAAGAGCGGAAAAAATGTTTCCGCGCCGACGCTCGACGCGCCGCCGAAGATTGCCGATGCAAAGAAAATTCCCGAAAATCTGAGTAATTATGTGAGTTTTCTGCATCCGTGGATGAACGAGATTGTCAACCAATTTGTTTTAATGCTAATGTTTTTTATGCTGGTGATTGCAACATTGATAGTTTTACGTTTGCAGGACATCGGCTAGAAGGATTTTATGAATAATTTATTGAAAAGTTTCGGTTTTATGTTTCTAGTTTTGGCGTTGGTTTTTTCCGAGTTTATCAGCCTGCACGAAGTCGACGAATTCCGCAAAATCGGCAAGACTCGAATTCCGCGAAATCGGGAGAAAATCCGCAAAATCGGACGAATACGGATTCGACAAATGTTGAAACTGTCGGAAAACCCGAAAAGCGAATATCCGCCGATTCCGGTCGCACTGCGCTCAATTTGGCTGAGATCAAAAAGACTCGATGACAGCATTTTCAAACTCGAAGACAAAAAAGGCAATGTCGTGCTGCTGAATCTCTGGGCGACGTGGTGCGGTCCGTGCCGTGCGGAAATGCCGAATCTGATTGAGATGGAAGACAAATTATAAAGATAAAAACTTTCGAAATCGTCGGTTTGAACACCGATGACGAAAGCGTCGAGGACATCACCAAATTTGCCGAAGATATGAAACTCAATTATCACGATGGCGTATGCCGATCGGTCGCAATGATGAAAGAACTCGTCAACATCAGCAAATTTCAGGGAATTCCGCAAAGTTTTTTGATTGACCGCGAACGGAAAATCTGCGCGGAGTTTTTCTCGGCGGCGGGAAAAATGTCGTTGAAAAAATGAAAGCAACAGTTGAAAAAGTCGTCAACGAATAAACTTACAACTAAAAAGATTAGAAGTTATCAATAGAAGGCGGCAATATTTTTTATTTGCCGCCTTCTACCTTTTCGATTTACTTTCGGTTCGACCAGAATTGTTTTGAAACTCGCCAGATTGACCAAGACCCGCAACCGCGCCTTTCGGTTTGTGAACAAATTTTCTTAACGTGTAATTAACCGCAACTTTCGATTCTTCTCGTGCCTGACTGTAAAAAGCGGCGAGTTCGGCGGCTTCGAGCAAGGTTTTATTCGGGACTTCTTCACGATTTCGGCTTTTGACGACGACGTGAGAACCGGGATAATCAGCCGCGTGAAGCCACAAATCGCTCGATTTAGCGATCCGAAAAGTAAGGAAATCATTATCTTTCGCGCCTTTTCCGACGAGAATTTCAAAACCTTCGGACGAAACGAAACTTCTCGATTTGGATTTCGAGTCGTGAAGTTTATTTTTTAGATTTTTCGGATTTCCTTTTTCGTTTTCTGTTTCAAATTTGAAAAATTCCTCGTCTTTTTCCGCTATTGCCGTTTCGATTCTTTCCTTTTCATTTGCAAATTGTTCGAGTTCCGCATTCGTTATCGAGAGCCGTTTCGAGATTTCTTCTTTGGCATTTCGCGCCTTTGTGTAGCGTTTGAAGTATTTTTCCGCCGCTTCGGTAAACGAAAGATTTTCTTCCGTTTCGATCTCGATTTGCGGCAGATTTTCGTCGAAATAATCGGTCACGATTATTTTTCCCGCGCGTCGTTCGGCATTTGCCAGATTAGCCAGAATCAAATCGCCGAAGCGTTTCCAATTGTCCGCGTCGCCGTGATTTTCCAAATCGTTTTTTAATTTTACGATGAGTTTTTCGCGTTTTTTTTATTTCCTGTTTGATTTTCGATTCGGCTGATTTCGCCTTCGCCTGAAAAACTTTTTCGGCTTCGATATTTTGATAATGAAAATCGAGTGCGTCCGAAAGCGTTTTAAAGTCGTTTTGCGGAAAAACGCTTTCGGCTGTTTTATTTTGCGGCTTCGGACGAATCGGCGGCGAATATTTATCGGCGATTTGCTGACCTTCGCCGCTGTTGTCTTTCAGCGAATCGAGAATCAGATCGTTTTGGTCGAGCAGAAACAGATTTGCCGAACGTCCGGTCAATTGGACGATCAAAGAATAAACTTCCGCGTGTCCGAGTTCGTTTCTCGCTTGTAAAACAAATCTTAAAATGCGTTCATTCTCGAATTTTTCGACTTTTTCTATAACCGCATTTGAAAGTCTCTTTCTCAAAAATAAAACGAACGGCGGTGTGTTTTTAGACTGCTTTTCGAGTTCTTTTAACTTGCGTCTGATAAAATAAAGGCGTGGCGCGGAAGGTTCGCAACTGACAAACAAAAACTTCGATTCGTAAAACCGCAGATCAATCGCAAATTGTAATTTTGTCAGCGAAAATATCCTGCCGAATTTTTGACCGACCGATTCGTGCGCGATGTCGGCGGTAATTTTTTCAAGCGTTGCGTCATTCATAAGGTTTTAAATAATTATTGCAAAAAAAAAGCGAGTAATCGAATTACTCGCTTTTTCCGGGACGTTTTATAAATCTGAAAGTTTAAGCGGTTTCTTCCTGATAATCTTTGACGATCAGCGTTCCCGAAACAATGTCGTGAACGGCGCGCCGGTCATCCGTAAATAAAACGGTTAAAAAGCCGCTGCCGCCAAGTGCGAGCGAAAGCAGGTAAACCGCCGCGCTGACCGCCGCTTGATGAAACGTCGGATAATCGTTTTCTTCGATGTCAATGATTTCGAGCGCGAACCATTTCATACCGAAAGTTTTGCCGAACATTCCGACGGCACTCGTCATATAGATAAACATCACAATCGAACAGGTCGCCAGAAACGCCAGCAAACCTGCCGTCGTAAACCATTCGCCGCCGAGCAAAATAAACGGCGCAAGTAAAAGCAAACTCGTAAAACCGCCGATAATCAGATCGAAAAGTCCGGCATTAAAACGCATCGCAAACGGCGCAACATCTTCAAATTCCTCGATTTCAACATCTTCGGTTTCGATAAAGTCGTCATCTTTTTGCGGTGTTATTTTTATTTCCGGTATGACCGATTTGGCAGAAACTTCTTTCTTTAAAGGTTCGGATTCTTCTTTTACTTCCGTTTGCAAAGGCAATTCAAAACTGGTCACGATTTTCGCCAGTTTCGGCAATGGCGAAAGTCTGTTCGTGTCGCGTTTATAATTTTCAGACGGAACGGATGAGAGTGTTCTCGGTTTGGCGACAGTGTAAACCGCTGTATTATTATCGGTTTTCGGAATACTTACTTCATTTGAACGAGCGGCGATATAATACGGGAAATCTTTTTTCGATGTCGGTTCGGCAAATTCCTCGACGACTGTCTCTTCGACCGCGTAAAATTTATGCCGCGATTGTTCGATTCTCAAAAGTGCCGCCTGAACTTTCGGATTTTCGTGTAATACGGGTTGTTCGACAACTTCCTCGACATATTCGGTTTTTAAAGCATTCGCTCCGCTCGTTCGATTTATGACGCGCGGTGTCGGGAAAATTTCCTGCTCACTGCTGTTGTTTTGGCTGTTTTTCAATTTCTGCCGGACGGCATTTTTCAACTCCAAACGCCAATCGGGAATGACGTTTTCTTTGTGTTGAAATTCAACCAAAGTCGGACTGGTCGGTTTGATATTCAATTTCGCCGTAATCGGTTTTCTGATCTCGCTCTTTTCTTCGGGAATCACTTTTTTTTCAAAAACCGCTTTATTCTCAACGATTTGATTCGGTGTTTCGTGAATCGGGCGTTCCAACGGTTTTAGAACCGGCTTTTCCGGTAACGCGGATTTTACCTTTGGCGGATGAACTGAATCCGGCTTGATTATGGGCGATTTTTTTAAAATCAATTCTTCACGCACAGAATCGTGCATCATCGAACCACACGCCGGACAAACCGATAAACTAACTGTAAAATTTCGCTTGCAGACTGGACAATTCATAAAATTTTAAAAGATTAATGACACGGATTTGGTTAATTGTGTAAGAATCGGGGAAACCCTTTGAAATGAATTAACTGAGGCGATAGTATCAGACATTACTTTAAGTAGTCAACAGAAAATTTAACGCGATGTTAAAAAAAATAAAAAAATAATGCAAAATTATCCAGAACCGAAGCGATAAAATTTGAAAATCAGTCTTGACCAAACGCAAACTTTTCAATAAGTTAATTCAAGTTCTACGAAAAATTTCTTTTCAAAAAAATAATGACAGATCGCATACACCGCGAAGTCATCGGCGGGCATTTGCTCGTAATTGGCGGAGCAGAAGACAAATATAACGAACGAAGAATCCTTAGAAAATTCTTATCATTGGCGGGCGGCGACAAAGCCGAGATTTTAATCGTCCCGGTCGCATCGGATTTTCCCGAATTTGCGGCGGACGTTTATGTGCAGGCGTTTCGCAATCTCGGCGTGGCGAATCCGCGCGTACTTCGGGCGACATCGAGACAAGATGTTTTTCAAGCCGACGCGGACACACTGCTTGACGGCGTGACCGGCGTTTTTATCAGCGGCGGCGATCAGATGCGGCTTGTTTCGATTCTCGGCGGGACAAAGTTTTCTCAAAAACTGCGCCAACTAGTCGCCGAAACGAATATCGTCGTTGCCGGAACGAGCGCGGGCGCGGCGGGAATGTCAACTTCGATGATCGTGCGCGGCGAATCAACGCCGCATCCGCATAAAAACTCCGTGCGCCTTTCGCCCGGACTCGGTTTTCTTAAAAACATCATCATTGACCAGCATTTTACCGAACGCGGACGCATCAGCCGTCTGATCACGGCGGTTTCATATAATCCGTATAATCTCGGCATCGGCATTGACGAAAACACGGCGATTATTTTGGATAACGAAGGCGTGATGGAAATTTTCGGACAAGGCGCGGTGACGATTGTTGACGGCTCTGAGATTACATACAATGAAATCGCCGAAGTTGACGATTTCGAGTCTTTTAGTGTGTGCGGCGTGCAGTTGCACATTTTGGGCGACGGTCTGCTTTACGACTATTTCGCGCGCAAACCGCTGCAACCGCCGAGCGAATTTTTATTACCGGATATTGAATAAGGAAAGTTGACGAAAAGTTGGCAGAGTTGTCGAAGGTTTTTTGTTTGCAGTAATCAAATTATATAACTAAAAAAATAACTGGATTGTATCGGAAAACTATCTGCAACATCTGCAACTCTCTGAAAACTTTCTGTCGACTTTTTAAGAAGAAAATATGGAAATTCTTGAAATCAGAACCCTTCGCGGTGCGAATTATTGGAGCGGTTATTGGAAAAAATTAATCATTATGCGCCTCGACATCGGCGGATATGAACAGATACCTTCCAATAAAATTGATGGTTTTTATGAGCGAATGACGGAGATTTTGCCGTCGTTAAAAACACACGGCTGTAGTTACGGCGAAGAAGACGGATTTTTGCGGCGCGTTCGTGAAGGCACTTGGGCTGGTCACATCATCGAACATTTCGCGCTCGAACTCCAGACGCTCGCCGGAATGGATGTCGGTTACGGCAGAACGCGCGAGACGGGTGAATCGGGCATTTACAATATCGTTTTCGCGTATTGCGAAGAAGAATGCGGACGCTTTGCGGCTCGCGCTTCCGTTCGTTTATTTTTGGATTTGGCGGAAGCAAAACCGCTCGAAGAAATCACAGCCGAACTGGAAAAGGAAATTCAGGAATTGCGCGAGATTCGTGAAGAAGTTCGTTTCGGACCTTCGACCGGCTCGATTATCGAAGAAGCCGAATCGCGCGGCATTCCATACATTCGTTTGAATGAGCGTTCGCTCGTCCAGCTCGGCTACGGTGTCAATCAGCAGAGAATTCAGGCGACGACGACCAATAAAACGAATATGATTTCTGTTGATATTGCGGGCGATAAAAGCGCGACGAAAAAAATACTCGGCGAAATGGGAATTCCCGTTCCGAAAGGTTTTCGCGTCCGCGACGTAGAAGATTTGACGCGAACTGTCGAATCGGTCGGTTTTCCCGTAGTTATCAAACCGCTCGACGGCAATCACGGCAAAGGCGCGACTATCGGCATCGAAAATATGGAAGATGCTTTGACGGCGTTTCATAAAGCCAAAGATTATTCGCGCAACGTGATCGTCGAAAAACTACTCGGCGGCAACGATTTTCGCGCTTTGGTTGTTGATAATCATTTGATCGCGGTTGCCGAAAGAACTCCGGCGCACGTTACAGGCAACGGGAAAAATACGATTCAGGAATTGATTGATGAAGTAAATTCCGATCCGAAACGCGGCTACGGACACGAAAATGTTTTGACGCAGATCATCGTTGACCAGCAAACCGAACGAATCATCAGGGCGAAAGAATACACACTCGAAACTGTTCTGCCGGAAGACGAAATTCTGCATCTGAAAACGACGGCGAATATTTCGACGGGCGGAACGGCGATTGACCGGACGGATGAAGTTCATCCCGAAAACGCGTTTATGTTCGAGCGGATCGCTAAAATCGTCGGTTTGGATGTTGCCGGAATTGATGTCATCGCGCCGAACGTCAGCGAACCTTTGCGCGAAAACGGCGGCGGCATAATCGAAGTAAACGCCGCGCCCGGATTCCGAATGCACCTCGCGCCGAGCGAAGGCATCGGCAGAAACGTCGCCGAACACGTCGTCAATATGCTGTTTCCGCCGGGAAAAGAATTTCGCATTCCGATCTTTGCGATAACGGGAACAAACGGCAAAACGACGACGACGCGATTAATTGCCAATATCTTGAAAGGCAGCGGTCAGACGGTCGGATTTACGACGACCGACGGCACATACATTCAAAACGTCCAGATCGTCGAAGGCGATAATACGGGACCTGTTTCGGCGCAATTGGTCTTAAAAGATCCGTCGGTGACGGTTGCGGTTTTGGAAACGGCACGCGGCGGCATCATTCGTTCCGGTCTCGGTTACGATCACAGCGACATTGCCGTCGTGACGAACATCGCCGCCGATCATCTCGGTTTGAAAGACATCAATACGCTCGAAGATTTGGCGCGTGTCAAATCGGTCGTGCCGCGTTCGGTTGCCAAACACGGTTTCGCCGTTTTGAATGCCGAAGACGAACACGTTTTTCGGATGCGAAAACTCGTTGACGGCAAAGTCGTCTTATTTTCAATGGATGAAAACAACTCCAACATCAAACGCAATATGCGAAACGGCGGAGTTTCGTGCGTTTACGAAAACGGCTTTGTGACGATCTTAAAAGGCAAATGGAAAGTTCGCGTCGAGCGCGTCGTCAACATTCCGCTGACCTACGGCGGACGCGCGGAATTTATGATTCAAAATGTATTGGCGGCGACATTGGCGTGTTTCGTTCACGGCATTTCGCTCGAAGACATCCGCGTCGGTCTGACGACTTTTAATTCCGGTATCGCGCAAACTCCGGGACGGCTTAATTTCGTCGAGATCAACGATTTCACCGTTTTGATGGATTTCGCCCATAATCCGGCGGGCTTAAAAGCTCTCGGCGATTTTATACATAAACTTTCATACGCGAAAGTAACGGGAGTTTTAACCGGAGTCGGCGACCGGCGCGACGAAGATTTGCGCGAAATGGGCAAAATCTCGGCTGAGATTTTCGACAAATTAATTATTCGAGCCGGAAATTATCTGCGCGGTCGAAGCGCGGAAGAAGTTTTTGCGCTGTTAGAAGAAGGCGTAAAAGAAAGCGGCAAAGAACTGGAATTCAAGATCATCAGCGAATCTGAAAAATCAATTTTCAACTCATTTGACGAAGCCGAAAAAGGCGAACTCGTCGTAATTTTAGCCGACAGCGTATCGAAAGACATCGCCATCGTCAACAAATACCGCGACCGAATTTTAGCCGACGAACAAAACGGATAAGTCACTAATAGGAGCGAACTGATTTACGACTGGAACACAGGCGGCTCGCCCCGCGTTCCAGTCCTTTTTTTTTATCTTTGCTCAATCTTCCGCACTCAATTATAATTTTTCTTTTTACAAAACTATGAATATTCCTGAATTTAACGACATTATCGAACCGAACGATCAGACCGAAGCGCGGCGCGAACATCTCGGAAAACTGCGCGAACTCGTCGGCAATGTTTACCCGAACAAATACGAACGCACAAAAATTTCCGGCGATGAAGATACGATTTCAAATCTCTTGAAATATGAACCCGTCGCTGAAATCGTCGCGGAATTTGATGAACATAAATCGAAACTAAACGAAGGCGAAAAGCCCGATCAGGAATTAAAAGCGCAGTTGAACGAAAAATTAAAAGCGTTCGGCAACGTCAGAATTTCGGGCAGATTAGCAGTTCCGCCGCGCGTTATGGGCAAAGCGGCGTTCGTCCATCTGTCGGACGGCATTAATCGTTTGCAGATTTACGTTCGCAAGCAGGACGCGAAAGCGATTATTAACAAGTCAGAACCATCTGCGGCAGCGGATGGTTTAAGTTCGCAGTCTGAAAACTCCGCCGACGTGTCAAATGCTAATCTTCAACCGCCCGCTACGGCAGGCGGTTCTGACACCGAGCAGCCGACTGCGCCCGATCAGAGCGGCTGGGATTTGTTTCAATTGCTCGATCACGGCGATTTTATCGGCGCGGAAGGTTTTTTGTTTTTGACGAACACGGGCGAGCTTTCGGTTCACGTTGAAACGATTCAGTTTTTGGCGAAGGCTCTGATGCCGATGCCCGACAAGATGCACGACATCGGCGATGCGGAAATCAGCCGGCGTTATCGTTATATTGACTTGATCGCGTCGAGTTTGCGAAATAAGACGGACGAAGAACTCGATGAGGAAAAACGCACCGGACAGAAAAAATTGACGACGCGCGAAGTTTTCGAACGACGCGCCAAACTTATCAGCGGAATGCGCCGCTTTTTGGACGATCACGATTACATCGAAGTCGAAACGCCGATGCTCACGCCGAAGGCGACGGGCGCGGCGGCGACTCCGTTTGAAACGCATCACAACGCGCTCGACATTCCGCTTTATGCGCGAATCGCGCCCGAACTTTATCTCAAACGCCTGACCGTCGGCGGTTTTGAAAAGGTTTACGAACTCAACCGCAATTTCCGCAACGAAGGTTTGTCGCACAAACACAATCCCGAATTCACGATGCTCGAATTTTACTGTGCCTATATGGACGTGAACGGAATGATGGATTTTTGCGAGGCGATGTTAAAAGAATCGGTGGAGAAAGCAAATAATGGAAGTCTGATTGTTAAATACAAATCGGATTTTGGTCGTCAGTTTAATGTAGGAAAAGAGTTAGTTGAAATAAACTTCGGAAATTTCAGGCGACTAACAATGAGAAAAGCTGTATCCGAAGAATTACTTTTTATAAAGCATTTTATTGAACAAGAAATTGAGAGTTGGATAGGTAAAAACAGCAATTCCAAAATAGCATACGACTTTCTAACATGGTTTGACGATGAATTTCTTGGCTACTCTTTAATTACAGTAAATAACGGAAACATTGTCAGGAGAGAATTAGATGTTGAAAAAAAAGAAATAGCCCAAAATAAATGGGTAGAAATAACAGAGAAATACTCTGATTCACATATTGACGAAAATGAAATAGAAAAAATAATCGTTTCAATTTTTGAAAATTTTGTTGAAGAAAAATTAATCCAACCGACATTCATCATAGATTACCCGAAATCAATTTCGCCTTTGTCGAAAGCGTCGCCGGAGAATCCGCAGATTGCCGAGCGGTTTGAATTGTTTATCAACGGGATGGAATGCGCCAACGGTTTTTCGGAACTCAACGACCCGCAGGAACAATACGAGCGTTTCGCCCAACAGATGAAAGAGCGCGAATCGGGCGACGCGGAAGCGATGGTTTTGGACGAAGATTACATCCGCGCGCTCGCATACGGAATGCCGCCCGCCGCCGGAATCGGTATCGGGATTGATAGATTGGTAATGCTTTTGACGAACAAACATTCGATTAGAGATGTGATTCTATTCCCGCATATGCGACCGGAACGGCGCGGCGATGAAGCGGAAAAAGACGGCGAAGACTTAACCGACGCGCCCGTTAATCCGAGTTAATCGGCGTGAAACTGCCGCAAAACGCCGTAAACTTGCGCGAAACAGTAATAAACTTGCACGACACGGCGTAAACTTTAACAAAACATCCGTCGAGATGCGTAAAACATCGTGAACTTTGACAAAACAACTGTAACATTTGCCTGAAACATTCGTTGACTTACATAAAACAGCGTAAATTTGCCCGAAACATTCGTTGAATTGCATCAAACGGCGTAAAGTTTGACGAATCAGCCTATGAAGTGCGCGGAACAACTTGAAATTTAAGTAAAACATCGTGAATTTGCGGTAAACATTCGATCCGCGAAGTAATTCCGTTTCCGAAGATGCGACCGTTTACGAAACTGAAGAAAAGAAAAATAAATATCGTGAAAATTCTATCTAAGCGCGATGGTTTGTTCTCGAAAGACGAGCGAAGCGAAAAAGCGTCTAATAAATCGGTAGTGATTATTGCTGCTTAAAAGCGAAATGTATTAAACTTTTCGGGCGGCGACAAGCCATCGCAACTACATTTTGATAATATAAATTCAAAGTTATTTTCAAGGAGAAAAACAAAAATGACACAGGAAAAAGACGAACTTTATAACGACAGCGAAAAAGATACGACCGCGACCGGACGCGATTTGCCGAACGGCGACGGAACTGTTTCGGACGAAGACATTCAGGCGATCACGGGCGAAAACGACGACCGACCGACCGGACAGGATCATTCGACCGAACATCACGAAGATCAAGCACCGACGGACGGTGTCGGCGCGGTTCAGGATAATTCGCTGATAAAGGAAAACGTCGCGCACATCGAAGATTAATAAAATGACCGGAACGCGAGACCTTTTTCGTTTGCAACATTGCAAACGAAAAAGGTCTCGCGTTCCGGTCTAAATATCACAGGAGAAAGATATTATGTTTACGGATACGGAATCACAGATCGAAGGAATAAAAGAAATTTTTGAACTGGCGGAAAAAGAAGACGGCTGGAATTTAGAAAACGAAATGCTTTACAGCTATTATTTCGTTGACGAATCGGTAGAAAAACTCGAAAAACTCGGCGAATATCTTGCAAAGGAAAAATATGATTTTGTAGATATTTTCGAACTCGGCGACGAAGAAACCGGCGAATCAACGGGCGAATATCTTTTGCACATTGATAAACTCGAAAAACACACGCCCGAATCTCTGGCGCAGAGAAACGTCGAATTTCAAAAACTCGGCGACGAATACGACGTTGACACTTACGACGGTTGGGAATTCGGCGAAGAAGGCGATGATGAAGAATTTGAAGAAATAATTGATGAGTAAATACTCCAATCCGCATTCCCGCAGTTTTATCTTATACCGAAATAATTTCTAATTTACTGAATTAAAAAAGCCCGAAATGTTAGTTTCAAACACTTCGGGCTTTAAAATTGAAATAAATTATTTCAGCGTCAGATTTCTCACAAATCCCCAATCGCCGCTGGCGTTGACTTTGATATTTTCGACGCGCTTGTTGGCGACGACCATATTTGCCGGATACCAGAGCGGAATCATCGGAACTTCGTTGCTGATGATTTCCTGCGCTTTGACGTAAAGTGCTTTGGCTTTTTCGCGGTCGGTTTCGTTGATCGCCTGATTTAAAAGCGCGTCAACTTCTTTGTTGGCGTAACGACTGCGGTTACGCGAAGCGCGTGATTCGCTCGGAATCTCGCTCGACGCGAACAGATCGCGCAGGAAAATCGGGTCTTGATTTCCGCCGACCCAACGCCCGGTCGTCATCTGATATTGTCCTTTCTGTAATTGTGAAAGCATCGTCTGAAATTCGAGCGAATCAATTTCAACCGGAATACCGACTTCGGAAAGTTGGCTGACGATCAATTGCGTATATTGGCTGACGGCTTGGTTTCCCGACGAAACCTTAAAACTTATTTTCGGCATTTCGCGTTTGCCGTCGCCGTTCGCATCTTTGAATCCGGCTTCATCTAAAAGCTGTTTGGCTTTTTCGGGATTGTATCCGTATTTCGTTCCGGCGTTAAATGCCCAAGATTCTTCGGGCAAAATCGAATTGGCAATAGTCGCCTGACCTAAAAGCAGATCGTTGATAATTTTTTCGCGGTTGATCGCATACGCGATTGCTTGTCGAACTTTGACATTATCGAGCGGTGCTTGTTCGGTATTAAAACCGATATATTGAATGTTCGAGCCGTTAAATTTTTCGACCTTTAAATTCGCGTCTTGTTCTAGATTTTTAAAAGTGTCCGGCGTGAGATTGACAACTCCGGGCGCAAGATCGACGATTTGCGATTTTAATTCGGCTTGCAGAGAACTCGCGTCGGGCAGAGCTTTGATCTGTATTTTATCAATCGCCGGCGCACCTTCGTAGTAATCGTTAAATTTTTCGATCTCGACGATGTTTTGAACCGAATCGAAACTGACGAATTTATACGGACCTGTTCCGAGCGGCGGTTTAGTTCCGCTCGCCTGTGTTCCGACTTCGCTGCCTTCGGGAACGATGGCGACCGGAACCAGATTTGAAAGCAGTTGATTTCTCAAAGCCGGACGCGCGAGTTTGATACTGACGGTTTTATCATCGGGCGTTTCGACGGCGAGGATATGCGGTTTTTTTTCCTGTCCAGCGGTGTCGTAAAAAGCCGAAGCCTTTGCGCCGTTCGAGGCGAAAAGTTTGTCGAACGTGTATTTTACATCTTTCGATGTCATAATTTTGCCGTCGTGAAATTTTACGTTGTCCTGCAAAACGAATGTGATGGTCGCGCCGTCTTCGCTCGTGTTTATTTCTTTGGCAAGTTCGCCGACGTATTCGAATTGGTCGTTTTTCTTGACCAGCGAATTAAAAAGAAGTGTTCGCAGACGTTCATCGTTTGCCGTGACGGTCGTCGAACCGATTGGATCGAGCGTTGAAAATTTTCCGTCGAGTGCGATGATGAAAGGTTTTCCGCTGCCCGTCCGGTCGCGGCACGCCGTCGTGAATGAAAAAACAAGTAATGATATAAATAAAACCGTAAAAATTTTGTGTCTAAGCAAGATTTTCCTCCAGTAAAAATTGATAAAAAAGACTAACACATTTCGTTCAGCTTTTTAATTTCGCGGGAAAGTTCCTCGATTCGCGGCTCTTGAAATTCAAGCGGCGGCGCGAGTTTCGATTTGACGGCGGCGATTCGTTCGAGCGATTCTTCGATTCGATTCCAACTGATCTCGCCCGCATTGACGGCGGTTTCGACTGCTTCAAAGGCTTCGCGCATCGCGTCCGTATTGGCGCAGATCAAAAGCTGATCGTTTCCGGCTTTGAGAGCCATTTTTGCGGCTTCGCCCATTCCGTAATTTTTGATGATCGCGCCCATTTCGAGATCGTCGGTCAGCACCAGATTTTTATATCGAAGTTTTTCGCGCAGTAATTTCGTGATGAAATTATAACTCAGCGACGACGGCAGATAATTTCCGTCCGCATCTTTTTCCTGCAAATCCGTCAAAGGATAAGCGGCGTGTCCGACCATCACGGCGTTGACATCTTTTTCCCCGATCAATCTGCGATACGGAAATAAATCATTTTCCTGTAATTGTTCGAGCGTCAGATTTACTTTCGGCAGTTCTTCGTGCGAGTCAACTTCGGTTGCGCCGTAACCGGGAAAATGTTTGATCGTGGCGAGACAGCCGCCTTTTTGGAGCATTTCGAGATAAATTCCGGCAAGTTCGACGACATTTTCTTTGGATTTTCCGAATCCGCGCGAATACAAACCGTTGACATATTTTTCGCGTTTGTCGTCAATCACATCAACGACGGGCGCAAAATTCATATTAAAGCCTAAAATTCCGATTATTTCAGCCGTGATCGCCGCCAGTTTTTCAACGCTTTCGGGATTTAATTTTTCGGTGATCTGCCTGATCGAATTCATCGGCGTAACGATGCGCCGCAGACGGTCAACCAAACCGCCTTCCTGATCCAAAGCCAGAAATGGTTCGACCGGCAAAATCCGCCGGCAATCATCGAGCAGTTTACGGGTTTGAAGGGCGGTTTTTATATTTCTCGAAAACAGGCAAATTCCGCCGGGCGAAATCTTATCGAGCAAATCGCGTGTTTGTTCGTTAATTTCCGTCGTCGGCAAACCGATGAAAAAAAGCTGTCCTATTTTTTGTGCAGAAGTAAGTTTTTTATAGTCGAATTGGTTTGGCATTTGGCTCGGATTATTTTAGCAAAAGTTAAAGTCGTTTATAAAGCGTCGGTCGGCAGACGGTTAAAGTGATTCTTGAAAAAAATATCAAATCGTTCAATAATCATATCGTTGAAGTTGAACATCTTCAAAACAAAATCGGTTACAAATATAGTATGAAAAAATCATTCGGATTAATATTTTTTATTTTACTTTCGCTTTCGGTTCAAGTTATTTTCGCCCAGAAAAATTGTTCCGGCGCGGAAATTTTCACTCAAAAAAACTGTGCCGGCGATGAACTTTCAAACGATGAAAGGGAACTTTTTCGTCTGATAAACGAATATCGCAAACAAAAAAATCTGCCCGAAGTTACGCTCTCGAATGATTTGAGTCTGGTCGCCAGCCGTCATCTGCGCGACTTGAATCTCAACTTAAAATATCTAACACATAGTTGGAGCGATTGCGAATTTAACGATAAAGATTCCAAGACGTGGAACTGCATTTTCAATGCGCCGAAAAAGTTTTTCCCCGATTTTTCGGGAATCGGTTTTGAAAATGTTTATTTTATCTCGACAGGCAAAGTCATACCTCTGCAAGCTCTGGAAGGATGGAAAAAAAGTCCTCTGCATAATTCCGTCATTCTCAATCTCGACAATTTTAAAAACTATAATTGGAGCGAGGGCGGAGTCGCCATTGACGGAAAATATGCCGCGCTCTGGTTTGCCGCGCCGGGCAGTCTGTCCGGCAGGATCAAAAAAACTTCCGACGCGAAAGGCTTGGGATTTACTCTTGATGAAGTCGTTAAAAATTTAACTTCTGTTTTGACGATAAATAATGTTTCTTCGACTGTCGAAAGCAAAAAATGGATTGGAAATTCCGCCGATAAATCCGCTGTTTTGGAGATTTACGGGCAAACCGAAGAAATCGTCGAAGTGAAAATGACGATGCGCGTTAAATTGGAAAAGATCGAAAACGATGATTCCCGCAATAAAAAAATGCTTCAACTTATTTTGGATAATCTTGCGCCGTCGTGGTCGGAGCGCGAGCGTTGGCTTGACGCTTCGATTGAAAAATTAAGGCTCGATCCGAAAACGACGCAGAAAATGACAAACGGGAAAATCTCTTTTGAATTGAGCGCAGATACAAATGGTTTTATTTCATTAAAGGCAAAGCCGAAGCCTGCGATGGTCGAACTTTAAATGATTTTCTTTTGGATATTCTGCAAGAGATTTTTTGCTTCATCGGAAGATAATTTTTCCAATTCGAGCGAGCGTAATTCATCAATGATATTTTCATTGGAAATCGCAAAGAGCGAAAATTGCGAAGCGTTTCGGTTGTTCGCAGCGCGACCGACGGCTTTTTCCAAACCGGACTTTTCGATATTTTCATCGGCGAAAACGGCGAGTTCGTATTTTTCCAGTTTTTCCAAAACTTCTGTCGCCCGTTCGATCACGACCGGCGGAAGTCCGGCGAGTTTGGCGACGGCGATGCCGTAAGATTTCGACGCTTTGCCTTTTTCGAGTTTGTGCAGAAAAATTATCTCGCCGTCTTTTTCGGTCGCGGTAATTTGATAATTTTTCGCGCCGGGAAGATTTTCGGCTAATTCCGTCAATTCGTGATAGTGTGTCGCAAAAAGAGTTTTTGCCGAATTTTCCTTTGAATTGTGCAGGTATTCGGCAACCGCCCAAGCAATCGAAAGTCCGTCAAAAGTCGAAGTTCCGCGCCCGATTTCGTCCAGCAGAATCAAACTCCGCGCCGTCGCATTATGCAGAATCGTCGCCGTTTCGGTCATTTCGACCATAAAAGTCGAGCGTCCCGAAGCCAGATCGTCCGATGCACCGACGCGCGTCCAGACGCGGTCAACAATCGGTAAACTCGCTGTTTTCGCTGGAACGAACGAACCGATCTGCGCCAAAACCTGTATTAAAGCGATCTGCCGCATAATCGTTGATTTGCCGGACATATTCGCGCCCGTCACAATCAGCATCCGGTCGGTCGAGTTATTCAAAAGCAGATCGTTCGGAATAAACGAATCGCTTGAAAAAACTTCGACAATCGGATGTCTGCCGCTTTTAATTGAAATTTCGTCGCCGTCGTGCAGAACCGGACAGACATAATTTTGGCGAACAGCGATCTCAGCCAACGATGTCAAAGCGTCTAATGTTGCCAAAGCGCGGGCGGTTGACTGTAAATTTTTCGTTTCTTCACGAACTTTTATGCGAATTTCCGCGAAAATTTCGGCTTCGAGCGAGTTTATTTTTTCTTCCGCACCTAAAACTTTTACTTCCCATTCTTTCAATTGCGGCGTTGTAAATCTTTCGGCGGTCGTCAGCGTCTGGCGGCGTTCGTAATCGTCCGGCACACGGCTCAGATTGCCTTTTGAAATTTCGATGAAATACCCGAAAACATTATTAAACTTTACTTTCAGGTTTGAGATTCCGGTGCGTTTTTTTTCGGCTTCTTCAAAAGCGGCAATCGTCTGTTTTGCATTGCGGCTGATTTGTCTTATTTCGTCGAGTTCGACGTTAAAACCTTCGCGGATCACGCCGCCTTCATTTAAGTTGATCGGCGGTTCGTCGGACATCGAATTTTCGATCAAATTTCTAATTTCGGGCAATTCAAAAATATTTTCGGACAAAACTTGGATAAGCAAGCTCTTTGCGTCCGATAACGACGAATTGATGGCGGGCGTTTGAGAAAGCGTGCGGTTGAGCGCGATCAAATCGCGCGGCGTGATTGTTCCGAGATTCAATTTGCCGACGAGTCGTTCCAAATCAGAAACTTCTTTTAGTAAAAATCTGATCTTATCGCGGAGCATCGTTTCGCAAAGTTCGGAAACGGCGGAAAGCCGCGTCTGAATTTCACTTCTTTTGATCGAAGGTCGCAGAATCCACGAACGCAGAAGACGCGCACCCATTCCGGTTATCGTCTGATCTATGACACCTAAAAGCGAGCGTTTTTTATTTTTATCGTCGCCGCGTGATTCGATAATTTCCAGATTTTGAAGCGTCACCGAATCGAGAACCATAAAATCGTTGGCTTCGATGAAATTAATTTCGGAAATATGCGCGGCGGTTGCTTTCTGCGTGTCGTGCGCGTATCTCAGACACGCGCCGGCGGCACGAATCGCTTCGGTTCTGCCGTCAATGCCGAAACCTTTCAGTTCGCGGACGGCAAATTGAGTTTTTAACAGATTTTCGCAATCTGCGCTGTCAAAAAGCCAATCGTCGAGCGCGGTCAAAACCACCGGAAATTTTGCAGATTTATTAAAATTAACGAACGCGACGTTTTTATTATTGAAATTGCTCTGCGGATCGAGATTTTCAAACGAATCGGATATTAACCTTTCGATTGAAGCCGGAAAGAGAATTTCTTTCGCGCCGAAACTTTCAATATCCGTGCGGATTTTGTGCCACGCTTCTTTTCCTTCGATCTGCGTGGCGAAAAATTCTCCGGTCGAGATTTCCAGATATGCCGCGCCGAAAGATTCGCCCGAACCGCAGACCGCGGCGAGAAAAACCGGATTTTTTTTCTCCAGAAGCTGTTCGTCGATCGCCGTTCCCGGCGTAATGACCCGTGCGACTTCACGATTGACGAGTTTTTTCCCCTGACCGCCTTCTTCCGTCTGTTCGCAAATCGCCACGCGATAACCTTTTTTGACGAGTTTTGAAATGTAACCGGCAGCCGAATGATGCGGAACGCCGCACATCGGAATCGGATTCGGCGAATCTTTGTGGCGTGCAGTTAAAGTTATATCGAGTTCGCGTGCGCCGATCTTCGCGTCTTCGCTGAAAAGTTCGTAAAAATCTCCTAAACGAAAAAACAGGAGCGTTCCGGGATAACGCTTTTTAATCTCCAGATATTGCCGAAACATCGGTGTTGAGTTTTGCATAAAAAAACTTTAATTATTTTGTCTTATTTAATATAAATTTTACACATATATAATAAATAGTTACTAACGCTTAATTCAATGTGTCTAAAACAGGTCAATGATTTGCTAAAAAAGCACTTTTTAGAGTAATTTTAAATATACTTTACAAGTTTAAGACGAACTTATCCGAATATAACAGAATCGAAAGCGCAACAATAAACAATTTGTAATTAAAGTTTTATGGGGTTTTGTAAATGAAAGCAGTAAAAGTTTTGGCATTAAACGGGATTTTATTAATTTTCGTCTGTTTCAGTTTCGGTCAGGAAAATACTTCGGAAACCAAGAGTATTGAAAAGGATAAAACTGTTTCCGTCGCGGCGGAAAAAAAATCTCAGGATGAAAGATATTTGATCGGTTATCAGGACACGCTGCAGATAACCGTCTATCGTCATCCCGAATTATCGGTTCCGGTTTCGGTCAATCCGAACGGCACGATTTATCTTTCCAGACTTCAAAAACCGCTCGTCGCGGTTTGTAAAACGGAAAGACAATTAGCCGAAGAAATAGCCGCCGAATACCGCAAAGATTATTTGAGAGACCCTTTCGTTGATGTTCGCGCCACCGAACAGAAATCGCAGGCTTTCGGCGTTATCGGCGCAGTTGAAAAACCCGGATATTTTTACATTAACAAAAAGATTCATCTGCTCGAAATGCTGGCATACGCCGGCGGTCCGAGCAAAGAAGCCGGAACGCGGCTACTCGTTGCGCGAACCGGCAGTTCTTCGTTCTGTAAAGATGAAACGCCGATTAACGATGAAGATGACAAAGAACTTCAACTTTTCGATTTCAAAATCAAAGACGTTCAGGAAGCAAAAGTTGATTTTCGGATGCAGCCGGGCGACATCGTTTCGGTTTTGGATGCCGATTTTATATATGTCGTCGGAAATGTAAATCGTCCGGGCAGAATCGCTCTGAAAAATCCGATCTCGCTAACGCAGGCGATTGCGACCGCCGAAGGGTTCAAGCCTGCGACGAAAAAGGATGTCATCAGAATTTTAAGACAAAAACCCGGCAGCAATGAACGTGAAGAATTGGTTTATAATATAAAGGACATCGAGAAATTAAAAATTCAAGACCCGATTTTACAAGTCAACGATATTGTCGCTGTTTCGGAAGATACGACCAAGACAATTCTAAACGGTGTCGTAAAATCTTTGACCGGCGGATTCGGTAATTTGCCGTTTATACTGCCTTAGAATTTTTGTAAAAGTTTTATTAGTAATGAAAGAAACAAGAGATTTGACTGCTTCTGCGCCAATCGAGAGAACCGAATTGGAAAAGCCGTTCGAGATTCCCGTCTCCGATCCGGGACGTTATCCGGCTTATCGCGGTTTGTATGAACAGGAAGGCTGGCAGTTGGCGGAGTATTGGCGGGCGATCAGAAAAAGACTATGGCTGGTTATCGGAATTACGATTCTTTTGACGACGCTGACGGCAATTTATATGGCGCGTCGTCCCAATGTCTATCAGGCGCACGCCGTCATACAGGTTGATCTCGAACAGGCGAATCCGAAACTCGTAACCGATGAAAGAAGGCTTCCGTCGCTGACCGCCGATCCCGCATATTTCAACACGCAGTTACAGCTTTTGACGAGCGAAGGGCTTTTACGGAGAGCCGTCAAAGAATACAGTCTGGATACGAACAAAGAATTTCAGAGCGACAAAAATAAAAATAGCGGTTCGGTATGGCAGTCATTTTTGAAAACCGTCGGACTTTCTCAGGATAAAAACTCACGCGTGACGGAAGGAGTATCTGAAATTTCGGAAAAAGATGCCGCTTCCGCTGAAAATTCCGTGCAGATCACAGACGCTGTCAGGCTTGCGCCGTATGTCGAGATTCTGAAGAAAAATCTGATCGTCGAACCCGTGCGCGAATCTCGCGGATCAGTAAAGGAAACGCGCCTGATAGACATTTATTACCGCGATACGAATCCCGAACTGGCGGCTTTTATCGTCAACGGCATATCGCAAATCTTTACGAAACAAAATCAGGAAAAACGCTCTGTAACGAGCCGCAAAACGAATGATTTTTTGGATGAAAGAGTTGCCGGTCTGCAATCGGAGATCAAAGCCGGTGAAGAAAAACTCGTCGCTCTGAACAAAAGCGCGGGTATCGTCAAAAAGGACGATCAGCAAACCATTGATATAGATCGCCTGACCGGACTTAATAAACAGCTGCTCGATGCCGAAGAAAACAGAAAAATCGCTGAATCGAAATTTAACGCGATTAATACTTCTTCCGAAAGGCTCAATGCTTTGGTCGAAGTCGAAATGCAGAGATATATCACCGAACGCGAAAACGATGTGCGGCGTTCCATCATTGATATCCAGAAAGATATTGCGAAACTAAATGCCGAACGTGCCAAACTGCTCGAAGAATATCAGGCATCCGCGCCGGAAATTAAGGAAATCGATCAGCAGATAAAATCTCTGAAAGAAGACGTTTCCGGTTCACGCGACCGTAATACGGACGATTTGCAAAAGTTTCGTGAGAGCCGCGCGAAAACCATTCTCGACAATTTCAAAAGAGAATACTTACAGTCTAAAGAAACCGAAGATAAAATACGCTCGTCTTTTAGTCAGCAATACGTTCTCGCGCAGGGACAAGACCAATCCGCCGTTTCCATAAGACTTTTGCAGCAGGATATCGATACTAAACGCGGCTTTTTACAAAATCTGGAAAATCAGCAGAGAGCCAACGACATCGAAGCACTCGGAACGGATAATAATATCGCGCAAGTCGAAGTAGCGATTCCGCCCGATAAACCGATTGCTCCGAGCCGTCTCACGTCTGTTTTGGCGGCATTTTTTCTGTCGTCAATATTCGGTGCGGGATTGGCTCTGTTTTTGGAATACTTGGACGATACGATTCGTTCGACCGAAGACGTTGAAAAATATTTGGGATTGCCCGCATTGGCGGCAATTCCCGTTATCGGTTTAATGCAGAAAAAAAGGTTTTTGCTGGTCGGAGCGAACGAAGAAAATCAGTCGAATCGGAAATCGGATTTGCTCATACATACGGACACGCGCTCGGCAACGGCGGAGGCTTTTCGTCAATTGCGAACTTCCATTTTGCTTTCGACCGCCGGACACGCACCTAAATCTTTGCTTGTTACGTCGAGTCTTCCGGCAGAAGGCAAAACTACGACCGCCACGAACACCGCCATAAGTTTGGCGCAAACCGGTGCGAAAGTATTAATAATTGACGCGGATATGCGCCGTCCGCAACTGCATTCGATTTTCGGTATATCGAATAACGTCGGTCTCAGCACTGTTCTGTCTTCAACGCTTGATGAAGAAGATGTTTTTAAATGTGTTCAATACGATGCGGACGCAAATCTGCACTTGCTTCCGGCAGGACCCGTTCCGCCGAATCCGGCTGAATTGATCGGTTCGGAGCAGATGGCGAATTTTCTAAAGTTATTGAATAAAAAATTTACGCACGTCGTCGTGGATTCGCCGCCGATTGCGTCTTTTACCGACGGAGTTCTGATCGCTTCATTGGTTGACGGCGTAATTTTGGTCGTTCATTCGGGTAAAAGTTCGCGTCAGATCGTCAGGCGTTCACAGCAACTTCTGCAGGATGTCGGTGCAAAAATTTTCGGTGTGGTTTTAAACAAGATCAATTTACGTTCTCAGGATAGTTATTATTATCAGAGTTATTATCATCGTTCATATTACAGAACGGCTGGCGAGGAAGAAGAATAGAAAATATTTATGTTAAATAATTCGAGAGTTTTAGTTACCGGAGCGGGCGGTTTTATCGGAAGTCATCTGGTAAGTTTCTTAAAGGAAAAAGGATTTTGGGTGCGCGGTGTGGATTTGAAATATCCCGAATTTAATAAATCCGATGCCGATGAGTTTGAAATTTTGGATCTGCGTCGTTGGGATAACTGTCTGCAGGCGACGCGAAGTATAGATGAAGTTTACGCGCTCGCCGCCGATATGGGCGGCATGGGATTTATTTCGGCGCATCACGCGCAAATTCTATATAATAATTCACTGATAAATCTGCACACGCTCGAAGCGTCTCGCGTAAATAACGTCAAACGCTATCTATATACGTCTTCGGCTTGCGTCTATCCCGAGTATTTGCAGGAAGAAGCCGCAGTCGTGCCTTTGAAAGAATCCGATGCGTATCCGGCGCAGCCGCAGGACGCATACGGTTGGGAAAAACTTATTTCGGAAATTCTCTGCAAACATTACCGCGAAGATTACGACATCGAAACGCGCACGGTGCGATTTCATAATATTTTCGGCGAAGAGGGAACTTGGGACGGCGGCAGAGAAAAAGTTCCGGCGGCACTCTGCCGGAAAATCGCGCTGGCGAAATTGACAGGCAAGACGGAAATCGAAATCTGGGGCGACGGCGAGCAGACGCGGTCGTTTTGCTATATAACCGATTGCGTCGAAGGAATTTTTCGTCTGATGCGTTCCGGTTTTTCCGAACCGCTCAATCTGGGTCAGGACAGAATGGTGACGATCAATCAACTGGCGGACATCATATCGAAAATCGCCGATATTAAAATCACCAAAAAACATATTGACGGACCGATGGGCGTGCGCGGAAGAAATTCCGACAACACGAAACTTCGGGAAGTGTTAGATTGGGAACCGGAAGTTTCTCTGGAAAAAGGTTTGGCTGTGACATATCATTGGATCGAACAGCAGATCAGAGAAAATTTGCCGGAAAACAAAATTCAAACCGCGCAAACCGCTTAAAATGTCAGACAAAATCAAAACTGCTCTGGTTATTCCGGTTTACAATCGGCGGGAGATTACTCTGCAAGGATTAGGAAGTCTTGCAAAGATCGACCGGAAAAATCTGGAAGTAAAAGTTTTCGTAGTTGATGACGGTTCGACCGACGGAACGGGCGAAGCGATCAAAAAATACTTTCCCGCAGTCGAACTGCTCGAAGGCGACGGAAATCTGCACTATGCCGCCGGAACAAATCGCGGAATCGAAGCGGCTTTAAAGTGGAATCCGCGATATATCGTGACGATGAATGACGATGCCGTTTTTCACGAAAAGTTTTTACAGCGACTGATCGCGGCGGCTGAAAAAAATCCGCACTCGATAATCGGCGCGCTTCTGCTGCTCTGGGACGAACCGCACAAGGTTTTTCAAGTCGGGCAAAAATGGAAAACATTACGCGGCGGTTGGGAAATACCGCAAAATCTGACGGCGTTTAGTGTCGGCAGGGAAATTTTCGAGGTCGAATGTATCGTCGGCAACTGCATTCTTTTTCCGGTCGAGGCAATCCGCGAAAACGGTCTGATGGACGAGAAAAAATTTCCGCACGGTTGGGGCGACGCACAGTATCTGATGCGTATGAGAAAAAACGGCTGGAAACTTTTGATCGAACCGAAATCTTATGTCTGGTGCGAGCCGAATACATATCCGGCTCCGCTTCACACGAATTCCTTAAATAAAATACTGAATATTTTGTTTTTTGAACGAAAACGTCCTGAAAACCTCCAACGTCAATTTATCGCCCGTTGGGAATCTGCGCCGTCGAAAATTCTGGCAGTTCCGGCTTTCGCCGTCTATTGTCTGCAAATAATTTTCAAAGCCGTCAAGTTTTCCAATCCGCTGCGAAAGCATTTATCCGACAATCATAAATTACAGCATAATTGAGAGATCACTTTAACCGTCTGTCCGCAGACACTTGAGAAAATACTTTAATGAAGGAGAAAATCGTTACAGACAGGAAAAATGTCATCATTCTCTGGAACTATCTCAATTGGGGCGGCGCACAGATTTATTTTTTATCAATCGTCAAACACGCCCCGAAAGATTGGAAGTTTACAATCGTCATACCGCGAAAATCTTCGTCCGAAATTGCCGGATTATTTGCAGATCAAGGCGCGGAGATCGTTTTTCAAGACGTGGTTTTAGATAATGACGCAGCTGAAACAGTCCGCGCAAAACTCAAAAGACAGTGGCGGCGAATCCATTCCGAGATCGAAACCTACAGATTTATTCGACGAAAAAATCTGCATAATACGGTTTTGCATATCGAGACCGCACCGTGGCAATCCTGGATTTTGATTAAAAAACTCGCCGATCTGACGGATGTTTTCGTGACGATGCATAATTCGCTGCCGGAATTTTCAAAATTCCGGGAGTTTGTCTGGAAGCGGCGTTTGAGATATGTTGCGAAACTGAAAAGTTTCCATATTTTCGCCTCGAACAATGATACGAAAAAGAGTCTGAAAAACAGTGTCAATGAAAATTTTTGGAACCGGATAGAAGTAACCTATACTTCGGTTGATCCGGCGGAGATAGAAGCCGCTCTGATGAGTGACGATGCAAAAGAAATTATCAGAGAAAGATTTTCCATAAAACCCGAAAAATTCGTAATTTTATGCGTCGGTCAGTTTATCGAACGCAAGGGCAGGAGCGTATTTTTGGAATCGGCGAAAAAAATAATCGTCCGCAACAAAAAAGATTTTCAATTTTTATGGCTGACGCAGACCGATTTGACGGCTGAAGATGCCGATTTGATCGAAAGTTATAAACTCGGAGATTCCTTTAAGATAATTAAATCGGTTGATGTCGGAAAAGAGCGTTCGGAAATTTTGAGTTTTTTTCGCATCGCCGACGTTTTCGCGCTGGCGAGTTATGTCGAAGGCTTGCCGATTGCGCTTTTAGAAGCGATGGCTTTAGGCATTCCGAGCATTTCGACGGACGTTAATGCGATTCCTGAAGCGTTAAAAAACGAGGAAACAGGACTTTTGATCGAAGCCGGAAACAGTTCGGAGTTGGTGCGGGCGATTGAAAAACTAAAGTCCGATCCGGTATTGCGCGCGAAGATTTCCGTGCAGGGAAGACGTTTCGTATTGGAAAATTTCGACGAGCGTGTCTGCGCCGGAAAAGTTCTCGAGACTTACGAAAATGCTTTGCGTAGTAAGATGTAAACCACCGAATACTGACTTTAGATGAAACCGATAAATCATTCCAGAAACAGCATTTTAACACTATTTTCGTGGCTGATTCCGCTCGGTTTGAGTTTTTTCGCAACTCCTTTTATCGTGCGCGGTCTGGGAAACGAGCAATACGGTTTATACGGTCTTTTGACCGGATTTATCGCTTATTCTCTGACGTTTAATGTCGGACGCGCCGTGACGAAATACGTCGTTCAATTTAACGCCGACGGTGAAACCGAAAAAACGGCACAAATAATTTCGGCGACTTTTTTTACGGGCATTTTATTCGCCACGATTGCCGCACTGATTCTGATTTTATTTTCCGAACCCTTGGTGACAAATCTTTTACAGATTGATGAATCGTCCAAACAAAACGTCATCAAAGGATTTTATATCGTTGCGGTTTCGATCTGGCTGACAGTTATCGCACAAGTTTTTATCGGTGTCGTGCAGGCGAAGCATCGTTACGACATATATTCTCTGATAACTACCGGAACGAATGCGGTTTTTATTCTCGGTAACGTCTATCTCGTCTGGAAAGGCTTCGATTTTCTGCTGTTAATGATCTGCAACGCCGCAGTTTACGCTGTCAACGGTTTGATCTTTTATTTTTACGCCAAAAAACTCGAAACTCAGACAAAAATAAATTTCAAATTCGATAAAAAAATGATCCTGCTCGCCTTGAAATACGGTCTGAGCATCGCGGGTTATCAACTGTTCGGGAATATTTTGTTTATCTATGAAAGAATTATCGTAACGCGGATGGAAGGCGCGGACAAACTGACGAATTTTATCGTTCCGATGACGCTCGCACTTTACATACATTCTTTTGTCGGAAATTTGATTATGAATCTGATGGGTTATGCCAGCGAACTGATCGCCAAAAAACAAATTTCGGAATTGGAAATTTTATATCGCCGCGTTACGAAACTGATTCTGGCAATGGTCGTTTTTTTCTGCGTTTCGATGGCGGTCGGCAGCCGCGCCTTTTTTACGAACTGGATGGATGCCGGTTTCGCCGAAATTTCACACGGAGTTTTCATACTGCATCTTTTTACGTTCGGTTTGCTGGCTTGCAATATCGTCGCGTGGCAATTGATCGAAGCGCACGGACTGCCGTTTTACAATACTCTCAGCAATTTGAGTTGGCTTTTGATTGCCGCGCCGCTTCTGCCGTTTCTGACCCGGCATTACGGAATAGACGGAACGGCTGCCGCGCGTTTGATAGGCGAGATGACTATTCCGTTTGCGATTATTTTGATAGAAAAAAGAATTTTCGGGAAAATTCTTTTTGATTTGTGGTTGAAGATAATCGCTCTGCTCGGTCTAACCGCCGCTGTTTCTGCGGTTGCCGAGTATTTTCTGCTCGGTTCGGTGACGACCAACTGGTTTAATTTTATATTGATAATCGCCGTCTGCGGATTTATCTATGCAGGTGGTTTATTGATAACATCTTATTTTTCATTCGAGGAAAGACAATGGATCGTGAGACGTTTGAAAAATGTTTTCGCTTGACTTTTAAAGAGGCGGAAATTTGTTGAAAAGAGAGAAATAATTAAATTCGTATCTGAAAAATGAGTGTTAAAAAAAAGATTGGAATCGTGCAGCGAGTGGATTTTTTGAAAGAAATATGCAAAGACCGGAAAGTTTTACATCTCGGCTGCACGAATTTTCCATATACGCAGTTAGCCATCGAAAAAAAGGCTCTGCTTCATTTCGATCTGGAAAAAATCGCCGCCCAGCTTTACGGCTTCGACTACGATCAGGAAGGAATAGAGATTTTAGCATCGAACGGCGTAAAAAATCTTTTTCGGGGCGATCTGGAAAATCTCGAAGAATTGCGACTCGAAGAAACTTTCGATGTCATAATCGCCGGTGAAATCATCGAACATCTCAATAATCCGGGCTTGTTTCTCAACGGCATCCGGCGTTTTATGAACAGCGAGACGGATTTGGTTATTACGACAGTCAATGCTTATGCCGGTCTGCGTTTCGCGTATTATGCTTTACTTGGAAAAGGCGGTTGGCGCGAACCCGTTCACCCGGATCATATCGCGTATTACTCATATTCGACGCTTAATCTGCTGTTAAAACGCCACCGGTTGGAAGTCCGCGAATTTTTATTTTATGATTTAGGAGCCGAACACAGAAAACTCGGTCAATGGTATTTTAATTTGATTAACGATCTGTCCGTGAAATTTACGCCGCATTTAGCCGACGGTGTGATCGCAGTTTGTCGTCTGGAGAAGGATTCGTAATGGAGCAGTATTATTCGGGGAAAAATTTAAGGATGAAAAACGACAGCCGTATAAAATTGCTGCCGATCTTGTTTCTGTTCGGTTTGGTGATAATCGGCGGTTTATCGGTCCTGGTTTTTACTTCGGAAAACCTCGATTTTCTCGAACGACCTTATTTGCTGCCGTGGGTTTTTTTAACCGGAGCGACGGTCGCCGTTCCGATCTCATATCTGTGGTATAAAAATAAATTTCGGATATATCATCCGCTGGTGTTTCCGGGACTTTTCTACTTTTTGCCCGCTTTTTTCATCGGCGGGCTGATTCTGGTTTTCGGTTTGAGCGAACCTTATTATGTGAGATTCATACAGGATCAGAAGACGAATCTGCCATACACTTTTCTCGTAATAATTTGCGGATTCATCGGTCTGTCAATCGGCTTTTTCATACCGTTCGGCGGTTTTATCGGGCGCAGCGTAAGCCTCTATCTGCCGGTCTGGAATTGGCGTGATGAAAATGTCATCGTTCCGGGAATAATCCTGCTGATACTGGGTTTTATAAATAATATTATCGGATTTTTACTCGGCATCACGGGCTTTCAGAAGGCGGTCGAATCGAACAGTTATGACGGTCTGATTTTTCTTTCGACTCTGTTGTGGATTCAGGCGAGTTTTATGCTCTGGATCGCTTTATTCAGAAAAAGAGTCTGGAATGTAAGAGAATATTTGATTATCGCAGTTCTGATCGTAATTTCCTTGATAAACGCTTTATTTGCCGGTAATCGCGGCGGACTTTTGCAGGCGTTTTTGATTATTTTGTTCGGTTATATCTTCGCCGGAAAAGTTATCAGATTTAAACAGGGATTGTTTTTGACTTCCGTTTTGGTGACGGTCGTGGTTATCGGAATGATCTACGGAACGACCTTCAGACAAGTCAAGGGAACCGAAGATCGTGTGGAAACTTCGAGTTATATTGACAGTATTTCGAAAACCTTCGATACGATCGGAAATCGTGAACTCGATACCGTTCTGCTCCAGAGTTTTTACAATCTCGCCGAACGTCTGGAAGCGGTAACATCGCTGGCGGTTGTCGTTTCAAATTACGAAAAACTGAAACCGTATGAAGAAAGTTACGGTATTGATAACAATATCTATAAAGACCTCGCAACTTTTTTTATCCCGCGTATAATATGGAAAGATAAACCCGTCTCGTCCGTTCCGCGCCGTTACAGCGAATTATATTTCGATTTCGGCGAAAATTCATTTACGATCACGCCGATGGGCGATCTGTTGAGAAATTTCGGTTTTGCCGGAGTTCCGCTCGGAATGCTTTTACTCGGTTTTATTGGTAGAATTTTTTATTCGGCTCTGATGGAAAACCAGCCGTTTTCTTACTGGCGTTCCATATTGTATTTTATGATCGTGCCGAGTATTTCTTACGAAGGATTTTACGGAACGATTGTGCCGACGATGTTTAAGGTCGGATTTATTTCGATTGTCGGGATTTTGATCACGCATTTTTTAATAACAAGGGTTTTTCGAAAGACTTAAAATGATTAAAGACAGTTGGGAAAAAGTCGGCAGGGAAAATCCGTATTTTACCGTTCTGACGCTCGATAAATACGACAGAAATAATCTAACGGAAGAGGCGAGAGAGGAATTTTTTCAGACTGGTTGCGAATATATAAACCGCGTTTGGGAAGAAATCGGCAATCATTTCGAGAAAAATTTTTCCCCGCGAAATGCGCTCGATTTCGGTTGCGGAGTCGGTCGTCTGGTTTTTCCTCTGGCAAAACGCGCCGATAAAGTTTTCGGCATAGATATTTCCGAAGAAATGCTCCGCACCGCGATTCGCAATTCCGCAGACCGGAATGTCGAAAATGCAGTCTTCGTGCAAACAGAACAGTTTTTTGCCGGTAACGGCGAAAAATTCGATATGATTCACTCGACTATCGTTTTTCAGCATATCGCGCCGAAGAAAGGTTTGGAAATAGTCAGAAAATTGATCGGCAGGTTAAATGAAGAAGGAATCGGAGTTTTGCAGTTTACATATAAGGATACATCTCCGAAACTGAGCGCATTGAGAGCGAAGATATACAGGGATTTTCCTTTTACTTTCGCCGTCAGAAATTTTATCAAAAGGCGCAGTCAGATTATTTTTCCGATGTATGAGTATAATTTGAATGAGATTTTCCAAATTCTGCAACAAAACGATTGTCACAAATGTTTCGTCGAATTCAGTCAACACGGAATGAACGGCGTGGTTATATATTTTCAGAAGAAAAAGAGTTTGAACTATTAGATATTAGCGAGGAATAATTTTTTAATAATGGAACGGATCGTGTTTACCAACGGATGTTTTGATATTTTACATCCCGGACATACAGACCTTCTGGAAAGAGCCGCCGCTTTGGGGACAAAACTGATCGTCGGCATAAACAGCGACCGATCCGTCAAAGCAATCAAAGGAAACGAACGCCCTTTTCTCGATCAGGAAGAAAGAAAATCAATTCTTCTGGCACTCGAATCGGTGGATGAAGTGTTTATTTTTGACGAATTGACGCCGGAAAAAATCATCGAAGAAATAAAACCCGATGTTCTGGTCAAAGGCGGCGATTGGTCGGAAAACGAAATTATCGGCGCGGATTTTGTCAGACGAAACGGCGGCAGTGTTCACAGTCTGCCGCTCAAGGGCGATTTTTCATCGAGCAAAATAGTGGAAAAAATAAAAAATCTTCAAAATAAAAATCTGGAAATAAATTCATACGGAAAAGGAACGGCTGAAAAATCGCTCGCCCAACACATAGAAGTTTTCGAGAAAATAATCGAAAACGATCTTGCTAACATCGAGGAGTGTGCCGAAATTTTGTATGAAATATTCGAGAATAAAAGAAAACTTATGATTTGCGGTAACGGCGGCAGCGCGGCGGACGCGCAGCATATCGCGGCGGAATTTGTCGGCAGATTCGAGGTCGAGCGGAGAGCTTTGCCGGCAATCGCTCTGACGACCGATACGTCTGCTCTGACGGCACTCGCCAACGACTACGGTTTCGAATACGTTTTTGCAAGACAGGTCGAAGCACTCGCCGTCGAAGGCGATTGTCTGATCGCGCTCAGTACGAGCGGAAATTCGCCGAATGTAATATCGGCAGTTTTGGAAGCGAGAAAAAAAGGCTGTAAGATAATCGGTATGACGGGGATGAACGGTAAAAAACTGGCATCGCTGTCGGACGTTTGCGTAATGATTCCGTCCGAAAGAACGGCGCGGATACAGGAAGCGCACATTGCCGTGGTTCATATCTGGTGCGAAATTATTGACAATAAAATTTCCGCCCCAAATAACTTGCCAAAATAGATTTGGGTGTTAAATCAAAAATCCATAATTAAAAATTTTTCCAAAGTGAGAGTTTTGGTCGTCGGCGATGTAATGCTCGACCGATACTGGTGGGGAAATGTCGAACGAATTTCTCCTGAGGCTCCTGTTCCGGTCGTCAAACTTCAAAAAACGAGTCTGGTGGTCGGCGGTGCCGCCAATGTCGCCGCCAATGTCGCCGGTCTCGGAGCGCAACCGATTTTGCTCGGCGCAATCGGTTGCGATAACGAAGGTGATTTTTTCAAACCTCTTTTAAATGACTTGAAAATTTCACACGAAAATCTCGTGAAAATCAAAAATCGCCCGACGACACTCAAAACGCGCGTCGTGGCACATAACCAACACGTCGTCAGAATAGATCAGGAAACGGGCGAAGCGCTCGACGCATCGGCGGAAAAAAAAGTTTTACGGATAATTGAAAAAAAACTCGACGAGGCGGATATTATTATCGTTTCGGATTACGCCAAAGGCTTTTTAACGGAAAAAATTTTAACGCGTCTGATAACGACGGCAAATGAGAAAAATAAAGTAATTTTGGTTGACCCCAAAGGGAAAAATTACAGAAAGTATTCCGGCGCGGATATTTTGACACCGAACCGTTTTGAAGCGGCGCAAATTTGCGATTTAGGATCTGAGAGAAAAAATGTAATCGAAGAATCCGGTAAAATGATTTTAAAAAACTTCGACTTGAAATCGCTGTTGATTACGCAGGGCGAAAATGGTATGACGCTTTTTCGTGAAAACCAGAAATCAATACATCTGGATGCACAGGCGAGAAACGTCTATGATGTAACCGGCGCGGGCGATACGGTGATCGCCGCGCTGGGCGTGAGTTTAGGCGGCGGAGCAAATTTACCCGAAGCGGCGAATATCGCAAATATCGCTGCGGGGATCGTCGTCGGTGAGATCGGCACGACAATAATTACAAAAGAGAAATTGTTTAACTTTTTTGAAAGATCGAATTTGTTAGAATAATTTGAGATGGATCGAAAAAAAACAGGACGAATAGAAAAGAAAATTTCGCAGTAAATTTTCTCGGCAAAGTTTTAAAACAAATAAGATCAAAAATTTTCAACTGATAATTCAAAAAAAATCGAATGTCCGAGAAAAAAAAGATTCTAATATTTTCAGAATACTATCTGCCCGGTTATAAGAGCGGCGGCGGTATGCGAACTGTTGTCAATATTGTAAACCGTTTGGGCAAGAGATATGATTTTTATATTATTACGCGAGATTACGACGGACGGACGGATAAGACTCAGTATAGAGGTGTGAAGATTGGCGAATGGAATACATTAGATAACTCAAAAGTCTTTTATCTGCAACAAAAAGAAGAAGGTTTATATAAAATACTTGAGCTTATCGAGCAGTTACGACCTGACATAATATACTCTAATAGTTATTTCTCGACAGTTAATGTCTATCTGTTGTTGTTAAATAAGTTAGGTAAACTTAAACAAACGCCTTATGTTATTTCGCCGTGCGGAGAACTTTCGGCTGACTCGCTAAAGTTCAACGCCTTAAAGAAAAAAATATTTATAAAATTTTCAAAAACTCTTCGGTTGGATAAAAACGTCTTCTGGAAAGTGACGACGAAACTGGAACAAGGAGAAATCGAGGAACTGGGTTTCAAGAAAGAAAATATTTTTATTGCGCCCGATCTTCCGCCCGAATCTTTTAATGCAGAGTGTCAAGAGTATTCAAAACCGGATAAAAAAAACGGTTCGGCGAAATTTATATTTCTTTCGAGAATATGCAGGAAAAAGAATCTGAAGTTTTTTCTGGAAAAATTATATAAGGTTTCGGGCAACATCGAATTCGACATATACGGTCCGGTCGTCGATAGAAAGTATTGGGATGATTGTAAGAAAATAATTCGGGATTTGCCCGGTAATGTAAAAGTCGAATTTCGCGGTTCGATACCGCACGAAAAAGTTTTCGACACATTGCAAGGCTATCATTTTTTTGTAATGCCGACGTTAAATGAAAATTTCGGTCATATTTTTTTGGAAGCCTTTTCAGCCGGTTGTCCGGTTGTCATCAGTAACCGAACGCCGTGGTTGAAACTGCAAAAGAAAAAAATAGGTTGGGATATTGCTTTGGAAAAAGATGATCTTTGGACAGATACTATCGAAAGATGCGTCACTATGGATCAGAAAGAATTTTCCGAATGGTCTGATAACGCGATCGATTATGCTGCCGAATGGTTAAAGCAGGAAAGTCTCGAAAGACAGACCGTCGAAATGTTCGATTCTATATCAAGTAATACTTTAATAAAACCTATTTAAGTTGTTAGTAAAACGGAATAAAAGCTAATAAACTTGACTTTAACAGTCATCAGCGGACACTTCAACTGTAACTTTAAAAAATGAAAGGTTTAATAATCGGCGGAACAGGAATGCTCGGACATAAATTGATCCAGATATTGGGCGCGAATTTTGAAATATATACGCTCATTCGCGGAGATTTCAGAAGGCTGGAAAATTTCGGTCTTCTAAAGTCCGAGAGAATCTTTGATAATACGGATGTCGAAAATTTTCCGTCGGTCGAAAAGATCATCGGTAAATTAAAACCCGATTTTATCGTCAATGCCGCCGGCATAATCAAACAGTCGGCTGAAAGTCTGAATGCGGCAAAAACAATCGAAGTAAATTCCGTTTTTCCGCAAAAATTGGCTCAACTGGCTGAAAGATACGAATTCAAGTTGATAAATATCTCGACAGACTGCGTGTTTAACGGTAAAAAGGGGAATTATACGGAAAAGGATATAGCTGACGCAGAAGATTTGTACGGTAAAAGCAAATTTCTAGGCGAACCGCGCCGAACGAATTGTCTGACACTCAGAACTTCTATCATCGGACGAGAATTGTTTACGGGTCACAGTCTGGTCGAATGGTTTTTGAGTAACGCGCACGGCGAAATACAGGGTTTTGTGAATGCCTTCTTCAACGGATTTCCGACCGTAGTTCTGGCGGATATTATCTGCGAAATAATAGAAAAGCAACAGCGTCTGGAAGGTGTGTATCATATTTCGAGCGATCCGATAAGTAAATACGATCTTTTGTCTATCATCAAAGAAAGATATAAATTGGATATAGAAATAAAGCCTTTTGAGGACTTTTATATAGACAGAAGTCTCGATTCGACAAAATTTAGAAAACAAACCGGATTTAGTGCGCTTTCCTGGAAAGAAATGATCGGGAAGATGGCTGAAGATCCGACACCATACACAGAGTGGAGAAAACAAAAATTTTAGAAGGAAAAAAAATACTGGTTACAGGCGGGACGGGTTCGCTGGGACAAACTCTGGTCGGGAGAATCTTAAGCGGCGAGCTGGGAAATCCGGAGAAAGTTACGGTTTTCTCGCGTGATGAAGCTAAACAGCATTATATGCGTCTGGAATATCTGAATCCGAAGATCGCCACGGATGAGGTCATATATCAAAAATCACGCAGCGTTCTAAACTTTACAATCGGTGACGTGCGCGATTATTCATCAATACTGTCGGCGATGCGTGACACGGATATTGTTTTTCACGCCGCCGCACTCAAACAAGTTCCGTCGTGTGAATATTTCCCGTTCGAGGCGGTAATGACAAATATAAACGGCGCGAACAATATTGCCAGAGCCGTTAGAGAATACAAACTGCAGGTCGAGAAAATAATCGGCATTTCGACCGATAAAGCCTGTAAACCGATCAATGTCATGGGAATGACCAAAGCTCTGCAGGAAAGAATTTTGATCGAAGCCAACAGAGTCTGTCCCGAGACGAGTTTTACCTGCGTCCGTTACGGCAATGTTATCGCTTCCAGAGGTTCGATAGTTCCTTTATTTGTCGAACAGGTTAGAAATAATTCCGTGATGACCGTGACGTTACCGGAAATGACGAGGTTTTTATTGAGTTTGGACAGTGCGGTTGATACTGTCTTTGCGGCTCTGTGCGAAGGAAAAAGAGGCGAGACATATATTCCGAAAGTTCCATCGGCGAAGATCGCGGATGTTGCCAGAGCTTTGATGGGAGAGAAAAAACTCGAAATAAAATATACGGGAATCAGACCGGGCGAAAAAATTCACGAAATAATGGTTTCCGAAGAGGAATGTTACAGGACAATCGAGCGAAAAGGGTTTTATGTGATATTGCCCGTCTTACCCGAATTGCGCGGCGGAGAGACTTTCGTGCAGGTTTTAGAGACCGAGTATTCTTCAAAAGACGAAAATCTTTCGATAGATGAATTAAAAAAACTGCTCGGTGCGGCGAGTTTTGAAATCAAACAATTTCTGTCGCCGGAGATGAATCCGAATCAATAAATTAAAATATGAAAGTAATGACGATCTTCGGAACTCGACCTGAAATTATCAGATTGAGTCTGATAATGAAAATACTCGATCAGTATTCCGAACATATTACCGTCCATACGGGACAAAATTTCGACGAAAATCTGAGCGAAATTTTTTTGAAGGAGTTGGAAGTCCGCAAGCCGGATGAACATCTCGGTATCAGATCGAAAAATTTCGGCGAACAAATCGGACAGATTCTGCAAAAATTCGATGCGGTTTTAGACAGACACAAACCGGACAAAATCGTCATACTGGGTGATACGAACAGTGCTTTGACGGCAATTATAGCCGCGCGGAAGGGAATTCCGGTTTTTCATCTCGAAGCCGGAAACCGTTGTTATGATAACCGCGTGCCGGAGGAAATAAACCGGCGCATTATAGATCATTCGAGCAGCGTCCTGTTGCCGTATACCGAGAGAAGCAAAGAAAATCTCGTCCGCGAAGGCATCGAGCGCGAACGCATTTTCGTAACGGGCAATCCGATCAAGGAAGTTCTCGATACGTTCTCGCAGACTATCGATGAGAGCGATATTCTGGAAAAGTTAAAATTAAATCCCTTCGAGTTTTTTCTGATGACTCTGCATCGCGCTGAAAATGTGGATTTGCCGGACAGATTGAAAAATATTTTCGAGGGATTAAAGGAAATCTCCAAAAAATTCGATAAACTGATTTTAATCAGTATGCATCCGAGAACGGCTGAAAAAATCGTTAAATTCGCGCGTGTCGAAACCGGACGATAAAAATATCAAGTTGATTAAACCGCTCGGCTTTTTCGATTTTATAAAACTCGAAAAAAACGCGCTGGCGGTTTTAACGGACAGCGGAACGGTGCAGGAAGAATGCTGCATTTTCGGGATTCCGAATGTCACTTTAAGAGACGTTACGGAGCGACCGGAAACTATCGAATGCGGGAGCAATATCCTGAGCGGGGTTGATCCCGATTCGATTTACAAATCGGTTGCGATGGCTGTTTCGCAACCGGCGATGTGGACACCGCCGCCGGAATACCTAATTGAAAATGTGGCGCAAACCGTCAGCAAGATCGTTCTCGGATATACGAGTATCAAAAGGCATCTGAGTTGAATTTACTACAAATGAATGTTGGAAAACCGGAACGAAATCCGCAAAAAAAAAAAACTGTGGATCATAACCGAACTGTATTACCCGGAGAATAATCAGACGGGATACTATATGACCGGCATCGGGGAAGGCTTGGCGGAAGTTTGCGACGTGAAAGTGATCTGCGGTCAGCCGAATTACGCTGTTCGAGGCGTGATCGCTCCAAAGAGAGAGATACATAACAATGTCGAGATTTTTCGCGTCAAAGGAACGACGCTCGATAAAAACATTGTGTTTTACAGACTTATCAATATGCTGACGCACGGGTTCTCCGTATTTTTTAAAGCTCTGTCGGAGATAAAAAAAAACGACGAGATTTTGACGGTTTCCGCGCCGCCTTCACTGCCGTTTCTGTCGGCTCTGGCTGCGAAAATAAAAGGTGCCGAATACTCTGTAATTGTTCAGGACAAATATCCCGAAACGCTGCTTGCGGTCAAAAAATTGAAGCCGGACACGCTTCTGATGAAATTGTTTACGCGGCTTAACGGTTGGCTTTATAACAATGCGAAAAAAATAATCGTCGTCGGCAGAGATATGTCCGAACTTGTTGCCGGACAATTGAATTCGTTCGAGCGATCCAAGCAAAAAATAGATGTCATACAGAATTGGGCGGCGTTAGAAGAAATCGAACCGCAACCGAAAAGCGATAATAAGATTTTAAATAATAACGGACTGGCAGATAAATTTATCTTTCTGTATGCGGGCAATATGGGACATCCGCAAGACATCGAAAGCATACTTATCTGCGCCGAAAAACTTTCGCAGCATAAATATATCCGGTTTTTATTTATCGGCAGCGGAGTCAAACGAAACCGGATCGAAAGACATATATCTGAAAAAAAACTGACAAACGTCATACTTTTAGAACCGCAGCCGAGACAAAACCAGACGGATTTCTTAAATGCCTGCGACATCGGTTTTGTAACTTTGGTCAGAGGAATGTCCGGCGTGGCGATGCCGAGCCGAACATATAATTTTCTGGCTGCCGGAAAACCGATACTGGCACTGACGGAAAACGGAACCGAAGTCGAGAGAGTGATATCTGAAAATAATGTCGGTTGGACGGTCGAGACCGAAAGTCCCGAGAAACTTCTGGAAAAAATTCTGGAAGTTTTTGAAAACAGAGAAAATTTAAAAGAAATATCTGAAAATGCCAGAAATGTGGCTCTTTTACATTTTAATTCGTCAATCGCTGTTAATAAATACCGTCGAATATTTTCTAACGCGTCCGATAACGAAATAGCTTTTAAATATAAAAATGAGTTCGGAGAGAATAAATGAAAGTTCTCATAACGGGCGCAAGCGGATTTGTCGGTCGGAAAATCGCCACCGGATTATTTGCCGAAAATTTCACCATTACGGGATTAGCCAGAAGTAAATCCGACTCATATTTTGAGGGCGATTTTATATGTGCCGACATAAGTTTGAAAGACGAACTGTTAAATAAAGCCGGGAAATGCAGATTTGACTCGGTGATCCATTGCGCCGGATTAGCGCACCAGTTCGGCAGAATCACAAGGGAAAATTTTGAAAAGACCAACGTCGAAGGCACGAGAAATATTCTCGAATTGGCGTATTCGACACAAGTCAGACATTTTATATTGATAAGTTCGACGGCTGTCTATGGTTCGACGGGAAAAATCTTCGATGAGGAATCGGTGTGCCGACCGGAGACGGTCTATGCCGAAACCAAATTGGAAGCCGAAAATATATGCCGTAAATTCTGTTCGGAGAAGGGAATCAGCCTGACGATATTTCGTTTGGCTCCGGTTTTGGGCGGCAAGGGAATCGGCAATGTTCCGAGATTGATCGAGGCGATATACAAAAAAAGATTTATATGGATCGGAAAGGGCGGCAACAAAAAAACATTGATCTATGTCGGAGATGTGGCGTTGGCTTGTATGGAACTTTTAAGACGAAAAAAAACAATCATACGAGATTTTCAATCTGGCCGCCGCGCCGGTTGAAATGAGAAGTATCGTCGAGAAGATCGCGGAAAATTTAAACAGGAGCATTACGAATTTCGGTATTCCGGTATTTTTTCCGAAATACTTCTTAAAAATCGGCTCTGAAATTTGCGGTTCGGTTTCTTGAAAAGAATGTCCGTCGTTTTGAAAAATGGATTTCGGATGATAATATATATCGCGGATAAAATAGAGAGCGAGTATGGTTTTACGCCGAAAACTTCGATTGCAGAGGCGATCAGTGAACAGTGTATGGATTTTCTGAGAAGGCAGGATAGAAATTTGCAAAAATCGGAACGGAAGTGTTTATAACAATTTTTATAATATCCGCGTTTTTGGCGACTTATATCGGCGTAAAATACTATCTGGAATGGTCTCTCAAGAGGGAAATTTTCGATGTGCCGAATGTCAGAAGTTCTCATCGCCGGCCGACACCGGTCGGCGGCGGAACAGTGTTCGTTTTAACTTCTCTGATTTTATTTTTGCTGTATCTGTCTTTTTATAATATTCCGATTCGTTGGAGTTATTTCGCCGGTGCTTTTATAATCGCATCCGTTAGTTGGCTCGATGACTTGTATTCGATTCCGGTCTATCTCAGATTTCTGTGTCACGGTCTGGCTGCTTCCTTTGTAATCGCCGGTTTCGGCATCCCGCACGAAGTTTATGTTCCTGTTCTGGGAACCGTCTATCTGGGTGATTTTGCATATCTTTTATGGTTCGTGTGGATTATCGGTCTGATTAATGCGTATAATTTTATGGACGGGATTGACGGCATCGCCGGCTTTCAAGCCGTATCGGCGGGCATCGCTTGGGGAATCTGCGGCTATTTACAAAATTCTTCGGAAGCGGGTGCTTTCGGCTTTTTGATCGCGGCGGCGTGCGCCGGATTTTTGTTTCATAATTGGCAGCCGGCAAAAATATTTATGGGTGATGTCGGAAGTGCCTGGTTGGGTTATACGTTTGCGGTTTTTCCATTGTTTTTGAAAAACGGCAACGGACTTTCGGACGGGTCGGTCTTATATCCGGCTGTTTTATTTTTATGGTTATTTCTTTTCGATACCTTTCGCACATTACTGGTAAGAATCTCGGACGGTGAAAAGATTTGGCAGGCACATCGCCGTCATCTTTACCAAAAACTCGTCATCGAAGGTTTCGCGCATTCGGAAGTTGCGTTGTTATACGGTTCGATGTCGGTATTTTTCAGTTTTTTGACCATCCTGAAATTTTATTACGGAGTGTTTTCAGACGGCTCATTTTGTTTTATAATATTTTTGCTGACGGCGGTTTTCTACATTTATTCGAAATATCACAAATTTTTTTCGGGATTGTTAACATAAGCAGGATTTTATAAATTTTGTCGCAGATATGCACGGACGAAGTGATAAAGAGAAACTTCAGATTTTAAATCTCCGTCTGCGACTCGGCGAAGTAAGCGAAATATTCGGTTCGGCGGAGTCGGAGAAGTTTCAGTTTATTCTTATCAAAGGTTTGGCGGCGGCGATAAATTATCCGAAAACTTTTCAGAGAAGTTTCAGTGATATCGATCTGGCGGTCAATCCGAAATATTTCGAGGAAGCAAAAGTATTCGTTCGGGAAAACAATCTGAATGTTGATCTGCACAGCGGTCTGAGACATCTCGATACGTCCGGCTGGGAGGATTTATATCGGAATTCCGGATTAATTTCGATAGACGGAATAAATTTGCGGATACTCCGCGCCGAAGATCATCTGCGCGTTTTGTGCGTCCATTGGCTGAATGACGGAGGTGCCGACCGGACGCGTCTCTGGGACATATTTTTTGCGTTGAAATATAAGCCGCCGGATTTCGATTGGGACAGATTTTTTAATTCCGTCGGCGAAAAGAGAAAAGTCTGGCTGTTGTGCGTAGTCGGTTTGGTCGTGCAATACTTGGGTCTGCAACCGGAAGATTTGCCCGATGAGTTTTCAAAGACGGATATTCCTTTGTGGGTGAAAAGGCAGGTCGAGAGGGAATGGAAGAGCGATTACAGGTTGTTGCCGATTGAAAATTCGATGGCTGACTGGAGAGAATTTATCAGACAGATACGAAAAAGAATCCCGCCGAATGCACTTCAGGCGACGATTGAACTCGAAGGTCGGATGGATGATTCGAGTGTCGGCAGAAACCGTTTTTTTAATATTTTTACGAGATCGAAAACTTCTCTCGGCAGATTTTTTAAAAGTTTCGGAGATAGATAAATTTGTCTGAAAAATCATATATGATAGCATTGGAGGCGGGAATTAGCGGCGGAAGTCTGACGCTCTTTCGCGGTCGGACGGTAATAGACTGGCGCAGAGGAGACGAGATTTTCGGGAGATCGGATTTTTTAGCCGAAAAAATTTCAATCTTTCTGGATGAAAATCTCGTCGAAAAAAAAGAAATAAAAAAAATAGTCTATTCCGTTACTCCCGGCAGTCATACGTCTCTAAAGAACGGCGCGGCGATCTGCCGAGGTTTGAGCGTCGGTTTAGGAGCGGTTTGGCAAGAGAGAGATTTGTTCGAATGTATCTGCGAGAAAACACCGCAAAAAGAATCGGTTAATAAATTGATCGTTTTGCCGGTCAGTAAGACGGAGTCGGAATTCAGAATCTACGGAAAAGGAATCAGGCGCGGGATTTCGTGCTTGATTCGTGCCGACGAATTTGAAAAAATCCCTGATTTTTCTATTAAAAAGTCTTTTGAAATTTATGCTCCTCTCGAGATATTAGCCGGAAGTAATCCTTTTTTAAAAGACAAACTAATTTCCGACGAATCAATCGTTTTCAATGATTTGGGAGTTAATTTGTCGGTTTATCTATACGGAAAGATCTGAAGCGGATAAAATTACCCTCTTTGACAGGAATGCGTCTGATAACGAATCAAAATTTACAACTCGGATTGCAAGGTTAAAAAGTGTTTAATCGAGACTCGATATATTAATCAAGTCTTTCAAGATGGAAAATCAGTATAGAAAATTATCACATTATGAAAAATCAGTATAGAAGATCGTTACATTACCGTAGAAATAACGTAATGGAAAAACTATTCCATATTGAAAGACTTGATAACAATTCTATTAGATATTATTATTTCAGATACCGATGGACTATACATACTCGAAATTGTATAGAGTTTCAAAAGGGAAGAACAAATTATAAGGAAAAAGGAGACACGAATATATTATGGAGAATTCAAAGGTAGAGGAAGTTACGGAGATTTTGTTCAAGGAAAATCAAGGTTTCAGAGAACTGGTTCAAAAACATCAGAACTATGAAGACAGACTTAACCAATTAGCAGAGTTGAGTTATCCGAACGATGATGAAGTTCTCGAAGAAAATACTCTTAAAAGAAAAAAACTCGCTATCAAAGATGAAATGTATTCGATTATGAATGAGTATTCAAACTTACACTAAAAGTCCCGGAAGTGTTTTTAAGTTTTATAAACAAAAAGCGTCGGAAAACTAATTTCCGACGCTTTTTGTTTATAAAATACTATTGAGTCGTTTCCGCCGGGTTATCGCCGCCGTTATTATAAATTTTATATTGTTTTCTTTTAACCTGCTATTTTAAAAAGCACCCGGAGTTTTTGTATTTAGTCAGACCGTCATTATTCAGAACATACAAAGCATTATTGTTAATCTGAAAATCCTTTATAAAGGAATCTTTCCCGAAGTTTATATGATTGACGATTTTCCCGTCTGAAATTCTGAATATCGTTATATCGAATTGATTGACAGTTGATGCAAAAATATGTCCTTCAGAAATCTTGGGTTCTAGAACGATGCGACCGGATAATCTTTTTTTCCAAATTATTTTTCCTTTTTCCGCAGAATAATAATACAAAAAATTATCATTAGAAGTAACAATAAAATCTTTTTCGGAAATAATTATATCGTTTATTTTTCCGCCCGCTCTGAATAATGTCTTTGTTTGTTTCAAGTTTTCGTCAAGCGATAAGACATATCCCGAATCCGTCCCTAAAAGTATTCTCTCAGTCGCAAATTTATTTGCCTCTGCAAAATTACTTGCAGTGATACTTCCGTTCAGATCAATTTTTTTTTGTCGGTATTCTTTTAATTTCCCGGTTTCCGGATTTATCTTAAATAGATTTTTATCGGTTGTCAGAATATATATTTGTCCATTATCCTTTTTTATGATCTGTTCGGAGACACCTTCCAAATTTAATTTATCAATTATTTTTCCATTGATTTTATTAATTGAATAAATTTGTAAGTTATCGATTATTAATATGAGCCTTTGTGCGGTCTGTAGAAGATGATATTCGCCTCCGACATAAAAATTTTCAGTCCAGACGGTTATTCCCGTTGCTGGATCTATTTTTTTGACGGCTAAATTTTTTTCGCCCGATCTTTCAGATATTTCTTTACTTACGATGAAAACGTCTCTATCGAATATAAAAGGAGTATTCGAAGATTTTTCTCCGACCGAAATAGTCCAGTTCTGTAAACCTTCCGAACTCGAAATTTGTGTTACATCGCCTTTTAAATCCGATCCCAATATAAAATCAGCTGCATTTTTTTTATTGCTGTCGATACTTTTATTATTGCTGTCGATACTTTTATTATTTTCGTTATTATAAATATCTTGAAAAGATGAGGAGGTTAGAATTCTTTTATTATCAGACGCAAATCTTTCTATACCGGCGTTTTTATATTCCCAGCATTTATTAAAAGGTATCGTAAAATCATTTCCATCCGGCACATTTTGCGGGAAAAACCTCTGTGCTGTAAACAACATAAACAAACTTCCGATAAACGCGATTTGTTTGTTTAAACGATTGATTTTTTTCATCTTATAAATCTAAATTTTCTAACTTGACCAAAGACATAGATGGCGATAATATCCCAGAAAGTTTGAAAAATAATTACTGGGAGAGAAATTTTTATGTCATTCAATAAAATTATAATTATCGGAAACCTCGGACGCGATCCCGAATTGCGTTATACGCCTCAAGGCAATGCCGTCTGTAACTTTTCGTTGGCAACCAACGAAAAGAGAAAAGATAAAGCCGGAGAATTGCAGGATGTCACGACCTGGTTTCGCATCACGCTCTGGGGCAAACAAGCCGAAAATGCCTCCAAATATCTGACGAAGGGAAGTCCCGTCTATGTCGAAGGCAGACTGCGCGTCGAAGAATGGACGGATCGTGACGGCGGACAGCGATACACGCTGGAAGTTCAGGCATCGGATATGCAGTTTATAAGTGCCGGCAGAACAGACGATTCTTACGGAGATCAGGACGAGCAGACGAGTTTCAATAATAATTCATCCGCTGTATCGGACACCAATACGCAAAGCAGCACGCAAAGCAACACGCAAAGCACACCAGCCGACGACGATATACCGTTCTAAGCTAAATAAGTGCTGTTAAATTTAAAAGAGTTAAAGGATGAAAGTATTTATCTTAAAAAGAGATTTCATCCTTTAACTCTCATTTTTTTATTAAATCCATCTTCCCATATTGCGAAATTTTTCGTATCTTTCGGCTAACAATTCTTCGACCGTAAGTTTTTCCAATTCCTCCACATTCTTTAACAGAATTCTCTTTATCGAATCATATACCGAGCCGTCATTCTTATTTTTATCAACGGAATCGTTGTCGGATTTATTGTCGGAACCGGCACTTTCGTTATCAGACGCATACTTCCACTCGGAATCCTTTTCGGATATGATGCCGTCAATTAAACCGGCATCTGAAAGATCATCGGCTGTCAGTTTCAGACATTCGGCGGCATCGGCGGAACGCGCCGCATCCTTCCAGAGAATCGCTGCACAGCCTTCCGGCGTTATTACCGAATAGACCGAATTTTCCATCATCAAGACGCGATCACTGACACCGATTGCCAATGCGCCGCCCGAACCGCCTTCGCCTATCACGACTGATATTGTCGGAACCTTCAAACCCGACATTTCGCGCAGATTATATGCAATCGCCTCAGCCTGTCCGCGATCCTCGGCATCTATGCCCGGATATGCTCCGGGAGTGTCTATGAACGTGATAATCGTGCGTCCGAATTTTTCCGCCAACTGCATTATTCTGAGTGCTTTTCGATAGCCTTCGGGTTTCGGCATACCGAAGTTTCGATAACGTCTCTGATTGGTATCACGACCTTTCTGTTGACCGATAACCGCCAGACGATGACCGCCGATAGTCGCAAACCCCGTAACGATCGCGGAATCGTCTGAAAACCTTCGATCACCGTGCAGTTCCGAAAAATCATCCGTCAACGCCGCGATCAGATCATTAGTGTATGGACGTTCGGGATGTCTGGCTCTCAGAACTCTCTGAAAAGCCTCATTTTCTTTATTAATTTCCTTTGTAATTTCTTTTTTAATTTCCGTTGTAATTTCCATATATTTTTGAAAACAGGTCTATAGAACCCACTCGACCTGACAACCGTTACTCTTTAATTGCTCTTCGATCTGAAAACCGCCTTTGATTCGTAACGGCTGAGAATTTATTTTGACCGTAAAATTTTTGTCTATCTCGACCAGAATCTCGACTTCGCACCTGCCGACGTTACGGCTCAGAACTTTCACCAAATCGTCCAACTGAAAATCCGCACAATTTTTTTGCGGCACCTTGACAATAATCTTTCTCGAACGTTCGAGAACCAAATCCGCAAGTTTCTGCACCTGACTGATAATGACCGTAACTTCCTGACCGTCCACCGATTCGACTCTGCCCTCGGCGACTAAAATTTCTCCGTCTTTCAACAGTTCGGAGTATTTCGAATAAGTTTCCGCCCACCCCAAACATTTCGCGCCGCTCGATTGATCTTCCAATTTAAATATACAAAAGCGGTTTCCTTTTTTACTGTGCCTGACCTGCAGAGCCGAAACGATTCCCGCCAGAGTAATGTTTTCTCCCGCCCTGATCTCTTCGTAATCTGCCAGATTGCGTATGCCCAGATCCGACAGAATTCGTATATAGTCATCCAGCGGATGTATCGACAGATAAAAACCGATGGCGTTTTTTTCCTGTATGCAGATTTCCATCTGCGACCAAGGTTCGACGAGAGGCATCTCTTCGACAGTTTTTTCTTGGCTCGAACCGGCTGAATCGGACATACCGAATAAACCCGTCTGTCCGTTCTGCCGGTCATTCCAGATTCGCTGTCCGTATTGCAGAACGCTATTGACACCGGAGAACAACTGCGCCCGCCAGAGGCTGATCGAACTTTTTTCCGGTTTCAGAGAATCGAAAGCACCGGCACAAATCAGGACTCTCCAGACCCCGGCGCGTAACCGCTCCCGATTCGACCTTTGCAATAAAATCATAGATTGATGTAAATTTTCCTTTGCCGCGCGCCGTAACTATGGCTTCGACACTCGTTACGCCGATTCCTTTGATCGCGCTCAGACCGAACCTGACCGCATCTTCGAGCGGCGTAAAACCGACATCACTCCCGTTAATATCGGGCGGAAGAAGTTTCAAACCGAAAACTCTCAGTTCGTTGGCGTATTTATAAATTTTTGCCGTGTCCTGCGATTCATTCGACAACACGGCTGAAAAAAAATACGTCGGGAAATGCGCCTTGAGATAAGCCGTCTGAAAAGCCAGATAAGCATAAGCGACGCTGTGGCTGCGATTAAAACCGTAATCGGCAAACTGCGCCATCAACTTGAAGATTTCTTCCGCCTTCTCTTTTTTTATATTTCTGGCAATCGCGCCGCTGATAAATTTTTCTTCGTGCAGAGCCATCTCGCTGCGTTTTTTCTTGCCCATCGCGCGCCGCATCATATCGGCTTCGCCGAGACTGTACCCGGCGAGTTTCTGCGCGAGCTGCATAATCTGTTCCTGATAGACGAGAATTCCGTATGTGTTATTTAAGATATCTTTCATTTCGGGAACGATATACTGAACTCTCTTTTCGCCCCGGTGACGCGAAATAAAATCATCCACCATTCCGCCGTCGAGCGGACCGGGGCGATACAGAGCATTTAAAGCGGCGAGGTCTTCGAGTTCTTTCGGTTTCAGGCGGCGGCAGATTTCCTGCATCCCGCTCGATTCGAACTGGAAGATGGCTTCGGTGCGACCGTCGCCGAAAAGTCCCATCGTCTTCGCGTCGTTGAGGTCGATCTTACTCCAATCAATATCCGTATTAAGCCTTTGCTTTATGCTTTTTAAGCAATCGCTTATAATTGTTAAGGTGGTTAAAGCAAGAAAATCCATCTTAAGCATTCCGACCTTTTCCAGATCGTTCATCGTATATTGACTGGTTAATTCCTCTTTGGCGGAGATCGCAATCGGGACGAGTTCGTGCAGAGGTTTCGGAGAAATAACGACACCCGCGGCGTGAACCGATGTATGTCTCGCACATCCCTCGAGCCTTTTTGCCAGATCGACGAGTTCCCGAACCTGCGGGTTATCTTCGATGGCTTTTCTCAGATCGGCGACCTGTTCGAGTGCCTGCGAAATACTTATGTTTCTGCCGCGCACCGGCGGCGGAATCAACTTGGCGATTTTTTCGACATCGCCCAGAGACATCTGTAAAGCTCTGCCGACATCCTTGATCGCCGCCTTCGATGCCATCGTCCCGAAAGTTACGATCTGACAGACCGAATCGCGCCCGTAAAATTCCGTCACATGACTGATGACTTCCGCCCGACCTCTAACGCAGAAATCAATGTCTATATCGGGCATCGAAACTCTCTCAGGATTGAGAAAACGCTCGAAAAGCAGGTCGTATTGCAGCGGATCGACATCGGTTATTTCCAGACAATAAGCCACCAGTGAACCGGCTGCCGAACCGCGTCCCGGACCGACCGGAATATCCCTGCGCTTGGCTTCCTTGATAAAATCCCAGACGATTAAAAAGTATCCCGGAAAACCCATATCTTTAATCGTTTCGACTTCCTTGACGATCCGTTCGCGGTAATTGTCCAAATCGTATTTTAATAAGCCTTTATCCGACTGTATATCCCAAACCGTCCGCTTTCTGAAATCGAAGCCTTCGAGAACGACTTTTTCAAAATACTCTTCGGTCGAAACGCATCGGCTGTCGGACGGAATCGGAAAGTCGGGCAGCGACAGATTATCTCCGAGCGGCAGATCGAACCGGCAGCGTCTCGCAATCTCCATAGTGTTGGTTAATGCTTCCGGGCATTCGGCACCGAAAAGCCGCCACATTTCTTCCGCCGAACGGGACATAGTATTTCGAGCTGCCGAAAATCCTGCGCGTACCGTCATTGACGGTTTTGCCTTCGCCGATACACATCAAAACTTCGTGCGCTCTGGAATCTTCCTCGGTCAGGTAATGCGCGTCGTTGGTCGCCACAAAAGGTATTTCGTGTTTTTTTGCAAGTTCGATTATTTGTCTGTTGACCGCAACTTCTTCTGCGAGTCCGTGATCCTGCAGTTCGAGATAGAAATTTTCCCTGCCGAAAATATCCTCGAATGTTTTGATATTTTCGACTGCCTTTTCCTTGTTATTTTGCTCCAGATAATGACGTATGGAACCTTTCGAGCCGGACGAGATTCCGATCAATCCGCCGCTTTTTTCAGCCAACAGGTCGAGGTCGATTCTCGGCTTATGAAAAAAACCTTCGGTAAAAGCCTTCGATGCGAGGTATGCCAGATTATGATAACCTTCCGGATTTTTAGCCAAGAGAACCAGATGGTAGAAAGGTTTCTCTCCGGCTTTAACCGACAGATCTTTCTTAAAACGACTGTCATATGTCAGAATCGCCTCGTAACCGATGATCGGCGAAACGCCCGCGCCCTTCATCGCATTATAGAAAGAAATCGCGCCATACATATTTCCGAAATCGGTCATCGCACAGGCTTGCATCTCGAGTTCGTTCAGACGCTTGGCGAGAGGCTTGAGTTGGATTGTGCTTTCCAAAAGGCTATAATCGGTGTGCAGATGCAGGTGTACAAAATCCCTGTCTTTGAAATTGAGTTCTAACGGTTCCATAATTTATATGAAAAAAGTTTATATCGAAACTTACGGGTGTCAAATGAACGTCTCCGATTCGGAGAGAGTAGCGACGCATCTGACCGCCAGCGGTTTCGAAATGACGGCGGATGAAAAATCAGCCGATGTCGTCTTGATAAATACCTGCTCGGTGCGCGAAAAAGCCGAGCAGAAACTGTTTACGCGCGCCGGTCAGATCAGACTGGAAAAAGAAAAACCTCTGGTCGGCGTTCTCGGCTGTGTCGCCCAACTCGAAGGCGAAACGCTTTTTAAACGTTCGCCCGGAATTGATTTCGTTTTAGGAACAAAAGCCGTCGGACGCATCTCCGAAGCCATCGAAAAAGTTCTCGGAGGCAAAAAAAAATTCATAGATTTAAATGACCGCGAATTCGATTATGACTGGTCTGTAAATGAAAATCAAAGACATTCACCCTATGTCGCATTCGTTCCGATCATCGAAGGGTGCAATAAGTTCTGCACCTATTGTATCGTTCCGTTTTCGAGAGGACGCGAAAAAAGTCTCGCTCCGGCTGAGATCATCCGGCAGGTTTTGAATCTCCGCCGACAAGGTGTTAAAGAGATTCATCTGATCGGTCAAAACGTCAACAGTTACCGCCCGAAAACCGATGCCGGTTTTGAAAATTTTAAAGGCGCAACGCCGTTCTCCAGACTTTTAAGAGCAGTCGCCGCCACAGGTATCGAACGAGTTAAATTTACGACATCCTTTCCCAGAGATTTTCACGCGGACATTGTAGATGCCCTCGATGAGAACGAAAATCTTTGTAATTGGGTGCATCTGCCGGTGCAGTCGGGATCGAATGAAATTCTGCGTGCGATGCGTCGCGGACATACTATCGAAGATTATCTGAAAAGAATTGAAAAAATAAAAAACGCCCGCCGCGAAATTTCTATAACGACGGATATTATCGTCGGTTTTCCGACCGAAAGCGACAGCCGTTTTCAGGACACTTTAAATCTTGCCGCAATATGCGACTTCGATATGGCTTATGTTTTCAGGTATTCGCCGCGTCCCGGAACTCCTTCATACGCGATGGATGATGATGTCGAATTCGAAGAAAAAACGAGACGTTTTCTGGCTTTGGAAGAAGTCTTAAAGAATAGCCAAAAGAATGCTTTAGCGCGAATGGTTAATAAAACGGTCGAGGTTTTGGCGGAAAGGTCTTCAAATAAAACGGAAGATGATCTGACAGGTCACACGACTTGTCACAAAGTAGTGAATTTCAAAGGTTTACCGGAAGATATAGGAACTATTAAAAAGGTAAAAATCACTACTGCCAAATCCAATACACTTTATGGTCGATCAACTTGATTTTTGTAGTGTATTATTTGTAATCTAATTTTAGAAAATAAATCTGGAAAATTAAATGCTATTAGAAGTCAAAATCGGTGCATTAATAATGGACCCGAACAGCAATACCCCGATTGTCGTTTTAAAGAGTGTCGAATCGGATAAGATTCTGCCGATCTGGGTCGGCGCGTTCGAAGCCAATGCAATCGCACTGGAAATAGAAAAGATCATTCCCCAACGTCCGATGACGCACGATCTTTTGAGGAATTTGATCGTCGAATCCGGTTTACATCTTAAAAGAGTAATCATCAGTGATCTGAAGGAAAATACTTTCTATGCGCTTATCGAAATGAATGGCAAAAACGATCAGACGCTCAATCTCGATGCGCGACCGTCGGATGCTATTGCTTTAGCTCTGCGACTCGATTGCCCTATTTTTGTTGACCAGAGAGTTTTAGATATTTCTGCATCCGCATCCTTACCTCCAGACTCCGATCCAGAATTCGATGAACCGGGCATTTCTTCCGAGGATTGGCCTGATTTGATTAGTTAAATCCAATATGATTATCGTTATCGCAAATCAGAAAGGCGGGGTCGGTAAGACCACGACGGCAATTAATCTTTCCGCCGCCTGTGCTTTACAGGGCAAGAGAGTATTGCTCATAGACCTCGATCCGCAGGCAAACAGTTCACTCTCGTTTCTCGACCCCGAAACGGTCAACGGCAGCGCATTTGAAGTTTTTACAGAATTAAAACAGCCGTTTGAAAAATACATCTACAAAACAAAGTTGGAAAAACTCGATGTCGTTCCTTCAAAAATAAATCTGGCGAAACTCGAACCGAAACTGGTCGGCGATTTCGATGCTATATTTCGGCTGCGCGACCGCATAGATCAGATTATCTCTAATTACGATCTCGTTTTTATAGATACGCCGCCGACGCTCGGCTTGATTACGGTCAACGCTTTAGTCGCCGCTACTCACGTCCTGATTCCGATCCAGTCTTCGTATTTCGCTCTTGAAGGCACGGATGATCTTCTGGAAACAATCGAGAAAGTTCGCGCCCGTCCGAATCCCGATTTGAAACTGCTCGGCGTTTTGGTTACGCTTTTTGACAAACGCACGACGCTTTCAAAAGATGTCGAAGCCCATATCCGAAAAGTTTTCGGAAATAAAGCGTTCAAAACCATTATTACGAGAAGTGTCAGGCTTGAAGAATCACCGGCTCATAAGGAGACGATCTTTACATATTCACCGACATCTTCCGGCGCAATCGAATATAAAAAACTTTCCAGGGAGGTTTTAAAACGTGTCTAAAAAAGGGCTTCCGACAACTGTCAAAATGCGTCACGATTCACATTACGTCGAAGAACTCGCGCGTACCAATCATTCGGTCGGAAAAAAGATACCGATCTCTCAGATAGAACCGAATCCCGAACAACCGCGCGTCGAAATCGGAGACCTGACCGATCTGTCGGCTTCGATCAAGGAAAAAGGTGTTCTCGAACCGATACTCGTCAAACCCAATAACGACGGAACTTGGATGATTATTGCAGGAGAACGTCGCTGGCGGGCGGCGACGCAGGCAGGTCTGCGCGAAGTTCCTTGCATCGAACTCGATCTGGATGAAAAATCGGTCGCCGAAATCGCTCTTATAGAGAATATGCAGCGAAAGGATTTGACCGTCTGGGAAGAAGCCGACGGTCTCGCCAATCTCGCTACGCGCTTCGGTTACACTCACGAAGAGATTTCAAAGAAAATCGGTAAAAGTCGCACCACCGTCACGGAATCTCTCACCGTTGCCGGTTTGCCCGAAGAAATTCGCGTCAAATGCCGCCTGTTGGAGATCAATGCAAAATCAACTCTTCTGGAAATTGCACGTCAGTTCGACGAAGCCGCGATGCACGAATTTCTCAAGGAAATTGGAGATAATCGAAGTTTTTCGCGTGCGAGAGCAAGAGAAAACGTGCGTCCGAAAAAAACTTCGGAGCGTAAAACCGAATCCGACCGAACATTGAAAAATGATTCGTATGATTCGAAGGCTGAAAACAATCCATTCGAATATAATTCGACGGAAAATGATTTTACGTTAAAAATTTACTTCAAAAGTGCGGAAGACACCGATAAAAAACTGATTCTGCTGGCTTTAAAGGAAACATTCGATTCACTCAAAAACGGTTGATGTGTTCGCTCTTTCAAATTTCACTTTAAGTTTTTTGCTCGAACTTTTAATTCGCGCCTTTAAGCGGCTTTCTCAATTCCGTAACGGGCAATTTTGAGATAAAGTCCGCGCCTCGTCAAACCCAGTTCTCTGGCGACTCTCGAAATATTCCAATCGTGCCTTCTGAGCGAATCCTTTATCATCTGGATTTCGAGTTCGGAAACCGCTTCATCTATCGTGACACCTTTTTTATTAAGCCCGTAAAACGAACCGATCGTAGAAATATTTTTCGTTTCACTCGGATCGTTCGAGGACAGAGGCGTGATAATTCTCTTCAAGTCTTTTGAAAGTTGCTCCGGTCCGAGAATTTCTCCGTCGGAGGCTCTGGCGACCATTCTCTGAACTTCATTACAGAGTTGGCGGACATTGCCGTCCCATTCGCAGACCATCAACAAATCCATCGTCTGCGGCGTGACGGTCAAATCCCTGCGACCGAATTTTGCCGAGTAATGATTGATGTAATAATTGACCATCGGAGGAATCTCCGAGCGTCTCTCTCTCAAAGGCGGCACACGCAGACGTATGACGTTCAAGCGATAGTATAAATCTTCTCTGAAAGTTCCTTCGGAAACTTTTTCTTCAAGCGGCATATTCGTCGCAGCGATGACGCGCACATCAACTTTGACGGGACTTTTCTCACCTATCGGCTGAATTTCTCCTTCCTGTAAAAACCTTAAAAGTTTCGGCTGCACGTCGAGGGGCAGATCGCCGACTTCATCCAAAAACAAAGTTCCGCCGTGAGCCGACCTGATTAAACCCGGCGAATCGTTGACAGCACCCGTAAATGAACCTTTGCGATAACCGAACAAATGACCTTCGGCAAGTTCTTTAGGTATTGCCGTGCAATTGAAGGGAATAAATGTCTTGTCTTTACGACTTGAAATTTTATGAATTGCTCTCGAAACAAGTTCTTTACCCGTTCCGGACTCACCCGTCACAAGAACCGTTACATCCGATGAACGGATTTTGTAAACTTCTTCGACCAGTTCGGTCATTGCCGGACTCGAATGTATAAACCCGGGCATAAGACTCTGCGATGTAAAAGGACTGGCTTCTTCTTCCACTTGATTGTGATTGTCTTTATCTCTCAGAGCGCAGACATCCATTCCGAGTTCGACCACACGCAAAAGCGGCTGTAAAGGCAAACCGTCATTCAAGACTGCGCCTGTCCGCGGATTTATTAAAAGAATTGCCGGCGGCGCATTAGGTGTCTTCAGATGAAACAAGCCGAAATTTTTCGTTTTAGCAAAATTGTCCAAAGTTTTGTGACGATATGCCTCGTTCAGATTATTCGCCAAATCGCTCGTTTCCTGTTGAGTATAACCGTATGTAATAAAAGGATAAAGCCTTTTTTGTTCATTAAACTCGGCTATTATCAATCGTTTAGCTTTACTTTCTTGTTGTAATACCGCAATCAGTTCTCTAAACAAAAGCTCGCGCGAAGCGACGGCTTCAGCCAACCTGACCATCAAAAGTTGTGATCCGGCTGAACTTCTTTTGACGACCGATTCCTGATTCTTATATCGCCCGATCAAATCTTCGGCGGATTTGTATAAACCCGCAACATTCAATTTCCGAAAACTTTCGCTGGCAAGAACGAGATGTCCGGTTGCTCTCTTCGGATCGTTTTCGCCGATTGTCTTACCGAGCAAAAAATTCGTCAGCGCAGTGTGATAGAAATCATCGGCGGTTTCAAAGATCGTCAGACTCCGGTTGAAGTGATGCAGAGCCAATTCCTTATCGTGAAATTTCAAGGCGGTCAAACCGCGAATTCGCTGTATGTTGCCGAGAATAAAAAAATCCGCCGAGAGATCGTGATCCTCGATCTCGGTCAGAACGGTTTCGCACATTTCGACATCGCTTTCTTCCAGAAAACATTCGGCAAGCACGAGCCGCGCCATATTTATTATCTGTTTTTCACCGATTTTTTTACATAATTCGACGGTTTCGGATGCCTTTTCAGCGGCGGCGGAAATTTTCCCCGCCAGAAGATGACAGCGCGCCAGATTTCGCATCGCCTGAATCGCATACCATTCCTTTTTTCTTTCGACGGCAAATCTGACTCCTTCCTGCAAAAGTTTTTCCGCCTCTTCGAACTCGCCGCGTAAAAGTTTCAATTCTCCCAACGAATCGAGAATACCTGCGACGTGGACGTGATTTAACTGATATGCGAGTTCGAGAGCCTTTTTAATGGCGATCTCGGCTGTGTCCCAATCGCCGAGAACGATCAGATTCATACCGAGATTGTTATATGCGGCGACCGACTGTAATTTATGTTCGGTGCGGTCGAAAAATTCGATGGATTTTTCGAGATATTCGATTCCTTCCTGCGGTCGGCGTAAAAACCAATATGCGCCCGATATTTCCGAATAAATCTTACCCAACAGAAACTGCGCCGAACGTTCGCCGATAATTTTAATGGCGAGATTATAATTTTCGACCGACTTTTCGCAGTTTCCGCCCTGATAGAATGCGCCGCCGATTTCGCGGTAAGTTTCCGCCATTCCGCGCCAATTACCGTTTTCCCGAAAATATCCCAGAGCTTTTTCGGCGTTTGTGCGTGACAGCGAAAATTCGTTCATTTTCCGATAGACGCGCGCATAAGCGACATAGATATTTCCCAAAACAGGTCGGCATTCTGCGTCGCCGCCGGCGATCTTTAAAGCCTTGTCGAGCAGAGCGACGGCTTTCGGTTGATCCAGTTTGTTGTTATAGGCGATGGCAAGTTGTACGAGACAGGCGACGGCGTTCTTCGGCTCTAATTCGCCCAAAAGTATTTCGCTATTATAATTTTCTATAACCGCCAGAGATTCCTCGTAATTGCCGGTAGTTTCAAGCGAATAGGATAAGAATCTGTCCAGAATAGAAAGCTGATTTGCGTCGAGCGCGTAATCCAGACATATTTTTCGAATTATTTCCTCGGCGGCACTCGAAAATCCTTCATCGAGATTTTTGTTGATCTCTTCTAAAGAATTTTCCAGATTTTCTTCGGAAATTTTTTTCAGATTTTTCCTTTTGTTTTTGGAAACGACACCGTCGGCGGGAAAATCGTCCGACGAAATCTCCACTTCGGTCGTTACGGTTTCATTTTTCATTTTGTAATAATAGTTAAAATACTTCTAATAACACACGGAATCAAGAGAATTTTAATAAAAACAAAAATTATTTTCCTCGACACATTCTACTACTATTCTATTCCTGAAAAATTTACTTAAAATGTTTACAAATTTAATAAAACTAAAAAAAACCAATTACATTCTGCCGATTGGCGATTAGACGGACGGCTAACGAAACATACACACCGTTTTCTTCAAATGTCGGACGCGCCTCGACCAATTCATTTAGAAACTCCTCGTATCTCTTTGACGGAAAGCGATTTTCGCCGTTATAGTAAAGTTTTTGATAGACTTGCGTTAAAGTTGCTGCTCCATCAGATGACATCCGTATTCGGCATAAGTTTAAGCTAAATTAGAAGGTTCGAGATTTCCTGAAAAAATGTGCGAAAATCTTATTTGAAACAAACCTTTCGAATCGAAATAAATGCGCCTTAAATATATCCAAGTCAAAGAAAAAAAACCGGTTCGGCTCGATTAAAAAAGCGCATTTATTAAAAAATCAATAAACTCGATGTCATTTTTCGGACATCAGGCTGGATTTAAATTCTAATCCGATATTAAAACACCCTTGAGCAGCTTTTCTTCCGATGAAGAATTGATTTCATATCGTTTCAGGGACAATTTTTTTTCATTTTCTTTATTTTGCGAATTATTTTCACGGTTGTTTTTTTCTTCGTTCATTTTTATTTCTCCTGTAAGTCTAAGATCGGGATATTTACAAAAGTCATTGAATTAAAGGAACGACGAAAGATTCGGTTCCTTTAAATTTCTGAAAAATTGAAAATCGTTAAAGCAGTTGTAGAATATATATTGAAGTTTTCAATGTCAAGATTTTTCCCTGAATCCGGCTCTAAGAAGTCCGATTGATATATATTTTGATAAAATGAAACGAATTTTCGTTAAAGAAAAGTATAAATAATATAGAATTGAAAAATTAGACCCGGATTCAGAGGATCGAAAATTGATTGAAGAAAATAAAAGACTCGACCTAGCCGCCAGACGTGCAGAGGATTGGAAACTTTGGGGACCTTATCTCAGCGAACGCGCTTGGGGAACGGTGCGCGAAGATTATTCGGCGGACGGTTCGGCGTGGGAATATTTTCCTTTCGAACAGGCGCATCAGAAAGCATTTCGCTGGAATGAAGACGGCATCGGCGGCATTTGCGACCGTTATCAAAATTTATGTTTCGCCCTGTCACTCTGGAATGAAAACGACGAAATCCTAAAAGAGAGATTTTACGGAGTGACGGGCAATCAGGGAAATCACGGCGAGGATGTCAAGGATTATTACTATTATCTGGATTCAACGCCGACGCACAGCTATCTGAAAATGCTGTATAAATATCCGCACGCCGAATTTCCGTATGAACTCCTAAAAAATGAAAATCTCGGACGCGATAAATCTCAGCCGGAATTTGAATTAATTGACACCGGAATTTTCGACGAAGACAAGTATTTCGATGTTTTTATCGAATACGCCAAACACGATTTTGACGATTTATGTATTAAAATCACCGTCAAAAATCGCGCTTCGGTTGCCGCTAAAATACGTCTCCTGCCGACAGTCTGGTTTAGAAACACCTGGAGTTGGTCGGTCGTTGAAGAGAAACCGCACATCAAAAAAATCGAATCGAATCAGAGCGATTTGAACGGTTTTGAAATATCGAAAAAGGATTTTGGCGATTACCGTCTGCTGTGTGAAACCGACGGCGAACTGCTTTTTTGCGAAAACGAAACAAATTACCGGAAATTATTTAACGGCAAAAACACATCTCACTACGCCAAAGACGGCATCAACGAATTTATCGTTAAAGGCGATAAAAACGCCGTCAATCCGAATCATTTCGGAACAAAAGCCGCCGCGCATTTCGATCTCAATTTACATCCGAACGAAAATCGCTCGATTTATCTGCGCCTCTGCAAAAAGGAAAATTCATTGAAAAGCGGGAAACTTTCGACCTTTTGCGAACAGACGCTTCACAAAAGAAAATTTGAAGCCGATCAATTCTACGATTCGATCACGCCGCCGAATCTGATCGAAGACGATCAGCGAAACATTCTGCGGCAGGCAATCGCCGGAATGCTTTGGTCGAAACAGTATTATCACTACGTCGTTAAGGAATGGCTCGAGGGCGATCCGGTTTTCCCGCCGCCGCCGAAAGAGAGATTAAAGGGCAGAAACAGCGAATGGACGCATCTGTATAATGACGAAATTATTTCGATGCCGGATAAATGGGAATATCCTTGGTATGCTTCCTGGGATTTGGCTTTTCACTGCATAACTCTGGCGATGGTTGATGCGGATTTTGCCAAACGTCAGCTGATCTTGCTGCTTCGTGAGTGGTATATGCACCCGAACGGGCAAATTCCGGCTTACGAATGGAAATTTTCCGATGTCAATCCGCCGGTTCACGCTTGGGCGGCACTGCGCGTCTATCGCATCGAGGCGAAAAACACGGGCAAAGCCGACCGTCTTTTTTTAGAGAGAATTTTTCACAAACTTCTGCTTAATTTCACTTGGTGGGTTAACCGGAAGGATTTTGAAGGCAACAATGTTTTTGAAGGCGGATTTCTCGGCTTGGACAATATCGGCGTTTTTGACCGCAGTGCGGAACTTCCGCTCGGCGGACATCTCGAACAATCCGACGGCACATCGTGGATGGCGATGTATTGTCTGAATATGCTCGCCATCGCTTTTGAACTCGCCAGAGAAGACAAGGCTTACGAAGATGTCGCCAGCAAATTTTTCGAGCATTTCGTACGAATTTCCGACGCGATGAACAACATCGGAAATGAAGACACCGAACTTTGGAATGAAGAAGACGGCTTTTACTATGACGTTCTGCATCTGTCGAATCAAAAAGATATACCGATCAAAATTCGTTCGATTGTCGGCTTGATACCTTTGTTTGCGGTCGAAACCATCGAAGAGAAATGGATGGACGATCTGCGGGATTTTCGGAAAAGAACGGACTGGTTTCTCGACAATCGTCCCGATCTGACCGCCGACATTGCCTGTATGCAGGAAGAAGGAGTCGCTTCGCGCCGCCTTTTGGCGATTGTCAACAGCGATAAACTGAAACGAATTTTGAAGTATCTGCTCGATGAAACGGAATTTTTATCGGATTACGGCATCCGTTCGCTTTCCAAATATCATAAAGAGAATCCATATATTTTGGATCTTGCCGGACACGAATACGAAGTCGAATATGAACCGGGCGAATCTTTGACGGGAATGTTCGGCGGTAACTCGAACTGGCGCGGTCCGGTCTGGTTTCCGTTTAATTATCTTCTGATCGAAGCACTCCAAAAATTCGATTATTACTACGGCGAAGAATTTAAAATAGAATTTCCGACCGGATCGGGCATCGAAATGAATTTGTGGGATATTTCGCAGGAATTGGAAAAACGTCTGTGCCGGATTTTTGAAAAAGACAAAAACGGCAGACGCGCGGTTTTCGGCGGCGCGGAAAAATTTCAAACCGATGAATTCTGGCGCGATCATATACTTTTTTACGAGTATTTTCACGGCGACAGCGGCAAGGGTCTGGGCGCGAGTCACCAGACGGGCTGGACGGGTTTGATCGCTAAAATACTCCAGCAATTGGGCGAATACGAGTCGAAAGAACGCGGTTCGCATATCGAAACGGCTGATGTCAAATCGGTCGAGGGAAGAAGCAGGGCAGTCGAGGTTGATAATAAATAAACTACCCCGCAGCAAGCTGACGGGGTATTAAAACAGCCGAAGTTGTCCGTTATCTTCGAGCTTGCCTTGTTGCTGAACATAGTTCTTTATCATTTGTTCCGTCCCGTGTGTGCCGACTGTGCTGATGAAATATCCTTCAGACCAGAATTTACCGCCCCATAAGTATTTCTTGACTTCCGGGCAAGCCTTGAAAACTTCGCGTGCCGTGATACTTTTGATCGTTTGCACCAATTGTTTCGGGCTATAGGTTGGAACTGACTGCACGAGAAAATGAACGTGGTCATCGTCCGAACCGATTTCCAAAAATGTTATTTCATAGCGTTTTTCCATCTCGGCACAAATTTCTTTGATCTTGGCATCAATAGTTGCCGCAAAAACCGCTCGACGATATTTGGTCGGGCAAACGATGTGATACATCAACACCGAAACATTATGCTTTTTATGAATGAACTTGCTCATTCATAACATTATAAAGCCGCAGCAAGCTGACGGGGTATTAGACCCAATGAGAATAAAATATGAAAGCAGTCGCAGTTACACCAAAAACACAAAATTCGGCGCGGCTTGTCGAGATGGACAAACCGAAGCCGGACGAATTAAAAAACGGGCGCGGCGTTCTGGTCGAAGTTCTGCGCGTCGGCGCGTGCGGCACAGACCGCGAAATCAATAACGGCGAATACGGCGTTGCGCCGGAAGGCTCGGATTTTCTCGTTCTCGGACACGAAAATTTCGGTCGCGTCGTCGAAACGGGCGAAAACGTCACGGAATTAACCGAAGGCGACTACGTCGTCGCAACCGTTCGCCGTCCGTTCGGTCACAGCATCTACGACACCATCGGTCAGCAGGATTTTACGACCGACGCGGAGTATTGGGAACGGGGAATTTCCAGAATTCACGGTTACTGGTCGGAATTTTACGCCGAAAGTGCGGATTTTTTGATTAAAATACCCGAAAAATTAGTTGACATCGCCGTTTTGCTCGAACCGCTCTCGATCATCGAAAAAGGTTTGAAGCAAGCCGAAGACATTCAAAAAAGATTGGACATCTGGCAGCCGCAAACCGCCGCCGTTCTCGGCACGGGAAACGTCGGACTTTTAACCGTAATGGCTTTGCGGATGCGCGGACTCGAAGTTCACGGCTTCGGTCTGGATTTGCCCGAAGGTTATCTTAACGCCGAACTTTGCAAACAAATCGGCGCGACCTATGATTCGACGAAAGAACTTTCGCTTTCCGCTTCGGTCGAAAAATACGGCGAATACGATCTGATCTTTGAATGCACGGGTTATTCGCCGATGGCTTTTGAAGCGATGCAGTGTCTCAACGAAAACGGCGTTTTGATTCTCGCTTCGGTGACGGGCGGCGATAGAAAAACCGATCAGGTTCCGACCGATAAGATCAATCAGGAATTCGTTCTCGGCAACCGCGTAATGGTCGGCACGGTCAACGCCAACCGCGAACATTTTGAAATGGGTGTCAAAGATTTCGCGCTCTGCGAAGCGATGAATTCCGGTTGGCTTGCCAAAATGTTGACGCACAAGATCGAAGGTCTGGAAAATTACGAAAAAGCATTCGAGATTCTCAATGATTCCGGCAAATTCAAAGCGATCAAAACTTATTTTGAAGTTGCAAAAATTTAGACTGAAACATTGTCATTGCGAAAACGAAAAAAAAGGCGTTTGACTATTATTTAACTCGATTTTTTTACGCTTTGTTTGAACGCTTTGCGTCGATACAAGCGATTCGTTTGCGCTCCGGTCGTCTAAACGATTTTTTTATATTAGTATTTCGATATGTCCGACAATAGTGAATTTGGAAATGAAAGTGACGTTTTACCGGAGATAAAATCACGGCTCGAAAAACCGAAACTTTATAAAGTAATTTTGCACAACGACGATTTTACAACGATGGATTTTGTCGTGTTTGTTCTGAAGCACGTTTTTCTCCGCAGCGATGCCGAAGCGTTTACGATTATGCTGAAAGTTCATAACGAGGGAATCGGCATCGCCGGAACATACACTTATGAAGTCGCCACGATGAAATCAAATAAGGCGATCAATCTGGCGAGAGCGAGCGAATTTCCGCTGCTTTGCACAATCGAGGAAGAATAGCGATAAACTATTTTGTATAATTTACATCAAAAGAGTTTTGAAAAATATGTTGACCAGAGAATTAGAAGAAACATTGAGCTACGCAGTTGACGAAGCTGTTAAATACAAACACGAATACGTTACATTGGAGCATTTGCTTTACGCGCTTTTGGAAGATACTTCGGCGCGGGAAGTTTTATATAATTGCGGCGCAAAGATAGAAGGAATCGCTAAATCGCTCGAAGATTATTTCCGCGATGTTCTGGAAAAAATGCCGGACAATGTTCAGCTGATGCCCGAACTGACTTCTACCTTTCAATCCATTATTCAATATGCGATCTTGCAGGCGGAAGGAAGCGGACAAAAAAATGTTGACGGAGGAAATATTCTCGCCGCGATATTTCAAGCCGAACAATCTTACGCCGTCTATCTTTTGAATCAGCAAGGCGTGTCGCGTCTCGATATTTTGAACTTTCTCGCGCACGGCATTTCAAAAGTTGATACTTCGGAAGGTTTTGACGATCTGACGGGCGACGAAGACGCGGAAGAATTTGCCGAAGAACGTGCAATGCGTCCCGACCGCAAAAAACCGCTCGAAGCCTTTACGGAAGAACTCGTCGCACTCGCCAAAACCGGCGCGATTGATCCGATTATCGGTCGGCAGGAAGAAATTGACCGGACCATTCAGGTGCTTTGCCGGCGCAAGAAAAATAATCCGCTGTATGTCGGCGAACCCGGAGTCGGAAAAACCGCTCTGGCGGAAGGTCTCGCGCTCAAAATCGCTAACGACGAAGTTCCCGATGTCCTAAAAGGCGCGAAAGTTTTCGCGCTCGATATGGGCGCGGTTCTCGCCGGAACTCGTTATCGCGGCGATTTTGAGCAGCGTTTCAAAGCGATCATTACCGAACTCAAAAAACAGGAAAATTCGATTTTGTTTATTGACGAAATTCACACCATCGTCGGCGCGGGCGCGGTTTCGGGCGGCGCGATGGACGCTTCCAACATTTTAAAACCCGCACTCGCCGCCGGAATTTTGCGCTGTATCGGCTCGACGACTTATTCCGAATACAAAGCCGCTTTCGACCGTGACCGCGCACTCGAAAGACGTTTCCAGAAAATCGAGATCAACGAGCCGACGATTGAAGAAACCTACGAAATTCTCAAAGGTTTGCAGAAACATTACGAAGAACATCACGGCGTAAAATACTCGGACGAATCTCTCAAAACCGCCGCCGAACTTGCCGGAAAATACATCGGCGACCGTCATCTGCCCGACAAGGCGATTGACGTGATTGATGAAGTCGGCGCGTCAACGAAACTTTTACCCGCCGACAAACGACCGAAAGTTATTTCCGTGCAGATGGTCGAAAACACCGTCGCGCGAATGGCAAAAATTCCGCCGAAAACGGTCGTCGCCGATGAAGTTGACCGTCTGAAAACTTTAAAAGACGAGATGAAAGCCGTGATTTTCGGGCAAGATAATGCGATTGACAGAATTATCGACGCGATTCAGATTTCACGCGCCGGACTCGGACACGAAACAAAACCGGTCGGTTCATTCCTGTTTTCAGGTCCGACCGGAGTCGGCAAAACCGAAGTTTCCAAACAGCTTGCGGAAATTCTCGGCGTGGAATTTCTGCGCTACGATATGAGCGAATACGCCGAACCTCACACGATTTCGCGGCTGATCGGTGCGCCGCCCGGATATGTCGGCTTTGAGCAGGGCGGACTTTTGACCGATGCGATTATGCGTCATCCGCATTGCGTACTGGTTTTAGACGAGATCGAAAAAGCGCATCCGAATTTATTTAATCTACTTCTACAAGTGATGGATTCGGCGACTTTGACCGACAACAACGGCAAAAAAGCCGATTTTCGCAACGTGATTTTAATTATGACAACTAATGCAGGCGCAAGGGAACTTTCCAGCGGCGGTGTCGGTTTTCGCAATCAAGCCGAATCGAAGGGTAATGCGAAAGGCGCAATCGAACGGACATTTTCCCCGGAATTTCGCAATCGCCTCGATGCTTGGGTGCCATTTAAAGCTCTCGACGTCGAAAAGATAAAATTGATCGTAGATAAATTTATCAAAGAATTAAACGGACAGTTAGCCGAAAAGCGTGTTATCGTCAGACTCGAAGAAACGGCGCGGGAATGGCTCGCCAAAAACGGTTTCGATGCGCGTTACGGCGCACGTCCGATGTCGCGTCTGATTCACGAAAAAATCAAACAGCCGCTCGCACAGGAAATTTTATTCGGAAAATTAATTGACGGCGGAAGCGTTTCGGTTATAGAAAGAGATTCCGATTTAATATTGGATTTTTGATTGCCGGAAATGTATTCGACAAAATTTTGTCAAAATTATTTTTAACGTGATGAAAAATTATCATTTCTATGTGTAAATGCTTTATATAAAGCATTTACACATAGAAATCCATTTGCAGTAAAACAATTAAATAACTATTGCCATTAGATAATTTGCAGTTTGAACAACTAAAAGGCATCATAGTTATTAATTTAATGTTCTACGCACATTAAAAGGGAAGCGACCTTCTTCAAAAATTTTTATTTGAAGAAACGATTTTTCTATATTCAATCAACAGCGAAAATTTACAAAAGTTACAAGGTCAAGTAGGCACGGAAATGTTGATATTAGTTGTCGAAGACCGCGAAAGCCGCAAAAATCTTCGGGAATGACAAATCATCGAGCGAAACTTTTTTTCAAAAGTGCCTCTGACTAAAATGAAAGCCGGAGGCACTTTTTATTTCTTAAACGACGCAGTATTATAAAAAGGAAAAGGCTCGTCGCACATAATATATTTTAAGAAATAAATTTTAAGTTACGGATTCTCGAGTTTTTTAGAAACAAAAAGAGTCAAAACTTACGATACGGATTCAGCTTGAAGATTTTGCGCCTTGACGAACAATTTAATTTCAAAGGGGCAAATTATGAAAATTTTACTTTATAACCCGGATAATGGCATAACGCGCAATTTTATGCCGCACTTGTGGATGTTTCTGCTTCAATCGCTGACACCGAAAGAACACGAAGTCATTCTGATTGACGGAAACGCCAAATCAATGAGCCGTGAGGAACTCGTAGAATTTTGCCGCGAGCAGAATATCGGTCTGATCGGAATCGGTGCGATGACGCGAATGGTCGCGCGTGCATATAAAGTCGCGGACGCTCTGCGTGATGCCGGATTCAAGGTGGTAATGGGCGGACCGCACGTTACCGAATGTCCCGACGAAGCACTCGGTAAAACCGGCGGAAAGAGACACGCCGACGCAGTAGCTTGCGGCGAAGCCGACGATTATTGGGCAAATATCGTCGAAGATGCGGTAAATGACAACCTAAAAGAGATTTACCATCCGGCACTCGACATCAAAGGTAACGATCGAAAGCCGAGTTTACAGACTTATCCGCATATTCCTTGGGAGACTTTGGACTTGGAACAATTCAGTCTCGTGCCGAAATTTCTCAGCGGTTTTATGTCGAAATTAGGTGAAGGTTGGGGGAAATTCTTCGTCGTGCCGATTGAAACCGGCAGAGGCTGCCCGTACGGTTGTGAGTTTTGTACCGTTACCGGATTTTTCGGTGATTCGATACGTTTCCGTACAAATGAAAGCGTCGTCGAAGAACTTTTGAGACTTAAAGAACGTGCCAAAAGCGAAAAGGGACAAGTAGCCGTATTCTTTATTGATGACAATTTAGCCATTAATAAAAAACGTCTTAAGTCTCTCCTGCACGATATAATTGCCGCTAACGCACAGCTTCCTTGGGTAGCGCAAATCAGTGCCAATCTTCTGGCGGATGAAGAACTCGTGGATTTGATCGCCGAAGCGGGCGGCAAATGGATTTTTATCGGAATGGAATCAATTGATCCGGCAAATATGGCGGATGTCAATAAAACATTCTCGAAACCGGCAAATTATAAAGCCGTTCTCGACGGTTTGGCTCGACGCAATATCTATGCGATCACATCGTTTATATTCGGGATGGATAACGACACGGTCGGTGTCGCTAAACGAACTGTCGAGGAAATAGAAAGCTGGTCTCCGGGACTTCCGGTATTCGGACAATTGACACCGTTTCCGTCAACACCGCTTTACGAAAGACTGGAAAAATCCGGGCGTTTGAAACGCCCTCAACACTGGCTCGATTTTGCGCCGTTCGTGATGGCTCACGACCCGCTGAAAATGACGATTGAAGATGCCAAAATCGAGACGTTCAACGCTTGGGAAAGATCGTATTCGCCCGAACGCAATTGGGAAGCGATTGATGCGATAAAATACTCGCCGATTCAAGTTCGGATCAGTCATCTCGTGGCGCGGCTTTTCTTTCGCGGCATATATTTTCCGCAGATGTCCAAACGAGCATGGTTGAATCTTTTATTTCAAAACCGCAAAAGTATTCTTAGTTTAACCAAGGAAGGATTGCTCATTTGGCGAAAATCACGAAAGAAAAAAGCCAATACGACTATTAACGAAAATGTTTTTGAACAATAACCCGTCAAAACAATCCAAATAATTAACATAATCTTTATTATCGGACGCAATCGGTGTAGCTTTTTACGTTGCCCTTTTTACTAACATATTCGGCTTTTGACACTTTACGTCTAAGAAGATAAAATTTCCCTTTTGTTATCTTCAAAAAGATTTCAGTATTTTAACTATAACTATAAGGAGTTACAACAAACTTGAGTAACACAAATTTTTTATTCACATCCGAATCGGTTACCGAAGGTCATCCAGACAAAATTTCCGATCAAATTTCCGATGCAATTCTTGACGCAATTCTAGAACAAGACCCGACGAGCCGTGTAGCTTGTGAAACATTGGTTACGACAGGTCTGGCGGTTGTCGCGGGCGAAATTACGACCGATGCGATTGTAAACTATCAAAAGATCATCCGTGACACGATCAATGAGATCGGGTATAACAACGCCGAATTCGGCTATGATAGCAACACGATGAGCGTCTTAAATGCGCTCGGCACACAATCACCCGACATTGCACAAGGCGTTGATACCGGCGGCGCAGGCGATCAGGGTTTAATGTTCGGTTTTGCGTGTAACGAAACTCCTGAACTAATGCCGATGCCGATTCAACTCGCGCATAACCTGACGAAGAAACTTTCCGAAGTGCGTCGCAGCGGAGAACTTCCCTACCTTCGCCCGGACGGAAAATCACAGGTTTCAATCGAATACCGTGACGGAAAACCGTTTCGCGTCGAAGCTATCGTCGTCTCGTCGCAACATTCCGACGAAATTGATAACGAGACGCTTCGTGCCGACATTATGGAAAAGGTTATCAAAGCCGTAATTCCTGCCGAACTTTTGGACGACGAAACAAAATATCATATTAATCCGACCGGACGATTTGTCGTCGGCGGTCCGATGGGCGATGCCGGTGTCACCGGACGCAAAATCATCGTTGATACATATGGCGGTTATGCACCGCACGGCGGCGGCGCGTTTTCGGGCAAAGACCCGACGAAAGTTGATCGTTCAGCCGCTTATATGGCGCGCTACATCGCTAAAAACATTGTTGCTGCCGGTTTAGCTGACAAAGTAACAGTTCAGTTAGCATACGCAATCGGCGTTGCCGAACCTGTTTCCGTCCGGGTTGACACACACGGAACCGGAAATGTTGACGAAGACAAGTTAGCAGAAGCGGTCAGAAAGAACTTTGAATTAACTCCGAAAGGAATTATCGAAACTCTCGATCTGCGCCGTCCGATCTATAAGAAAACTGCGGCTTTCGGACATTTCGGTCGTGAAGGTTTTTCGTGGGAAAACACCGACAAAGCCGATGCTCTGCTCAATTCATTGAGTATGGCGACAACCGTCTAAAACTTTTAAAAATACTTATTAAGGCGGTCAATGACCGCCGTTTTATTTTATCTACGAACAATTATGGCTAAAGAAGGAATTTCAATGGAATACGATATAAAAGATATTAATCTTGCCGAACAAGGCAAACAAAGAATCGAATGGGCTGACCGCGAAATGCCCGTTTTGCGTTTAATTCGTGAGCGCTTTGAAAAGGAAAAACCGCTCGAAGGCATCAAGATCGCCGCTTGCGCTCACATTACGACCGAAACCGCTAATCTGGCTCGCACTTTAAAAGCCGGCGGCGCAGAAGCACTTTTGATCGCTTCAAATCCGCTTTCGACTCAGGATGACGTTGCGGCTTCGCTCGTCGCCGATTACGGCATTCCCGTTATGGCGATCAAAGGCGAATCAACCGAAACATATATGCGTCACGTCCGCGCCGCACTTGACACGAATCCGCACATTATCATTGACGACGGTTCGGATGTTGTGGCAACAATGCTCAAAGAGAAAAAGGAATTGGCAAGTCAGATCATCGGCACGACCGAAGAAACCACAACCGGAATCGTTCGTCTGAAAGCGATGGAAACTGCCGGCGTGATGACTTTTCCGTCTATTGCCGTCAACGATGCACAAACTAAGCATTTCTTCGACAATCGTTACGGAACCGGACAATCGACACTCGACGGCATCATCCGCGCAACGAATATTTTGTTAGCCGGAAAAAATCTGGTCGTTGTCGGCTATGGCTGGTGCGGCAAAGGCGTGGCAATGAGAGCGCGCGGTTTAGGCGCAAATGTTATCGTGACGGAAGTTGATCCGATCAAAGCTATCGAAGCCGTAATGGACGGTTTCCGCGCAATGCCGATGTCCGAAGCGGCTAAAATCGGTGATTTCTTTGTCACCGTGACAGGCAATCGTCACGTTATTGATAAAGAACACTTTGAAGTGATGAAAGACGGCGCAATCGTCTGCAACAGCGGTCACTTCGATCTGGAATTAAATCTCGACGCTCTGCGCGAAATGAGCAAAGCCGTCGTTAAACGTCGTCCGTTCGTCGAAGAATATATGGCGAAAGACGATTCAAAAAGCGTTATCGTTCTCGGCGAAGGTCGTCTGATAAATCTCGCTGCAGCCGAAGGACATCCGGCAAGCGTGATGGATATGTCGTTCGCTAATCAAGCTTTATCGGCTGAATATCTGGTCAAAAATAAAGAAACTTTGGGACACGGCGTTCACGTTTTGCCGTCGGAAGTGGATCAGGAAATTGCCAGCTTAAAACTCAGAGCGATGGGAGTTTCGATTGACGAATTGACACCGGAAATGCTCGAATATCTTTCGAGTTGGGAAACCGGGACGTAATTCATAAAAATTAATTTCGTTTTAAAAAGGCGTTGGCTTTAATCCAACGCCTTTTTTATGTTTTGATCTTTGTCAGAAAATACAACCCGAAAACGGAGAAAAACGCCAACGGACTCCAGACGGCTATTTCCGGCGAAACAAAACCGCTGATTCCGAATTGCTCGAAAGTATTTTCAACACCCAGATACAAGAGCCATAAAATTACCGCATAACCGACGGTAACGACACTATTTTTCTTATCTAGAGACAGTGCAAACGGTGACGTAAAAAGCATAATTATCAACGGCAAAAGCGGTGTCGAGTATTTTTTTTGCAAAGCGACTTCAAAGCGTCTCTGTTCGATGTCGGAAACAGTATTTCTGATCCTATTTCGCGTTTGGCTCGAATCCAAGTGATTCGGTTTCTCATCCAGATTGTTAAAGACATCAAAGTCAACCGGATATTCATTGGCGGAAATTTCGGAAACCGTTGAATTCGTTTGATCCCAGTCAATCCGTCGAGCATTTTTCTCGAAAAGTATCTTATCTTTCAACCAAACAGCCGATTCAGATTTAGTTATATTTTTCAAAGTAAAATCGTTTTTTGAAAATTCATATATCGTCAAATTCGATATATTGCGCTGATCTGTGTTTTCCGACTTCGTATTAAAAGAGTAAATCTTGTTTTCTCTTGCAACCCACGACTTCCCTTCTTTTTTAACCAAATTGCCTTTGTTTCTGATTTGGTCGCGTAATATATCCTGTATCTGATTGGTTTTGGGAGCGATAAATTCCTGAATTCCCCAATTACAAATTCCCGCAAAGATCATCAATGCGAAACACGGCAAAAGAAGTCTATAGATACTCTGACCGGCGGCTGTCCAGGTTACGATTTCATTCTGCCGCGATTTGATGATGTAGGTCGCCAAAATCGCAATCATAATCGCCGACGGCGCAAGCTGCAGATAAACGAACGGAATCAGATAAAAAAGATATCTTATTAAAAGTATGAATCCGTTATCAATGATTCCGGCAAATTTCCAAAGTTCAAAGGCTGTAAAAATCGTATAGATCGAACCTAAAAAAAATACCGTGAAAACGAAGTATTTTATCAAATCCAAAATTATACCGAGGTCTAAAATTCCGGTTGTCAGATCAATATAAAAATTACTTTTAGATAATTTATCCTGTTTTTCTCTTTTAAAAGGTATCTGAACTTTGCTTATAAAACTGCTGATAAAAAATCTATTTGAGAAATACAGCCAGCCGATCACCGATAGACTGATTACGAGTGGCAGTAGTCCGGCAAATACGACACTTATACTTCCCGTTCTGGCGAGTTGTTCGCCGAGCAATGTAATCAGATAATAGAAAATCAGACTGATTAGAGCCAGAAATACTCCGAACCCGCGACCGCCGCGACTGAATCTAAGAACCAGATTCAAACCTAAAATCGCAAATATCAGAGGTGTCAGCGACAACAATAATCGCCTGGCATATAAAATTTGCGCTTCCGTCCTTAGCTTCCCTTCCTGTTTTTTTGCATATTCGGCTAATTGACTCAATCCCAATTCTTCGGGAGTTTCCTCGGTTTTGCTTAGTTTCTCGATCAGTTCTTTTCTCTTCGTTTGGATTCCGAGCCGTATCTGACCGACGTTATCGGAGACGATTTTTTTTGTTTCTCCATTCAGCACAAAAGTAGAGACGACTGCATCGTTTAGAATCAATTCCGATTTGTCATTAGTACTATCAATTCGACCATTTTCAGCCGTTATCAGACGCACAGTCTCTGCTTTCGGGTCTTCGTTGTAGATAAAAATTTTTCCCCAAGTTCCATCATTGATATTTCCCTCTTTAACATAGATCGTATAACCGTTTATTTCCGTGTTGAAAACTCCGGGTTCGATTGGCGACTCCAATTTAAAAAGTGCTGTCTGAAGCGCAACCTGTCGAACGATTGCGGCAGCGAAAGGAACGCCTTTCAGATTTATCAAAAAAGCAAAAACCGAAAGCGCGATACCCAAAACGACAATCGGTATCGTAAGCTGTAAATTTCCCGTTCCGGCGGCACGAATAGCAACCAATTCGCTGTCGCCCTGCATTTTCGAAAGTCCGATGATAACTCCGACTAATGCCGCCATCGGACAGGTAAAAGCGATGACATTCGGCACGAGCGCAAACGTCAGCTGCCAAACGAGATTTGACGGCAGAACCGTATTAAAGAAAATGTCCGAAAAACGGCTCGCTTGCTGAACAAAGAGTATTACGCTCAATAAAAGCCACGAAAATATGAAGTATGGAAGAATCGCGCGGAGAAAATATATAGAAAATGAAAGACTGATTTTTTTCATTCTAAGTTTGAGATGTCACTAAAAATTTCTGACTGATAATCTCACGATTCAAGATTTGATTGATAATTCGCTTCAAAATTGCCGAAAGGTTTTTGGTAGTTTCTAATTTGTTGCCGAATTTTTCGATAAATCTGTCCGGTGAAGAGTTTTGCGCTCCAAAATAAATCTGTCTCATTTCAAAATTGACGGTTTGATTGTTTTTAGTTCGACGGCAATTATCGCAAATCAGATGAAAATTCATCTGTAGATTACTATCCTGAGATTCCGAAAATCTAGTCTCGCAAACATTACATTTTTCCCAGTTCGGCAGAAAACCGCCTAAACTCAGAATCCAGAATTCAAAATACAAAACGATCAATTCGATCATTTCAGGTTTTTGGCTAATCGCATCAAAACAAACTTTTGCCATTCGATAGACGCGCACATTCGGATCGTGCGGCGGCGAAAATTCGATTAGAAGTTCTGATAAGTAAGCCAGTTTTTGTAAAACCAACGGATTGCTTGCCTGTGTAAAATAAGATTTTTGTAATTCGAGTCCGCGAATCGAAACCAATTCGCGTTCTTCTTTTTGATACAAATCGGCTGAAACAACCGAAAAAGGTTCCAAAATGCCTCCGAATTTACTTTTCAGCCGTTTTGCTCCCTTGGCGACTCCTCTTATCAAGCCGAATTTTTCCGTCAGTATGACAACAATCTTGTCGGCTTCCGCTAAACTGTATGTTTTGAGAATTATCCCTTCCGTTTCGATCTGTCCCATAAAACTATCTTGTCGGCAGAAAATAAAATATCCAGGCAACGACCAAACTGACAAGAATAAATTGGGCAAAATACTTCAAACCGACCTGCAATTTTTCCTTGAAATCTCCGCTGTGAAAAACCGCGAACAAAACGGCGACAAAAAAAGCAAAACCGACCAAAAAAATAAAATGGATCATTTCTTTCTCCCCAGATGAATATCTATCGCATCCATAACTGCCAGATAATTTAAAAGTCCGGCGATCTCCAAAAATCTTCCGCCGTATTCAAAAGTCGCCCAAGCCGCAACATTCGGCGGCGGATCGGACATCAGCAAAAATCCTATTATCGCGCCTAAACCGTTTCCTAACCGGGCGAAGATATTTAATAGGTAAAGCAGTGCGCCCTCGTCAAAACCGAAACCGGGATAATATGCCCCGCCGCTGATCAGAGCGATTATAAACATTATCCAAATAACCGCGCCGATTATTATTCCTCTCTTGATTCTTCCCTGTAGAAGATGTCCGACACCGGGCAAAAACCACGATATAAGTCCGATTACAATTGTATTGTCCATAAATTTCTTAAACCAAAATCTTATCTGTCGCTTACAGACTGTTTAATAAAACTCTCAAAAGTGTAAACTTAAACGCTGTGAATAGTATACTTCTAAGTAGTTAAAGTAATTTCTTAAGAACAAACCGAAGCAATTTTTTGACTACTTTTTCTATTTGCAATCTACCAAAATAATTTTTTGGAGTTTACGATTTTATTTCTCCGTCAAGTATCATTTCTTTAATATAACAAATAATTTTCTCTTAGATTACAAAATGATTTTACGTCGTTTTCCCAGAATTGTTTTATTTCTTCGAGAGTTTTGTTTTTTTCAATCATTTCACGAATAATTGTCGAGCCGTTAATTACATCAAACGGATTTCTTTCAAATTCATATTCGTACGGCTTATCTTTCCAGTCAAAATCCTTTTTATATAAATCGTATGCAGTTTTTATCAAAGCAACCCCGGTCAAAACCGGCTCAAATTCGTTTCTGTCCGTAATATGTAAAAAGACACCTGAACAACTAATGTTTTTGTGTTTTTGGAAAGTCGGCAAAAAATTTGTCGGTCTGAAAATAACACCTTTCAAATTTAACTTTTGCAACGCATCGGCATATTCCTCAACATTAAAAAATGGTGCGCCGATTATTTCAAAAGGTTTTGTCGTACCGCGACCTTCGGAAACTTTCGTTCCTTCGAACATAACGGTTCCGGGAAAGACAACCGCCGTATCAACTGTCGGCATATTCGGTGAAGGCATTACCCACGGACAATCCGTTTCATCATAATAAAAAGCTCGCTGCCAACCGTCCATTGAAACAATTTCCAAATCACATTCGATTGAAAACTCCTTGTTAAATAACAATGCCAATTCACCGACCGTCATTCCGTGGCGCATCGGAATCGGATAAAGTCCGACGAAAGATTCCTGTCCCAATTCTAACGTGTTACCTTCGACGGAAACCCCGTTAATCGGATTCGGTCGGTCTAGGACGACAAATTTTTTGTCATATTTCGCACAGGCACGCATCGCGTAAGCCATCGTGTATATAAAGGTGTAGACGCGGCAGCCGACATCTTGCAGATCGAAAACCAATATATCAATCTCACTCAGCATCTCGCCGGTCGGTTCGCGCGTATCGCTGTAGAGTGAAAAAACCGGAAGTCCCGTTTTCTTATCAATCGAATGGCTTGTTTCGACCATATTATCCTGCACATCGCCCCTGATACCGTGCTGCGGACCGAACAGTGCAGTCAGATTTATTTCGGAATGTCGGGAAAACAGATCGGCGGCGTGTTCAAATTCGTGATTGACCGAAGCCTGATTGCAAATCAAACCGACTCTCTGATTTCTTAAAATAGAAATTTTTTCATCGAGAATTTTTTCTAAACCTAATTTTACGGTTGTTAAATTTTTACTCACTAAATTTTCCTCTTATTTTTTGCGAAATCGGCACATTCACCAACAAATGTTTTAAATATTTGTTTTGAAAGAGAGTCCGTCTGGAAAGAAATTTCGGGATGCCACTGGATGCCAAAAACAAATCTTTCTTTATCCTTACCTTCGAGGCATTTGATTGTATTATCAGCCGCCCAAGCCGTCGCCGAAAGATTTTCACCGATTTTTTTTACAGCTTGGTGATGATGAGAATTTACTTTAATTTGTTCGGTGTAATTGCTTTTGTTTATAATAACTTGTAGATTACTTTCATCTTTTACTTTAATAGTATGAGATAAACGATCTAAAGGACTTCCCTGTTCGTGTCTAATTGGTTTTTCTACTTCTGTTTCTATATCCTGAATTAAAGTTCCGCCTTGATAAACATTCAATGTCTGCATTCCGAAACAGATCGCCAGGATCGGCAATTTAAGTTTTTCGGCTTCTTCGAGAACTAACAAATCGGTCTGATCTTTTTCCGGGACGACTTTTTTCAATTTCGTCGAAGGTTCTTCATCATAATAATACGGATCAATGTCCGAATCACTTCCCGGAAGCAGAATGCCGTCAACATTTTCGAGGATTTGTCTAATGTAATTTCTTTTCGGTATCAATGAAATGTGTATGGGAATTCCGCCCGTTGACTCGATTGCTTCGCTATAATGTCGTCCGAGATAAAAGCGTTCGGTTTCAATTTCCAATCTCATCGTGATTCCGATCAGAGGATTTTTATTCATATCGTTTTTTAATGTTGAAATATCTGCAAAAATAAGTCAATTTGAGCATTTCAAAATAAGCATATATCATAATTTATTCTATATTACGAGAAATTATGCGAAGAAATAATAAATTAACAAAAATACGTTCGACGACGGTTCTGCTTGTAAAAAAAGACGGCAAAACCGCGATGGTCGGCGATGGACAAGTAACGCTCGGTGAAACCATTATCAAAGGAAATGCGCGAAAAGTCAGGCGCATACATAATGGCAAGGTTGTGGTCGGTTTTGCCGGCGCGACCGCCGATGCTTTTACGCTGCTTTCTAAATTCGAGATTAAACTCGAACAATTTCAAGGTCAATTGGAGAGAGCCGCAGTCGAGTTGAGTAAGGATTGGCGAACTGATAAATACCTGCGCCATCTCGAATCGCTTTTAATAGTTGCCGATCAAACCGATTCGTTTTTGATCTCAGGGAAAGGCGATGTCATCTCGTCTGACGAAGGTTTACTGTCCGTCGGATCAGGAAGTATGTATGCGTTAGCCGCCGCGCGGGCTTTAATCAAACATACAAGTCTAAGTGCGCGGGAAATCGCGGAAGAATCCTTGAAAATCGCCGGAGATATTTGTATCTACACGAATTCCGATCTTATTACGGAAGAAATTTAAAAAAAATGCCTATATATTTAAGCGGAGAAATCGAAAACCGTCCGAAATTGGACGACTTGACACCACGGCAGATTGTCGAACAATTGGACAAATACGTCGTCGGACAAACAAAAGCGAAACGCGCCGTTGCCATCGCGCTCAGAAACCGAATTCGACGACAAAAACTTCCGACCGAACTGGCACAGGATGTTTTGCCGAAAAATATACTGATGATCGGCTCGACGGGTGTCGGAAAAACAGAAATCGCCAGAAGACTTGCACGACTCGCCAATTCGCCTTTTATAAAGATCGAGGCATCAAAATTTACCGAAGTCGGTTATGTCGGTCGGGATGTCGAAAGTATGATTCGTGAACTAACCGATGTCGCAGTTGATATGACCAGACAGGCGGCGTTTGAGGAAGTCAGAGAACGTGCCGAACTAAATGTCGAAGAGAAAATTCTCGATCTGCTGCTTCCTAATTCAAATGTTGCGCCGACTTACGGATTTGAAAATGAAACCGATCTTGAAATCACGGAACAAACCAATCGCACACGCGAAAAATTACGCCGACAACTGCACGACGGAAAACTCGATGAACGGCTTGTCGAAGTAGAAACGCAGGATCGTTCCAATACGATGATAGATTTTGTCGGCGGTCAGGGAATGGAAGAAATGGGCGTAAATCTGCGCGATATGTTCGGTAATATGTTTCCATCAAAAACAATCCGCCGTAAAATAAAAATTCGAGAAGCAAAAAAACTTTTACTTCGTGACGAACAAGAAAATCTTGTCGATATGGAAGATATTACGCGCAAAGCCATCGAAACGACTGAAAATTCAGGGATAATTTTCCTTGACGAAATCGATAAAGTTTCAGGCGGCGGTTCGGGCGGAAACGGTCCGGACGTTTCACGCGAAGGTGTTCAGAGAGATTTACTGCCGATTGTCGAAGGAACTTCGGTCAATACGCGCTACGGAATGGTAAATACGGATCACATCCTTTTTATCGCAGCCGGAGCTTTCCACGTTTCAAAACCTTCGGATTTAATTCCCGAACTTCAAGGGAGATTTCCGATCAGAGTGGAACTGGAATCGCTGACGCTAGACGATCTTAAGCGAATACTTATCGAGCCTAAAAACTCACTCATTAAGCAGTATCAAGCACTGCTTAAAACCGAAGAAATCGAACTCGAATTTACCGAAGATGCGATTAACACGCTCGCCGAAATGACGGCGGAAATCAATCGAACCACTGAAGACATCGGTGCCAGAAGACTTCATACGCTAGTCGAGAAACTTTTGGAAGAAATTAGTTTTGCCGGAAACGAGTTAAGCGATAAGCACCAAATAATAGATTCCGAGTATGTAAAAATGAAGTTGGAAGAACTCGTAAAAGACCAGAATTTAAGACAGTATATTTTGTAGCTTAACGCCTATGCTTAATACATCGCTTAACAAAATTAAACACTTAAAAGACTTTAGCAAAAAAGCATCATTAGCATTTATAACGATTGTTTCGCTTATAGCATTATGCTCATTATGCTGCGGTAAGCGCACTCCGCCTGTTCCGCCGACCGAGAGAGTTTCTCAACGAGCCAGTATTTCAGGCTTACAGCAAGGCAATCAAATTGTTTTGAGTTGGCGGATGCCCGCCCGCAACGGTTTGCAAAACGAAACGACATTTATTGATCGCATAGATGTTTACCGGCTGGCGGAGCCGTTAAACTCTCCCGAGCAAATTACCGAAGCTGATTTTTCTGCAAAAAGCACTTTGATAAAGTCAATTCCGGTTGGAGATGAAAATTTCTCATTGAAAACATTTTCTTTGATAGACAATCTGGAATTTTCAACACAGACGGCAAAACTCAGATATGCGATAAGATTTGTCAATAAAGCCGGACAAAAAGCTGCGTTTTCAAATTTTCTGACTATCGAACCGTCCGCCAAAATAGCCGGCAATCCTGAAAACTTATCTTCCGAAGTAAATCAGGAAACTATCGTTATCAGTTGGGAAAAACCGCAGACGAATGTTGACGGCTCAACGCCTGTAAATATTCTCGGATATAATATCTACAGAAAATCGGAAAACGATCTGAAAAAATTAAATAGTTCTCCGGTAAGCGAAACGCTGTATGCGGATAATTTCTTCGATTTCGACAAAAGATATTCTTACACGGTTCGCACGGTTTCAGTCGGAACGGAAGGCAATCCGGTAGAAAGTTTGAGTTCTGCTGAACTGGATGTAACTCCGAGAGATATTTTCGCGCCGAGTTCTCCGGCAAGCATTACAATCGCCGCATCGCCCGACCGCATTTCGCTGTTTTTTGCAGCAAACCCGGAAAAAGATATTGCGGGTTACAAAATATTTCGTTCGACAGACAGTAATTTGCCTCTAAATCAATGGGAAATTTTGACATCCGAACCGATTAAAACCAATACTTTTCAGGATCAGAATGTTAAGTCCGGGATCAAGTATTTTTATTATCTGACGGCTATCGATAATTTCGGAAACGTCAGCCAACCATCCCGAATTGTCAGCGAAACCGCGCCATAGAATATGAACAGAATAGATTTTTTATACGAAGACAAAATATTATCCGGTTTGATTTCGGAGGATAACAAATTCATTTTTGCGAATGGCGAAAATGAATTTGCGGCTGACACGAACCGGATTTATTCGGACTCAAATAAAATTGAAGTTAAAAATGTAAAATTATTAACACCGTTAAAACCTTCTAAAATCGTCTGTGTCGGAAGAAATTACGCTGAACACGCCGCAGAACTCGGCAACGAAATGCCTAAAGAACCGTTACTCTTTCTCAAAGCTCCGTCTTCGCTAATATCGGAAAACGATTACATTGAGATTCCCGAACAATCATCGCAGGTCGAACACGAAGGAGAACTCGGAATCGTGATCGGAAAGCAATGTAAAAACATATCCGAAGACGATGATCCTTTTGATTACGTTCTCGGATACGTTTGCTTAAATGATGTAACAGCCAGAGATTTGCAACGAAATGACGTTCAATTTACGAGAGCCAAATCCTTCGATACATTTTGTCCGGTCAGCAAATTTATCGCAGCCGGAATTGATGTGTCGGATTTAAAAATTACGACAAAGGTCAACGGCATACTCAAACAATCCGGCAGAACTTCGCAGATGTCTTTTCCGGTCGGTTTTTTAATCAGATATATTTCCCGGCAGATGACCTTAAATTTCGGCGATATAATCGCTACCGGAACGCCGTCCGGTGTTTCAAAGTTATCGGACGGCGACATTTGCGAAGTTGAAATCGAGGCGGTCGGAAAACTGTCGAATCCGGTGAAAAAAGCAAGTTATATTCGGTGAAAAAACGCATTAAATGTCAGACTGATTTTGAGATTGACTTCACTTAAAACGGAAAGTAAATTAACTCAAACCGATTATTTAAAATTTAAAGTTCAACAAAAAAACGAAAGCGAGATTTCCCTCAAACGGAACTGATTTCAGATGTAAATGTTTAGGGAAAGAGACGAGTCTTGAAAAAAATGTAGCTGATAATTCACAAGAATTTCTTGAAGTTCCGCCGATTGTATTAACTCTCGCGCACAATTTTCCGGCGATGAATCTGTTTACACCAACAACTGGTTTATCCAATTTCCGCATTTTTAAGCTCCGGTAATTTTTTGGTTTGGACATATTTACTTTTAAGCGATTTAACATTCCGCACATTTCCATTAAAATATAGCAAGAATAAAGGTTTTGCCGCTACTGCTTTGGCGGTTTTGGCAATAAATGTAATACTTTCGATTGGACCTAAATATTTTGAGGAGACTTTATGAAATTTTTTATTGATACGGCAAATTTGGATGAAATAAGAGAGGCAAACGATCTCGGTTTGCTTGACGGAGTAACGACCAATCCGTCGTTGGTCGCAAAAGAAAAAGGTGTGGATTTTAAGGAACATATAGCAAAAATCTGCGAAATCGTAAAGGGCGATGTTTCGGCGGAAGTCACCGCGCTCGATACCGAAGGAATGCTCAAACAAGGACGTGAACTAGCTAAAATCGCGCCCAATGTAGTGGTCAAATGCCCTCTGACTTGGGACGGTTTGAAAGCCACGAGAACTTTCCGGGATGAAGGGACAAAAGTAAATGTTACGCTTTGTTTTTCCGCTTCACAGGCTCTTTTAGCGGCAAAAGCGGGCGCAACATATATTTCTCCGTTTATCGGCAGACTTGACGATATTAGTCAAAACGGAATGGATCTGATTCGTGAAATCGTGCAGATTTACGACAATTACGGTTTTACGACCGAAGTTTTGGCAGCAAGCATTCGACATCCGCTGCACATAGTCGAATCGGCTTTAGCCGGTGCCGATGTTGCAACGATGCCTTTCAAAACTCTGAGCCAACTAATCAAACACCCTTTAACAGATAAAGGTTTGGATGCTTTTTTAGACGACTGGAAAAAGAGCGGAAGAGAGTGAAATTATTTTTGAGAAAGACGCAGAAATAAACTGCGTCTTCTTTTTATATAATTAATTAGCTAACTAATTGTTTTTTATTAGTTGGTTAATTATTAGTAAGCTAATAATATATGATTAGCAGGGTAAGTAAATTTTAATGGATTTTGAAAATACGATAAATTATTTATTAGCAGATATTTCCGTCATTCATCGAACAGAGATGGAAGCTGTTTTGAGCAAAACGGGAATTCATTCAGGTCAAGTTTTTGTTTTATTCGAATTGTGGAAAACGGATGGTTTAAGCCAGATTGATTTGGCAAAAAATCTGTATATTTCCGCGCCGACTGTAAATAAACTTGTAAAAGGTTTACAGTCCGGCGGATTTATTAAAACTAAGAGGTCTCTTACGGATGCCCGTATGGTCAATATTTTTTTGACCGATAAAGGTCTGGAAATAAGAGCCGAGATAGAAAATGTTTGGGATATTTTTGAGAAAAGCGTGACCTCGAATCTGACTGAGACGGAAAAATTGATCTTATTACAACTTTTGAAAAAGATTTTGTTAAACTTTTACGATGAAAATGAAAATTCTATTTAGCATTGATTTTGATAAAAACCGCTTTCATAAATAAGAACGACTAAAATAGCTTTCGTCATTTTTTGAAATCATAATAGTTTATACTTCACTTTGTCCGGCTTTGATTTTCAAATTTCCAAAACAATAAATTCGAGTTTTTTATCTGTGAAAATTTTAGAAAAAAGAGTAATTATCAATTCGAGAAAGTTTGATAACAAAATCCATAAAAGTTGGAAAGCCGAGCTCGTCGAGAGGAGAGGTCGGCTGCTTGTTTTTCGAGGAGTTTTTGAAACTGAAATCAAACATTCGCTGCTTGGGATTATCAGACGCGGAACTGTCTCGCTGGAATATTACTGGCTTGACAGATGGTTTAATATTTTTCATTTTATCGAACCGGAAGGCAATTTCCGTAATTTTTATTGTAATATTAATATGCCGCCTGTATTTAAGGATGGAGTTTTGGATTATATCGATCTGGACATTGATTTGTTAGTCGGCAAAGATTTGTCTTATCAAATTTTAGATCAGGATGAATTCGCAGAAAATTCTCGTCTATTCTTTTACTCTGATAAATTAAAAGCCGACGTCAAAGACGCATTAAAAAACTTAATTGCAATCATCGAGAAGAAACAATTCCCTTTCGATAAATACTGAAAACTATTATTCAATATTTACTGGTTTTGTATAATCGTAAAGCATAAAAACTATTTACCGAGATTTGTATTTAATTTTCTTTTCATTAAAATTCACATTAATATGCAATCTGAAAAAGACACGGAAACTAAAAAAACCAAGATCGAAATACTGTGCGAAAAGTCACTTGCGGCAGAAGCCGGTGGCGGTTTGGCTCGCGTTCAAAAACAGAAGGATTCCGGCAAGATGACCGCTCGTGAAAGAATCGAGTTTTTTCTCGATGAAAACTCTTTTGAAGAGTTCGATAAATTTGTCGTTCATCGTTCGAGTGATTTCGGTCTGGATCGACAGAGATTTTTAGGTGACGGTGTTATTACGGGTCACGGTTTCGTAAACGGACGCGAGGTTTTCGTTTTCGCGCAGGATTTCACCGTTTTCGGCGGTTCTCTTTCCGAAACACACGCCGAGAAAATCTGTAAAGTTATGGATTTTGCAATGAAGGTCGGTGCGCCGATCATCGGTTTAAACGATTCCGGCGGAGCGCGAATTCAGGAAGGTGTCGTTTCGCTCGGCGGTTATGCAGACATTTTTTTAAGAAACACTCTGGCGAGCGGAGTTGTTCCGCAGATTAGCTGCATAATGGGTCCGTGCGCCGGCGGCGCAGTTTATTCACCGGCAATTACCGACTTTAATATAATGGTAAAAGATACGTCTTATATGTTCATCACCGGACCGGACGTAATTAAAACCGTAACGCACGAAACCGTTTCCAAAGACGATCTGGGCGGCGCAATGACACATAATTCTAAATCGGGCGTGGCTCATTTCGCCGCCGATTCCGATGAACATTGTCTTCGTTTAACCCGCGAACTCTTGTCATTTGTTCCGTCCAACAATATGGAAAAACCGCCGTTTATGGCAACTATTGATCCGGTAAACCGCACGGATGAGAAATTAAATTCGGTCGTGCCGCAGTCATCAAACCAACCTTATGACATCCGCGATATTATTCACAAGGTTGTTGACGACGGATATTTTTTTGAAGTTCAGGAACACTTCGCTCAAAATATCGTTATCGGTTTTGCCAGACTCGGCGGTTTTTCGGTTGGAATCGTCGCCAATCAACCTGCTTTTTTGGCAGGCGTTTTAGATATAGATGCTTCGATCAAAGCGGCACGATTTGTCAGATTTTGCGATTGCTTTAATATTCCGCTGATTACGCTCGAAGATGTTCCGGGATTTCTTCCCGGTGTCAATCAAGAACATCTCGGCATCATTCGTCACGGTGCAAAACTGCTTTATGCTTTTGCCGAAGCGACAGTTCCGAAAATTACTCTCATAACGCGAAAAGCATACGGCGGAGCTTACTGCGTAATGGCTTCCAAACATATCAGAACGGATATGAATTTCGCTTACCCGACAGCCGAAATTGCCGTTATGGGATCGGAAGGCGCAGTCGGAGTTTTGTATCGAAAAGAACTGAGCGAAGCCGGGAATGTCGAAGAATTTAGAAAAAATAAAGTGGCGGAATTTGGTGAAAAGTTTGCTAATCCGTATATCGCCGCCGAACGCGGTTTTATAGATGAGATTATCGAACCTTCGCAAACCAGACCGAAACTTATTCGCGCTTTGAGACTTTTGCAAAATAAAAGAGACCAAAATCCACCGAAAAAACACGGAAATATTCCTTTATAAATTTACTGTAACGCTTTAGGTGTCCTGACGCAGACTCTTAAAGCAATTTATCAACTGATCGCAGAACATCTTTATATAGAGAAATTAAGGTAGTTAATCTTTTACTTTAACTTAATGCAAAATAATTTTACCGAGCGTCCGACTTGGGCGGAAACAAATCTTGGCAATTTAGCATTTAACTTTCATTCGGTTAAGAATTTTATCAACCGACCGATAAATTTTATGGCGATTGTCAAAGCCGATGCCTACGGACATTCTGCCGTCCGATGCGCCCGAAGACTGGAAACAGAAGGAATTGATTGGTTCGGTGTCGCGCTTGCGGAAGAAGGTTTGGAACTAAGAGAAAACGGAATTACCAAACCGATTTTATGTCTCGGCGGTTTTTGGAAAGGTCAGCAGGAAATTCTATTAAAAAATAATATCACGCCGGTCATATATCAAATCGAACAGGCGCAAAATTTAGACATAATGGCTGAAAAATTGAAAATAAAAGCAAAAGCGCATTTGAAAGTTGATACCGGAATGGGAAGAATCGGCGTAAGATTTGATGAAGTCGAAGAGTTTTCCGACGATTTGAAAAAGTTTAAGCAACTTGAAGTCGAAGGAATTATGACGCATTTTGCGGCGGCGGATAATATTAACGAAAAAGAATTTACAGAAATTCAAATAACTAAATTTAATCAAGCGGTCGAAATTTTTGAAAATAAAGGTTTTCGATTTTTGTATAAAGATATGGCAAATTCTCCGGCAAGTCTGGCATATCCGAAATCTTATGGAAATTTGGTGCGGCTCGGCGGCATTCTCTACGGTTTGGGCGATGACGTTTTGCCCGACTGGACGGCGCGACCGCAGATCAAACCCGTTTTGTCTTTACATTCGAGAATTTCGCATCTCAAAAAAGTAAAAAAAGATGAAACGCTCGGATACAGCCGGACGTTTCGCGCCGAAAAAGATTCGATAATCGCTTCGATTCCAATCGGCTACGAAGACGGTTATAAAAGAAATCTTTCAAATAAAGGTCGCGTTATAATTAACGGCAAATATGCCGATGTCGTCGGTCGCATTTCGATGGACTGGACTTTGGTTGATGTGACGGAAATCGAAAATGCTAAAATCGGTGATGAAGTTATATTGATCGGCGAGCAAAACGATCTGAAAATTACAGCCGAAGAATTAGCCGGAAAAGTCGAAACGATTTCCTATGAGATAACCTGCGGCATAAACGAACGTGTCAATCGAAAATATGTTGAAAGCAAATAAAAGCGTCTGGTTTCAAAAATTATTTTCCTTATATAATCGAAATCTTTTAAAAAGGCGTTTTCATTCCTTGGGCGTAAAAAATCTATCGGCAATCGAAAAAAGGGACAAAAGTATTCCGCTGATAATTTATGTCAATCATTCGAGTTGGTGGGACGGCTTGATTTTATTCGAGATTTTAAGGCGCGGCGATTTTGACAGTTTTGTTCTGATGGAAGAAAGGCAACTGAAAAACTTACAATTTTTTCGTCGTCTCGGAGCATTTTCGGTAGTGCGTGAGGATCCGAAAGAAATCTTGAAAAGTTTGCGATATATCGTAAAAAATCTGGAAACGGGAATAAGCAAAACTCTGGTGATTTTTCCGCAAGGCGAAATTCTCCCGAACGACATCAGACCGATCAAATTTTATGGCGGTTTAACATTTCTCACAAAAAAGTTACAAAAATGCAATTCGATTCCCTGTTCCATCAGAATCGAATTTTTAAATAATTTCAAACCGGAAATTTTCGCTGCTTTCGGAAATTTGGAATACATCGAAAAAAAAAGTGAAATTTCAAAAAAAAATTTTACGGCACATTTAGAAAATAAACTGACCGAAAATCTCGACCGATTAAAATTTGATATTATAAATAAAAATTCGACCGATTTTAAGAAAATTTTTTAAGACGACAAATGCCGTTACCGAACAGTCCTTTAATTGAAATTCCGATTTTACAAGAATTGGTTGCCGTCGGCGGAACTGACGATGTGAAATTTATATATGAAAGATTGATTCGCTACTTCCCTTCGTTATCAGACGCAGAAATTTATCAAATCCAAAACGGTGAAAATTCAAAATGGAAAATTGCGGTTCAAAAAGCCGGGAAATCTTTAAATGAACAAAAACTTATTTCCAGAAATCGCGGCACTTGGCAGATCACGAAAACCGGAAGTGAAAAAGTTTCGGCTGAAAACTCGGATTTTCATATTTTAAGAAAAGATTTTGTCGAGTTAGATCACCGGACGATTCAGCAGACGCTTTTAGAAATCGGCGAAATTCTCGGATTTTACGTTCAGTCGGAATTTGAATTTTACGATGTCGTCTGGCGCGAATCGGAAACAAGCAAACGAATTTCCCACGTTTTTGAAGTGCAGAGCAAAGGCAACATTGATTCGGCTTTTGCCAAATTGAAACGCGCCTTTGATTCGCAGAGATCGAAACCGTTTTTAATCTTAGCCAGCGAACGCGACACGAATCGCGCTTTCAAATCCATCGAAAACGAATTTCGTGAACTGCGAAACGTCATTTCGATTTTCAGTTTCGTCGAAATCAGAAAAACTTATGAAAACCTAAAGGAAATCGAAAAAATTCTGCCCAAATTTCTCGACGGTTAATTTTTAACGGCGAATAGGTTACAATACGAAAAATCTTCCAAACGACAAAAAACGCAAAAAATTATGAATTATCCGATTGATTTGAGTTTCAAACTTCTTGCGCTGGCGAGTCAGATTTATATCCGCGATGCGAGCGGAAATCTGATCGGTTATGTCAAACAAAAAATGTTTAAGTTAAAAGAAGACATCAACATTTTTTCCGATGAAAGCCGGACGCAGCAAAAATTTAACATCAAAGCCGACCGCGTGATTGATTTTTCCGCGACATATTATTTTACGGATAATTTCGGAAATCGGATCGGCTCGATCAAACGTCAGGGAATGCGTTCGCTTTGGAAGGCAAATTATGATGTTTTCGATCAAAACGGAAATCAAATCTTTAAAATCAACGAGGAAAACGGTTGGGTAAAAGTCGTTGACGCGCTGGTCGGCGAAATTCCGGTTGTCGGAATGTTTACGGGTTACATTTTTAATCCGTCTTACATCGTTACGAAATCTAACGGCACGGCGGTCGTGCGCGTTCAAAAACAATCCGCATTTCTCGAAAGCAAATTTCAACTCTCATCGCTCGGACAGATGAATCCGCAGGAAGAAAATCAGGTTTTGCTGAGCGTTTTAATGATGGTTTTACTGGAAAGAAGACGAGGCTGAAATTAAAATTATGACTGGCGAAACGCCGATCAGACGACAGTATCTGGAAATCAAGAAGAATCACGAAAACGCGATTCTTCTTTTTCGTCTGGGCGATTTCTACGAAGCGTTCGACGAAGATGCGCGGCTTCTTTCGCGTGAACTCGACATCGCTCTGACTTCAAAAGCGATGGGCAAAAATCAGCGTGTGCCGCTTGCCGGAGTTCCGTATCATTCGCTCGAACGTCATCTGGCGACGCTTATTTCGCGCGGTCATCGCGTGGCGATCTGCGAACAAACTTCTACTTTTCCGGTCAAAGGCGATGACGGGAAAAAGTTGATTCAGCGTGAAGTTACGCGCGTCGTAACAGCGGGAACGGTTATCGAACCGCAACTTTTAGACAGCAAAACAAACAATTATCTGGTCGCCTTTATCAGCGACGGGAAAACTGCCGGAATCGCTTTTGCAGACGTAACGACGGGAGATTTTGCCGCCACGGAAGTTTTAAATAAAGATTCGATTGCGGAAATTCAGAGACTTTCTCCGGCGGAAATTTTAATAACCGAAGCGCAGACGGAATTTAGCAACAGAGATTTACCGCAATTTGTAACGCGCCTGCATTCTTCGTTTTTCGATCTTGAAAACGCGAAAAAAACTCTTTTCATACAATTTTCGACGACGACCTTAAAACCTTTCGGTCTGGACAAATTGCCTCTCGCCGTGTGCGCCGCCGGAGCTTTGGCGGCGTATTTGAAGACGACGCAGACGGCGACTGCCGATCAGCTTTCGCGTCTGACGAGTTATGATTCGGGCGAATTTATGCGGCTCGACACGAATTCGATGCGGAGTCTCGAAATACTTCAGAGCGATTCGGGAATATCGCTTTTATCCGTTATTGACCGCACGAAAACCGCGATGGGCGGCAGACTTTTGCGAAAATGGATCAAACAACCTCTTCTCGATTGCGCTGAAATTTTCCGTCGTCAGGAACATCTCGCGTGGCTCAAAGAAAGCCGAAACGAGCGCGAAAATCTCGCGGAAATTTTAACCGATGTGAAAGACCTGGAACGTCTTTCAAGCCGAACTAAAGCGAATATGATCTCCGCATACGAACTTCGCGCTTTCGGAAAAAGTCTGGAATTGATTCCTAATATCAAAAACATTCTGCAAAACGATCCGGTTCGATTCGGAAAACTTCTCGCCGAACTTCCGTTTTGCCGAAAAGCCGTCGAGTTGATTGAAAACTCGATTTCCGCAGAACTGCCGATGCGCTACAACGAAAATGTCGGCATTATCAAAAATGGTTTTTCCGAAGAACTCGACAAACTGCGTTCCGTTTTAAAAGACGGGAAAAATTTTCTCAAGGATTTGGAAAAACGCGAACGCGAACGAACCGGAATAAAATCTCTGCGCGTCAGTTTTAATAAAGTTTTCGGCTATTATATCGAAGTGACAAAACCGAATCTGCATCTCGTGCCGTCCGATTACACGCGCAAACAGACGCTCATTCCGTCGGAAAGATACGTTACGCTCGAACTAAAAGAACACGAATCAATGGTGATTCACGCCGAAGAACGAATCGCCGAACTGGAAAATAATCTTTTCCGGCAGATTTGCAATGAAGTGGGAAAATCGAAACCGGAAATCTCGCTCGCGGCTTCGACCGTCGCTTATCTCGATGCGATCAGTTCGCTCGCCGATGCCGCCGACGAATTCGATTTCTGTCGTCCGGCGGTTAATGAAACTTCCCTGCTCAGAATAAAAAACGGTCGTCATCCGGCACTCGAAAAAATTTTCAAAACGGAAAACAAAAAATATATCGCCAATGATTCGGCTCTCGGCGGAAACGGTGCGCCGCAGATCGCTCTGATTACAGGTCCGAATGCTTCGGGAAAATCAACGTATCTGCGACAGATCGCTTTGATCGCCGTTCTCGCGCAGATCGGTTCTTTCGTGCCGGCGGACGAAGCGGTCGTCGGCATCTGCGACCGGATTTTTACGCGCATCGGTTTGTATGATCGCATCGGCAGCGGCGAATCAACTTTCGTCACGGAGATGATCGAAACCGCCGAGATTCTTCATCACGCGACGCCGAACAGTTTGATTTTACTTGACGAACTCGGACGCGGAACTTCGACATACGACGGTTTGGCGGTTGCGCGTGCGGTTTTGGAATTTATTCACAATCATCCGAAATTGAAATCGAGAACGCTTTTTGCCACGCATTATCACGAACTTGCCGAACTCGAAAAACTTTTGCCGCGTCTGGAAAATTTGCATTTTTTGATTGATGAAAAAAACGGAGATTTGACATTTAAATACGAATTGGAAAAAGGCACTTCGCTGAAAAGTTACGGCGTGTATGCCGCCAAACTCGCCGGACTTCCGAAACCCGTCGTCCGCCGCGCCGAACAATTACTGAAAATATATGAAAATGAAAATCCGTCCGATTTACAAAATCAGACGGATCGGACGGAAACAGAACTCGAAATAAAATTACGCGAAATTGATACCGATTCACTTTCGCCCGTCGAAGCTCTGATGAAAATTTACGAATTACAGAAACTTCTCCCGAAAATAAAAGGAAGAAATTTAAGGAAAGCCGTTAGCTAAAAAATTATATGTCTTTAATGCTTGATGAAATCAATGAACAACCGCTCGTTTTAGAAAATACGATCAAAAACGAGCTTCAAAAAATTAAGAAAATCGGCGCGTTTCTGCGCTCGAAAGATATTGATCTGATCGTTATCGCCGCGCGCGGAAGCTCGGATAATGCGTCACTTTTCGGTCGTTATCTGCTGGAAATCACGACCGGAATTCCGGTTTCGCTGTCCGCGCCGTCGATTTACACGCTTTATAACGCGAAGTTAAATTTATCGCGTTCGCTGGTCATCGGCGTTTCGCAATCGGGCGAAGGCGTTGACATCAATCAGGTTTTGGAAAAAGCTAAAGATTCCGGCGCGTTTACGCTCGGAATTACGAACGAAGCCGAGTCGTCAATGGCGAAAATCGCCGACGAAACTTTGCTGATTCACGCCGGACGCGAAAAATCGGTCGCTGCGACGAAAACTTATACGGGACAAATGCTGCATTTCTATCTTCTCGCCGAAGCGTTTTCGCAGCAAAATCTCGAAACCGAAAAAATCCCGCAGTTTGCAGCACAATCTTTAGATTTGAGAAAAGAGATCGAAAATATCGTTCAAAGATATTTATTTTTGGAAAATTGTGTCGTCGTCGGGCGCGGACTCAATTACGGAAACTCTTACGAACTGGCGTTAAAATTGATGGAAACCTGTTACGTCGTCGCCGAAAGATTTTCTTCGGCGGATTTTTTTCACGGACCGCTGGCAATCGTCGAACGCCGCTTTCCGGTCATACTTTTCGCGCCGCAGGGCGTAACGCAAAAGAGCAATCTCGATTTGCTCGACCGTTTGAAAGAACTACACGCCGACAGTTTTGCGATTACGAACGATCCGAAGATTGCGGCGGAAAGTTCCGTAAATTTACAACTTTCCGGTGAGATCAATGAATTTTTATCGCCGATTCCGTTTATCATTCCGGCGCAGCTTTTTGCCGCGCTTCTTGCCGAAGCGAAAGGCATCAATCCTGACGAACCGCGTTCGCTTTCAAAAGTTACAAAAACACTTTAGAAATTGTTTGGGAAACCGAAAATATTTGTCCGCGAAACACACGAAACAAGCGAAAAAAGAAAAAACACAGATTGCACACCGACCAAAAAGGATTTAATTTTCGTGGCTTTCGCGCCTTTCGCGGGCAATTTTTTTTATCCGATATTGACGTTTTTTTAACGTCAGTTCGATTTAAAGAAATGAATTTAAGTTATTGCTGTTTCTTGCCTTTGCGTTACTTTGCGTCTTCAACTTTGCGAACTTTGCGTTAAAAAATCAAGAAAGCAACCGCAAAGAACGCCAAGAATTACGCAAAGTTCGGCAAGATCAAATGAAAACCGAACAAGTATTTTTTATTCGATAACTTTTATATGAAACTGACTTTTTTTATTATATTTCGCGGACAGAATTAAAATAATTTACCGGCAATTCGGCGTTGATTTTTTATCGAATCTTATTTACCGATTGCCTGTAAAAGAGCCTGACGCATTTCTCCGGCGGTTCGCCAGCGATTTTCTACATCTTTGACTAAGGCTTTTTCGATGATATAAGCGATATTCGGCGGAACTTCGTTCGATCTTTGAGCAATCGGGATGATCGGTTTTTCAAAGATCGCTTTGACGGTTTCGGAAATTCCGGCTTTCGGCGTGATGTCGAGTGCGTGTGCGCCGGTCAAAAGACTGTAAGCCGTCATTCCGGTCGCATAAATATCTGACGGCGGACGAACTTCTTTAAAATCTCGAACCTGTTCGGGCGGCATATAAGCAATTGTTCCCGCAACGTCACCGACCATCGTTACGCCGCTCATTCCGGTTTGTTTATAACTTTTTGCCAGACCGAAATCCGTAATTTTCGCAATCACGTTCGGAAAATTTCCTTCGAGCAGAATATTTTGTTCTTTGACATCGCGATGAACGAAACCTTGCGAATGTGCAAAATCGAGAGCCGCTAAACTTTGTTCGATGATTTTTACGACAACTTGATACGGAAGTTTTCCGCCATATTGTTTGGCGACTTTCGATGCGTCGAGTCCGGTAATATATTCCGTTACCAGATAAACGATTCCGTTATGAGTTCCGTGTTCGATGTAACCGACGATGTTCGGATGTTTGAGACTGGCGGAGACTTCGATCTCGCGCAAAAACCTTTTCAAAGATTGTTCGCTGACGGCAACTTCCGGCAAAAGCGTTTTGATTGCGACGGCTCTGCCGTCTCTGTCGGCGCGCGCTAACATTACGCTGCCCATTCCGCCCTGACCCAAAATTCGGATCATTTGATAACCCTGAATCGGCTGCGGATTTTGTTTGAGTTTAGTGCGGCAGTCATCACACAAATAACTTAATTTCGTGTCCGGGCGCGACGCTTCGGCTTCGGCAAGCAGACCGCAATTGAGACATTCGACCGTAATTATCGAAGGCGTAGTCGCATCGAGCGGTCTTGAAACCGATGAATTAGCCTCATAACCGTCCGATCTGATCTGAACTTCAAGAACGGTTTCGCCGCCTTGAATACGGTCGCCGCTTTTCAAATGCGCGGTTTCGACGCGGATTCCGTTGACGAAAGTTCCGTTGGTCGAGCCTAAATCTCTGAGAAAAATTTGCGGCGGCGCAATTTCCAGAATGCAGTGGTGACGCGAAAAAAAACGATCCTGCGGCAGACAAAAATGCGAGTCTTCGCTTCGACCGATCAAGAATGTATCGTGTTGTTCAAACGTAAATATGCGTCCCATCTGAGGTCCCGCAACTACGCGCAGATTTACAATCATTTATTTTCAATCACAATTATTTAATATGAATTATTTAATCAAACTTCCGAAAATTGCCAAAATGATAAATCCGATGCCCGAAATCAATCCGAGCGCACCAAGCACCAAACCGCCGATAGCCATTCCTCTGCCGCCGTATTTTTGCGGATTTTGATCGGCATTTTTCATTCCGAGATAACCCGTTATGACAGCAGCCAAGCCGAGCGGAATTCCGCCGTGACAACAAATCGTGACTACACAAAACACACCGAGAACCAGCGAAATAATCGGCAAAGTCTGATCTTGTGTCGGGTTTATTAGCACGGGCGGCGAATACGGTGCTTGGTAAATTTGCTGATCTTGCTGACCGAAATTTGAATCATAATCGGTAAAATTCGGATTCGTCTTGCGCGGCGCATCCATAAAAACAGTCGGCGGCGGTTCGCTTTCCATTTCCCTGAGCGTCGCGCCGTCGTTAAGACAAAAATTTAATGTTTGATCGGTGTATGTTTGATTGCAGTTCGGGCAAATCTTCATCAATAAACTTCTCCGGCGATTTTTAAAGGCAACAACTTAAAGTATTTCGGACTTTTAGATTATAAGATATTTTAGAAAAAAACGATAAAGTTTAATGCAAAATTTTCTCTTTTTTCTATAAACCATTACCGCAGCGACCGCAAAATTTGATGTGAGCCGGAAAAAGCGTCCGGCAATTTGAACAAGTCTTGTCAACCGGACGTAACGCGGTATGAGAGACGCTTGAAGTAAAACCGACCGGCAGACTGTTTGGCAAACTTCCGGTATTTGAAAAACCATAGCCGCACCGACCGCAAAATTTCGAGTTTGCCGGAAGAACGGTATTACAGCGCGGACAATTCATCGTTTGCGGTAATTCGCCCGCGCTGATTAATGCAAAATTCGTGTTTCCGCATTTGCCGCAAAATTTTACGCCTTCAGCGAATTTTGCGCCGCAATCGGTGCAGGCGACGATTCCCGGCATCAAACTCGAACGTCCGGCACTACTTCCGCCCGCGTTCGACGGCGACGGTTGACTTCCCTGATTTCTGACGGGTTTTAACTGCGCCTGAATCACTTGTTCATTCGCGCCTTCGCGGATTTCGATGACTCGCTCATCGTCTTTTTCGCCCGGTTTTGAAACTCTTAGAATGTGTTGCCCAATCGGAACAGTCGTCAGAATCAATCTGCCGGAACTTCCGACACTTCCCTTTCGTTCGTCATTAACGTAAACTTCCGCACCTTCAGCAGCCATTATGACAAGTCTTGAAATGCCGCCGGATTTATTTTCCGAAACACCTTCGGCGGCGGCTTCGAGTTTATTTATCCAATCGCTGACGGTCGCCGGTCTTTTCGCCGCTTCGATTTCAAGCGCACTCATCACGACCGCTTCGACATCTTTCGGAATATCGGAACGCAGACTCGAAAGCGGCGGCGGCGTGTGCATAATTTTCTGCATCACGAGCTGCATCAGATCGCCGGTAAATGGCGTTCGACCGCCGAGCATCAGATAAGCAATCGTTCCGAGCGCGTAGATGTCGGCGCGAACGTCAACGCCGAGTTCCGGCTGCATCTGTTCGGGCGACATAAATTCGGGCGTTCCGATAATTCCGCGAGATGAAGGCGTGGCGTTTGAACTGGCATCGGTGACGGTTTGATTGACGATTTTCGCCAAGCCGAAATCACCGACTTTGACAAAACCGTCGCCGCCTTTATTTTTGTTCATTATAAAAATATTCGCCGGTTTCAAATCGCGGTGCAAAATTCCCGCGTCGTGCGCCGCTTCGACACCATCGGCGATCTGCCGCAAAAATCTGACGGCGCGTTTGACGGGCAGAGTTCCCTCGCGGCGAAGAAGTCTGTGCAATGTTTCGCCTTCGACGTATTCCATCACGAGATAAAACACACCGTTTTCCGACTCACCGAAATCGGTAACGTCAACAATATGCGGATGTCGAATCGAAGCCGCCGAACGTGCTTCGCGCTCGAAACGCGCAATCGCTTCGCCTTCCGCTAAATCTTCCGAATTTAAAATGTCCTGTCGAACGGTTTTGACTGCGACCTGACGAGTTCCGAGATTTTCATCACGCGCCAGATAAACCTGTCCCATCGCGCCGCGTCCCAGACGTTTTTCAATCCAGTAACGATTGGCGAGCAGTTGAGTTCCGGGCAAAGTTTGGCGCATCTGCGATTGATCGTTCGGGCAAAAAGCGACTTCATCGCTAAAACACATTTCACATTTCGGACATTCCTTCATCGCGTTTCTATTTTCTCTATTTAAAGTAAAAAAACCAAATCCTGAACGATTCGGCTAAAATTTATTCGTAAATTTTCATTCGATTTGGACTTTTGAGATTTTAATTTGCTATAATCCGCTCTGTCAAAAAATTTTGGGTCGTTAGCTCAGTTGGTAGAGCAGCGGACTCTTAATCCGCGGGTCGCAGGTTCAAAACCTGCACGACCCACCAAAATTTCTTATACAATTTATTATAGGATTGATTATGACAATTGTTGTCTTTTAAGTTCTCGATCTTATTTTTCCAAACTCTCATAATTACGCAATTTTATTTTTGAATAATTAAACCGATGCTCTTTTGGTTTAATATGTTTTTTTTGCTTTAACGAATGAATTATCTTCCGGCAGACGTTTAGATTCTAATCTGATCGCACACAAAATTTAATGTTGGCAAGAAAAATTATTTTTGCTTGATGGCTTCCAGCATTTCTTCGACGGCGCGGTAAAGTCCTGTGAAAACCGAGCGGGAAATAATATTGTGACCGATATTAAATTCTTTTATTTCTTTGATTGCGGCGAGTGCGCCGACATTTCGGTAAGTCAAACCGTGTCCGGCGGCGACGATCAATTCTAAGTCTGCGGCTTTTTCTGCGGCTTTTTTTATGCGCTTGATTTCCCTTTCGGCTTTTTCCAAGCCTTCGCCGTGAGCGGCGCGTGAAGACAACGTAAGTTCGGCGTATTCGGCGGTGCAGAGTTCGATCTGTTGTGCGCCGACACCTTTCGCGGCTTCGATCTGTTCTAAATCGGGATCAATAAAAATACTGACGAAAATTCCGGCGGATTTTAATTTTTCGACCGCTTTTTTGATCGTTTCAAAATGTTTTATAACATCTAAACCGCCTTCTGTCGTGATCTCGTTCGGATTTTCAGGAACAAGCGAAACGGCATCGGGCTTTGTTCTGAGCGCGATTTCCACCATTTCGTCATTTGCCGCCATTTCGACATTCAGATATGTCGTCACGACTTCACTTAAAATTTCGATGTCGCGGTCTTGTATATGTCTGCGATCACCGCGCAGATGAACGGTAATGCCGTAAGCTCCGGCTTGTTCGCAAACAACGGCGGCAGTGATGATGCTCGGCTCGATTGTTTTTCTCGCTTCGCGGATAGTTGCGACGTGATCTATATTGACGTTTAATCTGGCGGTCATATTGCTAATAAAGCATCATAAACTGCAAAGTTAAAGATTGGAAACAAATCTTTTTATTCGTTTTCGGCTAATATTTTTTCAGCTATTTCACGATTGAGAAACTCCGATTCGACGTTTTCCCGTTCGACGGTTTCAAATTCATTTGCCGATGATAAATTATACACGCCGTTTTCTGCATTGCGCCTGATTTGCGAAAGTTCGCTAATCATCCGGCGCGTGTCGCGGAAAACGCTCAGTTTCGAGCCTTCGACATCATTCCAGCGAACCGGAATTTCCCGTAACTTTAACTTATGAAAAGCCGCAACGTATAAAAATTCTATATCGAAGCCAAAACGATCAATCGTCATCAAATCCAAAAGCGGACGAAATTTTTTCATATCGAACGCCTTGAATCCGCATTGCGTATCGGCGAAACGCAAACCCGACATCAATTTAATAATCAAGTTCATAACGCGACCGCCTTGTTCGCGCCGCCACGGTTGATGAACGCCGATTAGAGTCCGGTCAAGAGCGCGTGAGCCGAACGTCACATCATAGTTTCCGTTTTGAATCGGCTCGATGAGTTTCGGCAATTCCGTGATCGGTGTCGAAAGATCGGCATCGCTAAATAACGCAATATCGGCGCGGGCGGCGAGAAGTCCGGTTTTTATCGCAAAACCTTTGCCGCGATTTTTCTCGTAACGAATAACTTTCGTTTCGATTTCGGGAAATTTCGCGCACGCGTTTTCCGCGACTTGTTCGGTGTTATCTTTCGAGCCGTCGTCAACAATGATAAGTTCGGTTTCCGGTCGCTCGTTTTTAATATGAACCAGTATTTTTTCGACAGGACCGCCGAGTCTCGCTTCTTCTTCGTAAGCCGGAATTATAATGGAAAGCGCGGGTTTCATCTTTCGAGAATGTAATGTTAAGTTTTTGTTAGAAAAAAGTAAATCCGTATCATACATTTTGTTAAAAATTCTCCGGTTGTTTATTCAGTAACCTTTCATCCGCCATTTGCGTATGACACAAGAAAAGACAATTCGGATTGTTTTTTCAAAAATAATTTGAATTTCCAACCGCCGAAAGATTTTCGGCAACTAATTTTGTGTTATAGTTTTAAAGGTTTGGAGCCAGTTTTTAATGAATAAAAAATTCGGAATAATAGCAATTTTAATAGTTTTGATCGGTGCGTTGGCGGGCGGATTGTTCGGAAAATTTTCCGTCGAAACATCTGCCGATACTACGCTGACGACCGGAAAAATCGTCAGCGATTATCGTCAGGCACTCGATGTCATAGAAGAAAACTATGTCGGCAAACCCGATCACGAAAAGATTACGGAAAGTTCGATTCAGGGAATGCTCTGGACGCTCGATCCGCATTCTTCGTTTTTTACGCGCGACGAATTTCGCAAATTATACGAAGAACAGCAATCGCAATTTTACGGCATCGGCGTTTCGATCTTACAGCACCGCGACGGCGTTTACGTCCAATCCGTGATTCCGAATACACCGGCGGACAAAGCCGGAGTTCACTACGGCGACAGGTTTGTTGCGGTTGACGGCAAAGAGGCGAAAGACTGGACGAGTGCTGATGTTTCAAAAAATGTGCGCGGCGAAAAAGGAACTTCGGTCAATGTCAAACTCGAACGCACCGGAAATTCAGAGCCGATTGAACTGACAATCGTGCGCGGCGGCGTTCCGCTGCCTTCAATCAGAAATTATTTTATGCTTCCGAACAGCGTCGGTTACGTCGGTTTGAACGGCGGCTTTCAGGAAACGACGGCTGAAGAATTAGACCGAGCGGTTTCCGATCTGAGAGAAAAAGGAATGAAAAGTCTGCTTCTCGATTTACGCGGAAATCCGGGCGGATTACTTCCGCAGGCAATCGAAGTCGTCAGCCGTTTTATTGACCGCAATCAGACGGTCGTTTCCGTTAAAGGTCGTTCGCAATACTCCGAAACGCGAGAATTGAAAACCATCGGCGGAAAATACGACGATTTTCCGGTTGTCGTTTTAATCAACGGCGGCTCGGCTTCGGCTTCGGAAATCGTCGCCGGTGCGCTGCAGGATTACGGGCGCGCCGTAATTGTCGGAACTGACAGTTTCGGAAAAGGTCTCGTGCAGAGAGTTTTTCCGCTTCCGTATCAAACGGGTTTGACTTTGACAACCGCACGATATTACACGCCGTTCGGTCGTTCGTTACAGAGAGATTATTCGAGCGGTTCGATTTACGATTATTATACGCACGGCGGCGGCGACAATAATGAAGATGCGGCGGCTTCGACGGAAAATAAACCGAAACCGCAGGGCGTAGCCGTCAAAACGGCTTTCGGGCGAATCCTTTACGGCGGACGCGGAATCGAGCCGGATTTAAAAGCTCCGCCGCTCGCTTTTACGCCTCTGCGCGGCAGAATCGGTGAAGCGTCGTTTTTCTTTGCGCGGCAGTTAATCGCCGGAAAAATCGCCGGATTCGAGTCTTTCAAAGCGGCAAAACAAAATTATAATCTGACGGTTCAAAACGGCGAGTTTCAAGTCAGCGATAAACTTTACGACGCTTTTGTAGATCTTACCGTTAAAAACAGAGATAACGGTCTTTCCGCCGAAAATATAATCAGTCAGAAAGATTATGCAAAATCTCGTCTTCGCGCCGAAATTGCAACGGCAAACAATTCGAGCGAAGCCGGACAGCAGGTTTTACTCGAAACCGATCCGCAGGTTTTAAAAGCGATTGATGCGATTCCCGAAGCGAAGAAATATCTCGAAAGAAATTTGGCAAATAAATAACCGACATTTTTGTCATAAAAAATTAAGTAATTTAGACGCTTAGATTTTTCCGTAATCCTGAAGTAGAATAATTCACTTCGGGATTATTCTACTATGTATAAACAAATTGGAATTGTAACGGGCGGCGGCGACGCTCCCGGTTTGAATGCGGTTATTCGCGCGGTTGTCAGAACATCAATCGGCGAATTCGGAATGAAGGTCGTCGGTATCGAAAATAGTTTCGAAGGTCTTTTAGGTGATACGGAAACAATGAAACTGACGACCAAAAGCGTCAGCGGACTGTTGCCGCGCGGCGGAACTATCTTGGGAACTCGCAATACCGGAAGTTTTTGCAAATTCGTTGACGGGAAAGTCGTCTATCCGAAAGTAGCGATGGACGAAGCTCTCGAAAATATGAAAAGACTCGAAATAGAGGCTTTGATCGTCGTCGGCGGCGAAGGAACATTGGCAATTGCCGATCAATTCGACCAACGCGGATTTCCGACCATCGGCGTTCCGAAAACGATTGACAATGATCTGGCGGCGACCGAACTGACTTTCGGATTTATGACCGCGATTGATATTGCCACCGAAGCACTCGACCGTCTGCATACGACGGCGGCTTCGCACGACCGCGTGTTGATTCTCGAAGTGATGGGCAGAGATACGGGTTGGATCGCGCTTCATTCGGGCGTTGCCGGCAGTGCGGATTTAATTTTAATTCCTGAAATTCCGTTTTCTTATGAATCGCTTGTCAAAAAAATATATGAGCGTGAAAAGAGCGGTTCGCGTTTTACGAATATCGTTGTTGCCGAAGGCGCGAAAGAATTAGGTAAATCAGCTATTTATCAGGATAAAGGCGATGTCGCAAACGCGCCGCGTCTGGGCGGAATCGGCGAACAAATCAGACAGAAAGTCGAGGAAATGACTTCTAAGGAAGCGCGCTGCGTAGTTCTCGGACATCTCCAGCGCGGCGGAAGTCCGAACGCTTTCGACCGAATGCTGGCGACCAATTTCGGAGCGTGCGCCGTTCGCGCTCTGGCAAACGGTCAGTCGGGTAAAATGGTTGCGCTGCAAGCCGGAGTCGTCATAAATGTTCCGCTCGCCGAAGCGATTACAAATATCAAAAATGTTCCGGTTGACGGGCAACTCGTTCGTTCCGCGCGTGACATCGGCATTTCGTTTGCCGCGCCGCAGGAATCGAAATTATAATTTCGATTCGAGTGATTTTGGAATTTACAGAGTTTGGAAAGTTTCTTATAGTGATTTTTCAAACTTTATAAAATCTGTAAAATTAAAAAAAACCTATTTATGGAAGCAGTCAGAAAAAAATTACAGGATGAATTGGAAAAACTCGATGAAGAGTTACATCATCAATTACCGAAGGAAATCCAAAAAGCCCGCGAATGGGGCGATCTCAAGGAAAATGCCGAATATAAAGCCGCGATGGAACGTCAGGCTATCGTGCAGGCGCGAATTTATCAAATTCGTCAGCGTCTGAGCGAAGTTGAATCAATAGACATCGCGCGATTGCCGACAGATCGCATCGCATACGGTTCGGAAGTCGTTTTGTATGATCTCGACCGTGAAGAGAAAATCACATATAAACTCGTAACTTCCGAAGAAAGCGATCCCGACAACGGTTTGATTTCGACATCTTCGCCAATCGGTCAGGCATTAATGGGAAAGGAAGAAGGCGACGAAATAAAGGTTAAAACGCCTAAAGGTCTGCGAAATTTTGAAATAAACAGAGTTAAGACCATTCACGAACTTACGAAATAAACTTGTACTAATTTTTCAAAAATAAGTTTTAAAATTACAAATTCAAATGATCGGAGCAAGCATCGGACGCGGAGCAATGAGCATCATCAATGCGATGGTTCGCGCGATTGCGTCTGTCGGAGTTCATCCGAACATTTTGACGACCATCGGAGTTTGCATCAATGTCGGCTGCGCTCTACTGTTCGGTTTCGGTGAATTTTTCTGGGGCGGAATCGTTCTAATCGTCGCCAATATTTTCGATATGCTTGACGGAAATGTTGCCCGAATGACGGGAAATGTGACGCGTTTCGGAGGTTTTCTCGATTCGTCGCTCGACCGACTTTCGGATATGGTCGTCTTTCTCGGTATAATGGTTTTTTACGCCGGAAACACGTCGCAACATTCGGTTTTAAATGTTTTTCTCGCCGGTGTCGGAATGATTTTTTCGGTTCTTGTAAGTTACACGGCGGCGCGTTCAGAAAGTTTGGGGGTAAAATCGAACGTCGGATTTCTGCAAAGACCGGAACGAGTTGTTTTACTTATAATCGGTGCGCTTTCGACTTGGAATTGGAACTCGAATTTTTATTTATTTAACCGTATGCCGCAGGTTTTGTGGGTTTTGGCAGTCGGTTCGATCTGGACATTTATCCACCGAATGTATTTTACATGGAAAGAATTTGAAAAACTCGAAGAAAGTGAAGCCGCATAAATTCTCCAATGATTGAATGGATTTCTAAATTTTGGGAAGCTCTGACATTAGGACAAATTTTGCTGTTTGTCGGGCTTTTTCTCGCTTCCGTGACCTTTAGTTTTTTGGTGATCGGAATCGTAATGGTAAAGATTCCGGCAAATTATTTCAGTTCGCATTATCAGCAGGATTTTATGCCGAACAGTCGCTGGATGGTTCGTTGGGGCGCAGTTATTGCAAAAAATCTGCTCGGAGTTTTTTTGATTCTGCTCGGCATTATTTTGTCTCTGCCCGGAGTTCCGGGACAAGGTTTATTAACTATTCTGCTCGGCGTGATTATGATGGACATTCCGGGCAAAAGACCGATCGAAGCCAAAATCATCAAACGTCCGCCGATTCGTGACGCGATCAACAAATTGCGTGTTCGTTTTAACAAAGAACCTCTGATTTTAGATTAAAAAGATGGGATTTTTCGACCGTTTCACAAAAAAGAAAAAAACTCCCGACGAAAATTCCCGCCGCGATTTTCTTTTAAATAACGGCAGAATTACCGAAGGCACGATTATCGACAATGAAATTCTCGATTCGGGCGATGAGATAGTGTTTTACGTCTATAATATTCAAGGCGTTGATTTCGAATCGTCCGATGTTTTGACCGAAAAACAGAAAGAATCGCCTGTAAAATATGCGCCCGGCGCAAAAGTAAGTATCAGATACGACCCGAAAAATCACGGAAACTGTGTTCTCGATTAAAAATGTTCGATAAAATTCTCATTGCCAATCGCGGCGAAATCGCCATCCGCGTCATTCGCGCCTGCCGCGAAATGAAGATCAAAACCGTCGCCGTTTATTCCGATGCCGACAAAAATGCGTTGCACGTTCGGATGGCGGACGAAGCCTATCACATCGGCAACGCGCCGTCTTCCGAAAGTTATCTGCATTGGGAAAAAATAATCGAAGTCGCAAAAAATTCCGGCGCGGAAGCCATTCATCCGGGCTACGGTTTTCTGTCTGAAAATGCGGAATTTGTTCGTAAAGTAAATGAAGAAGATATTACTTTTATCGGACCATCGCCGGACGCGATGGACGCGATGGGCGGGAAAATCTCGGCGCGGAAAATCGCCATTGCCGCAAATGTTCCGGTTGTTCCCGGCACAACCGAACCGTTGAAAAATTTTGAAGATGCCAAAAAAGTCGCCGCGAGTTTCGGTTTTCCGGTGATGCTCAAGGCTTCAGCGGGCGGCGGCGGTAAAGGAATGCGTCTCGTCGAAAAAGAAAATGAGTTAAAGAACGCACTCGAAGCCGCACAATCCGAAGCGTTGGCGAGTTTCGGCGACGATGCGGTTTATGTCGAAAAGGCGATTGTTCGACCGCGCCATATCGAGATTCAAATTTTCTCCGACAAACACGGCAACCACGTTCATCTCGGCGAACGCGAATGTTCGATCCAACGCCGTCATCAAAAAGTTATCGAAGAATGTCCTTCGCCGATAAACGATTCGGAGTTAAGAAGAAAAATGGGCGAATGTGCCATTCAGGTCGCCAAAGCCGTTAATTACATCGGCGCGGGAACGGTCGAATTTCTCGTTTCCGATCTGGACAAATCGTTTTATTTTCTGGAAATGAATACGCGCCTTCAGGTCGAGCATCCGGTAACCGAATTAGTAACAGGTTTCGATCTCGTGCGCGAACAGATAAACGTCGCATTCGGTGAAAAACTTTCATTTACACAAGACCAAGTTTCGTGGACGGGTCACGCCATCGAATGCCGCGTTTATGCCGAAGACCCGGAAAACAATTTTTTGCCTTCGCCGGGGAAAATCACGCGGCTTCGTTTGCCGCAAGGCAGCGGTGTGCGTGACGACGGCGGAGTTTACGAAGGCGCGGAAGTTTCGATCTATTATGATCCGATGATTTCCAAACTTGCTGTTTACGGCAGAAATAGAATGGAAGCGATTGACCGGATGCGCCGCGCTTTGCAGGAATATGAAGTCGGCGGAATAAAAACGACGCTTCCTTTTTTCCGCGAAATTATGCAGGACAAAGAGTTTATCGAAGGAAAACTCGATACCGGATTTATCGCGCGTTTTAACGAAAGAAAAACCGTGACTGAAATCATCGAAACGGAAATGGATTTAGCTTTAATAACAGCGAGTTTGTCTTTTAGTGAAAAACAAAATAATACAGAACAGATTTCACAAAACTTACAAAGTTCGAGCCGTTGGGCGGCGGTCGGTTTGAAAAGTTCTCACAACAATTGTCTGTAAAAATTTCGTTTGGTGTAATTTCTTTTATTTATTTATTTACCTGTCAAAAATTATTTCACAACTTTAACAAAAATATGTATAATTACCTCAAGTTTGCTCTGCGGGCAAACCCTGCAACTCAAGTGTGAAGTTTTTGCATCTATCGAAGCGGCTTTTTAAGTTGCATTAATTCCAGAAAATTTCCTGTTAAAAAAAAACAATAAAAAAGTCTGAAAATATTTTCGTATAATTTTTGTCCAACGGAGGAGATATGTTGCCCAAATCTAATTTGTTTCGCCTAATCGGTGTTTGTTGTTTATTATTTGTAATGTCCGTTTTTGCTTTCGGAGATACGATACGTCTCAAAGACGGAAGTATTATCAAAGGAAAAATCGTCAGTTTCGGCGGCGGAAAATTTGTCATTTTGATCGGCGACGGAAATCGCCAGCGGCAGATGTCTTTCAATGCCGAAGAAATTGAAAAAATAGACTTTGAAAACCAAACCGTTCCGGTCTCGATGGTCAAAACATCCAACGATCAACAATATAAGAAATCTCCGCCGATGATTTCTAAAAATGGAAATAATACGGTAATAACGGTCGGCAACAACGGCAGTCAAAATACGGCGCAGAAACCACAGACCAACACGCCGCCGGTCGAAGATGACGTTATCGAAGATACGAGCAAAACTAACTCCGTTTCAAGAAATACGCGCAACGACGACATCAAACCGATTCAGATAAACGTCAAAGTTTTAGCCGATAATACTTCAAACGGATGGACGAATTCCGGTTGGGTGGTCAGAAAAGGTCAAAAAATTAAAATTACCGCTAACGGCAGAGTTTCATTAGGAAACGGTCGCTATTCTGCTCCGAACGGAATTTCAAGCTTGCCTGACAATGAAAAGTTATTAAAAACCGAGCCGACCGGAAGTTTGATTGCCGTCATCGGCGATGACAACAATGATTTTATCAATGTCGGTCAGACGCGCGAATTTACGGCGACACGCGACGGAGCATTATTTCTCGGTGTCAATGAAGGAAATCTCAACGACAACAACGGCGCATTCGATGTCGTTATTGAAATTGATCCGACGCTGTAATTTTTACTGAACAATAAAAGGTCTGCGCCGTCGAAATTTTGTATCGGCGCAGACCTTTTATTGTTTTATTTTGTGAATTACTTGATTTAAACCAACTAAAAGCGGACAATTTGTATCAAAAGATAAAATTTTCCATAGGTAAAAAAATTATGAAATTCCGCTTTCTATTTTCACTTTTAATTCTCGCTTCTGTAATTTTCGGACTCACAATTACGCCTTACGCGCAGTCGCGTCCGCAAAGACCGGACACGACGAGCGGCGACGGCAAAAAAAATAAACGACTCTCGCCCGAAGAGTTGGAAAAACAACGCAAAGAAGAAGAAGAAGCAAAAAAGCGCAAAGAAGAAGAAGATAACGCCATCGTTGATACCGAAGAATTAAAAATCGAAACCAACATCGTCAATGTTGATGCCGTCGTCTTTAACAAAAAAAACGGACAGATTATCACGGGCTTAAAAAAGGAAAACTTCGCAATCTTTGAAAACGGGAAAAAAGTCGAAATCTCCGAATTTGCCACGCCCGAACAACCGATCACGGTTTCACTCGTTGTCGAATTCAGCAAATGGTCGGAGGTTTTCGGTTATTACGGCAGCGGCGGTTGGGACAACGGCACGAGCGAAGTCATTCGCCCGGTCGCAAATTTTCTATCGCAGTTTATTAAACCGCCGAACGATTACGCATCGGTCATCGCCTTCGACATTCGCCCGACACCGATCACCGATTTTACGAACGATCCGAACAGACTTCGTGCGACGGTTGATCTGCTTTTGAGAAATCGTCCGGCATTTCGTGAAAACAATCTTTTCGACGCTATCAAATTCGCGCTCGTCGGCGGAAAAGGCGATTCGGTAGTTTTGGAAAACAGCAAAGAACGAACTGCCGATTACGGCGGAATGGTTGATGTCAAAGCCAAACGCCGCGCGATTATTCTAGTCGCTTCCGGTATTGATACTTTCAGCCGGATAAATTACGACAAAGTGCGAAAAATAATCCAAAATTCCGGCATTCCGATTTACATTATCAGCACCGGAAATCTTTTTTATAAAAAATACGAAAGCCAACTACCTGCTACCGACGGCATTAACGGAATGCCCGGCAGATTGACGTTTTTACAAGCTAAAAATGCGATGAACACATTTGCCAAAGAATCCGGCGGAATGCACTTTGAAATGACTTTTGAAAGCGAATTGCCGTCTTATCTGCAATCAATCAACGCGCTTTTACGCAATCAATACAGTTTGGCTTACGACATTCCCGAAAAGCGAAAACCGGGAACAAAATATAAATTGGAAGTCAAAGTGGATGTCAACGGCGACGGCGTTTACGATGATAAGCAATTTGAAGTTCAGCATCGCCCGTTTTACATTACTCCGAAGGAAAATGAGAAATAAATTTCTCTGAAAATCATATTACCTATTGAGGTTATTCTTATATTTTGCAGAAAAAAAGGGATTCATTTTATAAAATGAATCCTTTTTTACTTATCCGAAAATCAATGCGGCGATTACCTTAAAAGCAATTCCGATAAGTCCGACGGCTAAGACGACAGCCCAAGCCGAACCGGAAGAAATTTTGGCGACTTTTTGAAGTCCTATAGCTGCCAAAACCCAACCGAAAATCGCAAATAAATCCAAACCGCTCAATAGTGCCGTCAAAACCGGATGTATCTTAGCGTCCATAAAGAAACCCGGATTTGCTTGTATCAAACCTGATTGCGAACGAATAATATCAATGTCATCAACCGATTTCAAAAACAAAACGAGTATGTTGGCTAAAACGAAAATTATTGATGGCGGAAGGCTCGAATAAACCCACACTGAAACACCGTGCAGAAATTTTGCCGAGCCGCCCATCGCATTAGCTCCGAGCCAATAGATCAATCCGCCGATCAGAAATGAAAGCACGACTGCAACCGGTAAAATAGCGTAAGCAATTCCTTTAAATATGGGAGAACTCTGTTGTTGAATTATTTTATCTTTCTGCTCTTTGGGCAACTGTTCAGTTTGCGAACTCGATTCGATTCGTGCGCGGACGATATTTTCATATCCTATTTTTTGAATAAATAGTATCTGAAATATCGCCGAGAAAATGATTATTATCAGACCGGCGATCAAAAAGCGCGGTTTTCGGCGCATATCTTCAAATGTTTTGCCCGGTTCAAAAAAGATATTGCCGAGAGTCGCAGGTTCGGACATCTGCGGCGGATTTTCGATTGCTTTGATTTCCTCCGGTATTGGCGGCTCTTGCCATTCCGTATTGTTCGCTTCTTCCATTATTTTTCCCTCCAAAAATGTTTGTTATTAAATTGAATTGCTGAAATTTAATCTCTATACGACGAAATGAATTAAACCGTTTCAAATTTGTCTTTGGTCAAAGATTTGTCATAATTTTCGACGCGGATACAAGCGGCAAAATGTTCGGATTGAATTTCGCGCAATTCCGGTTCGATACGCGCACAGTCTTCGATTGCAATCGGACAACGAGTTCGGAAACGACAGCCCGACGGCGGATTGATCGGTGTCGGCACATCGCCTTGTAAAACGATGCGTTCGCGTTTTTGTTTCGGATCGGGAATCGGTATCGCCGACAGCAAAGCCTTTGTATATGGATGAAGCGGATTTTCGTAAAGCGTTTCGGCATCGGCGATTTCGACGATTTTTCCGAGATACATCACGGCGACGCGGTTTGAAATATGTTCGACGACTGCCAAACCGTGAGAAATGAATAAGTATGTCAAACCGAATTCCGCCTGTAAATCCTGTAAAAGATTGACGACCTGCGCCTGAACGGAAACGTCCAGAGCCGAAACAGGTTCGTCGGCGATTATCAATTTCGGATTAAGCGCAAGCGCACGCGCAATGCCGATTCGCTGGCGTTGTCCGCCGGAAAATTCGTGCGGAAAGCGTTTCATATAGTTGGGATCGAGTCCGACTTTTTCGAGCAGATCGGCAACGCGGTCTTTCTGCTCTGAAGATGTTCCGATTTTGTGAATTTTCAAAGGTTCGGAAACGATTGACTGAATCGAAAGTCGCGGATTCAAACTCGCATACGGGTCTTGAAAAATAATCTGCATTTCGCGGCGCAAAGACTGCATTTCCTTATTCGGCAAGCCGATGATATTTTTCCCTTCAAACAAAACTTCCCCACTCGTCGGTTCATAAAGCCGCAAGAGAGAACGACCGACGGTTGATTTTCCGCAGCCCGATTCGCCGACAAGTCCCAAAGTTTCGCCCGAAATAATATCGAACGAAACATCGTCAACCGCACGAACAACGTCGTCACTTCCTTCGACGGGAAAATACTTGACGAGATTTTTTACTTCGACAAGTTTTTCTTTTTGTGTTTTAACTGCGCTGTTTTCCATTTTTCTTTTTATTTTTAACGAGTTTCAGCGGTGTAATTTTCAGTTTCAAATAAATCATTTCAAGTGAAATTTTACATTTGATCGAATCGAGTTCGATCATTTCATCCAAATCTTCATAAATCTTCAAAAGCCACACGTTATTTTTCTGACGTGCGAAATGCTCGACTCTGACGCGGTATTGCGAAACTAAAATATACTCCTGCAAAGAAGGTAAAGCGTAATAATCTTCGGCTTTATCACCGCGATCACGATTTTCGGTTGATTTTGATAAAACTTCAAAAATAACAACCGGATTGAGCAAAGTATTTTCTTTATCCGTCGTTTGAATTTCGCCGCAAGCAACTGCTACATCGGGATAAACATTATGACCTTCGCGGATTCTGACGCGAAAATCGTTGACGTAAATTTCGCAGTCGGTTTGGCGTAATTGAATGTTTAATTCCGTCGAAATATTTGTATTGGCGAGATTATGATTCCGCGACGCGCCAGCCATCGCGTAAAGCTCACCGTCCATAAATTCGTGTCTGATTTTCGATTTATCTTCAAACAAAAGATATTCCGATTCGGTCATCGGTTTTCTTGCAAGTGCCTGACTCATTACTTTCTCCAATTTTCCTTTATTATCGCCCAACGCTCGTGATCGCGCCATTTCCCGCCGATCTTTAAATACTTCGGCGAAAAACCTTCTTTTACAAAATTACAGCGTTTTAACACAGCAATTGACGGCAGATTTTCGGGCTGCACGTTTGCTTCAACGCGGTGCAGTTCGAGATTTTTGAAAGCGTGACGCAAAACCAGTTCAATTGCTTCGGTCATCAAACCTTTTCCCGTGTATTTTTCAAACAAATAATATCCGAGATAGCAATTTTGAAAAGAAAGCCGGAAAATCTGCGAAAGATTTGTCGTGCCGACGATGGCGTTGTCGCTTTTTCGGCAGATCAAAAGACTTTCGTTCGCTTCGCTTTCATTTCGCTGCAAATAATTTTCAAAACTTGTCCGGTCTTTCGGCGGATTAACCAATCCGCGATGAAATTTTCGGCTGGCAATACTCGAAGCGATAAATTCATCCGAATCGCTAATTGTCGGATACCGCAGAAAGCACTTTTTGTCTGGCAATTTCAAATTTTCGTTTTTCATCATATAAAACGCAGCGCACTTTGACAGCATTTGCCAACTCGAAAAGCGGAATCGTGCCGCGTGTGCAGATGTCCATTCGGTGTTCGCAACGCGGAGCGAAATGACAGCCTTCGGGCAAATTTGTCGGCGACGGAACAGTTCCTTCGATGGTCGAAAGCCGCGTGATTTTCTCGATATTTTTTGCCGCAAGTTTCGGAACGCTTTTTAAAAGTCCCTGCGTGTATGGATGTTTCGGTTTTTCAAAAATTTCTTCAACGCCCGATTCTTCGACGATTTTCCCGGTATACATTACGCAAACTCTATCGGCGACTTCCGCGACCACGCCGAGATCGTGCGTGATGAGCAGAATCGCCAATTTTCGCGTCGTTCGCAGTTCGTCGAGAAGTTCGAGAATCTGTGCCTGAATCGTTACATCCAAAGCGGTCGTCGGTTCGTCGGCGATTAAAAGTTCGGGATTGCAAGCCAGAGCCATCGCAATCATTACGCGCTGGCGCATTCCGCCGGAAAGCTGGTGCGGATAATCTTTGACGCGGCGCGACGGATCGGGGATCGAAACTTCGTCCATCGCTTCGATTGCCGCATTCCACGCATCGTTTTTATTGAGTTTGCGGTGCAGACGCAAGGCTTCGGCGATTTGTTCGCCGACCGTGAAAACCGGATTGAGCGAAGTCATCGGGTCTTGAAAAATCATCCCGATGTCATTGCCGCGAATCTCTCGCATTCGTTCATCAGACGCATTTTTCAATTCTTCGCCTTTAAATTTTATCGAGCCGCCGACAATTTTCCCCGGCGGCGCGATCAGACGCATTACCGACAAAGCCGTGATTGATTTTCCGCAGCCCGATTCGCCGACAAGTCCGAGAAGTTCGCCTTCGTTTATGTAAAAACTGACATCATTAACGGCTTTGACAAGTCCGGCGCGAGTCGGAAAATGAGTTTGCAGATTTTCGATTTCTAACAGATGATTCATCTAAATTTCAGTAAGTGTTAAAAGTTATTACGACAATTTTGGTTTGTGTGACGGCTTGCCCGTTTTCCATTGCCGGCATAAATTTAATTCTTTTTGCCGCTTTGATTGCCTGATTCACCAAACCGTATTCTTCCATATTCGAATCGGTTTGCTCTACGATATTCTCGACTTCGCCAATGGTTTCGTCTGCTTTAAACTCGATCTTTAACACCACTTTTCCCGAAATTCCAGCGCGTCTCGCTTCCGGTGTGTAAGTAGGCTTCGGGTTTGAAAGTAGTTTTACTCTTGAATTTTGCCTCTTATCGTTGTTTTGAGCGGACGCAAATCCATAAGCGCAAAAAACGAATGTTAAAACCAACAATACTTTTGTTACATTTCCCATATCTGTTTCCCTCCAATGAATTTATAAAAATTGGTCAAGCAACTCTTTTTATCGCTTTTTCCTCAAACAGATGTTATCATTTTTTGGTTAATTCAGGCATTTCAGCCCAAAGGAGATTTTTTATAGTGAGAAAAAGATTTAGTCTTTCCGGCAGTTTTCTGCTTATCGCAATTTTATTTTCCGGCGTTTTCGCCCAATCTTCGACAGTTTCTAAAAACGCTCACGTTAATTCAAAAGAGATTACTCCAACGGCAAAAACTTCCAAAGCCGTGACGATGGAAAAAATCGAATCGGATGTTGCCGAAGCCCTGACGCTGATCGAGAGCAATCACATTCAAGGCAAAAAACTCGATTATAACGAGCTTTTCAAATCTTCGATTGACAGTATGCTGCACACGCTCGATCCGCACTCGAATTATTTCGACGCGAAAGAATTCGAGCAATTCAGAACGAGTCAAAGTTCGCAGTATTTCGGAATCGGCGCAACCATCGGAGATTTGAGCGATGAAAAAGGCAACGTCATTGCAACATACATTAAAGCGACATTCGACGGCGCACCGGCAAATCGCGCAGGTTTGCGTTACGGCGATAAAATCGTCGAAGTCAACGGAACTTCGATGGTCGGAAAATCATTTTCGGAAGTGCGCGAATTTCTGCGAGGTCCGCGCGGAACAGCCGCCAAATTGGTTGTTGAAAGATACAACACCGGAAAGCGCGAAGCGGTTGAAATTGTCCGCGATGCGGTTTCGCAGCCTTCGATTGCCGAAGCGTATATGATAAAACCGCGCATCGGTTATATGGCGATGACGGGCGGTTTTAATTACACGACCTATAACGAATTCCGCGAAGCGATGAAGCAACTCAAATCTCAGGGAATGGAACAACTCGTTCTCGATCTGCGAAACAACGGCGGCGGACTCGTCAATCAGGCTTATATGGTCGCCAATACTTTTCTCGGCAACGGTCAGACGATTTTTACGCAAAAAGGCAGAGTCGAAGGTTCGGCACGAACTTTTGAAGCCGAAAACGATTCGCCCGAAAAAATGCCTCTCGTTGTTCTGGTGAATCGAAACACGGCTTCGGCTTCGGAAATTCTGGCTGGCGCACTTCAGGATCACGACCGCGCATTAATTGTCGGTGAAAATACGTTCGGCAAAGGTTTGGTGCAAAATCCGTTTTTGCTCGAATACGGCTCGATGCTTCTTTTGACGATTGCCAAATATGAAACTCCTTCGGGCAGATTGATTCAGAGAGATTATTCGGACGGCAATCTCTATAATTACTATACGAAAGGCGGAACTTTGAACGAGGAAGATACGCCCGTCAAACCGAAAGGCGAAAAGAAAGCAACAGATTCCGGCAGAACCGTTTACGGCGGCGGCGGCATTATGCCTGACGAACCGATCAAAGCGCAGACGATTCCTTCTGAAAAAGCGAGATTTCAAGTTAAATTTAACGATCCGATCTTCGCTTTCGCACTCAGCCTTGTCTATGGCAAAACGCCCGGATTTGAAACTTATAAAGTTGATCGCCCGATTGTTTTCGACTACGACATCAAATCCAACGATTTTCAGGTAACTGACAAATTATTCGATGATTTCAAAAAATTTGCGGTCGAAAAATATAAATTTACGCCGACACAGGTTGATCGTGAAAAAGAATATATCCAACGTATTTTGAGAACCGAATTGGTTACGGCGGCTTACGGCGCAACGACTTCTTTTCAGGTTTTCAACGATTACGACAATCAACTGCTTCGCGCAATAGAACTTTTACCCGAAGCAAAACAACTTGCCGTCAAAGGCGCACAGGCGAATATTCAAAAAAGCCAGACAAAAAACAACAGATAATGCGAATCAAGGATTGAAGTAACGCAAAACCATCGAATAGGTAGAATCAAGTTTATGGGATTTCAACTTACTCGGCTTTATCTTTGGTTTGCTTTATTTATGATAAATATCCGAATTGAAATATCAACGATCAAGCAATAATTATCAGCCGTTTTTATAGGTCGGGAATTGATTAGTGTTTGTCATTCGGTCATTTTAAGCAAAGGCTGATGATGGTCGCTAATTCGTGTCGGTGATGAGACAATCAATAGAGTATTTATTAGTAGGATGAAGGGTTGATTGCTCATTACTACGTCTGCGGCAAATTAGCAGCATCACTTTTTATTCTCTGTCTTAAACATTGATTAGCATAAATAATCATAATGAATTAACATAATCGTCAGGTGCAGTCTCTGCTCTATGATTATCAAAATAATATAATTAAGAAATAATGAATACTAAAGAATCTATTCAAACCCGACTTGATTTTGTCAGGCAGAAATATGGCGATTGGACATTTGACATTCCACTGCCTCACGATATTTGGACTGGAGGTAATCTTCAAATACCACACACAAGACTTAAACGAATCGTTCAGGTTGTGAGTGATCTGACGCAAAAATCTTTATCTCAGTGCCGCATTCTTGATTTGGGTTGTCTGGATGGAATATTCTCGATTGAATTTGCCAGTCACGGATCGTCTACCGTAGGTGTCGAGATCAGAGAAACTAACATCGAGAAAGCTATTTTTTGTAAAGAAATTCTCGGACTGGACAACTTGGAGTTTCGTCATGATGATGTTAGGAACATTTCCGTTGAAGCGTATGGCAGATTCGATGCTATTGTATGCAGTGGAATTCTTTACCATCTTCCAGCCGGCGATGTAATAACCTTAATAAATAAAATGTATGAAATAGTTGATCGTGTAGTTGTTATAGATACTCATATAGCACTCGAAGCAATCGAACGATTCGACTATAACGATAAGGTTTATTGGGGAAAGGTATATCGTGAGCATCCCGATGACTCGACCGAAGATGAAAAGGCAAAAAGGCTTTGGGCATCGGCAGACAATCCGACAAGTTTTTGGTTTACCAGAGCATCACTGGTGAACATTCTAAGAGAAGCAGGTTTCTCTTCGGTTTATGAATGTTTTACTCCGGCACATTTAAATTTCGGTGAACCCGGAATTGAGCATCAAGATCGGTGTACATTCGTAGCAATCAAAGATGATAAATGTAATCTCGTAACATCGCCGACAGCCAATAGTCTAGCGGAGGATTTTCCTGAAAACAGTTTGCAATATACTCCCGGAACTAAGACGCACGACTCGACTCCGCCTCTATATAGAAGACTAATATCAAGAGTAAAAAGATTGTTCAAAAAATAAATTGAAAATGCGTTATTTTCGGAGTATCCCGCAGAAAGCTGGTGGGCGACATATTTACCCTATATTGAAACGAAACGAAAATTAAGCATTAACGGTAGCGAAAAAGCCGCCGAAACGCGAAAATTAACTGTCAATGCAAACCTGAATTGCTCTAAAAAAATAGACTATTAATTAAAAGGTAAATTCCATAACCGGCTGCGCCGAGTAATACGAGCAGACCTATAATTCCCAAGGCGACGAATAATTTAAATTTTCGATAACGCTTTTCGTCCGGCGGCGAAAGCTGATTTTGCGGAAAATAAGGCGGCGGTCTGTTCATAAATTTATTTCAATAATAATGTTTGAAGTTATCATCTGAAAAATTACTTTGCAAAGACAAAAACATTAAACCACATATCCCGAACTTTTGAATCTATCACGGCAAAGACTGTTCGAGAGCAATTCGAGCGGAAAAAATTGCTACGCTATTTTCGGTTGCCGGATTATCTTCAAGATTTCCGTCTTTCCAAATTTTTATGTCATAATAATTTTGCTTTTCGATTATTCCAAAATTTATATTTCAAACAAAAATATGAGAAAATTTTTCTACACTTTTCTATTCATAATTTTCGCATTTTCAGGCTTAAATGCTCAGACAAATACGAAATTCAATTTCGATGAAATGATGAAAATTCGCCGCGTCGGTGATCCGCGATTGTCGCCCGACGGTCGAACGGTCGCATTTTCAATCGGCGATGTAAAATTCGACTTAAATAAAACAAATACGCAGATTTACACGGTTTCGATTGACGGCTCGAATTTGAAACAGATCACTAAAGGCGAAGCATCAAGCAGTTCACCGCGATGGTCGCCGGACGGAAGTAAAATCGCTTTTACGACCGGCGGACAAATCTGGATGATGGACGCGGACGGCGATGATAAAAAGCAGATTACCGAACTTTCGTCCGGTGCGGGAAATCCGGTCTGGTCGCCAGACGGCAAATGGATCGCTTTTAATTCGGACGTTTATCCCGAATGCACGACCGACGACTGCAACAAACGAAAAGACGAATTTGCCGAAACGAGCAAAGTCAAAGCGCACGTGACCGAACGGCTTTTATTCAAACACTGGGTCGAATGGCGCGAAGCGAAACGCTCGCACGTTTTCGTCGTTTCCGCCAAAGGCGACGGTAATGCACGTGATCTGACATTCGGCGATTTCGATTCGCCGCCGTATGGAGCGTCAACCGGCGTTGATTACGCCTTTTCGCCCGATTCAAAGGAAATCGCTTATCTGCGAAATCCCGATAAGATCGAAGCGATCTCGACCAACAGCGATATTTATATTCGCCCGCTCGAAGGCACTGCCGCTTCAAAAAATATCACTATTACGAATAGAGGCTACGACGCTTCGCCCGTTTATACTTATGACGGAAAATACATTTTGTATCGTTCACAGGCAACTGAAGCGTTCGAGTCCGACCGTTGGCGAATTATGCGTTATAACCGCACAACAGGCGAGATCGTCGAGTTGACACGCGGTTACGATAATTATGCAGATGAAATAACCGTTTCGCCTGACAGCAAAATCGTCTATTTTGCGTCCGGCATTCGAGGCGCATCGCAAATACTTTCCGTTCCGGTCGAACCGGATTTTCGTCTGCGAATCGCAACTTTTGTAAAAAACGTGTTGGAAACGAAAGATTCCGCCAACTCGTTAAATATTTCATCCGACGGAAAAACACTCGTGTTTGCGAGCAGTTCGATGATTTCACCGACGGAAATAATGCGCGTCGATTTTGACGGAAACGGAATGAAGGCTTTGACCAAAATAAATTCGGAAATGTTAAAAGCCTTAAATTTACAGAAAGCCGAAGATATTGATTGGGCAGGCGCGATGAACGCGAAAGTTCACGGATTTCTTTTGAAACCGGCAAATTTCGACGCATCGAAAAAATATCCTTTGCTTGTTTTAATTCACGGCGGACCGCAGGGCGCGTGGGGAAATAATTGGGGTTATCGCTGGAATCCGCAGATTTTCGCCAATCAGGGTTACATCGTCTTTATGCCGAATCCGCGCGGCTCGACCGGCTACGGGCAGAAATTCGTCAACGAAGTTTCCGCCGATTGGGGCGGACGAGCTTTTACAGACATTATGAACGGTGTCGCCAATGTCATCAAAAATCCGTATATTGATAAAACTAGAATCGGCGCGGCGGGCGCGAGTTACGGCGGTTATATGGTTGACTGGATTCTCGGACACAATACCGATCCGCGTTTCAAATTCACGACTCTCGTTTCGCACGCCGGAGTTTATAATCTCGAAAGTATGGCTGGCGCGACCGAAGAACTCTGGTTTACGAATTACGAATTTAAAGGTGCGCCGTGGGACAATCCGGTGCTTTACGAAAAATGGTCGCCGAATAAATTTGTCAAAAACTTCGACACGCCGACGCTCGTAACAGCCGGAGAAATTGATTATCGCGTTCCGGTTGACCAGAGTTTACAGCTTTACACGGCGTTGCAAATCAGAAATGTTCCGTCAAAACTCGTCGTTTTTCCCGATGAAGGTCATTGGATTCAAAAACCGCAAAATTCGCAGTTCTGGTATTCGCAGGTTTCAGACTGGCTCGCCAAATACTTGAAACCGTAATTTTTTCGGGCGAAACATTTTTTATGTTTCGCCTTTTTTTATCTTTATGAAATTTCAAAAAAAAGCATTCTTTCCGTTCGTCTTTTTTTTATTATTATTTTTCGCATTCAAAGTTTTCTCGCAGGATTTTAACCGGACAAAAACCTTTGACGTTCAACATTACAAAATTCAAATCAGCTTTGACCGCAGCAAAAAACAGGTTTTCGGCGATACGACCGTTTCGCTAAAACCGCTGTTCGACAATTTCAAAACGCTCGAACTCGATGCCGCCGGAATGACGTTTGAATCCGTCAGACTGGAAAACGGCAGTCAGGAATTGAGTTACAAACTCGCCGACGAAAAAATTTCCGTCGAACTCGGTAAAACTTATAAAAAAGACGAACTGATAAATATACGTCTCAAATATTCCTGCAAACCGAAAAAAGGAATTTATTTTGTCGCAGAAAAGAAAGACGGCAAAAAGATCATTCACTCCGAACAAATCTGGACGCAAGGCGAACCCGACGAAGCGCATTTTTGGTTTCCGTCGTATGATTTTCCCGACGACAAAGCGACGAGCGAACAATTTATCACGGCAAAATCCGATGAAAACGTCATTGCCAACGGCGAATTTATTGATAAAAAGGAAAACACTGACGGCACAGCCGTTTTTCACTTTCAAATGCCTATTCCGCATTCGACATATCTGACATCTTTCGTGATCGGAAAATTTTCAAAAACCGTTGAAAAATATAAAAATATTCCGCTCGGAATGTATGTTTATCCGGGCGAAGAAACAATTATTCCGCTCGCTTTTTCCGATACGACGGAAATGATTCGGATTTTCGAGGAAGTTACGGGCGTTGATTTTCCATACAATAAATACGATCAGACGATGGTTGATAATTTTCAGTTCGGCGGAATGGAAAACATTACGGCGACGACTTATTCCGACAAAGAAATTTTTCTCGCCCGTTTCGCTTTTCTGCGCGGTTACACGGTTGATCTCGTCTCTCACGAACTCGCGCATTCGTGGTTCGGAAATCTCGTCACCTGCAAAAATTGGGCGGAACTTTGGCTCAACGAAGGTTTTGCGACATATATGGAAGCCGTCTATCGCGGGAAAAAATACGGTCAAAACGCTTACACGGCGAAAATCCGTGAAGATGCCGAAATATATCTTAACGGCGATGCGGTCAATAATACGAAACACGGTTTGTTTAATCAGACGGCGGATGAGACGAGTAAACTTTTCAAATATCCGAATATCACATACAACAAAGGAAGTTTAGTCATACATTTACTGCACGAAACAGTCGGTGACGAAGCGTTTTGGAAAGCGATCAATGTTTATTTGAATCGTCATAAATTTTCTAATGTCGAATCTACCGATTTGAAAAAAGTTATGGAAGAAGTTTCGGGGAAAAATCTGGAACAATTTTTTAAACACTGGGTTTACGGTGTCGGGCATCCGAAATTGAATGTTGATTCGGTTTATAATCGGACGGATAAAACTTTAAACATTACTGTTTCGCAAACGCAAAAAGGCGATAAAATACCCGATGTTTTCATTTTTCCAATAGAAATTTTCGTCCAAACGAAAAGCGGCGAGAAAATCGAAAAAGTCGTAATTGATAAAAGAAGTCAAAAATTTTCAATTAAACTCGACGACACTCCGACAGATATGACATTGGACAAAAACGCTAAAATGCCGTTATTTACTTTTAAGATCAATAAGATGCAGAGTTAAAATAATTTAAAAACGAAAAAGTTCCGTAAAAAATCACGGAACTTTTTCTCTCTGTTGAGAAGACAAGAGTCGTTGAAAAGGCACGAAGCACACACAAAATCGCGCCAATTACGGCATTTAACTTTCGCAGTTACTTCTTCCATTCGCCTTCGAGGTTAGCTGACGGGCTAGGGATGAAGAAGTTTTCCCCGCATTTATAATAAATACTTCGCCCCGTGTTCGAAAAAATCTAAAAATCGAACGATTGGTTCCCCCGCGTTTTTTCAAGTTTGAAATAACTTCGGCGATAAATTTTCAACGAAAACAAATATATCACACGAAAATTATTATTTACAAGGTTTAAATTGAAAATTATTTGGCGGGAAAAAGATGATACAACATCAGATAAACCGTCACGCCCGTAATCGAGACGTAAAGCCAGATCGGATAGGCGAAACGAACGATTTTGCGATGACTTGCAAACTGTTTTGTAACGGCGTAAAACATTGCCCGCAAAACGAGCGGCAGAACGATCAGCGACAAACCGACGTGCGTTATCAAAATAAATAAATAGATGCCGCGAACGACACCTTCGCCGTTAAATTTATTAGCCGGATTCGTCAGGTGATACGTTACATAACAGACGAGAAAAATGCCGCCGAGAAGGAAAGAAATCGTCATCATCAATTGATGCAGGCTGATTTTTTTCATTTTGATAAAAACGAGTCCGAGAATCAAACTAATCGTCGTCAGAAAGTTTACGAAACCTATAACGTGAGAAATATTTTTCGTCCACGCGCCTAAATCCGGTTTATTCGGCAAAGCGAGCAAAATCGCTACGACAACCGGAACGGCGACCGAAACGATATTGATGAAAAGTTTCGACGATTTTTGATTTTCCAGACTTACGGCGTTTTCCATTTTTACTTCCAAAATCCGAGCAGCATCAAAATTATAATCCACAGCGCATCCATAAAATGCCAATACCAACCGACGACGTTCGCCAAGTTTTTTCGGTATTCGAGTTCATCGCCGGAGAAAGATTTTTCCCAAGTTCGTGTCACAATCGCGCCGAGAGCGCAGATTCCGCCGATAACGTGAACCGCGTGAACCGCTGTTAAAATATAGAAAAATCCGGCGTAAGGATTTGCCGCCCAATAAACGCCGCGCCGATACAGCAAAAACCAAGCGAGAATCTGCGAGGAAATAAACGCCGCGCCGAAAACGGTCGTGACGAGCAGCCATTTTTTCGATTTTTCCTGTTCTTCTTTGTAAAGATGCGTTTTTGAAAGATGGTATGTAAAACTGCTTGCCAGAATAATTGCGGTCGAAATCCAAACCTGATAAGGCAAATCGAACGGTCGCCATTCGAGTGCGCCGTTTGTCGCCAAAACGATATACGCGCCGATCAAACCGCCGAAAGTCATTAAAACGACTAACAGCAAAAAAACCGTGAAAATTCGGGCGATGTTCGATGCCGGAGACGATTCGTAAAAATCCGGCTGACTGTCATTTCCGCCGCCATTGTTACTGCCGCCGCCGTTTCCGCCGTTTTGACCGAAACCTTCTTTCAAAGACATTAATTTTTTGCCTCTGTTATTCTGTCTGAATTTTGTTTTTACCGTGCCGACTTCCATAAATGCGAGAAGTTTCTTATTGATGATTGAAAACCATCAGAGCGAAGATAACCGGAAGATATAAAACCGAAACGAGCAATAACTTTCGTGACTGCTCGACCGTTTTTGAACGCGCCGTCTGGATGCTGGAATATAAAAACCACAAACCCAAAACCGACGCGCCGATCAAATAAACATAACCTGCCACGCCGATAAAAAACGGAGCGACGCTGATCGGCAAAAGCATCACGGTAAATGTTACGATCTGAATCGCGGTTAATTTTCCTTCTTTTTCGACGACCGGAAGCATTAAAATTCCGGCTTTTCGATATTCCTCTTTATACATCGTAGCGATTGCCAGAAAATGTGGAAATTGCCATAAGAACAACAGCGCGAACAAAACCCACGCGCCCAAAGTAATTTCGTTTGCCGAAGATGTCCAACCCATCAAAGGCGGCAATGCGCCCGGAATCGCGCCGATGGCGGTCGAAGCCGAAGTTTTTGTTTTAAGCGGCGTGTAAAGCAAAACATAACCGACGATGACCAGAAAACCCAAAACAGCGGTCAGCGGATTAACGAGAAAAACCAGATAGATTTCAGCCGAAACAGTTAAGATCAAACCGAAAATCAATGCTTCGGCGGGCGAAACTTTTCCCGTCGGAATCGGGCGCGTCGCCGTTCTTTCCATCAGCGCGTCGGTTTTTCGTTCGATAAATTGATTCAAAGTTGCGACACCGAAAGCCAAAAGCGTGATGCCGATTATCGAATTGATAAAAAGCAGGAAATCGAAACTTCCCTTCGAGCCGAGATAAAATCCGGCGGCGGAAGTCAGCACGAGCATAAACGCAATGCGCGGTTTCGTGAGTTCTAAAAATGCCGCAAGTTTTTCCTTCAAACCGACAACTTTCGTATCCTGTATTTCCGCTGTTAAAATGTCCATTGAATTAAAGATTTATAAAGTAGTAATAGTGCAAGAATAACTTGCAACAGAGCAATTTCCAAACCGCCAATTAAAAATCAAACTTTTTTTAGATAAAAGGTATTCTAATTATTACGCGGATGACAAATAAGTATAGACAGGATATGATTTTTACATAAAAATGTCAGCAGCCGAAGAAACAATCAGACCGAAAGAAATCATCAAACCGAAAACGGTTTCCTTTTTAAATCGTTCGCTGGACTTTTTGAGTTCGGTTAAATTCGGCATCGTTCTATTGTGCATTTTAGTCGCGCTTTCGATGGTCGGAATGTTGATTATTCAGCAAAACGTCAACGGTTTCGACTCGCATTACGCTTCGATGACACCGGCGGAAAAAACCGTTTACGGCACGCTCGGACTTTTCGATATTTATCACAGTTGGTATTACAATTTTCTGCTTCTGGTTCTATCTTTGAACATTGTTCTGGCTTCGATTGACCGTTTCCCTTCGGCGTGGACTTACATTTCAAAACCGAAACTCGACGCTTCGCGCAAATGGCTGCTCGGACAAAATCAAAACGCATTAGTTAAAACCGAAATCGAAAACGAAGAACTTGCCGCCGAAGAAGTTTTCGACGCTTTTAAGAAAAACGGTCTGAGCGCGACGATTTCAGAAAAGAAAGGCAATCTATATGTTTTCGGTGAAAGCGGAAAATGGAATCGGCTCGGCGCGTATGTCGTTCACGTTTTTCTTTTGACACTTTTTCTCGGTCATTTCGTCGCCCTTCAAACCGGATTTGATGCCGATGTTCGTCTCACGCCGGATTCAAATCCTTCACAGCAACAAGCCGCTCAAGCTCCGAAAATTACCGATCAGATTCAAAAGGTAGAATTCAATCTCGATAAACAGGAACGCTTTAATGTTCAAGTGCCGTTTACAATCACCTGCACCGAGATCGAGCAAAAATTGATTGATCCGAACGGTTCTATTGAAATCAATAACACGCTCGATTGGCGAACGCAGATCAAAATTGACGATCCGCAATACGGCGAAACGATTGCCGATGTCAGTTTGAATCGTCCGTTTGAATATCGCGGTTACAGATTTTTTCAGGCAAGCGCGATTACTATCGGAAGCGCGAGCGAAATGACATTGAATCTCATTCCGCAAACCGAAGGCGCACAGCCTTTGACTGTAAATTTAAAACGAAACGGCGAAACCGTTTTGCCCGACGGCACGAAAATCAAACACGAAGCGTTTTTGCCGGATTTTGTAATGCAGGGCGGCGAACTTGCGACGCGCTCGGCTGAATATAATAATCCGGTCGCGGTTTTGAGCGTTACGCCGCCGAACGGACAGACCGAAAAAGTTTTCGCCTTTGCCAATAAATTGCCCGATAACGCGCCGATCAACGCGCCGAAAGCAGGTTACAGATGGCGTTTGCAATCGTTTCAAAAATCGCCCATCGCGCACGTTTTATCAATCAAATACGATCCTTTTAACGCGGCATTTATCGCTTGGTATATCGGCGGTTTCGGTTTGATCGGCGCACTTTGTTTCGTCTTTTTTGTTTCGCACCGCAGAATCTGGGCGTTAATCGACAAGGAAAATAACGAAATAGTTTTAGGCGGCAACACCAACCGCAATCAATTCGGATTTGAAGATAAATTTAACAAAATAATTTCCGAAGTAAATCCGCATTACATTCCGAATACAGATAAATTATAAAATTATGCAGGAAGTTCAAAATTTACAAGACAGCGTAATAATCAAAGGAAAATCGAAATCCGATGTTGGTCAGGGAAATTGGAAATCTTATCTTCCGGCAATTTTAGCAATTGTCGGTGCGTTTCTGATGCTCGCACTCCGCATCGAAATCGGAGTGAAATTTGTTTCAGACGGCGCGTTAATGATGGTCGCGCTCGCCTGTTATATTTTAGCCGCGCTTTTCCAATTGACAAATCTTTACGCGCCTTCGGAAATGGCGCGGAAGATCGCACTTTGGAGCGGCGCAATCGGAGTTTTCTTTAATCTATCGTCGTGGCTCGTGCGTTGGGTCGGTGCGTTTGATCGGGAAATTGCGATGCTTCGCGCCGGCGGAAATATGGAAACGCCGTGGTTTTTCCGATACATTCCGTTTGCAAATTTGTATGATCTGAGTCTGGCTTTTGCCTTCGGCGCGGGATTCGTCACGCTTTTGTTTTCACACAGAAAAAACTTTCAGGTTTTAAGTGCGTTTACTTTGCCGATTGCCGCATTGATCTTAACTCTCGCAAGATTTATCGGAAGCGAATTTATTGATCTTCCGCCGGTTTTGGATTCTTACTGGCGACCGATTCACGTCGGCGTTGCGTCAATGAGTTACGGTATTTCGCTCGTCTGTTTTGCGGTTGCCGTGATGTATCTGATTAAAGACAAAATAAAAATCGAAGCAATGGCGATTTTTTCGAGTCTTTTTGCAATTGCGGTTTTCGGCACGATCAGCAAATTTTCCGTTTTCACCGAATTTGTCTATCGCAGCGGTCTGTTTATTCCGAATCCGACAGTCGGCGCAAAACCATTTCCTTCACCGTTTAGATTGGAAATTCCATACGTCGGCGCGGTTTTGGCTCTATCGGGAATTTTACTTTTAGGCGTGATCGTTTCTTTTTTGATTTATCTGTATCAAAACAATGAAACAGCGAAAAAAGCCGGACATATTCTTCTAAAATTGGCTCTGGTTGCACAACTCGCGGCGATTGCTTTTTATGTTTCCGGCGTAAAATCTACGACGACCGATGTTCCGGCGCAGTTAAAAGCACAACTTGACGCAAATCCGGTTCAATACGTCGTTGCCGGACGCGCGATGGCGGAAAAACAAAGTCTGTCGGCGCAGGAATTTGCCGCACTGACTCCGTCGCAACTCGAACAAGGCGCAAAAACTTATTTGCAACAGCGCGGCGACAGTTTGTTTTTGGACTTGAAAACAAATCCGGTCGAATTTTCCGGTTTGCTGACGGCATTGGCGGCGACTTTTTTCGTGATGCTTTTCAGCTTCAGAACCGAAAAATTGCGCGAACGTCTGCCTTCGCTCGAATCGCTCGACGGTTTGATGTATAAAACGGCGAGTCTGGCGTTCGCGGGTTTGGCGATGCTTTTAATCACCGGCGCGATCTGGGCAAACGAATCTTGGGGCAGACCTTGGGGTTTTGACTCGAAAGAAACAGCCGCATTAATCGCGTGGCTGACTTACGCGGCATTTTTGCACACCAGAATTTCGCGCGGTTGGTCGGGCAGAAGTTCGGCTTATTTTGCGATTATTGCATTTTTACTGGTGATTTTTACATATCTCGGCGTTAGTTATTTGCTTCCGGGATTGCACAGTTACGCGTAAAACTTAATTGAAATTATAAAGGTGAGAAATGAAAATATGTAACCGTTTTCATTTCTCGTTTTTTTTATACCATAATGCAGAAACATATTTTTACCGGAATAATCGGTTTGGTCATCGGATTAATCATCGGATTTATCGGCGCGAATCGCTTAAATGATAATGCAAAACTCGTGCAAAACACGACTATTCAACAACCGGAAGTGCCGTTAAACAATCAGCAAGTTCACAGCGCGGACATCAAGGAACAATCGCCGAACGGAATGATCGCCGATGTGCAGAAAGTTTTGGACACGGCGAAATCCGAACCTGAAAACGCGCAGGCGCAGACCGAAGCCGGAGATATGTATGCGAAAATCGGCAGATTTCCCGAAGCAATTACTTTTTATGAGAATGCAAATAAAGTAAATCCGAATGATTTTCAGTCGAACGTCAAACTCGCCAATGCTTACTTCGATTCCAACCAATTTGAAAAAGCGGCGGAAATTTACGAAAAAGCTCTGGCTATAAATCCGAACGATGTCGGCGCACGAACCGATCTCGGAATCACGTTTGTCGAACGCGCCAATCCCGATTATGACCGCGCCGTCAAAGAATTTGAATCGGCTTTGAAAAACGATCCGAAAAGCGAAGCGACGCTTTACAATCTGAGCATCGCGTATTTCAAAAAAGGCGACGCGGAAAAATCTCAAGAGGCTTTGAAACAACTTAAACAGACAAATCCGAACAGCAAATTGATCGAAAAATTACAACAAATTATTTCTCCTCAAAAATAGTTTTAAACTATTACTCCGATCAGGTTTAAAAACAATGTAAAAATACCGAAATGTTATTTAATCAACTGAAAATTAAACATTTCTTGGTTTTATTATTGATTCCGTTATTTAGCCGTGAAATTTTCCCGCAAAATCCGATTCCCGAAAAAACTTTAATTTTTAATGAAGTTGCCGAGTCAAGCAATTTGATTTTTACGCACTTTAACGGAATGACCGGAAAACTTTATCTGCCGGAAATAAAAATTCGACCGATGCGATGTTTGAAGACATCACACCGACTACGAATCTCGTCTTTCCTGAAAAACGTCTGACCGGTTTCGGCACTTTGTTTTTAGATTATGATAACGACGGTTGGCTCGATATTTTTATCGCCAACGGTTCGGTCAAATTAATAAATATAATTAAACGTCCCGGTAATCAGTCAACTCTCGATGAACGCTTTCCATTAGGACAGCAAAATCAGCTTTTTCGTAATATCGGCGGCAAAAATTTTGAAGATGTTTAAGCTGATAAGCCGTGTCGTCTCTAAATTTTAATTATTCGATAGTTACTTTTTCAACATCGAGAATCGAATAACGCGCTATCGTTCCGTCTTTATTGATAATTGTTAAAATCCCTTTTTCCACGCCAAACTTTATAACTTCGCTTATCGGACGCTCGATCTTTCCGCCGTCTTTTAGTAAAACCACGAGACGAATATTTTCGAGCGGATTCGGTTCTGACGTTTTCTTGGTTTTTTCACGATTTTTTTTCGGCTTCACCGTTTTTTCGATTTTTTCTGCGATTTCGGTGTTTTTCTTTTCTGCGGCGTTGGTTTCTTTTACCGTTTCATCAGAATTATTTTCCGCTTTTTTTTCTATTTCTTCCGAAGTTTCGGATTTAGATTCTTCTGTTTTTTCGGATTCCGTTTTCTCAGTAATTTTTTCGTCTTCGGCTTTATTTTCTATCGTTTCATTTTTTTCTTTCTTTACATTTTCCGCAACGGTTTCTTTCGGTTCGGGTGTCGGTTTCGGTTTGACTCCGATAATCGTTCCGACCGAATTGACGATCACATCGCTGTTGGATTCTTTTTTGACTTCGGGCAATTTCGGTTCTTCCGTTTCGGCGACATAAGAACTGGGTGAGAAACTTCCGGCAAATTTTATTGAAAAAGTCGCCGGATCGTCGTTCGGCGAACGACCTTCGATACGCATTAAAACTTTTTCAGGTTTGCGTAAATAAATAACGCGTCCGGTTTCACTGTCGGAACTGTCTGCATAAACAACCATTTTGGTCAAAGGTCGCAAACCTTCGACGGTAAAAATATCAATGTCGCCGTTAAGATTATTCGTGACGACATTGATAAAAATATCGCCTTGACCGCCGTCAAAAGTAAAATAATAAGTCGTCAGACGCGAATCTCCGATGTCACGCGCTTTGATCGTTCCGCTTAATTGATTTGACGTGAGCGGTGTCGGAAAATTTTGATCGCCCGATTGCGCGGCGGCAAAAACCGCCGCGCAAAAAATTAAAACGAAAACGACGATTATTTTGAAAAAACCGTAATTAATTGCTTTGATATTATTCATTTCTCAGATTCGTTCATTTAATTTAAATCTTTTCGCAGATGAACAAGTCTTGAAGTTTCCTCATAGCCGAGACTTTGATGCGCTCTGAGACTCGAATCGTTTCCGATCTCGGAATCCGAAGCCATCTCCGAACAGCCTTTTTTCCGCGCCCAGTTTTCCGCCGCCGCGACCAATTTTCTGCCGATTCCCTTTTGCCTGTGATCTTCCTCGACAAACCAGCCTTCGAGATAACCGACGTGATCGGATTCGCAATCTTCGACAAACGGACGAATGCTCGCTTCTAAAAATGCCACCAAACGCCCGTCCGAATTTTCAGCGACTAAAACAAGCTGCGTGTCCGTATGTTCGTAAATATCGGACATTTCCGCGCGATGTTCGTCGTCCGCCGATTGATCCCAAAGCAATTTTCTGAGACGAAACCAGCCGGAAACATCTTTTTTTTCGAGTTTTCTCACGGTAATTTGGCGGTTTTCCATTGAAAAATGATTTTAACAGCGTAAACAAAATACGACAATCATTTTTTTTAACTTTAAAGACTGTGAATTTTAATTTTGAATTCGTCGTTTGTCGTATATATCTCGACTTTTTTACCTGAAAACTGCTGCGAACCGCGCAGAATCATCGGCAAACCGCCGCGCGGAAGATTCGAGCCGTATTCGCGTTTTGAAAATATCGAAGCGATTTGCGGATTGATTCGCTGCGTTATTCCGTAACGAATCGCTTTCGATGCGGGCGGAACGAAACCGTTCGTGCGGCGCGGATTGATAATTTCGAGATAATCGTCATAGATCAAAATCCGCGTATTCATCTCTCGCAAAGCCAGATCGCGGTGCATCAGAGCGTTGGCAATCGCTTCGAGAATCGAATAAATATGATAACTGCCGCGCTTGTGAACAGGCGAAATTTTGTGCTGTTTGATCGTTTTCGGTTTGAATTTCAAAATGTCGCAATAGCGTTTGACAAATTGCAGCGAATGTTCGTAAAGCGACAGCAAATTTCCCTGCATTTCCGATTTTTCGACGATTTGACCGCCCGAATATCGAATCGCAGTCACCGCCGAACGCGGCACGAATTCCGCAACTTTTTCGTTTTTTCCGAAAAGCAAAACGGCGGCAACCGTCGGCAGAAATTCTTCGCCGTTTCCGACAGCTAAGAGCAAATCCTTTTTCAAAAATTCCGCTGTTTGATATAGACTTCCGCCGAGATTTTCGCCTTCAAAAGCGTTGGCAAAACTCCACAACAGTCCGTCGTCGAAATCGCTTTCAGAAATCCCGGTCAGAGGAATATTTTCATAGGTCAAAGGACGGTTTTCGTCGAGCCAATTCGATAATTCCTCGCGTGTTGCTTCGAGTTTTTCCGAGCCGATGCGAAAATAAAATCTGCCTTCGCGCGTTCTGTAAGGTCTTTTTTTACCTTCGATTTCGAGTTTGACGATGCGCCGTCCGCTATCGAACGCCAGACAATCAATCAAAGGAATAATCGGCGGATAAATATCTTCGCGGCAGATGCGGACGAGTTCTTCCTGCACCGTTTCTGGATTTGTCACGCCCTGCACGCGCAGTTGATCGCTGACACCGAAAACGATCATTCCGCCGTCGGTATTGGCGAGAGCGACGATTTCCTGACCTATTTTTTCCGGGTTTGAAAGTTTCAGTTTCAGTTCGAGATATGTGTCTTCGCCGCCGCGAATCATTCTCAAAAGTTCGGTGCGGTTGGTTTGCGGTGCCGGTTGATTGAATAGATATTCTTGAAACGAACGGTCGTTCGAGTCTTCAAATTTTGGAATGTGCCGAAATTTTCTGCGTGCCATTTTTCAAAAATGCGTGTCAAATTTTTGTCTGGACGAAACACGCCGTTTAATTTTCCGCCCGAATGTTTCCGGTAAAACATTTCTGGTATAATTCTTACAATTTATATTGAAACATTTGAGAATAAAATTGTAAATGCTTTTCAGATTTTAAATATTTGACATATAATCTTGTTTCAATTACAAACTAATCAATCGTGGAAGTCGAAAATATAACAGCATATATCGGATTGGGTTCAAATCTGGGCGACAGAGCGGGAAATCTTCTGCTCGGCGTGCGCGGTTTGTTCGAGGCGAGTATGCGCGTCAACCGGCTTTCGGCGATCTATGAAACCGAACCGGTCGGCATCGGACACACGGATAATTTTTTGAATATGATCGCCGAAGTTTTCGTGTCAAACATCACACCGACGCAGATGTTGGCGCGAATGATTCGCATCGAATACCTTTTGGGACGACGCAATAAACTCGAAAATGCGCCGCGAACGGTTGATCTCGATCTGCTTTTTTACGGCAAGACGATTATCGAAACGCCGTTTTTAACGCTTCCGCATCCGCGTCTCCATCAGCGAAAATTCGTCTTAGTGCCGTTGGCGGAACTTTCTCCGCAGATGATTAATCCGGCGAACAATAAAAATGTCGAAGAAATGCTTTCCGAGACGAAAGACAACTCAAAAGTTAAGCGTTGGGATCCCAATTCAAAAAAAGAAAATAAAAATTTATACAATCAGCAAATTCACACGAGCTTTTCCGGCTAATTTCCCCCAAAATATATGGCATATTTAAAACCCGACAAACCCGAAAAAGTCTATGTTCCCGCGCTTCGGGCGGCAAAGGAAAAAGGCGAAAAACTAGTTTGCCTGACCGCTTATGATTATCCTTCGGCGCGCATCGTGGACGAAGCGGGCGTTGATATTATTCTCGTCGGCGACAGTATGGGAAACGTCATTCACGGCTACGGCAACACGATTCCGGTAACGATGGACGAAATACTATCGGCGACCAAAGCCGTCAAACGCGGTTCGAGTCAGGCGTTGATAGTTTCCGATATGCCTTACGGAAGTTATCACACGGGCGACAACAAAACTGTTCGCAACGCGCTCAAACTGATGAAAGACGGCGGCGCGGAAGCCGTTAAACTCGAAGGCGGACGCAACCGCGTCGATCTCGTTAAACGTCTGGTTGACGAAGAAATTCCGGTGATGGCGCACATCGGTTTAACGCCGCAATCGGTTCATAAACTCGGCGGTTACAGCGTTCAGGGAAAAACGGCGGAAGCGGCAAAAATTATGCTTGAAGATGCCAAAATGCTCGAAGAAGCCGGAGCTTTTGCAATTGTGTTAGAACTCGTGCCGCGCGAGATTGCCGAAATTATTACAAAAGAATTGACTATTTCAACCGTCGGCATCGGCGCAGGTTCGGAATGCGATATACAAGTTTTGGTTTTGCACGATATTGTCGGTTTATCATTTGGCAGACTTCCGCGTTTTGTTCGGCAATATGCCAACATCCGCGAAGTGATGACCGACGCGATCACGAATTGGATGGAAGACGTGAAAAACGGAAATTATCCCAGCGACAAAGAATCTTACGGAATGCCGAAAGATGTTGATGTCAGCGAAATTAACTAAATTTAGAAAATGGAAATTATCAATCGCCGCCAAAGAATGGCATCGCTGGCGCGGAAACTGCGGCGCGAAAATAAAACAATCGGTTTCGTGCCGACGATGGGCGCACTACACGAAGGTCATCTTTCTTTGATTAGAGAAGCGCGGCAAATGTCCGACATCGTGATCGTTTCGATTTTCGTTAATCCGGCGCAGTTTAACCAGCAGGAAGATTTCGACAAATATCCGCGAGATTTGACGGCGGACGCGGCACTTTTAACCGATTATCACGTTGATTATATTTTCGCGCCTGATTCAAGCGAGATTTACGGCGAAAATTTTTCAACCTATGTCTATGTCGAAAATCTGACCGAAACTTTAGAAGGCGCGGCGCGTCCCGGACATTTTCGCGGTGTGGCGACCGTCGTGACAATTTTGTTAAACACGATTCGTCCCGACTACGCTTTTTTCGGTCAAAAAGATGCCCAGCAAATCGCCGTTATCAAACGTCTGTCTAACGATTTGGGATTTGACACGGAAATTATCGCTTTGCCGATTATCCGCGAAGAATCGGGTTTGGCAATGTCTTCGCGTAACGTGCGTCTAAACGCCGATGAAAGACAAAAGGCTTCGATAATTTTCCAAGCCTTGCGTGAAGCGAAAAAATCCGTCAAAAACGGTGAACGAAACGCGCTCAAAATTTCCGAAATCGTGCGTCAGATACTCGAAACCGAACCATTCGCAACAATTGATTATATTGCAGTCGTTGATAACGAAACGCTCGAACCTGTCGAAAAAATCACAGAAAACGAGGTTTTACTTGCAATTGCAATAAATTTCGGCGCGATTCGTCTGATTGACAATGTAATTTTGAACGCAAAGCAGTAAATCGGTATCAAATTTGCATCTAAAAAACGGATGCCAATTTTGGTAAACAAAAAATTATGAAAAACATAAAAATTTTATTAACGGTTTTCAGTCTTGTTTTCGTTTTTGCATTTTCCGCTTTCGGACAAAGCAAATCGCTCGTTTCGCTCGACGGTGAAAATATCAATATTGACGGGCAAAAAGGCAAGATCACGGTTTTGGCAATCGGCGCAAGCTGGCTGCCGCTCTCGAAAAATCAGGTTGAAACGGTCAATAAATTAGCGAAAAAATACGCCAACAAAAACGTCGTGTTTTATTTTGTCGCCACCGATTCGACCAACGCGAAATCGAAAAACTACGCGAGCAACGAAGATTTAGCGAAATTTGCTGCAAAGAATAAATTGACGGTTTCGACCTTACGCGATTCCGACGGAATGCTGACGATTAAAAGTTATAAGATTGACCAACTGCCCGCTTTCATTATTATCGGCAAAGACGGCGTTCTGGCGACCGAACCGATTGGCGGAATTGATCCTTTGACCGATTTTTCAGTTCCGATTTCGGCAATTATTGACAAAAATATGTAATTTTTATCAGCGAAATAAAATAAAACAGGCGCATCAAATTTTTGACGCGCCTGTTTTATTTTATCGCTAAAACTTAAAATTTATTTACCTAAAAGACTCGCCAATTGCACAAACTTTATTTCCGGTTTTTAACCTTGAAAATTTTCTTTGTAAAACTCGTAAACCAGACTGATCGGCAAACCGACGACGTTCCAGTAATCGCCTTCGATCTTTTCGATGAAAAGCGCGGCTTGCGCCTGCACCGCATACGCTCCGGCTTTGTCGAGCGGTTCGCCTTTTTCGACGAGAAATCTGATTTCATCAGCCGACATTTCGTTAAATTTTACTTTCGTTGACTGCAAACCGACGACTGATTTTTCATTTTTCACGATTGCCACGCCGGTTAAAACTTCGTGCCATTTTCCCGAAAGCATTTCCAGCATCCGACGCGCATCATCGAAGTCCTTCGGTTTACCGATTATCCGATCTTCAATAACGACGGTCGTATCCGCGCCTAAAACAATTTTATCTCTGAATTTTACGGCGACGGTTTCGGCTTTCGTTTTTGCAAGTCGCTGCACATAAATTTCCGGCGATTCGCCCGCTAATTCGCTTTCATCTATGTCTGGAACATATTTTTCAAAACTCCAGCCGACCGAACTTAAAATTTCCGCGCGGCGCGGACTTCCCGACGCAAGAACAATTTTCGGAAGTGCGCCGATTGAACATTCTTTCTCAAGCATTTATGATTAACCTCTGGTAAAGGCTTTATAATAAATGAAAAAAGGTTTTTGACCAATGGAAGATTTATTTCGTGCATTGCCGTCACTGCTTAGTGAATTTGAAGAAAACGAAACGCTGCGTGAAGCCGTGGTTTTTGCCGCGTGGAAACGAACCGCCGGACAAAGTTTATCGGAACACGCCGTTCCGTTTCGGCTTTATCAAAAGCATCTGATTGTCGCCGTCGCCAGCGAGATGTGGAAAAGACATCTCGAAAGTCTCAGCGGTCAGATGATTTTCAAGCTAAATTCGCTGATGAAACAGGCGGCTGTCACGTTTATCGAATTCAGAGTTGACGAAAAAACCGTTTTAACGGCAAAAAGTGACAAATCGAAGAACACCTTGTCGCCGTTGGAATTTGAAGAAATCGCTCTGGACGAAGTTTCGGCAAATCTGCGACATTCAGCCGATGCAATCGCCGATGACAATCTGCGTTACCAGTTTTTACTTGCCGCCGGAGCTTGTCTGGCGAGAAAGAAAAATTTACTTAAAAAAGATTTGTAATAATATTTTATGGATGTAAAACAAGTTGCCAAACTCGCGCATTTGGAAATAACCGATGAAGAAGTCGCACTTTATACGCCGCAGATGGCTGATATTGTCGCTTATGTCGAACAATTAAACGAACTCGACATCGAATCGGTCGAAGCATCAATCGGCGGTTTAACGCCGGAAGGCGAGCGCACGAAAACCAGCCGCGAAGATACGCCGCACGAATCGCTCGGTCAGAAATCCGCGCTTAAAGAAGCTCCTTCGGCGGTCGAAGGTCATTTTCAAGTGCCGAAAGTTTTATAATGTTCGATTTCAAATTTCAAATTTCAAATTTCAAATTGATTTTTCTTAAATTAAACATAATTTCAGCTGTTATTTTATTGACGGTTTTATGTTTATCGTGCAGCATTCCGAATCTTGAAAAGCCGGAATGTATCGAATCGAGAGAATTTGTCAAGCGTTTTTACTCATATCATTTCGGAAACGATTTGAAGCCGAGTTTGGAGAATCTGCAAAAGCGTGAAATTTATTTGAGTAAAAATTTGTTTGAAGAACTGAAAAGCAAACCGGAAACCGCAAATGATTATTTTACGCAAACCGATGATTATCCGAAGGCTTTTCGCGTCGGCAGCTGTGAAGTCATCGCAAATGACACGACCGTTTTTGAAGTTTTGCTTTTCTGGAAAACCGAAACGCGCAGCGAACAGCGAACTATAAAGGTGGAAACAGTCAAAGAAAATGATAAATGGCTGATCGAGAAGATCGAAAATAAACAATAAATTTCTAATTTTTTATGAGCGAAATCAAAAACAGAATCGAAAAAACTTTGGATTCTGCCAAAAAACTTAACGAAACTTTAAACTCCTTTTTATCAATCGAAAGAAATCACGCGCTCGAACGCGCCGCAGAACTGGAAACTTCCGGCGACGAAAATCAGCCGTTGCGCGGCGTAGCGATTGCGATCAAAGACAACATCTGCACGAAAGGAATGAGGACAAGTTGCGGTTCGCGGATTTTGCATAATTACAAAGCACAATACGACGCGACGGCGGTTGAAAAGTTAAATAATGCCGGAGCGATTATCGTCGGAAAGACGAATATGGACGAATTTGCGATGGGTTCGTCAAACGAAAATTCTGCTTTCGGAAATGTGAGAAATCCTTGGGACACGGAACGAGTTCCGGGCGGAAGTTCGGGCGGTTCGGCGGTCGCCGTAGCTTCGGGCGTGGTTCGCGCTTCGCTCGGCTCGGAAACCGGCGGTTCGGTTCGCCAGCCGGCTTCGTTTTGCGGCATTATCGGACTCAAACCGACCTACGGCAGAATTTCGCGTTACGGTCTGGTCGCATTCGCTTCGTCGCTCGATCAAATAGGTATCTTCGGACAAACTTCCAAAGATGTGGCAGATGTTTTAGGCGTGATTGCCGGACGCGATAAAAATGATTCGACAACCGCCGATGTTGCCGTTCCGAATTATGCAGACGAACTTTCAAACGATTTAACAGGCAGAAAAATCGGCGTTCCGCGCGCATTATTCGGCGAAGGTTTGGAAGACGAAGTTAGAAACGCGGTCGAATATTCAATTGAAAATTACAAATCTCTGGGCGCGGAAATCGTTGACATCGAACTTCCCTACTCGAAATATTCTATCGCCGTCTATTACATTATCTGCACCGCCGAAGCGTCTTCAAATCTGGCGCGTTACGACGGTGTGCGTTACGGTTTTCGCGCCGAAGACGCACACGAATTGCGCGAAATGTATTTCAAAACCCGCGAAGAAGGTTTCGGTGCGGAAGTCAAACGCCGCATAATGCTCGGAACTTATGTTTTATCAAGCGGTTATTACGAAGCGTATTATGCCAAAGCGCAAAAAGTCAGAACGCTTATCAAACAGGATTTTCAAAAGGCTTTTGAGAAATGCGATGTGATTTTAACGCCGACTTCGCCGACCGTTGCATTTAAACTAGGGGAAAAATCAGACGATCCGTTGGCGATGTATCTGAGCGATATTTACACGGCTTCGGCAAATTTGGCGGGAATTCCCGGAATTAATGTGCCGTGCGGAATTTCTGCGGAAAGTTTGCCGATTGGACTGCATCTTCTGGGAAATTATTGGTCGGAAAATACGCTTTTAAATTTTTCAAATCAATACGAAAAAAACTTTCCGCTCACATCCAAGCCGAAAATTTTCGCCGAGATTGATTAAATTTAACGCACAAAAATTATTGGATGATTTCGTGTGTGTCGGATAAACGGTCGTCTAATTCAAGCGCGGAAAAATCATTTTCCATTTCGTTTCTATCTTGATTTTGCTTGGGCAGAATTGCTTTCCAACGCCCGGTGTCGGTCAGGATTTTTTCGGCTTCATTGACTGGAACAGGTCGTGAAAATAAATATCCCTGACCGTATTCGCAACCTAAAATACGCAATTGGTGAAGTTGATGAATTGACTCGATGCCTTCGGCGATGACGTTCAATTTAAGCGATTTGGCGAGTGCGATAATGGTTCTGACAATTTCGCCGTTTTCCGTTGCGGCTTCCATCGTTCTGACAAATGAACGATCAACTTTCAGCGTATTTATCGGGAAACGGTGCAGATAACTCAAAGACGAATATCCCGTGCCGAAATCATCAATCGAAAGTTGTACGCCGAGTTCTCTTATTTGTTTCAGCATCTGAATTGCAGTTTCGGCATTTTCCATCACCGCGCTTTCAGTGATTTCCATTTTCAGATATTTTACGTTTATGCCGGTTTCCTCGACTATTTTCTGGATCTGCTGAACGAGATCGGGAGACGCAAAGTGTTTGCCGGAAAGATTTACGCTGATAAGTAAATCTTTATTCAGATTGTATTTATTTTGCCATTTTACGATATTTTCACAAGATTCTCTGAGAATCCACAAAGTCATCGGAACGATCAATCCCGTGGTTTCGCTGACCGGAATAAAATCGCTCGGCATAATCATACCTTTCTGCGGATGATTCCAGCGCATCAATGCTTCAAAACCGATTAATTCCAGTTTTTCCAGATCAATAATCGGCTGATAATAAACGACAAATTCTCTATTCTTGATCGCATACCGCAGATCGGTTTCAATCTGTAATTTATTTACAGCCTGAATGTGCATATTCTGATCGAAAAGCGAAAATGGCTTATCTTTGTCTTTGGCATCGAACATTGCAATGTTCGCATCACGAAGAAGATTTTCGGCGTTATCATAATGAGTGGAAGTTAATGCAATACCGATACTGACGCTCGTAAACACCTGTCTGTTATCGAGTGTGTATGGCTCGGAAAGTTTCTGACTTATTTTTTTTGCGAAAAGAACTGCTTCGTCGAGATTTGATAACTTGTCAAAGATAACTGCAAATTCGTCGCTGCCGAGACGCGCCGCCAAATCATCTATGCCGATCAGATCGAACAATCTTTTGGCAATACTTTGCAAAAGCAGATTTCCTGTCGAATGTCCCAAACTGTCATTGATGGTTTTAAAGCGATTAACATTCAAATGAATAACGGCGAATTTCAGATCGCGGTCAATTTTCGATTTCTCGATCAGATTCTGGAGATGTTCCAAAAATTTATTTCTGTTCGGTAAATCCGTCAGAGTATCGTGAAAAGCAGTATAACGCAATTTTTTTTCACTTTTCTGTAAAGCAACCGTGCTTTCTTCCAACTCTTTAATATAATGTTGGAGTTCGGTAACGTGATTTTCCGCCTGTTCCGCTCTGGCGCGCTCTGCTATTTCGACTTGGGCAACCGTGTCTTTAACGTCATTTACATAACGCCGGTAAGTAAAATATGCTATCGCCGCGATTGCGAGCGTAGAGACGACCAACAATGCGTCGAATCTCTCAACGGCTTTCAGCATTAAACCTGCAACCACCGCATTTACGGCAAACAGAATTAAAGCATTAATACAATTTTCAAACCATATCCGCCAAATTTTCGCTCCGGTTTTTAACGATGAAATTGCAGAAATAAAAACGCTCGTCAACAAAAATTGAATCAGCGTAAAGAGACACAAAATGCCGACTAAAACATTGGTGTTTTCGAAAGAATGATTAGTCAGTTCATAAGGGAAAACTTTATAAACGGCAAATCCGGTGATGGAAGTCGAAGTAACTGCAATTGCCAAATTCTGAATTATTGTGGCGTTCTTTAAATTTACGCCCTTTTTTCGCATATAAAACATCGAAAACAACGTATCAACAGCTGATAAAATCACTGCGGCTTCGATGTTAAATGTCAATAAAGCGAAAAATATTACGGCTTCCGTAAATGAAATGTGAATTTTTGAGCGCGGTAACTGAATTTGCAGAAATAAACCGAGACAAATCGAAGTAATAATTAAAAAAATAAAACTATAATTGGTTTTTTCGGCAAATAAAATATAAAAGCAATATATTAACAATGGTAAGACCAGTGTCAATAAAAACCCATTTAAAAGTTTTAAAGATTTATTCTCTGCTTTAATTTCTGACATTTTGATAAATCGTTTAACTAGTCGGCATTTTAAACAATTTTATCGGGGGTATTCTGGAGCCAGCTATTTTAATACAATAGCTAATGTAGAATTATATTTGTATTTTAAAAATAAATCCACAAAATTCGTTTATTTTCTTTTAATTTTGTTTATAAAACCATTAATTTTTATCAAAAACGCAAAAAAAGTCGAGTTACATCTCTGCAACTCGACTTTTTTAATGAAATTTTAGTTTTTAAAAAGTTTATTTTTCGATTCCGACCTGATTCAGCGCGTAAGCATATTCAAAAGCGATTTCTTTCAGACGATCAAATCTGCCGCTCGAACCGCCGTGACCTGCGCCCATATTGGTTTTCAGCAAAACTACGTTATCATCGGTTTTCAGTTCGCGCACTTTAGCAGCAAACTTCGCGCCTTCCCAATACGGAACCTGCGAATCGTTGAGCGAAATTTCGACCAGCAAATCCGGGTAATTTTGTGATTTTACGTTGTCATACGGCGAATATTTCGCCATATAATCGTAGGCTTCTTTTTCGTTCGGATTTCCCCACTCGATCCATTCTTCGGTCGTCAAAGGCAGAGTTTCGTCGAGCATCGTGCTGAGAACATCAACGAACGGAACTTGAACAATCGCGGCTTTAAAAGTTTCCGGCGACATATTGACCACGCCGCCCATCAACATTCCGCCCGCGCTTCCGCCTTGAATAACTAAACGATCACTCGAAGTGTATTTATTTTCGGCGAGCCATTTTGCCGAATCAATAAAATCGTAAAACGTATTGAGTTTTTTGAACATTCGACCGTCCTGCCGCCATTTTTCGCCGAGTTCCGAACCGCCGCGAATATGCGCGATGGCGTAAACCATTCCGCGATCAACGAGGCTCAAACGTGCGGTCGAAAAATTCGGTGTCATCGAATAGCCGTAAGAACCGTAAGCGTAAAGCAGCATCGGCGCACTTCCGTCGAGCTTCGTGCCTTTTTTCATCACGATTGAAACCGGAATTTTCACGCCGTCACGCGCCGTCGCCCAAACTCTCTCGGTTTCGTATTTCGTTTTATCGTAACCGCTCGGAATTTCCTGTTGTTTGAGAAGTTCGCTCTTGTTGGTTTTGAAATTATATTCGTAAGTCGAAACCGGCGTAATCATCGAAGAATAATTATATCTGATGACCGGCGTGTCAAATTCGGGATTCGTTCCCATACTCATCGTATAGACGCTCTCCGGCGTGGCGATGCGCGTCGCCGCACGGCGCGTTTTCAAATCCATTACTTTTAAGTATTCCAGACCGTTTTCGAGTTCGGAAACGACGGCGTAATCTTTGAAAAAGTTGATGTCTTCGATTTTGACAGCCGGATTATGCGGAATAAAATCCTTCCAGTTTTTCTCCGACGGATCGGAAACAGACGCACGAACGACGCGAAAATTTTCGGCGTTTTTGTTCGTCACGATGTAAAATTCGTCGCCGTAATGGTCAACCGAATATTCGTGTCCGTCTTCGCGCGGCAGAATCGTCTTCCAATCCGCCGACGGTTTATCAGCCGGAATATAACGATATTCGCGTGACGTTTTGGCGTATGCGCCGAGCAGAATCATTTTATTATCGCGCGTTTTGCCGACGCTGATGTTAAAAAGCGGATTTTTTTCTTCGTATAAAAGTTCGTTTTTATCGGTTCCGACCGTGTGCCGCCAGAGTTTGTCGGAACGCTTTGAAACTTCATCTTCCTGCACGAGAAAAACGTATTTCCCGTCATTCGACCAGGCAACGCTCGTCACGCGCTCGATTTTTTCGGGCAGTAGTTTCCCTGTTTTCAAATCTTTAAATTGCAGAGTATATTGACGATAACCGGTCGTGTCGGTCGAAAACGCCAAAATATTTCCATCGTCCGAAACGTCAAATTCGGCGATTGAAAAATACTGGAAACCTTTCGACATTTCGTTCTGTTCCAAAAGAATTTCGGGATTTTTGCCGTCGGGCGTTTTGCTTCGCAGGTAAGCCGGATATTGTTTTCCGTCGAAGGTTTTCGTCAGATACCAGTAATCGCCTTTCTTATACGGAACGGAAACGTCGTCCTGCTTGATGCGTCCGAGCATTTCCTTGTAAAGATTGTCAACAAAATCTTTATGACGATTCATATACGAATCGGTATAAGCGTTTTCGGCTTTTAGATATTCGAGGATCGCGGGATTTTTCTCTTTGTTGCGGTCGCGCAGCCAACCGTAATTATCGGTGACTTCGTAGCCGTGAATTTTCGTCGTTTTGGGTTCTTTTTTTGCAATTGGCGGTTTCATATCTGTCTGGGCAACGATTACGGTGTTGCCGATCACAATTATAATAAATACGAAACAAAAAACGTATAATATTTCCTTCATCTTGCCAAACTCCTGTTTTTAATTTGTTAAATGGAAAATTTCAGTAAATCTATTACTGATGATTTTATCTTTTTGTTTCATTTTAACAAAAAGGGAAATATTTCGGGGCAGAAATTTTCGAAATTTTTAAGTTAAACAAAAAATAAAATTCCTCGTTAAATACTTCGACCAAATAAAATAAAAAAATATTTTTTTAAGCTGTTAACATTTCCGTTTCGCCGTGCGTCTTTTAAGTCAGCAAACTGATTTTAGCTAATTCAAATGTCGAGAGCGGCGGGAAACTTTTTATATTTTGATTCATAAATTTTCGCCGCTCTAAAATTTTACAAATGTCCGAACGGGAAATTGCCGACAACATATTCTTTTTTCAAAAACGCGCCGCCGTCGAAACGACGTTCATGTCCGAAGAAATCAAACCGGAAGAAAAACTGGTCGAAAAAATCTGTTCGGGTGACAAACAGGCGTTTGAAGAGTTTTATCAAATGTTTTCGCCGATGGTTCACGGCATCGTGCTTTCGCGCGTTCCGTTTGATGAAGTTGCAGACATCGTGCAGGAAGTTTTCATTGCGGCTTACAAAAATCTGCACGCGTTGCGCGAACGAAAAGCGGTCGGCGCGTGGCTGGCAAAAATCGCCCGCAATCGCGCCAACGAATTTTATCGCCGCGAAAAACCTTCCGAAGAATTAAGCGAAGATTTGTGTCAAAAGCAGAATTTGAAAAATGAAGCCAACGAGATTTTAGATGCGATTCGTTCGCTGCCCGAAACTTATTCGGAAACGCTTATTTTGCGGCTCATCGAAGGAATGACGGGAAACGAAATCGCTGAAAAAACGGGACTTACGCCGGAATCCGTGCGCGTAAATCTGCATCGCGGAATGAAACTTTTAAGACAAAATCTGGGAATCGAGGTGTCAGGAAAATGAAAAACGATTATCTTTGGGACAAAACCGGAAACGATCTGGAAATCGAAAAACTCGAAAACGCTTTGCAGATATTTCGTTTGCAGGAAAATGACGCGCCGGAAATTCCGGTAAATGTTTTGCCATTTAAAAGGAAAAACCCGCGAATTATTTTTCCGGCTTTTCGCGCCGTTGCCGCTTGTTTTATTTTAGTTTTCGTTTTAACCGGATTATGGTTTTTAACTGCCGATTCTAAAAAAGATTTTGCGCGAAAAAATTCTCAAAATTTGATCGAACATATCGAACATAAGGAAATCGAGAATGTTCAAAACCCGAATGATTTTACAGAACCGGAAATTTCAGCGAAAGAAACAATCTCAGTTAAAGATCAAACCGAAAAGATAGATCAAAAACGGAAGCGTCAGAATTTCAAAGTTCGGAAAACAATTTACAAATCTGAAATCAAACCGCAAAAAACAGTCGGAAATAATAGAATCGTAAAATTAACCGAAGAAGAAAAAAACGCATACGATCAATTGATGCTCGCGCTTTCGATTACGAGTTCAAAACTGAAAATCGTCAAAGACAAAGCTCTGAACACGGAAAATCAGACCGCAATTTACAAATCAGCAAATACGAACGAAAGGAAAAAATAATTATGAAATCATTTACTTTTATGTCAGCCAAAATCTTTATTTTGTCGCTTTTTTTACTAACGGCGATTTCGGTAAACGCACAAAACGCGCGAATCAGGTTTGAAAATCTGAATTATCTCGAACAAAAGGCGCGCGATGTCGTCGAGATAAATATAGACGGAAAACTGCTCGAACTCGCCAAGCGCGTTTTAATCAAAGTCAAAGATCAGGACGCGAAAAAAGTCGGACAGGCGATCAGCGGTCTCGAAGGAATTTATGTCAGAGTTTATAACTTTGAAAATGAAAATGAATATAATTCGGCTGATGTCGAAATGCTTCGCTCGCAGCTTCAAACTCCCGGTTGGGAAAAACTCGCCAATGTCCGCAGCAAGAAGAATAATCAGAAAATCGATGTCTATACGATGTTCAAAGGCGATGTTATGAGCGGTTTGGCGGTCGTTATTTCCGAATCGAAATCGGTCGCGGTCGTCAATGTCATCGGTCCGATTGATATTGACCTGCTCGCGGAACTCGGCGGCAAACTCAACATTCCGAACATCGAAATCGAAAAGGAGTAAAAAGTTGTGATGAAACGAAATAAAATACTGATCGCATCAATGCTTTTGCTTTTGCTTTTTTCGTTTTCCGCGTCGGAAATTTACGCCAAAAAAGATGAAAGCGAAGCAATCGTCAAGCATTTGAAAACCAAATATAAGGCAAAAAAAGTAAAAATTCCCTTTATGTGGTTGGCGAAATTCGCCGTCAATGTGGTTCGTCCGGCGGGCGTGAAAAGTTTCAGTTTTACGCTCTACGAAGATTTGCAGTTTTCAAAAGAAACGCTCGATATGGAAATGCAAAAAGCGATGCGCGACGCGCTCGGCGCGGAATGGTCGCCGATTATGCGTGTGCGCTCGCGCGGCGGACAGCAAGTTTATATGTATATGCGCGAGGATGAAAAAAATGTCAGACTAATGATGGTCACGATTGAAAATAATCAAGCCGCCGTCATTCGCGCCAAATTTAATCCTGAAAAACTTGCGGAGTTTATAAACAACCCGAAACTGTTGGGAATTTCATTAAATGCCAATGACGAACAACCGAATAAAAAGTTGGAAAACTAACGATTCAAACTTTTGTGCGTAAATTGGTGATTGTAAGGAATGATGTCGGTTCTGCCGGGAATTATATTCTTCCACAAACCTTCTTTCGCCAGTATTTGTTCGATTTCCCGTTCGGGAACCGGACGCGAGAAAAGAAATCCCTGACCGTATTCGCAGTCGAGAATTTTAAGTTGTTCCAGTTGCCGAGTCGTCTCGATGCCTTCGGCGATAACGTCCAGGTTCAGAGATTTTGCCAGAGCAATAATCGTGCGGACAATTTCGCCGTTTTCTATTTCATCTTCCATTGAATTAACGAAAGATCGGTCAATTTTTAATGTATTGATAGGAAAACGGTGCAGATAACTCAAAGAAGAATGTCCCGTGCCGAAATCATCAACCGATATATTAATTCCGAGTTCACGAAATTGTCTCAACATCCGAATCGCAATTTCGGCATTTTCCATCACCGCACTTTCCGTAATTTCGAGTTTCAGACACTCCGGTCGGATATTGGTTTCTTTCACGATTTGCATAATTTGTTCGACCAAATCAGGTTCTGAAAAATGTTTACCTGAAAGATTGACGCTCATTACCAGTTTTTTATAAAAGGGAAATTTTTTCTCCCATTTTACCAATTGTTGACAAGAATCTCTCAAAATCCAGAGCGTCAGAGGAATAATCAATCCTGTTTCTTCGCACACGGAAATAAATTCTCCCGGCGGCACGAGTCCGCGCTGAGGATGATTCCAACGCATTAACGCCTCGAAACCGATTATTTCCATATTATGCAGGTCAATCAAAGGCTGATAATACGTCACCATTTCGTTGCGTTCGACGGCATTTTGCAGATCGGTTTCGATTTCGAGAAGCGTAACGGCGCGGGTGTGCATTTTTTGGTCGAAAACGACAAACTTTTTATTCGTTTCCTTCGCCTCATACATCGCAATATCGGCATCGCGCAAAATATCTTCGGCTTCCGAATAACGCGGATCGAACATTGCAATTCCAATGCTCACACTCGTAAACACCTTTCTGCCATTGAGATTATAAGGAACGGAAATTTTTTGACTGACGAGTTCGGCAAACGCTGTCGTTTCTTCGCTGTTTGAGACATCGCTTAAAATGATTGCAAATTCATCGCCGCTGAAACGCGCCACGAGATCGTTTTCTCTAACCAAATTTGAAAGTCGCTTGGCAATATTAAGAAGCAGTTCGTTTCCCGTAAAATGTCCCAAACTGTCGTTTATTCTTTTAAAACGATTCAGGTCTAAAAAGAGAACGGCAAACTTAACATCTTTTTGTTTTTTATTACGCTCGATCAAAATCTTTAACCTTTCCAGAAACATACTCCGATTAGGCAAATCGGTGAGCGCGTCGTGAAAAGCAGCGTGTTTAAATCTCTTTTTACTTTCTCGCAGAGCTATTGAGCGATGTTTGAGTTTATCAACAAAACGCTGAAGTTCGATAACGTGATTTTCCGCCAATTCAGCGCGTTCACGCTCGGCTTGTTCGGCTTTGACAGATGTTTTTTTTATGTCATCAACATATCTGCGGTAAGTTACATAAATAAGAACCGAAATAGAAATCGTCACCAGCAAAAGTATCAAATTAACAGTCGAAAAAGCAAAAACCATCAATCCGGCAATCACAGCGGCAAACGCATACATTATCAAAGCGTTGAAACAGTTTTCGTTCCAGACGGACATAAAACTTTTTTCATTTCGTAATGAGATAAAAAAAGCAACTAATACGGAATTGACCAGAAAATGGACTAGAGCAATCACACTCAAAGCGGCAACCAGCGTTTGAAGATCATTTTGAATAACCACAATTGCAGAGACACTAAATAGTGATTTCAAAGCTATTCCCGCGCTAATCGTGGCAAGCGTTGTAAATGCGCTGTTGAGAAATATCGTAGAGATTTTAATATTTATATGGCGGCGGCGCATCGCATAAGATGCGTATATCGTTTCGAGTCCGGCTAATAATACAGCGATTCGGACATCGTAAACGAGCATTGTGAAATATATCAGAGATTCGGCAACCGATAAATGAATCTTTGTGCGAGGCAATTGAATTTGCGTTTTCGCGCCCAGAAAAACGGTGATTAAAGCCAATAGCAGCAATTTAACATCGGCTTTTTCAACAGGGAAACTATAAATTGAATATTCGATAACAATTGCGGCAGCACTAATAACTGTCCACTTACAAATTTTACCGGTGATATTTGATATTTCCACTTAGATTGCTCTAACTTTAAGGTTTAATTTTAGATTTTAGAATGTTAATTGAGGTTAGACTCGTGAAATCGAGAGGTTTTCACATTGCCTGTCAAATATAGTTTTTTTTACTTCATTTGTCCAGATTTTTTTCCAATTTTAACTGAAAATCCTAAAAAGCAAAGTCGCTCAAGATTAAAATCTCAATGCGACTTTGCTTAGTTTTTTTTTCGATTTAGTGCATTGAAGGCGTATCATCACCTTTCACTAACGCACCACTACTGCTAAACGAATCACTAATCATTAAGCCGTCGCTAATCATTAAGCCGTCACTCATCAATAAACCGTCGCTGATCATCAAGCCGTCGCTTATCATCAAGCCGCTTCCGAATGTTTCGCTGTAATCACAAAACAAACTTCCGTCGCTCATCATCAAGCCGTCGCTTATCATCAAGCCGTCGCTGATCATCAAGCCGTCGCTGATCATCAAGCCGTCGCTTATCATCAAGCCGTCGCTTATCATCAAGCCGTCGCTTATCATCAAACCTTGACCGTAAACTTTTTGATATTCGGAGATAAGTTTTGATCCGAAAATCCAACCTTTATCAGCCATAATGCCCTGTGACCATCTGACATTTTGACCGGCAATTATAGATTGCGGTGTCGGCAAAGTCGTAGTTGTCAATAACGGAGTTTTAAGCGAAGTATTATTTGTTAAATCCTGACGTACAAGTTTTGCGAGACGAACCGCGCCTTCGACGTTTAACATTCCCGCGCCCTGTTCGAGCATATTAAATCCGGCGAGCGGTTGTGCTGTATACATCAGAATCATTTTGACCATATTCGGCGTAAGTTTCGGATTCGCCTGTAACATAAGTGCGACCGATCCTGAAACGACCGGCGTTGCCATCGAAGTTCCCGACAGATACATAACCTGCATTTCGTTCTTATTACTGGTCAAATCAACATTTAACAAAGGATTTGAATCTGCCAGAACATTATCTTTTGATTTTGCCGCAATAATTTTATTGCCCGGTGCAACCAAATCGGGTTTTACGATGTGATCGTATTGATTGACACCGTTAGCATCTTTGAAATAAGAGCGCGTCGGTCCGCGTGAACTGTAAGTTGCGATGCCGTCATCGTTACGCGCATCAGTCCCAAACGTGTTCGCGGCTCCGACCGTAATAACCGTCGGATCATTTCCCGGCGAGTGAATCATTCCGTAAACTTTGTTTCCGTTTTTATCTTTGCCTTCGTTTCCGGCGGCGGCGACAACTACGATGCCGGCAGCGGTTAATTGTCTGACTGCACGACACAGCGGATCATTGCGCCACGTTTCGATGGCAGGTGTTCCGAGACTCAGATTAACAACTCGAATGTTGTATTTCGCGCTGTTGCTTAAAATCCAATTTAATGACGAGATCAAACTTGAGGTTTTTCCACGTCCGTTGTTATCGAGGGCGCGAACTGCAATAATGGATGCTTCCGGCGCAATTCCCTGATAATTTTTCAAATTTTCGATAGACTTATTATCGCCCGGTTTTCCGCCGCGACCGGCAGCGATTGCCGCAACGTGCGTTCCGTGTCCGAATTTATCTTCACTGCCGCCGGAGATAAATTCTTTATTTTCAGCAACGCGTTTTTTTCCGTTTGAATCGAGAAAAGCGTGATGATCGTCGAAAATTGCCGAATCAACAACGGCAATTCCGATTCCTTTACCATTGAGCGAACTGTTTCCCGAAACAGCGCGCATCGCATCCACGCCGGTCGTTGCTTCGATATGACCGAGCAGACTCATTTCTCTGTCAACCGAAAGATGGCTCGCACCGCGCACTGCCGCGATTTGTTCGGCAGCAATTACCGGAAGTTCGACAACCATCATATTCAGATTTTCCGCGCGGCTTTCGATTGCGACATTGTTTTGACGAAGGACATCAAGTAATTTCGGATTGCCGATGTCATTCGATTGTAGAATCACTTTTACTTTCTGTGTCGGATCGCCGTTGTTAAACATTTCACGCAGATCGGGGGAAAGTTTGTCACCGACAAATCCTTCGTCGTCGGCTTCGTCCAGAAGCTGAACTTTCTGAAAGCGATTTTTTAATTGTGAATCGAAAGCGATATTCAAGTTGTAACTTTCGGTCGTTCCGACGCTGACGATTTGAATTTTTCCGTTCTCGACCGATTGCCGCAATGTTTTCGCTACTTCCGCGCCGAACATCGGATTCGTTTTGGAAAATACGGTTAGGTCTTCAACAAATAAAATATAGTTTCCCTGTGAACTATTGATTTGATTGAGAGCATTCAAAAACAAAGTTTCGGCTTCAGTTTGAGATTTCGCATCAGCCGTTACAGCCGCCATATCAAGGCTCAAAACTTGTTTGTCGCGTAAATTTGCAGGCGATTTTTCACCCATCAGACCGAATGCCAAATTGTTGAATAAAACACGACTTTTACCGGAAAACTCATCAACCATTACCGGATTCTTCTTAACCGAAGCCGATAAAACACTGATGATTTTCTCCGTTTCCTTTTCAATTCCTTCGACTTGAGAAATTTTCCCGTCTTTGGCGAGTTGAGTTAAATTCCAGATGTATCTGTTATTCAGCTTTTTCGAGTTGCGATTTAAGGTTTGTTGATCCTGAACTGACAATTCTTCGCCTTTAGTCGTCGCCCCGAAACATAGCGAGGATGTTAATAACGACAAAGCGATCAGATACGAAAATGCGGCGGTCATTTTTTTGCTAATCATAAATTTAAAAATCTTCCTTTAAGTAGTTGGTGATTTACCGCAAAGGTTTTGGCAACAGTCGTGCCAAGACTTTTAACTACAAAAAGCCTTGTTTTATTGATCTTTAGATTGGTAAAAGGTGAGATCGTTCAAAAGAATTTCGGTCAAGTTGAAATAATCATTCAACTTGACCGAAAAAAAAGCAAAGGAAATGGTTATTCCCTTCGCTTTATGTTTTATTAAATTAATTTGAAATTATCTTTCGCCGATGGCTGTATATTTCAAATCACGCGGTCCGACATATTCGGCGCGCGGACGAATCAGTTTATTATCGCCGTATTGTTCCAGAATATGTCCCGTCCAACCGGAAATGCGCGAAATCGCAAAAATCGGCGTGTAGAGATCGAGCGGAATTCCCATCAGATAATAGGTCGAAGCCGAGTAAAAATCCACGTTTGGAAACATTCCTTTTTTCTCGTGCATCAATTTTTCTAACTTTTCACTCATTTCATACCATTTGGTTTCGCCTTTTTTCTCGCCTAATTGTTTGGAAAATTTACGAAGCCAAGTCGCTCGCGGGTCTTCCGTTTTATAGACTGCGTGACCGATTCCCATAACTTTTTCTTTATTTTCGAGTTTTTTATCAAGCCACGATTCGACGTTTTCAATGCTTCCGATGTCGAGCAGAGATTCCATCACCTTCGTATTCGCGCCGCCGTGAAGCGGTCCGGCGAGCGCGGCGATTCCGGCAGTCACCGCGCCGTAAACGTCGGCTAAAGTTCCCGAAACAACGCGCGTCGTAAAGGTCGAAGCGTTAAGTTCGTGATCGGCGTGGAGAATAAGACAAATATCGAACATCCGCGCTTCGTCGGCTTCCGGTTTTTCGCCGCGCAGCATATACAAAAAATTTTCCGCAATACTCAGCGATTTGTCGGGCGCAATGACATCTTTTCCGTTTCTGATTCTTTCCCAAGCGGCGACGATTGTCGGCATTTGCGCCGTCAGTTTGGTCGCTGCGCTCGTCGCATTTTCGCGGTCTGTGCCGTGTCCTTCTTTGTCGTAAAAATCAAGTGCGGAAACCGCCGTTCGCAAAACGTCCATCGGAACGGCATCTTTCGGAAATGTTTTGAGCATTTCGATGATCGGCGCGGGCGCATCATAATTTTCCTGAAACTTGGATTTTAAATCTTCAAGTTCATCGTTTTTCGGAAGATGACCGTTCCAGATTAAATAAATTACTTCTTCAAATGTCGAGTTTTCGGCTAAATCGTGAATGTTATAACCTTGATATATTAAAATTCCCTCTTCGCCGTTGACATCGCCGATTGTGCTTTGCGCGGCGACGACACCTCTTAATCCGGCGGCGGCGGCGGTTGATTGTTTTGCTGTATCCATTATTTTATCCTTTTGTTTATTATTTTTTTCCTCAATTAAAAATTTATCAAAACCGTTTTCAACTGACAAGTTAAAATTTATTTTTCAATTTTCAATAATTACTTTGATTTTATCATTTATCGAGGCTTTTAGTAATTTTGCCGCCGAATTTTTATTGGCTACAATTTCCAGAAATCCCGCACTTCCGAAAATCATAAAGATTTCGTTTTCAACGGATTCGGCGAAATATTCTCGAAAACTATTTATTTTTCTGTCATTAACAAAAATTTGAAAATTTTCGGGCAAATCGTTCGCTGTCAGATTGGTTATTAAATTGCCGAAATGATCGGCGTGAATAATTTCGGCTTCCCACATTTTATCGGAAATTTTGCGCGGGCGGTTTTCCGCAAATCGAACAAAATCGTGAATTACTTTTCCGAATTCGGTCGGTGCGATATTATTTGAAAGATGCGCGGCTGACGGCGCGAATATGTCACGACCGTGAAATGTTTTGCTCACCGGATGAACGAAAAATTTCCCGTTCGTTATTTCGCGAACGATAAATTTTTCGGTTTCATTAAACACAAAACTAAGCAAACCGTTGTCGGGCGCGATGAAAAAATACTCGTTTGTTTCAACCAAAACAGCGCGTCTTTCTGAACCGACACCGGGATCAACAACTGCGACGAAAACGGTTTTAGACGGAAAATTTTTATAACAGGCGCGAAGAGTAAATCCTGCCGAAGCGATATTTTGCGGCACTATTTCGTGAGTAATGTCAATAATTTTCGCATTTCCATTAATCTGCAAAATCACACCTTTCATCGCGCCGACGAAATAATCCTTTGTTCCGAAATCAGTTAATAATGCAATAAACATAAATAAAAAATAGCCCGTAAAAATCCGGCAAGTTCAAAAAGGAGAAACATTCTTGCAGAATTTTAAGCGGGCTGAAAAGCACACGATTTCGGCATTTATCGCGGCTTTGCAAAGTCGAGATAATTACTTCGATTCTATCTGATCTGTGTGTTATATGCGGTTTTGATTCGCAACTGTTGTTCTTTTTTCAGGTGAATATGTTTGCCGCGCTCGATGACGACTGCGCCGACTCCGAATGCCGCGCCGACGCTCGCGCCGACCGCCGCACCGACCGGACCGCCGGCAACTGCGCCGATAACCAGACCTGTGCCGGTCGTTGCACCGATTTTAATCGTGTCGTCTTTGACCGAACTTTTTCCTTCGACCGTTCCTTCGGTATCAACGCGCCGGATATTGTCGCCTTTGATCGGCAAAACTTCCGTCAAAATCGCCGCATAATTACTCCAACGATCTTGATTGACGATGATTCTGTCGAAAGTCAATAAAACTTCCGCGCGGCGTTTGATTCTGCCGGGTTTTTGAATTTTGGAAATTCTGCCTTCGACAATCGCGCCGCTGATTTCAAACGGCGAAACGACACGCGCCTTGAAAGCATCGCCTTCGCTGCTTTTTTCCGTATCAATCGTGTCGAGAAGTTCGACGATCAATTCGGTTTCAGCCGGAATAACGATAATCGCATCATTATTATTCGGATTATAACTGACCGTCTGATTCGTTTTATTATCTATCGAATCGGAATAATTTCCGGTCGTTTCGGGAACGGTTTGCTGAATCGTATCGGCAACCGTCTGTTGACTGGAATATGTTATCGTTTCTTCATTCGGCTTCGGCTTTGTTTCAACCTGCGGCTGAACATTTGTCGTGTTATCAGCAACATTCGATTCTATTTTAAGCTGACCGCGACGGCTTAAATTTGCCGGAATTGTCGCATCGAAACTTTGTTTTTGAAATCCGGTTTCATAACCGCCTTCAAAACCTTGACGATAACCGTCGGAATAGTCTTCGAGCGTTCCGTAATCCTTGCTAAAGGCTCGGCTCGCTTCTTTATATTCTTTATGTCGTTGGTAACTTTTTGTCGCATTATCAATCGTGTCGCGGTAACCGGACATATATCCGTCGGAATATCCGGTTCTGAAACCTCTCTGTAATGCTATTTTTGAATCTTGGGCGGAAACGCTCGGGATTGCGAAACTCAGGAAAGAAAATATCAGGGTGTAGCTTATAATAAAGCTGAAAAAACTTCTGGCTTGCTTCATTTGTCCTCCTCTATCAAATATCGAGAAATGGTCTATCTGCTATGATTTATACAATAAAACTTAACAAATTACAAGAAGAATTTTTGCATAACTCGTAATTTTTAGCGCAACTTTTTGAAAGCAAAAGGTTTTCTGTTAATCTGAAAGTTAATAAATTGCAACCAAATTCCCGATTTTTTATCTAAATTATCGATTGTCTAACTGGAGAGAGAAACAAAAATTATGAAATTTTTATTAATGTTTACGATGCTCTTTGCCGTCGTTTCGGTTGTTGTAACCAACGGACAAACGCGCAAAGTTTTTCCTTATTCATACAAAATCACCGATCTGCCGAACGGTTTGCGAATCGTCACCGTTCCGACCGATTACAAAAATCTCGTTTCATACTACACGGTCGTCGAAACCGGTTCGCGTAATGAAATCGAAGCAAACAAAAGCGGTTACGCGCATTTTTTCGAGCATCTGATGTTTCGCGGAAGCGAGAATTATCCGCCGGGAATGTTTGACGAAATTATGAAAAAAGCGGGCGCATCTTCAAATGCTTACACCTCGAGCGATCAAACCGTCTATCACGAAACTTTTGCCAAAGAAGATTTGGAAGAAGTAATGAAACTCGAAGCCGACCGTTTTAAACATCTGAAATTTACCGAAGAAAAATTCAAAACGGAAGCAGGCGCAGTTCTCGGCGAATACAACAAAAACAGCGCATCACCGACATTTAAAATGTATGAAGTGATGCGCGAAACTGCTTTTCAAAAACACACATACAGTCACACGACGATGGGTTATCTGGCTGATATAAAAGATTATCCGAATCAATACGAATACGCGTGGAAGTTTTTCAATCGCTTTTATCGTCCCGAATACACGACGATTGTCGTCGTCGGTGACATTGACGAAAATAATGTCGTTTCGATGGTTAAAAAATATTACGGCGATTGGAAAAAAGGCGATTATAAAGCCGACATTCCGAAAGAACCGGCGCAGAACGAAGCCAAAAGTAAAAATATCGAATGGGAAGCGCAGACTTTGCCGCACGTCGTCGTCGCGTATCGCGGTCCGGCGTTTTCCGAAACGGCGAAGGATAAAGCCGCGCTCGATCTTTTAAATCTGATCGCTTTCGGCAATAATTCCGATCTTTATCAAAAACTCGTTCTCAACGAACAAAAAGCGGTCTGGATCAGCCCGGATTTCGGCAATACGGTTGATCCCGAACTTTTCGCAGTTTATTCACAGATCAAAGATGTCAAAGATTTGCCGTATGTGCAGAACGAAATCACCAAAACCTTTCAGCGTTATACGAAAGAATTGGTTTCGCAGAGCAAACTCGACGAAACGCGTTCGAGAATGAAATACGGTTTTGCGATGGGAATGAACAGCAACGACGCGATTGCCGGAACGCTGGCGAGATTTATCAGTCTGACCGGTTCGCCCGACACGATTGACAAACTTTTTACGCTTTACGATTCCGTTACGCCGGAAGATATACGCAAATACGCGGAAAAATATTTCAGGGAAACTAACAAAACCGTCGTTACTTTGAAATCGAAAAACGGAGGTGCGGAATAATGCAAAATAAAAAACTCAAGATTCGTAATCTAATCACAATTTTAATAGTTTTAGCCTTCGCCATTCCGGTTTTCGCGCAGAAAAACAAAACCGAAAAAACTATGAACTCGAAAAATTCCAACGTCTATCTGCCGAGCAAATCGCCGATCATCTCGATGCGGATTCAATTTCTGACAGGTTCGGTTGACGATCCGCAAGGCAAAGAAGGTCTCGCTGCGCTGACTGCCGCGATGCTCGCGCAAGGCGGAAGTAAAATGAAAACTTACGAGCAGATCAACCGTGAATTTTATCCGATGGCTTCAGGTTTCGGCGGACAGGTTGACAAGGAAATGACGACTTTTATCGGTTCGACGCACATTGATAATCTCGATAAATATTACGGTTTGATTTCACAAATGCTGCTCGATCCCGGATTTCGTGAAGACGATTTCAAACGCCTGAAAGACGACGCGATCAACTTTTTAAAAGTTAATCTTCGCCAGTCGAATGACGAAGAACTCGGTAAAGAAAGACTTTACAACATCATTTACAGCGGTCTTCCGTACGGACATCATTCGATGGGAACGGTCAGCAGTTTGGAAAAAATCACGCTCGACGACGTGAAAAATTTCTATAAAAACAATTACACGAAAGCCAATTTCGTTCTCGGACTTTCGGGCGGCTTCGATTCTAAATTTTCAGGTAAATTGGAAAACGATTTTGCAAAACTTCCGGCTGGAAAAAGACCGACTCGCAAATTTGCCGCTCCGAAGCTCGAATCAGGAATGAAAATTGACATCGTGCAGCGCGAAACCCGCGCAACGGCGATGTCTTTGGGATTTCCGATTGATGTCAATCGCGCCGATAAAGATTATGCCGCGCTCGCGCTCGTTGCGTCTTATTTCGGTCAGCATCGCTCGTCGAACAGTTATCTTTACGGACAGCTTCGTGAACTTCGCGGTTTGAATTACGGCGATTACGCGTATATCGAATATTTTCCGCGCGGAATGTTTCAATTTGAACCCGATGCGAATATTGCGCGGCAACAGCAGATTTTTCAAATCTGGATTCGTCCGGTCGAACCGAACAACGCCAATTTCACGCTTCGCGCCGCGCTCTACGAATATGACAAACTCGTCAAAAACGGTCTTTCAAAGGAAGATTTTGAAGGAACGCAGCAGTTTTTGATGAAATACGTCAATATCTTAACGCAGACGAAAGACGACGAACTCGGTTACGCGCTCGACAGCCGTTATTACGGAATTTCCGATTATAATCAATATATGAAGGAAAATCTGGCAAAACTGACTTTGCAAGATGTCAACCAAGCGATCAAAAAACATCTTGCAACAAAAAATATGCGAATCGTTTTAGTTACCAAAGATGCGGAAGGTCTGAAAAATCAAATCGCCGAAAATAAACCCGGCGAAATAACTTATGCTTCGCCGAAAGCCGAAGAAGTTACCGACGAGGATAAAATCATTTCGGTTTATCCGATTCCCGTCAAAGCGGCTGACATTACGATCACGCCGGTTGATAAAGTTTTTCAATAAGTTTTTGATTCACGGCAGATAAAAAGACGTTCGCAGATTAAAATTTGCGAACGTCTTTCTTCTTTTCCGGCAAAAATCCGGGGAAGAGTTTACTCAAAAACTTTTGCGGAAAAGATATGAAGCGCGAATAAAAAATGTTCTGCCGTTGCGCTCGAAACCCGGCTCGAACTGATTGGAATAAGGACTGAAACCTCTGTAATTGAAATTGTCGTTGTAGCCGACGTAAAACGCCGTTCCCGGACTCGGATTCCAGCCGAAAAGAAGTTGTCCGCTCGTATTCGCGTTCAAACTGTCATAATCAACGCGGAGTTTGGTAAACAAAAACCTCGTAAATTGATATGTCGAACGAAGCGAAAATATGTTCGTGTCAAATGCGACTTTTCCCGTGTCGTTTCTTCGCAGACGGCTTTTCGTATAATCGAGTGAAATTCTCAAAGGATCAACCGGTTTATATTCCGCCCCGATTTCCGCGTCGAGTTGCCAACCTCTTCCCGGATCGAGACCCGGAATATCGTCCGTCGTTGCCTGACCGTTAATATATCTCTGATAAAATTCACGATATGCCGGACTGACACGCGGAAAACGCGAACCCGCGCCGAAATCGAAATCGAAAGCATTAAAAACCGAACCGGCATAAGCGTAAACTGACAATTGTTTGTTGACCGTTTTATTGATATTGAAACTGAAATACGGTTGTCTTGCCGAACGCGACGGTGCACCGACAAAAGCATTCGTTCTGTTTGTCAACGGATCACGAATCTGATCGAATTCATCTTCGTAAATCTTTTCAAACTGAACGCCGCTTTCGGCATAAATGAAGAGATTTTTTTGCAGTGTCAGATTTGCATTACCGCCGACAAAACCGCCTTGCATTCTTCCCTGCCAATCGTATGTATAACGGGCAAATTGATTGAAGTTAGCGCGAATAATGCTCGCTTTCGGATTCGATTTCGTGCTGACACGATTGGCGAAAAAAACCGTATTCGTATTTGTCCGGCGCGTAAAACCGGCATCGGTTCGATAGTTGCTCGAACGCCCCGACGCTTCGGCAAACCAGCCGTGCGTATCGGTCGTGTAATCCAAACTCCAGTAATAACCGATGCCGTTTCCCGTCCGGTAATCGAAATTATTTTGTTCCGGGCTGTAAAAACTGTTTCGTGAATGAGTTCCCAAAACCTGAAATGTCATCACGGTTCGCGGATTCAATTTAAATGTTCCGTCAAAGCCGCCCGTGTAATTTTTGCTGTATGGAAAAGTTCGCGCCGTAGCGAAAAATCCGATATTGTTTTCTTTTCCGATGTCGTGTTTGAGGCGCAAAACTCCGAAAAGTGCGTTTTTCTCGAATTTTTCTTCATCGCGGCAGATTTTTCCCGGATTAGTTTCTCTCTTTATGAGACAGTCCGTTAAAAGTTCTCTGCGATCATCCGTAAAATTTCCCGGATCATTATCCGACGCAATAAGTAATCCGAATGAATTTTTCCCGACTTTTCCGGTCAGTTTCGTTGCAATGTCGGGATCGGCAATCCGCCGCGAATAAAACGGTGTCAGCGGCGAATCGAAAATCTCCTTGCCTTCCAAAAAAAACGGGCGTTTTTCCTGAAAGAAAATCGGAAATCTTTGATTGGCGGTGACGACCGGCGCGTCGGCTTCGATTTCGGCAAAATCGGGATTGATCGCCGCATCGAGCGTGATATTCGGCGAAATCGTGTATTTGAGCGTTAAACCGAGATCGGCTTTGATCGAATCGTTGACAAATCTTCCGGGGTCTTGCAAACCGAAGCGATTAAACGTCGAATCAAACGTATTATTGTTGAGAATCGCAAGTGGAACGGTTCTTTTACGACTTCCCGTTTCGGAAACCGTAATGCTCGGAACAATCTCCAAAGTGCGTTCATATTTGATCTCGTCAATTCCCGCTATTTTCCCGTGTTTGATCAAAAAACCCGAAATATCTCGGTCATCCGGCATCCAGGAATCGAACTCGTCATTCAAACGATCAATATTGCGGGCGGCGTTAAATCCCCACATTTTACCTTTTCCGGCTGTATATCTGAGAGATTTGAACGGGATTTTTACTTCGACCGTCCAACCCCAATCCTGAATCATTCCTTTCGATTCCATCACAATATCTACTGAAAAATCCGAACCTTGCCCTTCCGTGTAAATACCGTCCTGTTGAATTCCGAGCGGATTAAAACCCAAAACGTAGGCGCGCCGCTGATCGTCATAAGTGTCCAGCCAAAGCCGGACATTATCTTCACCGAAAACTTGATCGCGTTTGGCAACGGTCGCCCGAATCTTGTCTTTTTCGTCCCAACACTTAAAGGCGATGTATAGATTTTTTTCATCATACATCATCATTACTTCGGTCGGTTTTGACGGTGCGATATTGTCTCCCGGTCCGGTCTGATAAAAATCCTTAAAGACCGCCGCCGTTTTCCAGATTTCTTCAGCCGGATTTCCGTCTATAACTACGGCAACGGCATCTATTTTCGGAATCGTCACAGGATTTGCTTTTTCGGGAGGTAAATTTATTTTGGACTTTTTTATTTCTTTCGATTTATCATCGACGGAATTTGCCTCAGACGGATTTTTTTCCGTTTTTGCAACTGTGTTTGTTTCCACATTTGCGCCTTCCGGCGGTTTCTCGGTTTGTGCCGGTATGAAATAAACAGCAAATAGCAAGATTGCCGTTATCAAGCATAACTTGTTCATAATTGCTCCTCTCTATGATTTATAAAATTTGTATCTACTTGGGTATGAATGATTTAAAATAATTAACCGATAATTGAAACGATTGCCCAATCACAAGGTTTCATTATTTTACCTTTGGAAGCATTTTAATTTTTTTTCAAAGGTTATCTTCTATGTTTATTTTGTATAAATTGCAGATTTAGATTTTCTGACAGTCAGTGTGCCTTCGGGCATATCGAAAAAGTATTTTCCGTTGCCCTTTCCGATTCGCCAATGATTTTCGCTAACCTCCGACGATTTGAAATCTTCGAAATTTACTTCGCCGTTTGTTTGTAAAGTAGCGTTTGTGTCTTCCGGCAGCGACAGATAAATATTTCCTTCGCCCGAATCGGCTGAAATTTCATCGAAAGCACCTTCGAGATAAATGTCTCCCTCTACCGATTTTGCCTTCACATCGCCTTTGAAACCGATCACGCGGATTTTTCCTTCGGTCGCATTTAATACAATACTGCCGTCCGAGTCACGCACATTTATCGAATTTTCTCCAGAAGACAGATCAATTTCGCCGGTAATATTTTCGAGACGAATCTCGCCGTCAGTAACAATTTTAAGATCGGACTTTTTGGGAACAAATACTTCCAGACGCAAAAGACGGTTTCCCGTTCGGAAATCGTCTTGATCGGAGGAATTAACATTTATAAAAATATCGGAATTATTTTTTTCCGACTTAACTTCGACAGATGATTGCCGCCGGTTTTTCGAGATGTGCGTAAATTCGTATTTGACTTCCGCCGCGTCCCAACCGCGCACGATAATATCGCAATCTTCGGCTTCGATCTTGACTTTCGGTTTTCCTTTGACGTTAAATGTGTCGCTTTTTGTTTCTATCAGAGGACTTCCGACGTTTAAATTCACATTGCGAATCCGCTCTATCTTAGCGCGGTCAATTTTCAGTTTTTCCTTTAATTTAGTTTGAATTTCCGTATCAATTGCAACTGAAACGGCTTTTGCAGATTCGGTAATTGCTTCGACAACAGTATCGTTAATAACCGGTTGAATAACATTTGCCGTTACTTTTGCGGCTTCTTTGGCGGACTTCGCCGCTTCTGCCGTTGCCCTGTTAATTTGTGCCTCAGACCGTTTCATTGAACGCGCGATTTCGCGGTTTAATCTGTCAGTCTGAACGAGACTATCGCTGTCATCGGAATCATCGTCGTCATCATTTGATTTTTGCGGCAAAAGATTTGTTGCAGGATTCAGATTTCGCCCGTCATTCTTTCGAGTTATCGTCAAACCGCCGTTGACGCTGTTTAATTTTATGTCTGTTTCTCCGCTACCGATTCTGCCGTATAAATCTTTTCCGACATATTTACCTTTTCTAACCGGCAGACCGAAATCGTTTCTGATACTTCCGTTAACAGTATCGGCTTTGACGGTCGCATTAATATCCGACGCAATTATCAGATTAACGCTTCCGTTGACCGTGCTGAGATTGATTTTGTCCGACGGTTGAAGTTGATCGAAATCGGCATTTGTCGAACCGTTGACGGTCGAAAGTTTCGCCGTTCCGCGCAGATTAACCGCTTTGACCGAACCGTTGACGGCGGAAATTTTCGTGTAGTTCGTAAAATTGGAAACCATCACCGAACCGTTAACCGTTTCGATCTCATCGAGATACGCCGTTCGCGGAACTCTCAGACGAAACTGAATTTCCAGACGACGCGAGCGTTCCCAATTCTTGTTGCCGTTCCATTTGTTATAATCGGTTTCGACGTTGAAGTATTCTGGATTGGAATCAATTTTGATTTCTACGGCTTTCAAAGTTTCGATGCTGTCGGCGATTTTCGTCACTTCGAGTTTGACCTCGTTTCTGTCCCACGCCTCGACCGTGATCGAACCGTTGATATTTGACACGCTCACTTTTCCATTCGGATTTAGCGGATAAGACTGTTCAAAGCGTTCGGTTTCGTCGAGAACGCTGATTTTTTTTCCTTCGGCGTAATCGAAATTAAAATTTGTTTTGAATGCCGCACCGTTTTCTGCCGTAAACACAGAACTAACCAACAGTAATGTTATTAACCAAGACATATAATTGCTCTCCTGAAATTGTATAAAAGATTTAACAGTTTCCCGTTTCTAAAGTGTAAACACCGCAATCGAAATATTTGTGACAAATTTCTTTTTGTTTTACTTTTCTAAAGTGTCATAGGACGTATTTTCCGGTAATTTGTCCTATGACATAGTTTACTTACCAGTATTTTAGAGGTCTCTTTTTTATGTTACACTTTGTTTTCGTTTTTCGGGAAAAACTTCCCGAACATATTAATCGAACAACTCGTCTATATTGTTCGACATCTGAGGAATTTACTTTGAGCGTCATTTTTGATAAATTTACGAATTTGATCGGAGTAAAATAGGAGCAGTTTAATGAACTTAAAAAGAACGCGAGTGCATATACTGCACGAAAAAACGGATTTAAGCCGCAAAGCCAAAACCGGCGTTTCTCTACATTGTCATACAGAGTATTCCAAAGAATTGATGGATTTTGTCCCGATTTATACCGAAAAAATTCCGGTAGTTTCTTATTTATGGAAAAAAGAAAGAGACAAATATGAAGCCAGAGTCGGTCGTAAAGTAAACTTTACGACGGCTTACTGGTCGCCGCCGATGCCGCCGCAGGAAGTCTTTTCAATCGAAAAAAATCAAATCAATGAAGCCGGATTAAATGCCGTTATTTCTATTACCGATCACGACTGTATCGAAGGCAATCTGAAAGTCAACGAGGAAACCGACAACAAGATCGCGCCGATCTCTCTGGAATGGACTGTTCCTTTTGAATACGGATTTTTTCACGTCGGCGTTCATAATCTGCCGAAAGAAAATGCTCTTGAAATTTCCAAAATACTGATTGATTATTCTTTTGAAGAAAATCCGCAAAAAGAGCGTCTGCACGAACTTTTCGCACTGCTTTCCGATCTGCCGGAAGTTTTGGTTATCTTGAATCATCCGCTCTGGGATATTGAAATGATCGGCAAAGAACCTCATAGAGTTCTTCTCGACCGATTTTTGAAAGAGTTCGGTCAATGGATTCACGCTTTTGAAGTCAACGGTTTTCGCAAATGGTCGGAAAACAAACAAATTATGGAAATGGCGGAATCAATGGGATTTCCCGTCGTCACCGGCGGAGATCGCCACGGCTGTAAACCGAATACGGTGATTAATTTGACCGATGCCGAAACATTCGCTGAATTTGCCGAAGAAATACGGGTTGATAAGCGTAGCCAAGTCGTCTTTATGCCGGATTATCGGCAGCCGCTGCTGTCGCGCCAGTTAAATTCTTTTTCGGAAATTTTGGCGACATATAATCACTTTCCGCAACATCGTCAGCAATGGCACGACCGCGTATTTTACGATACGGGCGATGGTCAAGGTTTGGTTTCGCTTGCGACGCATTGGAAAGAAAGCGGTTATCGGCGTTGGCTCCGCGTGACGATTTCGATTCTCGGCTTTTTTGGAAGTCCGGTTGTCAGACCTCTTTTCAGTCTGACACGAAACAAAAAAGATCGTGTGCCTGTTCTTATTTCCGAACAAGAATCCGATGATACGCAATTTGACGAAGTAACTTCCAAACATCTGACTTCCGACGGGGCTTTATAAAAAGTCCCTTTTTTTTCCGCTGAAAAGATTTATGCGTCGTGTTGCCGCGTTGCTCTAACATTCAAAATATTTGTATTTAATCTTATTAACTCCTATAATGCGCTTGACACTTAAAACCTTTGTTGAGCGGTTTGATTTCCGCATTCGGAAAACACGAAAACTCACACGGTTTGTTCGACATTTTAATTTACCGAATAGTTAATTTTCTGAAATTCAGGAGGCTGGTTCAATGATAAAGTCTGCTTTTCTTCTCGGTTTGCTATTTCTCGCATTATCTACAAATATTTTCCCGAAAATCAACACGAAAACGCTTCATTATTCCGACGCGCCCGCCACGATCAAAGGAAATGTAACGGCACAGGTCAACGGCGCAAATGCTGATTCGGTCGGAGTTCCGAATGCAGTTTTGACTCTGACAGCGGTTAATAATGCGAGTTTGGTTTATACGTCAAAAACCGATGACACGGGAGCGTTTATTTTTGAAAATATTCCTTCGGGAAAATATATTCTGATGGTCGAATCCGTCGGACTTCCGAAAGCAACAAGAGAAATTATCGTCGAATCAGGCGCAGTTTTGTCAATTGACGTTGATCTGACGGTCGAAGTTTCCGAACAGGTTACGGTTCGCTACGAAGAAGGTTTGCTTTCGACTTCGGAAACGACGACCTCGAACGTCATCCGCGCCGAAACGATCAAGAGTCAACCTTTCCGAGACGAAGAATATCAAAATGCGCTTCCGCTCACGCCCGGAGTCGTTAAAGATTCGGCAAATAATTCTTACATCAAAGGTTCACGCGCCGGACAAAGCCGCTTCACGGTCAACGGCGCGGACGTAACCGATCCGGTTACGGGAAGTTCGGTTTTCGAGATTCCGCTCGAAGCCGTCGGAAATATCAAAGTCGAAGAAAACCCGTTTTCCGCCGAATTCGGACAATTTACAGGCGGTTACACGCAGCTTCAAACAAAAGGCGGCGGCAACAAATTCGATTTTAAGGTTTCCAGACTTTTTCCGACTTTCGGCGGTTTTTTTTCCGGCAAGATCGAATCTTTCCGTCCGCGTTTTACCGTCAGCGGACCGATTATCAAAGACCGTCTGTTTTTTCTCCAATCGTTCGAGTATCGTTTCCGGCGCGAAATAAATCCCGATCTGCCGGAAGGCGCGGATTTTAGAAAAATCGAACGCCTGACTTCTTTTACGCAGATTGATTACACGATCAATAAGACGAATCAGCTCAAATTCAATTTCGCAATGTTTCCGCAGAAGACGAGATTTGCAAATGTTGATTTTTTCAATCCGCAGATTTCGACTTACAACGTCAAACAACGCGGTTATCTGATTTCAGCGTCGGAACAATCGGTTTTTAAGAACACTTCATTTTTATCTTCGTCTTTTAATTTCTATAACGCCGATTACGACATTTTCGGGCAAGGCGGCGCAAATTATACGATTGTTTCCGATTTTAATCGCGGCAGTTATTTCGCCGATACGCGCCGCCGCTCAAACCGTTTCCAACTCTCCGAAACATATTATTTCGCGCCGTTCGAGTTTGCCGGCAAACATTCGCTCAAAACCGGCGTTGAATTCGACAGGTCGGATGTTTCTTATATTTACAATTATTCGCCGATATTTTTCCGCCGTTCGGATTTATCGCTCGCCCAGACGATCAGTTTTACAAAACCCGATCAGACGAAATTCAAATATAATGAAATCGGAACTTTCGTCCAAAATAATTGGGTCGTCAATCCGCATCTGACTTTGGACATCGGTTTGCGTTACGATTACGACGGCATTGCCAAAGATCACAATTTTTCGCCGAGACTTTCGTTTCTTTACTCGCCGTTCAGAAATAACCGAACGCTAATTCGCGCCGGTGTCGGCGTTTTTTACGACCGGACATTGCCCGTCGCCGGATATTTTGCCAATGCCGCGCCTTTTTATTCGCAAAACAATATCGTGCCGGAAAGAACGGTGACGATTTACAATTCCGCCGGAACTTCGATTGCAAGTTCGAGACAATTTACAAATGTCATCGCCGGTAATATTTCAACTCCGCGAAGTTTCCGCTGGAGCATTTTCGTTGATCGCGGAATCACGAAAAATTTGACTTTTCGTTTCGGTTATCTGCGCCGCACGACGCGAAAAGATTTGGTCGTCGAACCTTTTATCACGTCCGACACGACCGGAATCAATCTTTTAAGCAGCACGGGCGATGCGAAATATCGGGAATTTCAGTTTTTGTTAAATTACATCTCGCCGAAATTCGGCAATTTCAACTTTTCATATACGAACACGAAAGCTGTCGGCGATTTGAATACGGCGGACGTTATAACCGGCAATTTTCCGGCGTTGAATATTCAGCCGAATCAATACGGACTTTTGCCTTTCGACGCGACACATCGTTTTTTAACGTATGGACAAATCGCTCTGCCGCACGACATTTTGCTCGCGCCGATGATCGAATACCGCACCGGATTTCCCTTTTCGGCGGTTAATGACAGATTGGAATTCGTCGGTGAAAGAAACCGCGCCGGAAGATTTCCCGATTATTTTTCGATTGATGTGCAGGTGACGAAAGGCTTTAGGATTCACGCGCCGATTATCAGAAAATATAAATTGCGAGGCGGAGTCGCGCTGTTTAATATCACGAGTCATTTTAATCCGCGCGATGTGCAGAACAATATTTTCAACCCGAATTACGGCACATTTTACAATAGTCTCGGTTTCGGAACTAAACTTCAATTCGGCGTTGATATGTAATTACAGTTTTATTTCAGCCAATAAATTTCGGCTTTTTGGTTTTTATCCGCAATGTATTACAATCTCATCTGAGTTAATTTCAGGCGTTTTTTATCGTGGAAAAAAATTTACGCGTCGTTTATTTTGCCGATTCGTTTTTAGAAGTCAACGGCGTGGCGATGACCAGCAAAAAATTCGTTCGATTTGTCCGCAAACGCGGACTTCCTTTTGTCTGCGTCTATGCCGGAAAGGAAACGGACGTAATAAAAGATGAAAATATCAAATTTATTTCTCTCAAGCGTTCGTCCGCCGCGATTGCGATGGACGAAGGTTTGAAATACGATCCGTTTTTTCAAAGGCACGTTTCGCTCGTGCGCCGCGAGATCGAGAAATTCGAGCCGGACGTTTTTCATATTACCGGATTAAACGATGTCAGCATTATCGGCGCGTATCTGGCGTGGAAAATGAAAATTCCGCTGGTCGCCGCGTGGCACACGAATCTGCACGAATACGCGGCGCGAAGACTTCGCAAAAAGTTAAATTTTCTGCCTGAAAAACCGAAAACATTTTTGACCGATTTTGTCGAAAATAAAATTTTGGGCGGCGCGAAACTTTATTACAAAATGCCGCAGATCATTCTCGCGCCGAATCGGGAATTGTTGGATGTTCTCGAAAAAGGAACGGGCAGAAAAGCGCGTCTGATGATTCGCGGCGTTGATACGGACACATTTTCGCCCGCCAAACGAACGATGCACGACGGCATTTTTCGTTTCGGTTACGTCGGCAGACTTCAGACCGAAAAAAAACGTCAGACTGTTAGCCGATCTGGAAAAACAACTGCTCGCCGCCGGAAAACGAAACTTCCGATTTTTGATCGTCGGTCACGGCGACGAACACCGTTGGTTAGAAAAAAATATGAAAACGGCTGATCTGCCGGGTTTTCTGCAAGGCGAACAATTAAATGAAGCGTATGCTAATATAGATGTTTTTGTTTTTCCGTCGGAAACAGACACTTTCGGAAATGTCATCCAAGAAGCGATTTCGTCCGGTGTTCCGTGTATTGTTACTGATCGCGGCGGACCGAAATATATCGTGCAGGAAGGAAAAACCGGATTTGTGGCTAAAAATTTCGAGGATTTCGTCAAATATTCTATCGAACTATTAGACAATCCCGAAAAATTAGCGAAAATGAAAGCAGACTGCCGTCTATTCGCTTTATCACGATCTTGGGATTCCGTTTTTGAAAATGTCTATCGAGTCTATGCGGAAGCAAAGCAAATTCAGCAAAAAAAGCAGACGGCAAATCGCGAAAAAAGCATTTGACAAATAGTAATCGAAATTTTTAAAAGCGGTAGATGATTTAATTAATGACAAATTCGGAAGAGATACATCAATCTATTATAGATGCGGACGATGTTGAAGAGGTAAATGAAGAGTTACTTAGCGTAACGGAAGTTCTCAGCAGTCTGGTTCGTCATCCGCTGCAGATGATAACACGCTGGAACTGGAAAGCCGCGCTGCTCGGCGCGATTTTGCGCGCTTCTTTTTACTTTACCGTTTATAAAGCGAGCAAAGAAAATTGGATCGTCACTTTAACGGCTGTTTTGGTCGAACTCGCTTTTCGCTTTTTGACTTCGGGAATTTCCGGTGCTTTGGTTCAGTCTTTTCGCCGCGCTCAACCGATTTGGCTGGCGACGCTGTTCGTCTCGATAACGCTTCCGGTTTTCAGCCATTCAATCGAATTTGCAACTCATTATGCACAGGAAAAATACTTTTACGATATTTTTGCGGCATCGGTCAATAATGCGCGGCAGAAAGCCTTTGCTATTTCGGTTTTGTTTTCCGTTTTGTCGGCACTTTTCAATCTCTTTATGATGCGTCACGGCGTAATGCTGGTCGGCGCGGGCAAAGAAACGAAAACTTTTTGGGACGATGTAAAAAGTCTGCCGGTTTTGATCTGGGAATTTATAACTTATATCCCGTTTAAAATCATTGATTTTCTCAAAAGCGGAAATTTTCTGCCGGCAATTGCCATTTTTTCCGCCTTCGGTTTGACGGTCGGCACGATTCTCGGAGTTTTTCGCGGCAAATGGTCTTGGGCTTGGACGACTGCACTCGGCGCGTGGGCGATTATGTTCGTCTGGACGCTTTTTATAGCTTTTCTAATTCGCATATTTCACTTGCGAACTAAAAATCATAATTTTTAAGCAATTTTTATATTTTGATCAAATCGGTTCATCTAACAAATTATTACCATAAAAATTCCGGCGGCATCAGCACGAGTTACAATAATCTTCTCAATGCCGCCGAACGGCATAAACGCGAAATTCGTCTGATCGTTCCCGGCGAATTTGAAGCCGTCGAAGAAGTCAACGAATACGCCAAAATCTATTACGTTCCCGCCAAATTCTCTCCGGTTTTCGACAAACGCTACCGCATAATTTTGCCGTGGCAATATATACCGGACAACACGCTGACCCGCAGAATTCTGATGAGCGAAATGCCCGATATGATCGAAGTGACGGACAAATACACTTTGAGTATGCTCGGCGCGATGGTTCGCATCGGAAAATTCAAACAAATAAATCGCCCGATGCTCGTTCATTTTTCCTGTGAAAGAATGGACGACAATATCGCTTCGTTTATGACGAAAGGCAGTTTCGGGAAATGGTTGGCGCGGAATATTATCGGAAAATACACATTGCCGTCTTTCGATTTTCACATCGCAAATTCGCCTTACACAGCCGAAGAATTTTACAAAGCATTTGAAGAAACCGGCGACGGCAAATTAAAAAAATGGACTTGGAAGAAACTTAAAGCTCCGAAAGTTGCTCTCGAAGAAAGAGTTTTCGTCTGTCCGCGCGGCGTAAATGTCGAAACATTTTCGCCTGAAAGAAAATCCGTCAAAGTTAAAACTGAAATGCGCCAACGCGCGAATATTCCTGTAAATTCAGTTGTTTTACTTTACGCCGGAAGAATTTCGCCTGAGAAAAACATTCCGCTACTTGTAGATTTTATGAAAATTCTGGCAGACGATGAGAAGAATGATTACCGACTTGTTGTTGCCGGCGCGGGACCGACCGAACAATGGCTGAGAGAACAAATCACGGGCGATTTAAAAAATAAAATTATTTTGCTCGGACATCTCGACAAAGAACTTTTAGCCGATTATTACGCGAACGCCGATATTTTCGTTCATCCTAATCCGAAAGAACCGTTCGGCATCGCGCCGCTCGAAGCGATGGCTTCCGGCGTTCCGGTCGTCGCGCCTGATTCCGGCGGCATTCTGTCTTATGCGACCGACGAAAATATATGGATGCAATCACCAACGGGCGAAAAATTTGCCGCCGCGATCCGTGAAATCATCGAAAATCCCGAACAAACCGAATCGAAAATCAAAAATGCACTCGAAACTGCGAGAAACAACACTTGGGAAGTCTCGACCGACCGTTTGCTTGCGACTTACGACAAAATGTATGAAGACTTCCAAAATCGCCGTCCGCTATTTACAAATACGGAAATCAGTTCCGAATAATCTAAAACACTTTCTCGTTTAACTTTTTTTTTCATCATTAATTTTTTTCGCAAAATAAAATTTCGATGCCGTTCCCCGTTTATCGTTCATTGTATAAAACGGAAGTGGCATCGAAATTTGCATGTCCATTTTACAAAAAAAAACCTTATTTCTCTCATGCTGTTTTTAGCTTCCCCTTCTGTTTTCCCTATTAGTTTTATCCCGATAATGGAGGAAGAATTTATGGCTAGTTTAGAAAATACTGCTAATGAGGTGAAGGCTTTATTAGAAGACGTAAAAACCATTGACAATGCGATCAAAGGAAATACCAATACAATCAAAAGTGATACGACCACGGTCAAAAACAACACGACCACGATTATTAATCAAATAAATCAAGTAGATAACGATCTGAAAACCGGATTTACAAACTTGGCGCAAGGTTTGCAGATTTTAATAAATCTCGGAGTGCAATCAAACCAGCTACAAGCCGATAACAACAAACAAAATGAAACGATTATTTGCTGGCTGACCAATATCGCCGATACGCTCTGTGATGTCAAACACAACACGGACAAGGAAGTCGTTCTGCAAACAGATATTTCAAAAACGCTGCATCATCTGGATGACGTATCTGAATTGGTCAATTCCCGCGAAGCGTTGGAAGTAGCCAATCTTTATGAACTCGATAGAAAAATCGAAAAATGCTGTCCGCCCGAAGAAGTGCCGGTTCGCCCGTGTTTTGAAAAATGCGCTTCTCCGAAAACGACCGGATTCGATCCGATTAATCCCGATTGGAAACCCGTAAAATTTCCCCGACAGGACGGTCCGAATTAACGGTTAAGCATTAAATATCAAAAAGTGTGAAATACACACTTGAGATAAATTGACTTGGATTATACGGCGGTTGAATAAATTTATTTTTGTAAATCTATGCAAGATAAATCTGTTCAACCTTGTGTAAAACCAAAGGAGGTTTTTATATGAGTTTATTTTTAGCGCAGACAGACGGAACGACCAACTTTGAATTCGGACTGTCGGAACAGCACATTATTTCAATCGCCAAATTGGATTTAGGTGTCGGATTTAACGAATCTACACCGACGATGCTCGAAGGAGTTACAACGGTTGAAGTGACATACGCGCAAAGCGAAGCGGGTCCGACTCCCGATAGATTAGATGCGTTGGTGCAGGATACGGGATTCGTCAATCCCGAACAAATTATCGCCCACGGCGTGCCGGGAAATTTTGTTATCGCCGGACTTCCCATCACTTCGATTGCAGGCGTTGCTATTCCACGAGGTAATGCCGACAATCCTTATACAAATCACATTGCGACTTTTTATGACACTTCGCAATGCAACGGTTCCGGTTACTTTGTTGATAAAGACGGCGGCGGCACGACTTCGTTTCCGTCCGATGTGATTCTTTACCACGAACTCGCCCATTGTTTCCATTTTGCGACCGGCGTTGCATCAACCGAACCATTAGCGGAAGTTGATGAAAACGATATGCGCGACGTTCGCGGCATAGACCACCGTGATCCGGCAAGCCATAACGGTGGCTGCGGCGGCGGTCCGGTGAATTGCTGTATTGTGGCGAGTTTATCAACCGATTCGTCATATTCGGAAGAAATAAAAAAATTCCGCCGCTTACGCGAACAAACGCTTCGGCGAAGTGTCGCCGGTGATGAATTTTTCAAAGAATTTTTCTACAGATACTACGGCTTCAGTCCCGAAGTAACCAGAATACTCGGTCATCAGCCGAATTTAAATTCTGTCGTTAAAGAAAATTTCGTTATACCTCTGCTTTCGGGAGCGGAACTTTTGATATTTTATTCTGAAACAAAAGGCATCGGATTAGCCGCTCATTTACGCGAACGTGCCGAAATTCCCGGATTGGAGGAAACATATCAAAAAGAATTTCTCGAAGAATCGGACGGACATCTGAATTTGATTCGGGGAACGAACGATCAGCATAAAAAGTTTGTTTTGAATCGGAAATACGGCAACTATGCCGGATTCGGCAAATTGCTCGAACATATCGGAAAAGCTACGATTGAAGATGAGTATATTAACTGGTCTTTAATAGATGTCATCGAGATTTGGGTTAAAAGTGCGCTACTTCTTCATTCGGGCAAATCAGAAACGGAAATTGATTTCGAGATTTATGAAACAATTATAAATTGGATTTCAAAAATGCCGATTTCCAAAGTCTGGAAAGATTTTTCCCGACTTGAAACCGAAGTCGAACTGAAAAGTCTGGAAGAATTTATTTTCGATCTCAAATCAAAAGAAGTTTTTTCGGAAAGACTGATAGATAAATATCCTCTTTATGCCGAAACGATAAAAAATTGGGCAGAAGAGGAAAGGAGGTAATATGCTCGAAAAAGAAGAAATGCGGATTATTTCGGCAAAAACTTATATGGAACAGATCAAATCGGCAAAATCCGAAAAAGATGAAGAGTGGTTTGTCGTCAGCATTACGGTCGAAAATCCGATGGATCGAACGCTTTATGCTTACGGCAGTGTGCGGCGGTTATTTTATGACAATAACACGCGCAAACTGACGCTTTATCTGCACGATCAGCATCTGACAGCCGACGAAGAAAAACTCGTTTCCCCGCACTTGAAACAACCGCGATTCGTGCCTCTCGAAGCCGATGCTGAAACGGATATAAAACTGACAATTCCGCCGGTCTATATCCGCGCTCGAACGGCGGCGGAACGCGGCGGTTCGGGACCGATGTCAGAAGAACTTCGCGTTGCCGAAGCAACCGAAATCGAAGTCGAAATTGCCTGTCAGGACACGCCTTTTTACTACAACCCGAAAGTTGAAAATGCTCGTCAATTCAAGGAATGGGGCAATGTTATTTCAAAAGCGGATTTCAAAGTAGAACCGGCTGTTACGGATAAAACCGTCGAAAAAGATAAAAAGGAAACGAAAGGTAAAAATGATAATAAAGATGAAAAAGTCAATTAAAACATTTTCGGTTTAAATGTTTTAATAGTTTTTTAATTTCTTTTTTGCAAAACTAAACGAAAAATTTTACTTTAGACAATGGGCGAAATTCTCGAAAAAATTTCGCCCTTTCTATTTGAAAAATAGTTTTACATAATAGATTTCAATAAAAATGCTCGAATTAGTTTTTGCCAATTTAAAAGTCCGACCGTTTCGCACATTGATAAGTGTCATCGGTGTCGCGCTCGGCGTGATTCTGGTCGTCCTGTTTACGGGACTTGCCAAAGGAATGGCTGACGATATGACGAAACGCTCGGCAAACTGGAAAGCCGAAATCGTTTTCACGCGACCGGGCGCGATGGAAATGACGAGTTCAAACGCTTCGGTTTCAACGAAATACGCCGAAAAACTTCTTGAAATCGAAGGCGTTCAGGCGACTGTTCCGGTTATTCGATATATTTCGCCTTCTTCAAAAGGAACTTTCGGGATTCAGAATATCGAAGGTGTCGAATGGCAGTCGTTTGCCGCAATGAACGAAATGCAGATCGTTTCCGGTCGCGCTCCGCAGGCAAATGACGAAGTGATTTTGGACGAGCGCAAAATGGAAACCGACAAATTAAAACTCGGCGACACGACGGAGATTTTCGGCGGGAAAAATTATCGGATCGTCGGCGTTTTTTCGCCGCCGTCCGGCGCGCGAGTCAAAATGTCGCTCGCCGCGATGCAGGAAGCCTTGCAGGTCGAAAATAAATGCACGTTTATTTTGGTGAAATTAAAAGACGACGCGAAAACCGAAGATGTAGCGGCGCGAATCAATGCCGCACTTCCCGGAAATAAAATCAATCTGACTAACGATCTGATTATTGACGCACAAGACAGAATTCCGGCATTAAAAACTTTTCTGAAAATTTTAGTCGGTCTCGGCGCGTTCGTTTCGACGATTTTCGTTTTGCTTTCGATGTATACGACAATTACCGAGCGGCGCAAGGAAATCGGCATTTTAAAATCGCTCGGCGCGTCGAAAACTTTTATCATTCAAACCATCGAAGGCGAAGCGTTTATGATCGGAATTTTGGGCGTTATATTCGGTTTTATAATCGCGCTGACTGCTTCTCTAATCATCGAAGCATCGTTTGATTTGCAGTTTCAATTTAGTTGGAATTGGATTTTAACCGCCGTCGCTATTGCCATCGGAGGAAGTCTTTTCGGCGCACTTTATCCGGCGTGGCGCGCTTCGACGATTGATCCGGTCGAAGTTATGACAAATGAATAAAAAATTTGCGTTTGGAAAATCAATTGCCGTAGAGCAAAATTCTGACAAACAGCCAAATCGCCAGAGCAACCGCCGAAAAACGCAGAAATTTGTTGATTTTTTTATTCGTCTGAAAGCGTCAAAATTCCCGTTACGAAAAGCAGAACCGACACGATACATTGATTCGTATTGTCTGGATCGAAGTTGTAAAAAGCGGCGATAATGCAAACAATCGCCATTATTATCTCGATTTTTCTCAACATAGACACCTCGCAAAGTTTACATAAATTTTACCTGTATTATGAACGCATCTGTTATAGAATAGCAACCAGATGAATCCGGCAAAATCAGAACGGCTCGTGCTAAAAGCCATCAAAGACGACACAAAGACGGCGAAACAAAAATTTTTGCAAAAACTTTTCGCCGTCTGGTTCGACGCTTTTGTCTATAATCAAATCTGGGAAGACCCGCGCGTTGATTTACAGGCTTTGAAAATTGACAAAAATTCACGCATCTTGACTATTTCGTCGGGCGGTTGTAACGCTTTGAATTATCTGCTCGCCGAACCTGAGAGAGTAACGGCGGTTGATCTCAATCGCCATCATATTTATTTGCTTAATCTAAAGGTTGCCGCGCTCAGATATTTGCCTGATTACGATGATTTTTTTGCATTTTTCGGCTTCGGCAAAAGCGAGAGAAATGTTTCTAATTATCGGAAATTTATCGCGCCTAATCTTGACTCTGAGACGAAAAAATTTTGGGAATCTCGTTCTTTGGCGGGAAAAATTACAAATCACAGACGCATTGATTTTTTTCGCAAAGGCGGACTTTACGAACATTCGCGCAACGGTTATTTTCTCGGATTTTTTCACAAATTCGCGCGTCTTTTCGGTTGTCGTCCCGAAGAAATGCTCAAGGCGGAAACGCCCGAAGAGCAGGAACGGCTTTTCCAAAAGCACATCGCGCCGTTCTTCGATTCGTTCGTCATCAAAACTATCGGCAAAATGCCCGTCACGATGTTCGGTCTCGGCATTCCGCCGCAGCAATTTGACGAACTCAAAAACGATTCCGAAGACGGCGGAAATCTGATCGAAATTTACAAAAATCGCGCCAAAAAACTTGCCGTCGAATATCCGATTTATGAAAACTATTTCGCGTGGCAAGCGTTTGCGAGAAAATACGACACGAAAAACCGTCAAGCTCTGCCGGAGTATTTAAAGCGCGAAAACTATCGGAAACTCAGATCGAATGCCGCAAACATCGAAACGAAAATCGGTTCGATAACTGATGAAATCAAGTTTAACGAAACAAAAAAATACAATCGTTTCGTATTTCTCGACGCGCAGGATTGGATGAATGCCAAGATGATGTGCGAACTCTGGCAGGCGATTGCCGAAAGAAGCGAATCGGGCGCGAGAATAATTTTTAGAACGGCGGGCGCAAATTCGCCGGTTGAAAAAAATCTGCCGGAAAATATGCGCGGAAAGTTTATTTACGAAAAAGAATTTTCCCGTGAACTTTTCAAACAAGACCGCGCTTCCATCTACGGCGGATTTCATTTATACACTCTAAAATAACAAATTAATGAAATTTTCTTTGCAAAGCATTTTGCTTTTGGGAATACTAAATGTGTTCTACGCGATAATCAAATTCTTTAGATCATCTTCTGTTAATGACACAATTTATCTCGGTTTATTGATGATTGCGTTAAGTATCAGCGGTTTAAAAATTATTGAAATGCGGGAGGCGACAAAAGAAATATCAAAGCAAATGAACACACCCTTTGAACAAATGGACAAGATGTATCGTCATCAGCGATATTTTTACGATTTGACGCGTAAATACTATCTTTTAGGACGCGACAGATTGATAAACGAGATGAAAATTTCCGGCGGCGAAAATGTTCTGGAAATCGGCTGCGGAACGGGCAGAAATCTGGCGATTTTGGCGCGAAAATATCCGAAAGCGATGTTTTACGGTTTGGACGCTTCGGCGGCGATGCTCGAAACGGCGCGTAAAAAAATCGAATCGAAAAATCTTTCAAATATCACTTTTAAAAACGCGCTCGCGGATGATTTTTCGTTCGATAAAACTTTCGATTTGCAAAAACCGTTCGACGCGATATTTTTTTCGTTTTCGATCTCGATGATTCCGCCGTGGCAGGAATCAATCGAAAACGCGCTCGCAAATCTGAAAAACGGTAAATCTTTTTACATCGTGGATTTTTACGATCAGAGAAATTTGCCTGTCTGGTTTCGCAAAATACTGCAAAATTGGCTCAAACAATTCCACGTTGAATATCCGAAGGATTTGATTCCGTTTTTGCAGGAATCGGAAGAAAAGAACATCGGCAAACTTTCGGTCAAACCGATTTTCAAAAGCTATTCGTTTATCGCCGAATTTACAAAAAGCTAAAATTACCGCTCTTTTAATTTTTTCAAAATCTCGATCGCATTTCTATTTTCCGGGTTTAACTCGACGGCTTTTTCGTAACTCTTAATCGCCAAGTCTATATTTCCCGTGTTCAAATAAACATCCGCCAAACTATCCCAGACGTTGGCAGATTGCGGATAATCAATCGTATTTTTGATAAAAACGGCAATCGCATCATCGTTTCTGTTCAGGCGAAAAAGCGTGTAGCCGAGTTGATTCATTTGTTTTTCATCCGGTTTTTCGTTTTCCGTCTGAAAAAAGTTTTCCAAAACTTTATTCGCGCCTTTTGCCAAAATCGCTTTCAAAAGTTTTCTCGCAGACGAATCGTATCTTTCATAACCGAGCCAACCGATTGCCGGATGTCTGCCGCCGATTGAATCCGTAATGATTTCGTCTAAAATCGAAAGTCCGCTCGCGCCGTCGGCAAAAAACACGAAGCCGTTTTTTGTTTTGTCCGAAACTGTAAAATACGCTTTGACGTTTCCGTTGTCGCCCCAATGCCAAAAGGAAGTTCCTTCGTCGGTGGTTTCAAGACCGACACCTAAACCCCAGCCGATTTCTGCGGATAGCTTTTCGACCGTTTTATTCGTGCAAACAGTGCATTTTTCGTCAACTCTGATTTGCGGCGTGAGCATCGCGCGCGAAGTTTCTTTTTTTAATCCGTCGCCGCTTAACACCGCGATCAGAAATTTAGCGTAATCTTCGGCATTTGTCAGCAAACTGGCGGCTGAAGTCGGACTCATACTTTCTTCGTTTCCGGCAAAGTTTCCGAGCGAATCGTGTCTGCCGGCTTTTAGTTTTATCGAAGCATCGCTCCAAACGTATGTGCTTGAATTCATTTTCAAAGGCACGAAAACGGATTTTTTCATAAAATCTTCAAGCGGCATTTTAGTAATGTGTTCGACGACACCTTGAAGATATTCAAAGCCTTCGCCCGAATAACTGAAACGCTCGCCGGGAGTGAAAAGTATCGGCAAAGTTTTAGAATTTCGGTTTCGCCAATTCGGAAATCCGGTCGTGTGACTTAAAACTCGCCGCGCCGTGATTTTACTCAAACGCTCATCGTCGCCGACATCGTAATTATTTCCGAGATATTTATTGAGCGGCACGTCCAAGTCTAGTTTTCCTTCATCAACTAATTTTAAAACCGCATAAGCGAATACGGATTTGCTCAAAGATGCGGCTTCAAAAATCGTTTCATTTGAAATAGACTCTTTCGTTTCCGCGTTCTTCAAACCGAAATTTTTACTCCAGACTAATTTCCCTTGGCTGATAAATGCTGCGGAAATGCCCGGAATATCGGCTAGTTTCATCAAATCGGGAATTTCTTTTTCTAATTTCCTTATCGTGTTCACGGCGGAATTAGATTTGTCCGTCGAAGCGATTTTACTTTGTTGAGCAAAACAATTTGTTGCAAATAAAAACGCAAAAAAGATAACAGATAGATTTTTGTATTTCATAATTTCGGCAAAAACCGGCTTTTACTTAAAACACCGAAAGAAAGTAATTCGTGACATTTTTATCTTTTACGCCCGAAAATCGATATTAAAATCCCGCCTAAAATTAAAAATGCAGCCATAGTCAAACGCAAAGTAATTGATTCACTTGAAAGCAAAATTCCGCCGGTTGCCGCGAGAATCGGAACGACGAGTTGAAGAATCGCGGCGCGTGTCGCGGTGTGAAATTCGAGCGCGGCATACCAAACCGAATAACCGATTCCGGACGCGATTGCGCCGGACAAAACTGCAAACAAAATTCCGCGTTCTGAATAATGAATTCGTGAGATAAAAGGTAAAACAGCAACAATCACGAACGGCGCGGCGCGGATAAAATTTCCGGCTGTATCGCCGAGCGGATTCGTGCTTCCTTTTCCGCGAAGCGTGTAAAATGCCCAACTGATTCCGGCACAAGCCATCAAAATCGCGCTGAAAACAGGCGGCGCGGACAAACCGGGAAAAACGAGATAAACGAGTCCGCAAAGCGCGGCGATTAATCCGAGCCATTCCAAAATGTTCGGTCGTTCGCCTTTGACGAGCGCGAAAATTATCATCGTCGCCTGAACACAGCCGAACAAAATCAACGCTCCCATTCCGGTTGAAAGTTGCGTATAAGCGAACGAAAAACAGATCGCATACGCAAAAAGGCAAAACGCGGACAGCCAATTGCCCTGTTTGACTTCCGCGTTTCGTTTTCCGAAAAATGTGTAAATTATAAAAAGCGTAATCGCGCCGGAAATTATCCGAACGACCGTAAAACTAGAAGGATCAACCAAATCCGAGCCGAGCGCAAGTCTGCACAAAATCGAATTAAACGCAAAACAGACGAGCGCGAAACTTGTAAAAAAAATTGTCCTCATCAATAAATTTATTCAGATTTTCAAAACACTAAATTAGTTTGAAAATGCCGAGACACGGAGAAATACTTTCGGCAGCAGATCAAATTAATGCTGAAAAAATATTTTACTGCTAAGGCGCAAAGTTGGCGCAGGTTTCGCTAAGGTTTTCAGCGATTTTCTGTGCGATTTCTGTGTTCTGGCGGTTAGAAAATACTTTTAGTTCACTACCGGATTTTTCAATTTAGATAATATAAAAGAAAAGTGTAACTTTTTATTAAAATTTAACCTCAATATTGCAGTCGGAATAGTAACAAATCATACCAAATGAAATCGAAACAATTATCCGAAAGTCGGCTAAAAATATAATAACAGGTAAAGACTGAAATTCTTTGTCTGCGAAGTTATTCAAATTAGAGGTCAAGGAGGTAATATGAAAAGCGGCTATAAACCGCTTCATCATCGGATTCACAATGCGAATTAATCCGTATATGTAAAATTTTCAGTTACACATACGGATTAAAGGCTTTTTCCAGTAAATTCGACTAAAAACTATTGCGATTTTTCGACGTATTTGACCAGAGTTCTGACAGCTACGCCTGTCGGACCTTTACCTTGATGCGCTTTGTTTTCATCCGACCAAGCAGTTCCGGCGATGTCGAGATGCGCCCATTTCGCTTTATCAATAAATTCCTGTATGAAAACCGCGCCCATAATCGTTCCGGCTTTGCCGCGCGGTCCGATGTTTTTGATGTCGGCAATATCGGATTTGATACCTTTGCTGTATTCTTTGCTGATCGGCAATTGCCAGAAACCTTCGCCGACTTCTTTACCTGTTTCGATAATTTCATCGACAAATTCCTGATCGTTGCCCATAATTCCGGTGTTTTGATCGCCTAATGCGACTATTACCGCGCCGGTCAACGTCGCCATATCAACGATTTTCGTCGCGCCTTGTTTTTCGGCGTAAGCGACCGCATCGGCAAGCACCAGACGACCTTCGGCATCGGTGTTGAGAATCTCGACCGTCTTGCCGTTCATCGCCGTAACGACATCCGAAGGACGAGTCGCTTTTCCGTCCGGCATATTTTCGACCGCCGCGACAACGCCCAAAACCGGAATTGTCGGTTTCAGTTTTGCAATTGCCATCATCGTTCCGATAACGGTTGCGCCGCCCGACATATCGTATTTCATCGCGCCCATTCCGTCGCCGGGTTTCAACGAAATTCCGCCCGTGTCAAATGTGATTCCCTTACCGACATAAGCGAGCAATTCACCTTTTTTTCCGGTGCTTTTATTCGGCGTATATTTGAGAACAATCATCTGCGCGGGTTGTTCCGAACCTATCGAAACGCTGAGAAGAGAACCCATTCCGAGTTTTTCCATTTTCGCTTCGTCGAGAATTTCGCATTTGAGTCCGCAGTCTTTTGCCATTTTCTTGGCGCGATTCGCCATTTCGGTCGGCGTTAAAATATTCGGCGGTTCGTTTGCCAGATCGCGCGTAAAATTCATCGAATCGCCGATGATTTCGCCCTGATTCAAACCGTCTTTCAGAGCGGAATTTTTGCCGCCTTCGACATACAAAACGAAATCGTTTATTTCCTGTTTGTTTTTATCTTTTCGATATTTGTCAATGTCGTATTGACTGCAAACAAGACCCTGCATCGCACATTTGGCAATTTCCAAATCAGTCTCGCCGGAACGCGGTGCTAGCGCAAAACTTTTGACGTTTCTTTTACGCAAAAATCGCGCCGCGCCGCCCGCAACCGCTGCAACCGAATATCCCTGATAATCGTTTCGGTCGCCGACACCGACCAGTAAAAGACTTTTCGATTTTACTTTTCCGCCGCCGATAAAGCGAATCAAAGCAGTTTCGCCGGCTTCGCCCTTAAAATCTTCTTCTTTTATGACCTGCGAAATAAGTCCGCTCGTCAGATTATCCAAATCTTTTAACAAACCGTCGTCTGCCTTTTCGTTTTTAAATACCGCAACTGCCAATGCTTCGACATTCGCTTCCTGAAAATTGCTTGTAATCGCCTGAGATTTCATCGTCACCTCTAATGTTATTTTTTTAATGTTTTCCGTAAAAACCTTTTATATCTATAGCTTATCTAAGTCGTTCTTTCAACTGTGCTTTCGTATCTTTTTCGATTGCGCGGTTTTTCAAATCCTCGCGTTTGTCATAAAGTTTTTTACCTTTCGCCACGCCGATCTCGAATTTTATACGACCGTTTTTCCAGTAAATTCGCGTCACAACCAAAGTCATTCCCTTGATCGTCGTTTCTCTTTCGAGTTTTTCAATCTCTCTTTTGTGAAGCAGAAGTTTTCTCGAACGAAGCGGCTCGTGATTTTGACGATTGCCGTGCGAATACGGCGAAACGTGCGCGTTTAAAAGCCATATTTCGCCGTCGCGGATTGATACATACGATTCTTTTAATTGGATTCTGCCGATCATTACGCTCTTGACTTCCGTTCCTTTAAGAGCAATTCCCGCCTCGAATTTATCGAGAATGTGATACTCGTGATACGCCGCGCGATTATTTATAATATCTTTACTTTCCGATGACATAACTATTCATTTTGCAATTCTAAACTGCATCATTCAAGTCCGAAGCATTTGACATCGCAAAATGTTATCAATAAATTATCAATAGCACGACTTGTTGGGAGATCGTCTAATGGTAGGACTGCAGTTTCTGGATCTGCCTATCGGGGTTCGAATCCCTGTCTCCCAGCCATCTTTTTTTTATGAGTGACTGGTACGAAACAGAAGTTCGCGTTCGCTACGCGGAAACCGATAAAATGGGAATCGTCCATCACTCCAATTATCTGATATGGTTTGAATTCGGTCGCAGTGAATTTTGCCGCGCACGCGGTTTTTCATACAAGGAAATGGAAGAAGTTGACAACGCTCTGATGGTTGTTGCCGAATCTTACTGCCGATACAAAGCACCTGCATATTACGAAGACGTTTTGACGATTCGCACGAAGATCGAAGAAATTCGCAGTCGTTCGATTCGTTTCGTTTACGAGATAATTCGCGCCGAAGACAGTTCGATTTTAGCCGAGGGCGAAACTCTGCATATCGTTACCGATCACAATAAACGGATTCGTTCGCTGCCCGAAAGATACAAACAAAAACTTTTGAAAACGCCGGAAGATATAAACGCAATTCCAGACGACGAACCGCCGAGATAATTTTTTTATGTCCGAAAACTCGGGAAAGAGTTCTTTTTCGCTGCCGTCATTTTGCAAAATCAACTGGAATTTAAAAATTTTAGGAAAACGCGCCGACGGGTTTCACGAACTCTGCACGATTTTTCAAACCGTTTCGCTGCACGACAAAATAACTTTTACGCAAAGTGAAAAATTATCGCTTACCTGCAATGACGAAAAAATTCCGACCGATGAAAGCAATTTAATTATCAAAGCCGCCAAACTTCTGCAAAATCATTTTGACATAAAAACCGGCGCAAAAATTTATCTCGAAAAAAACGTCCCGTTTCCCGGCGGACTCGGCGGCGGTTCGTCAAATGCGGCGGTTGCTTTATCGGGTTTGGCGAAACTCTGGAATTTAGAGATCGAGTTTTCGGATTTATTAAATTTTGCAAAGCATTTAGGCTCGGACGTGCCGTTTTTTCTTTACGGCGGAACAGCTTTCGGTTCGGGACGCGGCACGGAAATTTTACCGCTCGAACAGATCGAAGAAAAGTTTATTTTGATCGTGACACCGGAGATAAATGTTTCGACTAGCGATGCTTTTTCTCGTCTTAATGCGGATTACTTGACAAATTTAGAGTCAAAACGTATGCTTCAAGTTTGCCGAAATGAGGTTCAAGACTTCGACTTACGGCAAAGCAATTTGAAAAATGATTTTGAATCGAGCGTTTTCAGTTTCGCGCCCGCAATTAAAAGTGTTAAAGAAACTCTTTTAAAATCCGGTGCTGTAAAAGCATTACTTTCGGGAAGCGGCGCAAGCGTTTTTGGATTATTTGACACAGAAGAGACACGGCAAACAGCACAAAAAGCCATTGAAGAGAACTTCAATCGGCGAAGTTTTGCCGTAGCGACTATTTCGCGGAACGAATACCGCGAAGCACTTTTTCAAGTGTTCTAGTTTGCTTCCGATTAGTTTCTGAAAATTTCTGTTGGGGCGTCGCCAAGTGGTAAGGCACCGGTTTTTGGTACCGGCATTCGTAGGTTCGAATCCTTCCGCCCCAGCCATAATTTTTTTTCTATCGGAACGAGCTATCTTTTCAAGACGGCTCGTTTTTTTATGTTTCAAGTTTTCGATTTTTAGACCTGAAACAGGAAAACACGAAATTTGAATGAGCGTAACCGGCAATATCAAAATCTTTTCAGGCAATGCACATCCACAATTGGCGCAGGAAATCTGCCGCTATTTGAGTTGTGATCTCGGACAGGCAACGGCAGAGCGTTTTTCCGACGGCGAATTTAATTTTCAGATAATGGAAAACGTGCGCGGTTCGGATGCTTTCTAATTCAACCGACTTGTCCGCCGTCGAGCCAAAATCTGATGGAACTGCTGATAATGCTCGACACTTTTCGCCGCGCATCGGCAGAAAGAGTAACGGCGGTAATTCCGTATTTCGGTTATGCGCGTTCGGATAAAAAAGATCGTCCGCGTGTTCCGATTGCGGCAAAATTGGTCGCCAATCTGATTACGACCGCCGGAGCGCACAGAATTTTGACAATTGATCTGCACGCACCGCAGATTCAGGGATTTTTCGATATTCGGTAGATCATCTTTACGCCGCGCCGGTGATCGTGGATTATTTCCGCGAAAATCCGATTGAAAATATGGTCGTCGTCGCGCCGGACACGGGCGGCGCAGAACGCGCCAGAGCTTACGCAAAACGTCTCGATTCGGGACTTGCGCTCTGCGATAAACGCCGCGAAAAGGCGAATGTCGCCGAAGTTATGAACATCGTCGGCGATGTGACGGGCAAAATTGTTTGATAATTGACGATATGTGCGATACCGGCGGAACAATCTGCAAAGTTGCCGACGCATTAAACGCCGCCGGAGCAAATAAGGTTTATGCGTGTTTTACACACGCGGTTTTGTCAGGCAAAGCGGTTGAAAATTTGAACAATTCGATTCTTGAAAAATTATCGTAACCAATACGATCCCGCTCTGCGATAAAGCGAAATCGTTAAAAGATGCGGGTCGCATCGAAGTTTTGAGCGTTGCAAATCTTTTAAGCAACGGCATTAAATCAATTCACGATGAAACAAGCGTTTCATCGTTATTTATTTAGGTATTTGAAGATGTAACTTCGACTTCTTGCCGGCTATGGCAGCGGCTTACAGCCGACGGAAGATCGGCGTTACATTTTAGAAAACACGGGTTAAAAATATGTGCAGATAAAGTAATA
>CBDCJY010000002.1:0-27903 GCA_965217985.1 Pyrinomonadaceae bacterium
TTTCGCGCACTTTCGCGGGCAAATTCTTTCTAAGTTTAATAACTCGCAACGTGAGTTATCTGGTCGTTTCGATACTTGCAACTGAAAACAAATTACACAGTTGCTCAAACCATTATTACTAAAAATCCTAAAACGACTTTTGACGCAATTTATTGAGCTATCTGTTTTTTTAGCTGGACGATAAAGGATTCGACCGCCGAGCGTTCGCCGCTGTCGGGGAAATCGCGGAGAAACCGCTCGTAAATTTTTATCGCTTCGGGATATTTTTTCCGCTTTTCGTAAATCTCGCCGAGCAGAAGATAAACAACCGGTTCGGTCGCAGAAAGCTGCTCGACGGCTTTCTGAAAATGTGCCGCTGCCTGGTCGTAATAGTCCGATTCTTCCGACAAACTGCCCGAATTTCCAATGTTACCGGCTTTGTCTCTATAGAAAAGCGCGAGTCCCGTGTGCGCTTCGGGCTGAAAGCCTCTGCCTTCTTTGATCGCACGATTAAAAGACGCGACGGCTTTATCTTCTTCGCTCTCGTCCTTGTAGATTCTGCCTTCGACCGCCGATGCTTCCGGGTAAACCGGACGCGCTTTCCGGGCGTTTTTGATCGCTTCGAGCGCGCCGTCGTAATCGCTCCGCGATTCTAAAATACGCGCTATTGACAGATAAGCTGCGGCGTATTTCGGGCGAAGTTTAACGGCTTTTTCGTAGAGCGCGACAGCTTTCGTTTTGTCGGTTTCGGCTTCGGCTTGCTGAAAGGCGAGTTCGGCTTCGTCGTTCGTTTTGACGAGCGCGATTTTCACATCGCCTTTCTGCGCGGCGGTCAGATTTTGCGAAATCTCTTTAAATCCGTCGGCGCGAACGCGCAAACGTCTGATTCCGGCGGAAACGGGTTTGACGACGAGTTTTCCGCTCTCGTCGGTTTTGCCGCGCAAAACGTCGTCAATCCAAACCGAAGCATTCGGCGCGGCGATGATATTGATTGTCCTGACGGCGGTTTGCGCCCGGACGAAAAGCGAATTTGCCGCGAATGAAAAGATAAAAACGCCCAGTAAAATTTTGTAACGCATAAAATGTATATTCGGCGTTTTGATTTTTACAATCAAATACGGGTTGGCAAAAAATTATCCGATGCGCGAAAAAATATCCGAGATGTGAATGTCCTCGAATTTGTCGGGTTTCCCGTCGCCGTCCTTGTCTTCGGCAAAAAATATCTTGATGAACGGCGGCGCGATCAAGGTCGTGGCAATCGCCATAAAAAGAACCGCGCCGAAATACTTGTCGCTGATTGCCGCCAGTCCGAGACCGATCTGCGCGACGACGATACCGACTTCGCCGCGCGGAACCATTCCGACACCGACCTGCGCCGCTTGTTTTTTGCCTGTTCCGATTGCGCCGAGACCGCAGCCGATAAATTTCGTCAAAATCGCCGCAATCGTTATAATAATCGCAAATAAAATGACCGATGTGTCGCGGAAAATGCCGAGATTCAACTGCATTCCGATATTGACGAGAAAAAACGGCACGAGAAATTCCATCACGCCCGCCGAAAGTTTGTGCATTTTCGGATTATCTTCGGTCGCTTCAGACATCGCCATTCCCGCCAAAAACGCGCCGATGATCGCCGCCACACCGATATAATTTGCCGCAAACGAAAGACCTAAACATAAAATCAAACCGGCGTTAAAAAACGGCTTGCTCATCCGCAGTCCGTTTATTTTCGGCGCAAGCCGCGTCATCATTTTCGCGCCGACGGTCGCAATAAAAACCGTAAAACCGACGGCTAAACCGACCGTTCCGAAAAGCGTCCAGTAATTTACACCGCCTTTTGAAAATCCTGAAATGACCGATAAAATAATCAATCCGAGAATGTCGTCAATGATCGCCGCGCCGAGAATTATCCGCGCCGATTCCCTTTCGAGCAAACCGAGCGAACCGAGAACACGCGCCGTAATGCCGACCGATGTGGCAACCAACGCCGCACCGAGAAACAAAGATTCGACGGTCGAACCGCCCCACGAAATCGAAATCGAATATCCGGCGGCAAATGGCAGAATCACGCCTAAAACGCCGACTAAAACAGCGTGTTTGCCGACCGATAAAACATCCTGCGGCTTGGTTTCCAGACCGACGTTAAAAAGCAAAAATATTACGCCGATCTCCGCAATAATATCGAGCGTCGCAGACGGCGCAACCAATCCTAAAAGGCTCGGACCGATAATCACGCCCGCCAGAATCTCACCGACGACCGCCGGCTGCTTTAAACGCTCGAAGAGTTCCGCCAAAAGTTTAGCGGAAATCAACATTATGAAAAGAGCGAATAAAACCTTCGCGTTTTCAACATTTGCGGCTAAAATTACCGGCATCAAAATCTCCAAAACAGCAAATATATCGAGAGGTTTTAATTAAATGATAACCAATCAATGTTAAGTTCGGCAAAACTTTTTTGCTGATCGTAAATTTTAAGCATCGCGTTTTTTAGCTTTGCGCTCTTTCACGATTTGTTTTTATTTGATTTTTAACTTGATTTTTTCGGTTTGAAACTTATAATTGTATGTTCGTGGCTGGGTAGCTCAGCTGGTTAGAGCGCGGGATTCATAACCCCGAGGTCGAGTGTTCAAGTCACTCTCCAGCCACCATCGAAATCAAAAAAGAAAGCCGAATTTTAAGTTCGGCTTTCTTTTTATTTTATGTTTATGTTTTTAAATTTCTTTTACTGATTTTTTTTCGTTCGCTCCGCAAATTACTAAACAGGAAAATTACTGTCTTTTAGTAGATAATCATCGCTACTACTCCCCAAATAACGATAATCAAACCGATGGCAATAAAAATATAAGATAAAATCTTGTTGTAGCGTTCGGTAAGAATTGCCATTCCGATAAAAACCATTCCCGCCGGCGACAAAATACCTCTCAAATTACCGTCATTTTGCGACCAGCGGTAAAGTTGAAATAAAACGATGGCGACAAAAACCGGCAGCAAAAACATCCAGATTTTTCTCACCGTATTTAATTTTTTCAGTTTTTCCTGATCTATATTTCGTTCCATAATCTTCGACTCCTGATTTTTCAAATTATTAAATCCGAACTTCGAAATTGCACTCTTAAGGAGTTATAAAATTCGAGTTAAATAAAAATATATTCGCATCTTTAAATCCGGTAAGCGGATAATTTCCGATGACTTTTATAAATTCAAACATTGGATTTTTTGATATTAAACTTTTTAATTTTTAACCTCAAAATGCCTTTTCACGCCAGCGAAACAGCAAACTCGAAATTCCGCGCAGAATAAAATCCGTTATCAAACCGATGCCGCCGATGACAATTAAACCGGCAAATGACCACGAAACTTTTTGATGCGTTCGCGCGAGTTCGACCATATAGCCGAGTCCGTGTTCGGGATTGACGGCTTCGGCTAAAATTACATACGTCCACAAAATCGCGTTCATCACGCGAAACGAATCGAAAATATCGGGCAAAGCCGCCGGAAGCAAAACGCTTGTGATTACTTGAAATTTACTTGCGCCTAAAGTCAAAGCCGTCTGCACGAGTTCTTCGGGAACGGCACGAATCGCAAAGACGACGACCGGCAAAAGATAGACGAAAACGCCGATAAACAGAAACGCGATTTTCTCCGTTTCGTAAATACCGAAATACCAGATCAGAAGCGGAATAAACGCCGAGATCGGCATATATCGAAGCGGAGCGACAATCGGCTCGAAAAAACGATTGACCGGCTCGAACGCACCCATAAAAACGCCGAGCGGCAGAGCAACCGCCGACGCGATTATAAATGCGATGCCGATTCTTTTCGTCGAAATCCAGATCGAACTCGCCAAATTCTGTTCGATAAAAAGCTGTAAAATCCCGCGAATAACTTCCGTCGGCGAAGGCAGAGTGTCAGGACTAACCAAATTGCCGTAAGTCAACACGCACCAGATCAAAAGCAATAAAATCGGCGCGACAAAACTAATTGCCAAAGCAGTCGTGCGCGGTAAAGGCTGGCGAAGTTCCATAAAGGTTTGCAGAAAGTTGACAGGAAGTTTTCAGAGAGTTTTCAGGATGTTAAGAAAGCTATTTGATGATTTATATTTTTTGAAAATATATCTTCAAGTTTATTTTATGAAAAAAACTTTCTGCAACTTTCTGAAAACTTACTGAAAACTTTCTGTCAACTCATAACTATTCATTCGACAAAATCACCTTAATATCGGTGCGGCGATTCATTTGCCGTCCGGCTTCGGTGTTGTTTTCGGCGACCGGATTTGTCGAGCCGCGTCCGATGGTTTGGAAGCGTTCGGGTTTGATATTCGGGAAATTTTTCGTGATATAATTTCTCACCGAATTGGCACGTTTTTCCGATAAAGTTGCGTTTGCCGACTGTGCGCCCGTGCTGTCCGTGTTGCCTTCGACGCGCAGAACCGTGCCGCCGAAACTCGTCATAAGTTCGCCCAATTTATCGAGCAGGAAAAACGAACCCTGCATAATTTCGTCGCTTCCGGGCGTAAATTGAATCTGAATCTTTTGCTGCAAAATCGGCACATCTTTTTCCGACGGTTTCGCCGCCACGATTTCTTTTTCTTCAACTTTTTGTCCCGGATATTTTGTTGCTAAATTTGAAACGAAACGCGCGTCCGCCCAATCTTTCGACGAGACGGTTTTATTAATCAAACCTTTTTTGCGCCAGATGACGAACGCCGTGTCGAACAAAGTTTCGTAATGCGCCTTTGCGCCTGTCAAACCGTAAAACTGCGCGTTGTCGGCATACGGCGTGAGTTTCAAACCCGAAAGCATTCCCGAAACGGTTTCGGCATCGAGTTTCAAAGCCTGTGCGACGATCTCGTTTGAAGGATTCGGATTGTCGCGCATCATCGCAATTCCGTCAAACCAGCCATTGACAAAATCACGGACGGTTTCGGGCGATTTATCAATCAATTCCTGCCGCGCAATCAAAGTGTCAGCAATAACATTTGTCGCCGCCGCCGTCGAAACGAGAATATGCGCTTCGTCGCCGCGAGCTTCGACCGACGACGAAAGATCAGGCTCCCAAGTTACCGCCGCATCAACATTTTTCGAGCGAAAAGCCGCCGCCGCGAGTGATGCGTCCTGTGTAAAGACGATATTTTTTTCAACCGTATTACGATCATCAGGCGATAGCCCGGATTGCGAAAGCAGATACAAAAGCAGAAAATGCGACGGCGTAAACTGCGTGCAGGCGACTTTTTTGCCTTTCAAATCTTCGATTGATTTGATCGAAGAAAGTGAGACAATTCCGTCGCCGCCGCGCGACCAATCCTGCATAACGATTGATTTCGCCTGCGTGTTTTGCTCGGCGAGAATCGAGGCTTCACGCGCCCAATTGTCAACCGTGTCCCACATAATATCAACATCGCCTTTGCGAAACGCCGCGAGTTTTGCCGCCGGGTCTTCGATCAAAACGAATTTCACATCCATTCCGAAATTCTTTTTGTAAAACGAATTCGCGTTCGGATCGAGACCGTTGTTATAGACGATTCCCGGCGCGTGTCCCGCCCAAGTATTTATGGCAACGACGAGCGGACGATTTAGTTTGCCGGTTCCGATCTGCTGCGCCGTCACGCCGTTTGAACCTTCGCCGTATTTCGGATCGTTGATCTTTTCGTTGAGCGAATTAAAATCCTCTTTTTTGACTTCTTCGGTCGTGCCGGATTTATCGCCCGTCGCCCAATTTTTGATGCTGTTGCCAGCCCAATACCACGCGACAAATCCCAAAACAAACAGGATAACCGCCGTAATAAAAATCTTCGCAAATGGTGTTAATTTCATATTTTTTAAAATTGATAATTGATAATTGATAATTGACAATGTTTTTCTTTATTATCCACTATCAATTATCAATTATCATTTTACAAAGTTTTCTGCCCTTGCTGTTGTGCCGATTTTTTCGCTTTTAATTCGTCGAGTTGTTTTTTCGCCTGCACGTCGCCGACCTGACTCTTTAATTTGTCGAGCCGCGCATCGAGCGAAGATTCGGAAAGTTCTTTGCCCAGATTTGCTTCGGCAATCGTCGTTTTGATGTGCGAGCGAACATTGTCGAGAGCGCGAACTTCTTCGTCAACCGAAAGTCCGTCGAGCTGTTCCTGAATCTTGACACGCGCTTGTGCCGATTGAAATTTCGCCAACATCGTGTCGCGTTCGGCTTGCAGTTTTTTGATTTCCGACTGGACGCTCATCAGCGAAGTTTTCGCGGAATCGGCATCGCCGCGCGCGTTTTCGGCTTCGGCAGTCAATTCGGCGTGTTCGGTTTGAAGCGCGTTTTTCTTCTGAATTAAAACCATCGCCAGATCGTCCTGTCCGGTTTCGACTGCGGTGTCGAGTTCGGCTTCGGTCTGCGCGAGTTCCGCCGTGATTTTTTTAAATCGCTCGTCAATCTCGTCACGTCGGCGAATAATTCCGGCGGTTGCCGTCTTGAGTTTCGAGTATTTAGAAATCATCGAATTGATCGCGTTTTCATAAGCGATTTCGGGATGTTCCTTTTCGATGTCGGAAATCCACAACGAGAGAAATCCTTTCCACAAATTACCGATTCTGCTGATTACTGACATTTTTTATTCTCCTTATCTCTTAGATGAAAGTTAAGATATCGAGAGTTTAGAGTTCGCTTTTTTATTTACAACTCTAAACTTTCTTAACTCTTAACTCTCAACTTTCTCGGTCGGTTCGTGCAGTTTCGGCGAATCTTTGACGACCTGCGCGACCGTTTCGCGTCCGAAAAATTCGAGAACTTTCTGCACTTCCAGTTTTTTCGCGTTGCACACCGCAATTACCGAATTCTGCTCTTTGACGCGATCTTCCATAATCTTACGAAGATTTTTGATTTCCAGTTCGTAGTTTTGAATCCGCGACGCGCCGTCCTGCAAAACTTTTTCCGTGTCGTTTGCGCCGCTTCTGATATAAAATTCCAACGCTTCGATCTCGCCGACACCGGCTTCGATAATTTTTTCAATCGGCACACCGAACGCGCTCAAAGACGCTTCGACGATCTGTTTTTTAACCGCAATATCAGTTCCTTCGGGCAAGCTGTCGAGCAGAGATTTAGCTTTTGCGACGCGCTCGCGTTCTTCCGCGTCAACGCCGCCGTTTTCATAAACGGCTTCAAAATCAACTTTGCCGTCAACAACCGGCGGCGGCATTCCGTAATTTGCGGAAGTTTGCGAAGTTTTTGTTTCTACTGTTTCCGCCGTATTTTCACCGTCAGTATTAAGCGGCGTTTGATCGGCGTATTTGGCGATCAATTCGTCAGCCGTCAGATCGGCTTCGCTGTGAGATTTTCCCGTTTCATCGCCGTCTTTGACGATAAACCAACCGACAACCGTGTCGCCCCAATTTTTTTCTGACATTTTTTTTGGTGAACTCCTTCGCGTTAAAATATAGGCAAAAAAGCCGAAAAAGTAAAACAAATAAAGGGAAAATGGGTTGAAAGGTTGAAAAGGGGAAACGGGAAAAAGGGTAAATGGAAAAGCAGTTTCCAATTTCTCAATCTACTTACTCCTCTGCCTTTCAACCGTTTCCCCTTTTCAACCTTTCAACCTTTTCAGTCTTTTCTTAAACGTCCCTTCTCTTTCTTTCAGCCATTCGCGCCATTCTTCGATTGCCTTTGCTCTTTCTTCCGGTGAACTCGCCGGTTGGAAATTAAGTCAGACGCTCGTCGCATCACGCAGGCACATTTCGGCAAAAAATCTCGTTTGCAATTCTTCGGATGAAAGCAGTTCGATGAGTTCGTCAATCGTTTTTTCCGCCATCAAACGGCGTTTTTCGGCAAATTCTTTGCGATTCATATAATTTCCAAAAATTCAGGCGGAACACTTTCGACAAGCCAAACGCCGTTTGCCGAAACGTAAAACTTTAAATTTTCAGCGAGCATTTTTTTCGTTTCAATTTTGAAAATCGCGGGTTTTCCATGCCGTGCGCCGACTTTTTTCGCCGTCTCTTCGTCCGCCGAAAGATGAACGTGGTGGCGCGACATCTTTTTTAAACCGTCGGCGAAAATTTCTCCGACGGTTTTTTCCGCTGTTCCGTGATAGAGGATTTCAGGCGGTATTTTTTCTTCAAATTCGATTTCGATTTCGAGCGAATGACCTTGGTTGGCGCGAATATTTTTTCCGGTTTCATCAAATGCAAAACGCTTTTTGTCGTTAGTTTCAACGACTTCTTTAAGTTCCGCCAGTGAAAATTTTCTGCCGTAAACGGAACAGGCTTTGATAAGTTTTTCAACGGAAATCCAGCCGTTCTCATCTAAAGTCAACCCGACGACAGTCGGTTTGTGACGCAGGATTAAACTTAAAAATTTGCTGATTTTCGTTTTACGTTTTTCGTCCATACTTTTTTCCACTTTTTTATTTTTGCCTTAAAACCGTTCGCGCCGGTGCGCCGTCGCCTGCGCCGCCGATGTATTTGAGCGGCAGACAAATTAATTCATATTTGCCGCCTGAAATTTCGCGCAAATCCAAACCTTCGATAATGACAATTTCATTTTCAAGCAAAGTTTTGTGTGTTGCAAAATTAGTTGAACCGAATTTTTCGACCGACAGATAATCAATTCCGGCGAGTTTTATATTTTTGCTTACTAATTTCCTTGCGGCTTCGGGCGAAATATATGTGAAATCCGTGCGGAAACCTTTTTCCGGCTCGTTCCAAAACTGCGAGTTGCGCGTTTTAAATAAAACTCTTTCTGCGCCTTGCAAATTTTCGAGATGTTCGGGTTCGACCGACATTACGTTTTCGCCCAATTCGATAACCAGACAATCGCCGATCAATTTTTCCAGATCGAGTTCGTGAATTCTTTTTCCGCCCTCGATAAAATGATTCGGCGCGTCAACGTGCGTCGAAGTGTGAACGCCGCAGCAGATTTGCGAAACATTTGCCGCATCGCCTTTTGCTATCGAGTGCATTGTCGTGATTTCGGCTTTCGGATCGCCTTCATAGATCGGCGTTTCGGCGGAAATCGGAAATGTTATATCGTAGATTTTCATACATATTTGATAATAAACCTCGAAATTGTTTCAAACAAGATTTGGCAAACCGAATGTTGTTTGTTAGAACATAGATAAGCAAATATATTTTTGCATTTAATAGAAATGGCAAAACTGAAAATTCAAAGAGAAGAACACGGAAAAAAAGGCGCGTTTTTTGTCGAAAAAGACGGAAACTGGATTGCTGAAATGACCTATCAGCGCGAAGGCACGCGGACGATGGTGATAGATCACACCGAGGTTGCCAAAGCTCTGCAAGGCAAAGGTGTCGGCGAAGCAATGGTCAAAACAGCGGTCAAATACGCCGAAAAAAATAATCTTTTAATTAAACCGACGTGTCCTTTCGTCAAAAAAGTTCTCGAAGGTTCGGAAGAATACGAAGACATTTTAGCCAGATAGATTATTTCTGCTTCTCTTTACGGAAACTTATTTTGGAATCGAAACCGTGCTGTTCGATACGATATTTATCTTCGACAGCGATGGTTTCTTTTTGTTCAACTAAAATGTTTGAAAGATACATCGAGATTTCTTGAAATGCCGTATTTGCGTTCTTGATGCGTTCAAAATCCAATTCCGTCAACTTCGGGTTGAGAATCATTTCCCGATTGAAACCATCCAGATCAAGCATCCAAACGGGAACTTTATATTCCAAAAACAAAGCATCATCACTTTTTTTCCAATCGGAAAAGAAGGATTTGATTTTCTCCTTTTCGAGCCATTTTTTTAATCTCTTTTTAATTTCCTTATCAGTTTCTTTAATGCTTTGAAACCATAGTTCAGACTTGATGTTTTTAATTACTGATTCTGTCCGCGTCAACCTGTCAAAATATTCTTCATATGAATAAATGCAGTAAAAACATTTCGGTCTATGGTTTTCATCGTATTCCGTAATTTCAATTAACGGATAAATTTCTCCGCAAAAACCGAGCAAAAAAAATTTATTGTGATTTGCGGGCGGAAAATTGAGTTTAGGCTTGAAATGCTTTTCGACAATCTTTGTAAAACGATTGTAATGAACACTATCGTCAATCCCGAAACCGATGGCAGTATCGTAATAATCGTGAAAATCAGTATGCAATTTCATAAAATTCTCTTTGCGAAAAGAACGCGATTTTCATAAAATTTCTGCAAAGCCAAGGTTAAATAAAATTCCGGCAATTGGCAAGATAATTTATGACAGCACCTCGAATTTCCGCGTCGAGTTATTCAAACACCGCGCCGCTTATCTGGTCATTTCTCTACGGCACAAATCGCGGGCGTTACGAACTCATTTTAGACAATGCTCCGGCGCGTTCCGCCGAACTTCTCGCTCAAAATCGCATTGATGCCGCGCTTGTTCCCGTCATTGAATATCAAAGAGTTAAAGACGTTCTGCTCGTTCCCGATGTCTGCGTCGGCGCGAAAGAAAAGGTGCGAAGCGTCTGCCTCGTTACAAACGGCGAAGATTTGAAAGATGTCAAAACCGTTTCGCTCGACATTTCTTCGCGCACTTCGGTCGCGCTGACAAAAATTATTTTCAGAGAATTTTTAGGTTTCGAGCCTGAATATAAAATCTCGAAACCGAATCTGACGGAAATGCTCGCCGAATCCGATTGCGCGTTGCTCATCGGCGATCCGGCGTTGATGATTGAAGATCAAAAAACGAGTTACGAATTACGAATTACGGATTACGATTCACGAATTGCGAACTGCGAATTACGAAAATTCGATCTCGCCGAAACTTGGAAAAGTTTCACGGGTTTCGGCTTCGTGTTTGCGATGTGGATGGCGAATAAAGACAAAATCGAAACTGCCAAAACAATTGATTTTGCGGCGGCGCGTGACGAAGGCTTAAATCGTCTCGACGAAATAATTTCCAATTACGAATCGCAGATTTCGCTGACAAAAGAAGATTTCAAAAATTATCTTTCGGAAAATATTTCGTATGCGGTTTCCGATTCGATGCGAAAAGGTCTGGAGTTTTATTTCAAACTCGCGGAGAAACACGGCTTGACCGAAAAAAATAAACCTCTGCAATTCTTATAAAAAAACTTGCCGGACTTTGGAGAAAAAGTCCGGCAAGTTTTTTCTTTGAAGACAGTTTGAATCAGAAAATTTATCTAACCAAACCCGATTGAAACAGTATTAACCAACCGGCTATAAGTGCGAATAAGATCAGAAAAAACTCGTTTCCTTTGATTTGTGTCCGTTCTTGTTCGTTTTTCATTTTTCGGTTTTCCTCTATAAAAAATCTCTTGATTAGTAACACGCTATAAATTGCAAAAAAGCATCATTTTATTTATAAAATTTTCATCTGCGCTGTGCAGATATTTAGATGACGACGAAAATTTAAATTTTGGCGAAATTTTCTGTATTTTTTTCAGCATCTTTACAAAAGCGTTTCGAGTAAGGAAATCCAAACCTTACTTTGACAGAAAACTTTCGACGGTTTTTACAAATTTTTCCTTTTCTTCGTAAAAAGGGAGATGTCCGCTGTTTTCAAAAATGACGAGCTGCGAACCGGGAATCGTGTCGCGGATTTCTTCCGCCGAGTCAATAATGATATTCGCGTCAAATCTGCCGTGAATAATCAGTGTCGGAATACGCGATTTTTTCAGATCGTTCGTCAAATCAACGCCTTCAGCCGATGAAACGACGGACGAATTGACGTGACTGTCATAAGTGAATTTGTCCGAACCGGCAATAAATCGGTCGCGGTTTTGCGGTGAATGAAACAGCATTTTCATATATTCGACGATGCTCGCACGCATCTTTTTAGCATCGCTCATAAATAACGCTTCCATTCTCAAACGGCTCATTTCCTTGGATTCTTTAGGAAATGCGTTGTCAAAATTTTCGTATTTGCCGTAATCGTCAAAGTTTTCCGACATCGAATCAATAATTATCAGATGTGCAATCTGTTTAGGAAAAATAACCGCGTAAGCCATCGCCAAAAATCCGCCCCACGAGTGTCCGGCGAGATCAATTTTTTCGTAACCGAGAAATTTCGTCAGTCGCACCAAATCTTCCAGATTATTGTCTAATGTCGCAATCTGATCTTCGCTGATTTTGGCGGATTTTCCCGTTCCGCGCTGATCGTAAAATACGACCGGACGATTTTTTGCGAGATCGGTAAAAGCCGAATTGCTCAGAAAATACTGGTGATCGAATCCCGGACCGCCGTGCAGAACGACGAGCGGTGTGCTTTTTTTTTCCGCGCCGTAAACTTCGTAGTAAATCTCCGTGTCGCCGCTCGTAAACCGACCGCTTTTCGTCGTTGGCGGCGTGGCTGCGCTCGTCTGATTGTTGAATGTTCCGGCAGATGTTAAACCGGATTTTGGGCTTGAATCGGCGGCGAAATTATAAACCAGTGTGCCGACAAACATCACGGCATTGCCGTTGACTTTGTAGGGCGCGAATGTTGATTTCTTCGCGGCATTTTCCGCCGCTTCACGAAATACTTCATCGCCCGAAACCATTTCCGCCGACCGTACACTTCCGTTCTGCTCAACAAGCAATTCAACTTTGACTGCGCCCGACGCATTTTTATTTTTGGCTTTGGCGGGATAATCCGGCTTTACTAATTGGACGGCTTTGCCGTTGAGAATACCGATATGCGGTATCGGAACCTGTGCAGACGTATAAATTCCAAACCATAATGTGACAGCCGGAACTAAAAAAATTTTTATAATTTTGGACGTGTTGATCATTTTGACTCCTCTTAAACTAAACGAAAATTAAAATACCGAATCGAAAACCTGAAAAATTCCAGCACCAAAAACCAGAGACTTCTGTTTTTTCTTTGCCATCTATAACGCAGAAAAATCGAGAGAAAAAGGTCAGATATAAATTTCACGATTTTAATAATTAAATCGGAGTCGTTTACCGTTGAATCAAAAAGATCGCCGCATTCTGAAAAAATCTTGGCACAAGCTTTGTTATGTAGTTTTCATAAGTGCGAATAATTCGCTAAAATGGCTTTTTATTTGGCAAAACGCAAATCCGATTTGCAGAATGAGTTTTTATGAGCAATATTCAACCGATTTTAGATAAAGTTTTAGGCGGCGAGCGTTTGACCGCCGAAGATGCGACCGCGCTTTTGGAAAGTTACGACATTGCCAAAATTGGCGCGGCGGCAGACGAGATTCGGCAGCGCAAGTTTCCCGATGATGTCGTCACATACATCATTGACCGCAACATTAATTATACTAACGTCTGCAACGTCGTCTGCACTTTTTGCGCGTTTTATCGCCGACCGGGAAAACCCGACACTTACGTTCATTCCATCGAAGAGATCGAAAAACGAATTGACGAAACCATCGCGCTCGGCGGCACGGGCGTTTTGATGCAGGGCGGACTTCATCCCGATTTTAATATCGAATGGTATGAAAATCTGCTTTCGACACTTCACGCCAAATATCCAGATTTTCAACTACATTGTTTTTCGCCGCCGGAAATTCACAATATTTCTTTAATCTCGAAATTAGATTACGAAACGATTATGCGGCGTTTGAAAGCTGCGGGACTTAATTCGCTTCCCGGCGGCGGCGGCGAGATTTTGGACGACGAAGTTCGCAAGCGCGTTTCGACTAAATGCAACACGCAGGAATGGCTCGACGTGATGCGCGCGGCGCACAAAGTCGGTTTGCGAACGACCGGAACGATGATGTTCGGCATCGGCGACAACATTTCGCATCGCGTCAGACATCTGCAAAGAATCCGCGACGTACAGGACGAAACCGGCGGTTTTACGGCATTTATCCCGTGGACTTTTCAGCGCGAAAACACCGCGCTCGGACGTAAAATCACGGAAGAGCCGACCGGAATAGATTATCTGAAAATGGTCAGCGTTTCGCGTCTTTTTCTTGACAACGTGCAGCATATTCAGTCGTCGTGGCTGACCCAAGGTTTGCGGCTCGGACAAACCGCGCTTCGATTCGGCGCGGACGATATGGGTTCGATTATGATCGAAGAAAACGTCGTTTCGGCGGCAGGCGCAAACACCGAAGCCAACGAAAAAGAACTCCGCTACCAAATCTCCGAAGCCGGTTTCAAACCGCAGCAGCGCGACATTCTTTATAATTACGTCAACCGCGAAACAAACGAAAACTTGGATGAAAGAAACTCGATGCCACTCAAACAATTAAGCGTGGCATTTGCAGATTAGTTTTTCGCATTAAAGATTTATGAAAGCGGTTTACAAAAACATTTTTCTCACTTTTCTTGTCTCATTTTTAATCGGCGGCGGCGCGATTTTATCGGTTGTAAGGAGTGATAATGGATATGTGGCAGGTTTCGTGTTTTTACCGCTTTTCTTTTTTATCGCTCTTTTAAGTCTTATCTTGTTTGTTATCGGGTTTATTTTATTGGGTTCAAAAGAAAAATCTGCACCGTGGGTTTTATTATCAGCAGTTTTAATTCCTGCAAGTTTTATATGTTCGGGCTTAATTGCAAAACATTTTGAAATTGGTGCTTATCGTGAAGAACCGATGGTTTCCTTTACTGATGAGGTAACCAATATTGTCTTATTTAAAGAAGGCACAACCAATGACCAAATCAATGATTTTTGGAACAAAACTATGTCAATAGAACGAGCAGACGGAAGAGGTCACGATCATCTTCTCGGTGTCAGAACTATGGGACGCAATCAACCTAAAAACGGACATAAAACAATTGATTTTGGATTTTTTCCAAACGCGACCGAAGAGCAAAAACAATTCGTTTTTGCGAAAGTAAAATCATCTCCAATCGTTTATCAACTTTTAGAAAATCAATCAATAAAAGAATGGAATGCAAATTCTGAAAACCCATCGCGCTCAAACTCAAATGCTCCTTTGCAGAAAGGTGTATTTAAAGGTTCAGCAACCTCAAAATAATTAATCATCGAATATTCAGATGGAAGCTATTCCAACTCTGTTCAATATTTGCGAGATATTGCGAATTTTTAACTCTTACAAAACTCTTACGTTCGCCCTGTCTTCAAACTGTTACTCTTAAAACGGTCATAGTTTTAGCAATCTTTAGAATTTATAAAATGCAAAATATTATCGAACTCGAAAAATCGCGGCTGAATATCAACTGGAAAAATCTTTTTACAGTTGTCGTGTTTCACATATTCGCGGCGGCGGCTTTGTTTTATTGGAGTTGGGAAAATTTCGCGGTGATGTTGATCGGCAATTGGGTCGTCGGAAGTCTCGGCGTTGGGCTTGGTTATCATCGTCTGTTGACGCACCGGAGTTTTAAGTCTCCGAAGTGGCTCGAATACACGCTGACGGCGTTCGGCACGATGTCTATGCAGGACGACGCGATCAAATGGGTGACGACGCACCGCATTCATCACGCTTTTACCGAAACCGATAAAGACCCGCATTCGACGAAACCCGGATTTTGGTGGGCGCATATGGAATGGGTCGTCAAAGGCACGGCGCAGGATCACGACGACGCGACGTTTAAGAAATACGTTCCCGATATTTTGAAGGACAAATTTCAGGTTATTCTCGCCGATTATTATCTCGTGCCGATCGTTCTTTCCGCCGTTTTGTTTTACGCGGTCGGCGGTTGGGGAATGGTTTTGTGGGGCGTTTTCGTCCGCGTCATCGTCGGTTGGCATACGACGTGGTTTGTTAATTCGCTCGCGCATTACACGGGCAAGCGCGAGTTTGAGACGAAAGACGATTCGACCAACAACTGGTTCGTCGCGTGGCTCACTTTCGGCGAAGGCTGGCACAACAATCATCACGCGTTCCCGACTTCGGCGCGGCACGGTTTGCGGTGGTATCAGTTCGATATGAACTGGATCACGATCCGCATTTTCGAAAAGCTCGGCTGGGCAAAAAATATCAGGCTTTTCGATGTTGACAAGCCGCAGTATGAAATGAAGAAAGCGGCGTAAAACAGCTTTTACAAAAGTCTTACATTCGCGCCGTAAAAACCTGTTACGATTTACATCATACGCAATAGCGGAAAGCGTAATTTTATATTTATCTGCAATCAATAAAGAGGAAATTCATAATGCAAAACGTAGTAGAAATCAATCAGGAACAACCGTTAAAAATACAGTGGACGACGATCATCGGTGTAACCGTTTTTCACGTTCTGGCGGTTTCCGCGCTGTTTACATTTAGCTGGCAAAATCTGGCGGCTTTTTTGATTCTTTGGTGGGTTGCCGGCAGTCTCGGCATCGGTCTCGGTTATCATCGCCTGATGACGCATCGCGGATTTAAAACTCCGCAGTGGCTCGAATACGTTCTGACCGTCTGCGGAATGCTCGCTCTGCAATCGGGCGCGATCAGTTGGGTAACGACGCACCGCATTCATCACGCTTTTACGGACACTGATAAAGACCCGCATTCGCCGACCAACGGTTTATATTGGGCGCATATCGGCTGGATTTTTCAAGGAACGGCGCAGGCGCAAACCGATGAAACGATGCAGCGTTACTCACCCGATCTGATGAAAAGCGGCATTCATCGCATTTTGAATAAATATTACTGGATTGTTCCGGTTATCGTCGGCGCGATTCTTTTTGCCATCGGCGGTTGGGGAATGCTCGTCTGGGGAATTTTCCTGCGAACGGTTTGGGGTTGGCATTCGACGTGGCTCGTCAACTCGGCAACGCACAGTTGGGGTTCGCGCCGTTTTGAATCGCGCGATCTCTCAACTAACAACGGTTTGATCGCCGCAGTTTCTTTCGGCGAAGGCTGGCACAACAATCATCACACATATCCGCGCTCGGCAAAACACGGTCTGACGTGGAAGGAAGTTGACATCAACTGGATACAGATTTGGTTTCTCGAAAAAGTCGGTCTGGCAAAAGACGTTTACGCTTATCAATTGGAAGACGGACAAATAGACAGCGAACCTTTGCAGGAAGCGGCATAAATAAAGTAAAAATTAAAAAGGCAAAAGGAAAAAGCGCGGATTATCAAATAATTTTGCCTTTTTCCTTTTGCCTTTTTAATTCATAAATAATGCGTCGTCGAAAATCTACAATTTTCTTTCTGGTTTTGGGCATTTCTCTGGTCGCACTCGCGGTCGCGCTCAATATCGGCTGGATTTTTTTGAATCTGCGCGAAGTCGCACTGCTCGTTTTCGGAATAATTTTTTTCGCTCTGATTATCACGGGTTTAATTTTGAATATGATTTTCCTGTTGCGGGAAATTCGCCGCAACGAACAACAGGATGCTTTTTTAAATTCCGTCACGCACGAACTCAAAACGCCGATTGCCTCGATCAAACTTTATCTCGAGACATTAAAAACACGCGACGTAACGGAAGAAAAACGCCGCGAATTTTACGATGTGATGCTTGCCGACAGCAATCGTCTGCTTTCGACCGTCGAACAGGTTTTGCAGGCTTCGCGGACGCGCGAAAAAGATCGCTCGATGAACATTACGCAAGTTGATGCCGGAAAACTTTTAACCGAAACAGTCGAGATTATACGTTTGCGTTATAATCTCGAAAAGGATGTCATAAGTCTCTCGGTTTCAAACGAAGATGCTAAAATCTCCGGCGATGCAAGTGAACTGCAAACAGTCTTTATGAATTTGCTCGACAATGCGGTTAAGTATTCGAGAGATTTGGTAAAGATCATCGTCAAGCTGAAAATCACACAGCAAAACAAAGTCGAGATTTATATTCGTGATAGCGGAATCGGCATTCCGCCCGAAGATTTAAAACGCATTTTCAAAAGGTTTTATCGCGTTCAAAATGCTTCTACCGGCGAAAGAAAAGGAACAGGTTTGGGGCTTTACATAGTGCAGTCAATAATTAAAAAACACGGCGGTCGGATAATCGCCAAAAGTCGCGGCGAAAATAAAGGAACTTCGTTTTTGGTTCAGTTTCCGAAGGCGTGAATCGTGAATTTATGAAAATTTTAATTGTCGAAGACGAAAAACACATCGCCGAAGGTCTGCGTTTTAATCTCGAAATGGACGGGTTTGAAGTAAAAGTAAAACACGACGGCGTTGCGGCACTCGAAATTTTGCAAACGGAAAATTTCGATGCGATTGTTTTAGATGTGATGATGCCGAAAATGGACGGCTTTACGGTAGCGAAAAATTTGCGCGAAAATGAAAATTTTACGCCGATTTTGATGCTCACCGCACTCGGCAAACCGGAAGATGTTTTGCACGGATTTGAATGCGGCGCGGACGATTATTTGACAAAACCTTTTGAGCTGAAAGTTTTTGTCGCCCGCATTAACGGTCTTTTGCGCCGCCGCGAATGGTTTCGCAAAGAGTCTGAAATATCGAAAGTTGACGGTATAGTTTCGATCAACAATCGTTTGATTGATTTTGACAATCTCGAACTCCGCAGCGAAACCGACACGATTCAGCTGACGTTAATGGAAGCAAAACTTCTCAGGTTTTTGATCGAAAAAGAAGGTCAGGCAGTTTCGAGAAAAACGATTCTTGAAGACGTTTGGGATTTACACGAAGACACGGATACGCGGGCGATTGATAATTTTATCGTGCGATTAAGAAAATATCTCGAAGACGCGCCCGACAAACCGCAAATTCTGCAAACCGTGCGCGGTGTCGGTTATAGATTTGTCCGCGAAAATTAAAATATCAGACTTTCAGTCTTTCGATAACCTTTAAATTTTCGCGCCAGTTCTCCGTCAAATTAAATCGGTGCATTTCGATTTCATCTGAAATCGTCCGCGAAAGAAATCCGAAATCGGAATGAAACGAGAGAGTCGGCGCGACCAGATAGCAGATTGCCGGTTTGTCGGAAATCTGCTTTTCGCCGAAGATTTTTGCCTTCTTTAAATTTTCTTTTCGACGCTGTAATTCGATTTTTCGCCAGTAATCGGCGGCTTGAAAAATCATCTCGCGGTCGGGCGCGATTTTCAGTTCGATAATTATCAAACGTCCGTCTTTTCTTAGCGCGAGCAAATCTATTTTTTCACGTTCGGCACGAAATTGATGATAAACGGGCGACAAAATCAGATTTGCGTCGAGCAGTCTGATATTTCTTCTGAACAGAGATTCGAGCCACGCTTCGGGCGCGTAAGTGTAAAAAAAATGCCGCTTGTTAGGCGAATCAAAACGACGGAAATATTCGAGATCTTCAAGCAGTTCAAAAAAAATCTTCTCCGTATCTTCGGATAAAATATATTTATCTTTTTCGACACCGAACCAAATTTTTTCTTCTCCCGAAATCCGCCTGATACGCGCAAACGGCAAACCGTGAAAACGCAGAGTTTCGCCTTGCTTCGAGAAGATTACGTCAATCTTTTCAGGTGAAAATTTAATGATTTCCCGCGCCGTTAGACTGATTTCCGTGTTTTCCAAAGTTTGAATTTTCCCCGCTCTGCCGCGCCACAGATTTTCGGTTGCGAGTTTTTCCAGACGCTTTAAATTGTCATTCGTTTCGCCGTATGAAATCTCGAAAATTTCGATCTTGCTTTTCCAATTCTCCCGTAAAAGCGCGTGAAGTTTTTGCAGTTTTTTCGACTGTTTTTTATCAGCCGAAATCCACATTTCAGTAACCGGATTTTTCTTTCGATTTTGCAGTCTCGCAAGTTGTAAAATCGCCGTCGAAATTAAAATTTCCGGCGTTAAAGATTCGGAAACATCGGCGATTACGGCGAAATTAATTTTATCGGTATTTTCAAAAAAGATTTGTGCAAGTCGCCCGTTTTCTTTATTTAACTGAACGCGAACGAGTTTTACCGGCGGATTATTTGCTTTAATAATCGCGCCAATTTTATTCGCTTTTTCAATTCGCGCAATTTCAACCGATGCGCTTAATTCGGCGGCTGAAATTCGCGGAATCAAAATGACGGTTTCGTTTTCCTTTTCAAAATTGCGCGTCAGATCGAGAAAAAGTTTTTCGTCTTTGATCTCTGATTTTTTGACGCGCCACGTCTGAAAACCTCTATCGTCGAGAAAACCGAAAAGCAGTTTGTCGTGAGAGATTTCCGTTTCGATTTCAGAAGATTTGAGAGAAAAAGTTTTGCCGAATTTATACTGCACAAGCCATTCGTTTCGGGTTTTGAGAAATCGGGTAATTTCCTGTCGGGAGATTTCAGGTTCTGACATTCGCCTATTAAACAATCATCGCTTTAAAAACGCAATCATTTTCGGTTAAATGACGATAATTTTGTCGTCAGACGGTTCGGTAATATTAAAATCAACGAGCGGTCGCGCATCGGGTTCGATAAAATTGCGCGAAACGGGTTCGCGTTTCCAATACAGCGCGAACAAATCTTCGCCGCTGTTGGCGGTTTCGATGACGTTAATCAAATAGTGAAAATCGGCGTGAAAAAATCTGCAATATGCCGCGTCCATTTCCGGCGACAAATCAGGTTCGACCGTTGCAATCAATTTTCTGCCGATTTCCGCCGCTTCGCGTTCGTGATCGTAAATGATCTGCACATCTTCCGGCGCGAGCGTGTTTCCGAGTTGTAAAACTAGATAATTGGAACGATTGACGCGCGGCGTTTTATTCAGCAATTGCGTCATATGCCCGTAAAGATGCGCGACCGTAAACCAACAGGCAAACGGCAGCGCGACCTTCGGGTAAAGCGTGATTTTATCGCCTTCAAAGATGCCGATAAACCGCGCGTGATCGGGAACTGAGAAATCGTCTTCGACCTCAACGCCGAGTTTTTCAACTCGATTTCTCAGATGAATCAATGAATCTTCGACATTTTTCCCGTCGGGCAATTTATACAGTTCACTGAGTTTCACTATTTTTCCTTTGTAAATACGAAACTTTGTCCGCCCTGCATTAAATTCATCGTTGATTTTTCCGTATCGAATTCGATTTCGATGCCGCCCGCTTCAAATTTGAATTTGTTTTTTTCGGCAGTTTCTAGCGGAAACTCGGATTGTCCGGTCGCCTGTGCGAAAAGTTTTTTGTCTCTGGCTTTGACGGTAATTTTCAGCGGAACGGTCGCAGAAGCATAAACGCCCTCGAATTTTGCTAACTCTTCCGCCGAGTATTCCAAAGGCTTAAGTGACGGAATTACAAAATCTTTTCTGTTGTTGTAAACGGCAAAGGCGGCGAGCAAAATACTATTGACCGGATAAATCGTGCCGTTTGAAATATAGGCGACGGACAATTTTTCTTCCGGCAGATAGACGAGCATCGAATTAAAACCGTCAATTCCGCCCGTGTGTCCGAAAAGTTTTTTATCGTCGAGCGGAAATTGAAAAATTCCCGAACCGTAATTGTCGGTCGTCGTTTTCATCTGATCGAGATTTTTTTGTGAAATTAATTTCCCGTCAAATAATGCCGTGATAAATTTCGTCAGATCGGTCGGTGTGGAAACGATTGCGCCCGCGCCGCCCGGAATACTCATATCGGTTTCGCCCAGAATTTTCCATTCGCCTTCAATAAAATCGAATGAATGACTTTCGTTGTTCGAGTCATTTATTTGTCCGCCGTAAAATGTGTCGGTCAGATTTATTTTCGACGTAATTTTTTCATTCAGCAAATCTTTATAAGATTTTCCGCTAACTTTTTCAGCGATGTAGCCGAGCAGAATGTAATTTGAATTGCTGTAAGCGGCTTTCGCGCCGGGTTCAAAATCGGGCGTGGTTTTCGCCATTATCGCCAGCATTTGTTCGTGTGTCTGCGGTCTGCGGTAATAACTGTAATAATTTTGCGCGTCGCCCGTAATATCGTGAATGCCGCTGTGATGATTTAGCAACTGCGCGACGGTGATCTTTTTCGCGTTCGGAATCTCGGGGAAAAATTTGTCGAGCGTGTCTTCGAGTTTCAGTTTGCCTTCTTCGACAAGCTGAAAAACAATCGTCGCCGTAAACATTTTCGAGATCGAACCGATTCGATATTTCGTTTTCGCGTCCGAAGCAACTTTTCCTTTTTCGCCGTAATGACTAAATCCGACCGAGCGGCTGTAAATCACGTCACCGCCTTTGGAAATCGCAATGCTTCCCATTCCTTTATTATTGGCGGAAAGCGCGTCGAAAAATCGGTCGAGTTTCGCTTTGTCAAAAGTCTGCGAAAAAGCAGTAAAAGATAATGCGAAAAGTAAAATTATCAACGATAAAATTTTCATATATTTTCTCCAAATAGTGCTAGAAACTTCTTACGCAACTGTTAAATGGAAGTTCAACATTCCGAATCGCCATAAAAATAAAATGTTGCTATAAATTTTCCGGCAAAACGAATGTGCCAAGATGTAGTATATCGGTGTTCAAATTTATTTTGAGCGTGAGTTTCAAAGCATCGCTTATAAATTCATTTAACAAACTGCTATTTCAATTCACCCGAAGTTTTAGGCTTAAAAAAAATCGGCTCGAAAAGTTCGCCGGTAGTTTTCCATTTGCCGAAATCCGAAACCGGACTGCCTTGTGAAGGCGGCAAAGCAGTTCTTTCGTGAGCCGAAATTTCTCTCATTACTTCATCATCGGAATAATCGGATTTGCCGAACTTGTCGGTATTATCCGATTTTCTCGAACGCTCGAACACGAAGGCGTAAAAAGTTCTGGCAATTCCGCTCAACGTCAGCGCGATCAAAACCGCGTTGCCGAAAAAATCGAACCAAGTCGAACTCGGCGAACTTTCAACCAATCTATCATCCGGCGGGAAAAATCCGCTGAGAATCTGAAAAACAGGCAGTAAAATCAGCGCAAACAATAAAAGTTTCGCGCCGAGACGCAAACCTCTCTGAAACTGCGAAATTTCGCCTTCATCAGCTTTGTTTCCCTTGACGATTTCCCTGACGGATTTTATTGTAAAACCGCATTTTGAACAAAATTTCGTTTCATTTGAATTTATTTCGGCAGAACATTTCGGACAGAACATTTTGAATTTCTCCTTTTATTTATTTTATTTAAATGACAAAATTCATAACGAAGCGGTAAAGATAAAAGTTTCTCAAACCAAATTTTCGGGCAAAACAAATGCGCCGAGATGCGGTTTGTCGGTGTTTAAAGTCGTTTCAAGTGCGATTTTCAGAGCCTCGCGCAAATTGTCGGGCGTAACAATTGCGTCAACAAATCCACGCGCCGCCGCGTATTTCGCATCAAGTTCGCGGTCATAAGTTTCGCGCACTTCGTCCATTTCGGCGAGCATTTCCGCGTCGGGTTCTTTGCCTTCTTTCTTCAACCGTTCGATCTGCGTTCCGTAGATCGCAACTGCCGCCGAATCGCCTTCCATCACGCCCATTCTTCCTGACGGTAGCGAGAAAATAAAATCGGGATCGAAACCTTGTCCAGCCATCGCGTAATATCCCGCGCCGGAAGCGTGATTTATGGTCAAAACCAATTTCGGCACAGTCGTCGTCGCCATCGCCTCGACAAAACGTGCGCCCGCGCGAATGATGCCCGAATGTTCCGCGTCCGCGCCGACCATAAAACCGGAAACGTCCTGCACGAAAAGAATCGGCGTGTTATGGCGATTGCAGTTTTCGATAAAATATGCGGTTTTTTCGGCTGATTCGGTGTAAACGATGCCGCCAAATTTCGGCGGTTTGCCTTTCTGCGCGACCATTCCGCGATGATTGGCGATGATGCCAACGTGAATTCCGGCGATTCGTGCCGTGCCGCAAATCATCTCCTTCGCATAATCGGCTTGAAATTCGTCGAGTTCGCCGTCATCTAAAAAGCAATTTAACAGATCACGCATCAAATATCCGGCGCGATGATCTTCGGGCAGAATTTCGTAAAGTTTTTCAGGCGCGTTTTTCGGTTCTTTTGCTTCGATGATCGAAACATTCGTTTGAAATTTGTTCCGTAATTCCGTCACCAAATCACGAATTTTTTCAAGACATTCCGTTTCCGTTTTCGTGTGATAATGCGCCACGCCGGAGATCGAATTATGCGTCATCGCGCCGCCTAAAGTTTCGTTGTCAATCGTCTGTCCGGTCGCGCCTTTCACCAAATTCGCGCCGCCTAAGCCCATAAACGACGTGCCTTCGACCATCAAAATCACGTCCGAAAGCGCGGGCAGATACGCGCCGCCCGCGACGCACATTCCCATCACGGCAGAAATCTGCGGAACTTTCAAATATCGGCGCATAATCGAGTTGTAATAAAAAATCCGCGCCGCGCCGTATTGACCGGGAAAAACGCCGCCCTGATACGGCAAATTCACGCCCGCCGAATCAACCAGATAAATGATCGGCACACGATTTCGCATCGCAATTTCCTGTGCGCGAAGGATTTTTTTAATCGTTTCGGGATACCACGCGCCCGCCTTGATCGTCGCATCGTTGGCGATGACAACCGCCTCGCGCCCGTGAATTTTCCCAATCGAAGTAACAACCGCCGCCGCCGGAGCTTTCCCGTCATATTCGTCATACGCGACGAGCAGACCGATTTCCTGCTGATATTCGTCCTTATCAAACAACAGATCAATTCTTTCTCGCGCCGTCAGTTTTCCCTGTTTGTGAATTTTTTCTATTTTTGCGCCGCCGCCGCCGAGTTTGAGTTTTTCTTCAAGGCGCAGATATTCTTCGGACAGTTCGCGCAGACGAGTTTTTGTTTCGATTTTCATTCGGGTAAATATGAATTTTTATAATAAATAGGCTGAAATGATTTTACTTTAATAAAATATCACAACATTTTTTGCATTGCTAAATTTCGGATTAATTTGTTGCGAGATTGACGCAAAAAAATTCCTAACTTAATATCTCGAAAGGATTTATTATGATTTGCCAAAATTGCGGCGCACAAGTTGACGATGATTTGATTTTTTGCACGAATTGCGGTGAGCGGCTGTCTGTTAGAAATGCGAAAACGGTTTTGATTCACGATTCGGTTGTTACCCAAAATCCTGCCGGAAATTTGCCGAAAAAAAATTCTTCAAATTTAAAATGGCTCGCTTTGATCGTCGCTTTGATCGCAATTCCGGCTTCGATTTTCGGCGTTTATTTACTTGTGGACAACTCGAAAACTTTGATGGTTTCGCAAAATATCGATAAATCAAATTCGCCCGTTCAAACTCCGACGCGCGAAGCAAAAACAAATCAACATTCAAACTTTAATCTTTCAAACGTGAACGCAAACTCCGACAACGAAAAACCGGAAATAAATGCTTCGACTCCGAAAAATAAAATCGAAGTTATGAACGAGCGCATCGAAATCGCGCCGAAATCGCATTACGCCAAACCGTTTAAGATAGAAGGCGACACGGCGACATTTCTAGGAAAAGCCGAGCTTTTACAGGGCGAAACGTATAAGGGTTACGTCTATCTGCAATCTCAATATGATGAACATTTTCCCGACGAATTATACAAAATGTTCATCTTCGGCGAAGAAAAGAAATCAGAGATAAAATCCAGACTTATTCCGCAGGATTACGTCCTGATTTTTGTTAATGAAGGCGACACACCGATTACAATTTACGGAAATTTTTCGATTGAATAAACGGTGAAAACAGTCGAGTCGAAACCGATCTTTGCCGGTCGCCGGAAATCGTCCGCTAAATCCGTTTTTTGTTTAAGACGACGGCAATGATAAGATTCGATTGATAAAAAAATTCCTTTGGAGGAAATGAAAAGATTGGGAATTATACCGAAAAGTTGGTTGGCATTTGAACTGAATGTTTTGCGCCGTCTGAAATACGAATCGGTCGGTTTGCCGTTTGCGGGAGAGCCGCATCTCGGCGCGTATTTGAAACGCTCGAACACACACGTCTTAGCGAACGATATTTTGCCGTCGCTGTATGCCAAATCTCTCTCGCAGATTCAAAACAACGGCGAAAAGTTGACCGAAGAAGAAGTCGCGGGAATTTTGGAAGATGTTTATGTGCCGCGTTACAAAATGCAAAATTCTTCCTTGAAAAACTGGTTTGGCGAAACCGATGCGTGGTGGTTTGATAATGTGCGGCAGAATATCGAGAAAATCGCATCGCCGACGCGCAAATCAATCGCGCTCGAAATCGGTATGAATGTCGGCGATTACGCACTTTCGTTTAATGATGAAACGCTCGAACTTCGCCAACCGTTTTCAAATGTTTTCAAACGTCTCTGGAGCGTGCAGCCCGAACCTGTCAACAACGGGCAAAACAATAACTGCTCAAACAAAATTGCCAACATATTTATCGCCGAAAATCATCCCGATCTGCTTTTTCTGCGTTTGCCGAGAGCGCACAATGAAAACCTGAAAACCGCGCTCGGCTGGATCGCGTGGCGCGAAGAATGGGTTCGCGGCGGCGATTATTTCTGGGACGATCTGGAAAAAAGTAGAATCGGGAAAATCGGCGCGAAGGTCGAAACAAAATCGCAATACTTGAATCTGATCGAAGAGCTTTTAAAAACGGCTTCGCATATCGGCAAATGGGCAGTCGCGCACGTCGAAGACGGTTTCATTTCAACTCAGGACATCGTTGAAATAATCGGCGACATTCGCCGCGTTGACACGATTTACACGAAGGATTTTACCGAACTGACAGGAACAAAAGCGGTAATCATTACAGCTTAAAAAAGCGCAAACGAAACTGTGAAAAAGCGTGCTGACCGCCAAACTTTAACACGCTTCCTGACAGGTCGCGTTTTCGACTCGAATTATTTTTGAATGCGAAAAATCCGGCGGATTTTTCGCATTTTCAGTTCATTTTCAGCAAATTTTATCGGCATTTATATTTTGTTCAAAATTTCCGCCGATCCGAAATTTCCACTTCTCTCGCGGCGGTTTCTCATAAACCAGACAACGCCCGCAAAGGCTGATAAAATTCCCGAAATAACGGTCAGAGTTTGCGGCGAAATGTAATACATCAGTTCGCTCGAAAAATAGCTGGAGAAACCGAAAACAAGCATTTCCGCGCCGCGGTCCAAAGTCGAAATTCGACCGCGAATATAATCGGGCAGACTGCGCTGAAAAAGCGTCTCCTGAACGGCGTATTCGACTCCGACAATCGCTCTCGAAATAAATACGAAAATCATAAACAGCCACAAAAACGGCATATACGCGCCGATTGCAAAAAGAACGCCGTGCAGAATCAGCGACCAGCCGATAAATGACGAACGCGCATTGCGGCGTTCGAGGATCGCTTCCGTGCGATGCGCGATCATCATTCCGAAAAACAAACCGAAACCGCCCGCCGTCCACAAAAAAGCGACCGTCAGATCGGGATTCAAATTTTCGCGCGCCGAAAAAACCACGCCGCCCATTCGCTCGAAAATCACATTAATCGCGCCGCCGCCCGTCGCCCAGATGATGTTCATTAACAGAATCGTCAGCGCGAAACGATTTTTCGTCGTGTAGTGAAAACCTTCTTTTAATTCCGTAAAAAACGATTCGCGTTTCGGTTTTTCGGGAAATTCGGTTGGCGTAAAACCGCCCGCCGCCGTGACCGGCGAAGTCATTACGGTTTCACCGGATTCTTTCTCTCTAAATTGCTGACGCGTCGCTTCTTCGGGAATCAGCCAGACGGAAAAAGCGGAAATGCCGAAGGAAATCGCATTGATGATAAAAGCTATTTTGTAACCGAAATAAGCCGCCGCAAAACCGCCGAGCGCAGAACCGACCGCCATCAAAAGAAAGCGCGTCGAAAACATCAGAGCCGTTCCCGCGAGAAGTCCGTCTTTGCCCGTCAGATTCGGTGTGGCGGCGTTTTTCGCGCCTTCAAAAAATGCGCCGAATATCGAAAGCGAAGCCATCGCAAGATAGGCGATCCACAAATTTTCCGCGCTCGACACAAGCAAAAACGCGAGCGCAACAAAAACGCGCGATAAATCAGACCAGATCATCACCTGCCGCCGCGAAAATCGGTCAACAAAGGTTCCGGCAATCGGCGAAAAAACCGCAAACGGCAAAATGCGGCACGCAAACAAAATTCCCGCCGCGGTCGGCGAAGCGTCCGAGACGAGACGCACGAGTCCCAAACCCGCGATAAAATTAAACCAGTTGCCCATCTCGGACACGAATTGTCCCCAGAGCAAATTGCGGAAATTTCGGTTTCCACGAAGTAATTGAGAGTAAGTCAAATTCATAAAATCAATTTAA
>CBDCJY010000003.1:0-85378 GCA_965217985.1 Pyrinomonadaceae bacterium
AGCCGACGTAATAGCCCAAATCGGCGGGTTTGTCTTTGGCTTTGTCGCCTTGATAAAGCCAATTTGCCGTATTCGTGCCGTTCATCTCCTTTTTGAATGCCAGCCACAATTCTTTTTCGCGTGGGTTGCCGTATTCGTGTAGATGAGGATTGACGTTGCTGCCTGAAATCAGTTGACCGATAAAATCCGCGCTGCCTTCGTTCACGGCTTCGCCGAGCAAACTCAATTTGCCGTCCGTCTGCGGATATTTTTGCTGGTAATGAATCAATTCGTGAGCGACTATAAAAGGAATCTTTTCGATTTTGACGACGACGGCTTTGTGCCAACTGTCCAATTCGTCAAGCGACGCATCATCGGTTTTGCCGAACATATCAACTCCGATCAGCAAGCCTTTATCCGTCAGCGTTCCGGCTGAATTCATTGCGCCGATGACAAAATAGACGTTCGGAAAAACAGCGTCCGGGTAAATTCCTTTGAGATTCTTAAAACTTGCCAATATCTGCGGTTTATAATTTTCAACCTTCGCCGATTGTCCACGCAGGGCGGAATAATATTTCGGCGCGGCTTCAATCGCATCAACTAAATTACAGGAACTGCCGATGCGTGTGTCAAGAAATTCCTGCAATCCGATGCTGCCTTTTCTTAAATATTGGTCGCGGTAAATTATCAAATTGTTTTCCGGTTTCGCTATATCATAGGCTCGCCAGAAAAGCGCGATGTCGGACACCACGATTTCTGCTTTTTCAGGGTCTTGGCTTATCACAGACTCAATAGATTTATTATTTTGCGCCGAGATTAAATTTACTGCAAAAACTACTGCCAGAATCAATAAAAATAATTGTTTCATAAAGATTTTATCTTCGATTTATCTATGCTACTTTTGTATTAAATTAAGCACTTTTGTTGCCAGTCGTCAACTTTTGAGTAAACGCGATGCGTGATTATATTTCAAACTAGCGATTTTGCATTTCAAGTTTCTTTCAAGAAACGCCTAACGATTGAGATGACGTGGGGCGAAACCGAATCCGCGCAACTCCGAGTTTACCAAAGATGTTCATAAGAAAGTCGCTGTTTCGCCTCACGTCCATTGATTTGTTCGGTGCGGCGTTATTTTTCAAAACGTATCGTTTCAAAAATTTTCTTCGTTGTTTCTCGGTCTTCTGCCGTTCGGCTGTTAGTCCACATTGTAAGATTACAGCAATCTTTATACATTTGCGGCACAAATAAAGTTATATTGTATGGTAAATCTTTCTGTTGCTCAGAACTCTCGGTTTCATAATACGTCATAACTTTTGCTTTTCGATTGTCAATTTGAGTTTTAACGATTGAAAAATCTTTCTCGTCCGAATACAAATCCGTACGAATATCAGATTCCTTTAATTTATAACCAAGCACGTCAATAGAAAGTAAGATGTTTTTGCTGCGATAGCGTTCAACACAAGAATCAGTGCCGCGCAGTTTTTCCACTTTAAACTCTAACGGCAAATAAAAGGTAATTCTGCACGCTTCGATTCTCTTCCAACCGTCAGGAATAATAACTTTCTTGGTTTGTGCATTGGCGAAAGTGGAAACCAAGAGCATCAAGAAAATTAAATGTAAAATGAAGGACTTTTTCATATTCACCAAGGAAGCACCGAACGGCTGAGATGACGTGGGGCGAAACCGCCAACACACAACTCCGAGTTAAAAAGACAACGCGATAAGAAAGTCGCTGCCCGCGCCCTTACGTCCATTGATTTGTTGTGCCTTGCGTTCATTTTCTAGCGTTTCTTAATCTTTTGTTTTACTTCTTCAGGTAACGCGCCGCTCCAATAAGTTACAAAATTTTCCGTGCCGCTATAGAACCTGTTTGCAGTTAAGCCAATCTCCGCAAGATTAGACGAATCGCACAAATCCGAATCTTGGCTTCGCTCGTTTCCAGCAAGCCTTCGCAATTCTTCCATAATACGCGGCATTGATTGAGCCACGCATTCGTGCGCTCGACAATCCATCGCTTTTTTACTACTACAAATCCTTGCTTTGCCGGGTTTTCCTCCTTTGCCGCCGCACGTTGGGCAGGCGTGATTTTCTCGGCGATTTCAATATCAATGCGCTTTGCCAACTCCGCGTCAATATTTTTAATTTCCGTTTCCAAATGCTCCCGGTGATACCCGTTGTCGAGTAATATCGTCATCCGGTGTCTTTCGGGTAAATCAAGAAAATACTGTTTGTTCTCCCGAATCATTGCCAATAATCCGTCGTCGTCGCTGACCGAAGCCTTCGTGCAATGCACAAAATACGGATTGCCTAACACGTCTACCAACAAATGCCGTTTGATCCCGTTCGTCGTTTTATACCAACAATATCCTTTCGTTTCGAGGTTTGCCGTGTCCGTATTTTTCGCACACATCGAATCGCCGATCAGCAAACTCGGAAATTCGTTTTTTTCACTGCTCCGCGCTCACTTTTAGCCAACTCCGCCAACGCTTTTTCCCATGTTCCGTCCGATTTCCATCGCCGAAACTGCGAATAAACAGTTTGCCAATTAGGAAAATCAGCCGGCAAATCGCGCCACTGACATCCGTTTTTCAACTGGTAAAAAATTGCGTTGACCATCAAATGGCGTGAAACCACGTTTTTGTAAGTCCGACTCTTCGGCAAAATCTGTTCAAGCAACTCGAATTGCGGCTCGGTTAAATCACTTGTATAAGCCATTATCCGAGTAAAAACGATTTCCTGATAAACTGCAAACAGGTTCTATAAATAACTTTAGCTCGGTTCTCTTGTTCCCAAGCATATTGAAACGGTAATACTATTTTATTGCCGAATCGAGGATCGCCAAGATGCTTAATGGGAACTTCAAACAAAATGGAACGATTTCCTAAAAGTTTAAAGCCGAAAAACATATCGCCTCCAACACTCATTCCAGATTCATTCGGAGTTTGATAATGATACTGAACATCTGGAACTAACGCCTCGTCAGGCAAGTCCCATTCAATTTCACGTTGGACACGCTGGAGAACTGTCGGATTAGCCGAAAGCGGTTTGTAGAATTTATCTGCGCTGCCCGTCGTTACAATAACGCCACAAGTCGAGTTGTTATGCAATCGCAAGATAACGCCGTCTTGCAGTTTGTCCTCACCGTCAATTTTCACTTGTGCTGTTCGTTCGTAAGTAATGAATAATGCACCCTGACTGTTATCAGTCAACGAGCATTGAGCAAAACTATTCTGAACAAAACCAATAAGCAATAAACTTATAAAATAAAAGGTATTTGTAAAAAGTGTTTTCATCATTTTCACGAGAAAGAGGCACAACGGCTGAGATGACGTGGGGCGAAACCGAATTCACGCAACTCCGAGTTCACAAGACCTGTTGATAAAAAAGTCGCTGTTTCGCCCTCACGTCCATTGAATTGTTATGCTTCTCTTGACACTCAAGGTTTTTCAAAGACAACCGTTCTATTCAAGTAGTCGAAGGTTACAACGTAATCTTGCAAAAACACATTTCCGATTGCTCCGCCGAATTTACGATTATCTTTGCCTGTGCCTTTCGGATAAAAGATGACTGTCGGCGCATCAATGCTGATTGTGCCTACGCGCAACGTCTTGATTTTGCCTTTACGAGAAGTAATCACGCCATTGACACCAACGCCGCGCTTGTCCGGCTCGGCTTGCTCCACTTCTTTTTCCAAGCCAAGAGATGTAACTGCTTCCGGCATTAAAGCAAAATAATTTCCGCCGCCGCCCGTGTCAATCACCGCTTTGATTTTCTGACCATTAACATACACATCATCAATAATCGGGCTGCTGTTTCCAAGCTGGAACGGAAGCATTACTCGACGCTCATTATTCGGAACTTTATCGGTCTTTGGAAAAGGCGAAGACGAATAAAAACGAATTATGCGCTTCGGATAATCAAACTGCACGACGCGATTTTTCAGCACGCCGTAACCTAAAACTCCGTGCAGAGTTTTTCCTAAAACTTGGCTACTCTTGGATAAATCTACGGCGACGGCATAAAGATTTTTTGAAGCGAGATTGCCGATTTCGACTTGCGGAATTTGGGTTAAGAAAATTTGCTGTTTTTCAGAACCGCCGCCGGTGGCTTGTTCGCCTGTAGATTTCAGATTCAAGCCAAGTTCTTTCGCTGTCGCAAGGTCAATCGTGGCGACATCGCTGCCCGTATCCAGCACAAAATTATAAGCACCTTTGCCGTTCAACTTTACTTGAATAATTACGCTCGTCCGGTCAAAGGCGAAAGGCACTTCAGCAATTGGCTGAACATTCGCCGATTGGGAAAAGGCAACACAACTACAAAAAGCAATAAACAAATGAGCGATGACAATATGAGAAAAAAGCTGTTTCATATTCTTACTTTGCCACAGAAGCCGCCGACATAGAAGCATAACTCTATATTGAGCCGACTTTTAGTTTTGTTATACCGACTTTTTATAGCTTAATTTTGAAGTGAAAGTCAATGTTTATTTGACAGCCGTAGATTTTCAGGCTCATAATTCCGTTGAAACAGGAATTCCGTTGAATAATTTTAACGCGCCTTATAAAATTTATGTCAATCTTACTCGATAATGTGCGAAATGTAATGCGTGTCAGACATTATAGTTATCAAACCGAAAAGACTTATATTCATTGGATCAAAAAATATATTTACTTTCATAAAATCACGCATCCGAAAGATTTGGGGGCGGCGGAAGTCGAGGCGTTTCTGACATATCTGGCGGTTGAACGCCACGTCGCCGCTTCGACACAAAATCAAGCACTTTCCGCTTTGTTGTTTCTTTACAGAGAAGTTCTGAAAATCGATCTGCCGTGGCTCGAAGAATTTACGCCTGCTAAAAAGTCGGAGCGCGTTCCCGTCGTTTTGACAAAGGAAGAAGTCAAGTTGGTTTTAGACGAATTGAAAGGCACAAATTGGCTGATTGCTAATTTGCTTTACGGTTCGGGCTTACGATTGATCGAGGCTTTGCGTCTGCGCGTGAAGGATTTAGATTTCGGTTATCGGCAAGTTGTCGTGCGCGACGGCAAAGGCGGCAACGACAGATTTACGGTTTTGCCGACAAAGTTAATCGAACCGCTTCAAAAACAACTCGAAAAGGTTAGAAAATTTCACGAACAAGATTTGCGGCATGGACTCGGACGGGTTGAAATGCCGTTTGCTTTAGCGAGAAAATATCCCAACGCCGAATCTGAATGGACTTGGCAGTATGTTTTCCCGTCTAAAAGTCTGAGCATCAATCCACGCTCAGGATCGAAGGAACGACATCACGTTTCACCCGCGAGTTTGCAAAAACCGTTCAAGGAAATTATGCGAAAAAGTCGAATTGCTAAGAACGCCAGTCCGCACACGCTTCGCCATTCGTTTGCCACGCATCTTTTGCAGGACGGTTATGATATTCGGACAATTCAGGAATTGCTCGGACATAAAGAATTGACAACGACGATGATCTACACCCACGTTTTAAATCAACACCGTTCGGGTGTGAGAAGTCCGGCTGACACTTAAACAAATTATTAATCAAACCGTTTCGCCGTGTCTGATCTTTTCGTTGCGGTGCATTTTTTCGACGAATTTGTGTGCGGCTTCGGATCGAATCAAAACTGAGGTTGAATATGAATTTTCCAAATTTTCTTTATCGTTTCAGCATCTTGGTTGGATAATTGACCGATTTTACCGATCAATAGTGAAGTTTCAAGACAATCGAGGCGCGATAATCGAACGGTTGAAGCAACACGCAAACCGCTTTTTGCCCAATCAACAAGCGCAACATCGGGGTTTGTTCGCGGCTGTGCGGAAGTTATCGCCGAGACAACAACATCGTTTTCGTCAATCCAAAGAATCAATACCGGACGTTTTTTCGATGCCGCGCCGTTTGTGTAAGGAATGTCGGCAATCCAAATATCACCGGCTTTGATAGTCGTCATAAAGTCCTTCGTCTGTTTCCGCGTAACTGTTCAAAAAAGCCGAATGATCTCTGCTTTGCTCGAAATTTTTCGGTTGAATCGTAATAAGCCATTTTCCCGCGCCCAAGTTTTCTACCAAATTTTTCGGCAGTTCGAGTTTTTCGCCCGTTTCCAAATCAACCTCAAAAGTCATCTGAATCAACTGATTTTTCATAACTGCTAGAGTAAATTATTTGCTACTTTTGTGCAAAAAAAGTGTTTTATATATAGAACTAAGCTTTATTTTTGAAGAAAATTTAATCCGAATTTTCTAAAAAATATGTACTAACCCAATTAATAACGATAGCACCATGTTTTTTAGCCGCCTCTCTATTATGAAACTTTATAGATATTTTAATCATTCCATCTTTTTCTAAATTATTAAAGATGTTAGTTAAAGCATTTTCCGGAACATCAACATCAGAATCTATAAGTCGTTGATATACATCTTTGCTATCCAATAAGCCATTCGATTGACTCCAAATATCTGATATTGTCTTAATGACTAATTGCTCTAAATTTTTTTCCCAAAATTTTGTACTCCTTTGCAAAAACCATAATATTAATTAATTTGAAAACTCAAACCGTTTCGCCGTGTCTGATCTTTTCGTTGCGGTGCATTTTTTCGACGAATTTATGCGCGGCTTCAGATTGGAAAAGTTCGCGCGTTTCGGTTTCGTTTTCCAGAACGGGTTCTAAAGCCAAATCGGTATATTCGAGTTTTTTCGGATCGTTGCGAACTTTACGGTAAATCAGACGCAAATGTAAGTAGAGCGAAATCCATTTGATCTGTTTGATAACCATTTCGAGAAAAGTTTTCGGATAAAAGACCAGCGGATTTTCGAGCGGCAGATTTGAACGGCGCGTCGTGCGATGTTTCATTCGCAGGAAACCGCCTTCGAGAGGGTGAATTTTTTCGATATTGATACAGCCTTTGAACCACGTTATAAAAAACATCGTCTTTCCCGGACTCGTTCCGGTTGCAATGGCGCGGCGCAGAACGGTTTCGATATGCGCGTCGGTGTAATAAGTTTCCCACGCTTTGCGGTAAGTTTCTTCCCAATTTGCTTTCGACATTTTCCGGTGCGCGGTGACGGCGTGATTGAGATCGTATTTATTTAAATCCGCGTCCATTTCGATGCCGTTTTCAAATAATTTTTTGTGGTCAGCCGAACCCGGAAGCGGCGTGAGATAGAAAAATTCGAGCAAATCTACGGGCAATTCCTTTTTGATAATTTCGATGTCGCGCAAAATTGATTCCTGCGTGTCGTTCGGAAAACCCAAAATATAACCGCAATATGTCACGATGCCGACTTTTTTCCACGCGAGCAGCATTTCGCGGTAATCGGTGATTTTATTCTGCCGTTTGCTCGCGCCGAGCAGCGAATCGGGATTGATATTTTCCAAGCCGATAAAAACTCTTTTCACGCCGGCGCGTTTCGATTTTTCGATAAAATTTTCGAGTTTATGACAGAGCGTGTCAACCTGAATGATGAAACTGATGTTCATTTTTTCGACTTCGCGCAGTTCGATCAATTTGTCTAAAATAATTTCCCAATCTTTGTTTCGCGCAAAATTGTCGTCGGTAATAAAAAACGAATGTAAGCCTTGTGCAACATTTACGCGGATAAGTTTTTCGATGTCTTCGGGCGAACGGCGGCGCGATTTTCGCCCTTGAACATTGATGATCGTGCAAAACGAACACGAAAAAGGACAACCGCGTCCGGCATCGAAACTCGTCGTCGCGCCTGCCGTCAGATGAACTCTTTCCGCCGGAAGAAGCGGCGTGGCGACATTTTCGATATTCGGCAGATCGTCCATAAAATCGTAAATTTCAGGAAGTTCATTATTCGCCGCATCAATCAAAACTTGTCCTAATCTTCCTTCGGCTTCGCCCGCGAAAAGCGTTACGCCGATGTCGAGTGCTTCTTGAACTTGAATATCGCGCTCTTTTAACATCGCCATCGTTCCCGAAACGTGAAAACCGCCGATTGCCGTTTTGATATTTTTCTTTCTCAAAACTTTTGCAAGGTCGAGCGCACGCGGAAACTGATTCGACTGAACACCGACGAGCATCACCATTCCGTCATCCGCGTTTTCGATCAATGAAATAATTTTATCGTTTTCGATATGAGTGTTCGTTTCGTCAAAAGCGTGAATTTCGAGTTCGGTATTTTCACCCAAAACTTTCTGATCGGCGCATTCCAAAGCCAAACCGTAAAGACACGCCAGCGAATTTGCCGGAATCGCCGAGCGAAACCATTGAATAACATAACCGTCGTCGTCGTAATGTGAAGGTTTTATGAGAACGAGCGAAAATTTTCGTTTTTGTTTGTTCATCGGTTTTGAAGCAAATTGATTGTATAGAAACATTGACTGCTTGACAAGAAAAATCCGGTTTTTCAGTTGTTTTAACTTTCAATTAAAATCTTCATTTCTCTGTTTCACTTTTTTGACTTATCATTTTTAATCTATGAACGTCACACATCTTTACTGCTCGAATTGCGCCGAAAAATACGAGCCGAACAAACTTTACAATCTTTGCGAAAAATGCGGAAAACCTTTGATGGCAAATTACGATCTTGAAAAAGCCGCTAAAACTCTGACTAAAGAATCTCTAAAAACGCGCGTCCCGACTTTGTGGCGTTACGCGGAAGTTTTGCCCGTTGAAAACTGCGAAAACATTTTGAGTCTCGGCGAAGGTTTCACGCCGCTAAAAAAAACCGAAAATCTCGGCGCGAAATTAAACCTCGAAAATCTGTATATCAAAGACGAATCTTTAAATCCGACGCAGAGTTTCAAAGCTCGCGGAATGACCGCCGCCGTTTCGATGGCGAAGGAATTAGGCGTGAAAAAAGTCGCCGCGCCGAGTGCGGGAAATGCCGCCGGAGCGTTGTCGGCTTACGCCGCGCTTGCCGGAATGGAATGTCATATTTTCGTGCCGCAAGATACGCCGCAAGCCTGTATTATCGAATGCAAAGCACTCGGCGCACACGTTAATTTAGTTGACGGTTTGATAACCGATTGCGGGCGCATCGTCGGCGAACGCAAGGAAGCCGAAGGCTGGTTTGATGTTTCGACTCTGAAAGAACCGTATCGCGTCGAAGGCAAAAAAACGATGGGTTACGAACTCGCCGAGCAGATGAATTGGGAATTGCCCGACGTGATTTTTTATCCGACCGGCGGCGGAACGGGACTGATCGGAATGTGGAAAGCCTTTGATGAAATGGAGCAGATGGGCTGGATTTCTTCTTTCAGACCGCGAATGATTTCGGTTCAATCGGTCGGTTGTGCGCCGATTGTCAAAGCGTTTCACGAACAGTTAAATCACGGCGCAGACATCGAAAACGCGCATACGATTGCGTCGGGTTTGCGCGTTCCGAAAGCGGTCGGCGATTTTATAATGCTCGACATTTTGCGAAAATCCGGCGGAACGGCGGTCGCGGTTTCCGATGAAGATTTGGTGAAAGATGCGGTCGAGATCGGCAAATCAGAAGGAATTTTTGCCGCACCGGAAGGCGGCGCGTGTCTCACGGCTTTAAAATTTCTACTGGAAAACGGTGATGTAAAAGCGGATGAAAAAATCGTAATTTTTAACACTGGTTCCGGAATAAAATATCTCGAAGCGTTCGAGAATTTATAAAATTCCGGCAGCATAAAGCAAATTATTTGGCGGAAATATATGAAAGATCGAAAAATTCGAGATTCAAGATTTGAAATCTTAAATCTCGAATCTGCACTGCATTTCTTTCTGAATTTTTAACCTTGCAGCGGTTTTATATTCTGCGCTTTCGTTCCCAGAGCAAATAATTTTATCAAAACCAAACCGGCGACGAATCCGCCGATATGCGCCGCGTAAGCCACGCCGCCCGTGTCAGACGGTGTTAAATATCCGACCACGATCTGATAACCGATCCATAAACCTAACGCGACATAAGCCGGAACGGTCGTATAAATCTGAAAGATCAGAGCGCGAACGCGGCGCGTCGGAAACAGAAGCATATACGCGCCGAGAACGCCCGAAATCGCGCCCGACGCGCCGAGCATCGGAATCAGCGATTCAGGACCTAAAATTATTTGTGCAAGCGCGGCGGCGATGCCGCAGACGAGATAGAAAACGCCGTAGCGAACGTGACCGATCAGATTTTCGATATTGTCGCCGAAAATCCACAAAAACAGCATATTGCCGAAGATGTGCGTTATATCGCCGTGCATAAACATCGAACTCAAAAAATTAAAATAGACGGGCAAAGAAGATTTGAAGAGTTGAATTTGTCCGAGAACCTGTCCCGCCGAATTCGTGATGTTCTGCACACCGGAAATATCAACGCCGGTCGTGATTTCCTTCGGCACGAGCGCGTATGCGTAGTCGAACTGATCGTTTGAACCGAGTTGTTGAAAAAGCAGAAAAACCAGAATATTCAAACCGATAATCGCGTAATTAACATACGGCGTAATTACGCGGTCGGAATTATCATCGCCGATAGGAAACATACTTTTGAAAACCTCCTCGAATTAACTTAAAATTTTATCAACTGCGATCATCAAATCCGGCAGAATGTCGGATTTTGCAGTTTCACCTTTTTTGAAAATCTGCGCCAGTTGGTAAATACCGTTCGATGGTTGGCGATGAATTTCGATGATCTCGTTTTTCAGATTGACGATCCAGACTTCGGGAATCTCGGCTTCGGCGTAGAGCGAGAGTTTCGTGTCGCGGTCATATTTCAAAGTCGTATCGGAAACTTCGACAACCAGCAAAGTTTCTGCGGGACGCGGATGACGTGTGCCGTCGTACTTCGTTAAATCCGCGAGAACGAAATCCGGTTCGGGTTCGGTATAATCGGAAATTCGCAGTGGATTTTGAACGCGAACTAAAATTTCATCGGAAACATTTCTTATGAAAAATCTGGTCAGATTATCTACGATGTGGGCGTGTCTATCTCCGATGGGCATTTTTTGTATAAGTTCTCCTTCAATAATTTCGGATTTTTCACAGTCTTTGAGAATGCCGAGTTCGATCATTTTGTAGTATTCGTCCACGCTGAATCTGAGTTGACGCGGCTGCGGCTGTGTTTGAAAATTTACACTCATAAAATCACCTTGAAGAAATTTTAACCGATTTTTATTAGATCGAAAATGCTTTTTTTTGCGCTTTAAGCCGGTGCGCCGTGTCCGGTTATTTCTTCGAGTTCGGCTTCTTCGCGTTCCCATTCGTGATTTCGAAACGCGCCTTCCCATTTGGCGATAACGACCGTCGCCAGACAATTTCCGATGACATTGATCGCCGTTCGCGCCATATCCATCAATTCGTCCACACCGAGAATCAAGATCACGCCTTCGACCGGCAAACTGAATGAAGCGAGCGTTCCGAGCAGAATAACGAGCGAGGCACGCGGAACTCCGGCAACGCCTTTCGATGTCAGCATCAGCGTCAAAAGCATTACGATTTGCTGTGTCCACGAAAGTTCGATACCGGCGGCTTGCGCGACGAAGATCGAAGCGAGCGCGAGATAGAGCGTCGTGCCGTCGAGATTAAACGAATATCCGGTCGGCAAAACGAAACCGACGATGCGGCGCGGAACGCCGAGAAAAACCATATTTTCCATCGCTTTCGGCAATGCAGATTCCGATGAAGTCGTCGCAAAGGCAATCGTCGCCGGAGTTTTCACCGCGTTGATAAAATCTCTGAGCGGAACTTTAAAGATCAAAGCAATCGGCAAAAGCACGAGCAAACCGAACGCTACCAACGCGCCGTAGAGCGTTCCGACGAGCATTCCGAGATTTTTTAAAACGCCGAGTCCGCTGTGTCCGACCGTGTAAGCCATCGCCGCACCGACTCCGACGGGCGCAAATTTCATAATAAATTCGGTGAATTTGAACATAATGTCGGCGAGCGATTCGCACCAATGGACGACGGCTTTGGCTTTATCGCCGATTGCCGTGACCGCCAGCGCGAAGATCACCGAAAAAATCACGATCTGCAAAACGTCGCCTTCCGCCATCGCTTTAATGATCGAAGTCGGCGAAAGATGCGCGATAATATCGCCGAACGATTGCGGTTTCGCAGGCGGTTCGGGCGCGGTCAAACCTTTGGCGGCAGTATCGGCGGCTTCGGCGGCTTTTTGTGCCGCAATCGCGCTCTGCGCTTCGGCTTCGATCAAAGCATTCGGATTTGTCGCCGCCTGAGCGCGCAGTTCTTCGGCGCGTTTCGCCGCTTCGCTCGATTCTTTAGCGAAAACTTTCGCGCGTTCGGCTAAAACCGATTTGTCTTCGGATTTGGTAACTCCGGCGAGCGAAACGCCGTCGCCCGGTCGCGTGATATTGACTGCCGCCAAGCCGATGAAAAGCGCGAGCGTCGTCACGATTTCAAAATAAATCAGCGATTTGATGCCGATGCGTCCGACCTGTTTGATGTCGCCCGTGCCGGAAATTCCGATGACGAGCGTGGCGAAAATCAAAGGCGCGATAATTGATTTGATTAGATTTAAAAACAAAGTCGAGAGCGGTCGCGCGGCAATTCCCCATTCCGGCAAAAGCCAGCCGACAAAAATGCCCAAAACCAAGCCGATCATTATCTTCCAGGTCAGCGAAATTTTCGGTAGTTTCATAATAAATTGATAGTTGATAATTGATAATTGATAATTTGGATTTTCATTTTCCATTATCAATTATCAATTATCAACTATTTTATCTTCCCCATTTTAATTTGTTGCGTAGAACATCGAAATAATTGCGGTTCGGCGGTTGGACGAGATTAAAACTCGTCGCGCTTTTGCGAATCGAAACGGTGTCGCCGGTCTGCATTTGATAACCGATCTGACCGTCCAAAGTCAAAACTACGCCGTCGCTTTCGTTCTGTAATTTCAAACTGATTTCCGCCGTGTCAGGCACGACAATCGGGCGATTCGTCAAAGTAAACGGGCAAATCGGCGTTAAAACCATCGCGTTCATCGAAGGAAAAACAATCGGTCCGCCCGCCGACAGACTGTATGCCGTCGAGCCGGTCGGCGTGGCGATAATCAAACCGTCGGCGCGAAACGAATTGACATACAAGCCGTCGAGTTCGACTTCGATTTCGATGATCCGAGCGAGAACGGCTTTGTTAATAACGACATCATTTAAGACTCTTCCGCCGCCGAGCAATTCCTCGTCGCGCCGGTGTTCGACTTCGAGCATTACGCGGCGGTCAATTTCGTAATTTCCCTTTAAGATTTCCTCAATCGCGGAAAACATTTCCTCGATGCGAAATTCCGTTAAATAACCTAAGCTGCCGTAATTGATACCGAGAACGAGCGTTTCCCTTTTCCCCGTCAAACGCGCCGTCGAGATCATCGTGCCGTCGCCGCCTAAAACTATTATCAGATCAACGTCTTCCTTAAAGTCTTCTGTCTCAGCGGTTTGAATATTGCAAATTTCGGTTTCGGCGTGCGGTTTGCCGACGAGATTGATATTGCGTTCGCCGAGCCAGACGGAAAGTTCACACGCCGTCTGCCACGCTTCTTTGTGATGAGGTTTGACGACTACACCGACGGTTTTGATCTCGCATTTTGTCATTTTTAAGGAAATTTTAGCCTTTATAATGGTTTAATTAAAAAAAAACTGCAAGTTTTGATTTAAAAACAAAAAGACAGGAAACGAAATTCCTGTCTTTTTGCAAAACTCTCGATTTGAAAAATTTTAGTGTTCGGAAGTTATTTCTTTATTTACAACCAAACGGTTTTTAATAAAGTTTTATTCTTAATGCGAATCAAGTGTTAAAATAAGTGTTGAAAACAAAAGCAATTCTTCTCTGTGTCCCTCTATGAAAACTCTATGAACTCTGTGTTATAACACTCGCTAAACACAGAGTTCACGGAGATTTTCACAGAGATCAAAGATATTTTGAAAATTTCCTACTCTTGATTCACATTTTTAAATGATAGAAATTATTGTTTTGTAAAAACCATTTCCGACGAACTCGTGCCGCGCGGCGTTTCGGAGTCACGTTTGACGGTCAAAGTTTTGCCGTCCGCCGAAAGCGACCAATTTTCGGTTGTTTTAACCGTAATTGCGCCCATTTGAGTTTCAAAATCCCGCGTTTGCGTTAGTTTTAATTTGCCGTCTTTTTCGGCTTTGGCTTTCAGAGTAGCTTTGCCGTTCGTTCCGCCCGCTGCAATATCGCTGCTCGTCTCTTTGCCGTCCAAAGCATAGACTGTCGTGCCGTCGCCCATTCCGCCGCCCATTCCGCCGCCGCGCCGCGCTCCGACCATTCCTCTGCCGCCGTTATTCGGCATTCCGCCGCCGTTGCCTTGTTGATCGCCTTCGGGACGAGCGGCGCGTTTGGTCGCACTTTCGACTTTCAATTCCGTGGCGGTTTGTGAAACCGTCAAAGTCATTGATTCGATGCGGGCGCGTTCGTCAAATTTAGATTTGCTCACATCTAAATTCCATTTGCCTGAATAATCCGCCGCCTTGTCCTGTGCCGAAACTGCCGCAGCCGCGCAAATCAGCGTAAATATCGCCGTTAAAACGATTTTCATCTTCATAAAATCTGCTCCTGTCTGATAAATATGGATTGTGTCCGCCTGATTAGACGTTCGGTGTGCGAAATTAGTTTTTGGGAATTTGTAAAGATTTGTAAATTATTAATTTTCGCTTCATAAATTAAATTCTCACACATCTCCCGGAAATGATCCGTTCGCTTTTTATGGCTTTCTAAATTATTCGAAATCTCGGAATTAAAGTTTATCAGGCAATTTATTTTGCAGAATAAAGGTAATCGGCGAGAATTTAATTCTCACCGATTACCGAATTACTTTCTGAAATTTAAGTTTCCGCAACTTCTTCACGAATATGAAGTTTGCTGTGCGAATAACTGTAAAAGAAATAAACGACCAAACCGATAATCAGCCAGATCGCAAAACGAATCCAGTTTGTTATGCCGAGTTCGCTCATCAGATAGGTGCAAAACATAATTCCCAAAACCGGAATCAGCGACAGCCGTTTGATGAAACATAAAACCGTCATAATTACCGAAAACGTGATGAATACGAAATACGGAATTTTGTGAAAAAATGCCGCTTCTTCGTGCGAAGTGTAATCGGTGAAAAAGGTGCGAACCGCTTCGCCGTTAAAATAAAACAATGCGGCGGCGACCAGAACAAACAGCACCGGCACGATAAACTGCGAATTGATATACGGCACGAAGCGTTTCTGTCCGGCAAATTCCTTGTCTTTGACTAAAACTCCGGCGCAGACGATGGTGAACGCGAACAGAGTTCCGATGACCGACAAATCCGTCACTTCCGACAGATTCATAAACAAAGCCGGAATCGCCACCATAAATCCCGTTAAAATCGTTGAAAACCAAGGCGTTCTGAATTTCGGATGAATTGACGAAAAGATTTTCGGCAAAAGTCCGTCGCGGCTCATCGCCATCCAGAGACGCGGCTGACCGAGTTGGAAAACGAGCAGAACCGTCGCAATCGCAATCACCGCGCTGACGGCGACAATGCCCGAAACCCAAGGCAGATTTGCGCCTTCCGGTCCGAAGACGAACGCCAGCGCGTCGCCGACACCTTCAAATTTCGTGTAATTGACGATTCCCGTTAAAACCAGAGTCAAAACGACGTATAAAACAGTGCAAATGCCGAGCGAATAAATCATTCCGCGCGGCAGCGTAACATACGGGTCTTTGCATTCTTCGGCGGTCGTCGAAAGCGCGTCGAAACCGATGTAGGCAAAGAAAACCGCCGCCACGCCCGACATCATTCCGCCGAAACCGTTCGGCAAAAACGGCACCCAATTTGCCGTGTTGACATAAAACGCGCCGACGATAATCACCATAAAAATCACAGCGAGTTTCAAACCGACCATAATATTCGACGCGGTTTTCGATTCGCGGATGCCGACGTAAACGAGTGCGGTAATCAAGACAACAATTCCGAGCGCGGGAACATCGGCGATCAGCGGAAAACCGCCGAGATGCGGCGCGGTCGTCCACGCCGTATATGCCTCGACGATATTCGGCGAAAGTTTGTCGGAAACGGCTTTGAGCTGATCGCTCGTCATATTGCCGAGTGCGGTCAGATTTTGTCCGCCCGCCAGAATGCCTTCCATTACTTCCTTATTCTCTGTAAAACCGCGCGACGCACTCAGATAATCCATCGAAAAATACGCCGGAATATTAATGCCGTTCGCCTTTAAAAGCCGCGTAAAATAATCGCTCCACGAAATCGCCACGGCGATGTTGCCGATGGCATATTCGACCAATAAATCCCAGCCGATGATCCACGCGATCAGTTCGCCGAAACTCGCGTAAGCGTAAGTGTAAGCCGAACCCGCAATTGGAATTTTCGACGCGAATTCCGCGTAGCAGAGCGCGGCAAAACCGCAGGCGATGGACGCGAAAATAAACAACAGCACAACGCCCGGACCGCCTTTGAAAGATGCTTCGCCGACGAGCGCGAAAATTCCCGCGCCGACGATTGCCGCGATGCCGAGCATCGTCAAATCGAACGTGCCGAGCGAACGGCGCAAACCGCCGCCGTCAACACCGTTCGCGTGATCGCTCAGTCCGGCGGCGGCATCAGCCTGAATCTGCGCGATGGATTTTTTACGAAATAAAGATTTACTCATAGTTTTTTCCTTTGAATATTTTGACGGAATTACAATTTGGGAAAGTTGATTTTAGTTTTTTAGCTTTTCTCTGCGAATTTTGCACCAAAATATAAAAAGTTGCAATGGAAATCAAGCCGAATTAGTTCTTTTTACTTCAAAGCGCGACAAATCTTTGCCTTATGCGCCGAATTCTGATAGTTTTTTAAGCCAATTCAACGGATGAATTTTCGACCTGTTCACCAAAATCTCGACACGTCTTTTGTCAATCTGTCGGCTCTGATTAAATATCTGCGCCGCCGCCAGTTTGCCGGAATAGTGCGCGTCAAACTCAATAATTACGAAGCCGAAATTCACATTACGGACGAAAATCAGATGAATATCCGCGAGGAAGATCATCTTTCCGGTCGCGTCTCCGAGGGCGAAGAAGCATTGCAGAGAATCTTGATTCGTTCGCGCGAACCGGGCGGCATCGTCAATGTTTTTCAAAAAGTTTCTGCCGATCATTCTCAAAAAGTTTCCGAAAATAAAACTCTCGAAAAAATCGCCGAAGTGCCGGAAAAGAAACAAATTCCCGAATCGAAATTAACTCAGACCGTTTCCGTTTCGCCCGAACAATCGAACAAATCGGCAAATCCGGCAAATCTGAAAAGCGTGCCGACAAAAACCGTTCAGTTTTCTCAAACCGATACTGTAAACGCCGAAACACACGCGCCGAAAACGACTTTGAGTCTGCCCGATTTCCCTTTTCGCTTGAGCAATAACGTCGAAGCCAAAGCGCAACAGACGAAAATTTCCGATGACAAATTTCAAACATCGGTCGAACTGTTCGCAGAGATTTTAGGCACGATTGACAAAAATTTAGCTACCGCTAATTTGAATTTTTCGGCGGCATTTGCAAAAGCGTGCGGCGAGATCGGTAAAGATTATCCTTTTTTGAACGCGGAAGAAAATATTTTTTATTATAAAAACGGAGAAATAAAAATCAGCGGTCAGATCAATCCGAACCAATTTACATCGAGTCAACTCGAAGCCGTGCGCCGCGTCTTGGAAAAACTCGGCGCAAATCCGAAATTTGCCGAACTTTACCGCGCAACAGTTCAAAATCTGCTCGCTCTCATCCGGCAAAGAAAACCGCTCTACGACGAATTTGCCATCACGCCGAAACTCGAAAAAATCATCGGAGTTTAACAAATTTTCTGATTCAAAAGATGCTTTGAGTCAGAATTTACGCCGATTCGCCTTTTATCTGCATTTCTCTGTCTTTACGGTCAGCGATTTCAACATTTCCGCGCTGTGACCGTAATCTTCCGGCGAATTTTTCCGCCACGATTCAAATGCTTTTTTGTAATTTTCGCACGCGGCTGCCGTGTTTCCCTGCGCGGCTAAAGCATCGCCGATTTTTAAATTTGTCCAACCGTTTGCAAAACCCGTAAATGGAGAATCTTTAAGTTTCGGCGCGGCGGCGGCTTCATCAAATGCGGATCGATAAATTTCGACGGCTTTGGAAAAATTTTCCTGTCGCCGAAAAACGTCGCCGAGACGCAGACGCGCTTCAAATCTGAAAGTCTGAACTTCGGCGTTTTCGGCATCTCTGGCGATGATTTGATCGTAAAGTGTGAGAGCCTTGCCGATATAAATTTCCGCTTCCGCAAATTCCCTGCGCCGCAGATAAGTCTGTCCGATTTCGTAATTTGCCTGTGCGTAATCAAATTGTGCTTCGGCGTTTGAAATCTCTTTCGCGCCGGTTTCGGTATCAGCCAAAATTTTCCGCTGAATTTCCAACGCTTCGCCGGTTTTTCCCAAACCGCTCAAAGCCGTGCTGAGGTTAAATTCGGAAATAAAAAGGCGACGTTGAAATCCGGCATTTTTATCGTCAATCTTTAATAATCGGTCGGCAGTTTCGATAGCTTTCCGAAAATGTTCTTCCGTCTGTTCAAAAAACTTTACCGATTTATCCTGATCGCCGATCTCATCGGCATCACGCGCCAGATTGTAAAGCTGCAAACCGATGCGAATATGAGCCAGATTCAAACGCTGAAGCGAAGGCGAATCGCCGGATGAAATGCCGAGAGCTTTTTCAAGATACGGAAACGCTTTGGACGAAATCGTCACGCTTTCGTTTTCGCCCGCGCCGAGCGGTAAAGTTTCACCGTAAAACACATAACTCTGACCGAGCGCGGAAAGTTGTTTCGGACTGTCAGGTTCGTGGGCGGCGATCTGCTCGCTTAATTCGAGTGTGGCGCGAAAATGATTCTTGGTTTCTTCGGCGTTATTCATCCGCTGAAAAATTTCGCCTGTTTTAGTATGAATAGCGCGTAATTTTCCTTTTATTTCCCAATCTTCGGCGTTTTGTTTAAGTAGCTTTTCGGCAATCGTCTGCGCTTTCTGATATTTTTCCAATGCGGCGGCGGTGTCGCCCGTGTTGGCGTTGTCGTGCGGCGCACCGAGAATGTCGCCGAGCCGAAAATAAGCATTAATCAAATCTTTCTGTAAAACCGGATCGTTGCCGGAATCTTCGGCGAGACGGTCGAGATAAACGGCGGCATCTTTGAGCAAAGTCTCACGCGCTTCGGTCGCGCCCTGCAAATCCTTAATCTGATCGTAGTATTTAAAGACCGAATTATTGGCGAGTTCGCGCACTTCGCCGAAGCGTTTTTCAGCCAAAATTCTCTGCTGTTCGGCGCGTTTCGCCTGATAAATTGTCGCCGTGATTCCGCCGATCAAACTAAAAAAAATCAAAATTCCCGCAATGACCGAAATCTTGTTTCGCGCGATAAATTTCTCAAAGCGATAAGAAAAAGTATCGGGACGCGCAATAACCGGCAAACCGTCGAGATGTCGTTTAATGTCGTTTGCAAATTGTTCGACCGACGCGTAGCGGCGCGAAGGTTCTTTTCGCAGAGCTTTTAAGATTATCGTATCCAAATCGCCTTTCAGCGATTTCGTATATTGAAGTTTGGATTTCGGATTCGTCGTGTGTCCGTTATTTGCCGTCCGGTCTTCATTATCGGCTGTTTTACCGTTGGCTGAAAAATGCTGACTGATAACCGAAGAAGGTCGCGGCGGTTCGATCTCGCAGACGATTTTCGCAATCTCGTCAGGTCGTTTATTCGGGAAATTATACGCCTGTGCGCCGGTCAAAAGTTCGTAGAGAATCAAGCCGAGCGAATAAATATCGCTCGACGTTGAAACAATTTCGCCTTTGATCTGTTCGGGCGAAGCGTAAGCCGGTGTCATCATTCCGAGCGATGTGACGGTTTGATTCTGAAAATCATTAGCGGGCGAAAGGATTTTTGCGATGCCGAAATCGAGAAGTTTAATCGTTGCTTCAGTTGTCACGAGAATATTCGACGGCTTCAGATCACGATGCACGACGAGCCGCGAATGAGCAAAAGAGACTGCCGCACAAACCTGCAGAAAGAGCCGCAGACGGGCGTTGACGCTCAAGTTTCGTTCATTACAATAGTCGTTTATCGGTTGACCTTTGACATATTCCAGAGCGAAAAACTGTACGCCGTCATCGGTCATTCCGCCGTCTAAAAGTCGCGCGATATTGGGATGTTCGAGCGACGCTAAAATCTGACGTTCGGAGCGAAAACGCCTGAGCATCGCTTCGGAATCCATTCCGCGTTTGAGAAGTTTAAGCGCGACCGTCTGCGAAAAATCCGGCGTATCGCGCAAGGCTTCAAAGACGATTCCCATTCCGCCGCGCCCGATTTCCTTCGTGATTTTATAATTTCCGATCTGTCTGTCGAGAAAATCTTCCGCCGCGTCTTCCTGCCATAAATGCGAGAGATTAGCGACCGGTTCGGCAAAATTATTCTGTTGTTCAGCCGCCAGCAATTTGCGGACTTCCGCCAAAATTTCCTTATCTGCGCCGTTTTGGTTTTGTAAAAATGCTTCGCATTTATCCGGCGCGAGTTCGACCGCTTCGTTAAAAGTCGTTTTAATTTTTTGCCAATTTTCAGAATTCATCTTGTTTGACCGCAACGCATTCGGCTCGCCTGCAAGATTGCAGAGCAATCAAAAACGCCCGCAGAATTTTCGACACTTTCCACATCAAAGCGTTTTTTTTTAAGGAACTTTAGATAAGAAAATTTCAAATATTTCGCTCCGGTTTATTATCGCAGAATTTCTAAACAAATCAGGTCAATTTAGTTGTCAGCCACGCTCGCGCCATTCGCCATTCGCGTTTGACGGTCGAATCGGACACGCCCAATACTTCCGCTGTTTCCTCGTTCGTCAAACCGCCGAAAAATTTGAGTTCGACGATCTTCGCCTGCGTTTTATCGAATTCCGCCAGTTCATTTAACGCGTTGTCGAGAAAGATCAGATCAACTTCCGATTCGCCCGCGAGATGTTCGACATCATCGAGCGAAACCAGAGTTTTGCCGTCGCCGCGTTTTTTCGCGTTGTGACTTTCGGCGTAATTAACCAAAATACGTCGCATCATTTCAGATGCGATGGCAAAAAAATGAGCGCGGTTTTGCCAGTCAACCGAATGCTGGTCAATCAGACGAAGATACGCTTCGTGAACGAGCGCGGTTGCCTGTAACGTATGATTTCCGCGTTCGAGCGAAATCTTATATGCCGCGATTTTTTTCAGCTCTTCATAAACGAGAGGCAAAAATTCGTCAAGACTTTGACGATTTCCCGACTGCGCCTGTTTAAGAATTTGTGTCAAACTTTTATTTGGTATTTGAGTCATTTTACCGAGTTGAATTGTAGTCATATTTTCTCTGATAACAACGGTTTGTGCAAGTTATTGTAAAAATTTTGACCTTGTTTTTTTACAACTCCTGCGAATCTATATGTGAGTAAATCTCAAGATAAATAAATCCGACAAACAAAATTACGATGAAAAAACTTATTTTTGCCTTAACATTATTTCTGTTTACACAGAATTTTTTAGCTGCCGATCCCGGCGAACTCGACCGCAGTTTCAAGCCGACGATTCTCATCGGCGGTATTGCGACGATCAGAGATACAGTGGTTCAGCCGGACGGGAAAACGATTGTCGTCGGCACGATTTGGAAAGTCAACAATCAACAGGTCAATCACGTTGCACGGTTTAATTCGGACGGAACACTCGATGCGACGTTCGACGCGGGCGGCGCGGTCGTGCGCGGTTTTTTCGGCGATATAAACGTCGTCGCGCTTCAGCCGGACGGAAAAATTATCGTCGGCGGTAAATTTGAACAAGTCGCCCGTCAGACGCGCTACGGACTTGCTCGTTTAAACGCCGACGGTTCGTTCGATCCGACTTTTAACGCTAATCTGAACGCAAATCTTACCGCCGCGCTGACCTCAATCGCCGTTCAAGCGGACGGGAAAATTTTAGTCGGCGGTGCTGATATAGTTTTTAATACGGGAACAACGACGACGACGCGGCGCGGAATCGTGCGTCTCAATCCCGACGGCTCGCTCGATTCGGCTTTCAATCCGTTTTCATCTTCAACTCAAGTCAATTCAGTTGCCTTGCAAACGGACGGCAAAATTTTAATCGGCGGCGGTAATTTTACGTTCGGTTCGCAAACGCGCAATCAAGTGGCGCGGCTCAACACGGACGGTTCGCTCGACGCGAGTTTTGTCGGGACGACTTACGACAGTAGCGTTTTCATCGTCGCGCCGCAGACGAACGGCAAAATCTACGTCGGCGGAGCTTTTACCACAATCGGCGGACAAGAGCAGTCGAGGCTCGCCCGCTTGAATGCCGACGGCACACGCGACGCGGGGTTTGCCTCGATTAACGGCAATCCGTTTGTCAAAGAAATCTATACGCAGTCTGACGGCAAAGTTATTTACAGCGGCGACGATGCCAGCGTTTATCGTGCAAATACGGACGGCACCGCCGATACCGCTTTTACAGCGCGTTCGCGGGTATTCACGAGTGCTTTCAAAGTCAATGTTCTGCCGGATGACCGCGTAATCGTCGGCGGGAGCGATATGCAGATTCGCACGACCGTCGGCGGCTTTACAACTGAAACACGAAACTTTGTTATCTTAGCCGCCGACGGAACGCTCGACGATTCAGTCAATCCATACATTACGCCGGGCGACACGGCGGGCGGCAACAATTACCTTCCGACCGTTATCGCGCAGCCGGACGGAAAAGTTTTATTTTCTTCCGATTCCTTTTTTGAAGTTAATCGCGCCGCCCGAAGAAATATCGTGCGTCTGAACGCGGACGGCTCGACTGATAATACTTTTAATCTGCCGAACGGTTTAATCGCCAGTTCATCGCGCGTGACGGTAATGGCGCAGCAAGCGGACGGCAAAATAATTTATGCCAAAGTCGGCGCGAACAATTCGACCGATCCGATAATCGCCCGTCTGAATACGGACGGTTCGCGTGATACGTCGTTTGCCGATGTCGTTGTTAAGACCGGCGCGTCAAACGGAGTTATTACCAGCATTGCGACGCTGCCGAACGGACAAGTTATCATCAAAGGATTTTTTACGTTAATCAACGGTCAAACCCGCGAAAGCGTCGCGCGGCTCAATGCCGACGGAAGTCTCGATTCGTTTAACCCGAAAGTAACGAACGGTTTTACGGTCAGCACGAATGCTGACGGCATTCTGATTCAGCCGGACGGCAAATTTTTCCTGATCGGCAAATACGCTTCCGCTAACGCTTCACAGATTGCGAGATTTAACGCCGACGGTTCGCTCGACACGAGCTATAATTCTCCGGTCGGCAGTGGCTTTATGAATTACGCTCTTCAACCGGATGGCAAAATTATTTATGCGGGCAACAACGGACTCGCCCGTTTGAACGCTGACGGTTCGCCCGACACGAGTTTTAATGCGCCGACATTCTCCGTCAACATCAACACGCGCGTCAATCCGCTCGTCGCCGTCGTAATGAACAACGGCAAAATTTTGGTCGGCGGCAAATTTAATTTTATTAATCTGACAACCGTCAGCGGCATTGCGCGCACCGGATTTGCGCGTTTGAATACGGACGGTTCGCTCGACACGACTTACGGAATAAACGGCGGCGCGACCGTCGCCGGCAACGGTGCTAATCAAGGCAATACTTCAGGACTTGTTCAGGCAATCGCGCTTCAAGCGGACGGCAACGCGCTGATCGCCGGAAATTTCCAATACATCAACAACTTCAGCCAACACACGCTCGCTCGCCTGAAAGTTTCGGCGGTCGGCAATAATAATGTTTCGGATTTCGACGGCGATGGAAAATCCGACGCGGCGGTTTTTCGTGACGGAATTTGGTATGTCAATCCATCATCTGCGACGCAGACTTTCTACGGCATTCAATGGGGCTTAAACACCGATAAACTCGCGCCCGCCGATTACGACGGCGACGGCAAAACCGATACTGCCGTGTGGCGCGAATCCGAAGGTAATTTTTACATCCTGAACAGTTCTGATAATTCCGTCAGGATAGAAAACTTCGGTTTGCCGGGTGATGTTTTAATCGTCGGGGATTACGACGGCGACGGCAAAGCCGATCCCGCGACTTATCGCGCCGGAGCGCAGAGTTATTTCTTTTATCGCGGCTCGTTAAACAATCCGAACGGTAATATCACATATATTCCGTGGGGAATCGAAGGTGACAAAGTGGCGCGTGGAGATTTTGACGGCGACGGCAAATTAGACATGGCGGTTTTTCGTCCTTCCGACAAGGTTTGGTATATCAGAGGTTCGGGCGGTCAAATCTCATACTTTCAGTTCGGTTTGGCAACTGACAAACTCGTCTCTGGAGATTTTGACGGCGACAAAAAGACGGACATCGCCATTTTCCGTGACGGTCTGTGGATCGTGCAGCAATCGTCGGACGGCAAAGTGATCTATATTAATTGGGGATTAAATACCGATTCGCTCGCGCCGGGAGATTACGACGGCGACGGAAAAACGGATTATGCGATCTGGCGCGACGGAATTTATTACATTCTGAGCAGCGGCAGTTATCAGATTTCCTATAAATACTTTGGAATAAGCGGCGATGTGCCGATTGCTTCCGTCTATGTTCGATAAATCGTCGAACATTCTCAAAAAACGGAAGACTTGCTTGGAAAATCACGGCAAGTCTTCCGCGACAAAACATTTTTGACGGCTTTTCAAAATATTGACATTAAAAGTTGACCTTAATTTAGCTTCGCTTCTACGAATATTATTGGGAGATAATACTGCGATATTTTGGGTGTTTAAGGAGACAAATGAAAAACTTATTCGTATTTTTACTAATCATTTTACTGGCTGTTTCAGCCTTCGCCGCCGACGGCGATCTAGACGCGAGTTTCGGCGCGGGCGGCAAAGTTTCGACTGATGTCGGGGCGAGTTATGATTCGGCAATTAACGCTGTTCAGCAGACGGACGGCAAAATCGTGACGGTCGGCACAACGCGCAATACCGATAATGATCCAGACAATCTTCTGTTAGTTAGATCCAACACAAACGGTTCGCTCGATACGACTTTTGGGACGAGCGGCAAAGTCATCGTTGTTAACACCACTTCGACTAGCACCAATTTCGGATTGGCTTGCGGCATTGCGCTGCAAGCGGACGGGAAAATTCTTGTAACGACGGCGAACAATCGCCGCGGAACCGTTTTTCGTTTCAATACGGACGGCTCGCGCGATTCGACGTTCGGCACAAACGGTTTACTTAGCTTGCCGACGAATACGAGTGTATATCTAACCTTTCTCGGCGATGTCGCGGTTTTGCCGGGCGGTAAAATTTTGATTGCGGGCGCAGGAAACGCTAACAATTTCAATCAAGGTTTCGGATTAGCGCGGCTCAATCAGGACGGTTCGTTCGATACGACTTTCGGCACGGGCGGCATTGTCCGCACGACTTTTGCAGCGGATACCAGCACCACAGTGGCGAGCGCATCGAAGATTGTCATCGGCGCAGACAGCAAAATTGTTCTCGGTGGTGAGGTTGTCGCATCGCCGGTGCAATCCGGCATCGCCGTCTATAATGCTGACGGCTCGCCCGATACGACTTTCAACGCGAACGGCAAACTGCTTGTGCCGGCAACTTATCCCTTCGGTTTCGGCTCAATCACCCGCCAATCTGACGGAAAAATTATCATCGGCGGCAGAAGAACGGACAGTAGCGATAACGGGTTCAGCTATCTTCGACGTTACACGGCGAGCGGCACATTGGACACGACGTTCGGCACGAACGGCGAAATTAACGTCAGGGTTAATAATAATATGAATCCGGTTGCAATAAACGACCTGACCATTCAGCCGGACGGAAAACTTTTAGTTTTCGGTTCAGCCCTTGCCGTGCTGCCCAATATTTCAAGAACGAGTTTTACGCTTCTGCGCTATTTAACCAACGGAACGCCCGATGCGGCGTTCGGCACGAACGGAGTAGTTTTTACGCCATTCGACACCACTTCTATCGCCGGTTCTTCGCAGTCATTGACCGGACTTCTGCAAACCGACGGAAAAATCGTCGCCGCCGGAACGGAAAACGCTTTTAATTCAACGACCAACACCATCAATGCAAATGTCGCGCTTGTGCGTTATTCAAACTCGCCGGGAATCGTGGCAATCAATAATCCGACTTTACGAATTGCCGATTTCGACGGCGATCTCAAATCCGACGTTTCCGTGTTTCGGCGAACTGACGGAACGTGGTATGTCAATCCTTCGGGCGCGACACAGACTTTTTACGGCGTAAACTGGGGTTTGGCAACCGATATTCCCGCGCCGGCGGATTACGACGGCGACGGCAAAACCGATGTGGCGGTGTGGCGCGGAAATCCGGGCGATCCGAACCGCTCGAATTTCTACATTTTGAACAGTCAGACCAATACCGTGCGCGTCGAACAATTCGGGCGCGAAGGCGATAATCCGACTATTTCGGGAGATTGGGACGGCGACGGCAAAGCCAATTTAGCGGTTTTTCGTCCGGGCGTAAACGGCGGACAGAGTTATTTTCTCTATCGTCCGTCGTCACAGGCAGGCGTTGATTTTATCTCGATTTACTGGGGCAAAGACGGCGACACGCCGATTTTCGGCGATTTTGACGGCGACCGCAAACTCGATGCGACGATCTATCGTCCGAGCGAAAGCACATATTACGTTCGCCGTTCGTCCGACGGCAGTTGGTTTGCTCAACAATGGGGCATTGCCGCTAACGACGCGATTTTTGCCGGTGATTTCGACGGCGACGGCAAATCCGATTTCGCCGTTTACAGATTTGCCGGAAACGATGCGGGAGTCTGGTATGTTCTGCAAAGCAGTGCAGTTCCGGCTTTTCGCGCGATTCGTTGGGGTTTGGGTTCGGATTTGCCCGTTCCGGCGGATTATGACGGCGACGGCAAAATGGATTTCGCCGTTTTTCGCCGCTCCGATAAGGTCTGGTATATCCAGGACAATGCGACCGGCGCGTTTCGCTACGCTTATTTCGGTCTCGGCACCGATTTTCCGATTCAGCTAAATCAGATTCGCTGATTATTACCGGCATTAAAATTTGTCAAAAAAAAAAGAATCGTTTTTAAAAACTTTAGAAACGATTCTTTTTTTTTAATAATTCGTTTTTTCGAGTTGTCGCAAATTGCCGTTTACGCTTAAATATCCTTTATGCCGAAAGCGTGGGAAATCGAAAAATTTTTAGAAGAAAAACACAATCGTCTTTTTATCAACGGCGTTTCCGCCGTCGAACTTGCCGAACAATACGGAACGCCGCTGTTCGTTTTCAGCGAAACGCGAATCAAAGACAATATCGCACGTTTGAAAGCGGTCGAAAACGTCATTGATTGCCCTTTGAAAATCTGTTACGCCGCAAAAGCCAACTCGAATATGGCGATTCTGCGCGTTGTCAAAGATGCCGGAAGCGATCTCGAAGTAAATTCCGGCGGCGAACTCTGGAAAGCTCTAAAAATCGGTTTTTCGGGCGAACAGATTATTTTCAACGGCACGAGCAAAGAAGTCTGGGAAATCGAAAATGCGATCAACGCGGAAGTTTACGCGATTCAGGTTGATTCGATCTACGAACTGGAATTGATCGAACGAACGGCGCGAACTTTGAAGAAATGCGCCAATGTTTCGCTGCGGCTCGTTCCCGAAATCGAAACCAACACGCATTCCGGTCTGCAAACCGCACTTTTGACTTCAAAGTTCGGAATGATGCCGGACGAAGCGATTGCGGCTTTTCACAAATTCAAAGATTCGGAATTTTTAAATTTGAGCGGCGTTCATCTCCATATCGGTTCGCAAAATCCCGAAGCCGCGCCTTACGCCGAAGCTCTGAAAACTCTGTTTGAAAATCTTTTACGGATTTATAATGAAACAGGTCTGAAACTTTCGCACCTGAATCTCGGCGGCGGTTTTCCGGTCAATTATCTGCGCGATAATTCGCAAGCCGAAGACTTTCCGGCGGAACAGCGCGAAATGTTCGCCGCTGATTTTTCGCCGGACGAAGCGATGAAAAAAGCGTGGCAAACCGTCAAAACAGTTGCGGAAAATTCCGGCACGGCACACCTTTTGGAAAATATCACTCTGCTTTTAGAACCCGGAAGAAGTGTGATTTCCGATGCGGGAATTTGTCTGACGACCGTTAGAAACAAAAAATCGCGTCCGGTCAGTGGTAATCTGAAAACTCAAAATAAAATAACCGAAACCGATTCGTGGCTTTTAACCGATGCCGGATTTAATATTCTGCTTTCGATGGAAACTTACAAATGGTATTACCATTTAATCTGTGTAACGAGAGCCGCAGAGACGCATAATTTCCCATATAAAATCGCCGGACCGTTATGCGACGGCGGCGATGTCTATTTCGACATCGAAGGTCACGGACGTTTGCCGGATTACAGACTTTTGCCCGAAAATATCGAAGTCGAAGAAATTTTGGCGTTACTCAATTGCGGCGCGTATTCCGTCGCGCAGATGTTTCAATACAACGGCAGATTTTTGCCCGCCGTAGTTTTGACCGCAGAAAACGGCAAGTTCGATTTGATTAGAAAACGTGACCGCTTTGAAGATTTGATTACAAATGACTGTTTTTAAGCAATAATTTCAGCTAATTTATCTTGAAACGGTAAAATTCAAATCGCTCAAACATTGGTAAAACCTTTATATTTATTTCCTCTGAAAATCAAATTTCGATTGATTTTAGAAAATTTTTATCCTATGATGTCGAAAGTTTGTAAACCTTTCAGATAGTAAAATTATGTCTTCTCCTAACAAAGAACTCGAAGTTGAAGAAGTTATCCCGAAATCTTCACAGGAGGCGAAAGTCAAAGAAACAGAAAAAGAGGAAGTCGTAGAAGTCGAAACTCCGAAGCGTTCCCGTCTGCCGATTTATGTTGTCAGCGCGATTGTTGTCGTGTTTGTCATCGGCGGGTTGTCGTGGTGGCTTTACTCGCGCCAATTTGAAAAAACCGACGATGCTTTTATCGAAGGTAATATTTCGTTCATAAGTTCCAAAATCAGTTCACACATCGGCAAAGTTCACGTCGAGGAAAACCAGTTCGTTAAAAAAGGCGATCTGCTCGTCGAACTCGACACGCGCGAATTTGACGCGAAACTCGAACAGGCTCAAGCAATGCTGAAAACCGCCAATGCGCGGCGGTCAAAGGCAGTGGCAAGCTACGAATTGACTCGAAAGACGACGCGCTCGGATTTGAATCAAGCTTCTTCGGTCGTCTCGACGGCGAAAAATACCATCGAGCAGACACGCATCGCCGCCGATTCTAAACTCACTTCGGTCGAACAGGCGAAAATTCAGGCGCGAACGGCGGAAGCGACGCTGAATCAGGTTCTGGCTCAGGTTCCGGCGGCGCAAGCCGGTTTTGAACAAGCAAAAGCGCAGATTCAGGCGGCGCAGTCGAGATTAAAAAACGCCGAAAAAGAATACGAGCGTTCGCAGATGCTCTTTAAAAGCGGCGATCTTTCAAAACAGGATTTGGATAGAGACGAGAGAATTTTGACCGAAAATCGCGCCAATATGATTTCAGCCGAAAAACAGGTTGACATCGCACAGTCACAGATAAACGCTTTGAAAAAACAATCCGAAGTCGAAAAATCCCGTGCCGATGAAGCCAAAAATGCAATTACCGCTGCCGAAAACAATTATCGTCAGTCACTTTCGCAAGTAAATATCGCTTCTTCGCAAGCCGACGAAGCGCAGGGAAAACTTCTGGGCGCAGACGTTCTGCCGCAACAAAACGCCATCGGCGAGTCGGAAATTCAAACCGTCGAAGCCGAAATCGCACAGGCGCAAGCCGCCGTTAATCAAGCGCAACTCGAACTCGACAACACGAAAATCTACGCGCCGCAAGACGGCTACGTTTCGCGCAAATCAATCGTCGAAGGTCAACTCGTGCAAACCGATCAGCCTTTGATGTCAATTTCGCTGCCGGGAATCTGGGTGATCGCCAATTTCAAGGAAACACAGATCGAACGAATGAACGTCGGTCAATATGTAGATATTTTCGTTGACGCTTATCCGCACACGACATTTAAGGGCAGAATCGAAAGTTTTCAGGTCGGAACAGGTTCGCGTTTTAGCGTTCTTCCGGCTGAAAACGCCAGCGGAAATTATGTTAAAGTCGTGCAGAGAATTCCCGTTAGAATACTTTTTAACGAAACGCCCGAAGAAAAATTTCTGCTCGTGCCGGGAATGTCGGTCGTGCCGCGTGTTCACGTCAAATAAAATTTTATTTGCAAAATTATGAGAAAGCGAAAATACTTGATTTTAATTCGCTTTTTCACGCTTTGAAGCGCGGCAAAATTCCCATTTTTTGGTTTCCGCCGACTGACGATTTCTTATAGATGCAAACCGACTCATCCATTTCCGAGGTCAAAAGATCGAAAACCGATTCGCCTTATTTTCAGATATTCGTTCTGACGCTGGCGACTTTTATGGCGATTCTCGATTCGACCATCGCCAATGTTTCACTCCCGAAGATGACGACCGATCTGTCCGCTTCGCCGAACGAAATCATCTGGGTCGTCAGTTCTTATCTCGTCGCCAACGCCGCCATCTTACCGATCAGCGGCTGGCTCGCCACATATCTCGGACGCAAACGCTATTATATGATTTGCGTCGCCGGTTTTACGGTCGCATCAGTTTTCTGCGGTCTTTCGACTAATCTCGAAACACTCATCTTTTTCCGAATTTTACAAGGTTTGAGCGCGGGCGGACTTTCGCCGTCCGAACAGGCGATTATCGCCGACATCACGCCGCGCGATAAACTCGGTCGCGCTTTTTCGATCTATGCTCTCGGTCTGACGCTCGCGCCCGTGATGGGACCGACGCTCGGCGGTTACATTACAGATACGCTCAGTTGGCACTGGATTTTCTTTATAAATATTCCGGTCGGAATTATTTCTCTGGTTTTGACCGGATTGTTTATTCACGAAACGCCGCAGGCAATCGAAGCGCGAGAAGAATTAAAAAAGACCGGAAATCGTGTAGATTACGTCGGTATTCTGCTGTTCGTAACCGGCATCGCCGCTTTTGAACTCGTGATGGACAAAGGCGCGGAAGAAGGTTGGCTCGAATCGGATTTTATTCTGCTGATGGCGAGTTATTCGTTTCTCACGCTGCTCATCGGTTCGACTTGGGAGTATTATCGAAAAAATCCGGCGGTTGACATCGAAATGTTTCGCAACAAGGCATTTACAGGCGCGTTGGTTTTGATTTTTACAACCAGTTTTTCGATTGCCGGAACGGTTTTTCTGATTCCGTATATGACGCAGGTTCTGCTCGGATATACGGCGATGGACGCGGGAATGGTCGGACTTCCGGCGACGATTATGCAGATGATTATATTTCAGGTTGCCGGATATTTGTCCGATAAATACGATATTCGCAAAGTAATTTTGTTCGGTCTCGTGCTGACGATGCTGGCAAATATGCACTTTTTGACATTTAATCTGAACGTCGGTTTTTGGGATATTGCATTAGCCAGAGTTTATATGACTTTCGGCTTGGGATTTCTCGGTTCGACAGTTAATACAGCCGCTTATTACACGGTCAAACCGGAAAAAAACAACAGCGCGTCGGCACTTTTGAATTTAGCCCGAACGATGGGCGCGAGCATCGGTGTTGCCTTTGCTTCGACTTTTCTCGTTTTGCGAACGAAAGTCTATGCGAGCAATTTAAACGATCATCTTTCCGCTTCGAATCCGAATTTTACGCAGGCAATCGAACATCTCGCTCAAAACTTAAAATATCAGGGATTAAACGCCGAAAACGCGCTCGGTGCGGCACAGGGAATCTATCAAAAAATGCTCATCAAACAAGCCGCGATGAACGCTTTTCTCGACGCATTTTATATCTACACGATTTTATTCGTATTTTTGATTCCGTTCGTTTTTCTCTTGAAAAGCAAGAAATCAGCCGACAGTGAAGGCGGTCATTAATAATTTTTGCTTTCGACGGAAAGTTTAAGAAACCGAATCACTGACTAATTTTTGAAGTATTTCGCGTTCGTTTTCAGATAATTTACTTTCTGTTTGAAAATAAAGATCGGAAAGATCGGCGAGCGCGACGACACGCGAACTTTGGTCGCGGATTTGCGAAACGATTGCCAGATTTTCCGTTAAAATCTCTCTCGTTTTGTTATTTTCGCCATATTCTATAAGCCTTTTGGCGATGTCGTTATAAGCCGACGAACGCACGGAAAACTGCGGAATAGTTTCGGCTAAATGCGCGGCTTCGTTTATTGTTTCGACGGCTTTCGTCTTTTCGCCGCGCTTGTTTTCCGCATCTGAAAGCGCGATCAAGGCGAACAATTTTTGCGAGTCTTCGCCGATTGCGGCAATCGCCTGTTTTGCCAGATCGTCTTTTTCCTGCGAAATAAACGTCTGCGCGATTTGCGAAAATGCCGAAATCTGTTCGTTTACGTCTTCATTTTGCTGTGCGATTTCCAGAGCGCGTTCGGACTTTTCAAATTTGGCGAACAAAACCGCAATCGCCGCGAAAAGCTGAAAACGTGCGCGGCTGTCGCGCGTTTCCTTTTCCGTCTGCGATTTCAAAATCGCGTAGGCTTCTTCGAGTGCTTCGAGTGCTTCGTCTTTTTCGCCGCGCGTCCAAAATTCCTGCGCGAAAGCCGAAAGCGTATTTGAAATCTGCGTTTTATCGCCGACGAGATCGAGCGCGCGGTCGGCTAAATCCAAACTTCCGGCGCGTAAAAATCCGTAGGCGATATTTCCGAGAAACGAATCGCGGTAAACATTATCGAGATTTTCGGCGTTCGATTTTGCTTTGTCTAACGCTTCGATTGCCTTGCCGTTTAGTTTAATATCCGCAAAATGATTTCCGATTTCGGTAAAAGCGCGGATTTTTTCTTCCGCGTGTTCTATTTCCTGCGCCGCAATCACCGCTTTTTCGAGCATTGCGGCGGCTTTCGCGTCATCGTTTTTCTGAAAATCAATGACCGCGAGATTTTGAAACGCGCTCGCTTTGGTAATCGGAAAATCAATGTGTTCGACCGTCATTTCGGCTTCTTCATCGCGGTTTTGCGCGGCAAAATGTGCGGCGATCAAAGCGTATGCGTTTGAATTATGTGAAAGCGACGCGGCGATTTCCAGAGCTTTTTCAAATTTGGTTTTCGCCGCCATTTGTGCGGCAATCGCTTCGCGTGCGGCTTCCTGCATTCCGAAATCTTCGATGGCTTCGGCAAGTTGAAAGGCATAATCGTCATCATCCATCGCCGCGCATTTTTCCGCGATAGCCATCAAAAGCCGGTCGCGCACGAACGGATCATCAATCGAATCGGCGAGTCCGGCGGCGAGATCAACATCGCCGCGTTCGATATAATGCGGCACAATCGCTTTCATCGCTTCGGAATAACCTTCCGCGCTTTTGACATCATCGGCTAGAAAAGCCGCGCACGACAGCAGATTATTTTCCGCTTCCTGAATCGAAATGAAATTTTCAGCCATAAATTAAATTGGAAAAGTGGAAATATGGAAAATTCTAATGTGAAAAAGTGAAAAAGTTTTTTGATTTACTTTTTCACTTTTCATTTTTTTCACATTGTTGTTTTTTTAGTCAAAAACGAGTTGAAACGAATCCGGCATCCAGTCGTCGAGATTTTTTGAAACCGCGTCTGCGCCGGCATCGCGCAAAACTTTTTCCGAAACGCTATTTGTTATGCCGAGCGTTTTCATTCCGGCTCTTTTCGCGCCTTTTACGCCCGCCGCCGAATCTTCAATAACGACGCATTCGCCATGAACAATCGGATTTCTGCCGCTTGCCGTGCGCCGCGCATCTAGTGAATTAAAACCTTTGTAAAAAACTTCCGGGTCGGGTTTGCAGTTTTCGCAGTCTTCCGCGCTGACGATGGTCGTAAATTGGTCTAAAAGTCCGGCGCGTTCGAGAACATATTCGATCTCTTCGCGTTTTGCCATCGAAACGATGCCGAGCGCGATGTCGCCTTTGACCATTTTTCTGATGAAGTTTTCGATGCCTTCAAAAATCGGCACATCGCCGGCAAGCGTCTCGCGCCATCTCTGAGTTTTTGTTTGCGTAATTTCCAAAACTTTATTGGTTTCGGGAATTTTTCCGGCTTTTTCGTAAGCATTTTCGACAAAAATACGGTCGTTCATTCCCATACAATCGTAATAATCTTCTTCGGTCAGATCAATACCTTCGCTTTTTAAAATGTCCTGATAGACTTTCATCTGAATCGCCTCGTCATTAACGATCACGCCGTTAAAATCCATTAAAATCGCTTTAATCATTTGTTTTAAATATTCCTATCAAATATATTTCGAGTATTATTTTAGCTTTTATAGAACTTAAAACCAAAACTGTAATCAATCCAGCTTTCCCGCCGGTAAGTTTTGTATTCAAAAATGCGAAAAAGTTTTTTTTTGGAAATTTTCATTACTTTCGCATATTTTGCGTATAAAAAGACCAATTGTTTAATTCAGAAATTTTTCGGCAAACATATTGCCGCGTCCGAGAATTGCGTTCGGGTCTAACGCTTTTTTAATTTCCGCCATTTCATTTAAAAATCTTTCGCCCATCATTACATAAAGATATTTCGATTTATGTTTTCCGATGCCGTGTTCGGCGGAAATCGTGCCGCCGAACATTATCGCCTGCGCGATAAATCTGCCGTAGAGATGCCGCGCTTGTTCGGCTTCCGCGTCCGTTTTCGGAATCATATTGGCGTGCAGATGATTGTCGCCGATGTGTCCGAAAATGACGTATTCGAGACCGCTTTCCTCTAAATTTTCTTTGTAAAATTTTAAAAAAGAAGCAAACCGTTCATCCGGCACAGCCATATCCGTTCCGACTTTTTTCTGTTTATAGCGAACGATTCTTTCGTTGACGGAAACGGGCAGAGCGTGACGAAATTCGCGCATTTTTTCGCGGTCACGGTCGCTCGTCGTGAACCACGAATTTTCCAAATCCGCGTTGTGTTTTTCCAAAAGTTCGTTCCAGTTTTCAAGCAAATCGTCTTCCGTTTCCGCGTTCGTTTCCTGCTCGAAAAATATCGCGCCTTTAGCCGTTTCGGGAACTTCGGGAAATTTCTCGGAAATAAATTTCAGCGCGTTTTCGTCGAAATATTCTATCAAACTCGCGTCAATCGAATTTGAATGCGAAGATTTCGATTCCGTAGGTTTTCGCGCATCAAAAGAATGTTTTCGCACTTTGCCGACAAAATTCAAAAGATCGTTTTCATCTTCAAAAAATATAATTCCGCTGAAAAAAGATTCCGGTTTATCTAAAATTTTCAACTTTAATTCCGTAATTATTCCGAGCGTTCCTTCGCTGCCGATAAAAAGATCAATCGCATCAACTTTTTCGCCGGAAAAATAACCGCTCGTGTTTTTTCTCACGTTCGGCTGCGCGTAGGTCGGCAGTTTTATTTCGATAGTTTTTCCGTTTCGCGTCTGCAAATCCAAGATTCCGTCGTCCGAAAAATTTTCGCCGCGCGTCAAATCCAAAATTTCGCCGTCAGCTAAAACGACTTCGAGACGTTCGACGAAATTTCTCGTCGCGCCGTATTTAAAACTTCTCGCGCCCGAAGCATTTGTCGCAACCGTTCCGCCGATCTGACAACTCCATTCGGTCGGATCGGGCGGATAAAAAAGATTTTCCGATTCAACCTGTTTTTGAAAATCGTTTAAGATCACGCCGCTTTCGACAACCGCATACTTTTCTTCGCGGTTGATTTCCTTTATTTTGTTTAATTTTTCGAGCGATATGACATAACCGCCGAACGGAATCGCGCCGCCGACAGTTCCGGTTCGCGCACCGGAGACAGTAACGGAAATCTTGTTTTCGTTCGCGTCTTTTAATATGTCGGCGATTTCGTCAGCCGATTCGGGAATAAAAAGTTTTTCGGCAAATCCGCCTTGCAGATTGCTCGCATCAATCAAATAATTTTCTAACTCGTCGCGCTGTGTTTTGACAATCATATTTTGCTCGCTGTAAAAATTATAACGCAAGTTTTCGATTGATAAAATCCAGAAGCCAAACTGAATAAAAAAAAGTGCGGACTAAAATTTAATCCGCATTTTTTTTTGCCGCTTGAAATGTAAATCAAAAAGGAAATTTCGGAATTTTGCTTTTGATTTTCTGTTTTCCCTTTTCGATAATTTGTCCGGCGATCACGCTGTCGAGTTTTTGCGCCAGAGCCGGATTGAGTTTTCTCAACTGTTCCTGCGCTTTTTTGGCTTCTTTTTTGTTGCCGCGTTTGTATTCGGTTTCGCCGAGATTGTAAAAACCGAGCGCGAATTTATCGTCGAGTTTGACGGCTCTCTGAAATTGCGCGACGGCTTGCGCCAGATCGCTTAGACCGCGATACGCGAGTCCGAGTTCATTGATCGCAATCACCCAATCGCTGTTCAAACCGACGGCTTGATTGAGCGCGTTGACGGCGTTTTGAAAATCTTCGAGCGCGTTGTAAGTCGAACCGAGATTCAGATGCGCGGCGGCATATTTGGGATTTATTTCGACGGCTTTTTGCAGAGCGATTTTCGATTTTTCATAATCCGCATCGGCTTCGTTTTTTTTCTCTTTTTTCTCCTGAACCTGTCCGGCATTGTAATACGCCCAACCGATATTCGTGTAAACAGACTCTTCCGGTTTTAAATCACGCGCCGTTTCGAGCCGCGCAATCGCTTTGTCCCAATCGCTGACTTTTCCGAGACAGAAACCCCATTCGCTGTAAAGATCGGCATCGCCTTTGATACCTTCGGCGGCGGTTTTATATTCGCCGTTGGCTTCCGTGTATTCGCCTTGCTGACGATGCGTGCCGGCGAGATTGGCGTGCGCTTCGGAATTGCCGTTTTCGATTTTCACGGTTTGTTTATAAGCGTTTTCCGCACCTTCGTATTCGCCTTCGTTGTAATATGTTACGCCGAGATCGAAATATGCGGGAGCGAACGCCGGTTCGATGTCGGTCGTTTTTTTATAACCGGCAATCGCTTTGTCTTTTTCATTCAGACGGTCGTAAACCGCCGCCTGATAATAATGCGCCAGAACATTATTCGGGTCGAGCGCGATTGTTTTATCGAATGCTTTGAGAGCTTCCTGATTTTTGTTTTGTTTGTAGAAAATCAAACCGCGCAGATATTCGGTTTCGACTTCGTTTTTATTGACCGAATCGGCTTTGGAAAGCTGAACTTCGGCTTTCGCAATATCGCCGTTTTTGATATACGCCAAACCGAGCGGCGCGTAAAAATCGGTTAAATCCGGTTCGACGACGAGAGCTTTTTCGTAGTTCGTGATCGCCTGTTCGGTGCGGTCTTTGGCAAAATGAATCTCGCCGAGATTAGCATACGCCACGCCGTTTTTATCGTCGTATTTGACGGCTTCGGTGAAAATCGGAATCGCCGTTTCGTTGTTCGCGTCTCCGGCGGTTTCGATTCCCTTCGCCGTCAAAGCGTCACTTAGACCGTCTGAGGCTTTTTCGTTGTTCGGATTATTTTTTAACGCTTCACGATAAGTTTCAATCGCCGTTTCGATCTGTTTATTTTCCAATAAAACATCGGCTTTGGCAGTCAAAGTATTTGAAAGCGCAAGTTTTGAATTGCCCGTATTTTTTCGCGTCGGGCGATTTTTCGCCACGGTTGTTTGAGTATTTGCGGCGTTCGATTTTCGCCTGTTGATCGCCGTCATTTGTAAATTTTTACGGCGTTGTGCAGAAGATTTGCCCGAACTTACGGCGACGAAAGTTTTTCTCGAAGATAATTTTGTCTGCGGTTTTTTGCTCGATTCGCGGAAAAACGAAAACGCTTGCGCCGTTTGAAATATCGTCCGAAGTAACGATGTCCTGCGCCGTCACCGGAACGAAACGGAAATTTATTGAAATGAGAACAATTAAAATTAAAACCGAATTTACTAAAAACTTTTTTTTATCTGCATTTTTAACCTCGAAAAGTGCGGGAAATAATTTTATTCTCATTGGGTCTAATACCCCGTCAGCTTGCTGCGGCTTTATAATGTTATGAATGAGCAAGTTCATTCATAAAAAGCATAATGTTTCGGTGTTGATGTATCACATCGTTTGCCCGACCAAATATCGTCGAGCGGTTTTTGCGGCAACTATTGATGCCAAGATCAAAGAAATTTGTGCCGAGATGGAAAAACGCTATGAAATAACATTTTTGGAAATCGGTTCGGACGATGACCACGTTCATTTTCTCGTGCAGTCAGTTCCAACCTATAGCCCGAAACAATTGGTGCAAACGATCAAAAGTATCACGGCACGCGAAGTTTTCAAGGCTTGCCCGGAAGTCAAGAAATACTTATGGGGCGGTAAATTCTGGTCTGAAGGATATTTCATCAGCACAGTCGGCACACACGGGACGGAACAAATGATAAAGAACTATGTTCAGCAACAAGGCAAGCTCGAAGATAACGGACAACTTCGGCTGTTTTAATACCCCGTCAGCTTGCTGCGGGGTAGTTTATTTCAACTTTGACAGACGTTTTAAAAAGCCCGATTTGCCTGTTTAGCGGAAAACTAACCGGCTTTTATGTTAAAACTCAGAGGTTTGTATTCTAAATAAAAGAAAATTCGCTTTCTTAAAAAGCTATGATTTATCATCATCGAAACCGATAAAAACAGGTTCGGGTTTTAATTCTATGCCGAATATTTTCTTCACCTTTTTTTGGATTTCGTCTTTCAAAGCAAGAATGTCTTTCGCCGTCGCGCCGCCGCGATTAGTCAGCGCGAGTGTATGTTTTGCCGAAAGTCCGGCGTTTCCGTTTTGAAATCCTTTATGAAAACCCGATTTTTCGATCAGCCACGCGGCGGGAATTTTTACGTTTTGATCGTCAATTTTGAAATTAGGAACATTTTCAATTCCTTTTTTTTTTGCAGTTTCAACAATGTCTTCCATTTTTTTGTTATTGACGACCGGATTTTTAAAAAATGATCCGGCTGATTGCGAATCGAGTCCGCCTTGCCGGACGAGCATCGCTTTTTCCGCACGAATCCGGCAAACAGCTTGACGCATTTCCTTCAGATCAGGATTTGCGCCATTAAAAAGTTCGATCAATTCTTTATAAACGAGTTTCGGTTTTCCGTTTTTCAAAAGTTTATAAGTTACGGACAAAATGACGAATCTGTTTTTTTCGGTCGAATTAAAAAGGCTCGAACGATATGTAAATTTGCAGTCCGCATTTCTCAAAGTGAGAATTTCTTTCGATTTGCGGTCGAAAACTTTTACTTCGCAGATCGTTTCCGAAACTTCCTGACCGTATGCGCCGACGTTTTGAATCGGAGTTCCGCCGACAAAACCGGGAATTCCGCTCAGACATTCGATTCCCGCGAGATTTTTTTCGACGCAAAACGCAACGAATTTATCCCAATCTTCACCGGCTTTAGCGGAAAATTACAACTTCATCATTTTTTTCGCTGCCTATTTCGATGCCTTTGAGATTTATCTGCAAAACCAAACCGTCAAAGCCTTTATCGGAAACCAAAACATTACTGCCGCCGCCGAGAATGAATATATTCAAATCGTTATCTTCGGCAAAATTAACGGCTTCGACGACTTCTTCTTCGGTTTCCGCTGAAAGAAAAAAATCGCGCCGCGCCGCCGATTTTCAGCGTCGTAAAGTCTTTTAATTCCAAGTTTTCTTTAATTTTATTTTTTATCAAGGCTGAGTATTCTAGATTTAAATTTTTAATAGGATGAACATATTTTCCGATACAATGAAAAATTTGTCCATCCTGTCTTTTATTTAATCTCCGCTTTTGAAATTTACTTGAACGGCGATTTCATAAGTCCGTCCAATTTTTGCGCTTCACGCAAAGCGTCGGGCGTTCCGATTTTCTTCAAACGAGCGATAATTTTAGACGTTTCGTTCTTTTTATCGAGTTTGAGTTGCGTCTCGCCGAGCCAAGTTAAAGCGATAACATAATTCGGGTCTTTTTTGACCGCTTTACCGAGTGCATCGGCGGCGTTTTTAAAATCGTTATTTTTTCGATACGCCACGCCGAGCATATAATCGGCATTTTGCCAATCGGAGCGTTTTTCGGTAACTCTTTTCAAAGCCTCGATTGCGCCTGAATAATCGCCCAGATCAATTAAAGTTCCGCCGAGATTCATCAAAGGAGCTTCGACAAATTTCGGATTTTGACGGACGGCATTTTCGAGCGCGTCTTTGGCTTTCAAAAGTCTTTCGCGTCCGCCGCCTTCGCGTTTCATAATCGCGTCGAGATGTCCTTGATTAAAATACGCCCAGCCGAGATTCGAATAATTTATCGCGTCGGGAACGAGATCAACCGCCTTTTGAAATTTATCAACCATCGCATTCCATTTCAGACATTGACCTGAAATTCGCATCGAAGCCGCACATTGTTGTCCGAGTGTCCAGCCGAATTTGTTGTAAATATCGGCTTTTTCCTGAACTGAAACTTCATTCGTGCGCTGAATAAAAGTCAAAGCGAGATTATAACTTCCTTCGGCTTTATTAAAATCGCCCGATTGCCAATAGGCTTCCGCCAGATTTAAATGCGCCTGCCAGTTGCGGTTATCGAGTTTTACCGCCATTTCGTATGCTTTGACAGATTCTTTGTAATTTTCCTGATTATAATAAGCCGCGCCGAGATCAAACCACGCGCCCGCTAACTTCGGATTAAGCGTGACGGATTTATTGTATTCGACAATCGCGTCGTTTTCGCGGTCGAGTTTGTCGTAAATACTCGCCAGCAGATAATGCGCGTCGGCATTTTCCGAATCATTCTTCAAAGACCTTTGAACAGCCGTCAGAGCTTCGGAATACTTGGTTTCCTTGTAGAGAATCGAACCGAGAAAATACTGCGTTTCGGAATTATCGGCATCGCTCGCCATAGCCTTTGTCAAATAAGTCTTGGCTTTATCAATCTCGCCTTTTTGATAATAAGCAACACCGAGCGGCGTATATAATTCGGTCAATTTGGAATCATAACCGAGTGCCTTTTCATAGTTGGCGACGGATTTATCTTTCTCGCCGGTTTCGTCCTGTGCTTCGGCTAAACCGGCGTAAGCGGTCGCGTTTTTATCGTTATATTTGAGCGCGTCTTCAAAAAATAATATCGCTTTATCAAACTTTCCTGTTCGAGAAGTTCGTTTCCTTTGCGCGCCGAAGCGTCACTCAAACCGAGTATGGCAAATTTGTTTTTGTCATCCAATTGAATAGCTTCGCGGAAAAATTCCAGACCTTTTTCGGTATCGTCGCGTTCGAGGTAATACTCGCCCGCACCGGCGAATATAAGCGATGCTTCCTCTTTCTTCATTCTCGCAATTTGCGGTTCGATGCGTTTGAGTTCCTGAGCGTCAATGCGTTTGGTCGGTCGGGTTTTCTGAATCGCTTTGGCAATCGTTGTAGATTGGCTGACGAGTTTCTTACGACTGAAGGCTTTCTGCGAGTCGCTTCGGCGGGCGATTGTTTGATAAGCAGGTTTGCTCTGTTTTGCGCGACTGTTGCCGCGAAAAACGAAAACACTCGATCCGCCGGAAATGTCGCTCGAAGTAACGATGTCCTGCGCTTTTACAGGCAGACTGCTCATAACAAAAACTGAAAGCGAAAACAACGCGGTGAAAAATCTCTGCCGACGTGATCTGAAATACATTATATTTTCTCCGATTTTTTATTGATAAAAACCTATTTTATTAACTTTTATTATTCGAGCAAACTCGTTTTTTACGATGCCTTTCGGAAATCAGACGTTTTCCTTTTTTATATTTGCCTTCATTATCATAATCCGAAAAATGCCGAAATGTTACATATTTTGACGCTAAACCTTTATATTTACCTATTTAATGAACAAAATCCAACAAATATAGCCATCTCGAACAATCTAGTGATAAAATTCACAAAAAAAAATGTTGCAATTATACGGGTGTTTCGTGTTAAACTGTCTTTAAACAAACGGAGGAACAAAGGGGATTTATGAAATGTTGGCATTTGTAATTGCGAGTTGAAAAATAATTATCAAACGGATGATCTGTTAAAATTTTATCATTGTTCGGAATGCGACAAATGGTATGAATTGCGGAAAGACAAAGAAAGAGTCAACGGCGCGGTTCCGGTAAGATTTTTCGAATTAGCTTCGCGTCCGCAAATTCAAATGGCAAAAGCGATTGCTTGCTGATTTAAAAATAAATTCATCCTGAAAGTTTTCCAAAAGGTCGAAATAAAATTTTCGACCTTTATTGTTTTTTTAATTCTTAAAAGTTTTGCTCTATTTCAATTTTACGGCAGTTCCGTAACACAAAACCTCGGTCGAGCCTTGAGAAAATTCCGTCGCATCGTAACGCATTCCGACAATTGCATCTGCGCCGATTTCCCTTGCGTGTTGAATCATTCGATTTGACGCTTCGAGCCGCGCCTGTTCGCAAACCTGTGCAAATTCCTCGATATTACCGCCGGCAATTGATTTTAAACCGCCGATAATTCCGCGTCCGATTCCGGTTGCCCGCACGACGATTCCGCGAACAATTCCGAGATATTCACTGATTTCTCTACCTGCAACGTCATTTCCGGTTGTTACGATAAACATATTTTCTCCTATTAAATTAAAATAAAGTTGGTCGGAAAGACATACGCCGATTATTATCGAAAGTTTTAGTTTTAAAGCAAAAAAGCGGTCTGAATTAACAAATCAAACCGCTTTTTTATAAATGCTTAATTTTTGCCTAACAACTGTCTTAAAACATACGGCAAAATGCCGCCGCCTTTGTAGTAATCGAGTTCAATCGGCGTGTCAATCCGCAAAGTCAGATGTGCTTCGTCGGTCGAGCCGTCGCCGCGATTGATTTTCAAAGTTACGTTCTGGCGCGGTTTGACTTCCGATTCTTCTAAACCGACTAAATCGAAAGTTTCCGAACCGTTTAAGTTCAAAGTCTGTGCCGATTCGCCGTCTTTGAATTGCAAAGGCAAAACGCCCATTCCGACCAGATTCGAGCGATGAATGCGTTCAAACGATTCTGCAATGACGGCTTTTACGCCCATCAAAAGCGTTCCTTTTGCCGCCCAATCGCGCGAACTTCCCGTTCCGTATTCCTGTCCGGCGAGAATTATCAGCGGCACATTATTATCTTTGTAACGCATCGCCGCATCGTAGATCGTCATATCTTCGCCGTCCGGCTGATAGCAGGTAAATCCGCCTTCTTTCGGCGAAACCATCAGATTTTTAATGCGGACATTGGCAAAAGTTCCGCGCAGCATCACGCGGTCGTTGCCGCGCCGCGAACCGTAAGAGTTGAAATCTTCGGGCGCAACGCCTTTTTCCTGCAAATATAATCCGGCGGGCGAAGTCGGTTTGATCGCACCTGCGGGCGAAATGTGGTCGGTCGTCACCGAACCGCCGAAAATCGCTAAAGTCCGCGCACCTTCGATGTTGGAAAATTCTCCGGTTTCCATCGTAAAGCCGTCAAAATACGGCGGTTCTTGAATATAAGTCGAATTTTCGTCCCATTCGTAAACTTTGCCCGTAATCGTCGGAATATCGTTCCAGAGCGGATTTTGTTCGGCAAATTCGCCGTAAAGTCTTTTGAAAGTTTCGGGATCGAATGCGGCTTGCATCAATTCCTTGACTTCATCGAGCGAAGCCCAGATGTCTTTCAAATAAACATCGTTGTCGTCCTTATCTTTGCCAATCGGCTCTTTTGAAATGTCCTTTGTCACCGAACCGGCGAGTGCAAACGCGACGACGAGCGGCGGCGACATTAAAAAGTTCGCCTTAATGTTTTGATGCACACGCGCCTCGAAATTGCGGTTTCCCGAAAGAACCGATGCAGCGATCAGATCGTGTTCGACAATCGCTTCTTCGATTGCAGGATCGAGCGGACCGGAATTTCCGATACAGGTCGTGCATCCGTAACCGACGAGATTAAAACCGAGTTCGTCGAGATACGGTTGTAAACCGGTTTTGTTCAGATATTCCGTCACGACGCGCGAACCGGGCGCGAGCGAAGTTTTGACGTAATCGGGAACTTTCATTCCCTTTTCCGATGCTTTTTTCGCCACGATTCCGGCGGCGAGCATTACGGACGGATTCGATGTGTTCGTGCAGGAAGTTATCGCCGCGATCAAAACATCGCCGTTTCCGACATTTGACGAATGCGGAGCGCAGTCGTCTTCTTCGACATTTTCCACGCGGTCGGGTGTCGGACGATTATTGACCATTTCGGTTTCCGTCCAAGTGTTAGTGTTTTCCTTGTTCGTATTATTATCCAAAACCGGAAGCGGAATAGAATTTGAATGCTGTGCGCCGCCGCCGGTTGCGACTCCGGCGACTTTTGCGCCGATAGTTATCAAATGACGTTCCTGCAATTGTTCGGTCGTTTTTCCGAAACCGCCTTCGGCAACAGGTTTGACGAATAATTCTTCAAATTTTTCTTCCAAATTCGTCAGTTCGATACGGTCTTGCGGACGTTTCGGTCCGGCAACGGCAGGCTGAATCGTTTCGAGATTGAGTTCAATCGTGTTTGTGTAATCGACTTCGCCTTTGCGCGGAATGCCGAAAAGACCTTGCGCCGTATAATAATTTTCAATCGTTTCGATCTGTTCGTCGCTTCGTCCGGTTGAGCGGAAATAATCGAGCGTTTTTTCGTCCACGCCGAAAAATCCCATCGTCGCGCCGTATTCGGGAGCCATATTCGCAATCGTCGCGCGGTCGGTCGCCGGAAGTTTCGCCGCGCCTTCGCCGAAAAACTCGACGAATTTGCCGACGACTTTCGCTTCGCGCAAAATTTCCGTCACGCGCAAAACCAAATCCGTCGCCGTCGCGCCCTGCGGCAAATCGCCCGAAAGATGAACGCCGATCACATCCGGCGTTAAAATATAAACCGGCTGACCGAGCATTCCGGCTTCGGCTTCGATTCCGCCGACGCCCCAGCCGACAATTCCCAAACCGTTAATCATTGTAGTGTGAGAATCCGTTCCGACGAGCGTATCGGGATAAAAAACGCCGTCTTTTTCAAACACGCCTTTCGCCAGATATTCGAGATTGACCTGATGAACGATGCCGATTCCCGGCGGCACGACGCGGAAACCGTTAAACGCCTGCGTTCCCCATTTCAGAAAGCGATAACGCTGTTCGTTGCGCCTAAATTCCATTTCCATATTGCGCGTGTAAGCGGCTTCCGAACCCGCAAAATCAACCTGAACCGAATGGTCAATAACTAAATCGACCGGCACGAGCGGTTCGATGACGCTCGAATCTTTGCCCGTTTTTTCGACCGCCGAGCGCATCGCCGCCAAATCAACAAGCAGCGGAACGCCCGTAAAATCCTGCAAAATTACGCGGGCGACGGTAAACGGAATTTCTTCACTCCGTTCGGCATTTGCGCCCCACGAAGCGAGATTTTTCACGTCCTGTTCTCTAACTTTTTTCTCGTCGTAGTTTCTCAAAACCGATTCCAAAACAATACGAATCGAAACCGGAAGCCGCGAAATTTCGCCGATGCCTTCCGCTTCGAGTTGCGGCAAAGAATAGAAAATCCCGTCCGTATCGCCGCCCGTTTTAAATGTCTGCCGCGTATTAAAAAGATTATATGTCATATTTTTTGTAGATTTTTAGATATTTACTAAGCCAATTCGCTATAAAACTCAATTCGAGTGTAAGAATATGTGAAAGAAAACTCAAGCAATTCGCTTTTTTATTAAGCGATTTCATTTTTGATTTTTCTTAATTAGCTTTAATAATAACTTGAAAGGTCATTTTTTAATTAATATTCTTTTTATCTATTTTTAGAGACAATTTTGCGAGTTTTAAAATTTGAATGGTTGTTTAATTTTTAGATAGTTGAATCAATATCTCGAACAAGTTCACATATCTCAAGTGGATAAATTCACTATTCCTTTAAATAGCTGAAGCCGTCTTATCAATTAGACTATGTAAAAGAGTGTCTTTCAGTTGTTTTTATCGGGTGAATTATTCTTTTTCACTGCCAAATCTTTCTTTGTAATCGGTGAATATTTTTACAGTTTGGCTTTATTTGAAATTATTACACTCTCTTATTTTATTTTATTATTTTCAATTTTTGCGGTTAGTTGAGGCTCTTGAAATATCTTACTTTAGTTGCTTGATTCCTGCGGTATGCAAAATCGAAACACCGCCCGTCGTGTGAATTGTTCCGTTATTTTTTCTGACTAAATCACGGATTACATCCAAAACACGGGTTTTGTGCGCGTTTAATTGAATCACCGCCGGGAGTTTGCTGTCCCGGACTTGTGCCGTCAACTGTAATTGTTGCGGTAACAGGCGCGTCTGTTGTATTTGTAAGGATAAATTTTGTTTCGCAATTGTTTGAAGGCATCCACCAAACGCCTTCGAGTCGTAAAGATGTATATTTTGCGGCAGGTTCAAAAAATTGTTCTTCCCAAATTAAACTGTTATTTGTATCAATTATCTTGATTTGTGAACCGAGTTGCATTTCACTGCCTTGATAAGACATTTGCAAATTGCCTTCTTGAAATTCTTCACCGGCATTTGCCAAAATTTCGCTTAGATCAAACTCGGCGTAGGAAGCACCGTTCATATTTAACGGAGCAAGCTGCAACTGAGTTCCGTCCGAACTATAAAAAATCGGAGTTACTTGAAGCGGTAATTCTCCCTTATTATTAAGCATTAACGTCGCTGTCAAATTGTTCTTGAAACTGTAATAGGAACCAACCAGCGTATGCGGTTCATATTCTTGCAGTGGATTTAAAAAAAGTTGCTTTCCCAGAAATGCTGACTTTTCGGTTTCCGGTGAAGTTAATTTTAAGTTTTCACCTCTGACATTAGCCGTTTGCACGGCAAAACGAAACCGATTGTCAGAAAGAAAAATGTAAAAACGGCAAAACGAAAAGAATTTGATGTGCAATGGATAAAGTTTAGACTCGACATTTGATAATCCGTGAAAGCAATCCGAAAGATAACGCTTAAATTTTCGGTTCAGGATAATCTGGGAAAAAGTGTTTATGGAAAAACACCAGTTAAATTTTGCGAGTTACATCGAAAGATTACTCTTTTATAAATTCCTTGTTCAGTATTTTTTTGAACTTAAATTTTTTGTAACACCTGTTTGTATGAAATACATTTTTCTCTGCTTTTTAATTTTTCATAATCAAGTTATATTCAGAATTTGAAAATCGTGAATCGTGAATCGTAGTTATCTCTTTTCGATTCTCGATTTGCGATTCACAAATCTATGAACGACGGCGACAGTAGTAATTTTAGAAGTATTTTTTATGAGATTTTCGCTCAAAAAATCCGTGCAATCTCTCAAACGCTTTCCTTTGCGTTTTCGTCGTAATCTATCCGAATACAGATTTTTCGCTTATCTCGCCGTTCTCGGACCGGGCATTATCGCCGCCAATGCCGGAAACGACGCGAGCGGCATTGCAACTTATTCGACGGTCGGCGCGGGTTACGGTTATACGATGCTCTGGCTGTTTATTCCGATGACGGTCGCGCTGATCGTCGTGCAGGAAATGTGCGTCCGAATGGGCGTTGTCACCGGACAAGGTTTGGCTGATCTGATCCGCGAACAATTCGGAGTTCGCTTGACTGCGCTCGTGATGCTCGCGCTTTTGATCGCCAATTCCGGCGTGATCGTTTCCGAATTTGTCGGCATCGCACAGGCTTCGGAACTTTTCGGCATTTCGCGTTATTTTACGATTCCGTGTGCCGCCGGATTAATTTGGTGGCTCGTCGTTAAAGGTTCGCAGCAGCGCGTCGAGAGAGTTTTTTTGATAATGTCACTCGTTTTTTTCGGCTATATTTTTTCTGGATTTATGTCGAAACCCGATTGGGAAACGGTCGGCAGAGAATTTATCAAGCCGAGTTTTTCTTTTGAAACGGGTTATCTTTTCACAGTGATCGCCGTTATCGGAACGACGATCACGCCGTTTATGCAGGTTTTCGTCCAGTCTTCGGTCGTCGAAAAACGAATGGACGAAGAAGATTTGGCGATTGTTCGCGCCGATGTGACGGTCGGAACATTATTTGCCAATCTGATCGCAATTTTCATCATTATTTCGACCGCCGCGACTTTGAATGTTCAGGGAATTAATGAAATTGATTCCGCCGCGACCGCCGCCGCCGCACTCGCGCCGATTGCCGGAAATTACGCGAAATATCTGTTCGGCATCGGACTTTTCGGCGCGGCGATGCTGGCGATGGGCGTTTTGCCGCTGGCGACGGCTTATTCGGTCAGCGAAGCCTTGGGATTTGAGAAAGGACTTTCGAGAAGTTTCCGCGAAGCACCGATTTTTCTCGGCATTTTTACCGCGCTTATTTCTATCGGCGCAATCGTCGCTTTAATTCCGGGCATTCCGCAAATCAAACTCTTGATTTTTACGCAATGTATCAACGGACTTTTGCTTCCGTTCATTCTCGTCGCCGTCGTTTCCCTTTCGAGCAACGAGGAAATAATGGGCGAATATAAGAACTCGACTTTCTTCAATATTCTGGCGTGGACGATCACGGTTATTATCTCGACGCTCTCGGTTTTGTTGCTGGTAATGACGATTGTTGATATTTTTAGAACGTAAATTTTTAGAAAATATGGAATCATCCGAATTCAGAAAACGGTTTATCATTTTAGTTATCGTCTCCGCGATTGTTATCTCCTCGCTTGTTTTTCTGTCGCTCGTTCAGGAACCGATTATCGAATATCTCACCACTTTCTTTAAAACCGTCAATAAAAGCGATATAGAATCGAACCAGATGAGTCAGATTGCGGGCGATCTGCTCAGAAATTTTTTTCGTATTACGAGAATAGTTCTCTGGTTTATACTCGTCGTTTCGATTATTCGTTTCTTTAATTTCTTGATTTTCGGACGCGCTTTGCGAAATACGAGTTCATATGAATTAACCGCACTGATTCGCAACGTCGTCGTCATTTTAATCTATATCATCGCTTTTTTTATAATTTTTCAATCGCAGTATCCGGCGGTTCAGCTTGCGCCGCTTTTTACGGGTTCGACAATTATCGGTATCGTCGTCGGTCTGGCTTTGCAGGATACGCTCGGCAATCTTTTTTCGGGTTTGGCGATGCAAGCCGATCAACCGTTTCAGATCGGTGATGTTATCAGTATTCCGAATAAAGGCACGGGCGTTGTCGAAAGCATCAGTTGGCGCGGCGTGAAAATTCGCACGTTTCAAAACAAACTTCTCGTCATCGGCAACAGTATTTTAGGCAAGGAAACCATCGAAGTCGCGCCGAAATTCAATCTCAATGCGCGGATCGTTTTCTTTAACACGCTTTACAGCGATTCGCCGACGAAAACGATTCAGGTCATCCGCGAAGCTGTTCGTCAGGTCGAAAATGTTTCGACCAAAATTCGTCCGATTGTCCGCATTCGAAATCTCGGCGAAAGCGGAATTGACTGGGAAATCAAATACTGGCTCGAAGATTATTCGAAATACAATACGACCGACGCGCTCGTTCGTCAGCGCGTCTGGTATGCTTTCCGCCGCGAAAATATCAATTTCGCATTTCCGACACGTACGCTCTACATCGAAAAAGACGCGACCGAAGCGGAAGTCGTCGAAACGGAAAATAATATTTATGAGCGGATAAAAGAAGTCGAACTTTTCGCGCCGCTTTCCGAGGAAGAAACCGAAAAAGTTGCCGATGCGGCGCATTTGCGCGTCTTTGCGCCCGATGAAGCAATCGTCGAAAAAGATCAGCCGGGCGGTTCGATGTTCGTCATTCACAAAGGTTCGGTCGAAATCCGAACGATTGACGACGAAGGAAAAACGCAGGTTGTCAGCACTCTGCGCGAAGGCGATTTTTTCGGCGAAATGAGTATGCTGACGGGCGAACCGCGTTCGGCAAACGTCGTCGCCAAAGAAGAAACGCAGGTTTTACAAATCGGCAGATATTGTCTGAAACCGATTCTCGACTCCAACCCGAACCTGATAAAAGCTCTCAGCGATATTGTCGAAGAAAGGCGTTCACTGCTGACGCAAAAGGAACATCACGAGAAAAAAACCACCGGCGAAAAAGATAAAACCGTTTTCAGATCAATCAAAAAATTCTTCGGTCTGAATTAAAAAACTAAACCGCAAAAAAAATGAGCGGCTTTATCAACCGCTCATCTCCGAGAAAAACAAACTAACCGTTTCTTAATAGATAGTAAAAGTAAAAACGACGACTTTCGTGACGGCGACAGGTCTGCCGTTGACCATTTGAGGTTCAAACTTCATCTGTTTTGCCGCCGCAATTGCCTGTTCGGTCAAACCGTAGCCGAGATTGCTGACCGGCGAAACGCTGCCGATCTGTCCCGAAGGAAGAAATGTTACGCGAACCCGGACATTTCCCGTAATATTATTTTGACGTGCTTCGTCCGTGTATTTCGGTTTCGGTTTGTAAGTAATCTGCAAACCTTTCGAAGGTCCCGCCGGAGCCGGAGGCACTGTATTATTTTCTGCAATTCGAGTTCTGCCGGAACCTGTTCCGTTACCATTCCCGTCGCCGTCGCCATTACCGAATCCCGAACCGTTGCCGTTTCCCGCGCCCGTTCCGCGACCGTTGCCTTGTCCGGTTCCGTCGCCTTCGCCCTGACCGCCGCCTCTGCCGCGACCGTTTGAACCGAAAGCACTCGTCGAGTTCGGATTTCCGTAAGGCTCATCGGTCGGTTTGATTTTTTTGTCACCGACGGTCGTGGCAACAGGCTGTTTCAATTCGGGATTGCTTCTTTGAAGAATATTTACATCAGGACGAATAAGAGGTTCTTCGCGCGATTGAGTCGCAAGTCTGCCTTTTGAAGTTTCGGTTTGTTCTTCACGACCGCCGCCGCCGCCGCCGCCGCTTTCTTTTTCAGCAGGTTTGGGCGGCTCCGGTTCTTCGATTTCTATCGGCGTGACATCGTTTATTGCGGCGATGTAATCTTCATTACCGATGGCACCGAGATCGAGTGTTTTAGCAAACAGCGAATAAACAAAACCGCCGAAAGCCAACATCAATATCAAAACCGTCGAACCGAGCAGAAGCATATTACGCTCTCTGACGTTTTTCTCTTCGATAACCGTAACGTGAAAACCGTCATCTTCATTATCATCTATCGCATCCGCATTAGAAAAATGCTGATAATTATTATGATTTGAATTTCCGTTTGTCGAAAAGACGGTCGCCGCCGGAGCATAAACTTCCGGTTCGATTTCCGGTTCGCTGATTATTTCTTCGTTTTCATTGCCTTCGACGTTCAGTTCGAGAATATCTTCATCAACGGAAAAACGATTGGTTTCCGCGATTTCCGGTTCGTCAATAAATGTCTTTTCGCTCACGGTTTGTGAAGACGTTATAAATGCCGGATTTTCCGGTTTTGATAATTCCGCTTTAACTGCATTCGCTTTCACGGATTCTTTTTGGAGCGGATTCATCTCGAATGCGTCGAGTGATGAACCGCAGTTCGGACAAAAACCGAATTTTTCGGCAAAGCCTTCTTCACATTCAGAACAAAATTTAACTATTTTTCCCATCGTCGTAGCCTCTCAAATTTAGAACTATAACCTTTAAGATTATAGCGCGATTTTTCCCGTTGTTAAGTTTTATTTGGATGATTTTCTACCTAACACAATTGATACAACATTTTCATAGATGCTTTTAAAGTTTGACGCGATGCCTGATGGCATTTAAACTTTTTAAAGTAACAACTAAATGCAATTATCGGGCAACTAACCGACTGTCAATTTTTACAAATTTTTAATAAAAACATTTCAAAAGCCTTGTTTACCAAAACAATGAAAATTATACACCATCTTGTCAAACTTACGATTACATCGGCGATTTTGTTTCTTTTCGCAATTCCATCGGCGGCGCAAACCGCTCCGCAACAGGAGAAATTGCTCAACGGTTTAAAAATTCTGATGTGGCGGCAAAAAGGTGCGGAAAAAGTTTCGGTCAAACTGCGTCTGCACAGCGGTTCGTCCTTCGATCCGCAGGATAAAGAAGGCGTAATGGCTCTGTTTACCGACATTCTTTTTCCCAACAAACAGCAAGTCAATGAATTTTTCGCCGAAGAATTGGGTGGAAGTTTTGAAGTCGTCAGCAATTACGACTACGTCCAAATCAACGCGACGGGCGACAACGACAAACTTTTAACGATTCTCGACACGATTGCCCAAGCCGTTACGCAGCCGCAGATCAACAACGAAACAACGCCGAAGGTAAAACTCGCGCGTCTCGCTAAAATAAAAGAATGGGAAACGAATCCGGCATATATCGCGGATTTGGCTGTCAGACGACAACTGCTCGGCGATTTTCCATACGGCAGAGCGCAGAACGGAACTTCCGAAAGTCTTGCAAAAATTGATTTTGCCGATCTTCTCTTCGCGCAGCAGAGATTTTTAAGTGCCGATAATGCGACTTTAACAATCAGCGGAGATTTCCGTCAGGATTTAGCAAGCCGCGCTACTCGCCGTTATTTCGGCATTTGGCGCAAAAGTGAAAAGATCATTCCTTCGACTTTTGCAATGGCTGAAGAACCGAAAACGACTTTTGCAACGATTGATTCGCCTTCGGAAAATTCAAACGAAATACGTTTTGCTCTACGCGGTCTGGCGCGAAAAGACAAGGATTTTTACGCTTCCAAAATTTTGTCGGACATTTATCTAAACCGTCTGAAAGAAAAAGTTCCGTCGGAAAACCGCAATTCCGTTTCGGTCGAATACGACGAACATATTTTGCCCGGAATAATGATTTTCGGCGTTTCCGGTTTGAAAGCACCGGAAAATAAAAGTTTGATGTCGGATATTTTAAGTAAACCCGTTTCAGCGGACGAATTTTCGCGCTCGAAAACTCAAATCGCCGGAAAATACGTCTTATCGAATCAAGCCGATCTCTGGCTCGATATTGACACATACAAACTCGGCTCGCCGAAAGAAGAAACGCAAAAAGCGCAAGCCGTAACGATTGCCGATGTCAGCCGCGTCGCCGAAAATATAAAAAATCAGCCGCTCGTCTCTGTTTTAGTTACAAAATAATCTAAAACGGTAAAGTTCTTTTACCGCAGAGAAGCACAGAAAATATTTTTAAAAAACATACAATCGTCTCTCTATTTTCAATTATTTTTAACTCCGCGTCTTTGCATTTCCGGCGTTTCAAATTATTTTATATTTGAAGTCGCTTGCGCCCGAATCGAAAATCAGTTTAACTTTTAATTTATGCCGAACGAAAGAACCGCCCGCGAACTCGAACACGCCCGCGCCGTCCGTGAAATGTTTTCGGGAATCGCCGGAAAATATGATTTTTTAAACCATTTTTTATCAGTAAATATAGATAAACGCTGGCGCAGAAAAGTTTCGGCGAAATTGAAAGACGTTTTGGAAAATCCGAACGCTGTTATTTTAGATGTCGCCTGCGGGACGGGCGATCTTTCTCTGGAACTTAAAACTTCGGGAAAAGCAAAAGTCATCGGCACGGATTTTTGCCGCCCGATGCTCGCCGTCGCCAAAGAAAAAACCGCTAAAGAAAAAGAAACGATTCCATATATCGAAGGCGACGGAATGAATCTCGCTTTTGAAGATAAAACTTTCGATGCGGTGACAATCGCCTTCGGTCTGCGAAATTTTTCCAATTGGCAGGACGGTTTGAGCGAACTGCACAGAGTTTTGAAAACGGGCGGAAAACTGGCGATTCTCGAATTTTCCGCGCCGATTGTTCCCGGTTTTCGGCAGGCTTTCCAGTTTTATTTTTCACACGTTTTGCCGCGCATCGGCGGTGCGGTCAGCGGTTCGCGCGGCGCGTATGAATATCTGCCCGATTCGGTTTCGCGTTTTCCAGACCAGAAAAAGCTGGCGGAAATGATGCGCGAGATCGGTTTTAATTCGGTCGAATATAAAAATCTGACGGGCGGCATCGCGGCAATTCATACGGGAACAAAAGTTTAACGCTTGTCTAAATACACACTTTTTCATAAACTAAGATTCATTTCCGAATCGAATGAATAAACGCAAAATTTTAGGTTATTTAAAACGTCTCGGCTTGCTTTTGCTCGTCATCTGGACGGTCGTGTCTTTGGTCACATTGATGATCGAACTCGTTCCCGGCGATCCGGCGTTGGCGATTCTCGGCGATCAGGCAACGCCCGAACAAGTCGCGCAGTTTCGCGCCAAACACGATCTCGACAGTCCGGCGTTTTTCTTCTCGTATCACGGCGACAAAGGTTTCGAGTGGCACGGCGCAGATAATCGTTACGTCAAATACTGGAAAGGACTTTTAATCGGCGATTTGGGAAATTCTTTCCGCACGGATCGTCCGGTGTTGGGAATGATAATGGAGCGTTATCCGGCGACGATTAAGTTGGCGATTGCGGCTTTGATAATCGCGGTTTTTATCGCCGTTCCGCTCGGCGTGGTCGCGGGAACGAATAAAAATTCTTTAATTGACAATTTCGCGTCGTTTTTTGCTTTATTAGGAATTTGTCTGCCCGGTTTCGTCATCGGACCGCTTCTGGTTTTCATTTTTGCGGTCAAATGGCGCGTATTTTCGCCGACCGGAAATTTATATCCCGAAGACATCATACTTCCGGCGATAACTTTGGGTGCGGCACTTTCGGCGATTTTGACGCGAATGATTCGTTCGAGCGTGATCGAAGAACTCGGCGAAGATTACGTCCGCACGGCGCGGGCAAAAGGCTTGAGCGAACGGGTTGTCATTTACAAACACGTTTTGAAAAACGGTCTGATTCCGGTCGTCACGATTCTCGGTTTGCAGCTCGGCGTTCTGCTCGCGGGCGCGATCATTACGGAGAAAATTTTCAACTGGCAGGGCTTAGGTTCGCTCTTGCTCGACGGCATTAACACACGCGATCACAGGCTTGTGCAAGGCTGTGTTTTGGTCATCAGCGTGACATATATTCTGGCAAATTCGGTCACGGATATGGTTTACCGCTGGCTCGATCCGCGAATTCGGCTTTCGTAAATTTTCGATGAACAGACTTTTTTACATTGGCGCGTTTATCGCCATCATTTTTATTTTCACCGCCATTTTTGCGCCGCTGATTGCCACGCACGATCCGATTCAATCTATCGAAATTACCGATCCGGCAACCAATACTTCAAAAACTCTGCGCTATGCGCCGCCGTCGAAAGAAAACTGGTTCGGCACGGACGACCTCGGACGCGATGTTTTTTCGCGGCTTGTTTACGGCGCGCGAGTTTCGCTGCTCGTCGGCATTTCGGTCGTCACGATTTCGGCGATTATCGGCATTTTTATCGGCGCAGTTGCCGGATTTTACGGCGGTTGGCTCGATCAAATTTTATCCGGTTATATTTTCAACGTCTTTCTCGCGTTTCCCGGACTTCTGCTGGCAATCGCCATCGTCGCCTTTTTGAGCGGCACACAACCAACTCCCCAAGACCGTCTGAAACATTTGATAATCGCGCTCTGCATTACGGGTTGGGTCGGCTACGCGCGTGTGATGCGCGGACAGGTTTTAAAAGTGCGCGAATACGATTTCGTGCAAGCCGCGCGAGCTTTAGGTGCAAGCAATATGCGCCAGCTTTTCGTTCACATTATGCCAAATGCGATTCAGCCTTTAATAGTTCAGGCATCGCTCGCAATGGCAGGTGCGGTTTTATCGGAAGCGTCGCTGTCCTTTCTCGGTTTAGGACTTCCGCCGCCGAATCCGACATGGGGAACGATGATTGACCAAGCACGCGGAATTGATACTTTGAGCAGCGCGCCGCACAATCTCGTTTTTCCCGGCATCGCACTCGCTTTAACCGTTCTCGCATTCAATTTCATCGGCGACGGTCTGCGCGAATATCTCGATCCGAAACAAAGAAAAAGGTAGAAATCTTAACAAGTAAAATCAATATCAAACGTCAAATATTTATAGGGTTTACCGACGAGATTTTTTTCTTTGTGCGCCAATGAATAACGCCGCCGATTATTAAAATGATAATCGCTGCGAAAACGGTTGACCATTTGGTGATGGTCGAGATTCTTATTGCATTTAAAATCCATTGATTGATTTTGTCGGTTTCCAATTCGAGCATCGAATATGTGAAATAGTTTTCCGTCAGATCAGCGAGAGCGGCAACTAAGATAAAAACCGAAGTCAATAATCTTATAAATTTCGCCCAGTTTTCGCGCCGGAATCTAAATAATTGTGCCAGATAAAATAAAAATCCGGCGTAAATCGGCACGAACAGATACGAATCTATCGCCAACGCCCGCTTGATGCCGTTTCTCTCTTTCGATTTTAATTCTCCAGCGATTTTCAGAACTTCATTGCGGTCGGAAACAAATTCCAAACTTAAAATCGGTTGCGGATAAGTTTCAGTTTTCGCGCTGCTTGAAAACCACATTATTAATATATTTGTGGCGAAAAACGCGACAAGAAAAACGACTGCAACTTTTTTTACTTCCGGTCTTTCCGGCTTATCGGATTTTTGCCAGATCAGATAAAGCGCGAGAATCGTGACCGGAAATGCCGCCAGCATTCTCTGTGAAGCCGGAATATAAGACCAATTCTGATGCCAGAAATTTATCCGATTCCAGAAATTATCGTAAAATAGAAACGAGATCAGAAAGACCAAACCGGAAAAAGCCAGAATCGCCATTATCCCGACACCGAAATAACGTGCCAATCTTAATTGCGAGCCGCCTTTCATCACGTCAGTCAAAGTAATGACCGTCATATGAGTCAGAATCGTGAAAACGAGTGCGATTACGCCGAATTTTTGAACTTCATTATTGACCAGAAACGTGCTGGTGACGATTATTAAAATCTCGAAAAAGTAGATCAGATTGAGCCAATTGTAAAATAAAAGATTCCAAAAGCTGTTCGGCGCGGCGACTTCGACCAAACCCCAGAAAACTTGTCCGAGTCGTGTGATCCAGCGTAGATGATTTCCAGAAATCCCTTGTTCTTTGGCGATGTCGTCCAAAATATTTCCGGTAACTTTTGTCGAGCGCGAAATCACCTGCAACATCGGTTTCGGTTCGAGCCGCCGATCAACTTCGTATGAATCTTTGACATATTGATAGACGTTTTTATCTTCGATACAAGAGCCTAAAACTTCGTTCAGACGTTTGTTTATCGCGCCGGAAGCCAAATCTCCGGTTATGCTGCCGACTGCTTTTTCGACGTTTATTCCCGCGCTCGACTTTAAAAGCGATTCGCCGAATGCTTTCTGCAAAGCCGAATTATTGTTTTTCAGCAATTCTTCCCTGAGAATTATTTCGTGAGTTTCTTTGACAAAATATTCTCTTACTTTTTCAAGTTTTTCGTCGGACAAAAGAGCAGTTATGAGTCGTTCCGCGCCGTCGAGTCGTCCCCACATTATGTCGTTTTTGCGCCAGACCTGATCGAAAAACGCGCCGAAATTGAAAAACTGTGTTCCGGCGAGTTTTTTGCGTTTCAGATTTATATTTTCCTCGTCAATCAAACCTTTCGCATCGCGCGGGCTGATGCGTAAAACTTCTATCGAAACGGCTTCGCCGACCGGCGTTTCATAAAAAATCGGCAGACTTATCTGATCGGAAAGATCGTCGAAATTTTTGTAAAAATAATTTAAATAACCGCGCACACCGTTCGTGAGATCGTAATCTTCATCTTTATTTTCAACGGCTTCGGAAGGTTCGATAAACGATAAATTTTTCGTTGCGGCAAATCTCGCTTCATCAATAATTCTCCCCAAAATTTCGCTCAACAGCGCGGCGGCTGAATTTATTTCATCCAAAATAGTTCCGTATTCCGTGTTCAAAAAATTCAGAATTTTTCTTTCGCCGACATCATCAATGCCGTCTTCGCCGTCTGAATCGCCGATGACGGCGAAGATTTTTTTCAGATCGGCGGATTCTATTTTGATATTTTTTACTTTTTCTTCAAAAACGCCTCGATCAACATTTCCGTCATTTTTTTCGTTCGCATCTTCAAATTCCGGCTTTCTCTGAAAAAGATAATCGCGTTCTTTCCGAATCGTTTCCGATGCAGCGTTTAATTCGCTTTGAATGCCGTCAACGATGCCACGCATTTTTTTTATATTTTCCGCTTTGCCGGTTTTATTTTTGACGCATTTTTCCCAGATAATCTCGCTCGGCGTTTTTTCGGTCGCAGCATTCAGTTTGGTTGCCGCGACATTTTCCCTGACCATTTCTTCCTTGAAAGACTGCGCCGCGAGATTGATCTGCTGCATCGCTTCAGGCTCATATTTTTCAGGTATTTTGTCGGAAATTTCCGCGATCTGTTTTTGTCTCGAAGCCAGTTCGTTTTGGAAATCTTCGGTGAAACGATAAAGCTGATCGGCTTTGCTTAAAACGAAGCGCAGACGGCGCAGACGATAATTTATGTCGAATTCGCGCAGGAAATAAAGCACCGTTTTTTCGCGTGCGTCGGTCGGTGAATTTTCCTTGCGATATGCCGTAATTTCGCTTGCGCCACGCCCGCAAAAGAGTTCTGATAACGCGGAAGTATTCGCTGTCCTCGGAAATTCCGGTTTTACGCGCAACGATTCGCGCCAGATCGTCCGTTAATGTCGCCACGCGCAGACGATAATACGGAAGCGCGGAAATTCCCTTCCATTGCACGACATCTTCGAGTCCTTTTTTTTCCCAATCTCCGCCGTTTTCCGGCAAATCCGTTTTTTGCGGCGATTTATCTTGCGAATCTTTTTTCTTTTTTAAAATTTTCGATTCGATATTCAGACGATAATTGAAAACGTCCTGTTCGGCACTGCTGATAAAATGATTGACGCGCTCGATCAGACGATTGCGTTCCAAAACTCTCTCCAAATCTTCGCGGATCGTTTCATAAGTCGGCAGATCGAAAGCGCACGCTTTTAAGTTGGCAATCGCATCCGGCGAAACCGAGTTATCTTTGAAATCGAAAGTTTCCGGCGAAGGTTCGACGTAGAGTAGTTTTCGGCGGACATTAACTTCGGCATTGCGATTGGAAATGGTATTTATCGCGTGTCCGAAAGGTTTGTTGTCCAACACGCCGCCGTCAACCAGATCGCGTTTGTCCCATTCGATCTCCCTGCCCTGCGCGTCTTTCGTCAAAGGAAAAAGACGCTTTATATCGGTCAGCAAATTTTTGTATTTATCTTTTGCGTCGGCATACGAATAACCGATAACTTCACGCGCCGCGCTCAGACGCATCGGCTCGAAAGCAAACGGAAACGCCGATGTCGAACGCGCGGCAAAGGCGAGCATCGGATTGTGATTTTTCGTAAAATCGTTAAAACCGTTTTCATACTTGAAATGCAAAACCTGTTTATAACGCTTTTCTTCGACCACTTTATCCGACAGGCGAAGCGGAATGCTGACACCTGCCAGATCGGTCACGGTGACGAAAAGATCGAGTTGATTGACGATTGGCGCACCGTTTTTCGTTTCCATTCCTTCGAGAGCGTCTAATAATTTGAGATACATTCGCTGCGAATTAAACAGCGATTTGACCGTTTCGGGATTTTTGAGATTGTTGTCGGCGACGGACTTTTTATCGTTGATGAGTTTAGATATTTCGCCTTCGTTGAGCCATAATTGTTGAAGCTGGTCTATGTCCTGATCGTTCGCCAGAGCTTTGGCGAGAAAAACCGCGTTGATTCCGCCGGCGGAAGTGCCGGATAAAATATCAACGACAAATTTGGTCGGCGAACATTCTTCGGGTTTGATTTCGTCGAGGATTTTTTTAATTTCGTCCGAAGTTTTCGCTTTTTTAATTGCTTCGAGTTTGTCGTTGTTTCCGAGCAGACAGGCGATTTTTTGATAGATCGTTTCGGTCGAATCGAAACCTGATGTCTTGGCGGTCGAGCGCGTCATTCGCAAAAGTTCCTGCGCGACACCGTTGATATAAATCGCCAGCGACAAACCGCCATACATTACGACCGCGAAACGAATTTCAGATACGGATTGACTCATCTTTTTTCTCCTGCTGATTTTTTTTAGAGCATTATATATCGTTAATGATTTTTCAGACAGTTTTATTACAATTTTTTCGTTTCATATAATTCCGTTTATTTTGTATGATTTAGCGAACCCGATTTTTTAATAATTTTTCCGGTTCGATGACTCAAAGTGAAAGCGATTTCCATAGAAAATATTTCAAAAATTTATCCGCCGGATTTCCCGCGTCTGAAAAGTTTTTTCCGTCTAAAGATCAAAGATGAAGTCGAAGCGTTGCGGAATATTTCATTTGACATCGAAGACGGCGAAATTTTCGGTTTGATCGGAAAAAACGGCGCGGGCAAAACTACGCTGACGAAAATTATCGCCACGCTCGTTCAGCCGACGAGCGGAAAAGTTTCGGTCAAAGGTTTCGATTCGGTTGAAAATGAAGTAAAAGTTCGTTCTCTGATCGGTCTGGCAACCGCCGAAGAGCGTTCGTTTTATTGGCGTTTATCGTGCGAGAGAAATATGTTGTTTTTCGCGCGGCTTTATGCTTTGGACGATAAAACCGCGAAAAAAAGAATTACCGAAATCTTTGAAAAACTCGATTTGAATGAATTGAAAACGCGAAAATTTTCCGATCTTTCGACCGGCAACAAACAAAAAATGGCGATTGCCCGCGCACTTCTTCCGAGTCCGCCGGTCTTGCTGTTGGACGAACCGACGCGCTCGCTCGATCCTTTGGCGGCGGCGGAAATGCGAACGCTGATCGCATCGCTCGAAAATGTTTCGGTGCTTTTAACCTCGCATAATCTCAATGAAATAGAAGAACTCTGCAATCGTGTGGCGATTATTTCAAACGGCGAAATCCGCGCCGTTGATACGCCCGAAAATCTGCGGCGAAAAACCGAAACCGTTCAGAGCGTAAAAGTTTATCTGGCGAAAATCGAGGAAAATTATCTTCGCATAATTGCGTCGGATTTGTTAAATAATTTTTCGATTGCACCGGGAAAAGATTTTCTGAAATTAAGTTTCGAGCGCGATTCGGACGATGAACTTTTAGGACAGACTATTTCGATCTTAAAGGAAAAAGGCGCGAAGATTCTTGATGTCGAAACCGAAAAAGCGACGCTCTTGGACGTTTTGGAAAGTTACGAACAACGCGACGGTTAAGAATATGAAAAAGCTGTTCAACATTTTTGGATTGGCATTTTCGATTTTCAGTCGGCAATCATCAGGGCAGTAAATTCTCGACAAAATCGCCGATTTTTTCGACAAAGTTTTCCGGCACATTGTCGGGATCGGGCGCGATTTTCATCATTTCCGCGACAATCGCCGAGCCGACAACTGCCGCATCTGCATAAGTTTGAGTTTCGCCAACTTGTTTTGAATTAGAAATGCCGAAACCGACGGCAATCGGCAAATCGGTAAAATTTCCGATTCTTTCAACCAGATTTTTCGCGTCATTGCTCAACTCATTTCTCGCTCCCGTCACTCCGGCGCGTGAAACGGCGTAAACAAAACCGCCCGCTTTTTCGCAGATTTTCTTCAAACGCTCATCGCTCGAAGTCGGCGCGGCGAGCATAATCAAAAACAAATTTTTCGCGCTTAAAATATCATAAAATTCTCCGGCTTCTTCGGGAATCAAATCCGTCACGAGAATTCCGTCAACGCCCGCTTTTGCGGCTTGATCGGCAAATTTTTGCAAACCGAAATTTAAATACGTGTTAAAATATCCGAACAAAATGATCGGCGTTTCGCAACCTGCAATTCTGGCTTCGGAAACAAGCTGTAAAATTTCACTTATTCCGAATTTGTTTCGCAAGGCGCGTTCGCCCGAAGCCTGAATCGTCACGCCGTCGGCAACCGGATCGCTGAACGGAATTCCCAATTCGATAACGTCCGCGCCGCGTTTAGCAATTTCCAAAATCAGATTTTTCGTCGTTTCAAGATCAGGATCACCCGCGACGATAAACGGAATAAATCCGCCTTTTTTATCCGCTTTTAATCTATTAAATCTTTGTGTAATTCGATTTTCCATTTTGTTTTTTTGAAATTGATTTTACCGTTTACATAACAAAAGCGGCAAAGCCGAAATAGCATTTGCCGCTTTTGTTTGAAATTGGAATTGAATCAACTTCGATTAATCTTCGAGTTGAATATCTTCCGTTCCGTCAATATTCTCATCGTCCTCGTCTTCGATTGTCAGCAATGACGCACTCGTTACGAGATCATCTTCGCCCGTGCGAATCAGCATTACGCCTTGTGCGCTTCTGCCGGTTTCGCGGATTTTATTGACACCGATGCGAATCAGTTTCGCCTGCTGCGTAATAATCATCACTTCCGAATCTTCTTCGACCGGAAAAGCCGCGACGACTTTGCCGGTTTTATCGGTCGTTTTCATATTGATAACGCCTTTGCCGCCGCGTTTTATCAAACGATAATTATCAACCTGCGTCTGTTTGCCGAAACCTTGTTCGGAAATCGTCAGCATTTTTTCTTCGCCGGTCGTTGAAACCGCGCAGACGGCAACGACATAATCGCCTTTTCTCAAACTCGCACCGCGCACTCCGCGAGCAGAGCGTCCCATCGGACGAACATCGTCTTCGTTAAAGCGAACTGCCATTCCGTCGTGTGTCGCAATAAAAATCTGCTGTTTTCCGTCGGTGACGATCACGTCTAAAAGTTCGTCGCCTTTGTCAATATTGATCGCGTTAATTCCCGTGATGCGGATATTTTGATAAAGCGACAGCGAAGTTTTTTTGATAACGCCTTTCTTCGTGACCATCGTTACAAAAACATCATCCGTGAAATCCGTTACGGGCAAAACCGCGACGAGTTTTCTTGAAGACGGCAAATTAACGAGATTGACGACGGCTTTTCCGCGAGCCGACGGTGCGGCATCTGGAATTTCGTGAACCTTCATTTTATAAACCTGACCGTCATCGGAAAAGATCATCAAATGCGAATGTGTCGAAGCGATAAATAAATGTTCGACAAAATCTTCGTTTTTCGCCGTTGCGCCGAATCTGCCTTTGCCGCCGCGTCCCTGTCTCGAATAGATCGAAACAGGCGTTCGTTTGACATAACCGGCTTTAGTTACGGTAATAACGACTTCTTCGTTCGGAATCAAATCTTCAATCGTCAATTCGACTCCGGCATCAACGATTTCCGTTTTGCGTTCGTCGCCGAATTGACGTTTGACTTCCAGAAGTTCGTCCATAATAACCTGACGCAATAATTGGTCGCTGGCTAAAACGGCTTCGAGTTCGCCGATATGTTTTAACAAACCTTCGAGTTCGTCGAGAATTTTTTGACGTTCGAGAGCCGACAAACGACGAAGTTGTAAATCCAAAATCGCCTGCGCCTGAATATCTGTAAATCCGAGACGGCTGATCGTCGTCTGCAAATCTTTAATAAATCCGGCAAATGTTTTGTCGGATGAAACGCCTTTCCAGTTTTTGGTTTCGCCAATCGTGTCGAATTTTGCTGTCAGCCACTGTTTCGCTTCGTCAACCGAACGCGAATTGCGAATCAGCGGAATAATATAATCGAGCGCGTCAATCGCTTTGTGCAAACCTTCCAAAATATGCGCTCTCGCCCGCGCTTTTCTAAGTTCAAACTCGGTGCGACGGCGAATGACTTCGCGGCGAAAATCAATGAACGCTTCGAGCATTTCCTTGAGCGTCAAAACTTTCGGCTGTCCGTCAACAATCGCCAGATTGATGATCCCGAACGACATCTGCAAAGGCGTTAATTTATAAAGTTTGTTGAGAACGACCTGCGGCACGGCATCGCGTTTGAGTTCGATGACGACGCGGATTCCTTCGCGGTTCGACTCGTCGCGGATTTCCGAAATGCCGTCGAGTTTTTTCTCGTGAACAAGTTCGGCGATCTTTTCGATCAGACGCGCTTTGTTTAACTGATACGGAATTTCCGTGATAACGACGGCATCGCGTTCCATCGTTTTGCCGCCGATGCGGTCAATCGCGGCGCGGGCGCGAAGTTGAATAATTCCGCGACCTTCACGATATGCGCGGTGAATTTCTTCGCGTCCGTAAATAAATGCAGCGGTGGGAAAATCAGGTCCCGGAATATGTCCGATCAGTTCGTCAATCGTAATATCGGGGTTTTTGAGCAGCGCAACCGTTCCGTTGATAACTTCGGTCAGATTATGCGGCGGAATTTTCGTCGCCATCCCGACGGCAATTCCTTCAGAACCATTAACTAGCAGATTCGGAACTTTGGTCGGTAAAACCGAAGGTTCGCTCAATGAATCGTCATAGTTGGTCACGAAATCAACCGTTTCCTTTTCGATGTCGGCTAAAACTTCGTTGGCGATCTTTTGCAGACGAACTTCCGTGTAACGCATTGCAGCCGCACTGTCGCCGTCAATCGAGCCGAAATTTCCCTGCCCGTCAACCAGCGGATAACGCATCGAAAATTCCTGAGCTAAACGCACAACCGTATCGTAAACCGCCGTATCGCCGTGCGGGTGATATTTACCGATGGTGTCGCCGACGACACGCGCCGATTTTTTATAAGATTTGTTGTAATAATTACCGAGTTCGTTCATCGCCCAAAGTACGCGGCGGTGAACGGGTTTCAAACCGTCGCGGACATCCGGCAAGGCTCTGCCGATGATGACCGACATCGCATAATCGAGATACGAACGCCGCATCTCGTCTTCGATATTTATTTGATTTTTTTCTAAAAGTATATCCATTGTTTTTTCGTAAAATTGGTTTAAAGCAAGAAGTTTTTTCTATGTAAGAATGTGAAAAAAGTTGTGTAAATACTGGAATTTCAAGCTCATTGACAATGTTTTAATTTTACAGGCATTTGCCTCATTTAGCAACTTGCCGACACTTCAAAAAGTCCTGTTTTCCCGCAGATTGTATCGCCCCCTGAATCTGCTGAAATTTTATGTTCTTAGCCGGACAAACATTATGCTTAACACAACTGTTTCCAATGCCGAACAGCGGCGAATTCAAAGACTGGCGTTGTCGCTTCCGCTTCGTGTGCAATCTTTCGTCAATTCGAGTGTCGGTTGGGAAGAAATAACCAGATTAACCGATGTCTCGGCTTTCGGGGCAGGTTTTAATATCAAGAGTCCGATCAAACGCGGACGCTTGATCCAGATGACGATTCCTCTGCCGCGCCAATTACGCTGTTACGATTTTTCCGAACCGAATTATAAAATATGGGGAATCGTGCGCCGTTGTATGGCACTGAATTTAACGAAACTCACGGAACAATACGCGCTCGGCGTGGCGTTTATCGGTAAACGTCCGCCGGAAAGTTATATTGATGATCCGTCGAAAATCTATGAAATCGTGTGTCGTAACGAAGACGGTTTATGGCATATTATGGATGCGCCGATTCTCACCGAAAAACATACTCCGAAAGAGGATCGCCGCCAATCCCGTTTTCAGATTCCCGTAAGTTTAGTAATCGAAATACTCGACGAAACGCGTTCTGTCATCGCAAGTGAAGTTACCGTAACGGAAAATATTTCTCTCGGCGGTGCGGCGATTTTCACGTCGCTCGATCCGCCAATCGGTTCTTTCGTCCGAATAAAAGCCGAGCAAAACGATATTTCGATAATTTCCATCGTGCGCGGCAAACGAACCGGACTCGAAGGGATTCCGCGACTTCACGTCGAATTTATTGACAAATTTTTCCCGCTCGAAGGCATAGAGTAAAATTTTGTTTTTGTTTTTGTTTTTGTTTTAGATAAGTGAGATTTTTCAAAATAATCTCACTTTATTTTTTTGATTTTCGACTTTTATTAATTTTGTAAGTTGAATAAAAAGTGCGATTTTTAATAATATTATCTGCAAAATTCTCTTTTTGTAGATTTAAAGTGAAAACCGATTCCGTAGAAACAATTCCGTCGCCGATACTGCTTTTCTTCGTTCGTTTGATAATGCTTTGCGTCAGCAAAATCTTTTGGCGGATAAAATTTATCAACACGGAAAATATTCCGAAAGACGAAGACGGCGGTTTGCTCGTCGTTTCAAATCATCAAACTTATCTCGATCCGTTTTGGATTTCGCTGCCGATCAAACGCGATTTGCGATTTATGGCTTGGGATGCGGCGTTTGATTGGTTTTTCATCGGATTTTTGATTAAAAATCTCGGCGCGTTTCCCGTTAATACCAAATTCGGTTCGAGAAAATCTTACGTTCAGTCGGTCGGATTTTTACGCGCCGGAAAAACTTTGATGGTTTTTCCCGAAGCCGCACGCGAATTTTCAGACGGAAAACTTCTGCACTTCAAGACCGGAGCCGCCAAACTCGCCATTCAATCGAACGTGCCGATTTTGCCCGTGACGATTCGCGGCGCAAATCGCGTCTGGGCGCGCGAGATGAAATTTCCGCGTCCGGCAAAGATCGAAATCATCTATCATCCGGTTTTGAAACTCGATTACGAAAAGGAAGAAATTTCAGCCGAAAAATTGACCGATTTAATAATCGGCATTGTTGATGCCGGATTGAAAGCGGAAAACAAATCAGTTTGATTGCGGCGGCGGATTCGGCACGACGGTTAAATCTTGCTGCCGTTTATTTATTTGACGGCGGCGTTTCGTTTCCGATCTGATGATATTTAATCTTTCCCGCTGCGCCGGAGTAAGTTTCTCAAATTGTTCGGGCGGCAAAGATTGTCCATTATTTGCCGGAGTCTTCGGCGGAACGGGCGGTTTCTTAAAAATTACTCCTTTCTCACTAATGATAACTTTGTCGGTTTCAATTCTGTCGCCTTTGATCCGCACATTTCCTTCTTCGGGATCAAAGAAAACAAATTCGGGATCGCTATTTGAATCGTTTTTTCCGTTTGTTTTAGTATTTTCCGTTTTTGTTTTCGGCGGAGTCGCAACTTTTACTTCGGCTTTTACCGGATTTTCCTGAACGGTCGAAATGTTTGAATTTACATTAACAGCGGCGGCTTCCGTATTATCAAAGTTCAAATCGGTGTTTTCGGTTTTTATAATAATTTCGCCGGAATTTTTATTATTTTCCGTTTCGTCAGATTGAAATTGACTGCCGCTTTTATTTGCCGAAGTCGTGTAATAAAAAGCCGTCACGCCGATTGCGGCTAAAAGCAAACTCAAAATCGCACCCACGGTCAGAACGAATCTTCGACTATCCGGCTTCGGGTTTTCATAAAAGTTTTTCGAGACGACATTGGTTTCGTATTTATTTGAAGAAAACTTGTTTTCGTTGATTTCGGTTTCGATTTCCTTTTTATCAATCGTAATTCCCGCTTTTTTTTGCGCGGTCAGATTTTCATTTTCAAATGATAAAATCTGCGTTTCCTGATTAAAAAGATTTACCGGAACGGCATTGGCAATTTTTACATTCGTATTTTCCAAATCCTCATATTCTTCAAAATTATCCAGCATTTCAAGCATTTCTTTTGCCGAAGCCGGACGCTGATTGGCGTTGAGATTCATCGCGTTTAAAAGAATATTGGCGATTCCGTTCGGGATTTTTTCGTTAAATTGATGTGCCGAAACGAGCGGATCGCTCTGTTCGCTCAAAACGCTCGTCGCCCGCGTCAGAGCATCAACCGGCGGATTTCCCGTCGCCAGATGATAAACCGTCGCCGCCAGCGAATAAATATCGCTGCGCGGATCGGTTCCCGTTCCCTGCATCTGTTCGAGCGATGCGTAATTTCTCGAATAGCCGAAAATGCTTTTCGTATTTGTCAGATTGCCCGCATCGTTCGGATTTCCCTTCGCCAGACCGAAATCAAGCAGAATAATTTGTCCCGCCGGCGTGAGTTTCAGATTTTGCGGTTTGATGTCGCGGTGAATCACGGGAAATTCCTGATTATGCAGAAAATCAAGTGCTTCGAGAAGCTGCCGCGTCCAGTTTAAAACATCTTCCAAAGCGAATGCTTCGCCGTTTTTTTCGAGTTTTTCAAACAGATCGTCGCCCGGAATAAATTCCATCACGAGATATTGATTGTGTTCTTCGGAAAAATAATCGCGGACGTTCGGCAGAGCCGGATGACGCAGCGAATTTAACAGCCGCGCTTCACGCTCGAACGCTTTTTCAAACTGTTCGCCTAAAAACAGTGTTTCCTTAATCGCTACGGTGCTTCCGAAACGCTCGTCCACGGCGACGTAAACCGCGCCCATTCCGCCTTGACCGATCTGTTTTTCGATCCGATAACGATTTTGTAAATTTGTTCCGGTTTCTAACATTTTTCTATCTTTTAATTTTAATTCAAATTCGATTCTATTATATAACGCGCAAAAACCAATAAAAACAGGCAGACTTTTTTACGGTCTGCCTGTCAATAAAGTTTCCTTAGAATGAAAAACGCTAGTAAGAACGCGAGCCGACTTTCGGCAGATTATAAACGTCAGCCAGACTGTTCAGTTCATAACGAACTCGCGTCCAAATATTTTCCGTATCGCGGCTGTAACGGCGATTTTTGATATTTTTATCAATGTCCGTCGCAATGTCGAGACATCTGCGAACTTCGTCTTTGTTTTCGATCCACGCATCGCGCCGGTTAAATTCGCGGGCTAGTTCGTCGGTCGCGCCTTCCAGATCGTTAGCTCTTTTATTGAGCCAATCTTCACGCTTCGAGCCGTTTAAGCGACTTTTATCGAGCGATTTATCATAATGTTTGACAAAATTGTCAACGCGGTCTTCGACGCGATTGATGATCGCTTTGACCTGTGTTTTACTCAACTTTCTGCCGCGTGATTCGCGTCTTCGCTGGGCATTACTGACATCCGCAAATGTCAGAATCATTAAAATCGCCGCAAAACCGACCATCATCTTTATTAATTTATTTCTCATTTTTTCTCTCCTGAAGCAAAATTACCGAAATTGCAAAATTCGGCGCGATTAATTTAATCGCTCGCTAATTCTGACGCGCCGAATCAATAAAAAGTTTGAGTTTCAATAAAAAAATTTAATTCTTTTTTATTTTGTAATTTACTGTGCAAAATAGATTTACAGATTAAATCAGTTGAAATTTAATCTTCCGCATTTCTGCAAAATTAAAGTTTCAACCATCTTTCGCTCATATCGAGCCAGATCGCCAAACCGCGCCACGAATCATAATGGGCGTAGTGTTTTTCGATTGATTTGTCGGCGCAGACGATTTCCGCATTATGTTTTTTATAAAATTGCGAACGCAGCCACGAATCGAGTGCCAAACCGTCGTATCGTCCGACGAGTTTCAAAAGATTTTCCGCCGCGTAATCGCCGACACCTTTGATTTGTTTCATTTCCTTTTTCAATTCGTTAGTCGGCAAATCCGATTCGAGCCAGATTTCGGGATTTATTTTGCCGCCCGCAACTTTTTCGGCGAGTTCGGCAAAATACGCCGAGCGATAACCGGCACGGATTTCGTCGCGGTAAAATTCGGCGGGCATTTTCGCCATCGCTTCAGCGGTCGGAAAAGTTTTTTTGCCGTCGGCGGCGGTTTCGCCCAATTTTTCGACCAGATTCGCCGTCATTTTTTTCGTCAAAGCCCAAGAACAATTCGTCGTGCAGATAGTTTTGACCAAATCTTCGTAAACCGTCGGCGAACGAAGCAAGCGTCCGGCTTTTTTTCGCGCGATCCATTTTAGATTTTTGTCGGCGTTCGTATATTTGTAAAAGTCACGAAAATCGTCGTCAATCCGCAAAATATGTCGCGCGTCGCGCAGAATTTTTTCGCTGATTTCGGCGGATAATCTTTCACATTCAGTTTCGATAAAAACTTTTCCCTGATCTTCATAAATCACGGCGGAAACGGGTTTTTGACCTTTATCAAGACTGAAAACGCAACTCAATTTCCAATTTTCCTCGTCGAGTTCAAACGGTAAAAGCTGACTCCAGCCGTGACTGTAAACGGTCGCTTTAAAGCTGAAATTTTCGGGCGCGTCGAAAGAAATCATTTTTTTCATCGGAAATTATTTTAACCGACATTTTTTTTATAACAAACCGGAAGATTTTTTTCGGCTAAATGCACCGCTTAACCGTCTTAGTTTGCGGTCGCTTTAAAACAATCGTTTTTCGTGAAAATTTATCTTGAATAATTTTGTCTGTTAGTTATAAAATTGTTTGTCAAACATTTTCAGACAAAATTAAAGTCCCGCTTTTTTAGAGAAATTTTCAAATTTTATTTCAAGTAAAAATAAAGCCTTGGAGGTAAAGGTTATGAAATGCGTCAAATCGCATTCGGTTACCGGTTTATTATTTTTCGTTTCGGCGTTTTTTCTGCTGACGATTTCCGTTAGTGCGGAAACCGATCCGAATCCAGATTCGCCCGTTCCTATTTTGATAAGCATAAAAGATTCGATTCGCGCACTGGCGCATACTTCAGGGAAACCTCTGAATATAAATCAAACCGAAACCGGAATGCGCGCTTTTAAATACAAATCTACGCTCGTAATTTATGTGACGAACGTCGAGTTGATGGAAAATGAGAATGCGGGTGCTTTTCGCGCATACATCGAAGACGTGAAAGGCAGAAAATATCGCCTGCCGGTTTTATCGGTCGAACCTGTCAGCGGATTTGAATGGGTTTACGCTTTAACCGTTAAACTCCGCGATGATCTCGGTTTTTGGAATGAAGAGCCGAACAGCGGCGATGCGATGATTCGCGTAACGTGGCGTGGAAATTCGTCTAATCGTCTGCTTCTCGCCGTCGGCGCGACGAGCGGAAAGATCAGACATCCGAAAGATATTGTCCCGACACCTTTTCCGATAAATCCGCTGACGAACAGTCCGCAGACGATAAATTATATCGGCTATAAATATTCCGGCGACCGTATGAGATTTCTCGAACAGGCAACATTCGGTCCGACACCTGCGCTCGACGAACGAGTCAGACGCATCGGTTTGAGAATATGGCTCGCCGAACAACTCGAACTTCCATATCCGAGCGCGAATAATCCGTATCCGAATCTGGATTTGAAATCAACCGATTCCGACATCGGCTGTCCGATTACTAAAACCGATCCGCAATACGCTATCTGCATACGCGATTATTACTCGACATATTTGCTCCAAAATTGGTTTTTCAAAGAAGCATTTTACGGTGACGCGCAACTTCGGCATCGCGTCGCGTGGGCGTTAAGTGAAATGTGGGTCGTTTCCGGCGTTGACACTCAGCAGGACAGTTGGATGATCGCTTATCACCAGCAATTATCGAAAAACGCCTTCGGAAATTACCGGAATTTAATGAAAGATTTGACGCTTAATCCGGCGATGGGCAATTATCTCGATATGATTCGCAGCACGAAAAATAATCCGAACGAAAATTACGCCCGTGAAATTTTGCAGCTTTTTTCGGTCGGTCTTTTTATGCTCGATCAGGACGGAACACTCCAACTCGACGGCAACGGCAATCCGATTCCGACTTACGATCAAAATACGGTCAATAATTTTACGAAAGTCTTTACCGGCTGGACGACTTGCGAAACGACGGCGGTTTGTCCGAACCGAACTTCGGGCGCACCGAATTATAAAGACCCGATGCTTTTGAATCAGAACAATCACGACACGACGGCGAAAACCTTGCTTAATTATCCGAACGCCGTTAATCCGACGATTTCTTCAGGTTTGAACGGCAACACCGAAATTGATCTCGCGCTCGATAATATTTTTTATCATCCGAATGTTGCGCCTTTTGTTAGCAAACAATTGATTCAGCAACTCGTCACGAGCGATCCGTCACCGGCGTTTGTCGGTCGCATTTCAGCGATTTTTAATAATAACGGTCAAAATGTGCGCGGCGATCTGAAAGCCGTCGTCAAAGCGATTTTGCTCGACCCGGAAGCTCGCGGAAATACCAAAACCGATCCGAATTACGGAAAACTGCGCGAACCCGTTCAGTTTATTACAAATTTTCTGAGACATTTTAATGTCCGTTCGGCGGACGGCGCACAACAATCTGACGGCGTGGTCAATAGTTTAACTCAACCGCTCAGTCAGGACGTTTTTCGCGCTCCGACGGTTTTTAACTATTACACGCCCGGTTACGTTATTCCGGGAACTTCCCTGCTCGGTCCCGAATTCGGCATTATGACGACCGGAACGGCAATCAGCCGTTTGAATCAGATAAACAAGATGACTTTCAGCAAAATCACGGTCAGCACGAATAACACGAATATTCCGCTCGGAACTTCGATTGATTTGAGCGAGTTGATTTCGCTCGCCCAAACCGATACGACGGGAAATCAATTGTTAGACACGCTTAATACGCGGATGATGCACGGCGCGATGTCTTCGCAGATGAAAAGCACGATTTTAACGGCGGTTCAAAAGGTTGTCTCGACCAATCCGACGCTCCGCGCACAGACGGCGATTTATTTGATTGCAACTTCGTCGCAATATCAGATACAGAGGTAAAAACTATGAAACAAAACAGACGTGAATTTTTAAAGAAATCGAGTTGTGCCTTGAGTATGGTGACATTGGCGACGCAGTTCGAACATTTCGGAATGATGAGCGCGCTGGCGCAAACGGTTAATCCGAGTTACGAATCCGCCGGCGATTATAAGGCTTTGGTCTGTATTTTTATGGCGGGCGGAAATGACGGAAATAATATGGTTATTCCGAATCATAACAGCGCGACGGTCAGCAATTATTCGGTATATTCGGCGGCTCGCGGCACTCAAGGTTTGGCAATCGCGCAGAATCAGCTTTTACCGATCAATGTGCCGCGCATCGGAAATCTGACTTACGGTTTGAATCCGAGTTTGGGTCAGGTGACGGGCGGCATCAATAACGGCATTCACGAACTCTGGGCGCAGGGAAAAATGGCGGCGGTGACAAATTGCGGAACGCTCGTTAAACCGACATCGAAAACGCAGTATCAAAGCCGCACCGTGCCGCTGCCGTATCAGCTTTTTTCTCATTCGGATCAGGTTGACCAATATCAGTCGGGCATCGCCGGAACCGCGAGTTTTACCGGTTGGGGCGGAAGAATTTCCGACCGTATGACGAGCGGCAGTAATCCGTCGGCGTTAGTTCCGATGATTACTTCGATCAACGGCGCACAACTTTTTACAGCCGGACAGACGACTTTGCCGCTCGCCATCGCCAACGCCGGAACTTCTTTAACTCAGGTTTTGAGTCCGCAAGGGTTTAACAGCACGGCGGAATCTCAAGCTCGTCTGGCGGCTTTCAATCAATTGCGAACGCAGGATTTGAGTTCAAATTACGTCGCGGCGGCAAGTCACATCACCGATCAGGCGATTCAGGCAAATAACGCGCTCAGCACATTTCAGGAAGTTACGGTGACTTTCCCGACATCGAGCATCGGACAACAATTGAAACAAGTGGCGCGTTTAATCAAAAAACGAACCGATCTGAGCATCAATCGTCAGATTTTCTATTGTCAGATCGGCAGTTTCGACACGCACAACAATCAAATCGCCACACAATCGAATCTGCTCTCGCAGATGAGTCAGGCGATGCGTTCGTTTTACGATGAAATGGTTGCTCAAGGCGAACAGAACAATGTTACGATGTTTACGATGACCGATTTCAGCCGGACGTTTAATCCGGCAGGTTCAGGCGCGTCGGTCGGAACGGATCACGCTTGGGGAAATCATCTTTTCGTTATCGGCGGTTCGGTTATCGGCGGCGATTTTTACGGCGTTAATACTTCCAACGGAACGCCTTTTCCAACGCTTACTTTTAACGGACCGGACGATTCCGACAGCGGTTCGACCGCACGAGGTCGCTGGATTCCGACAACTTCGGTTGACCAATACGCCGCGACTCTGGCGCGTTGGTATGGTTTGGCGGAAACCGATATGACGGGCGTTTTTCCGAATATAAACAATTTCGGAAATTCAAATTTAGGCTTTATGACGGCTTAATAATTCGTTTGATTGTTCGGGCGAAGACAATTTTCTATCTTCGCCCGTTTTATTATTTTAAAATTTCAAGTTTCGATCAACCGTTTAACAATCGAATTTCTTCTCTGGAAAAACGTCGAAACCGGCAAAAACTTTTGATTTTTTTATTTCCGTAGATTACTAAATCATTAATAAAAAAAACTTCAATCTTGTATTTTTTCTTCGCACTCAATAAACTGAAAGCAGTTTTACACCGTGAATCTACCGAATTATTTAACACTTGCGCGTATTTTTCTCGTGCCGCTTCTCGTGGCGGTTTTGCTGACTCCGTATTCCGAAGACTGGCTGAGTATCGAAAGATACGGTTTGGCAATCGTTATTTTCCTCGTCGCTTCGTTTACGGATATTTTAGACGGACATCTCGCCAGAAAAAGAAATCAGGTTTCCAATTTGGGAAAACTTCTCGATCCGATTGCCGACAAACTTCTCGTTTCCGCCGCATTGATCGTTTTGGTCGAAAAACATCTCGCGCCGTCATGGACGGTCGTGGCGATTCTCGGAAGAGAATTTATTATTACGGGATTGAGATCGGTTGCCGCCGCCGACGGAATAGTAATTCAGGCGCAGAAAAGCGGCAAAATAAAAATGTGGGCGCAATGCGTCGCCATCGTTGCTTTACTGGTCGCCGCCGCCAACGGAACTCCGCCCGTTTCAAATTTCGGTTGGGTTTTACCGACATTTCGTTTCTGGGAAGTTAGCGAAGTGCAGACCGCTTTTTTACATTTATCAAGTTTGGCTCTGACAACTGACGATTGGCGCGTCTTCGGTTATTTGGTCGGACGCGGCGCACTCTGGATCGCCGTGGCGATGGCGTTTTGGTCAATGTTCGATTATTTCAAATTTTTCTATTACGAATCAGTTAAAAGAAAAGCTGAAATTATCGAAAAATAAAAAAGGACTGAAATTTTTCAGTCCTTTTTTATTTTTCGCTATTTATAAAAATTTACTATTGAATCTCGACAAAATCGCCCGTGTGAACTTCCTGTGTCGTGCGCGTTATCAAAGCCGTTGCGGTTTTTTCTTTGACGTTTAATATAATCATTTCTCCGACGACGCGGCGGATATTTGCGGGACGATTCGATCTTGCATCTTCCGAAGTCATTATTTTGCCTCTGGCAAGCGCACCTTTTTTGCGCGGTGCTTGATTGGAAAACTTGCCGCCGCGATATTCATCACTTTGAAAACCTTCATCCCGCGCACTTACGGATTCATCCTGTTTGCGGTCAAGAATATTTCCGGTTCCGAGCGCGGCGGTAAATCGTCAGATAATCTCCGCTGCGGACATTATCTTCAGAGCCGAGATCAATATAAACAATCTGATCGCTCGCCAACATTTCCTGTCCGTCTCGCGCCATAAATATTCTTCCCGTTGACTTTCCGCTCGAATCGCCGAAAGCATCCAAAGGAGTTCGCTCTCTCATTTCCGGCAAACTTTTCTGCGCCATCGGCACGATCAGATCGCCTAAAAGCATATTGTCACAAGAAGTTTTGACCATTCCGACGGAAAAACCGTTTTTAACTTTGACGATTTCGACAATGCCTAATTCCTGAACAAAAAAACCGAGATCGTCTTTTCTCGTCCAGCGTGTTTCGACCTTGCCTTTCGGACGCACGACGCTCAACATATCGCCGACGCGATAATTAGAGCCTTTAAGAACGACTTTATCGCCCTGCGAATAAATCGTCCGGTCGGCTTCAAATTCGCCGCCGCCGATAAAATTTTCCGTATTTATCGGAGACGATTGAACATAACCGCCGCAATACAAACTATTTAAAGTTTTCGTCGTTTGAGCAACCGAACTGCTTGAAAATGCCGCAATCGCCAATACGAATAGTCCGACCGTTTTTAGTTTTAAAATCTGAAAGTTCACGATTTTCTCCTTATTTGTCCCGCACTTACTTGATGTTTATTTTCTGTCGAATTTGGAAGTTTTAACAATTGGAAGTTTTTACCAAATTTTGGCACTTCTTATATTAACTTCTGAAGACAACTTTGGTCAACAATTATTTTGATTGTTAAACAATATATTTTTTAATCTTCGCTTGCAGAATTGGCAATCATTTTGTAGTATTTTCGCTTGCGGTAAATTATCGCTCAAACAAAAGCCGGTGTAGCTCAGTGGTAGAGCAACGGTCTTGTAAACCGTAGGTCATCAGTTCGACTCTGATCACCGGCTCCAATTTTCCCGAATGGACTGCCTCAATTGTTCAAATTCCGCCAAAAGAAAATCTTACAAATACTGCTCAAATAAATGTCAGGCAGAGTATCAATACAAAAAATATATCGCCGATTGGAAAGATAAAAAACTCGACGGCAATAAAGGCAAAGATTTCCCGCAAATATCAAATCATATAAGAAGATATTTATACGAAAAATTCGGCAACGAATGTTGTTTGTGCGGTTGGAATAAAATTCATTCCAAAACAGGCAAAGTGCCTTTGGAAATCAATCATATTGACGGCAATTCGTTTAACAACGACGAATCGAATTTACAATTAATCTGCCCGAATTGTCATTCCTTAACTGAAAATTTTCGTAATCTGAATAAAGGTAACGGCAGATTTTTTCGCAGAAAATAAAATCGTCTTTTATCAAAATTTATCTCGACAAGTTAATTTAGCAATTTCAGACGTTACTAAGTTTTCTACTGTTTCTGCTTTTCCCGACTTTCGGCTTATGCTAACCTAAATTTGAAGTCGAAAACATTTTAATCCGTAACAATTTATAAAAATTTATGGCTTGGTTTCGCAGAAACAAACCGAAGATCGAAGAGCAAAATAACGACGAAGAACGTAAGGTAAAAACCGAAGGCATTTTCGTCAAATGTCCCGAATGCGATAACGCGCTCTATAAACGCGAACTGAAAGAATCTTTTCAGGTCTGCACACATTGCGCTTATCATTTTCGTTTCGGCGCGCGCGAACGTCTCGATATGTTGTTTGACGACAGCGAATATGAAAAACTCGACGAGCATATCACGTCCGCCGATCCGCTCGGATTCGTTGACACGAAACCGTATATCGAAAGAATCGAAGAGGCGAAAAAGAAATCAGGTCTGCCCGAAGCGGTCGTCTGCGGCAAAGGAAAAGTCAGCGGTCATCTCGTTTATGCCGGCGCAATGGATATGTCTTTTATCGGCGGTTCGATGGGTTCGGCAGTCGGCGAAAAACTGACTCGTCTGATCGAATACGCGCTCGAAAACAAAGGTGCGGTCATTATTTTTTCCGCTTCCGGCGGTGCGCGAATGCAGGAAGGCACGTTTTCTTTGATGCAGATGGCGAAAATCTCCGCCGCGCTTGCCAAACTTCATCAAGCCCGACTTCCCTACATTTCGATTTTAACCGATCCGACGACCGGCGGCGTAACGGCGAGTTTTGCGATGCTCGGCGATGTCAATATCGGCGAACCGAAAGCCTTGATCGGTTTTGCCGGACCGCGCGTTATCGAACAGACGATTCGCCAAAAATTGCCGAAAGGTTTCCAGCGCAGCGAGTTTCTGCTCGAACACGGAATGCTCGATATGGTCGTTGATCGCCGTCAATTGCGCGAAACAATAATCAAACTTCTCGATTTTATGGTGAACGAGGAAATTAGCGGGAAATAAAATTTATGCTGAAAGAAACATTTATTCAGTTATATGAGCGCGATCTGCACAAAGTAATCGAAGAAATAAAACAATACGAATCGGACGAAGTTTTGTGGAAACTCGAAAAGGAAATTTCGAATTCGGGCGGAAATTTAGCGTTGCACATTATCGGCAATATCAATCATTATTTCGGCGCAAATCTCGGCAAAAACGGCTACATTCGTGAACGCGATCTGGAATTTTCCGATAAAAATGTTTCCCGCGAGATTATTATCGAAAAACTCGAAAATACGATTGCGGTGTTAAAAGAAACGCTGAAAAATTTTCCCGATGAAGATTTTAATAAAGAATATCCCGAAGAATTGCTCGGCGCGAAACATCAAACTTTCGGCATTGTCATCCATATGCTTTCGCATTTGAATTATCATCTCGGACAAATAAATTATCATCGCCGATTTTTCTCGACATAAGATTGGAAGACGAAAAATAAAAATATGTGATTTTTTTTCGCTGTGATAAGATATTTTTTCAGAGAGAGCAAAAATTATGAACGGCAAAAACAATGACGAAATTTCGACCTTTGAACAGAAAACGGAAAACAATTTCGACCTCATCTTAAAAGCTATCGGCGAAATGCGTCTCGATATTGGAAATCGGCTGGAAAATGTTGAAACGCATCTCGATAAAATTGATACGCGTCTTGAAAAAGTCGAAACCCGTCTCGATAAAATTGATACGCGTCTTGAAAAAGTCGAAACTCGTCTTGAAAAAGTCGAAACTCGTCTTGAAAAAGTCGAAGTCGAACAAAATTCTCTGAGAAACGAGTTTGACGAATTTAAGAATTTCGTCGAAATACAGTTTGAAGCAGTTAGGCAGGGAATCGTTAAAAATTACAACCAGTTTGATCGTCTCGTTTCTGAAATTTCTCAAAATCGTTCCGTGATTTACAGCACGAAAGCCGAACTCGGCGAACTTAGCGAGAGAGTTTATTTGATGAACAGATCGAGCGAACAGGCTCTCAAATAGTCAATGAATTTTCAGGAATCTCTCGAATATCTATACGAACTCGGCTACGAACTTTCGGTCAAAAAATTCGGTCTCGAAAATACTTTCACACTTTTAAACGCGCTCGGAAATCCCGAAAATAATTATCTGAAAATTCAAATTGCCGGAACAAACGGCAAAGGTTCGACGTGTGCTTTTCTCGAATCAATCTGTCTCGAATCGAAGATAAAAGCCGGCAAATACACTTCGCCGCATCTCGTTTCGATCACGGAAAGAATTTGCATCGGCGGCGCAGAAATCAGCGAAGAAAAATTTGCTGAATATGCGACGAAAATCAGAAAAATTTCCGAAAATTTGGTTGCCGAAAATAAACTGAAAACTCTGCCGACATTTTTTGAACAGCTTACGGCAATCGCCTTGAAATTTTTTGCCGACGAAAAGATCGAAATCGCAATTTTAGAAACAGGTTTAGGCGGACGTTTCGATTCGACGACGGCGGCAAAAGCCGAGATTGTCGGAATAACGCCGATAGATTACGATCATCAGAATATTTTGGGAAACACTTTGACTGAAATCGCATCGGAAAAAGCCGCGATAATCAGACCTGATACAAAAGTCGTAATTTCAGATCAAAATGAAGAAAGTCTTGCGGTTATTATTGAAAAATGCCGGAAAGAAAATGTCGAACCGACAATTAACGGCTGTCATTTTGTAACGGAAAACGCTGAAAAATTTTCTTTTATGTCAAAAGAAAATAAATTTTCTCTAAGCAAGTTGGGATTAATCGGCGAACACCAATTTCAAAACGCCTGTGTCGCCGTAAACATCGCGGAAATTTTAAGAAAAGATTTCAGATTTAGAATCTCCGATTCTGCAATCGAAAAAGGTTTGGAAAATGCCGGACACAAAGGTCGGCTCGAATGGAAAGAGTTTAAAAACACCAAATTTTTGTTCGACGGCGCACACAATGCGAGCGGCGCGGCGGCTCTGAAAAATTATCTGGAAAAATATCGGCGAAAATCACGAATCATCGTGATTTTCGGCGCGATGGAAGATAAAAATTTAGCCGAAATTTCTGAAATTTTGTTTCCTTTTGCAGAAAAACTGATCTTGACCGAACCCGATAATCCGCGTTCGGAAACACCGGAAAATCTTTTTAAATTTGCGGAAAAAGTGATTGCCGAGTCGAACATTTATACATTTTCAAACATTGCAGAATCACTAAAGACGGCTATCGAATTGACAAAAAGTTATGCCGCGCCGGATTCGTCTTTTATATTGATTACAGGTTCGCTCTATCTGGTCGGCGAGGCGCAGAAAATTTTGCAGGACGAATCTGGATTTTGAATTTTGAATTTTTGTATCTAAAATAAATCTATGCACAAATTAGTTGTCATCAGACACGGCGAAAGCGTCTGGAATAAGGAAAATCGTTTTACGGGTTGGAAAGATATTGACCTGTCGGAAAAAGGTCGCACCGAAGCAAAAGCGGCGGGCGAACTTTTAAAAGCCGAAGGTTTCGAGTTCGATCTCGCATACACATCGGTTTTAAAACGTGCGATTCGGACATTGAATATCATTCTCGATGAAATGGATACTTTGTGGCTTCCCGTTATAAAAAACTGGCGTTTGAACGAGCGTCATTACGGAAATCTGCAAGGTTTGAACAAATCCGAAATGGCGGAAAAATTCGGCGAAGAACAGGTTCATATCTGGCGCAGAAGTTACGATATTCCGCCGCCGCCGATGGAAACGACGGACGAAAGAAATCCGCGAAACGACCGCCGTTACGCTAATTTGAGAGATTCGGAAATTCCTTTGACCGAATGTTTGAAAGATACTGTGGCGCGATTCGTGCCGTATTGGGAAAACGAAATCGCGCCGAAAGTTAAAAACGGAACAAAAATAATTATCGCGGCGCACGGCAACTCGCTTCGCGCACTTGTCAAACATCTCGACAACATCGCCGATGACGAGATCGTCAAACTGAATATTCCGACCGGAATTCCGTTAGTTTACGAACTCGACGACGATCTGAAACCGCTGAAAAGTTATTATCTCGGCGATCAGGAAGCGATCAAAGCGGCGCAGGAAGCCGTCGCCAATCAGGGAAAAGTCAAATAGACAGATTATTAATAACACGATAAAAAACGGAACTTTCAAACAGTTCCGTTTTTTATTTTTAAATCGTGATATTTGAAAAATTTTTCTTGCAAAAAAAGCAAAACAAGTGTAGTTAAAATGTCTATCGAATACGCACAATAGAAGAACTATATTCGGAAACTCTTTTTCCCGACATAATTCTTTAACCTTGTTCCTACAAACTAAAATTCAAGGAGATTTTTATGGCAAAAAAATTTAACTATCAGCAAATTCAAGGAGTTAAAGGAAACGCGAACGTGACGGACGACTTTATCAAAGCGGTCGAAAAAATGGCTGAACGGCTCGGATCGCAGCCGGAATATTTTCTCGCCGCGATGAGTTTTGAAACCGGCGGCACTTTCGATCCTGCGATTCAAAATAAAATCGGCGCAACGGGCTTAATCCAATTTTTAATTCCGACCGCCAAAGGTCTCGGCACGACGACCGACGAATTGAAAAAAATGTCGTCGGTCGAACAACTCGAATTCGTCGAAAAATACTTCGCCGGATTTAAAGGCAAAGTCGAAACTCTCGAAGCCGTTTACACGGCGATTCTTTCCGGTTCGCCGAAAAAGCCCGATGATGTTCTCTTTAAAATCGGAACTCCGGCTTATAAACTAAATCCGCTCGATTGGAATCAGGACGGGAAAATTACGGCTGCCGAAGCGACAACTATTGTCGGCGCAAGACTTTTCGGCGGAGTTATGCCGGTTCAAAACAGACTGCTCGAACTCGCCGTCGTGCCGCTCAATCTGCAAGACGGTTTCGCCGACGGTCGCTGGGGCAAAAACACTTCCAAAGTCTTAGCCGAATTTCAAAAATCCAAAGGACTCGAATCAACCGGATCGATGAATGAAGAAACCGGATTTGAACTTTTTCCCGACTCGAAAGAAAAAGAAAAGTCTTCGGTTTTGAAAAAAAACGATAACGGCGACGCAGTAAAAAAATTGCAGGACGCGCTCGTCAAATTCGGTTATCTGACGATGGAAAAAATCGGCGGCGGTTACGGAAATTTCGGCTCGCTGACCGAAGCGGCGGTCAAATCGTTTCAGACGCATCTGAAATTGAAAGATTCGGGAAAAGTCGAGGAAATCGAACAAAACGCCATCGCCGCGATTATTTCCGGTATCGCAAAAGGAAGCAATCAAACGGAAATCATCAAAACGATTCAAAATCGGCTCGTTATTTTCGGATTTATGACTCAGATGCAGGTCAACACCGGATACGGAAATTTCGGCGGTCAAACCGAAACAGCCGTGAAAAATTTTCAAAAAACGAATCTTTTACAGGAAAGCGGAATCATCGAAGCCGTTAATTTCAAAATTTTATTTAATCAAAACGAAAGCGAGAAAAAAGATAATGAAAAAGACTATTTCATCGCCAAAGACGGAAAAAATTACACGGTTTTACCGAATATTTTGATGACCGAACCGCTCGAAAAAAAAGTCGCCAAAGTCGCGGATTTATATTTTGAAAAAAAGAAAACAAAACTCGTCGTCACCAGCGGTTATCGTCCGCCGGAACGTCAAGCTCCGGCAATGTTTGACAAAATCGTCAACGAAAGCGAAAGTGCGGTGAGAAATCTTTACAAAAACAAAGTTGCAATTGATGAAATACTCGACGGCTATCGCGCCAACAAAAATAACCGCGAAAAAGCGATTGCCGCGATGACCGAAACGATTACAAAACAAATAAATCGCGGCGTTTTCATCTCGAATCATCTACTAAGCAACGCCGTTGACATCAGAAAAACCGCCGATGCCGATGCTTTGAGCGATGCCGTTATCAAAACCGGCGGTCGCGTCGTTATAGAATCGAATCATTATCATCTGGAACTTCATTAAATTCCGCAATGAAGGATGAAATTTCACATAATTTCTTCCTTCATTCTCTATCCTTTACCTTTTTTTCCTTCCCGCCGCTTTTTATTGCCCGACCGAATTGTTAAAATAATTGTTTCGCACATAAGACAAACATTTTATCCGTAAGACATAATGAGCATTAAATACATATCGGTTCGCGGCGCACGACAGCACAACTTAAAAAATATCAATGTGGAAATTCCGCGCAACACATTTACCGTTATTACGGGTTTGAGCGGTTCGGGAAAATCGTCGCTCGCCTTCGATACGATCTACGCCGAAGGTCAGCGTCGTTACGTCGAATCTTTGTCGGCGTATGCGCGGCAGTTTTTAGACCAATTGGAAAAACCGGACGTTGATTCGGTCGAAGGTTTATCTCCGGCGATTTCCATCGAACAAAAAACCGTTTCCCGAAGCCCGCGTTCGACGGTCGGAACGGTGACGGAAATTTACGATTATCTGCGTCTGCTCTTTTCGTCAATCGGCGCACCGCACTGTCATCAATGCGGTGCGCCGATCACGCGCCAGTCGGTCGAGCAAATTGTCAGCGGAATTTTGGATCTGCCGGAAGGCGAACGTGTGCAGATTCTCGCGCCGATTGTGCGCGGTCGTAAAGGCGAATTTAAAAAGGAACTCGAAAAACTTCACAAAGACGGCTTCGTCCGCGCCCGAATTGACGGCGAAACGAGGCTTTTAGATGAAGAAATCAAACTCGTCAAAGCCAAGAACCACACGATTGAAGTCGTCGTTGACCGGCTTTTGATCAAAGAAGATGTCAGAGAACGCCTCAGCGAATCGGTGAAAACCGCTTTGAAATTAACGGGCGGCGCGGTTTTGGTTTCGGTGATTGACGGCGAAGAAAAACTTTATTCCGAACAGATGGCGTGCATCAATTGCGGCATCAACATCGCACAGTTAGAACCGCGTTCGTTTTCGTTTAATTCAAGCTACGGCGCGTGTAAACGCTGTCAGGGTTTGGGAACGGTTTTGGAAATGGACGAAAATAAAATTCTTCCGGACCGGACGATTCCCGTCAAAAAAATCAAATTTCTCGACGAAACCGATAAATCAGGCGGCAAGTTTTTAATGTCTGCTCTGACGGCAATTATCGAAAGATATGATGAAGACGGTAGTTTAGACTTGAAAAGCAAACCGAAAAAATCAAAAGAAATCGCGCCCGAAAAAAAGACGAAAACCAAAAGTCAAAAATCAAAACTCGACAGCTTAACCGATCTGCCTTTTTCGGATTTACCGGCAGAGATTCAAAACGCTTTCTGGCACGGAACAAAAAAACGTCTGACCTTTAAACAAGGCACATATATTTACGAATCCGAATGGAAAGGCGCGTTGCGGGCGATGCGCGAACGAATGGAAAATCCGCCGAGTGAAAAGGTCAAAACGGCACTCGAAGAATTGGTCGCGCCCGTCAAGTGTCCGGTTTGTAACGGCAAAAGATTACAGCCCGAATCGCTTGCCGTTAAGGTCGGCGGTTTCGGCATTGACGATTATGTTTCATTAGCTTTGGACAAATCACTCGAAAAAATCGAGGCAATCGAATTAAATCAGCGCGAAGAAAAAATCGCCGGACTCGTTTTGCGCGAAATAAAAGATCGTCTGAAATTTCTAAAATCGGTCGGTTTGGGTTATATTACGCTCGACCGCGCTTCGCAGACTTTATCGGGCGGCGAAGGTCAGCGCATTCGGTTAGCGACGCAGATCGGCTCGCAGCTGCGCGGCGTTTTGTATGTTTTGGACGAACCTTCAATCGGACTTCACGCGAGAGATAATCAAAAATTAATCGAAACTCTGCACGAATTGCGCGATCTCGGCAACACGGTTTTGGTCGTCGAACACGACGAGGAAACCATCGAAAAAGCCGATCACGTCATAGACATCGGACCGCTCGCCGGAACGCACGGCGGCGAAATCATCGCCGAAGGAACGCCGAAAGACATCAAAAAATCGAAAAATTCGCTGACCGGGAAATATATGTCCGGCAAATTAAAAATCGAAGTTCCTAAAATCAGACGCAAACCGAACGGCGCAAATATCACGGTCAAAGGTGCGCGCGCACACAATCTCAAAAATGTTGACGCAGTATTTCCGCTCGGACTTTTGACGGTCGTGACGGGCGTTTCGGGTTCGGGAAAATCAACGCTCGTCGAAGACATTTTATTTCCCGCACTTTACAAATATGTTTACAAATCGGCGGTTCAGCCGCTCGAACACGATTCGATTGAAGGTTTGGAATTAGTTGATAAAATCATCGAAATTGACCAATCGCCGATTGGCAGAACGCCGCGCTCGAATCCGGCAACATACGTCGGAGTTTTCACGCCGATCCGCGAACTCTACGCGATGATTCCAGAATCGCGGACGCGCGGCTACAAAGCCGGACGTTTTTCATTTAACGTCAAAGGCGGACGCTGCGAAGCCTGCGAAGGCGCAGGCGTGAAAACCATCGAAATGAATTTTCTGCCCGATGTTTACGTCACTTGCGACGTTTGCCGCGGCGCACGTTATAAACCGCGAAACGCTTTCAGTCAAATACAAAGGTCTTTCGATTGCCGATCTTTTAGATACGACAATCGAAGATGCGCTGCCGATTCTGGAAAATATCCCGAACATCAAAATCAAGTTGCAAACGCTTTTAGATGTCGGTCTCGGTTATTTAAAGCTCGGACAATCTTCGACGACGATTTCCGGCGGCGAAGCCCAGCGCGTCAAACTTTCCAAAGAATTATCAAAACGCGCGACCGGAAAAACGATCTATATCTTAGACGAACCGACGACCGGACTTCATTTTGCAGATGTTCATAAACTGCTCGAAGTTCTGCAAAGATTGGTTGATACGGGAAACACGGTAATCGTCATCGAACATAATCTCGATGTCATAAAATCCGCCGATCACATCATTGATCTCGGACCGGAAGGCGGCTCAGAAGGCGGAAAAATCATCGCCAAAGGAACACCCGAAGAAGTCGCCAAAGTCAAAAAATCTTACACGGGACAGGAATTAAAGAAAATTTTATAAAATCGAAAAATAAAGACTTATCGGTAATCGAAATGTTATTGACGGCATTTTTCATACTTTCTTTTTAACGGTATTTACATCTTTTTCGATTAGTCATAGTTAAAA
>CBDCJY010000004.1:0-194082 GCA_965217985.1 Pyrinomonadaceae bacterium
AACTGCGTTCCCAAATCCTTCGCCATCTGTTCGCTCATCGATTGATTGAGCGTAGCGAAAACTCCGCGTTTAACGAGCAGCTGAACGATGTCGCGCGGCGTAACATTGATCGCTTCGGCAAATTCGCGGATCGTCGCGCCTTCGGTCAGACGAATCTGTTTGAGACTTCCCTTTGTAACGCCGCCAACCTGATCGAGAATCCTTTCTTCGATAGATTTCGGTCGGGCAATGTCGAGTTCTCTTTCCTGAAATCTGTCTTTATTTTCAAAAACACGTCCACCTTTTTTAGGCGCATTACGACCGAATTTCTTGCGGTTATCGTGTGTCGGCGTATAGACGGTTTGCGGTGTTGAGGTTTCGCCGGGCGTTCCGCGTAAATCACGTCCGCCGCGTCCACTGCCGAGTTTTTTCCGGTCTTTTAATCTGTCAGCTGCCTTTTCTTTTTCCGGTTTCGCCGGAGCGACGATTTTTTCGCCCGGTTTAATGCCTTTTCTGATTGCATCGGAAGTCAGCGTTAAAACTTTGACCTGTGTTCCCGTCGGACGAAAAACTTTTGTTGTCTGCAATTTCGGTTTCTCCGTTTCCTTTTCTTCGATCTTATCTTCGGCGACCGCTTCAATTACAGTTTCTTCTTCTTCGACCTTTTCTTCGGTTTCCGCTTCTGTTATTTCCGGCTCGATGATTTCGGTTTCTACCGCTTCGATGGTCTCTTCGACCTTCGGTTTGGCAACCATCTTTTTAATTCTGACTGCTGTTTTATCTTCTTCGTCTTCGTCTTCGATTTCTTTTTCTTCGACAGCAGGTTTGACTTCGATTTTTCTCAATCTTTTAACTTCGGTTGGAGCTTTTTCAACTCGCGGCGCAACGGTTTCTTCCGACGTAATTTCATCTATTTCATCCGGTTCATCCGCTGATTTGGCGGCTTTTTTAATAACCTTGATTGTCCGCTTGGGCGATGTATCAACCTTCGGAAAATATTTATTGCGAACCTTTTCCGCTAACTCTTTGGTCACGGAATTTGAAGGCACACTGACATCTGCGCCTTCACGCCGTAAATCTTCGATCAGGCGTTTAGGTTCTTGTTTTAGTTCTCTTGCTAAATCGTAAATCCGAACATTTGCGGACATATTTTATCTGTTTTCCGAAAATTTCGAGTAGCCGAAATTATTTTTCTGCTACTCGATCCAAAATCATTTTGGATTATCAATAATAAAAACCGTTACTGTATTTTTTTAACGATTATTCCATTTACTTTTCCTCATCCGTCGAAGCGTCTTTTTCCTGACTCGAGTCTTCGCCCGAAATCGTCGCAGAATTAAGTTCCGGCGAAGTTTCGACAGCCGACTCGTTGGAAATTTCACTAATTTCTTCCGTGTCGGAATCGGTCATTTCAGAAGTTTCGGTCTCAACTTCATCATAGACATCTTTGGAATCGTCTTCAACTGCCGCACTTTCCTGCGGTGAGATTTCCTGCTGTCCGGTCGAACCGGTTTGCGCTTCGACCGCTTCGGAAGTTACTTCTCCGCCGGCATCATTTTCGTCTGCCGCTTCGACACTTTCTTCCGAAGTTTCATCGGAGTTCGCGCCTTTGGCTTCAACAACCGATTTTGCCGTTGTCAAAATTTTCTCGGCTTCGTCAAAACTGATGTCGAGCGTTTCAACCAATTCGTCAATCGAAAGTGCAGCTAATTTTTCGATGTCGTCAATTCCGCTTTCAGTTAGCGAATCGGCTTGAGTTTCAGAAACGATTTGCAGAGCCGCCAGCGGAACAGCTTCGCCCGAAGCCATCATAGCGTTCATCTGTTTGGCGATTTCCGATTTCAAAACTTCTTCGCTGACAATATCAATATTCCAACCGACGAGTTTTGTCGCCAGCCGGACATTCTGACCGAATTTACCGATTGCCAGAGAAAGCTGATCTTCCGGCACGATAACTTCCATTTTGCGGCTGTCAATATCGGTAATGCGAACCTGCGAAACTTTCGCGGGCGAAAGCGCGTTTGCCGCAAAGATCGAAGGTTCGTCCGACCATTCGATAATATCAATTTTTTCGCCGCGCAATTCTTTGATGATTGCCTGCACACGCGAACCTTTCATACCGACGCACGCGCCGACCGGATCAACGTCTTTTTCATTTGACGACACGGCGATTTTCGCGCGGTCGCCCGGTTCTCGCACCGCCGATTTGATAACGACCGTTCCGTCATAGATTTCGGGAACTTCCATTTCAAACAATCTTTTCAAAAGTTCAGCCGAAGCGCGCGAAGCAACTATTTGCTGTCCGCGAAGTTCTTTACTGACATCTTTGATAACGACGCGAACGCGGTCGTTGATCGTCCACGTTTCGTTTCTGACCTGTTCGCGTTTCGGCACGACGGCTTCGAGATTATTGGACAATTCGACGATCATATCGCCGCGCTCGAAACGCTTGATCTGACCGTTAAAAATCTCGCCGATGCGCTCGAAATACTCGTCGTAAACTTTTGAACGAACGGCTTCACGAACTTTTTGCACCAAAATCTGTTTCGCCGTCTGCGCCGCGATGCGTCCGAGTTCTTCGGTCGGCAGAGGAATTTCCAGAACGTCGCCGATTTCGACTTCATCTCCGGCAAGTTCCTGCGCTTCGGCAAGCGACATTTCGGTTGAAGGATTTTCGACCGTTGCGACAACTTCCTTGTGTGCCGAAATTTCGATCAAACCTTCTTCCATATTCCAGTCAACCTGAATACTTTCGCCTGTTTTATCGTGAGTTTTAAATTGCTTGCGCGCCGCCGCTTTGACGGCATCTTTCATTGCTTCGATCACCAAATCACGGTCGAGACCGTGTTCGCTGCACAAAATTTCAATGTTCTGTCCGATTGATGATGTCATACTTTATTCGAGTGCTGAGTTTCAAGTTTCGAGTTTCGAGTTTTTAGATTCCCGAACTTTAGGCTTTTTACTCCCGACTAACTGTTCCTTTTCAACTCTTCTTCTAAATCTATTTCCAGATTCGCCTTGGCGACCGCGTTATACGGAAATTGCACAAGACCTTTGGTTTTATCTTCAAAAACTATCTCTTCGCCTTTAACTTCGACGATCCGACCGCGAAAATTTTTCTGTCCGTTGACGGGATTCGCAGTTTTAATCTTCGCTAAATTTCCGGTAAATCTTTCAAAATCTTTCAAATTGTAAAGTTCGCGTTCCAATCCGGGCGACGATACTTCAAGATTATAAGCCGTCGGAATAAAATCTTCCTGATCCAAAACCGCTTCGATGCGGCGACTCATATTAGAACAATCGTCGAGTGTCACGCCTTCCGGTTTATCAATAAAAATTCTGACCGAAGGTTTACGCTGTGTGCCGATCATTTCAACGTGAACAAGTTCTAAACCTTCATCTTTTGCGGCACTTTCGGCGACATTATGAATTCTTTCCGTCATCAAGCCCTTGTTCATACGCAATTTAAACCAAAATAAAAAGTGGGCGCGAAACCCACAGTTTGCGTTCCCACGCCTAGCAGGAAACGAATATCATACATTATTACCAAAGCGTATGGCAAGCAAGGTCTATAATTTCGATTTTAACTTGCCGAGCAAGGTATTTATTTGCGAAATCTTTTTCTCGATAATTGCGATATTTTCTCCGGTTACATCTTCCACCAGATTTTCCAGCAAACCGAGTAATTCGCGCGCTTCGGATAAAATACGATTTGAATCTTTTTTCAAATCCTGCAAATTGCCGCCTTCGCCCGATTGCGATTTTTTCGCTTCCATTATTCCCCAGTGCGTAATTTTCACCCAATCGGCTTTGCTCGTCTCGACAATCCATCCCTGAACGCTCAACTCTTTATAAATAGTCGGATAATTGGCGTGAAATTTCAGCCGTTTGACTATATCTGCAAAATCAACCGCTCTCGAATCGCTTCCTCCGGTCTCTTCAAATAATTTCAATAAAACATTATGATATACATCCATAGTTTTTTAGTATTTCAAGATTTCAGGTTATTTGATTTTGTGATTTTTTTAGACCGAACGCAATAAAAATCACTTTACTTTCTGATTTTTGTAGTCGAAAATTAAAAAACAAACCTTGAAATTATTTTAATTGAATGCCATTTTCGCCGCGCCTAAAATTCCGGCATCGTCGCCGAGTTCGGCGCGGACGAGTTTCGCGCGTTTTGCCGGTTCGTCAAAAGCGCGTTTATTTATCTGATCCTGAACGTGACCGATAAACAAATCCCAACCGGCAGACGCGCCGCCGCCGATAACGATGCTTTCAGGATTCAGAACATTAACCAGATCGGCAAGCGCGATTCCCAAGTAAAAACCCATCTTGCGAAAAACTTCGAGCGCGAGTTCGTCGCCCGCTTTTCCGGCATCGAAAACATCGAGCGATGTCAGACGCGATTTGTTCAGCAACGCCGATTTCGGATATTGATTTTCGAGTTCGCGCGTCATTCTTACGACGGCGGTTGCTGATGAATACTGCTCGACACAGCCGCGGCTGCCGCAACCGCACGGTGCGCCCAAAGGTTCGACGCAAATGTGACCGATCTCTCCGGCTGTACCGTCAACACCGCGCAAAATTTTTCCGTTGATAATAATGCCGCCGCCGACTCCCGTGCCGAGCGTGACGCAAACCGCGTTTTCAGCGCATTTTGCCGCGCCGAGCCAATTTTCACCGATTGCCGCCGCATTTGCATCGTTTTCCAAAAATACCGGCAGATTCAATTCGTCGGAAACCGTCGCCGAAAAACGAAATCCGTCAAGCGCGGGCAGATTCGGTGCTTTCAGGACAATTCCGTCCGGCACATTGAGCGTCGCCGGAACTGCCGCGCCGAAGGCTTTGATCCAGCCTTTTTTCTCGACGGCTTCCAGACATTCTTTCGAGGCTTCGGTGATTGCGGAAATAATCTCATCGGCGCGTTCCGATTTCGGCGTATTATATTTTGTCCGGTGTAAAATCCTGCCTTCACGATCAACCGCCGCCATTCGCAAATTTGTTCCGCCCAGATCAGCGGCTAAGACGATTTCTTTCATTTAATTTTATCGAAACTGTTTCGGATTCAAAATTAATCGGCAATTTGCAGAATCCGTTTGGCTCGTTCGAGCGATTTATTGTCGCCTAAAAGCGTTAAAATGTCATTATGTTTCAAAATCGTCGCACCGTTCGGCGGAACGAGTTTGCCTTCACGTCTAAGCGCGACGACCAAGCCGCCGTGCAGACTTAGTTTCGCCGGATTGTTGCCGACCGACTTTCTCGACGTAATGCGAATCTCGTCCAGATGTTCTTCTTCTTCGGGATTACTTTTCGTCGCCATCAGTTTGAAAAGACTCGGACGCAAAACCATATTTTCCAAAATTGCGGCAGTCGCCTGAATCGGACTCATCGTTTCGATTCCCGACTCTTATAAAAGCGGAAAGATTCGATGTCGAATTGGCGCGGGCGACGATCCGTTTTTCGCCGAAATTAGAACGCAAACCGGCGTTGCCATCATCGCAATGACCGGCTCTGTTTCCGTTAAATTTAGAAAATATGACTCGCACACTTGTTTTTATTCGACACTTATTTGTAAAAGAACCTTTTTGTGACTTCTACATTAAATCGTAGATTTTACTGTCTTTTCTGCTCAATTCAAAATCAAAAAATATTTGCGCCGATTTCTATTAAACCCGGAAAAGTCATTGCAAAGCACATATTCTACAAGAACTTTTCCGTTAAATACTGAAAGACAAGATTTAATAATTTGAGTCAAGAGTAAAAAACCGTTCACAAAATAAGTTTCTTTTCCGCGTATATGTGTAAATTCTCCGCAATCTCTGTGTGTATTATTTAACAGAGAGATTATGGAGAATTTACAAAGTTTTTAAAGATTATTTTTTTTGCAATCGAATTACATTTTTGTTAGTTTTTCTGTCCGACCATATCCAAACCGACGGCTAAAACCAAGATTGAACCTTTGGTTAATTCCTGCATAAAATCGCGGACATTGAGCAAAGACATTCCGTTATCGAGCGAAGCCATAATCAATGCGCCGAGACACGCGCCGAAAACCGTTCCGCGTCCGCCCATCAAACTCGCGCCGCCGATCACGCACGCCGCAATCGCATCGAGTTCTTTTAAAACTCCGGCATCCGGCGCGGCAGAACCGACACGCGCCGTAAAAATCAGAGCCGCAATTCCCGTTAACGCGCCTAAGAATGCAAAAACTTTGACGATGTTCGCTTTGTTGTTAATTCCCGAAAGCCGCGCCGCATCCGCGTTTCCGCCGATGGCGTAGAGATAACGCCCGAACGTCGTGTTGTTGGTAATAAAAAATCCGACGAGCGCAACGGCGATCAGAATCAAAACAGGAATCGGAATTCCCACGTATTTATTCATAACGTAGGTAAAGAGAATAACTCCGGCGATTGGCAAAAGCGATTTGAGCATTTCCCTGCCGATGTTTCCGTCGCCTAAACCGTATTCTTTTTCGGCTTTGGCGCGACCGACGGCAAAATAAAGAATTGCTAAAATGGCGACCGCCGCCAAAAGCCAACCGACCATCGGAGCGATATAGCCTTGACCGAGTTGTTTAAATGTCGCGTCGGCAATCGGTATCGTTTCCGATTGCGAAATTCCTTTAATCGCGCCGCGCCACGCGAGCAGTCCGCCCAGAGTTACGATAAACGCCGGAATATTTAGATAAGCCGTCAAGAAACCCTGAAAAACACCGATGATAGTAGCGATGGCAATTGCGCCGAGAATAGCAACAGGAAGCGGATAACCCCAACTCGTTAAAATAATTGCCGCGACACCGCCTGCAAGTCCGAGAACCGAACCGACCGACAGATCAATATTTCCCGAAACGATGACCATTAACATTCCGACCGCGATTATTCCCGTCACGGCGGTTTGCAGCATCAGATTCGACAAATTGCGCGGCGTGAGAAATATTCCATCGCTAATCCAACTTGGTAAGTTAGAACCAAAATCATACAGTCCAATACTAGTTGAAATGTTTTTTACAAAATTGATAAGCCCCAAAAAAAACACTCTAAAATGCTCACCGACATTTGAAAACTCAGGAGAGTTATTGTTAGTGGCATAATGGAAAAATATCCATATAAATATCAACGCGCCGAACATCGTATAAGCGCGCAGTGCCGTCGTTTCGATTTTGAATCCCTTTTTTTCTCCAGTTATTGTTTCGCTCATTATATTCAATCCTCTGTTATTCTCCGTGTAAAACTCTGTGTTCTCTGTGTTAAAAAGATTCTCAACACAGAGAACACGGAGATTTTCACAGAGTTCACGGAAACCTTACCCGAAAATTTTTCGGCGTATTCCATCTTTCAGAACTAGGACATTAAAATTAATTAAAAGTCCGAGGCGAAATCCGCCTAATTTCAAATATGTCACAAGTTGCGCTTCGTGAATCGGAGCAATTGCTTCCATTGCTTTGAGTTCAAGAACAACCAGTTTTTCAACCAAAAAATCTAACCGATAACCGCATTCGAGTTTTACGCCTTTATATTCAAGCGGCAGAGGTTTTTCCTTTTCAAAACTAATTCCTCGAATAGTAAATTCACGACACAGGCATTCTTTATAAGCCGATTCGAGCAAACCCGGACCAAGTTGTTTGTGAACCTCAATCGCGGCACCTATTACATCACCTGTGATTTCATTCAATTGGGAGTCAATCATTGCAATAGTTCCTCTCTGTTCCTCTCTGTTCTTCTCTGTGAAAAACTCCGTGTTCTCTGTGTTAAAAATTATCAAAAACTTTTCAAATCATCACCTTCGATTCGCCCGTCGCCGCGACCATTACTTTTTCCGGTGTCGCTTCTTCTTTTGAAAATTCGCCCGTCAGTCGTCCTTCGTGCAGAACCATAACTCTGTCCGACAAACCTAAAACTTCCGGCAACTCGGACGAAACCATCACGATTGCCAGACCTTCTTTGGCGAGTTTATTAATTTCCGAGTAGATTTCCTGTTTCGCGCCGACATCGATGCCGCGCGTCGGTTCGTCCAGAAACAAAACTTTCGGATTGGTCAAAAGCCATTTTCCCAAAACGACTTTCTGCTGATTTCCGCCCGACAAAGTTCCGGCAATCGTCAGCGGCGAATTGGCTTTGACGTGCAGCGCACTCATCACTTTTCTGGTAGCGACTGTTTCGCGTGAACGGTGCGTTAAAAACGCGCCGGAAATTTGTTTGAGTCCGGCAATCGTCGAATTATCACGAATCGTCTGATCCAAGATCAAACCGAAACGCTTGCGGTCTTCGGTGACAAAACCGATGCCGTGTTTGATCGCGTCACGCGGCGCATCTATTGAAATTTTATTTCCCTCGACAAAAACTTCGCCCGAATGATTGCCGCGCCACGCGCCGAAAATGCTCATCAAAAGTTCACTGCGTCCCGCGCCCATCAAACCGGAAATTCCGAGAACTTCGCCTTTGCGAACCGAAAACGAAACGTCTTTAACGAGTTTTTTGTCCGGCGCGTCCGGGTCGAAAGCATTAATGTTTTTGACTTCCAAAACCGTTTCGCCGAAATCGTGAGTGGTTTCGGGAAAAATATCGCCGACTTCGCGCCCGACCATCAAAGCGATAATTTTATCTTTCGTCATATCGGCGGCGTTGTTCGTGCCGACGGTTTTACCGTCGCGCAAAACCGTAATGCGATCCGACATTGTAAAAACTTCGTCGAGTTTGTGCGAAATATAAATCATCCCGACACCGCGCGATTTTAAATCCCGCAAAATCGTAAACAAAGTTTCGACTTCCGATTCGGTCAGAGCGGCGGTCGGTTCGTCCAAAACTAAAATTTTCGCTTTTTGTGAAAGTGATTTGGCGATTTCGACTAATTGCTGTTGTCCGATTCCGAGATTTCCGACCTTCGTGCGCGGATTAAGCGGCAGATTTAAATCTCTTAAAAGCTGTGAAGATTTTTGGTAAACTTCCGCCCAATTTATCACGCCGAATCTCTGCGGTTCTTTACCGAGAAAGATATTTTCGGCGACTGTTAATTCTTTAACTAATGATAATTCTTGGAAGATGATCGCAACTCCGGCATCTTCGGCTTGGCGAATATTGGCAAAATGTTTGACATCGCCTTCGACAACGATGTCGCCGCCGTAAGTTCCGAACGGATAAACGCCGGACAGCGTTTTCATCAAGGTAGATTTTCCCGCACCGTTTTCACCGACGAGAGAATGAAATTCGCCCGCGTTCAAATCCATCGTCACGCCGTCGAGAGCTTTTACGCCGGGAAACTCCTTCGTAATTTGCCGCATTTCAAGAAGTGCCATAAGCCGAATTTTTCGTTTCAGAATTAAAGGAAAGACAGAATTTTGATAAATCTATTTAAGGCATTCTAAATGTTTTATCCGATTCTGTAAAATACTTTTACGCACAAGTAAAACAAAGTTCTATTTTTGTAAAAACTTTTCAGCCGATTATCCAAATACCTTGAAGAAAATTGCCCACGAAATACACGAAAGAAACTAAAATTAAAGAAAAACATTTCCGCTTATTTCTTTTTTCGTATTTTTAGTGTATTTCGCAGGCAATTTTTTTCTCTTCACAATTAAAATAATTCGGCGCGTTTCAACCCGCGCCGAATCTCGTCGTTCTGCATAAACCAATACCAGATTTTCCCGCTTCGCAGATTTTCGATACTCGCAAGCGAAATGCCGAGATCAATGCCGATAACGTCCGAACCCGTCCATTTACCGTTCGGATTAAAAGCGTCAACGAAACCGTATTTTTTATAAACGCGGTTGCCGTATTCGTCTTTCATCGCTTTTAAGGTCGGCAAAGTAATATCGGGCGCGAACATCAGCGAACCTGCCGGAGCGCACGGGACGACTGTGCCGTCAATCGCCGGTTCGCGCGGCGGCGCGCCCCACGCGATGTAACCCGGTTTAGAATCCGAAGCCGTCAAGCCCCACATCGTCGCCGAATATTTCGGGAAATCTTTGCTTAAAACCTCGACGAAAAATTTCTGTTGCGCCCGCGTTGCTTTGACCGAATTTTCAAAGTAATCAACATACGGCGGACGATGTTCGCGCCGTCCGCGAAAATCAACGTAAGCGTGTGAAAATTGATGGATGAAAAGCGGCGAAACGGCGGCGAGATAACGATAACCGCCGTATTCTTTCCACGTTCGCTCCCAAGCGTTCCAAGCCTGCGGCGGAATCGGATGCGTCGGCGAACCGATTGCCAGAAGATACAGCATTTTGTCTTCGCTGTAATCGCGCCAGCGGTTTGCAATAAAACCGTTTTCCGGTCGCCAGCCGTGCGAAAGCAGATACGAATCGCCGTTGAGCATCCACACGAAATCAACTCTTCGGTAAATCAAATCTGCTAATTGACCAATTTCCCTGTCGTCGGCGAAACATTGCTTGACCGTCAAAACGCCGCCCAAAAGAAGCGCGGTGTCAATCGAAGAAACCTCGCTCGTCCAACGCCGTTCGCCGGTTTCATAATCCATCCAGTGATAAAACCAGCCGTTTTTGTTGAACGCTTTATTGGCAAAAAAATCGAGTGTTTTTTCAGTCCGTTCTTCCGCCTGCGCTTTGGAAATCCAGCCTCGCGTCGCGCCGGCACAATAGCTCGAAAGAGCAAATCCGGTCGAAGCCGAACTCGCAATGTTATAACTCGGATGCGTCGTCGGATGGCGCGTTCCGTCCGCGCCGGTTCTGTCTAATGTCAAACCGTTTTTCGGATTGGAATTCTCCCAGAAGAATTGAAAAGTTTTTTTTTCCAAGTCATCCAAAAAGGTGTCGTCTTCTTTTGAAATCTGTGCCGTCGGAACAGGCGCAGCGGGCGCGGGATCAACAGATTCGTTTTCGATTTTCTGCGCGACGGATTTCGCCGAGATTTTATTGACGACTTCAAAACTCGTCTGCAAACCGCTGTCGGAACTCGTGCCGACATAAACCTGAAACTCACCCGTTTCGACGGTCGGTTTCAAATCCCGGTCGTAAAATTTCAAATCTTCGGTCGTAAGAGTAAATTCGAGCGTCCGTTTTTCGCCCGCGTTTAACGCAACTTTCTGAAAACCTTTTAGTTCTTTGACCGGACGAGTGACCGACGCGGAGACATCGTGAATGTAAAGCTGAACGACTTCTTCGCCCGCGCGTTTGCCCGTGTTCGTCACGTCAACTTTTACTTTGACATTTCCGGTCGGCAAAATTTGCAGTTTGTCTAATTGCAGATTCGAGAGTTCAAATTTCGTGTAACTCAAACCGTAGCCGAACGGATACAGCGGCGTATTCGCAATGTCGAGATATTTGGAAGAATATTTGTTCGCCGCATCAAACGGTCGTCCGGTATTTTTCGCGTTGTAATAGATCGGAATCTGACCGACCGAACGCGGAAAAGTTATCGGCAATTTTCCGCTCGGATTTGAATCGCCGAATAACGTATCGACAATCGCCGGACCAGCCATCGTTCCCGCAAACCACGTTTCCAAAATCGCCGGAGAATTTTCCGCCAGCCAGTTTATCGTCAAAGGTCTGCCGTTCATCAAAACGACGGCGTAAGGCTTTCCGCCAGCGTGAATTTTTTGAATCAATTCGGTCTGCATTCCCGGCAAACCGATCTCCGAACGCGACGACGCTTCCGCCGACATCGCGCCGGATTCTCCCGCGACGATGATCGTAAAATCCGAATTTTGTGCCGCGTCAACGGCTGATTTAAAACCTTCGTCGGTCGTGCAGTATGCGTCACAGCCTTTTTCGTAGCGAACTTTTATTTTCGGATATTTCGCCTTTAACGCTTCCAAAACCGTCGTCGGATCGGTCGGCTGACCGTCGCCCGTCCAGTTGCCGTTCATCTCGCTTTTGTTGTTCGCCAGATCGCCGATGACGGTAATTTCCTTGATATTTTTACTGATCGGCAGAGTTTCGTTATCGTTTTTCAAAAGCACGAACGATTTTTCAGCGGCGGCTTTCGCCACATCTAAATTGGCTTTTTTATAAACTTCGCGTTTTTCGAGATTTTCGTCGGCAAACGGTTTTTCAAAAAGTCCGAGACGGAATTTGACGCGCAGGACGTGGCGCACGGCTTCGTCAATATCGGCGGCGGAAACCTTCTTTTCTTTGACAAGCTGTTCGCCGAATTTGTTGTAATTGCGCGAAACCATTTCCATATCGGTTCCGGCATTTAAGCCATACATCGCCGTTTCTTTTTCGTCTTTTGCCAAGCCGTGAAACATCAGTTCATTAACGGCTGTATAATCGCTGACGACCAAACCGTCAAATTTCCAGTCTTTCCGCAAAACGTCTTTTAAGATAAACGGATTAGCCGTCGAAGGAACACCGTCGAGATCGTTAAATGCCGTCATAAACGAACCGACTCCGGCATCGAGCGCGGCTTGAAAAGGCGGAAAATAAATCTCATATAAAGCGCGTTTTGTAATGTTCGTCGTGTTGTAATCGCGTCCCGCTTCCGCCGCGCCGTAGCCGACCCAGTGTTTCGCGCACGCCATTATTTTGTCGTTCGCGCTGTAATCCGTTCCCTGAAATCCGCGAACTCTGGCAAACGCAATGCGCGAACCCAAATAAGTATCTTCGCCCGCGCCTTCGACAATTCTTCCCCAACGCGGATCGCGCGCGATGTCAACCATCGGCGCAAACGTCCAATGAACACCCGCCGCACGAGATTCAGCCGCCGCAATCGCCGCCGTTTTTTCCATCATCGCCAAATCCCAACTCGCCGATTCGCCGAGCGGCACGGGAAAAATCGTTCGATAACCGTGAATCACGTCAAAGCCGAGTAAAATCGGGATTTTCAAACGCGATTCGAGCGCGGCTTTCTGCAATTCGTTCGTCATCTTCGCCCCGCGCACATTTAAAGTCGAGCCGAGCAAACCTTTTCGCGCCATTTCCAGATGTTCGGGACGATAATTGCCGTTCGCCTCACCGTCCAACTGCTGAAGTTGACCGAGCTTTTCCGCCATCGTCATTTTCGCAACCAAAGCGTTAATTTTACGCTCAACATCCGCCGCCGATATTCTCGTTCCAGTATTTTTCTGGGCGAGCAAACTTAACGGCGAATAGAAAATTATTAAAAAAAATAGAATGAATGCGAAAAATGAGAGATTGATTTTGGCTACTAACCTCATTTAATTAACTCCGGTAAATTTATTTGATTGTGCAGAATTGAGGCAGACTTGATTTGTCTGCCTCAATCAATAAACTTTGACGGTTAGAACCTGAATCTTAACTGTAAGGCGACAGTGCGTCCGGCTAACGCGCCGTCGGGTTCGCCGAAATTTGCATTGTTGACGAACGTGCCGGGACTGAAAAAGCCGAACTGTTGAAGATTCAAATGATTGAACAGGTTGAAAATATCAGCGCGAAGCTCAAGGCTACGATTTTCACCCAAAAAACTTAATCCGGGCAAGCCGAATCGTTTGGTGATGTTCATATCAACCGAGAAATAATTCGGACCGCGAAATGTATTGCGTCCGATTCCCGGCGGATTATCCTGAAGCCGCGGGTCTCCGCCGTTCGGGTTGGGATTTATGCCAAGGTTGAAATACCGGCTTCCGCCGCCCGGAAAATATCCGTTCGGTGTCAAGAACGTACCGTTTGAAGTGTCCTGCTGAACACCGCCGAAATAAGCAATCGGGCGAATCGGGAAAATACCCGCGCCGGTTGATGTGCGAACAAATTGACCTACTTTCGGTGTCCACGGAAAACCCGTGTAATGTGTCAAAATTCCGCCTAATTCAAAACCGCCGAGCAGTTTTCCGGCTAAAGTACTTTTATTGCGGAAAAACGGGAGTTCGGCAATACCCGACAACACGAAATTGTGCCGCGAATCGTAATCCGAAGGACCTTTTTCCTCACTTAAATCAATCGGAAAAGTCTGATTAGTCACTGCGCCCGGACCGGCATTTGAAAGCGTATCAATACCTTTACTATACCGATAATTTGCCGATACCTGAAAGCCCTGTGCGAAACGCCGCTCGAGCCGCAGATTCATACCATTATAACTGGCTTCTATATCGGGACTTACATAACGAACAGCGGAAGTGCCGGGCAAAGGCGTGAAAAATTGATTGAGATCAACCAAACGCGGCAGATGCTTACTGGTATTTCCTTCATAACCGATTGAAGCGACCATCTGATACGGCAGTTCATACTGCAAATCGAGCGAATATTTATAAACCATCGGATTCGGCTGATCATTATAACTACCATAAATTTCAACCTCTAATGTTGGATCATTTGGCAAACCCGTTGCTGGATTAATACCGCTTCCGAGAACGGGGTTACGCGGGAAACTGTCCGCACTTCTACCCGAACCGACTGCATATAAAATTTGTCCGCCGGCAAACGGCGAACCGAAATCAGCTGCATTAGTTCCGCAACAAATACTGTAACGCGCGAAAAACGGCGGATTGCCCTGCGAATTGCTGAATAAAACGGTTTGCAGACGATTGTAAAAAATACCGAAGCCGCCGCGCAAAACGATCTTATTGCTCAATCCTTTCAAATAACCCGAAGAATTTCTAAAATCGGGGCTATATGCAAAACCGATGCGCGGCGCGAAATTATTCAAATCTTTTTTGTATAAAGAATCAACCTGAACGAGTCGTGCATTCGACAGTGTTTGCGCTCCGCTACCCAACTGCAAATCGGTCAGGCGACCTTCGGTTTCGGTCAGCGGCGAAAAATATTCGTAACGCAGACCGAGGTTCAAGGTCAGATTCGGACGCACTTTCCAATCGTCCTGAACGAATGCGCCGTAAGTGGCGGTGCGGAAAAACCGTTGCGCGTTTGCCGGAAGTCCGGTCGTCGGATCGGCGTTGATTTCTTCAAAAATCGGCGTGTCGTTCGCTAAATTGAAAAGTCCGACGAACGAATATTTCGGACGCGCTCCACCGCTCAAATTATTATTATTAAATTCGCGCTGGAACAAGCCGCCGATTTTGACGGCGTGATTGCCGAAAATTTTGGTAACTGTGTCGCTGATTTCAAAAGTGTTTTGTGAGAACACCGCCGGAGTCGTTTCCGAGCGTCCTGCCCCGAAACGAATGCGGTCAAACGGCACGCCTTCTACTTCGATGTTTGGAATGCCGAAATTTGTCGCCGACGAAGCCTTTACTTGATCCGAAGCAAACCGGGTGAAATTTACGCGGGCTTCGTTGAGCGAAGTAGCCGATAAATTGCTGACGACGATTCCGGTAACAATATAATTGAGCGGCTGATTAGCAATATCGCTGCTCGGACGACTGCGCGAACCGACATCTGATGAAAGATCATCACGTTTTGTCACATAAGTGCTAACGGCAACTTTATTAGCATCGTTCACATTAGAATCTATACGGGCATTGTATTGATTGCCGCGTTGCGTGTTCGGGTTAAATAAATTGGCAAACACGATATCCGGCACGCCGTCAAAACCACCGCCGATGTCGGCTTTACCGACTCCGCCGCCGAGCAATAGATAGTTTCCCCGCGTTCCGGTAATCGAACCCAAATCCAAACCGCCCGGCACATCGCGGCAACGATTCGCCGCGTCGCCGCCGAAAACGCTGGCGCACGTGCGCGGAACTATACTCGCAACGCGCGGAGCAATGCCCGGCATCTGAAAAACCTGCGCGGTAACGCCGTTCGGACGCGCCGCAATTACCTGCTGACGATACTGCTCGGTTTCGATAAATGTTTGATATGTATTATTTGTGTTGTTTCTCAAACCTTCATAAGAAACGAAAAAGAACAATTTATCTTTGCCGCTCGTCGTAACCGGACCGCCTTCGCCAAATCTTAAAAACGGCAACGGTCCGCCGAAACTTCCGCCGAATTGTCGGTCGCGGTTCATCACAATCGAAGGAGTCGAAGGTCTTACCGAGTTGCCGAAATATCTATTGAAAGCATTCAACTTCGGATCGTTGTATCTGAAAAACGCACTGCCGTGAAACTCGTTAGTTCCGTTTTGCGAAACAACTCTCACTTGTGCGCCGGAGTTGCGTCCGTCTTCGGCTGAAAAGCTCGAACTCGAAACGACTACTTCCTTGACCGATTCTTGATTCGGTGTCAGAACCGCCGCGCCGCCGTATTGCAAACTGTTGACGCTCACGCCGTCAACCTGAAAATTATTGGCATCAACGCGCTGTCCGGCAGCACTGATCGGAACTTGATTTTCCGTCTGAAAGATCGAAGCGTTCGTGCCGCCCGGTCCGGTCGAATTCGGAAAATTAGCCGCCTGCCCGTTGCCGTTGCGCCCGAAAGAGCCGATTATGCCCGGTGTTAAAGCCAACAATTCGTAAGGATTACGTCCCGTTTGCGGCAGAGCGCGAACTTCGCGTGTGCCGACCGTATTTTGAATATTCGGATTTTCGGTTTGCAAAGTTGTTTCCTGACTGCCGGTGACTTCGACGCTTGCCGTCACGCCTGCCAGATCAAGTGCGATGTCAAAACCTTGTGTAACTTCCGCTGCAACATCAACACTATTAAGTTCCTTTTTAGCAAATCCTTCTTTATCAACGATCAAAGAGTATTTTCCGGGAGCTAAGCCGGAAAATCTGAAAAACCCGTTGTCACCGCTCAACACTTTCTGCGAGCGTCCCGTTTCCTTATTAACTAATGTTACGGATGCGCCGGGAACGACCGCTCCGGCATTATCCGTAACAATACCTTGAAAAGCGGCGCGAAACTGTGCGCTGGTAACGATGGCAAAAATCATCGTCAAAACGACAACGCACACAGACAGGCGAAATAAACGAAATGATGCTTGACGCATAAAACCCTCCAGAATTTTGAATTTAATAATATATTGATTTAGAAATCTTTAACGGATACTGAAACTAAAACTATTTCGTAGTTTATAAGACTTGAAAAATCGTTTTAGTAAATCGTTTTAGTAAATATGGTTTATAGCATCTTTATTTTAATCAAGTCAAGAGTTTTCAATAAATTTTCTGCTTTTTGCAAAAAAATAATAGTAAAATTGGTTAAACCAATTTACCGTCAATTTTTTATGATTTAATAAGATATAGAAAGCGTCTGAATTTTGATTTAGACTTTTTATGATTTCAAAAATATTTAATCTTGATTTGTTAGAGTAATTTGTGTAATTATTGGCTTTTCTATGCCTCGAAAAAGTAACATAAAACCTAAATGCGACATAAACCAGAACGCGGGTAATACCGTGGGACTCAAGCAATTGGCGCATCATTTGGGTTTGTCTCCGACGACGCTTTCTTTGGTTTTAAACGATGCGCCTTCCGCCAGTTCGATACCGCAGCAGACAAAAGACAGAATTTTCGAAGCGGCTAAAGAATTAAATTACCGTCCGAATTACGTTGCGCGTTCGCTGCGCGTTCAGCGGACGCACACGCTCGGCGTGATCGTTCCCGAACTTTCGGACGGTTATTCGGCGATGGTTTTAAATGGTGTCGAAGATATTTTGTCGAAAGAAGGTTTTTTTTATCTGACGGCGAGCCATCTGCACCGCGAAGATTTACTGGAAAAACATCCGCAGATTTTAATCGAGAGACAGGTCGAAGGAATTATCGCCGTTGATTCGCCGATTCGTTTTTTGCCGACGTTGCCCTGCGTCAGCGTTTCGGGACACGACGAGATCAAAGGCGTAACGAATATCGTTTTGGATCATCAAAAAGCGGCGGAATTAGGTATCGGTCATCTTTACGAACTCGGTCATCGAAAAATTGCCGTTCTCAAAGGTCAGGATTTCAGTTCGGACACGGAGATTCGATGGAAATCAATCGCCGATGCTGCAAGAAAACGCTCGATTCCGATCTCGCAAAAACTATGTTCACAACTTCTGGGCGAAACGCCTTCGCCGGAGACAGGTTACATTGCGACGAAAAAACTTTTGGCGAGCGGTGAGAAATTTACCGCCGTTTTTGCCTTTAACGATGTGTCGGCAATCGGCTCGATTCGCGCTTTGGAAGAAGCGGGTTTGCACGTTCCGAAAGACGTTTCGGTTCTCGGTTTCGACGACATTTACGCGGCGGCATTTTACAATCCGGCTCTGACGACGATTCGCCAGCCGCTTTTTGAAATGGGAAAAATCGCCGCGCAGACAGTTCTTGACGGTTTAAAGAAAACAGACGATTCGATCTCGTCAACAATAAGCGTTGAACCGACTTTAATGGTTAGAAGTTCGACGGCTGAAGTTTTAAAGTAGATATGAAATTCAAATCTTTCGGCATAATTTTATTTGTTTTAATCGGTGTTTACACATCTTTCGCACAAACATACGACCGCGAAAAAATTTGGGAATCGGAAATAAAACGCTTTGCCGAAATTGATCGCGCACAAACGCCGCCGGACAATCCGATTTTGTTTGTCGGCAGTTCGAGCATCCGTTTCTGGCAGAGTCTGCGGACAGATTTTCCGCAATTTAAGGTTATCAATCGCGGCTTCGGCGGTTCGCGATTTGAAGATGTTAATCATTATTTCGCGCAAATCGTCACACCGTATAAACCGAAAAAAATCGTTTTATACGTCGGCGAAAACGACATCGAAGCCAAACAAACGGCGGAAAGTGTTCTCGAAGATTTCAAAACTTTCGTCGCATTGAGAGACAAAAATCTGCCGAACACGCCGCTCATTTTTATTTCGCTCAAACCGAGCGTCGCACGTTGGAATATGTGGTCGGAAATGAGCAGAGCAAACGATCTGATAAAAGCGGAAATCAAGAATCACAAAAAAATTCAGTTTGCCGATCTCGGCGCGAAAATGTTCGGCGCGGACGGCAAACCTTTTACAGATATTTTCATTCAGGATAACCTGCATATGAACGCCAAAGGCTATGCAATCTGGCGCGAAAATCTTCTGCCTTTTCTAAAGTAAAACAACTCAAGTTGCCAGTTATTGAAATTAGAAAGAATTTGCCCGCGAAAGTACGCGAAAGTCGCTAAAATTTTATTGACATAATAATAAACTTCTCTCTTTTTTCATGTCTTTTCGCGTATTTCGCGGGCAAAATATCTTTGAGTTTTATTACTGGCAACTTGAGTTAAAATAGTTAAAAAGGCGAAAAGGCGGAAAAGTAATTTGTTTTTGCACAATCAACTTTTCCACCTTTTTCGCCTTTTCATTTTTACCGCATCATTGTAATTTCCTTCGCATTTTCATCAATTCGGACACGAATCCTTTTTCTTTCCGCATCGAATGTTTGGATTAAAGGTTTCCCGTCGGCTTTAATTTGCCGCGCTTCACTATCCGTTCCGACGGCTTCGATATATTTGATTTTCTGACCGTTAAAACTTCCGGTTTTAGCTATAATTAAAGAACCTTGTTGATGTTCGATTTTAATTTCGCGCCAATCGTTTTTTCTGTAACCGTAGCCTTCGCCCGCGTCCTGAAAAAGCGTCGAAATTTCGGTTTTATCCGGTGCGATTCCCGCGACGACATTTAAAGTAATTTCCGCATTCGGCATTTCGGTCGTGTTTTGAATCACGTTTTGTGTCGGAATAACCGCGCCGACGCGAACGAAAATCGGCAGACGGTCGAGCGGCGTTTCGAGATAATGCGTCTTGCCGCTTTCGTATCGCGCGCCCGTCCACCAATCAACCCATTCCGCGCCTTTCGGCAGATAAATTCCGCGCGTTTCCGCGCCTTCACGAATTACGGGCGCGATTAAAACGTCGCTTCCGATCAGATATTCGTCATTGATTAAATAAGTTGCTTTGTCGTTCGGAAATTCGTACCACAGCGGACGCATTACGGGTTCGCCGGTTTTTTCGTGTGCGCGGAAAAGCGTGTAGAGATACGGCAGAAATTGATAACGCATTTCGACCGTTTGGCGATTGATTTTCGTGAATTCTTCGCCGAATTCCCAGGGTTCTTTGTTGCCGACCCAACCGACCGAATGCGAGCGGAAAAACGGCGTTAAAGCGGCGGCTTGCAGCCAACGCGCATAAAGTTCGCCCGACGGCATTTCGGCAAATCCGCCGACATCGCAGCCGACGAACGGCACGCCCGAAACGCTCAGATTCGTCAGCATCGGAATCGAAAGCGCGAGATGATCCCAACTCGCCACATTGTCGCCCGTCCAAACCGCCGAAAACCTCTGAACGCCCGCAAATCCGGCGCGAGTCAGCACGAACGGGCGCGTTTCCGGCGCGAGTTTTTTCAAGCCTTCAAACGTCGAACGCGCCATCTGCATTCCGTAAACATTATGATAACGGCGATGCGTGTCGGGCATTCCGTCGCCGTTGTGCGGCGTGTCGTAAGCAAAGGTTTTCGCCGGATGATGCGTCGTTTCCGGGCGTTCGTAATTGTCCGTGATGAAAACTCCCGGTTCGTTCATATCGTTCCAGAATCCGGCAACGCCTTCTTCGAGATAATGCGTTTTATACTGCGCGCCGAACCATTCACGCGCCTTTGGATCGGTAAAATCGGGAAACGCCGATTCCGCCGCCCACGCATTGCGAATCAAAAGCGAGCCGTCGGCGTTTTTGACGTAGATATTATTTTTTAAACCGTCATTATAAACCGGATAATTTTCGTCCTGTTTGATTCCCGGATCAATTATCAGAACGGTTTTAAAACCGTCCGACTTCAAATCCGCGATCATTTTCTGCGGATTCGGAAAGCGCGTTTTGTCCCAACTGAACACGCGATAACCGTTCATATAATCTACATCGAGATAAATTACGTCCGCCGGAATTTTATTTTTGCGAAAGCCTGCGGCGATTTCGCGGACGCGCGATTCGGGAAAATACGACCAGCGCGACTGCTGATTGCCCAACGCCCAAATCGGCGGCAAGGGCGTTTTTCCCGTCAGACTGGCGTAATCCGCCAGAACTTTTTTCGGCGAATTTTCGCGTCCGCCCGTGAAAACGAAATAATCCAATTCGCCGCCGTCCGCGCCGAAAATGTAGCGTTCGGGCGAAGTTTTGCCCATATCGAAATAGGTGCGGAAAGTGTTGTTGAAAAATAAACCGTAAGATTTGCCGTCGTAAAGCGCGTAAAAAAACGGAATTGATTCGTAAATCGGATCTGTGCCGACCGGATAAGCGAATGTGTCTGTGTTCCAGTTGACGATATATTTGCCGTTGCGCGACATCTCGATAAACGCTTTTTCGCCGAAACCGTAATACGTTTCGACTTCGCTGCGGCGCATTTTCGTCGTTTGAATTTCGCCCGTTTCTTTATCGAAAACGGTCGGATGTTTCGCGTCGTCCTGCACGATTATTTTGCCGTTTTCGTCGAAAACCGTGACGGCGAACGGCGTTTTTTTGATGACGACTTTCGCGCCGTTCGCATTTGTCAAAACTATTTCGCTCGCCGTTTCGGAAACTTTCACGTCCGGCGTTTTGCGGTCGTGCGAATAATCGAAAGCGTAAGAAAATTCGCGCTCGAAAGTTCCGGTCGGTGCGACACGAACGCGAACCGCATTTGTATCGAAAAACTCGACCGAGATTTTCGCGCGGCTCGAAGTATCCAAAATCACGCCGTTTGCTTTAGTTTGAACAATTTGCGTAATACTCCCGACCGTTTTCCAAGCCGCATTTATTTGAATCGTAAATAAAAAAACGAGACAAAAAAAAGAGCAAGTTTTGATTGCTCTCTGAAAAAATTTCAATTTGATTTTAGACATTTTGATAGCCTCGAAAATTGCAAAACCGAACCGGAACGCGAGCGGATCGCGTTCCGGTCAGATGATAATTTACTGTTTCGGCGGACGCTGCGCTTCCGGCACGTTTGCGTAAACATCCTCATACGAAACATAACCGTCTTTGATAACGGTCGTCATCAGATTTTCTTTGTCAACAACCTGAACTTCCAGCAGAATCGCCGGAATTTCTTTTTTGATTCCGTCATTCATAAACGGTTTTGCATCGGTCAAAGCCTCGCCTTTCGCCAGAGCTATCGCCGCGTCAACCGCCTTACTTGCCAGCGGAATAATCGGTTTATAAACGGTCATCGTCTGCTTTCCTTCGGCAATTCTCTGCAAAGCATCTTTCTGAGCGTCTTGTCCGGTGACAAGAATTTTTCCCGTCAAACCTCTTTTGCTCAGAGCGGAAACGACACCGCCCGCCATTCCGTCATTGGAAACGACGAACGCTTTGATGTTGTCATTGTTTTGCGTCAGAGCGTTTTCCGCCATTTTCAGAGCTTCTTCCGGTTTCCAGTCGGTGATAAAGTTGTCAGCGACGATTTTAATTTTGCCGCTGTCCATCGCCGGTTTCAAAACTTTCAACTGCTCGTTTTTCATAATCACGGCATTATTGTCCGTTCCCGCACCGTAAACCATTACATAATTTCCTTCGGGCGCGTGAGCAAGCGCGTATTCGGCGATTTTCTGTCCGATGACCGGAACTTGGTGCGAAACGTAAACGTCTAATTTATCGGAATTAATCAGCCGATCATACGAAATTACGGGAACGCCCTGCGCTTTGGCTTTTTCAACCATCGAAGCTGCCTGCGTCGCGTCGTGCGGCGCAATAACCAAAACGTCAACGCCCTGCGTCAAAAGATTTTCGACATCGTTTGCCTGTTTGTCGGCTTTGTTGTCGGCGACCGTGATGACACATTCGACCTTCATTTCTTCGCAGTGTTTTTTGAAAGCGTCCTGATCGCGCTGCCAGCGTTCTTCTTTCACCGTGTCCATCGAAAAACCGATTTTAAGTTTTCGGTTCGGGTCTTTCGCTTTGTTTGTCGCTCCGGTCTGATCCTGCGGTGCGCTGACGCAAGCCGCAAAAAACAACGCCAGAGTCAAAGACAGAAAAGTTAAAAGTCTTCTCATAAATTTTTTTCTCCTAAATTTTTGAATATCAGAAAATTGCCGAATTTACACAATAAATGTAGATTTGAATTTAACGTAAATTTAACGATAAGGTTATCCGCGAAAAAACGGCTTGTCAATTTGAATCTCGATGACGACACAATTTAGAAACCGCATCAGCCCGCTGACAATTTTAATTCATTTTGCGTTCTTGTCCTGCGGAATCATCACGGTTTTAATCGGTCAGATTCTGCCCGTCATTTCCAAACGTCTGTCATTAAACGACGCGCAATCCGGCGGACTTTTTATCGCGCAGTATTTCGGCTCACTCTGCGGAACGCTTTTTTTCGGTTTCGCCGCCAAGCGTTTAGGATTTATCAAAACGACTCTTTGCGGTTTTATTTTAATCATTTTCGGCTCGCTCCTGCTCAATTCGGAAACGTGGGTTTTCTGCGTTTTCGGTTTATTTCTCAACGGCATCGGCATCGGCTCTTCTCTACCTTCGCTCAATATGATCGTCGTCGTTTTAAATCCCGAACGACAGGCTTCGGCACTCAGCATTTTAAATTTCTTCTGGGGCATCGGCGCGATTTTAAGTCAGCCATTCGTCGCATTTTTCGGCACAACGGAAAGTATTTTATTGCCGACTTCGATTCTTTCGGTTTTATTTTTGGCAATGTCCCTCGCGCTTTTTTTCAGCCGCGTCAGAACCGGAAAAACCGATTCGGAAAATGAAACCGAATCAATCGCCGATCTGCCGATCTGGACGCATCCGCTGGCGTGGCTGATCGCCGCGTTTAATTTTATTCACGTCGGTTTTGAAAGCGGCGCAGGCGGTTGGCTGACGACATATTCCGAGCGTTTTCCCGAAGGCGCAAATTCGCTACTTTCGGCAACTCCGGCATTTTTTCTGTTCTTCGTCATCGGCAGAGGAATCGCGCCGCTTTTTCTGCGATTTTTAAGCGAAAATAAATTTCTCTTTTTCAGTTTGTTTATTTTAACATTCGGTTCGGTCGTGATTTTTGCGGCGGATAGTTTTACGATTTTGATGATCGGCGCGAGCATTTCCGGTTTCGGCACATCGGCGATTTTTCCGACGAATATGGCGCGTTTCACAAAAACTTTCGGCGAAAATGCGACGCGCAAAGCGATGCCGCTTTTTCTTTCGGGAACGCTCGGCGGTATGTTTGCGACACAACTAATCGGACTCGTCTCTCAAACCTCAGGCAATCTGCAAAACGGAATTTTTGTGCTTTTGGGCAGCGGAATTATTCTCATCGTTTTACAGATTTTTATCGTTTCAAACTCTTTTCAGAAAAGAAATAGCGCAAAATAATGTTTTTTAAAGTTTTTTAATGTTTTACATTAACTTTTTTCGTTTAATTGTTCATTTTGAAGATTTTTTTGTTGACTTAAATCTCGAATTAAGGTAAAAATAGACACATAAAGAAGAATTGAAGGAACGCTTGAACGGTTTTGCATTTGGAAATCATAGGGTTTTCGCGTTTGGAAATCAGGATTATTTTTGATTGTTCAAAACTTATGTCAAATTACTTTAAAGTTGTTTTAGATTACTAAAATGTAAATCTTTTAAATTTTCAAACTTCTATCAATGATTTTCAGACAGATTATCTAATCCTGATTTTCAGGGCAATAAATTTTTATCAGGAAATGACTTTATCAAATTTCTTTAAACCATTTTTATCTCTGATAACAAACCTGACCGATTATCACTTTTGAAAAAGCAGTTGCTCGAAGTATGAAATTTATAGTGGTTAATCTTACATTTAAAACTTGAGATTTGATTTATTGATATGTCGAAAATTTGATTTGCAGAATTATTCAACGCCTGATTAGTTTTGTGCAAAATCCGTGTAAAATTCGGCGTATAACCGACCTAATAAATAATGCGCGGTCAGGAACAAAAATGCTTGACTATTGGAAGTTGGCTGTGCTAATCTTAGCCTCAAAATTACGCCGACATTCAATATATTAATTTATGCTTTGTCAAGCGGAGCGACTTAACAGCAAATAGATTTTATCGAATTTCTGTTAGTCCATTAAGTCAAAATGAGTCAGAAATATCAATTCGAAATCGAAATATATTTTATTCATTATTTCTAATTTTTAGATTTTCAATAAAGTAGATAAAAGTATCTATAATAAATATTAAGATATTTTAATCTATGTTACTATTTCTCAATTTAGGATTAAGAAAGTTCTCTATGAATTTCTTTTTTTCCCCACATCTTAATTTGTCTGCTTTCACTTTCATAGTGAGTAGTTTTGACTTGTTAATTTGGAAAAATCCTATACTGAGGTCGTATCAAATAAACAAGTAATAAGCCTTGCGTCATTGCAACTGACGCAAGGCTTATTGTGTTTAAGTGCTTCTGCTGTGTTTGGACATCAGATGCAAACTCTCAACAGTTTAGTATCTTAACTCAAAACTCATCAGAAGCTCAACCATTAGCGGAGAGTTGATAAAGATGTGTGTTTGAAAGTGTCCTATCCAAATCTTCTCTCCTTTTCAGATATTTTTATCAAGGAAAAAAAATAAATATGACGAACTTAAGTAATTCAAATTCTTCGATGAATAGCTATGAAATACCCCAATCTTTAATGGCTTCGCTTGATATTGAAGAATTAGAGCGACGGCTCGAACTATCTGAAGTTGATATGGTGGAAGCAGAGGCGGAAGCGGCGGCACAAGGATGGGAAGTGGGAGCAGACTGCAAAACCAATCCTCAAGGTTGTGAAGGTCACGCCAAGAAGACTTGGTAGCAATTTTTCTATCTGCTTTATTGTCTGCCAAAAGCTATCTCCAAATTTATAATAAAATTCAGGAAATAAATTTTGGCAGATAATAATTTTTTAATAAACTACCCCGCAGCAAGCTGACGGGGTATTAAAACAGCCGAAGTTGTCCGTTATCTTCGAGCTTGCCTTGTTGCTGAACATAGTTCTTTATCATTTGTTCCGTCCCGTGTGTGCCGACTGTGCTGATGAAATATCCTTCAGACCAGAATTTACCGCCCCATAAGTATTTCTTGACTTCCGGGCAAGCCTTGAAAACTTCGCGTGCCGTGATACTTTTGATCGTTTGCACCAATTGTTTCGGGCTATAGGTTGGAACTGACTGCACGAGAAAATGAACGTGGTCATCGTCCGAACCGATTTCCAAAAATGTTATTTCATAGCGTTTTTCCATCTCGGCACAAATTTCTTTGATCTTGGCATCAATAGTTGCCGCAAAAACCGCTCGACGATATTTGGTCGGGCAAACGATGTGATACATCAACACCGAAACATTATGCTTTTTATGAATGAACTTGCTCATTCATAACATTATAAAGCCGCAGCAAGCTGACGGGGTATTAGACCCAATGAGAATAAATTAATTTGTTTATCCAGTTCCTGTATGTCACATATTTCAGAGCCTGATTTAAAGCCGGAAATCATTATTGCCGCACGTTCTATTTTACAAAAAGCTGTGATAATACAATCCCGTTGGTCAAAGGAGATTTCCATACACAGAACGGAAGAAAATACGACCAGCATTTACGATTGCTTTCCGTATCTATTTATCGAAGCCTTTCCGAATTTAACGGGCGAAAAAGTCGAGCAGCTTTCATTAGCCGGACGATTGTATGCAACTTCCCTGTTTCTCTGCGACGCATTGATGGATCAGGAAATGAAAGGTATCACAGCCGCCGTTGCATCGGTCAATGTTACCGCTTTGCAGTCCGAAGCCAGCCATATACTTTATGAACTTTTCCCCACGGAAAGTAATTTTTGGATTCATTTCCGAGGTTATTTAAAGGAGTATATCGAAGCTTGTTTGAGAGAAAAAGTGTTTTTGGCGAATAATTCCGACTGGAATGATTTTACCGATGAGCTGGCTTTTCAAATTATCGGCGACAAGGACGGGTTTTCGCGTACCGCAATTGCCGGTCTGTGCGAGCTGTCGGGAGATTACAGCCAGTTCGAATCGCTGACCGAATCAATCAGATGTTATTACATTGCCAGACAAATGTATGACGATCTCATTGATTGGAAAAACGATCTGCGTGACGGTTCGCCGTCGCTCGTGTTGGCTCGATTACTGAAAAATCAGCCTCCGGTCAAAAATACGAATCCCGATTCTAGTGAAGTTAAGGAAATGGCTCGCAGACTTTACTATGACGGTCACGCTCAAAACGTCCTGAAAATGGCATTGGACTCATTGAATAAAGCCGATCAAATGACGGACGATATTCCTGATCTTTCGTGGCGCGCGGCAATTGAAATAGCCCGAAAACATTGCAGTTCGCTATTTTCCGACATTGGAAAAATCGTCGCCGAAAACAAAATGCGCGTCAGCCGTCAGCCGGTGACGGAAATTCGATTTCCGTTTCCCGACAATGAATGGCTGAAAACTGGCGAAGACGCTTTACAATTCATTTTAGATCAGTGGAAAACGGGTTTCGGAGAAGTAAAGCACGTTATGAGATTTTCTCCCGAATACGGTTTCAGTTCGCCGCAGGAATTTCAGTCGGGGGATGTTTTTCAGCGGGCTTTGATCGCCGAAGCGTTGTGCGAAGTAAACGATTCTTTGGGCGAACAACTTTCGGAAGCCATCCGGCACGAAACCGATTATCTTATCGAAAACCGTCTTCAAACGGGATTCGGCGGCTGGAGCTATTTTCCTAATTTGCCGGAATTGCCGCCCGATGCGGACGATTTGGCGCAAGTAATGCAAGTGCTTTTTAGAACCGGCAGATTTTCCGACATTAAACAATACTGCAGTAAACCTTTAAAAATACTACTGGCGGATAATTATCATAAAGAATCCGGTGCGTTCGAAACTTGGATCGTTCCGAAAGAAAATCGCACACTGCAACAGGAAATCCAGGCGGAGTGGGTAAAAAAAGCGTGGGGCGAAGGCGCAGACCCGGATGTCGTAGCCAATATAGGTTGGGCTTTGCAACTATGTTATCCGTCGGAATACGGTAATATAGCGAAACGCTCGGCGGAATATATCGCTTCGATTCAAGACGCAGATGGAAAATGGACAAGCACCTGGTATCACGGTCCGTTTTACGGCACACACGTTTGCATACGATTGTTAAAAGTGGTCATTCCCGATTCCGTTTGTATCGACAAAGCTCTCGATTATTTACTTAAAAATCAAAATGATGACGGCGGTTGGGGATTTGAAAATAAGCCGAGTGACCCGCTCAGCACATCGCTCGCATTATTGACGCTTGCCGACATTGCGGAACTCATCCCAGATGAAAAAATCAAGCCTGCATCCGAAGCGGGACTCGAATTTTTGCAGAATTCGCAGTTGGAAGATAAAAGCTGGGAAGCCTGTCTGTTTATCAGAATGGATGTCGGACGAGCGACCGGCGAAGTCTGGAAAACTCTTATTTTCGCCAGAAAAACCATTACGACAATGTATGTTATGAAAGCCTCGTTCGTATGGTGGAAACGGTATCAACATAATAAGCCGGAATTATCGGCAAAAAGACGTAAAAAAGCGGTGGGAGTATAAATAAATTGGAAAGAAAGCCGGTTATTCAAAATCAGATTGATTCATCCGAACGGGTAAAATCTCATTTTTACGCTGTTGACGGTTGTTATATACGTCTTTCGCCGACTGCATGGAAAATACTTTCAGAACGTGAAGAAGGAAAATCGTTCGAGAAAATCGCTCACGATCTAAGCCATCAGAATCAGGAAACGGTGTCCCCTGAAAATGTCGAAACGGCGTGGAAGTATATACAGGAAAAGGTGGAAAGTATAAGAAAAAACAGCAATCCGGTGCGCTCCGGTTTTTGGCTGAGACTTCCTTTAATCCCCCAATCTTTGGTTTCAAAATTAGCCGAAAAATTTCAACCGGCATTTAATCCGGTTTGTGCCGCTTTCTTGATACTGTTGATTATTGTCGGCAGCGGCTTTTTTTATTTATCCGATCACAGCACAGCAAAAACACACTGGCTACCCGATATTATATTGGGTTATGTGCTTTATATATTCTCGATATTCATCCACGAACTCGGACATTCCAGTGCTTGTCAGCGTTTCGGGGCAAAACCGAGCGCAATCGGTTTCACGCTTTATATGATCTACCCGGCGTTTTACAGCGATGTCAACGATGCGTGGCGATTGCAGCGTTGGCAAAGAGTGATCGTTGATCTTTCGGGTTTGTATTTTCATTTCGTCGTCGGAGCAGTATTTTCAATATTATGGTATTACACCGGATGGCAGCCGTTTAGAGTAGCAATCTTCGGAATTCTTGCGTCATCGCTGATTAATCTCAATCCGATTTTGCGTTTCGACGGATATTGGGTGGTTTGCGATCTACTCGGAGTTTATAATCTCGGCAACCAGCCGATCAAGCTATTGAAAAACGGCATAATGCGCCTGCGCGGCAAACAACCGCCGCCGTTACCATGGACTTACAAAGTCAGCCTTTTTCTGATTTTTTATTCGATAGCTTGGTTTGCATTTTTTATGTGGTTTCTCAAATTAGTTCTCCCTTTTCTTATTGGGAAAATCGAAACATATCCGCAACTGATTAGTGACAGTATAGATAGGTTGAGCAACGGTTCCGTAAATCAAAACGCATCACCTTATATTCCGCTTTTAGTGTCAACCTTTATATTTATCATCGCACTCAGAATATTATGGGTTATCGGAATACGATCAACATTCAGGTTTCTAGTTAGCCGTTTCAGTAATTTTATCGGAAGGAGATAGAAATTGCAGTATGAAAAAATTTCTTCATTTTTCGTTGAGTTTTTTTAAGTTATATAAAGTAAAATTTGTTTTTTTGGCAGCGGGCTTTTTTTCTGCATTATTATTTTTTCATTTTCAGATAAAAGCCCAAAATAAATCAACTGCAAATATTGACGGTTACTGGGAAATGACTGCCGAATTTGAAGATTTCGATATTACTTCGACCGTTTACTTTAAAACATCTTCTGACAAAATCACGGTTGAAGGAATCGCTCTTGGACCGACTGACGGACGTGACGCAAGTTTTCAGGGCAAAATTTCGGAAAATCAATTTTTGCTGGATACTTTGGGACCGAAAGGACGAATGGATGTTAAAGTCACTTTGAACGGCGATAAACTTACAGGAACGTGGTCGGCTGACGGCAAAACAGGCAATGTTTCGGGAATTAGAGTCAAATCCGGGAAAAACGATTCGGATTATTACGCGAAATACTTTGATCTTTTTTACGAAAGCCTCAAAAACAACTTTTATGACCCGAACTACAACGGCGTAGATATTGAAAATTTAAAAGAAAAATATGCTTCCCAACTCGGCGCGGTAAAAGACGACGTATCTTTCGTGCAGTTGATGCGACGGTTCGCGGATGAATTCAAAGTTTCGCACATAGATTTTTATTTAAGTCCGAAAAGTCTTCCGATCAAACAAAAAACGCCCGTTATCAGTTGGAAAAAGTTATCGAATGAAACAGGTTATTTGCGGCTTCGCAGTTTTGAAGCGATTACTCTGCGCGATGAAGCTGATTATTATCAAAGTCTGGAAAAGGCTCTGACGGAACTCGCTTCGGTTCCGAATTTGGTAATAGATTTGCGCGATAATTCCGGCGGCGACATCGAGCTTTTATACAAAACGCTGAACTATTTTATCCCGAACGGCGAAAATATAGGGTACATTTTTACGCGGACGGGCGCGGATAAAATCAATCTTCTTAAATCGAAAAACTCTGCCGCGTTAGCACGGTTTCCAACCGCGATGACCGATCAGCCGATCCTTTCTCAAATACTCAAAACCGGAGCGGCAATGATTAAAATTAACAATGACACAAATAAACTTTATCGCGGAAAAACGGCTTTATTGATTAACGAAAATTGTTACAGCGCGTGTGAAATTTTTTCCGCCGTGATGCAGGAAAACCGCAATTCGACCGTCATCGGCAAATCATCCGGCGGCGGAGTTCTCGGTTCATACACGGATTCGATTAACAAAAATATGATTTTTATGAAAAAGGATACCGGCTGGCGATTTCAGATTCCGACGATTGATTTTTATACGATGAGCGGAAAAAGGCTCGAAGGCGAGGGCGTAAATCCGAACATTGAAATCAAAGAGAAAAACACGAACAAAGAACTGCAAAAGGCACTTGAATACTTACAATCAAACAATAATAAAAATGAAAATTAAGCTATCGGCACTACTTTAAACCGAAACTATAAAACATATACAATTGAAATAACAAATTTATCAAAGAACTAACAGCAGATGTCTTATCAGGAATTCTTATCGAAAGTAGCCAATTACGGAAATTTTGTTAAATCGGACATCGCCGATTTACAGGAAGAATGGAAAAATCTTGTTTCATTACAAGAAAACTTTAAAAATCCGATTGAAACTATTTATGACTGTTATCCTTATCTGCTTAAATCACTTTTTCCAAATGTCAAAGAAGATCAAATTCAACAATTGTCCGTAGCAGGTCGTTTATTCGGGCAATCGATTATTTTACTTGATAATTTTCTGGACAAAAATATTACTAATAAAGACACGCGAAATCTATTCAGTCCGTTGGTAATGCAATGGGAGTCGCAAAAACTTTTAAATCGTCTTTTTGAATCTGATACAATATTTTGGAAAAGATTCGATGTGTTCTATGAAGAACATATTCAGGCTTGCGCGAATGAAGAAAATTTTCGAAATGGAAGTCGTAAATGGACAGAATATACCGAAGAAATCGGATTAAATATTGTCATCGGCAAGAAAGGAATTTCAAGAGCCGTCATTGCAGGTCTGGTTGAACTTAGTGGAAAAGAAGAATTAAACGAACCTTTAACCGAAGCCGTTAACAATTTTAATATCGCCTGCCAGGTTTTGGATGATTTGGTTGACTGGAAAGAAGACCTGAAAAACTCTGCACCGTCAATTTTACTCGCCCGTGTTTTTAAAACACAACCGAAGATGAACGAGCATATAATCGAAGATGTAGCTAAACTGATTTATTATAAAGGACACGCTCAACATGTTCTGACAATTGGGCTTGAAGCTGCGGAAAAGGCGTTGAATTTGCTACAACTGTTTGACGGAGATAAAACCGATTGGTATGAAATTGTTTCAGCAACCAAATTAAAAATAGAATCATTGATCGCAGATTTAGATTCAATAGTCCAGAAAAACCTTAAGCGCGTTAAATCTCAACCGAAAATAGATTTACAACTTCCAACACCATCCGATAATTATGAATATCTTTCCTCTCAAGCCTTAAATTTCCTCATTGACCAGTGGCGAAAAGGTTTCGGCGAGGCTCGCCATATTGTAAATTTAGCGAAAATTGATAAATTTCTAACAAAAGATTCTTCGCAATTTCATTACGGAGATGTTTTTCAACGAAGTTTGATTTTAGGAACTTTATGTGATGTTCAAAACAAAATGAATGTTGATCTGGAATTGCTGATTGATTATGAGATTGATTATCTGTTAAAAAAACGGCGCAAAGATAAGATCGGCGGTTGGGCGTATTTTCCAGATATTCTTGAAATTGCGGCTGATGCGGATAATTTAGGACAGATTCTACAATCTTTTGTTTTAGCCGACCATAAAGAATTAGCTCTGACATACTGCGAAAAACCTATTAAAACTATTATTAACAATAATTTACTCGAAAACGGATCAATCGAAACTTGGATTATTCCTAAAGAAAATCGTGATGAATTCCAAGAAATTCAATATCGGCATAATTTATCCGAATGGGGTGTTGGTCCCGATACAGAAATAACAGCAAATTTTTTTTACGGTTTAACTCTCTATGATCCGAAAAGATTTGAAAAACTTATTAAAAATGCAATAACTTTTTTGGAATCAGTTCAAAACATTGATGGCAGTTGGGAAAGTAATTGGTATTACGGTGCGTTTTACGGAACGTATATTTGTACAAAGTTGATCGCACAAGTAAATCCAGATTCACTTGCCTTAAAATATGCAAAACGGTTTTTAATCGAATCTCAAAATTCTGATGGCGGTTGGGGTAGCAAAACCAGCGATCAACTGAATACGTCTTTAGCTTTAATTTCGTTGGCAAATTGTGATCCGGCAAATGTCGAAAAAGCCGATTTAGCAATAAATTTTCTTCAAAACTCAATATCAAACGGTTGGGAATCGGTTGATTTTATCAAACCGTTTCTTGGAAAATCCTATAAAAGCCAGACCATTACAGCCCAATTTATTTGTAATGCGGCTACTACCTGGAAAAATTTACAACTCAGGAAATCATAAACATTTCAACAGTAAAAAATATTAAATTAGTGATTGAACTTATCTTTTCACAAGTTAAAAACACTTACTTAACATTTATTAGTCTGAAAATCATTTGCTGAATTCTGATTTTTTTTAATTGTTATTTCTGAAAAGTTTCTATCTGTAAATCCTTGCCGTCGGTCGAAACGGAAATCGTTCCGCGTTCGCCCGTTCGTTTGATCTTTGCATTCGAGTTCAGCCATCTTTCGATAATTTCCTGATGCGGATGACCGAATCTCGATTTTCTGCCGACCGAAACGACAGCGTATTCTGCATTTGCCGCCTTGATAAATTCGCCAATCGAAGAAGTTCTCGAACCGTGATGCGCGACTTTGACGACATCGGATTTCAAAAAAGCCGCGTTCTGCAAAAGTTCGGTTTCCGCTTCTTTTTCGATGTCGCCGGTAAAAAGAATTTTTTTCGCGCCGTAAATGATCCGCAAAACGACCGAGTGATTATTGTCGGAAATCGGTTTCGGCGAATCGTCTTTTTCGGGATACAAAATTTGCATTTTCGCCTCGCCGATTTCTAATTCGTCGCCGCGCGCGATCTCAACGACTTGTATTTTCTTTTTTTGCAGAACATTGAAAAGATCATTAAAATCAGGATCGTCACGCGGCATTCGACCGAAAAATGCGGCACGGACTTTGAAATTTTTTGCAACATCGGTCAAACCTTGAATGTGATCGGTGTCGGCGTGTGTCGCTAAAATATAATCAACTTTTGAATAACCTTTTTCCCACAAAAAACGCGATACGACAGTTTCGCCGATGTTTTGCGAATCGGGCTGAAAGGATTCGTTTTCTTCATCGTTTATTTTGCCGAAATTCGATTGTCCGCCGCCGTCAATCAAAATGGTTTCGCCGTTCGGAAACGTCACGAAAGCCGCATCGCCTTGCCCGACATCGAGAAAATCAATGTGCAGTCTATTATCGATTTTCGGTGCGCTAAACGGATGAAAAACGACGAGTGCGACAAATAAAATTAGAAGTAAGCCGGAAAGACCGTGGAAGAATTTGATTGTAAAATAATCCGATAATCTAAATTTACTTTCCGCGTGTGAAATCTCAGATTTGAAATATGAAATTCGTTCAAAAGGTTTCCAGCGATTTACTGAAATCGTCAGAATTAAAACCGGAATATAATACAAAAAATAGATCGAACGAAATGCGCCCGAATAGTTCGGAACTCGAAAACTCGCCCAATCGAACCAAATAAAAACTTTCGGCAAAAGCAGCAAAAACCAATTTAATATTTCCGCCAGTTTGATAACCGGCAAAGCCAAAATGCCGCTGAATTTCGCAAAAAATAAAGCGGTCACGGCGACGAGACTTTCGAGCGCGATAAAAATGCCGACCCAAATGTTTAGAATGATCGAAGAAATAGTGACGCGGTGAAAATAATAAATAGTCAATGGCAAAAGCCAGATTTGAACGACGAGCGAAACCAAAACACCTTCAAAAACATATCGAAAAATGCCTTGCAGATTTTTTGCATCGAGCCATTTTAAAAACGGTAATTTGAAAAGATTTGCCGACCAGATTTGCCGGTCAATTTCGATTTCCCAGACGCGTTCGCGCCAGTAAATCATTTCGCAGAATCTTTCTACAAAGCGCGAAGTTTGCGGCGGAAAAGGTTTTTCGACCGACGGCGACCAACTCCCGATTTCGCGCATTTTTTCGATCAGCGGAAACGCGAACGCGACAATTGAAGCGACGCTCATAAACGTCAATTGAAACGATTGCGAAAACAAATCTTCCGGTCGCCAGACGAGCAAAAAAAGCGCACACGCGCCGAGCGAATTGAGCAGATTTCCCTTTCGATAAATGACCTGCGAAAACAATAAAATCGTAAACATAATCGTCGCGCGAACGACCGGCACATCTGCGCCGACAGCGAACGAATACGTCCACAAAAACGTGCTTGCGATCACGAATTGCCAAAATCTTCGGCGCGTAAAAAATCTGATAAGTAATAGCGTCAAACCGCCGATAAAAGTAATATGCAAACCCGAAATAACGAGAACGTGAAATGTGCCGCCGTCGCGGAAAATTTCGGCGGTTTGTTTGTCGAGAAAATAACGGTTGCCGAGAAGCGAGGCGATCATAATTCCGGCGGTCGAGGAATCGAAGTTATTTTTAAAATCAATAATCAATTCCTGCCGTCGCTCATAAACAAAAGCGAGCGGCACGAATGTTTTTTCTTCGCCGATTGTTTCGATCAAAAGCGGACTTTTGATATTTGCAGTCGCGTCAATTTCTTTCTGGTCTAAAATCTCTTTTTTGGAAACCACGCCCGGATTCAAGAATTCGTCTTCACGTTCGAGCCGACACGCAATGCGGATTCGTGAGCCGTATTGCAAATTTAACGCTTCATATTCGGCGGCGGTTTGTGCGTTTGAAACGGCGGCGAAAAGTCTGACTTTGCCGGAAACATCAATCGTTTGATTTTTATAGATCACTTTTTCCGAGTTCATTTCGAGAAAAAATCCATTCACGGAAAGTTCCGATTTTGTGAGCAAAATGCCTTCGATTTCAATCGGATCACTCGAAATGATTATGTTTTCGTCGTAAAGTTTTTTCAGACGATTTTCGGCGATATTTTGATTCTTGCTTTGAGAGCAAAACGCGCCGAGTGTGAAAAATGCAAGGACGAGAAAATAGACGGAAAACTTTTGTTTGAGAAAAAAGACTATAAAAATTGCGGAAATCAAACAGCCGGCGAGATAAATTTCCCAATCAACGGTGAGAAAATTAGCCGTCAAAAGTCCGAACGAAAAGAAAATTGCCAGCCAGAGCAACGGGTAAGGTGAAAAATCGGGAGAACTTTTCTGCATAGTGGAAGTTGTTTACATTTTATTTTTTGCTTTTCAAATATTTTTTCGGAATCTGATTATCGGGCGTTTCGCCTTGCCAGAAAATCGTTACGACATACCAGCGTTTGCCGTCATTTAAAAGTTGAAAACTGTTGATTCCGCGCATAAAAGGTTTTTTGTCCGCGAGGCTGTGAAACGATTCGTAAGTCGAAAAAACGTGCGCGATATTGCCGTAAGTTTCGACCGTTCGCGCGACTTCTTTTTCATAAAAACCTTCTTTGGCGAAAAACGGTTCGGTGCGTTTGATGTAATCTTCGGGCGTGAGCGCGTTTGCGCCGACCATCTTCGTATTCGGATTTTTTCCGGTCGGAATCATCCGCGCGTCTTTATGAAAAAGCGTTCGGAATCTGTCCCAATCTCTCTGCTGTCCCGCATCGCCGCTGATTACGTCATAGACTGATTTCATAATCGCATCGAGCGTTGCCACGTCCGCCGGATTTGCTTCTTTTGTCGTGTTTGTTTGAGCTATAGCCGTAAATGACAAAATAAAAATTGTCAGAATCGAAATCAAAATTTTGTTTTGCATATTCATCTGTTACGCACGGAAAATATTTTGGTTTTCAATTTATGAAAAATTTATAACTGATTATCCGTCTTTATTTTCAGCGCGTCCTGCACATTTTGCGGCAGATTCGACAAAAAATTATAACCCGTTTTTTGTTCGATTTGTTTTACATTTGTTCTGTAAATTTGCCAATCGGCGTTTTTGATTCCTTTGACGTTCGGCATATCAACGGCGATGACGCGCGTGTTTTCATTGACGGAAGAAACGGGCGCACCGCTCGGCACGACGACCGCGATTTTCCAACTGTTCGTCGGAATCGAAATCTCGTTTTTAATTTTGCCCTTTTCGCCGTAAACTCCGGCGTAAATGTAAACATCGTTGCCGCGCGTCACGAGCGTTCGCAGATAACCTTCCAATTTTTGCCACGGTCCGCGATTCAAATCTCCCGTCTGCGGTGTCATATTCGTCATCAGAAAAGTTTCGCTCATTCCTTCGGTTGACGCGCTGCGGTCTGCGCTCGGACAGACGTGACCGCGATCAAAACCGCTGCGCGTGTAATCCGACGGCGTGATGCGGTTCCAGCCTTTCGGCAGACGGTCATCCGGGCGAAACGGATCAGGTTCGGGACGCGGAAAATCACCTAATTCGAGTTTTGAAATGCGCCACGCCGCCCAATTCGGGATGCCTTTGTCGCGGTTATATGACAAAACGAAATATTTATTCGAGAGCAGAAAATTGTTCGGAGTCGAAGCGTTCGCATTCGACGGATTTCCGAGCGAAAGATAAATCTGCGCGGCTTGTTCGGGCGAACTTGGCGGTAAAGACGGATTTATCGGCGGCGAGTTCGGCTGTGTCTTTTCGACGGAATTCGTATTTCCGCGAATCACGTCATTTATTTTTTTGCCGACCCAAAAGAAGCAGACCAAAATCAAAATAACGATAATTGCGAGCGCGAGCAGACCGCCGATGATTGTCTTTCTATTCATACTTTTCGGAAAATTTTATCATAGTTTAACTTATTTACGCCTGTGCGTTTTCGGCGCGAGTTAGCTAGAATGAAATCGTGACGAGCGAAAAAATTCATCTGACCGGATTTTCAAAAAATGAGCTTGCCGAATTTGTCGGCAGCATAGGCGAGCCGAAATATCGTGCGAATCAGATTTTTAAAGGTTTACACGAACGCCGTCTTTTAAATTTCGACCAGATGACCGATCTGCCGAAAGCATTTCGTGAGAAATTGAGCGAAACGTCCATAATTTCGACATTAAAAGTCGAATCGCGTTATGTTTCGACCGACGGAACGCGGCGTTTTTTGATGAAAACGCACGACAATTTTCCGGTCGAGACGGTTTTTATTCCAACCGAAAACCGCGACACGATCTGTTTTTCGTCGCAGTCGGGCTGTCCTTTGAAATGCGATTTTTGTCTGACGGCGAAACTCGGACTTTTAAGAAATCTGACCGCCGCGGAAATCGTCGAACAGATAATTATCGTCTTAAATGATGTTTACGGTGTCGGAAACGAAACGCCGCACGGCACGAATCTCGTAGCGATGGGCGCGGGCGAACCGTTTTTAAATTTTGAAAATTTGACAAAATCGGTCGAAATAATGGCGGAAGAAGACGGACTTTTTATCGTCCCGAACCGCATCACGGTTTCGACCGCCGGAATCGTGCCGAAGATTTACGAATTTGCCAAACTCGAAAAACGTCCGCATCTGGCGATTTCACTTTCCGCGTCAAACGATGAACTGCGCGACAAATTGATGCCGATCAATAAAAAATGGAACATCGAAGAACTTTTGGAAGCGGCGAAAGAATTTCAAAAATCTCTGCGGCGCGGCGAAAAATTTACATTTGAATATGTGCTGCTCGGCGGTGTCAATGACGGCGATTTTCACGCTTTTGAACTCGCCGATTTGCTGGCAAAATACGATCTGAGAAAAGTAAAAATCAATCTCATCGCGCACAATTCCGCTGAACCGCTCGAATATCATCCGCCGACGCGGGAACAAATTTACCGTTTTAAGGAAATTCTGGAATCGAAAGATATTTCCGCCTATATTCGAACGCCGCGCGGACGCGACATTTACGCCGCTTGCGGACAACTCGCGGCAAAAAGCGAACCGAATCTGATTCAAATTCTTCCGGCGTAAATTGTTATTTTTTGGTTTGCAGTTTTTTAAGTTCGGCGATAATTATTTCCGGCGCGGCGCGTTTTTTATAATCGGGTTCGAGATATGCGTAAACGATTTTGCCATTTTTGTTGATGATGTAAGTCGCCGACAGCGGCAGATCAGGCGTTTTCGTATCGTTTTGTTTTATCAGATCAACGCCGAAAGATTTGTATTTTTCGTTCGTTTCCGGCGGCAGTTGATAAACGATGCCGAACTTTCGCGCCGTGTCCAGATTCGGATCGCTGAGAACGCTGAAATTCAGTTCGTTTTTCTTTGAAACCGCCATCGAAGTGTCAGGATTTTCAACCGAAATCGCCGTCAAAACTCCGCCGTTCGCTTTTATTTCATCGAGATTTTTTTGCAGATTTTTCAGATAAAGATTGCAAAACGGACACCACGCGCCGCGATAAAAAACAAGGACGAGATTTCCCTCTTTCAGTAAATCATTGCTCGAAACGATTTTCCCGTCAGCGGATTTCAACGTAAAAGCAGGCATTTTCGCACCGACATTGAGCGCGTTTTTCGACGCTTCCGTATCGGAAACAAATTTCATTTTCGCCGCATTTTCCACATTTTTTTGGGCGAAAGCATTCAGACATAATGCAAATGAAATAATTATCAAGATAACAAAATTTTTAAGCATAATATTTCCCTTGAGATTTTTAATTTATCAATCGGATAATGAAGATAGAATCCGATTTTATTCCGCACCTAAAATTTCTTCGCCTCGCGCCGGATTTTCGGAATCGAAATTATTTTCTGCCATTTTGTCGTGTGTGCGCGTTTGCTGAAAATGTCGTAATTTTGCTTTTCGATTTCGTCTAAAATTTTCGCGTAAACCCGCGACGCGAGCAAAACCGTAAATCGTGAATCATCTTCTAAAAGCGCGATTCCCTTTTCGCCTTTTTTGTAAAAATTGCGCGCGCGCGCAATCTGAAATTTCATCAACTCGATAAAATTTTTATCAAATTCGTTCGCAAAAATCTGTTCTTCCGGCACATTAAACTTTCGCAAATCTTCCTGCGGCAGATAGATTCGATCCATCGCCGCGTCTTCTTTGATGTCGCGCAAAATGTTCGTCAACTGCATCGCAATTCCCAACGCTTCGGCATAATCAAGCGCGATTTCGTCCGAATAACCGAGAATTTCCGCCGACATCAAACCGACCGTCGAAGCGACTCGATAACAGTAAATATAAAGTTCGTCAAAAGTTTCATAACGCCTGATCGTCGTGTCCATCAAAACGCCCTGAATAAGTTCGAGCGGTAAACTTTTCGGGATTTTGTAATTTTGCAACAAATCTTTCCAAGCTGAAAACACCAAATTTCGGTTTTCGATTTCCGGTTTTCGGTCTTTTATTTCAACATTTTTTTCGCTGTTATTTATCTGCAAATAAAGTTCTTCGAGATTCATTTTCCATCTTTCGACCGTTTCAATCGCCGTCTGCTTATCGCCGTCGCCGATCTCGTCAATTTCGTCGTCAACGTGACGACAGAAAGCGTAAATCGGATAGACGGCTTTTTGCTTGTGTTCAGGCAGAAATTTGGCGGCGAAATAGAAACTTTTGGCGTGAGATTTTGTCAGGTTTCGACAGTATTCGTAGGCTTTTTTCAGTTCTTCCCGGTTTTGTTCGATCATTCTAAAAATAATTTTACGCTTTTCTCACGCATAAATAATCCGCTAATTGGCTCAAACAATTGTTGGCTTCATTCGGCTCGAATTGTTCCGTTAAAATATTTTTCGCTTCCTGAATAATCGTGTTCAATTTTATTTTCGCGCTTTCCTTTTCGTTCAAAGCAAAATGTTTTTCCGCGAAAATTTCATTATCTTCTTCAAGATCAATCAGATCGTCGGAAAGTTGGTAAGCGTCGCCGAGAAGTTCCGCAAAACGCGAGAGATGCGCGAGTTCGAGATAATTTGCGCCCGCCAAGATCGCGCCGACACGCAAACTCAGACGCATCAAGGCGGAAGTTTTCAAATTTCTGACCGATTCAAATTCCGCGTTTGAAACATTTTGAAATTCCGCGCCTTTTGCCAGCGCGAGATCAACCGATTGTCCGCCGAGCATTCCCGCCGCGCCGACGCATTCGACGATTTCGGTGTGCGCTCGCATAGCAAGTTCGGGCAGATTCGTGTGATTGACAAAAACCAAACCGTAAGCCTGATTCAAAAATCCGATTGCAACGAGAATCGCCAAACCTTCGCCGAATTTTTCGTGCAGTGAAGTTTTTCCGCGCCGTTCGGATGAATTATCCATCGCCGGAAGATCGTCAAAAATCAACGAACTCGTATGAATAAACTCGCCTGCGACCGCCGCCGGAACGACTTCCGACGCTTTCCCGCCGACGAGTTCCGCACCGAGCAAAGTCAAAACCGGACGCAGACGTTTTCCGCCCGAAAACAAAGCATATTCGACCGCTTCGTTAAATTTCGTCTCGATCTGCGGCGGCGCAAGCGGCAAAAATTCGCGCAAAGATTTCTCGATTTCCGCGCGATGTTTTTCGACGTATTGCCAGAGTTCAATTTGTTTTTCGATTTGTATTTGCATTAACAGGCTGACAATCTGAAATACTCAAATAATTTTACAAGTTTTCCTTTTTCGGCTTGAGATGAAAGAAAAAGTCCCGAAGAGTAACCACCTTTTTCATAATCGTAAAAATCCATATATAAATCTAATTTTCCATCAGAATCCAAATCTCCAACCCAATATAAATTTCCGACTTCCGCTTCTTCGCCCGAATAATCAATATAATATATCGTCTGTTTATTTCCTTCTGTTTCTAATGTCAAAGCCCAGATATGTTCTTGTTTTTCATCAACACCATCTTCGACTCGTAAAACAAATGTTTTTCCGTCTAATTGATATTTTTGCTCAAATCCGTTTTTTAAACTTGTCAAATTTCCCTTACCTTTATCATAATCATCCCACGTCAGACCGCGAAAAAGAGTTTCAACTTTTCCCTTCTTAACATTTTTCAAATTTTTAACCAGAAATAATGGTTCATGTTTGGTTTTCGTTGAAAAAACAGTCCAATCCAAATCTAATCCAAATGTATATGAAACTTTAATTTTAGTTGGCAAAAGGTGATTGTTTTCATTTTTCCCATAAAGTCCAAGCCAAGTTTCACCGGATTTAACATTAAAATCTTCGCCATTTGAAACTTCACCCAGTTCAAGTAAATGTTTGTTTTGTTTATTTTTTAACTCGTCCCAAAATCCTTCAATCTTAAAAACTTTCGGCTTAAATTCATCTTTAGAATTAATATCAATTCTCTCTGTAACTTGCTCAAATGTCAGTGGTTGAAGATATACAACATTTGTTTCCGATTGATTATTAGTTCTCAAAGAATTAGTTAATAAACTAATCGAATAACCAATGCTTAATGCAGTTAAAAATATAAACACTGAAATTTTCGTAACTTTCATAATTTTGTCCTTAAACTGAATTTTCCTGAGATTGTTTTGTAATAAAAATGGAATTTGAGCGTTCAGCTAAATTCTGCGAAACAGTAATCCGAAACGGATGTTTGGCGACGAAACCCGGAAGTCTTTTTATTTTCGCGCCGAGTTTTTCCAAAGTTTCGGCGATTTGTTCGTCGGAAAGATCGGAAATTTCAAAATGTTCGGACGCGCGTTTGAATGCGCCGAGCAAACGGTCGAGCGGCAATTCTCTGTCTGCCAACTGCAAACCGCGCGACTGGAAATCGCCGAGCGCGTAGAGAATTACTTCTTCGATCTGCGACGATTCGGCATTTTTCTCAAAAAGTGTCGGCTGATTCATAAACTTTTCCTTATTAAACTTTCGACATTTTATCACATCGCAAAAAACATTTTACTGTGGATTTCCACATCGGCAAAGGTTTTATTTGATTGCTTTTACTGCGAAAATACAAAATGCTAAACTGACAATAATTTTTATGAGCGAAACAAAAAAGAAATTTCGCGTCGGACTCGGCGTTTCGGGCGGCATCGCGGCTTACAAAGCGATTGAAGTTTTGCGCCTTTTGCAAAAAGCGGGTTGCGAAGTTCAGGTTGCGATGACGAAACACGCCTGCGAATTTATAAAACCTTTGACGTTTCGCGCTCTGACGGAAAAAGCCGTGATCGTTGACGATTATGACAAAAATAATCCCGATCCGATTGCTCATATAAATTTTTCGCAAGGTATTGATCTGCTGTTAATCGTTCCGGCGACGGCAAATATTCTGGCAAAATTTGCCAGCGGAATCGCCGACGATTTTTTGAGTTCGACTTATCTCGCATCAAATGCGCCGGTGATGGTCGCGCCGGCGATGAATGTTTCGATGTGGAATCACGCCGCGACGCAGAGAAATATCGAAAGACTGAAAAAAGACGGAGTTTTATTCGTCGAGCCGATTTCAGGTGAATTGGCTTGTAAAACAGTCGGCACGGGAAAACTTGAAGACGTTGAAAACATAGCGAAACAAGCACTTTCTTTATTACAAGACAAAATCTATTTTCCACAGATAAACACAGATAAACATAGATTTAATAATCAGGATTTATCTGAAGAAAATATTTTAATAACGGTCGGCGGAACTCGTGAAGCGATTGATCCGGTAAGATTTATTTCAAATCATTCTTCGGGAAAAATGGGTTTTGCGGTGGCGGAAGCAGCGCAAAATCGCGGCGCGAAAGTTACAGTTGTGTGCGGTGTTACAACAATTGAACCGCCGGAAAATGTTGAAGTAATTCGCGCAGTTTCCGCTGAAGAGATGTTTCAAGCCGTGATGAAAAATCTTTCCGATAAAACGGTTTTTATCGGCGCGGCGGCGGTTGTCGATTATCGTCCGAAAAATATCGAAAACTTTAAGATTAAAAAAACCAACCAGGACGTTTTGAGTTTAGAACTCGAAAAAACGTCCGATATTCTGGCAAATGTTTCAAAAAACCGGCACGAAGGTTTGCTCGTCGTCGGTTTTGCGGCGGAAACCAATGATGTCGCCGGTTACGCGAAATCGAAATTGGAAAAGAAAAATCTCGATCTCGTCATCGCCAACGACATCACGAAAAAAGGCGCGGGATTTAACGCCGACACGAATATTGCGACGATTATCACGCGCGCCAATGAAATCGATCTGCCGCTGATGCCGAAACGCCGACTCGCGGACAAAATTCTCGACGAAATGTTAAAATTACGCAATAAATGAACAGCGAATTTTCAAATTTAATCACCGATCTCAAAGAACAGATTTTATATTTGCAGGAACTCGGCGTGGAAGATTTCGGCGTTGATCTGCCGGAATTTGACGGTTCGAAATTTAAGGTTCAAAGTTCAAAGTTTTTTGACGGATCAATTCAGGAAAATCCTCAAAAATCGGATTTGGAAAGATTTATTCCTGACGATGATATGTTCAATACGACCTTGAAACAGGTCGCCGATTCGGTTTCGGATCAGGAGAAAAAAGACACAAATAATTCGAGAAGAAATTTTTTAGAGCAAACGAGACTTTCGCGGCTGCCTGTAATGCCGAAGCGAAGTTCGATTTTCACGACAAATCAGACACAAGGGGAAAAAACGGAAATGCCGAAAAAAGCCGAAGAAGAAATTGCGCCGAGTTTGTTCGGCGACGTAAAAAAAACGCTGCCCGAATCGAATGAAACTTTTGAAGACATTCGCGCCGACATCGGCAACTGTACGCGCTGTCCGCTGCACGAAGGTCGCACACAGATCGTCCATTCGACCGGAAATCGAAACGCCGATTTGATGTTCATCGGCGAAGCTCCGGGCGCGGATGAAGACGCGAAAGGCGAACCTTTCGTCGGTCGCGCCGGACAGCTTTTAAATAAAATCATCGAAGCGATTGATTTCAAACGCGAAGACGTTTTCATCGGCAACATCAACCGCTGCCGTCCGCCGGGAAACCGCACACCGACGATTGCCGAAGCCGAAACGTGCAAGCCTTTTTTGCTGCGCGAAATCGCTATTGTGAGACCGAAAATTATCGTCGTAATGGGAAATACGGCGATGAAAAATCTGCTCGACTCGAAAGAAGGAATCACCAAACTGCGCGGCGAATTTCAGGATTATTACGGCATCAAAGTTATGCCGACATTTCATCCGGCGTATCTTCTGCGCGATCCGCGAAAGAAACGCGAAGTCTGGGAAGATCTGAAAAAAGTGCGCGATGAATTGAATAAATTGAAGTAAAATCAGGTTTGAGGAATTTTTTATGTTGACAGTAATTGCTACAAATGAAAATCCGGGTGCGATTTCGATTCACGTTGACGAACTTAAAAAACTCGGTTTGAAAGACGGAGAGGAAATTGAATTTTCTAAAAATGAAAACGACGAAGTAATTCTGCGTTCTAAGCAAAGCGAACGGCGGAAAAAAATTTTAGAAGCGACACGAGAAATAATTGAAGAACGAAAATCTGCTTTGATCGAACTCGGAAAAGGTCACGAATGAGCGAAATTTTCTTTCCCGATTTTGAAGAAGTTTTATTAATTCACGCCGAAATTATCAAATCAACCGGCGGAAGCGAAGGTTTGCGCGATGCAGGCGGTTTGGAATCTGCCCTTAATGCGGCGGCAAATCGTTTTAATTACGAAAACGACGATTTTGCAAAACTTGCGGCGACTTATGCTTTTCATCTCTCACAGGCTCACGCTTTTGTTGACGGAAACAAACGTGTGGCGGCGGTCGTCTCCGAATTATTTTTAAAGTTGAATGACAAAAAATCGACTGCAACGAATGAACAAATCATCGAAATTTTTCTTGACATTGCCGCCGGAAAACTTTCGCGTGACGAAGTGGAAGAAAAATTTATCGAATGGATGGTAAATGCCGAGTAACGAAATGCAAAACTCACTTTTTGACGGCAGTTGGGAATTGACTGCACCGAACGAATCGCTCGACGAAATAAAAAACGAGATGCTTCAAAAAGCGAAACTGATTCCGTCGCTGGCGAATGAAGTTTTCGTTTTTTCGCAGGGCGAACCGAGCGCGGAAATCGCCATTGTCGGCGAATCGCCCGGACCGCCCGACATTGATTCTGAAAAACCTTTTCAAGGTCCGAGCGGTGATTTATTAAACAAAATTCTTTCGTCGATCGGTCTGAATCGGCAAAATGCTTATCTTTCAAATATCGTTAAAATCGTTTCACAGGGCGACGAAATCACGCCGGAACTAATTAAATTTTTCACGCCGTTCGTCTGGCGCGAACTGAACGTCGTCAAGCCGAAAGTCGTTCTGCTTTTGGGAAACACGCCGACCAAAGCACTTTTAAATACGAAACAGCCGATTTCCAAAGTGCGCGGCGAATTTCACGAAATTGACGGTTTGATATTTATGCCGACTTTTAATCCGGCATATCTTTTGCGCGATCCGACGAAAAAACGCGAAGTTTGGGAAGATGTCAAACAAGTTAAAGAGTTTTTGAGGACAATTAGTCACGAACAAACACGAACAAACACGAAATAAAAACATTTCAATGCGACCGACAATTCAAAATTTTTCGTGCATTTTTGTGTTTGTTGGCGGCTAAAAAAATTATGAATCCTAAAGTTATTTCAACTAAAAACATTTATAAGGGAAAAATCTTCGATGTTTCGATTGCAGAAATTGAAGACAACGGCATCGAATATAAACGTGAAATCGTCGAGCATAAAGGAAGTGTAGTGATCGTTCCAGTCTTTGAAGATGAAAGAGTTGCGCTCGTCCGCCAATATCGCTACGCCGCCGGAGAATATCTGCTGGAAATTCCGGCTGGCACATTAAATAAAGATGAAGACCCGCTCGAAGGCGCGAAACGCGAACTCGAAGAAGAAATCGGCGTAACGACCGATAACATCGTAAAACTTATCGAATTTTATGTTTCGCCGGGATTTCTAACCGAAAAAATGCACCTTTATCTGGCAACCGAATTAACAAAAACCGAACAAAATCTGGAAGAAGATGAAATTTTAACCGTCGAAATCTTTACCTTTGAAGAAGTCTTCGAAAAAATCCGCTCAAATGAAATAAAAGATGCCAAAACAATCTGCGGTCTGATTCTAGCTGGCGCAAAACTCGGATTTCCCTTTTAATCAACTATCTTTACATCTTTACTTGACGGAAAATTTTCATTCCGTTATTCTATCAGTTCGCTTTTTGGCGGAAATTTTAAACAGATTAGACTATTATGAGTACTTATTTTCCTAGCGGAAAGGGTTTGGCGGAAAACCGTAAATGGTATGTCGTGGACGCGAACGGTAAAACTGTCGGTCGTCTGGCGACGGAAGTTGCGCGTATGTTGTCGGGTAAAAACAATCCGGCATATACGCCGTTTATGGATATGGGCGATCACGTCGTTGTGATTAACGCCCGTCACGCCGTCTTTAAAGGATCGAAAACCGATCAAAAATTGTATCGTCATCACACGCTCTATCCGGGCGGACTTCGGGAAAAATCGGTCAAGGAAATGCTTGCCACGAAACCCGAACGCATTCTCGAATTAGCGATCAAAGGAATGCTTCCGAAAACGAAACTCGGCAGAGCGATGGCGAAAAAGTTGAAAGTTTACGCGGACGGCGATCATCGTCATTCGGCGCAAAATCCGCAAGCAGTAGAAATCATTACAAAATAGTTTAAGGTTTTAAGTTTAAGGTTCAAAGCTGCTACGGCGAATCTTAAACCTCAAACTTTAAACTTTAAACAAATAAATATGGCAGATATTCAGTATTACGGAACAGGTCGCAGAAAAACTTCGACAGCGCGCGTTTATCTTCGTCCGGGAAACGGCAAAATTACGGTTAACCGCCGTGAATTTGACTCGTATTTCCCGAATGAAGCTCTGCGGATGATTATTCGTCAACCGCTTCGTTTAACCGATACGGCAAACAAATTCGATATTCTCGTAAATGTTGTCGGCGGCGGAACAGCCGGTCAAGCCGGTGCGGTGCGTCACGGAATCACCCGCGCTCTGATGGAATTTAACGGCGATTTACGTCCGACTTTGAAAAAAGCGGGATTGGTCACACGCGATCCGCGCCAGAAAGAACGTAAGAAATACGGTCAGAAAGGTGCGCGTGCGAGATTCCAATTCTCGAAACGCTAATAATTGATAGTGAATAATGGATAATTGATAATAAAAAATCTTGATTATCAATTATCCATTGTCAACTATCAATTATTTAAACCATTGCCGCAAATTATTGGTTGAACAAGATTTGCGGTGAGTATATAAACCAATAAAGTAAGGAGTAAATAAACTTTGGCTACAGTTACAATGAAAGAACTGCTCGAAGCAGGCGTTCATTTCGGTCATCAGGTTCGTCGCTGGAATCCGAAAATGAAAGAATACATTTTCGGTGAAAGAAACGGCATCTATATTATTGATCTGCAAAAAACGCAGAAACTTTTCCGCGATGCGCTCAGTTATGTGCAGGATACTTTGACGGAACGCCCGAACAAAAAAGTTTTGTTCGTCGGCACGAAACGTCAGGCGCAGGATTCGATCAAAGAAGAAGCCGAACGCGCCGGACAGTTTTATGTCAACAATCGCTGGCTCGGCGGACTTTTGACAAATTTTCAAACCGTTCAAAAGTCAATTAAAAAGATGCTCGACATCGAAAAGATGCGCGAAGACGGCAGTTATGAAAAACTGACGAAAAAAGAGCGTCTGACGCTCGACCGCGCTCACGAAAATCTGATGAAAAACCTCGCCGGCATCCGCGATATGAAAGGCTTGCCCGATATGCTTTTTATTATTGACGTTCGCAAAGAAGATATTGCCGTCAAAGAAGCAAATCGTCTCGGCATTCCGGTCGTTGCAGTCGTTGATACTAATTGCTCGCCCGAAGGCGTTGATTATGTTATTCCGGGAAATGACGATGCGCTTCGTGCCGTTCGCTTGTTTTCTTCGAGAATTGCGGATGCGATTTTAGAAGGTCGGCAGGTTGCAACGGAAGGCGGTGTCGAATCGGAAGTTCAATCTTCTTCTGCTGATTCCGAAGGTGTTGATGCCGATGTAAATGTTGCCGATAAGACTTGGGAAACGGCTGAAGAAACGCATCCGACAAATATTGCGGCAGAAACCGGAGCCGGCGGTGCGAAAAATGAAGTCGAAGTAAAATCCGAAGTTGAAACCTCCGCATCAGAAGATGTTCGTGAAGTCATCGAATCGGTTGATGAAACGAATGCCGCCGGAAAAATAGACGAAGAGCAAACGGAAGAAAGTAACGAAGCGGCAGCAAGTTAATAAATTTTCATTAAATTTTTGAAAGCGTAGCTCTTGATGTTTAATACAAAACGGGCTGCGCTTTTTTACAAAAAAATATTTAATAATTATATTGGAGTAGAATTATGGCAGAAATTTCAGGAAAAAACGTAATGGCTCTGCGTCAGAAAACCGGCGCGGGAATGATGGATTGTAAAACGGCTCTGACCGAAGCGGAAGGAAACGAAGAAAAAGCGATTGAAATTCTCCGCAAAAAAGGAATGGCGTTATCCGACAAAAAAGCTGATCGCATCGCTGCCGAAGGTGCGGTCGGTTCGTATATTCATATGGGCGGCAAAGTCGGCGTTCTCGTCGAAATCAATTGCGAAAGTGATTTCGTAGCACGCGGTGAAGAATTTCAGCAGCTCGTTAAAGACGTTGCAATGCACATTGCGGCGGTTGACCCGACTTATACGAATCGTGACGAAGTTCCGGCTGACATTCTGGACAAAGAAAAAGAAATTTTGTTGGAACAATTGAAAAACGATCCGAAAAACGCCAACAAACCGGAAGACGTTATCAACAAAATTATCGAAGGTCGCCTGAACAAATACTATGAAGAAAATGTTCTCGTAGATCAGCCGTTTGTTAAAGACCCATCGTTGACAGTCGGCGATCTGGTTAAAGAAAAAGTCGCGGCAATCAAAGAAAAAATCACGATTCGCCGTTTCACACGTTATAAAATGGGCGAAGGAATTGACAAAAAACAAGACGATTTTGCCGCCGAAGTAGCTTCGATGGTCGGTTAATTTAGAAGGTAGAAGGTAAAAGATCGTAGAGTAAAATTTCTATCTTCTACCTTCAAAAAAAAATGAAACCTGCATTCAAACGCATTTTATTAAAATTGTCCGGCGAAGCCTTGATGGGCGATCAAAATTACGGCATTGATACGAAAGTTGCCGAAAAGGTCGCGCAGGAATTAAAAGAAGTTCACGCTCTCGGTGTCGAAGTGGCGATTGTCGTCGGCGGAGGAAACATTTTTCGCGGCGTTTCAAAATCGGCGGGAAATATGGATCGCGCCGCCGCCGATTATATCGGAATGCTGGCGACCGTGATGAATGCCGTCGTTTTGCAGGATGCACTTGAAAAACTCGATGTTTATACGCGGGCGATGTCGGCGATTGATATTCCGCAATTAGCAGAACCGTTTATTCGCCGCCGCGCCGTAAGACATCTCGAAAAACAACGTGTCGTGATCTTTGCCGCCGGAACCGGAAATCCGTTTTTTACCACAGATTCCGCCGCCGCACTTCGCGCATTGGAAATCGAAGCCGATGTAATTTTGAAAGCCACAAAGGTTGACGGAATTTATTCGGCTGATCCGAAAATTTATCTCGAAGCGGAAAGATTCGATAAAATTACCTATCAGCAGGTTTTGGAAAAGCAGTTGAAAGTGATGGACGCTTCGGCGATTTCGCTTTGTATGGACAACAATCTGCCGATTATGGTTTTCAATATGTTGGAAACCGGCAATATTATCAAAGCTGTCTGCGGCGATCTGTCAATCGGCACAATGGTCGTCAACGATATGCGAACTCAAACAATAAATTAAATTATTTACAAATTTTTAGATTATGAGTGTAGATAACGTCATAAAAGACACAAAACCTAAAATGGAAGGCGTAGTTGAAGATTTCAAGCGCAAATTAACGAATGTTCGCACAGGTCGCGCCAACATCGGTATTTTAGACAGCGTAACGGTTGATTATTACGGAGTTTCAACACCGCTCAGTCAGATGGCTTCGGTCAATGTTCCCGAAGCGCAGATGCTGACCGTTCAGCCGTGGGATGCAACGCAGATCGGCGCAATCGAGAAAGCGATCAATCAGGCTAATCTCGGAATGAATCCGTCGAATGACGGAAAAATCATTCGTCTGCAAATTCCTGCTCTGACCGAAGAACGCCGCCGCGAAATGGCGAAACAGATCGGTGAATTTGCCGAAGAACACAGAATTGCCGTCAGAAATCTTCGTCATCAGGCGAATGACGTTTTGAAAAAAATGTCGAAAGATAAAGAAATATCCGAAGATCAAGAACACGACGGACTTGCCGAAGTTCAGAATTTAACGAATACGACAATCGGAAAAATTGACGAACTCGCCAAAAACAAAGAACAGGAAATAATGACCGTCTGATTTTTTGCAGGAAATCATTTTACGGCTATCATTTTCCAAATTTTTGACAATTTATTATCTTTCTCAAACTTGACAAATTTTGCTCAATTTGTAGAATTAACATTTGCAGTCAGCGGGAGTAGCTCAGTGGTAGAGCGCGACCTTGCCAAGGTCGAAGTCGCGAGTTCAAATCTCGTCTCCCGCTCCAAACTTTCTTAGGTGAAGGCGGAAGGATGAAGGATGAAATCAATTTTATTCATCTTTCATCCTTCCGCCTTTATCTTTTCAATTCGGCGGCGTAGCCAAGTGGTAAGGCAGAGCTCTGCAAAAGCTTTATTCATCAGTTCGATTCTGATCGCCGCCTCCAATAAAATTTTTCTTTCACTTTTCCCGACAAATCGTTATTATACAAAAGGACAAATAAAAGCCTTTGTCCTTTTTGCTTTCCAAATTTTCCGCCTTTTGAGGTTTCCTTAAAAATGAATCTTTTCCTGTTTGCTTCTTTTGAATCAATTACGGGTTTGCCCGAATTTATCGCTTATATTTTCGTTTTCATTTTCGGCGCGATTGTCGGCAGTTTCTTAAATGTCGTCATCCATCGCGTGCCGCGCGAACAATCAATCGTTTTTCCGAATTCCGCCTGTCCGAACTGCAAAACTGCAATTAAACCTTACGATAATATTCCGCTCGTCGGTTGGCTGATGCTCGGCGGAAAATGCCGCAACTGTAAAGAAAAAATCTCTCCGCGTTATCCGGCGGTCGAACTTCTCACCGCAATTGTTTTTTTACTGACATATTTGCGAATCGGTTTTACGGCGTTTTTGCCGGTCGCATTGATCTTTGTCGCTTTGATGATCGCGTTGATTTTCATTGACGCGGAGCATATGATTTTGCCGAATGTTATAACTTATCCGCTTTTCTTTTTTGCTTTGCTAATCAGATTAATTTATCCGTTAGTTTTCGGCACGGAGTATTTTACGGATTTGCAGCATTCGCCGTTAAGTAATTTCGGAAATTATCCGGTTTGGCTTGTGTCATTGATCGGCGCGATTTTCGGCGGTTTGGTCGGCGGCGGTTTTCTGTGGTTGGTCGGCGAACTCTGGAAACATCTGCGCGGTGTCGAAGCGATGGGTTTGGGCGATGTTAAAATGATGTTCGCCGTCGGCGCATTGCTCGGCTGGCGTTTGACTTTTCTGACGATCTTTCTCGGCGCATTTTCCGGCGCAATTATCGGAATATTCGTTATCTACAAACAAAAAGACAAGAATTTACAGGCGCAAATTCCCTTCGGTATTTTTCTCGGCATCGGTTCGATTCTGGCTTTATTGTTCGGCGAACCTTTAATCAATTGGTATATGCAAACTTTCGTTCCGGTTTAAATATTAACAGCTTGCTCCATACAATTTGTCGAGCAGTAAAAAGTTTTCGAGCGCAGATTCAGCGCGTTAGATTCATTAATCCATTTCCCGCATTTCGCGCAGCGAACGAGTTGGACATCCGATTTTGAAGCCGTTTGCGGACGAATTTGTTTTTCATCTTTCGGCTTCATCTGCCGTCTGACCTGACGAAACATTTTCCAGATTTCGATTCCGGCAATGATCTGTCGGCGGTATCGCGTCGCAATTACGGCGATTAAAACTGCAAACAATAATAAAAGTATCAGCCATTTCATTGATTTGTAGAGTTCAAAGGTTGAGCGTCCAACTGTTTTAAGAACTGATTTTGAGGATTGACCTTACGAAGCTGCGTTAAATATTTTTGAGATTCCGACTGATTATTTTGTCTTGTGTAAATTTGCGTCATATATTGCAAACTTCTTTCGTGATCGGGTTTGATCGCCAAAACTTTTTGAAGTTCGGTAATCGCCAGTTCGTCCTGCGGCGGATTTTCGTAAAAATATGTCAGACCGAAATCAGTTAAAATATCAACGTCTTTCGGCTGTCGGACGAGTGCTTCGGAGTAAAGTTTTCTCGCCAATTCAAATTTCGCATTATCTTTTTTGGAATATCCGATGTCAAAAACCGTGTTGCCGTAAAAAACCAATACTTCCTGATCTTTCGCATCTAGTTCATAAGCACGTTTTAAGATTCTTTCGACTTCGAGCAACAATTCGGGATTTTGTTTGATCGTCGCGTAACGATAAAGCCCGATTCCGAGATTTTTTTGAAACGTAAAATTTTCGGGATTTTTATCGGCTTCGGCGATTTTTTGTTTTATTTCGGCTTCGGAAAGTTCCTGCGAACCGGAATTTTCCGCCGTCTGAGAAGCGGATTTCAATTTGTCGTTTTCGGCTTTCAGATTCAGTAGTTCGGTGCGGTTAAAAGCATTGGCAAGCAAAAAACCGCCCGCAAATGCTGTTAAAACCGCCAAGATCGAAATCCATATAAAACTTTTATTCATCGTGAAAATTTTAACAAATGGATTTTTAAAAAGCGAAGAGCATTGCTTTTTTATAAACGGCAATGCTCTTTTAAATTTTCGGTTTTAAGACTGTTAAACTTTAAACTCAAACTAAACGATAACTCTAAACTTATTCTTTCTCTTCGGTCTTCGAGAAAGATAAATCTTCGGAGCGGCGGCGAGGAAGCGGATCGGTCGTGCGCCGTCGCGGAGTCGTATTGGTTTTGCGGCGGTCAACGCTGCCGGCGGGTAAGCCTTTGCCGTGAACGGCTTCGACTAATATTCGCGTAATTTCCTGTGATAAAGTGCGATGTTCGGCGGCGGCGCGTCTTTTCAAACTTTCTTTTAATTCGAGAGGAACATACGCTCCGATAAAAACACCTTTTCGATTAACCATATAAAATAAAATGCTCCTTAAAAATTGTATTAAAACAGCCGTGCAAAACGAAACAAACCTGTAAGCCGAATTTTGTATCCGCCGAAAGACGGACGGCAATCATTCATCTAGGCTTTTCGTTACCGAAAAGCTCGAGCGACCTACCCGAAAACGCTTTTCGAATTTCTCCGAAAGATCAGACGGGCAACCTGAATTATCGTTTCCCTATTTGGTCTTGCACCGCGAGGAGTTTACCCAGCCGCAATTGTTACCAAATGCGCTGACGCGCTCTTACCGCGTCGTTTCACACATCACCGTTTCCGGCTGTTTTGTTTTCTGTTGCACTTGTCGTCATCCGAGATGATCGGATGCCCGGTCGTTATCCGGCTCACTGCCCTTCGGTGTTCGGACTTTCCTCTTTGTATTTCAAAAGCGATTGCCCGGTTTGTTTCTTTCTGCAAGGCTGAAATATCTTAGCAAAAATTGTTCAACAAATACAATTTAGAGTTTAATCATTTTAATCATCTATCTCGATTGTATCTCCGGCTTGCAAAACAGGATCGGGAATTTTTCCGTTTTTAATTTCCTTGAGATTAAACGAGTTCGGCGTGAGCAGTCCGGTTTCGTTTTTGCGGCGAATAACAATCGTTTTTGCGCTCGATTTTTTTAAACCGCCGGAAGCCAAAATCGCCTGTGTCAAAGTCATTCCGTCGTGAAAATCTTTCTGTCCGCCGGAAATAATATTTCCGCCGATGTAAAAAAACTGCGGCTCATTTGCTTTCCGGCTGATGCCGCCGTTTCTGAATTCGAGAATATCGCCCGGCAGAATTAGAATTTCGTCGGCTTTCGCATCTTTCAAACTAACGGTTTCAACATCGGAATTTCCGCGCCGGATCAATACTTCATCGGCTTCGGGCTGAACGATTGATTCGGCTTTGACGACGAACAGCGGAATGGCTTCGCGTTGGATAAATTTTTCACCGGATTTTTCGACCAGACCGAGAACAGTAATCGGATGGCTCGCATATTCTCGGATTTTTACGGCAACCTGCGGATTTTCGTAGAGCGAAATTTTGCTTCTCAAAAGTTCCTCGATTTCCTCGACCGTCAAACCGCCGACCGAAACCATTCCTCCCGCGAGCGGATAATCAATCGAGCCGTCATTTAAAACCGTAAAATATGTCGAAGATTTCGACGGTGCATTTTGCAGACTGATAAATAAAACATCGCTCACGCCGACGCGATAAAGTTCGGTCGGCGGAAGATTTGCGATATTCGCACGTTTGGCGATGTCCAGAGTTTTCTGCGCCGCCGAACTGCTTTCAAAATCTTCGTTCTTCTTTTCATCGGTATTCGCTGAAATCTGAACTTTTTCCGTGATCGAAGGTTTCGGGACAGCATTTTCCGCAGTCTTCTTGACTTTCGATTCCGGATTTCTCGCATATCCGAAATTTATTTTTTTCGTTTCGGTCGCCGTTTCCTGTGCCGAAACCTGCCCGAAAACTCCGAAACCGACTAACAAGATAATTAAATTTTTGAATCTAAAACCGCTCATACACTTTCCCGCTAAAAACAAACTAAAACTAAAACTAAGGATTTATCGAAATCTCCTCGTCAAACAAAACTTTTGTGGTGAAATTTGAAGTATCATAAACTTTTATTTATGTAACTTCAACATTCCTGCCTTAGTAAAGAACTAAAGAAGTCGGAATTTTAGTGTTTTTTTTAAAATCGTTAAATTTTGTTGATAATTATGACGGCAGATCGTTTTCACTAAAGAGATGCGCCCATTTTTGCAGAGAGTTTTCTTTTACTTTTTCCTCTATTTCAGCGGCGGTCGAACATTTTTCCAATTCTTTGACAATGGCTTTCGCTTCTTCAAAAGCAATTTGTGAGATGATTTTTCGGACGCGCAAAATCGAATTTAAGTTCATACTGAGTTCAGTCGCGCCGAGACCGATGAGAATCGCCGCATAGACGGGCGAACCAGCCATTTCGCCGCAGATGATAACCGGCTTGTCGTATTTTTCTCCGGCTTCGATTACTTTTTTTACAGCGCGTAAAACTGCCGGATGAAGTGTTCTGAACCAATCGGAGACGAGTTCGTTATCGCGGTCAACCGCCAGCAGATACTGAACTAAATCGTTTGTTCCGAGATTGATGAAATCAACTTCGCGGATAATTTCTTCGACCGTAAAAACCGCCGCCGGAACCTCGATCATCGCGCCGAGCTTCGGCTGACCGAAACGAATTTTCCGTCTTGCGAGTTTTTCGCTTTCTTCAGCAAGAATTTTTTTCGCGCGATGAATTTCCGAAATGTCCGAAATCATCGGCAAAACGATGTCGAGATTTTGTCCGTGCGAAGCGCGAAGAAGTGCGCGAAGCTGAGTTCTGAATTGGCGTTCGTAAGTCAGCGAAAGCCGCACAGCACGAAGTCCGAGAGCCGGATTTTTCTCTTTTTCGACGTTTTCAAAGGCGAGTTGGTCAATGCTCAGATCGAATGTGCGGATTTTTACGCCACTTTCGCTGACGAGATCGGCAATTTTGCGATAGCTTTCGACTTGTTCGAATTCTTTCGGAAAGCCGTTATTTTGGTTAAACAAAAATTCCGAACGATAAAGCCCGATGCCGTCTGCGCCGTATTTTTTCGCCTGCGCGTAATCCGTAGCCAGATCGAGATTGGCGTGAACTTTTATCAAATGTCCGTCGAGCGTTTTCAGATCGCCTTTGATAACTTGCGGTCTTTCCGATTTTGAAATTTCAATTTGTTCGGCTTTCTGCTGATATTTTTTCAGAGTTTCATTTGTCGGATGAAAAATCACATTTCCTTTAAAACCGTCAACGACGACCGTTTCACCTGATTTCAAACGGCGCAAAACTCCTTTTATTGCAGTAACCGCCGGAATATTGAGTTCGCGGGCGAGAATAAATGTGTGCGATGTCCAGCCGCCGTTTTCGGTGATAATCGCTTTCGGACTGCTTTTTATCAGTTCGATTAGAGTCGAAGGTTTTAATTCTTTGGCGACGATAATCGAATTTTTTTCAAGTCGAACAGCGTTTTTTCGACCGCCGCCGAGAGCCGTCAAAATTCTTTCGGAAATATCTTCGAGGTCAATATATCGCTCGCGCAGATGTTCGTCGGAAATGTTTTTATAGGTTGAAATATATTTTTCGGTGACGACCTTGACCGCCCATTCCGCATTCACTTTTTTGCCGCTGATAGTTTCTTCTATCTTGTCGAGCAGTGATTTGTCTTCGAGAAAAAGCAGGTGCGTTTCAAAAATACCGTTTTGCGAGTCGGTTTTTTTTGCCTGTTCGGAAATTTTTTTCAATTGCCCTTTAGCAAGTCTGATGGCAGCGCGAAAACGGCGAAGTTCTTTTTCGATTTTGGAAGTTTCGAGATTTATTTTATAAAACTGGCGTTTTTTTCCGTAGAGACTGACGGTTTTGCCGACACCGACACCGCGCGAAACCGCCGTTCCGAAAAGGTTCAATTCGCCGTTTTTATCTTGTGAAAAACTTGTTTTTTTCGTCCGATTATTGATTGTCATTCTGCACGTTTAGATATTTGCAACTGATTTTAATTTTACTAAACGCAATTTTTAATTCGCTTTAAATCAGCTTCCGAAATCAAAATTGAAACCGCCGCCGCTTCCGCCTTGCGTCGGGAAAAACGGTTTCAAAAGTCCTGCAAAAGCCGCAAGATTTCTCGTTTGGATAAGAATTTCGCCCGGACCTTGAAATTCCGCGACCATTCCTTCACCGCTCAAAAAACTTCGGAAAAAGCCGCTCTTTGCCGCTTTTCGCAGATCGTATTGCATCTGACCTTCCCACGCGACGAGATGCCCGGTGTCAACGACATATCGTTCGCCCGGACGCAGTATTTTTCGGTGAATCGAACCGAACGACGAGACGAGCAAGAGACCGTTTCCCGAAACTTGCAGCAGAAATAAACCTTCACCGCCGAGCCACGATTTTGCGCCGCCGAATTTCGTGTCAACATTTAAGGTCGTATCGCCCGCCAGATATGAACTCGACTGCACCATAAACGTCTGATTTCTCAATTCGATTCCGAAAACGTCGCCCGGCGCACCGGGCGCAAATGTCACTTCGCCCGCACTTCCCTTTGCCGTAAATGTGGAAACGAACGCCGATTCGCCGCCGACCGCACGTTTTAACGCGCCGAATACGCCGCCTTTCATTTCCGAATGCAGATCAATATTTGCCGACATCGAAACCATCGCGCCGGCTTCGGCGGAAATGGCTTTCTCGGCTTCGAGATTAACGACCGCGAGCGCAAACGCGCCCTGATATTTTATTTCCCAATTATAACCGCGACCTTGACCGCGACCATCGGAATCGAAATGAAACGCTTCATTTCCCGTCTGCTGATTGGCGTAATCCGGCGGCGAATTTTGCGTTTGCGGTTGATTCGATTGTTGGTAATTTTGTCGATTCGGTTGTGACGGCGGCGCGGCGTTTTGAGCGGTCGTATTAGTTTGAAAACCGCACGCGCCGCAAAATTTCGCTCCGTCAATCATCGGCGCACTGCATTTCGGGCAAATCATACATAAACTCCTTTCGATTTTTCGATAATTATCTGACAGGCTTGTTCGGCATCGGCGGCAAAATCAAGAATCGAAACATCCGCATCGCTGACGACGAGATTTTCTTTCCAACAATCAACTACCGGTTTCCAGCAATCGCCGAGCAAAACCAGCGGACGCGGATTGATAACGCGCGTTTGCAGTTTGTTCCAGACGAGTGAAATCTCCGTGACAGTTCCCATTCCGCCGCGAAAAGCGACAAAACCGACCGAGCGTTCGATCAGATTTTGCAGACGTTCGTAAAAGTGATTCGTAGCTACCTTATCGGTCAAATATCTGTTCGGTTCGCTGCGAAACTGATTCATTACGATGCCGAGAACTCTGCCGCCTTTTTCGCGCGCACCGCGACTCGCCGCTTCCATTACGCCGAGATAACCGCCGGTGCAGATTGTGAATCCGGCTTCGGCAAGTTTTCCGCCGAGTTCGATTGCCTGCTTATATTCTTCGGAATCTTCACGACACTTAGAACCGCCGAAGATTGTTACGATTTTTTCGTCAGTATTTTTCACGTTTTATCAAAATCCTCTTTACATTCTATTATATTCAACCAAATTATTTAGACAAATCGGTTTATTCCAAACCGGCGGCTTCCTGCGGCGTAAGATTTCCCGCGTCGTGAATCGCTTTTGCCGTATCGGTGAAAAATAAAATGATGCAGCCGACGATAAAAAACACGATCAAAGCGAGAATTGCCGGACGATATGAATCCGTCATCTGCGCGACGAAACCGAAAACCAAAGGTCCGATCCACGACGTTCCGCGTTCGGAAATCTCGTAGATACCGAAAAATGAAGATTCGCGTCCGGCAGGAATCATCTGCGAAAACAGCGACCGCGAAAGTGCCTGCGAACCGCCGAGAACAAAACCGATAAATCCGCTCATAATATACGCTTCGGTCACAGTATAAAGAAATCCGTAAGCGTATATAACGATTGCCGACCAAATTACGAGAGAAATAATGATCGCAATTTTAGAAGTTGTCACGCGGGCGATTCGTTCAAAAGCCAACGCGCCGAAAAAGCCGACGAATTGTGCGATTAAAAAAGCGATAATCAACACTTTATTATCAACTTCGAGATTGTTAGCGACGAAAAGTTCCTGCGAAATAAAAATCGCCGAACCATAGATCACGGTCTGAATTCCGTCGTTATAGAGCAGATAACCGATCAAAAATCTGAGAGTGTTTTTTAATTTAAATAATTGTTGAAATGTAGCGATCAATTCGCCGATTCCAGCCGAAATATAATTTTTTCCAGCCGGAACTTCGCGCGCCGGATTTCTGGTTTTCAAAAGCGAAAAAGTAATCAAAGCAAAACCGCCCCACCAGATTCCGGCGATTAAAAGACAAATTCTGACTGCCATTCCGGTTGAAATTCCGATTGATTCGGCTTTGCTTAAAAAAATCAGATTGCCGAGTAAAACCAGAAAACCGCTCGCATATCCGGCGGAAAAACCCCAACTCGAAACTTTATCGCGTTTGTCTTCGGTCGTAATGTCGTTGAGATAAGAATTGTAAAAAACTATCGAAGCTCCCGCGCTCAGATTTGAAACGATAAAAAGAATCGTTCCGAAAACATATAAATTTCCTTCGATGAAATACAAAAAACAACAAGTAATCGCGCCGAGGTAACAGAAAAAAGCCATAAAAGTTTTTTTCAGATTCGTATAATCGGCGATTGCGCCCATAATCGGCAAAAAAAAGATTTGCAGAAAAACCGACAGCGCGACCGAATATGAAAAAAGCGATTTTGCCGTCACCAAATCGCGTCCGCCGAGACTGAATACGACACCGTTTTCACCGACGGCGGCTTGTGCGAGTCCGGTAATATATTGACCGATCAGGACGGCGACGACGGTTGTAAAAAAAACGGAATTTGCCCAGTCATACATCATCCAGCCGAAAATTTCCCTGCGGTCGTTCGGTTTATATTCTTGATTTTTCTTCATTTTTCTTCATTCGGTTAAAAGTTCTACAATCGCGGGCGTAATATCGGATAAATCTTTGATTCGTTCCGCAGTCAGTTTCTTGTTTCTGCCCCAGATTATCGTCGGAATGTCATTTAAAGTGTGGTTGCGAACAGACAAATCTTCTACGTTTCCGTGGTCGCTTGTCAATATAAAAGTCGTTTTTTCGAGATCAATCCGTTTTAAAGTTTCGCGGATAAATCGGGCAAGTAACGGCAAATGCGTTTTTGCTTTTTCAAAATCCTGCGCGTGTCCGATTTTGTCGGTGATAAAATGTTCGTATAAAACGAATTTATTTTCATTTGATAAATCGGCTAAAATTTCTGCGGCATCAATTTCCGTAAAAAGCGGAATATCGAAACCGCGCTCTTTCAAACTTTCGTTCGTAAAATCGTGAAACAGAGCTTTTCGTCCGCGCAGATCGGAAATTCGCTTAAATCGTATCCCGGCAGATTCGACGGCAACGGTCGTCGCAGATTTCCAACGCGGCGTTTCCTGAAAAAACTGCGGCGTATAAGCATTTGCAAAAATCGCTTCGTTAATCCCTTTGTTTTTCAACTGCAAAAAAACCGAATGTTCATTTATGACTTCGCGCAGAATCGCATTCGGAAATCCCTGTTTATGAAAACCGAGAATTTGCGGCGCGTTTTCTCCGGTTAAAATCGTCGTCTGACCGGACGCACTCTGCGGACGACCCTCGATGCCGAGACGCGGATCGGTCGGAATCATTATTCCGTTTTGACTAACCGGAGTGGTTCGATTGATAAAATGCGCCAACGGTTCGCAACCGGCAATCCGTGAAAACGGATTGGATGAATTTTCATTTCCTATGCCCAAACCGTCTATAAAAAAAAGTATAACTGATTTTTTTTCTTTGATATTCATTACTTCCCGATTAGTTTAATTAAAATTGCTCTAAAGTATTTTCCTTTTTTCCATTTGATTCGACAATTTTGGGATTTTGCTGCAATTTTGTCAGACTCTTGAAAATAAATGCTTTATTTTCCCGTAACCGGGAAATTTTCACTTTCTAATTTCAAATGTTTATATTATACTTCTTAAAAAATTTGCTTTTAACCGGCATCTAACTTAAAAAAATCAATAAAGTCAAAACTAAATAACCCTTTGCTATTAAACAAAGAGGAGAATGATATGTTTAATCTAAGAATTATCGGTGAAAGACAAAAGTTTTCCAGTAAAAAACTTTTAAGTCTTTCTGTTTTATTTTCATTTATCTTGACCTTCACAAACATAAGTGTCAAAGCTCAAAGCTCTCGGAAAGATATAGCAAAAAAATCTTTTACAGAAAAAAATGTGTCTTCTCCGCAAGCCGTTTTTACAAACTCGACGCCTATTATTATTTCCGATGGAGCTGCAGATGTTGCCTCTCCGTATCCTTCATCAATCAATGTATCGGGATTAACGGGAACGATAGCCAATACGCCGGGAAGCATCAAAGTGACATTAAATAACTTCAGTCATACTTACCCGGATGATGTTTATATCGCTTTAGTCAGTCCGACGGGCGCGGCATTTTTATTGCAGGATGGCGCAGGCGCGGGACCTGATGTAAATAATATTACATACACGCTAAGCGACACGGGAGCCGACTTTTTGCCTGATAATACGGCTTGGACAAACGGAACTTATAAACCGACGGCGTGGTATCTGCCGGGAGCAACCGACTTTCCCGCGCCCGGTCCGGGATTAAATCACAGCGATCCGGGACCGGACGGTGGAAGTTCGACTTTCTCATCGGTTTTTGGCGGCACTGCTCCGAACGGCAATTGGAATTTGTATGTGGCGGATTTTAATGATGATGACGGCGGAAGTTTTGCCGGCGGCTGGACATTGGAAATCACGACCGGAACGACTGCACCTCCGGCAAAACCGCAACACGTCGTAGATTTTGACGGAGACGGAAAAACGGATTTTGCGCTCGTCAGAAATGTCGGCGGCGGCGCAAACGGTCAAATCGAGTGGTTTATAAAATTCAACGGCACGAATGGATATAAAGGTGCAGATTGGGGTTTGGCTTCGGATTTCTTTACTCCGGCAGATTTCGACGGTGACGGGAAAACCGACATTGCCGTCTGGCGACCTGTTTCCGCCGGGCAGCCGGATGGAAATGCTTATTTTTATATTCTTCAAAGTCAAACAAATACGGTGCGAATTGAAGATTTCGGTCAATCAGGCGATGATCCGTCGGTTGTCGGTGATTATGACGGCGACGGCAAAGCCGATGTCGCAGTTTACAGAGAAGGCGCAAATAGCGGACAGCAAAGCACTTGGTTCTTTCGCGGTTCACTAAATAATCCGAATAAAAATATCACTTATGTTCCTTGGGGAAACAACGGCGATTTTCCCTCACCCGGAGATTATGACGGCGACGGCAAATATGATTTTGTCATCCAACGCGCTAATAACGGCTCAGGTGTATTCTGGTTTATGCAGTCAACGGCGGGATACAAGACTCAAACTTTCGGTTACGGAACAGATACGATTGCGCCGGGCGATTTCGACGGCGACGGCAAAACCGATCTCGGCTTAATCAGAGACATCGACGGTAATCTTCATTGGTATTACGCTCCGAGTTCGGGCGGCGGTTATATCGAGACGGTATTCGGATATGATACCGACTATGCCATTCAGGGCGATTATGACGGCGACGGCAAAACCGATGTCGCTGTTTACCGACCAAGTCCGAACAAAGACGAAACCGTATTTTGGTATTTCGGTTCGACGAGCGGATCGAATGTCATAAGTTACGGAACTGAATTCGATTATCCGGTTGCTAATTTTAACGTCAGATAGTTTTTCAAAATTATCTTATTTAAAAAGGTCGAACTAAAAGTTCGACCTTTTTTTCATCGAAAATTTGATCGGCAAACTTAATAAAAATCTTAAAAACACCGAATCGGCGTAATTGTATCGGCGACCGGAAATTATTTTTGAGCAAACTTCTAAAATATCTCCAGACCGTTTTCACGAAGCGTTTGTTCGGTAACGGAATCGGTCGCTTCCGGTTTAATGTCCGCTAAAAAGTCGTTCGGTTTTTTGTCTGGCGCATAGTGCAAAAGAGTTTCCAAATCTTCCGGCGAGGTAAAAATAAATCTGTCAATTGCGCCGCCCGCAAGTAAGGCAAGCGATTTTGTATTTGAGGAATTTTTATCTGAAATACTTTTGTATATTTCCAGTTCGATGAATTGTACTGCATTTTTTTCAAAAACATTTACGAGTTCCGAAATTTTATTTTGAGATTTGACGATTAAAAATTTCGACTTGAGAAACTGTTTTTCGTCAAAAATATAGTCTTTAATATCTGATAAAATCACTTCCGCCGAAAGTTTCGACGGAATCACGTCCGAATGAATTTGCGAGAAACGAAGTTTGTCGGCAACCGCTTCACCGAACGCGCAAATTTTATATCCGTCGAGTTCAAATAATTCAAAACCGATATTTTCCAAAACAATAAAAAAACATTCGACCGTAAAAACATCCGTAAATACGAGCCAGTCGAATTTTTCCAACGAATTAAAAATCAGAAGTTGTTGTTCGGACAATTCGAGACATTCGGTTTTTATCTCGGCAAACTCGACGACATTTTTATTTTGAGTCCTTAAAAAATTGATAAGCTGTTTATTTCTGCCGTTTTTTATTATTCCGACAGTCTCTCTTTCCGCTTTTTCGATGTTCATCATTTAAGATTTTATAAGCCTTGCAGAATTGTTCAAGTTTGCATTAGGTTAAAAAAGTAAGTATGTTTTTTAATTTAGCACGACTGCGGAAGATTTCCGCTTTTCAGCTTTAATAATATGAAAGCAATGATCCTAGCCGCCGGTTTCGGACAGCGGCTTTTTCCATTAACGATTGACCGCACCAAACCGGCGATTCCATTCCTCGGCAAACCTCTGATCGGTTATGTCGCCGAATATGTCGCCAAATTCGGTTTTCGTGAATTTGTCGTCAATCTTCACCATCAGCCCGAATCCGTTATGAAATCGCTCGGCGACGGTTCACGGTTCGGCGTTCACATCAATTACACGCTCGAAGAGCCGAAGATTCTCGGCACAGCCGGAGCTTTGGACAACGCCCGCAAATATCTCGAAGACGACACTTTTCTCATTATCAACGGCAAAATAATTACCGATATAGATATTTCAAAAGCCGTCGAAACGCACAAAAAAAGCGGCGCGACAGCAACGATGGTTTTAAAGGAAAACCCGAAATTTGAAAAATTTACCGAAGTTTTTGCGGAAAACGGACTTGTCAAAGGTTTTGGAAAAGGTTTTCCCGAAAAAGCCGCACACCGAAACGAATCACGCGAAATGCCGTTGATGTTTACGGGAATTCACATTTTAGAGCCGCGCGTTTTCGAATATATTCCGCGCGGCGTTTACTCGGACATCGTGCCGACATTTTACAATCCGGCAATCGAAAAGGGCGAAAAAATTGCCGCTCATATCACCGACGGAAAATGGTTTGAGCTTTCGACGATTCCGCGTTATCTGGATATTTCGCTGGCGATGTTGAGCGGGAAAAATTTCCATTGCGGCGAAGATTGTCTGATTGACGAAAATGCCGAAATTTCAGATTCGGTTTTGTGGGACGATGTAAAAATCGAAAGCGGCGCACGATTAAAACGCACGATTGTCGGCGACGGAGTGACAATAAAATCCGAAGAAAAATTTGAAGATGCGGCAATCGTTCGCGCCGAAATGCTTTCGCACTGCGACGGCATTCCCGAAAAAGCGATGAAAGGTGAAATTATCGGTGACAATTACGTCGTTTCGCTTTTACAATAAATTTTATGGAAGAATTTCGTCAGAGATTGGAAAATTTTCTCGCCGCCAAAAATCAGCCGTTTGAAATTTCCCCGCTTACGCCCGATGCTTCGACGCGCGAGTATTTTCGCATCGCGTGGAACAAAACTTCGGCAATCGCCTGCGTTTATCCCGAAGCGTTCGACCCGAAAGAACAAACGTATCTTGACGTTACAAAACTTTTCCTTTTGAATAATCTGCCCGTTGCGGAAATTTATGATTTTGACGGCAAACTCGGCGTGATCGTGACGGAAGATTTGGGCGATAAGATTCTCCGCCCCGTTTTAGATAAAGCCGATTATGATGAAAAGGAAAATCTTCTGAATGAAGCGATTGGGTTGATTGCACGAGTCCAGAACGCGACGCAGAGTGCTTTTGAAACAAATTCAATCGCATCGAAATTAAAATTCGATCAGGAAAAACTCGGTTGGGAACTTGAATTTTTCAAAACTCATTATTTTCAAACTTACAAAAAACAACCTCTGACCGCCGAAGAAAATCGTCTTTTGAGCGAAGAATTTGTCGAGATCATCCGCGAACTCGAAACAAAAGCGGAAGTTTTATGTCACAGAGATTTTCACGCGGCAAATCTGATGATTGATCGGGCGGGAAATTTCCGAATCATTGACCATCAGGACGCGCGGATCGGCGCGGCGAGCTACGATCTGGTTTCACTGCTTTTAGACAGAATTACAGAAATTCCATCGACGGCGTATCTGCGCGAAAAACGTCTGTATTTTCTCGAACAGCGCGAAAACATCGGTCTGCCGCATATTGATCCCGATGATTTCGCCGAACAATTTCGTCTGCAAACGATTCAAAGATGCCTCAAAGCAATCGGCACATTTTCCTATCAATCCGTTCATCGCGGCAAAATTTATTTCGTCCAATATATCGAACCGATGTTCAGAATAGTTTTACGCGCCGCCGAAAAATCGAACAGATTTCCGGCTTTGCAGAAAATAGTTAGAGAACAAATTTCAGATAAAATATTTTTACATAAATTCAAGTAATACTATTAGATTGATGCAAGTTTATAATGTTTTTATTATGCGTTAAAAATTTTTCATTTCTTATAGTAAAAAATTACTTTTGAATAAAAAAGGACTTCCGAAAATTCGGAAGTCCTTTTTTATTTTTGAATTAATCTAATTTTTAAGATCAGATTATGATTTCATTAGACTAAAAGTCGTAACGAATTGCCAACTGTATTACACGAGGAGAAGTTGCACTACTGGTTATTTGTCCAAATGTAGAAGGCGAATTAAAGTTCGACGCAGGTAAATTGAAAGCATTATGGTTGAATGCGTTAAATGCATCTGCACGAAGCTGTAAACGATGTCCTTCCCAAGGGAGTCTGAAATTCTTTTGAAGTCCTAAATCTAAATTCCAGAAACTCGGACCACGAAGATTATTTCGCGAACCTATTTCTCCATTTTGTGGATTACGAAAGGCAGCACGAGCTGTAGCTGACTGATCGCCGAAATAGTTAATAGTATCTCCAACATTTTGAATGTTTCCCGAAATTGAAGCACTATCACCAGTGAAAACAGCCGGACTATTTAAAACAAATCCTACCGGATAAGAACCAGTAGTAGTACCAAAAGGCAAACCTGAACGATATGTAAAGATGCCGGACAATGAAAAACCACCAAAGATAGCATCTAAGAAGCCATTCATATTGCTACCAAAATACTTACCGTGTCCAACTGGTAGTTCAAAGATTCCATTTACATTTATCAGATGACGAATATCAAAGTCCGAAGGTCCGCGACAAATGTCAGGATTTCTCAAATCACAGATTAATCCTCCAAATACCGTATTTGCTACAGTCGAGTTATTATCTTTTGAATTTGAAAAAGTATAATTAAAGTCAAATTGATAACCTTTCGAGAAACGTTTTTGCAAACTCAAAAGAAATCCATCGTAATCAGACTTACCAAGATTGGTGATATAAGCATTAGTTGAAAACTGTGCGCTCAAACCGACATTGTTATTTAATAGTCCCAAAGCAGTCAGAGCTTGAACAGTATCAGAAGCATCACCGATTCTTATTAAACTTTGGTAACGATTAGCAATATATGCCGTACAAGTTCTTCCGACCAAAGCTAAACAATTTCGTCCATAATTCGCTAAAGCCGCTGCATTAGCTTGATTTTCAAAAAACGGAACACTCGTAACACTAAGCGCAGGAGTACCGTTTAAAAGTTGCGACTGAATGTTATTTAACGCAGCTATTAAGAACTGTCCTGATGCCGGATCCTTAAAGTCTAAAATCTGTGCTGCATCGGCTTGGGTAAATAATTTGCGTCCTTTGCGCCCAACGTAAGACACATCAATTAACATATTCCCCGGTAAATCACGCTGAAATCCTAAACTATACTGATAAGATTCAGGAGTTTTGAAGTTTTGAGCTATGGCATAATTCGTTTCTCCTTGCTGATTTCCGAACGGATAACCATTATCAACAAAAGGTGTATTAGGTCTGGTAATTATCGGAGCGACATTTTGCAACGGTAATGTAGTAAGTCCGGTAAATCTGGGATCATTCAATAAATCCGCGCTTGCAGTAAGACGACCTCCTAATGAAGTGGTAGCTGAATTGTCGAAAATATAAGAAACCTGATCAGCAATAAATGTTACGCTACCCGATACGCGATCATATACTTTTGAAGCACCGCCGCGAATTACGGTTTTTCGATCCCCGAAGATTTTGCCCAAGAAACCACTATTGAAAGAAGGATTATAGGCAAAACCGAAGCGTGGAGCGAAATTGTTCTTATCAGTTTCATAATACGGACGACCATTATTTGCCTTACCAATCAAATCGTATGAAAGGAAAGGTTCAGCTGAATCACCACTAATGCCCGCAGCAGCGTTTGCTACTCTTTTCGCAAATAATTGATCCAGATCCACATCATTGGCTGCCTGAAAACCGTTGGCTTCATACGGTGCCGGATAGAGTTGGTAACGAAGTCCGAGGTTAATTGTTAAGTCACTTCTAATTTTCCAATTATCTTGAACATAAAATTCATACTCATTATAACGAAACAGACGTGATTTTCCGGTTCCCGGTGCAGAGGCATTACCTGAAGGATCATAGTTGAAGTTTGTTCCAATTGATCCGATTCTTCCCAACAAAAAAGCAAAGGCACTATCAAAAGATGATGAAGCAGAAGTGTCAGTTGGCGTATCTGCACGGATATTATCTGGTCTCAAATCAGCAGTTAAAGCATTCAGATTTCCGCCAAGTCCAATGCTGACGCTATTGAAGTCATTAACTAATCCCGAATTAGAATAAATAGGCTTAAATTGAGCACCAAAAGTAAAAGTGTGTCCACCTTTACTATAAGTAGCATCATCTCTAATTGTGGGAGTGTCAACGGTTCGACTCTGGCTACTAATACTAGCATAAGGGTTAGTTAATCCAGCACCAAAAGTGAATGAATTAGGAAATGCCGGAGCAAAAGGACTTAAAAAATTCAAACCCGAGTGTGAATTACCAATCGTAAATTGATTGAAAAGTGAATCACTGATAATTGCACTATAACCAGCCGCTATTGAATAGTCTTTTAACGCAATTGTACCGGTTTCAGGGTCTCCGGGAAATTGTTGTGCAACCGTATTCACAGTATCCGTATACTGTGCGCGAGATATGTTTAGTCTTGCAAAAACTTTTTGTTTATCTGATATAACTCCGTCAATTCGCGTAGTGTAAGTATTATCGCCTCTAGAGGTCGGTGAATTAAATCTGAAACCTCCAGTGTTAACTCCATTACCGAGAGTTAAATCATTTGCTCGTGGATAACGACTATTAATAAAACTCAGAAGGGCTTGATCAACGCCAATACCTCTAGGATCAAGGGCTGCAACTTGAGCCGGTGTAAGTGTAGTAATACACTGGGGAGTTGTATTTTGCCGGCTTGCCGATGTACAACCTGCATTATTATTGATATAACTCAAGCCGCCATTTCGAAAACTATCTAATGGAACTATACGAGTGTAAGTTGCATCTGCGGCATCACGTCGCCCTTCGTAATCAAAAAAGAAAAACAATCTATCTCTTCCACTATTAAAATACGGTCCACCTTCTCCAAAATGAAAAAATGGTAATGGTCCGCCTAAGTTACCACCAAACTGGTTTCGGATTAGCTTTGGTCTTTCTAAACCCGCTTTATTGCTAAAAAAACTATTGGCTGACAACTCTTTTATACGATTATATTCACGTAAAGAGCCGTGCAGTTGATTAGTTCCACTTTTTGTAACGATTTGAATTTGTCCGCCGCTACTACGACCTTCCGATGAATTGGGGTTTGTAGTGACAGCGCGAAATTCCTGAATAGCATCAATTGGAGCATTCCCTACAGTAGCAAAAGCTTGTCCGGTAGCTTGGTCATTAGCATCTATTCCATCAACCGTAATGTTTCCCTGGTCAGCGCGCGACCCAACAACAGAACCGACTCTGTTAGTAGAACCTGTTCCGACGTTATTTCCCACTACACCGGGTTGTAATCCGATAAGTGAAGCCGGTGAGCTTCTGATTTGAATCGGTAACTCTCTTAATTGACGAGTATCAATAATGTTACCGAGACTTGCGTCAGTAGTGTTTAATGTTTCGCCAGAACCGGAAGCTGTGACATCAACAGTTGCTGCAACTTCACCGGCAGTTAATTTAGCATCAACTGTTTCAGTTCTTGCTACACCAAGTGTAACATTAGATATTTTCAAGGTTTGAAAACCTTGAAGTGTGAAAGTAATTTGGTAGTCTTGTCCGGGAGACACATTTGCAAATAGATATGATCCTTGATCATTAGTTTTTACCGTTAACTGATTTGCAGTTTTAGTATCTGTCAAAACTACATTAACTCCAGGAACCACAGCACCAGTCGTATCAGTTACGATTCCAGTTACCCCTGAAACAGCTTGAGCAGATATAATAATAGGAAATATCATTAATAACAGTGACATTGTCATTAATGTATTCTTCAGTACATTACATTTTTTAGTAATGTTTTTATTAAAATTGTTAATTTTTTTTTGAGCTATCATTGATTTTATAAATTTATGAAAAATTGGTGATTAACTGTTTTTTCATAAATCCTCCTTGTTTACGACTTATTTTTTATTGATTTTAATAATCAGGTTGATAAAAATCGCTTCAAATATAAAAGATTAAATATATTTGCTCTATCATATTGCAGTCAGCAAATAAGTTAAAAATCAATCACTATACTTATATATTTAGAATTCAGCATAATTTCAACTACAGATTATCTTTATTAACCACAAAAACGAGATTTCAAATTTGAATAAATAATATGTTTAACAAATTATTGTAATTTTTGAATAAATAATATGTTTAACAAATCATTGTAATTTTAGTAAGGCAACTTGCATTCCTTATCATTTCTTCTAATAAAACGGTGTTTTCGGAAACAAATTCTAAAATCACCATAATACAAAACCCAAAACTTTGAATAAAATTCAAAGTTTTGGGTTAGCCTTGGAATTGGTTTATTTTAATATACCAAATCTTAGAGTCTGTTTAAATTTTCAAGAAGTCATTTGTTTCAGCATAATTCGGATCATTGCTAGTTGAATAAAAGCCTTTGAAACTTCCGTGTTTTCTTCATAGTCTTTAACTAATCGCCGATTCCAGATTAACCAGCCGAAAGTTCTTTCGACGATCCATCTTTTCGGCTGCACTTGAAATCCGCCGACTCCCAATACTTTGTTGACGATTTCAAACACAAATCCAAAAAGAAGTTCGATATTTGCTACATACTTTTCGCCATCAAAGCCTTGATCCGCCAAGACTTTCTGCAATCTCGGATATTTTCCCCGCGCTTGATTGAAAAGATTTTCGGCTCCTGTTCTTTCTCCGACATTTGCCGCCACAATCAGAATTCCCATTATCAAGCCCAATGTGTCGGTCAAGATAAATCTCTTTCTGCCATTTACTTTTTTGTTTCCGTCAATGCCTTTTTCTCTCGTGACTGACGCAGTTTTTACACTTTGCGAATCTACCAAACCCAGACTCGGACTGACTTCTTTCCCTTTTTTTACCCGCACTTGCTCACGCAGATGATCGTGAATTATTTCAAGTAATCCGGTGATTTCAAATTTCCGAAAATAATAATAAACCGGTTGCCACTTTGGAAAATCAAGTGGTAAATATCGCCATTGACAGCCTGTTTTGACGACATACAACAACGCATCGACAATCGTTCTTAAACTGTGTTTTCGCTTTCTTCCATCCTCGATAAATTCTGCTATAATTTTCCATCGGGCATCTGTTAAATTTGTTTCATAACACATTTTGTTCGCTAACTCCTTGAATTTTATTAGTCTAAAACCAAGTTTAGCCAACCGGATGCTCGTTTTTCAATTCTTATCTTCAAAATTTAAACAGACTCTTAAACTTCAGTTAGGACTTACGCAGTTGAACTGTTATTTGATAAAAATAAAGAATGAATCCGCCGAAAGTAACCGACGAAGATTACATAACTTTATTATCGCCACGCCGCGTGACGTGACGGTGACCGAAGCCGAGCGTGTGCCGCCCGTGAGCAAAGACGCTCCGGCGCACGACGCTTTTACCCGACTTTTGCAACGGTTTGAACCCGATGTCGAAACGCTCTGGAAGAAAGCCAAAAAACAGATTGATTTGGTAGGCGGCAAACCAGTGCTTTGTAATCTAAGTTTTTGCAATGATATTCACGTAGTGGCGATTTAGTTTTTCTCTCGCGTTTTCAATGGTGAATTGCCATTTAACCTTGATTTCCAAGGCGTTTCGTTCTTTGACAACTGATTCCAGTTCGCGGCTTAAAGTTTCTATTTCGGGAATCCGCCGCGCAAGGCATTGCCTTGAGAGAGCTGAAAGTTCTAACTCCGCCATATTGAGCCAACTGCCTTTTTTCGGCGTGTAATGAAACTCAAACCGCTTCATCGACGAGTAGGCTTCGGCGGGCGGCAGATTCTCGTAAAACGACGAAGCGTGGTGCGTGTTCAGATTGTCCTGAACTTCCACGATTACTTCGGCGGCTGACCGATGTCGGACGACTTCCTGCTGAAAGCGGCAATAATCGGCTTTGGTTCTTCGCGGATAAACTTTGACGATCCGTTTTCCTGAAAGCGGCTCGAAAGCGACGAACACACTTGCTGCGCCTTTGCGCTCGTATTCATAATCGAACTTCTTGACCGCCCCCGATTTCATCTCAAGCGGTTCGACTTTTTCGCCGAGCATTTGAAACGGCAGTTCGTCCAGACAAATGACGGGTCGCCGCTCGTCATACGGCAGATGGTAAAGCGATAAGATGTCTTCGAGCCGCGCCAGATACTCGCCCGTTATTTGCCCGATGCACCACATCTTTTTTAAGTGCGGTCGGAGAGAGTTTTTTTCAGAATCTCGCCGACATAGTTATGTGAGAGCGTATCGCAGAAACCGAGTTCGACCGCCTTGTCCGCCAGCAGGCGAAGCGTCCAACGGGCGTGACCTTGCGGCGCGTCCGAACACGCTAAAGCGGTGATGCGAGCTTTCTGTTCGCCGGTCAGACGCGGCGGTTTGCCCGAGCGCGGTTTCTCCGTTAAAGCCGATTCGAGTCCTTCCGCCTGATAACGGTGTTTGACGTTGTAAACGGTGGTCGGAGAGCAGCCTAAAAGAACGGCAATTTCTGAAGCCTTTGTGTTTCGCGCCAGCAGATCAAGAATCCGGGCGCGTCTCTGTTGGCGGTTTGAGCCGATGCCGCCGCTGAATAAGATTTTCAAAGAACTTCGTTCTTCTTTCGATAGTTTGATAGATTCTGTTGGTCGTGCCATTGTTGAATAATAACAACGACTATAACAAAACTCAAAAACTTAGATTACAAAGCACTAGTGCTGGATGATTCGACGCTTGAAAAACCGTATTCCGAGTTTTATGATCTTGTTTATCGACATTAGTCGAGTAAGCAAAAAGAAGTTGTCAATGGAATCAATTTGATTACCTTGTTGTGGACTGACGGCACACAATGTGTCAATTGATTACCGCGTGTTTGATAAAGACACGGACGGTAAAACCAAGAACGACCATTTTGCCGAGATGCTACTTGAAGCCTTTGAGCGTGGATTTAACCCGCAGATGGTTTGTTTGTTTCGATAGTTGGTACGGCTCGATTGAAAACCTGAAACTGGTGCGCTCTTTGAGCTGGCATTTTTTGACGCGCTTGAAATCGAACCGGCAAATCAATTTCAACCGAAGTGGTTTGCAAACTGTTTCGGAAGTCGGACTTTGCGGCGGTGATGGAACGGTTGTTTGGCTCAAAGGCTTTGGAAAAATCAAAGTATTTCGCGTCCGCGCCACAGAAGGCGCGGCGGAATACTGGGCGACGAGTCTTAACCGGATGACCGAAGTCGAACGGGAAATCAAGCCAAAACCGCGTGGCGCATTGGAATGTATCATTGGGCTTTGAATCAACAATGTCTGATCGAACACGCTCAATGTCGCCGACTGCACCCGGTGCTAAATCATATCGGACTTTGTATCAGAGCATTTGTGCGCCTTGAAATTCATTGTTATTGAGAAAAGTTGAGTTGGATCGAAGCCAAAAACCAGTATTATTCGAGATGCGGTCAGAGCCTATTTGTCGAATCCGCGTTATTTGCTTTTACCAACTGCGTAAGTCCTATTCAGCATTTCTGCACGGGACAAAACGCAGTAAATCGTGTTTTGTCAGCATCTTAGGATTTCAAAGATATTCACCTTTGAGTAGCGTTTAATTTCAAACAAGACTTCTTGGATAATCTCGCATCCGAGTCTGAATAAACTTTTTTGCGGTCTCCCGTTTTTCTTGATCTCGATTGGATTTTCCGCGCTTTCCAACTCGCCCGTTTTTATTGCCCACGCCGCTGCTAAGGACAATACTCCAAATAACTTATCTATTTTTCCGGCTTCCGTCAGGTGCGTTTCTTCCAACTCGAATCCGCGACTTTTCAGATTCTGAAATAGTGTTTCAATCGCCCATCTTCGCTTGTATTCCAACAAGATTTGACCACTATTTTCCGACGAAATGACGATCACGCTTTCCTTTGTATCGCGTCCTCTTTCAACCTCTGCATATACCTTGACACTTCCGTATTTTCTCGCTCGTTTCAACTTGTAATTTTCGCCTGTCTTTAATGTCCGCAACAGTTTTCCGCATTTCATCAACTTGCCTTTTTTGTCTGTAATCGGCATCGAAACCTTCACCCGCAACCGAAATGGAACTCTGTTTTTGTCCAAATATCTCACAAATTCGACTCCGTCAAACTCGCGGTCAGCGCAAAAATATTCGATATTTTTAACGCCGAATTCTTTGATATAGCGTTCGATAATTGCTTGTTTTTCCGCCAAACTTGAATTGCCTTTGCGATTCAATGTTTGCCAAAAAAGCGGGATCGAAGTGTTTCCGACCACCATTGAGAGGGTCAAAATATTGACCCACACTGCCCCGTATTTCCACTCGGTGCGATCAAGTGCCAAAACATACTTTCCCTCAGGCTTAAGTATGGCAATCATCAACTTTGCAAAAATTGCGTAATCAAGCGGCGCGTCTTTCAGAAACCGTTTCAACCGTTTATATTTCGATTCCGGCTTGCCTGACAAGTCTAAAACATTCGCCAATCTCGCCAGATTTGAAGTGTTTTGTTGGATAATCGCCACCAAAACACTCGCCAGCAACTCGACTCGTCGCTTGTCCAATGATAAATTGGCTCGTAATGCTGCAAAGCATTCGGATGTGTTTTTTTCATATATTCAAGAGCAATGCTAGCTCAAAAACACATCCGCTTTCCATTTTCAAATACCTTTTAACATTGTTTTTGTCCCGTGCAGAAATTCAGCATATTAGTGCAAAATTTATCGGACTAATATATCGGCTCCCGATATATTACGATTACATATTCAGTCTCTTAATACAGGACAAAAAATAAATTGGTATTTGAAAAAGATTAAGTATTGAGTTGAAATCTTGTTTAAATCTTGCAAATTTAGAAAAAGGAGAATTTCAACTCAATGGATATTTACTCGTTAGAGCAAATACTTGCTCAGAATTTAGCGTGGAATCGGTGCGCGAATCAAGTTTCCGGCGCGTTTTCTGGTGGCGTTGTTTCAAGTGCAGACAGTCAATCTGGCGAAAATTGCGTGTGTTTTTGCCGGTGGTGCCAAGATTGCTTCCAATTACAAACGGCTCCAAAGATTTCTGCATTTTTTTCTGTCGCGCAGGTTGAAATCGCGCATCTGGTGCTGAAGTTATTGAAGATAGAGCCGACTTATACGATTGCAATTGATCGCACCGAATGGCAATTCGGCAAGCAATGGGTCAATATTTTGATGCTTTCGATAACTTACAAAGGCGTTTCGATTCCGCTGTTTTGGACGGTGACGGACGAAAAAGGCTGTTCGGACAATGCGGAGCGTAAAGCGATTTTGCAGAAGTTCGTGGATGAATTTAGAGCGGCAAGTATCAGATTTGTCACTGCCGACCGCGAGTTTTGTTCAAAAGAATGGCTCGCATATTTGGTCGAAAATAAAATTTCTTTTCGACTCAGAATCAAGGCGAATCATCAGATGACGAATACGCGAGGCAAATTAATCAGGGCATCTAAGTTATGTCGAACCTTAAAAACAGGCGAACGCCGTGAGTTGCGGCGAACGCGACGACTGTGGAATCAGTCAGTATTTGTGGCGGTTTGTCGCAAAGCGGACGGCGATAATGTGTTGGTTATTTCATCGGAACAAAGCGGGAAAATATTGCTCGAATACGGTGAAAGATGGAAAATCGAAACCTTATTCGGAAGGTTAAAAACGCGCGGCTTTCGGCTCGAAGACACGCACATTACAGAAATTGAAAGAATCGGTAAATTATTGTCATAATTAACAATTGCGGTTAGTTGGGCAATCTTGGCGGGCGAACTTGAGGTTCAGGCATTGCCATTGAAAACAAAGAAACACGGAAACTTGGAAAAAAGCATCTTTCAACTCGGCTTTGAGACCTTGCGGAACTGTTTCTACCAATTGACCACAAACTTTAGACAAAAGCAGCGATTCCAACAACTTACGTTACTTTTGTCCTGTATTTAGATTCAGTTTATAATTTACTTGCCGTAATCTTTCCCTGATTTTTCATCTCTTCGCCCGGATTGACGAACAGATTTTGCTCGAAACTATATTGTTTGTCGTAAAGCTGTTTGTAGCGTCCGTTTATCGCCACGAGTTCGTCGTGTGTGCCGCGTTCGAGAATTTCTCCGGCTTCGACGACGAGAATTTGATCTGCCGCACGAATCGTCGAAAGTCTATGCGCGATCACGAAAGTCGTTCTTCCCTTTCGCAGACGATTCAAACCTTCCTGAATTAACGCCTCACTTTCCGAATCGAGCGAACTTGTCGCTTCGTCTAAAATCAAGATTTTCGGATCGGCTAAAAGTGCGCGGGCAATTGCAATGCGCTGACGTTGACCGCCGGAAAGTTTAACGCCGCGTTCGCCGACAATCGAGTCGTAACCGTTCGGAAAGTTTTCGATAAATTCGTCGGCGTTGGCGATTTTGCAGACTTCTTTTATTTGTTCGGCGGTCGCCTGCGGATTTGAAAACTTGATATTTTCGGCAATCGTTCCGTCAAACAGAAAATTTTCCTGCAACACAACGCCGAGATAACGGCGATAATCGCGCAGTTTTACCTTTTGTAAATCTTTGCCGTCAATTTTTATCACGCCTTTCTGCGGCTGTATAAAATTTAAAACCAAACTCAAAATCGTTGATTTTCCCGAACCGCTCGAGCCGACAAGCGCAGTCGTTTTTCCGGCTTCGGAATGAAATGAAATATTCTTTAAAACCGGCGTGTCTTTTTCGTATGCAAAATCTACGTTTTCAAAATCAATCGTGCCGTCAATATCCGGCAAAGACGGTTTTTCCGCATCCGCGTCATCTTCGGTTTTCATATCGAAAACTTCGGAAATGCGGTCGAGTCCGGCAAACGCTTCGGTGATCTGCGTGCCGATATTGGCGAGATCAACCACCGGAATTACCATAAAAATCGTAAACGCGATAAACATCGTAAAATCGCCCGAACTCATTCCCGTCGCCGGATTTTGGATGTTAGCGATGACGGCATTGCCGCCGAAATAGATCATTATCACCGAAATCGCGCCGATAATCACCGAAGCAAACGCGCCGGTCGCCGACACGCCCGTTACGGATTTGGCGATATTGCGAAAAAGTCCGTGAATGTTTCGCGCAAAACTCAAATCTTCGCGCTTTTCAGCCGTGTATGCTTTGACGATACGAATGCCGCCCAAACCTTCGGTTAAACGTCCCGTGACGTTGGCTTCAATCGCGCCGCGATCACGAAACAGCGGACGCAGTTGTTTGAACGCGTAACTCAAAACGAATCCGAACGCGACCAAAACCGAGACAATTATTACAGTGATAAACCAATTGAGATAAAACAGAAACACGAGTGAAACGAGCGCAGATAAAATTCCGCCGACGATCTGCCCTAAACCCGTGCCGACCAGATTGCGAATTCCTTCCGCGTCGCGCATAATCCGCGAAATCAATTGTCCGGTCTGCGTCGAATCGAAATACGAGATCGGCAGGCGTTCGATATGCGCCTGTATGCGTTTTCTCATTTCGGTAATCGCGCGCTGCGCCGCTACGCCGAGAACCTGTGATAATGTAAACGAAGTAATCGCCTGAATAATCGTCGAAATGCCGACGGCGAGCGCGATCCATTTGAGAAGATAATACTGACTTTGCCCGAAAACATTATCAACCAGATATTTTGTCGAATACGGTAACACAAAACCCGCGCCGCGACTGACGAGCATCAACGCCAAACCGATCAGCAAACGCCAGCGATAACTCCAGATCAAACTCTTCGCTTCGCGCCACGCCCGCGAATAATTTATTTTTTTCTTCTTTTTTTCTTCGCTCATTTGTTTCAGTCTGGAAAGCTATTAACGAAATGTCAACTTATGTTAATCTTTCAACTTGTTTGAAAACTCGGCAAATCAACTTTAAATCACATTTAAGAGGAACAAATCTCTATGAAATTGAAAATGCTCTTGTTTATTTTGTTATGTTCAACATCACTTTTCGCTCAACAGGTAACATTTCGCGCATTTGATGTCACGACTTCCGACACGATCAGCGAACTTAAAAAGATAAAACTCTCGAACCCGAAAATTACAGTTCAGGAACTCGCCAAAACGGGCGACGATTTGATAGCGTCGAAAGGTTTGAATTTCACCTTCTCCTTTAGCACCGATCTTTGTCTGAAGGTTAAAGATGCGATGGACAAACGCAAAGATAAATCGAAACCGATCACGCTAAACGCCAAAATGAATTCGGTTGACGGCGACATTGCCAGCGTCGCTTTGCCCGAAATTTTATTTCCGGCGACAAATTGCGGCACTTGTTTTGTCCAAATGCCTCTGGCTGAATTTTCCGATAAAGAATTCGTTTCGTTTATTCAAAATCGTTTGGTCAGATTTTACACGCCGCGCGATATTGTCTATGAAAATATTTATCTACTTGATCCGAAAAATCACGCGATTATGATGAATAGTTGGAAAACACCTTTTCGCACCGCGCCAATCGGCATTTCCGATGACGGCAAAATGATTATTCTCGATTTACCTTTCGACGAACTCAAAGAAATCGCTTTGCTGATTTACGATGACGGCACATTTCGTTTTTATCCGAAAGCCGAACTCGATCTGACGGCGAAAAGCGAGACGATTAAGGAAAATCCTGCGCCGGTTAATTTGGCGGACACGACACTGATTAGTTTTTCTAAAGGTGAACAAAAACAAATTTTGCGTTATAAAAATAATTGTCCTTAAAATTTATTATTAAATTATGAATCAAACATATATCAACGAACTTAAAAACCAGATCGGCGAAGAAGTTATGCTGAAAGGCTGGCTTTACAATTCGCGTTCGAGCGGCAAACTCGTCTTTTTACAGCTTCGTGACGGCACGGGAATCGTGCAGTGCGTCGTTTTCAAACCGAATAACGAGGAACTTTTCGAGAGTGCAAAATCGCTCGGTCAGGAATCTTCGATTATTGTTACGGGAAAAGTGAAAGAAGATACGCGTTCAAGCATCGGCGTTGAACTCGATGTAACGAATTTGGAAATTATTCAAAACGCGAGCGAATATCCGATCACGCCGAAGGAACACGGCACGGAATTTTTGATGGACAATCGCCATTTGTGGATTCGTTCAAAGAAACAGCACGCCGTTTTGAAGATTCGTCACACGGTCATCAAAGCGACGCGCGATTTTTTTGATGAAAACGGTTTTACACTTGCCGACACGCCGATCTTTACGCCCGCCGCCTGCGAAGGCACGACGACATTGTTTGAAGTTGATTACTTCGACGACGACAAAGCGTATCTAACCCAAAGCGGTCAGCTTTACAATGAAGCGACTGCCGCCAGTTTGGGCAGAAGTTACGCCTTTGGTCCGGTTTTCCGCGCCGAAAAATCGAAAACGCGCCGTCATTTGACCGAGTTTTGGATGGTCGAACCGGAAATGGCTTTCGCGCAATTAGACGATGTGATGACTTTGGGCGAAGGTTTGATTAAATTTATCGTCAAAAGAGTTTTGGACGACCGCCGCGAAGAATTGACGACGCTCGAACGCGATGTTTCCAAACTCGAAGCGATCATCGCCGAAGATTTCCCGCGCGTTCATTATGACGAAGCCGTTAAAATCTTGAAAGAAGGCTTTGCGAAAGGTGAACTCGAAAACGATTTCGAATGGGGCGGCGATTTCGGTGCGCCGGATGAAACTTATATCTCGAAACAATTCGATGCGCCCGTTTTCGTCCATCGTTTCCCCGCTGCGATCAAGGCGTTTTACTTTGAGCGCGATGCAGAACGTCCTGAACTCGCGTTAGGAGTTGATCTGCTCGCACCTGAAGGTTACGGCGAAATTATCGGCGGCGGCGAACGCGCCTTTGATCTCGAATTTCTCGAACAACAGATCGAAGCGCATAATCTGCCGAAAGAATCTTTCGAGTGGTATCTGGATTTGCGTCGGTTCGGTGCAGTTCCGCACGCCGGTTTCGGAATGGGCATCGAACGCTGCGTTGCGTGGATGTGCGGCATCGAACACGTCCGCGAAACGATTCCCTTTCCGCGTATGCTCAATCGTTTGAAACCTTAGCCTTTTTTTGCGGCGCAAGTTTTTTTATGCGGTTCGTTCAAAACAGGCATCTGAAAAATAACTGAGAAAATCTTTATGAGAATATCGAACATTTTACACACGCTCGTTTTGCTTATAACATCTGCTTTGATGATTCCGTGTAACGCAAACAACTCGCAGAGTAATGATTTGCCGGCTGAAATGCCGGATGATGTCGAGATTAAATTCTACGAAGGCGGCGGAATGTTGCCCGTTTATAAGAAAATCGAAATCACATCCGGTCGCATCGTCGTCGAACAGCGTTCGTTTAATGATGAAAAGGCGACGACTTCAAGCGCGGACGTTTCGAAACAGGAATTAGCCGCGCTTTACAAAGTTTTTGTCGAAAATAGATTTGATTCGATCAAAAACGAAGAGCGCAAACAAACCGTTCTCGATGCGCCGACTGAAAACATTTCGATTCGCGCCGGAACTCAGACTTTCCGCGTTTCTTCCGGTATGAATGATCCGCTGTCGAAAGAAAACGCCGAACTTTACAAAAACGTCAAAGCCGCCGTCTTGAAATTTGAAGCCGATCATAAATCCGCGTTCAAAGTTGTTTCGCAAAACTCGGCAGTTATCAAATATGACTCGAAACTTCACGCTTTTATTTTTCCGAAAGCGGTTGCGGCTGAGATTGACGAAACGGAAACCGCGCAGATTGATTCTCTGATTTGTAAAGCCGTTGCTCAACACGATGCGAAGCAAAATGAAAACTCGAAGATCGGCGATTTGTCCGAATACAAGTTTCAATTGATTTCCGTTCTCGATGAAAAAAGCGAAAAGAAAGTTTTCGTCAACGCTTTTTGTTCGCCGGTTGATAACAAATGGAAAACCGAACTTTTTATTGTTACAGACGGCGGCAAGTGTTTTTTTAATCTCGGCTTAAATCTGACAAATAACACTTTCAATAATTTTAGCGTCAACGGCGACGCATAGTATTTCGATAAAAATCCATTTCGTTCCGATCATTCTTAAGATATTGAGTCAAATCCTTATGATTTTCTGCGCGGGATTTTTAAATCCTATTTCAGTATTTCAAATTTCCGGTTTAGGATCTGTAAATACCTAATAAGAAATATCAAATACTTTTTCAGTATATGCTTATACTAAGCCGGAATTTATTTATTTTAAGTTCGGATTTGTTCTTACTAACTTAGAATTTGTTGATATTAGACCGAAATTTATTTATTCCGCTATTAAAATCGAATTGTTTTTTCGATTTTTGAAAAAAACTATTGACAAATTTTTATATTTTAGGGCAAAATGCCGAAATAGACACGCGGAAATGACGGTTTCGACTCTTGCGGGAAATTTTCCATCCGTCATTTTCAGATGTCGGAATCTACGCTTTTTTCGTAGGCTTTCACATTCCCTTTTTTTTCAACCTTCCCGCAAAATTTTATAAATAATTATGTCTGATACACCGAAAGAAAATGAAGTTAAGTACAATCGTTTTTTTAATGCTCTGACGACGCTCGCGCCGGATAAAACATTCGGCGGCGTAACGCTGCCGGACTTTACGGCGCAAATCTCCGAAAGCACCGCGCCTCGCAAGAGACTTGCCGAAATAAATGATGAAAAAGTAAATCAGGAGACAAAGCGTGACAACGCCGATGTCGAAACGATGAAATTGTGCGAAAGAATAAAAAACGGCGTGGTTGCCGATCCCGATTTCGGCGACGACAGCGCGTTATACGAAGCACTCGGCTATATTCGTAAATCGAATCGTAAAAGTGGTCTGACGAGAAAAAAGAATGAAACCGTTAAGTAAATAACTTTCGGTTCGATAGCCGGTAATCTTAAAAGGCGTGTTGCTTAAAAAGCGATACGCCTTTCGTGTTTTATGATTTCGGGAATATATTTACAATCGTCTTTCAATTTAATTTCATCTTCTGATTCGCATTTAGAGTGTAAGAAAGTAAGTTCGAGTTTTGCATTTAGCGGTTTGTTATTCGGCGTTGATCGTTAAGACTGAAATTTCCGGCGGAACGAGAAAGCGTAACGGCAAAATGCTTTCGCCGATGCCGGTCGTGACGAATAAATCGAGATTGTAATCTCTAATATGACCGTAAGAGTATTTTTGTCCGTAACTCGAAGGAACAACCGGCGAGCCGATCAAAGGAAACCAAACTTGTCCGCCGTGTGTGTGTCCGGCGAGCATTAATTTGAGGTCGGGCGAGATCAATCTTTCCTGTGTGATGACGGGAAGAACGTCCGGACTGTGTTCGAGAACAATGACATCGCCTTTTAATTCGCGTGTTTCGAGAGTTCTTTTCGCATCTGCGGCGAAATTTCCCCAGTTGTTCATTTTCAAATGATCTTTTAAGCCTAAAATTCTCAACTTTTGCCCGTCTTTTTCGATAAATGCGACATCATTATCCAAAACCTTATAGCCGATGCGTGTGATTTCGCTTGCCACATCTTTATCGCTATACCAAAAATCGTGATTTCCAAGCACGGCATAAACGCCGTATTTCGCTTTGATGCCGCTCAGATTATCGGCAATCGTTCGCATTTCCATCTTGAGCGGCGAAACGTCTTCGTGCGTCTGCGAAACATAATCACCGAGCAAAACTACGATGTCGGCGTTTTGTTCATTGATCTTCTCGACAATATAACGAATCTTCGCTTCCGTTACGCCGTTCGATCCGCCGTGAATATCGCTGACGGCGACGATTTTCAAACCGTTAAACGCCGGATTCCAGCTTTTGATTTTTAGGTCTTGATTATTGATAACGAGACGTTGCGGCTCGATAAAATATGCGTAAGCCAGACATAAAACTCCGATTATTAAAACAATCAGAAGAGAATTTGTAATTTTGCCGCGAATATTTTTCATTTATTGTTTGAAAGAATTAATCAGACTTTTATTTCGGAAAGTATTCACGCCAACGATTATCAACAAGTTCCTTTATATCGTCGCGCACTTCGACTTCTTTCGGATACCACGGTTTCATACGCGCATCTATGACTATCGGTGCATTATATGAAATGTGATTGTTTTTGACCGTCAGATTTTTCGCATAAATGTCGGTCGAAGGATTAAAACGCGTCCACGTCGCCCACAAAAATCGGTCGGCGGAATCGGCGTATTCGATCTTGTCGTGCAGAACGACGATCTCGAAATCATCGAACGCGCCGCAAGTCGCAAGGCGTTCGCCGAGTGATTCGTCATTCGCATAATCAGATGCTTCGACGACGAGACAACCGCCGCAAAATACCTTCGCCGCTTTTATTCCGTTCGGGAGTTCGCCGTAAAATTCGCGCCGTAAATCTCTCTTTTTTTCGCCGACACCGACGAGCATCGCTTTCGAGCCGTGATTGATTTTGCCCGAAGCATAATCCAAAGTGTCAAAACTCGTGCGATCAAAAATAAAGAAATCCGACGACCAATCAACTCTTTCGAGAATATGTTCAAAAACCGATTTGAAATCGCGTAAATCCTGAGGTTTGTCGGTCAGCATTAAAAATTTGGTCAGAGACAATTGACCTTCGCCGAGAATGCGAAAACCCGCGCCGAGTGCTTCGCGTGAATATCGTTCTTTGACGACCGCCGCCGCCAAGCTGTGAAAACCCGTCTCGCCATAACTCCACAAATCTTTGACGGCGGGCATCACGATTGGAAATAACGGCGACAAAAGTTCCTGTAAGTAATCGCCGATAAAATAATCTTCCTGACGCGGTTTGCCGACGACCGTCGCCGGATAAATCGCGTCTTTGCGGTGAAAAATCGCCTCGCATTCAAACACCGGATAATCGTGCGTTAAAGAATAATAACCGTAATGATCGCCGAACGGACCTTCGGGACGACGCGTTACAGGAGCGACTTTTCCGCTAAAGACGAATTCCGCTTCGGCGATCAGACGCAAACCGTTTTTCAAAGGATTTTTGACGGTTTCGATCTTTGAATTTGCCAGCAAAGACGCGAGCATCAGTTCGGGAACGTCCTCCGGCAGTGGCGCAATCGCCGCGAGAATCATCGCCGGTGCGCCGCCGATATTGACGTTGACCGGCAAAGGTTGATCCAGCTTTTCCGCTTCGTAATGATGAAAACCGCCGCCTTTGCCGATCTGCCAATGTATGCCCGTCGTCGTATCGTCGTATCGCTGTATGCGATACATTCCGAGATTGTGTTTACCCGAAGTCGGACTTTCCGTGTAAACGAGCGGCAAAGTCACGAAATGTCCGCCGTCTTCGTGCCAGAGTTGGAGCAGAGGAATTTCCGTCAGTTTCGGTTCTTTTGAAAAGCGTTCGAGAATCGGCGCGTTTTTAACTTCCTTCGTTCCGATCTTGAGCGCGTCGAAACCCATCTGCCGATATTTCCAAAGCTCTGTCGGCTTCGGCGGCAGCAAAACGTCAATCATTTCGACCGCCGTTTTAACAAATTCCTGCGGTCGCTTCGTAAAAGCGAGTTCGATACGTTTATTCGTGCCGAACAGATTCGTCACGACGGGAAAGATCGAGTTTTTGACGTTCTTGAAAAGCAAGGCTTTGCCCTGCGCGTCAATCACGCGGCGATGAATCTCGGCAATCTCCAAATACGGATCAACTTCCGCTTCGATCTCGACGATCTCGTCTTCACGTCTTAATTGTTCGATAAATGAACGTAAATTTTTGTGCATAGATACTTGTCTATATTCAAACAAAGTAAGAAGCAAAATACAAAATCAATTAGAAAATTCATTTGACGCACCGGAACGCAAATAGCTTGCTTGACTGCGTTTGAAAAACGCAAAAGGGCGAGGTGAAAATTCAACTTCATATTTCACCACACCCTTTTGAACGCTTTGCGTCCAAGCAAGCGAGCCGCTTGCGTTCCGGTCTTAATTATTTCTGCAAACTTACCGACGCAATATCGAGTTTTCCGGCTTCGATGACCTGAATATTCATTTTCGGAAACCGCTTTGCCAGATCGTCTTTGAATTTTGCGTAATCGCCGACGATAATAACATCGCCGCCTTTGAGATTTTCGCCCGCAAATTTCATAATCTGCGCGTCGGAAACTTTTTCGACGCTTGTCATATAAGCGTTTAATTCGGTGGTCGGAATGCCGAAACTATAAAGTTCGGCGACCGAACCAGAAAGTCCGCCCGTTGTTTCCAAACCTCTGCCGAAATTTCCCGTCAAAACCAATTTACGCGGAGAAAGTTCATTTGCCGAAATTTCCCCGTCGCTCAATTTATCAACTTCCGCAAGAACGAGTTCGGCAACTTCCGCCGCCGATTCGTTTTTCGTCTGCGTGCGCGTTGCAAAATTACTGCTCGAATTACGCCACGAAAAACCGCTGCCCGCGCCGTAACTGAGTCCTCGTTTAATGCGAATTTCCTGATTCAGACGCGACGAATAACCGCCGCCGAGAACCGAATTTAACACGCTCGCCGGATAAAAATCCGCGCTATTGCGACGCGTGTTCATCAAATCTTTGGCGTAAGTAACGGAAGCCTGACCGGAATTCGGCAAATCAACGACGAGAATCCTTTTCGCAGTCATTTTGTCATCAGACATATCCATTCCATTTCCGTTTCCCATACCTGATCCGCGACCGTTACCTCTCGTCGGGTTCATCCAATTGCCGAAATATTTTTCAGATACCATTTGCGCGTCTTTCGCAGAAATGTCGCCCGTAAAAATCAAAACGGCATTTGACGGCATATAATAACTTTTATGAAAAACGACAATATCGTCACGCGAGATCGAAGCGATGCTCGCCGGAGTTCCGCCCGCCGGATGTTCGCCGAAAGTATATTTTGAGGCGACATAATTTGCGAGAAATCCCGGCTGTGTCAGGCTGTATGCCAGACCGTCCTGCGTCTGTGATTTTAATAAATCAATTTCGTCCTGTTTAAATGCCGGACTTAAAACCGTGTCGGACATAATTTCCAACGCTTTGTCCAGTTTGTCGGTCATCACATTGACGATCACGACCGAATTATTCCAGCCTGCGCCCGTATTTATCGAGCCGCCGAGAAATTCGATCTGTTCGGCGATGTCGGTTGCCGAACGTTTCGCCGTGCCTTTCGTTAAAAGCGAAGCGGTCATATCGGCAAGTCCGGCTTTATCCGTTGCTTCGTTTTGTGCGCCCGATTTGACGAGCAGTTGAACCGTGACAAGCGGAACATTTTTGCGTTCGATCACCGCAACTTTCAAGCCGTTTTTCAGGGTGCTTTCCTGAACCGCCGGAATTTTGACCGACTTCGATGCGGACGGCTTCGGCGGCATTTCCTGCGCGAATGCTGACGCAAAGGCAAAAGGCAAAAGTAAAAAGGCAAAAATCGTTTGCTTGATACTAATGCGCGAAGTTTTTAAATTTTTCATATTTTTTCCTTTTTCCTTTTTAATTTTTACTTTCATTGACTATTCCCATTTTCACCTGTTCATAATAGATCACGACGCGATTTTTATCAGTAAAGTATTTTTTCATTACGCGCTGTATGTCAGCGGCAGTAACGGCTTGCAGTTTTTGAATGTCGGTATTGACCGCGTTCGGATCGCCGTTATAAGCGACGGCGCGTTCGATGGCGATTGCCCGTCCGTCATTATCTTCGCGCGACTGCAAAGTCTGCGTAATCAATTGATTTTTCGCTTTTTCGAGTTCCTGTGCGGAAACCGGCGCGTCCTGAATTTTCTTTAATTCCGCCAGTAATGATTTTTCGAGTTCCGCCGCATTATGACCTTCGGAAGCGATGGCTAGCAGATAAAGCAAGCCGCGATCAACGCGAATGTCGGCGTTAAAATTTGCCTGTTGCGCGATCTGTTCGTTGCGAATCAAAGTTTTATAAAGCCGCGAACTTTCGCCGCCGGAAAGAATCGTCTCAGCTAATTGCAAAGCCGGAATGTCCGCACTTTTTGAATCCGGCGCGAGATATGTAATCGCCACCGCCGGAAAAGGCACAATCGGCGCAGTTTCGATATAGCGTTTTTCAGCCGTGCGTTCGGGTTCGACGGTAGTCACGCGCGGAATCGCCATTTTATTGGTTTTTATCGAGCCGAAATATTTATCCGTCCACGCATCAAGTTGTTTCTGGTCAAAATCACCGACGACGATCAAAACCGCGTTATCGGGACGATAAAAGGTTTTGTAAAAAGCATTTGCATCGTTGCGTGTTGCGGCATCCAGTTCTGCCAGATTGCCGATGCCCGGACGTTTGTAAGGATGCGTCGTGAATGAATCTTTTTCGAGATACTGTCCGTAAAGCCTTCCGTAAGGATTAGCCAGAATTCTCTGATTGAATTCTTCCTTAACAACGTCGCGCTCGGATTGAAAGTTCGCTTCGTCAACATTCAGATTCTGCATTCTCTCGGCTTCCGCCCACAGCAGAGATTCCAGAAAATTTGACGGCACGACTTCATAATAATTAGTAAAATCGTCATACGTCGAAGCATTGTTAAAACCGCCGACATCTTCGGTCAAACGGTCGAATTGTTCGCTTTTCAGATTTTTTGAAGATTTGAACATCAAATGTTCAAAAAGATGCGCGAAACCCGAACGACCTTGCGGATCGTCTTTCGAACCGACGTTATACCAGACGTGAATCGCCACTGTCGGACTCGAATTGTCCTGCATCGAAACGACTTTCAAACCGCTCGGCAAAGTTCTCTGCTTGATATTCATCGGCGCGACTTTGACTTGTCCGAACGTAAAAATGCTCAGCGACAAAACAAAAATCATAGCCAATAAAAATGTAATTTTTTTCTGCATATTTTTTCCTTAAAAGAAGATTTACGGTTTATTACGCAAGGCGGCGCAATTTGGTTTTGAGATGTTAAAAGGTTTCGAAAGTTTGGTTTGATAAAATCAGAAATAATATTATGAAAACTAAATAGTAATTGATTTTTCTTTTTGAGTTATCATATTTCACATCTCATAATTTATTCCTGATTTTATCAAAACTTAACCGTTTTTCTTTTTAGCTAATGACCTTAATGAACTGATAAGACAATCACGCCATTGCCTTTATTTTCAATATAATCGCCAATTTGCAGTTCGTGATATTTTTCTGAATCTACTACTATTTTGATTTTTTCACCGTTTTCTTTTTCAATTATCACTTTCCCTGCCATTTTTGAGCCTTGATCGGTTTCCAAAACCGAAAACCGTTTATCAATAACTTTGCCCTTATACACTCTGGAATAAAAGTTAGAAACTTGTAAATAAAAAAGCAGTATTACGCTAAAAAGCAAAAATATAATCAAGATGAAACCAATGGATTTTTCCTTTGCTTGCAGCAGTCTATCTTTGAACTTATAAGACTTAATACGACGAATCATATCTAATACATTTTTAACTTTTACGCTTGATAATCGTAAAAACCTTTACCGGATTTTCTGCCGAGCCAACCCGCGTCAACGTATTTTTTGAGCAGCGGACACGGACGATATTTCGAATCTCCCAAACCTTCGTGCAAAACATTCAGGATCGCCAGACAAACATCCAAACCGATAAAATCGGCGAGCGTCAAAGGTCCCATCGGATGATTCATTCCGAGTTTCATAATTTCGTCAATTGATTCTTTCGTCGCCACGCCTTCCATCAGACAAAAAACCGCTTCGTTAATCATCGGCATCAACACGCGGTTGGAAACAAAGCCCGGAAAATCGTTACATTCGACCGGAGTTTTGCCTAAGTTTTCCGAAATTTCTTTGACCTTTGAATATGTTTCATCGCTCGTGGCAATGCCGCGAATGACTTCGACGAGTTTCATCAAAGGCACAGGATTGAAAAAGTGCATTCCGATAACTTTGTCGGCACGTTTCGTTGTTGCTGCGATTTTCGTGATTGAAATTGAAGAAGTATTCGACGAAAGAATTGCGTCTTCGTTCGCAATCTCGTCCAGTTTTTGAAAAATTTGCTTTTTGATCTCGAAATTTTCCGTCGCCGCTTCGACGATCAAAGCACAATCTTTCAAATCTTCGAGATTCGTCGTCGTTTTGATTCTGCCGAGAATTTCGCCTTTATTTTTTTCGGTGATCGTTTCTTTTTTGACAAAACGATCCAAACTTTTACCGATGTTTGCCAAACCTTTGTCAACAAAATCCTGTTTAATATCGCACATTACGACATCAAAACCGTTGCTCGCCGCCGTTTGAGCAATACCGTTGCCCATCGTTCCCGCGCCGATAATTCCTATAATTTCACTCATTTTATAATTTTCCTTTTATTACTTCTTTGCTTAAACCGTATTTTAAAAATAACCAAATCAACCGCACAAAACAAACGAGCGATAAGAATCAAATTTCTTATCGCTCAACTGTTGGATTGAAATATTCTAAATTATTGCCAACTGTTCGGCGGCGGCGGAATATTTTGAACAGAATCGTAATTTTTATCAAAATAAGCCTTTCCCTGTTCGCTGAAGACAAACCAGAAGCCATAAACTCCGACAGCAGTTCCGAACGGTACGCTCAAAACAGCCAAACAACAAGCGATTATAACCCAAATCTTCGCCCAGCTTTTTTCCTTTCGTAATCCGAAACCTGCAACAACTTTCGGTATCATCATTATTACAGCCATCACAGCCATAAAAACAATCATAATACCGATAAAACCGAGGAAAAATTCAGGCGGCGGCGGCGGATTATTTCCCCGTTGCTGCATTTTCAGCATTTCGGGAAGCATAAAACCCATCCAAACAAACATAAAAATACCGGCGAATACAGTCATCAGTAATTGAAGACCGGCAAAAATCCAAAAGAAAAGTCCGAGTAATTTTGCGTGTTCTTTAGCAGTCATAATTATTCCTCCAAAAACCTTAATTATCGTAAATAAATTCTACTCGATTTAACGATAATCGCCGACATTTTGTTGCAATTTTCGGTATTGACTAATCTCTTTCGACCGCCATCGCCACCGAATTTCCGCCGCCGAGACACAACGCGGCGATTCCTTTTTTCGCGCCGCGCCGTTTCATTTCGTGAAGCAAAGTCGTCAAAATCCGACCGCCGGAATTTCCGATGGCGTGACCGAGCGCGACCGCACCGCCGTTGACGTTGACTTTTTCTATATTGAGACCGAGTTCCTGCATTACGCCGAGAGCCTGCACGGAAAACGCTTCGTTAAGTTCAAACAGATCAACTTCTTCCATCGTCCAACCGGCTTTTTTCAAAACATTTTTCACGCCTTCGACCGGAGCCATCATAATCAGTTTCGGTTCGATTCCCGAAGTTGCCGATGCGACGATTTTCGCCAGCGGTTCAATACCGAGTTCTTTCGCTTTATCAGCCGATGTTACGACAATCGCCGATGCGCCGTCATTGACTCCGGGCGCATTTCCCGCCGTCACCGTTCCGCCGTCTTTTTTGAACGCCGGTTTTAATTTCGTCAAAGTTTCAATCGTTGTGTCGGGTCGAACGGTTTCGTCGTAATCCAATAGAATCGGATCACCTTTTCTCTGCGGGATTTCGATGGGAACGAGTTCGTCTTTGAAACGTCCTTCTTTTTGCGCTTCGGCGGCTTTGCGGTGCGAATTGAATGCGTATTCGTCCTGTTCGTCTCTGCCGATATTATATTTTTCGGAAACGATTTCGCCCGTATTTCCCATATGCCAATTTTCAAACGGACACCACAAACCGTCGTGAATCATCAAATCCGTCACGGTTTGATTTCCCATTCTGTAACCGTCACGCACTCCGGGCATCGCGTAAGGAATATTAGACATTGATTCCATTCCGCCCGCGACGACCGTTTCCGAATCGCCGAGCCTGATCGCCTGCGCCGCCAATGCGACGGCGCGAAGCCCCGAACCGCAAACCATATTGATCGTCAGCGCGGAAACTTCCGGCGGAAGTCCGGCTTTGAGTGCCGCTTGTCGCGCCGGAGCCTGTCCGATTCCGGCTTGGACGACACAACCCATAATTACTTCGTCAACATCTTCTTTTTTAATTCCGGCTTTTTCAATCGCCGCTCTAATTGCTTTCGCCGCTAAATCCGGCGCGGTGAAATCTTTCAAAAGTCCTTGAAATTTCCCTGTTGGAGTTCGCATCGCGCTGATAATTACCGCTTCTTTCAATTCTGTCATTTTTATATTTTCCCTCTTTAGTAAATAAAATTTATCTTTCTATAACAAATTTTGATTTTCTCATTTTCAAGTTTGTCGTGCAATTGTGTCAATAGTTTCAATCTTCGCCGATGTCTTCGTTCCAGATTTCGGGATGTTTTTCGATAAATCCGTTTAACATCTGCACGCATTTTTCCGAATTCATTTCAATTACTTCAACGCCGTTTTCTTTCAGCCATTCGATGCCGCCTTGAAAAGTTTTAGATTCGCCGACGACGACCGTGCCGATCTTGAATTGGCGAATCAGTCCCGAACAATACCAACACGGCGCGAGCGTCGTTACTATAATCGTATTTCGATAACTTTTCTGTCGTCCGGCTTTGCGAAAAGCATCGGTTTCGCCGTGAATCGAAGGATCGTTTTCCTGTACGCGCCGATTGTGTCCGCGACCGAGCAAAGTTCCGTTTTTATCAAATAAAGCCGCGCCAATCGGAATTCCGCCTTCTTTAATTCCAATTTGCGCTTCTTCGATGGCGATTTTCAACATCTCCGCGTAATTAGGTTCATCATTCATAATTTTTGTTCGATTGTTTTTTGAAAAGTTTTTTAATTTTTCGTTATAATTTGCATCAGATAAAAGATAAAAATTATTTTCCGTTCTTTAAATTCGATTATGAAATTTAACTTGAAAACTTTAATTTTGTTAAATCTGATTTTGGCATTTTCATTGACAAATGTTTTTTCTCAGAATAAAATTTCGAGCGAAAAAACTAAAACAAAACCGCCGGTTTCCGAAAAAAAAGCCAATCAGCGTCCGGCTGACAAATCGCAAGAAACCGCAAAAGCTGATCCGTTTGAAAAAGCCGATGTCAAAACTATGATGGCGCAATGCGTCACGCTCGAAACCGCCGAAGGAAATATCGAACTCGAATTTTTTCCCGAAAGTGCGCCCGAATCGGTTCGTAATTTTTTGAATTTATCGGCGACAGGTTCACTCGATACGACGACTTTCAGCCGCGTCGTTCCCGGTTTCGTGATTCAAGGCGGCAATCTCGGCACGAGCGAAAAATGGTCGAACGAACTCGCCAAACGTCAATCGAAAGCTCTGCCCGACGAACCGAACCAGATAAAACACGAACGCGGAATACTCTCGATGGCTCGCGGCGACGAACCGAACAGCGCGACGACTCATTTCTTTATTCTTTTGAGAGAAGCCGCAACGCTCGACGGAAAATTTGCCGCTTTCGGGCGAGTTAAAAACGGTCTGGAAACGGTCGAAAAAATCAACAAAATGCCCGTTGAAAGCGAAACGCCGAAAAATCCCGTAAAAATAAATAAAGCCGTCGTGATGCCTTGTGAAGTAAAACCCGCGACTTGAAATTTCACGATAAATTGTTTACCAGTTTATCTTTCAGACAAATTCTGTAACCGATAAAAATCAAAATAATACCGACAAATTCGCCGATGTAAAGTGCTTCGACCATTCCGGCTTTTGCCATTCCGCCGCCGATTCCGGGCAAAATCGCGCCGATTGTAATGAAAGTATTTCCGATAGCACGATTTTGCCCGTTTTCGATTTTCGTAAACCGAATCGCGCTGTAAAGTGCCGAACCGATCAGAAAAATAACCGAATAAATATTTATAAAAGGAGTCAGAGCGCGAACCCAACGCCATTCGAGAATTGCGCCCGAAGGCTTAAATGTTTCAAAATTGTCCAAAATAACCGGCGAAAGAAACACACAAACAGAAGCGAAAATAATAAACGGCAAAGTTATAGAAGTTAAAATATTCGCCGTTTTTTTATTCAAGTGAAGATAAACCGAACCTTGCGCGAGCGGATAACCGCCGAGAATCGCGCCGGCGACATACCACATTTTATTGAGCAAAATCGTGTTTCCGTTGAGCGTTATAAAGGCTTCAAAAAATGTTCCGAGTCCGTATGTAAAAACGCCGATTGCCCACCAGAGAAGATGCGTTCCGCCTTTTGTAAAATACCGGCTGATGATTTCGTAAAAAAAATACGCCGAAAAAACCGTCGTTAGGATCGGCAGATAATGAACCGCGCTCAACTGGTTAAAAACTTCATTCATTTAATAAAACATAGTAATTTTAAGGCTTAATCGCAAATCGGAAATTTTTAGTTTTACAACTATATCAAGAAAGTAATTCTAATCTGTGTTTTTTCTTAGTTCGTTTAGCTTCAAAAAAATCTCTGTGATAATCTTTTTTTATGTCGCAAAATTTTCAATCAGGTGATTTTCTTATTTTTCAAATCGAAAGCGGTTACGGTTTATTACGGATTTTGGATATTGAAAAAACGCCCGATGAAACTGTCTGGCATCTGGCTTCGTTTAAGGAAATGTTTCTCGATATTGAAACGGCGGACGCAGCTTTGGAAAAGACGAAAAATCTTACGGTTGATCTGCCGCATATGGCTTTGACAAATCGCGCCTTTGAAGCGACACAGGTGGCGCGAATGAAAAATGAAACTTTAGATGCGAGTGATGTAAAACCGCTCGAAGATTGGAAACAAAATCCCGACAGACAAATTTCAGACCGTTCCGTCAGACTAATGCTAGGTTTGCGATAATTTTTCGGCTTTTTCTTTCAAGTTTTTCGTCGTGTATTCCGTCACGCTTGCGGGAATAAAATCGCTCAAATCGGCTTCGCTTAATAAATTTTCGGTTTTTGATTTTTCCGAAAGTTTTTCATTTTCACTTGCCGAATTAATATTTCTTTTCGGAATTTGTCTTTTAAGCAAAATATTTCTCCAGAAAATCTGTGCCTGCCAGAAAAACATCGCCGTCAAAAACCCTGCCGTAATATAAATAACCGGCGGCGTATTTTCTTGACCGAGAAAAAATGAATAAAGCAAAATCGCCAGCGTGATGCTGACAACCGCCGACATCACATTTAAAACCGTATTCACCTTCAAATGTTCTTCGGGCGAGGTTTCGCGTTTTTTCAATTTGTCAAAATCGGGAAGAAATTTGCCGCATTGACGGCAATAAGTATTTATTTCCTGATCGGATTTCCCGCAATTCGGACAAAACATATCTTTTCCAATTAATATCTACGGAAATAAAAATGCAAAAGTTCAGCTACGAAAAATGTCAGATTTTTCGCCGTTTGATTTCCTTTTTAATCATTTCCAATTCCCGGCTGACTTGTCCGACAACCGCGCTGTTTTCGTTGGCGCGGCGAATCAGATAAGGAACTGCATCTTTGACCGGACCGTATGGAACATATTTGGAAACGTGGTAATTATTTTTCGCCAAAACATACGAAAGATTGTCGCTCATCCCGTAAAGTTGCGAGAAAAAAACGTGCGGATGATCGTGTGAAATTCCTTTTTCTTCCATTTTTTTCACTAATAATTGAATGCTTTTCTCGTTGTGCGTTCCGGCGACAAAGGCGATTTCGTTGATATTGTCGAGACAATACTCTATCGCTTCGTCAAAACATTGATCCGTGTCGGCTTTATTTTTGTGAATCGGTGACGGGTAATTCATTTCTTCGGCGCGGGCGCGTTCCTTTTCCATATACGCGCCGCGCACGAGTTTGACGGCGAGAATGTAGCCTTTTTCCATTGCATTTTTGTGCGATTCTTTAAGAAATTCGAGACGATCCGTGCGGTAACATTGAATCGTGTTAAAAACTAAAGGTTTTTGCGTGTTAAAACGCTCCATCATTTCATTTGCCAGACAATCAATCGCATCCTGAATCCAACTTTCTTCGGCATCAATAAAAATCGGCTGTCCGATTGAATGTGCATATTCGCAAAGTTCGGTAACGCGCTTTCCGACGAGTTTCCACTCTTCCGTTTCGTGTTTGAAAAGTTCCTTATTACAGCCGAATTTTTCGAGCAATTCAAATGACGCAACGCCGGTTACTTTAAAAACTGCAAACGGAATTTTATCGTCTTCCATCGCGCGCGTGATCGTCCGGTGAATCTCGTTTTTCGTGTGTTCAAATTCGGCGACTTCATCTTTTCCTTCGACCGAATAATCGAGAATCGTTCCGATATGAGATTCGGCGAGTTTTTCAATCGTCGTCTGACATTCTTCGATAGTTTCGCCGCCGCAAAATTGTTTGTAGATCGAATCTTTTATCAAACCTTTGACCGGCAAACCGATTGAAAGCGCAAACTGCGCCGCTTTTGTTCCGATGGAATTCAAAAAAGGCGAACTCATCAGTTGAAAAATTTTATGTTTTTCCTTTAATTCGCGGTTCGATTTGTCGGCAAATGCCGTTTTCGTATCTTGAAAATTAAGTTTAAATTCCGTCATCTTTTATTCTTTAAACAACGCGAGTTCTTTTTTTGTAAATTTTACGCGGTCGTAAATTTCCGAAAGATTTAAGCGGCACTCGATAGACTCAATATATATTTCTTCCTTTAAACCAAAGTAAGTAAAAAGTTTCCAACTGTTATCGTCCTGCCTGATGTAATGCTCGATCTGCGGTCTGTCCTGCGAAACCAGTATGTAATCGGTCAGCGTGTCATTAAACATTCGATACCGCATAAATTTATCGGTGCGGTCGAAAAGTTCGGTTGATTCGGATAAAACTTCGATAATTACCGTCGGATTTAAAACGATGTCGCGGTGTTTGTCCTGAAATTCGGGTTCGCCGCAGATGATGACCAGATCGGGATAGGAAAACATTCCTTTTTTCGTTTCCCCGATTTTGCCGAAACCGCCGCTTTTCGTTTTCGTATCCTTAGCCAAAACGCGGCAGTCTTTTCCTTTTAATTCATTTCTGAGTTCACCGATCAAATTTACGGAAATATCGCCGTGACGGATGCTTTCGCCAGCCATCAGGAAAATCTCACCGTCCACATATTCGTATCTTTCGATTGATTCGCGGTCAATCGAAAGATATTCTTCGACCGTGTAAATTTTCGGCAATTTTTCTTTTAGTTTCGCCAATGCCATATCAAATAATTTAACATCAATTAAGATTAAAAATAAAAGCAAATTGTTTCTTTCCGCGAATTGCTTTATCATTTTCCTTTTTGAATTATGAGCAAAGCATTACCGAAACGAAGCGAAAATTATTCAGAGTGGTATAACGAAATCGTCAAACGCGCCGATCTCGCGGAAAATTCCGCCGTGCGCGGCTGTATGGTCATCAAACCTTACGGTTACGCGATCTGGGAAAAAATGCAGAGAGCCTTGGACGATATGTTTAAGGAAACCGGACATCAGAACGCTTATTTTCCGCTGTTCGTGCCGAAATCTTTTCTCGAAAAAGAAGAAGAACACGCCGAAGGTTTCGCCAAAGAATGTGCCGTCGTGACGCATTACCGTTTGAAAAATAATCCCGACGGCAAAGGCTTGATCGTTGATCCGAAGGCAAAACTCGAAGAAGAATTAGTCATTCGCCCGACATCGGAAGCCGTTATCTGGAACGCTTACAAAGGCTGGATTCAATCGTGGCGCGATTTGCCGCTTTTGATAAATCAATGGGCAAATGTCGTCCGCTGGGAAATGCGGACGCGCATCTTTTTACGAACCGCCGAATTTTTGTGGCAGGAAGGTCACACAGCGCATTCGACCGAAGCCGAAGCCATCGAAGAAACTTTGCGAATGCTCGGAGTTTATGCCGATTTTGCGGAAAATTGGATGGCGATGCCTGTAATTCAAGGCGTAAAATCTCCGGCTGAAAGATTTGCCGGCGCGGTTGATACTTATTGTATCGAGGCTCTAATGCAGGACGGAAAAGCTCTGCAATCGGGAACATCGCATTTTCTCGGTCAAAATTTTGCAAAGTCTTTCGACGTGAAATTCGTTAATAAAGAAAACGAACTCGAATACGCGTGGGCGACTTCGTGGGGCGTTTCGACGCGTCTGATGGGCGCGTTGATTATGGCGCATTCGGACGATAACGGTCTGGTTCTGCCGCCGAAACTCGCGCCGATCCAAGTCGTCATCGTTCCGATTTATCGTCAGCCGGAAGACTTGGAAAAACTCGACGAGAAGATTTTGCCTTTGATCGAAAACCTGAAATCGAAAGGCGTTTCGGTCAAATACGATACCGACGACAAATATAAACCGGGTTACAAATTTGCCGAATACGAACTGCGCGGCGTTCCGATTCGGTTAGGAATCGGAATGCGCGATCTGGAAAATAATACGGTCGAAATTGCGCGGCGCGACACGCTTTCAAAAGAATCCGTTTCGTTTGACGGAATCGAAGAAAGAATCGTCAATCTGCTCGACGAAATTCAGACGGCGATTTATGACAAAGCTATGAAATTTCGTGAGGAAAATACTTTCGTCGTGGACACTTGGGAAGATTTCAAAGCGCAGATCGAAAAAGGCGGTTTTGTCGTCGCGCATTGGGACGGAACGGCGGAAACCGAAGAAAAAATCAAAAATGAAACCAAAGCGACGATTCGCTGTATTCCGTTTAACTCGACTGAAGAAGCGGGCGTTTGCGTCTATTCCGGCGCACCTTCGGCGAAAAGAGTTATTTTTGCAAAATCATACTAATATTTATTGGAACGCATTTTGCTTTCAGTTTTTACAAAAGCGTTTTGTATTGATTTTATACGAAGGCTTGTCAAATTTATCAGGAATAGGAGAAAATTATGGGTGATTTATTAAGAGGTGTTGTTGCAGGTGCGGCGGCGTGGAAATTGGGTGGCGGTTTAATTTCGACGATTTTAATTTTCTTAGTTGTATTTTGGCTACTGGGAAAATGCTAAATTTTTATTTTTAATATTTAAGAAAATTAGAAAAGGTGAATAAACTCGGTTTATTCACCTTTTTCCAACTTTAAATTTGTTCTTTCCATTTTAACACTTCGCTTCTAAGAATCGGATTTTGCTGAAAACTTCCGGTATGACCTTGCGCGGCAGTTGCGCGTTGAATATGCCAATAACTCAAACCCAGCTTTCCGATTGCTCTTAAATACCGCTTTCGCGCCATATATTTTTCGCTGAACAAACTTCCCAAAAGCCAACTCGTGCTTTTGAAAGCCGATGTCGCTTTTTCAAAATCTTCCTGCGGAATAAGTCCGCGAGCGACATCTATCGCCAACATTTCTTTTAAGATTTTGTTTTGGCGATACATCGTAAAAAAAGCAAATCCGACGAAAATTAGAAAAAACGGTATTTCGAGAAGTAAATAACCGATTATAAATCCCTGCAAACCGCCGAAAACCGCGATTCCGTTCCAAAAAGCGTGAAGCGTCACGGCACAGGCATAACCCAGAACCGGAAGAAGAATCCTGACAAATTTATTATGCGATTCGCGCGAGATTCCGCAACCGATTCCGGTCATAGATGTAAATGTAACGTGTGCAAACGGCGATAAAATTCCGCGCATTACAAACAAAACCGCCAAACCCGGCGCACCGCCTTGCAAAATTCCGCGACCGTAATAAAGCACGTTTTCAACCGTGGCAAAACCGAGCGCGATGACACCCGCAAAAACGATTCCGTCTAAAATTCCATCGAAATATTTTCTAAAAAAAATCAAAAGTATGACGATTCCCAGACCTTTCGAACCTTCTTCAAAAATCGGCGCGGAAATCACCGCTCCGGCGATCGTTCCGAGAGCCGGATCAATACTGCCGACACCGACACCGATTACCGTATTGATGATAAATGAAACGATGACCGAAACGAGCGCGCCCCACGCAAACGCAAGCGCGAGCAGCCAGAAAGGTTCGGGATCATAGCGGTCGAGCCATAACAAAGGCATCAGGTAAAACATCGCGGGCGTAAAAGCGACGACCGAAGCGATGACGGCGGCAACAGGTCCGACGCTGAAAAACATCAGAAGCATCACGATCAGAGACAAAAAAACCACGCCGAAAATCGTTGCGCCGAAAACAACGTATTTTTTCGTCTGACTGCGCGGCGGTTCGGGCGCGATTTCGATGTGATTTACTCCGAGACCTGTAATCGTATGTTTGAAACTAAGCTGTGGGTTCTGAATCGGCGAATTTATCTGAAGCGGCGGCGTAAACTGTGTCGGCGCAGGTTGAAATTGCCCGAATCCGGCGTTTGGAGCAAAAACGGTCGGTTCTGACGATTGGGCGTTTGAAACTTGATTTTCGATGAAAACACGCGCCGTATTTCCGTTTCGACCGAACTGAAGCATATCACCGGAATTTAATTTTATCTTTTGAATTTTTTCGCCGTTGACGAATGTTCCGTTCGTGCTGTTGTTGTCCGTAATATAAAAACCGTCGGGCTTTGCTTCGATAAATGCGTGTTGTTTGGATGCGATTTTTTCGTTCAGCGGATCGAAGCGGATATTGCAATTATCGCTTCTTCCGATTGTTATAAAACCGCTTGTCAGATCGAATTTCCGCCCGTTCAGCGAACCGCTCTCTATCGTCAGCAAAAGTTTCATACAGCAATAATAAAAACAAAACAATCAAAGTCAAGTTTTATTCAAGACTTTGATTGTTTTGAGAAATTAAATCGTAAATTTTTAAGATTGAGCCGGAAACCGAAAGTTGCCAAATGATTTTCAAACCGCTTGTTTTTACGAAGCCGCCTGCGATGCTTCGCGCATCACGAGATCGAATGTTCCCGGTGCGACTTTACGAAATCGTCGGTTACGGTTGAGCGACACGGCAATCGAAATCGTCGGATTATTTCCTTTAAATTCAAAACCGCCGGAAACCAGAAAATTATAAAGTTCGTTGACGTGGAGAGCTTTTCCGGCTTCGAGCAGAAGAAGTTTGCAAGCCTGTGTGATCGTCCGGTCGGTAAAACGAGTGCTGACCGCTTCGATATTCGGCGCGATATTGGGAATTCCGCGTGAATGATTATTGTTGAGATAGGCGACCGTATTATTGTTGTTATTGTTGTTCCGGTAATCGTTCTGAGGCTGATAATTCTGATTGTTTATGTTGCTGTGATTTTGATTTTGATTTTGATTTTGATTGTTATTACGCATTTGCGACATATTACGGTTTCGATTGTCCATCCGCTGAGGTCTCTGTATATCCTGCGGAAGTTCGTAATCGTCAACTTCAAAATCATTCGGCAGATTCCACTCGTATTGTTTGCCGGAACGAATCGTCGCTAAAAGGCTGTAAATCGCGGCGGAAGTCTGTTTCGCGCTGTTTTCGAGCGCATCGATTTCCTGACGCAAACGGTCGGATTCGGCTTCGACTTCATTGAGTCGTGACATCAGACGATGCTGTGCATTGCGCGTCTGCCGCAGACTTTGTTCCAGAGTAGAAATCAGATTTTCGTCTAACATAATTTTGTAAATGGTAAATGGTAAATGGTAAATGGTTAATTGTTAATTGTTAATTGTTTTTTCTATTTACAATTAACAATTAACCATTTACCATTTTCTACTTATTTCGCTCGCTCGATCATATAACCGGGAATGTCTTCCAATGCTAAACGATACTCTGTTTTCGGCAAAACTTCAAGATTTTTTCCGGCTTTGGCGGCAAACTCATAAGCGCGGCGGCGCGTTTCTTCGATTGTGCCGTCGGCTTCGAGTTTCTCTAAAAGTTTGACTCTCGAGATATTGCGATAATCGCCGTCCGCCATTATCCGCTCTAAATCTTCGCGCACCGATTTATTTTTTTCAACGAGTAAAATCAAAGGCAGAGTTAATTTTCCTTCAAGCAAATCCGCGCCGGAAGCCTTTCCTAAAATTTCATCTTCGGCAGTAAAATCAAGAACATCGTCCGCGAGTTGAAAAGCCGTTCCGAGATTCATTCCGTAATCTCTCAAAGCAGTTTGTTCCGCGCTCGAAGCATTTGCCAGAATCGCGCCGATCTCGCAGCAGGCGGAAAAAAGAAACGCCGTTTTTCTCTGCAAAATATCGAAATAATCGGTTTCCGAAATGTCGCTGCGTCCGAGCATCGTCAGTTGGATCAATTCGCCTTCGGTCATTTTACGCGTCAAACGCGTTAGAATATCCAAAATTTCCAGACTTCGCTCTTTGAGTGAAGTCTCAAAAGCCGACATATACAGCCAGTCGCCCATCAAAACCGCCGCCTGATTGCCGAATCGCGCGTTGACCGAAGCGCGGTTGCGGCGCGTTTCGGCGTTATCAATAATGTCGTCGTGAACTAAGGTTGCCGTGTGCAGCATTTCCATTACGGTCGCCAGCCGAATCACGTTTTCATTTCCGGCTTTACCGCTGACCGCGTTATTCGACAAAAGAAGAAGTGCCGGACGCACACGCTTGCCGCCCGACGCGCGAAGATAATCGCCGAGATAATTGATGACTTGTATATTAGAACTCGCCTGTCGCTCGAATTCGGCTTCGACCAAAGACATTTCGGTTTTTATCAAACTGAAAATCTTCTGCGCCGCGATCTGCGGATTCAATTTTTCTCTGATCGGTGAAAACGTCTGCATTTAATTTATAACCGCGAAAAACGCAGAAGACACGAAAATTAATTTGTTTTATTAAACGAAATATTTTAATCCGATCCTGATACTTCTTAGAATAAAATTTTTTACAAATATTTCTGTAAGTTTTTCGCGTTTTCTGCGTATTTTGCGATTTTATTTTCTCTTAGTTTTTGTCCAAGCGATTCTTTCGTATTCAAGTTTTGGGTAATGTCCGAAATTTACAAGCAAAACCAATTCAAAACCTGTCGCTTTCAAATAATTCATTACTTGCGCCCGATGTTCGTCAACTAATTTCTGGACAGATTTTATTTCGACAATAATTTTATCAAAACAAATAAAATCGGGTTTATATTTTTGATGTAAAAGTCTGCCTCTGTAATGCAAATTCAGTTCTTTTTGTGAAATGAAATTTATTTTCTGAAATTCAAATTCTATTTCCAGACACTCTTGATAGACGGGTTCGACAAAACCACAACCTTTGTCTTTATAAACTTCAAAACAAGCACCGATTATCGAATAGCTTTCATATTTGAATAGGAGTTCAAACATTTTTTCGCGTTTTCCGCGTGTTTCGCGGTTTAGTTACTTCGATAGTTATCAAACTGCATATCAATTCCGAAATCTTTCGCTTTGAGTTTAGCGATCACGTCCTGCAAAGTGTCGCGGTCTTTGCCGGAAATGCGGACGACATCGCCCTGGATCGCGGCTTGGACTTTGAGTTTTTCGTCTTTGATATATTTGACGATTTCCTTTGCTTTGTCGGTCGGAATTCCCTGCTGGATTTTAGCGACCTGGCGAACCGTGCTGCCCGCCGAAGGTTCGATTTTTTGATAATCGAGAGCTTTTAAGGAAATGCCGCGCTTGACGAGTTTCGATTGAAAAATGTCGTTCATATTGCGAAGTTTTGTTTCGTCTTCGGCGGACAAAATCAGATCGTGGTCAAACATATCAACGAGTGCTTTGCTGCCTTTGAAATCGAAACGCTGCGAAATTTCTTTGCGCGTCTGGTTGATCGCGTTGGTTACTTCCGCGTAATTGGTTTTTGAAACTATATCGAATGAATTTTCTTTTGCCATAAAATAGATTTTGCCACGAATACCGCTAAATTCACGAATAAGATTTTAGTTTTTATCGCATTAAGCGTTTGCCGCCAGATTGATTTTGAAAAAATCGAGAAAGTTTTTCGTTGTTTGACCGGCTAATTTTTCGATTTCAACGCCGTAAAATTCAGCCAGAAATTTTGCCGTATGAACGACGAATGAAGGTTCGTTGCGCTTTCCGCGAAAAGGAATCGGCGTTAAAAACGGACAATCGGTTTCGATCAAAAGCCTTTCGAGCGGCACGACACGCGCCGCATCGCGCAGATTTTCCGCTTTTTTAAAGGTTACGTTTCCGGCAAATGAAATCAAAAATCCGAGTTTCATCAAATCTTCCGCCATTTTCGCCGTTCCGCCGAAACAGTGCATAATTCCTCTGAAATTTTCATACGAACATTCTTTCGTCAAAATCTCGACCGTTTCATCGTCGGCAGCGCGGCTGTGAATGATAATCGGCAGATTCAATTTTCGCGCCGTGCGGATTTGCCTGACAAAAACTTCGCGTTGCACGTCGCGCGGGCTGTGATCGTAATAATAGTCGAGACCGATTTCGCCCCACGCGATGACTTTTTCCGAATTTTTGACGAGCGCAGTTAAATTATTTTCCGCTTCGTCGTCGTAGAGTTTCGCGTCGTGCGGATGAACGCCGACCGACGCGAAAACATTTTCGTATTGTTCGGCGGCGCGGACGGCTTTTTCGATTTCGCCGTCGTGCGGATTTCCCGTTCCGATGTTGAGCATCGCTTTTACGCCCGCGTCTTTCGCTCGCCGGACGATTTCGTCGCGGTCAGCGTCGAACGCTTCGCCGTCAATGTGACAATGTGAATCAATAAATATCATTTATTTCTAAAATCGAACCGCGAAAACCGCGAAATACACGAAAACAATTTCCACAATCTTTAGCGTATTTCGCGTATTTCGCGGTCACAAAACTTCTTAAGGGAAAACTCCGAGTTCAAAATAACACAACGCGATTTTGTCAATCGCATTGATGAAAGCGGCAGTTCGCAAAGTGTCACAACCTTCTTTTTCCTTCCAGATTTGGCGGATTTGCGTGTAAGCCGTAATCATCGTTTCTTCTAAACCCGAATAGACGAGATCGGCTTCGTCCGCGCCGTGTGCGATTTTATTTCGTTCTTCGGTCGAAAGTTTTCTGCCCGTTTCGTTCTCCACAAAATTCAGCAAACGGTCGAAAGAACCTTGCTCGTATCGTTTTCCCATTCGACCGAAACGAACGTGCGAAAGATTTTTCAGCCATTCGAAATACGAAACCGTCACGCCGCCCGCATTGATGTAAATATCGGGAATTACCATCACGCCCATTTCGTGCAAAATATCTTCGGCGGCGGCGGTGATCGGACCGTTTGCCGCTTCGCCGATGATTTTCGCCTTGATGCGCGGCGCATTTTCTTTGGTAATCTGATTTTCGAGTGCCGCCGGAATCAAAATATCGCAGTCTAGTTCCAAACCGTCTTCGCGTTTTCCGAGATTTTTCGCGCCTTCAAAATCTAAAATCGAACCTGTCTGCTTTCGGTGACGCATCAAATCTTCGAGATTTATTCCGTCCGCTTTTTCTATCGCGCCTTCAAATTCGCACACGCCGACAAGAATCGCGCCGCCTTCGGTGCAAAATTTCGCCGCGTGATAACCGACATTTCCCAAGCCCTGCACGACGACACGTTTATTTTCAATTCCCGTGTCGAGTCCGAGCGTCTTCATATCTTCTTCAAACGAACAGGCTTCACGAAGCCCGTAAAAAACTCCGAGTCCGGTTGCTTCCGTGCGTCCGCGAATGCCGCCCTGCGAAATTGATTTGCCCGTCACGCAGCCGAGCGCGTCAATCTGTTCCGGATGAAAAGCGAGATATGTGTCGGCGATCCAAGCCATTTCGCGTGCGCCCGTTCCGTAATCCGGCGCGGGAACGTCAACTGCCGGACCGATAAAATTTTTCTTGATAAGTTCGGTCGTATAACGGCGCGTGATGCGTTCGAGTTGATCTTTGGTAAAATCCTTCGGATTGATTTTCACCGCGCCTTTCGCACCGCCGAACGGCACGTCAACAATCGCGCATTTATAAGTCATCAAAGTTGCGAGCGCGATCACTTCCTCTTCGCTCGCGTCAATCGAATATCGAATGCCGCCTTTGACGGGCAGTTTGTGGTGACTGTGTTCGGCGCGCCACGCATCAATTACCTTATAGCCTTCATCCGTTCTGATCGGAAAACTGAACGAATAAACGCTGTTACAATGTTTGATTTGACTTAATAAACCTTCGGGATGATCGGTCAAAGCCGCCGCTTTTTCAAAATAACGATCAACGCTCGCCAGAAATTTCTTTCCCTCGTCAATCGCGTGTTGATTATCGCTCATATTTATGTTTTCTCCAGTTTTTTCTATAAATAAAACGGTTTATGTATTTTTAGCCGAAAGATGAAACCTTTCGGCTATTCATTTAGTACGAGTCTGCAATTATTTTCGCCTTCACTAAACAGAAAACGCTTTTCCTCGATATTCCAATTTTGCAAGAAATAATTTTTGATTGTTTTCTCCTTTTCAGCCATAATATCTAAGTCCGATTTCGAATTAGAGTTGGAATTTGTATTGGTATTTGTATTGGAATTTGTATTGATATTTGTATTGGTATTGGTAAGGTTATCGGTCGAAACATTTACGACCAGATTCAGACGCGGATGATCCTGCAAAATTCCGCCGATAATTTCAAGAATATTTCCGCCGTTATTTCTCAAGTTTGCACTTCCGTTTTGAAAAGGAATTGGAAATAATTGAGGAGTAATGCTTTCAAACTGAAATTGCGTATTAGGTAATCTCAACTTTGTCAGAGCATCAGCCGATAAAATCTGTTTTGCGTCTTCGCTCAAATCTTTTTCGCTCAAATAATAAATTTTCAGGTTTAACTGACCGTTCGGATTACTGATCGCCTGATAATCAATAAATTTCATATCTGACGGGAAAACCATTTCTTCCAGCGAACTTTCTATATTGCTCAAAAAATGCGATTTAATTTCAGCTGAAGTCGGCGGCGCGGGTGTTTCGACGACCTGCGGTTTGACGTTTTGCATTGCCGAAGTCGGAATCTCGACGAGTTGGAAAGAAATTTTATCTATCGGACGATTGAGTTTTTCAGCAAGTTTTTTCTCGAATTCGTTTTTTTCGGTCGGCGTATAAGGCGTGTTGTCAAAAACTCGTATAAATATTTCGAGTTTCTCCTCGGATTCCGAAATCCTCACTTCGTCGAGAAAACTCCTGATATTACCTTCTTCGCCGTTAGCGTAAAATTCCTTCCAGAGATCGGTGGTCGTCTGTTTGATTTGATTTTGTTTTTGTTTATTCTGAATTTCGGTTCGGAGTTTACTGAAAGATTGACTGAGCGGAATGAAAATTATCAAAAGAGGAACTAAAATCATTAAAATTCTAAGCGGAGTGCTTCTGATTTCTCTGGCTTTTTTTAGTGACGGAATTCTGTTAATAAGATTGAGCCACCAAATGCTTTCGCCGTCCGTGTTGCGCCATTCGTGATTTTTTTCGCGCACTTTTGCCGTGTCGAGTCGCAAAAGAAAAAAGACGACCATTGCCGTAAATGTTATAGCAACGAGATTTGTCAAATAAAGAAGTCCGCCGCCGGTTGCAAATTTAATTCCTTCGGAAACATTCAAACTCAGAGCCAAACCGATGCCGTAACCGACGACGCAGACGGGCGGCATCAACGCAACCGCAATCGCCACGCCGGGAATCGAGGTAACAACGCCTTTGACCTCACGGCAGACGGCAATCGAACCGATTGCGCCGGAAAATAAAGCGATAACCAAATCCAGTGTATTCGGCACAATTCGCGCCTGAATCTCAGGCGTGCTTTCCTTAAAAGGCAAAAGCCAAACTAACAGAACGGCAAAGCCGATAGCGACCGTCGTGCTTAAAAAGAGATGGACAAATGAACGCAGACCGAGAATCAAGTCGCCGGTTGCCAGAGCCAAACCGCCCGAAAGAATCGGTCCCATCAGCGGAGAAATAAGCATCGCGCCGATAATTACGGCAGAACTGTTCAACACTAATCCGAGCGTAGCGATTCCGGCGGAAAATAAAAGCTGCAGCCAATAGACGAGATCGGTAAGCGTCGCTGATTTTGAAAGTTGTATGTAAATTTCGTTTTTTCTTTCAGCATCAACATTAAGAGCCGCCGCAAAACGGTCGCGCAGTTTGTTCCAAAATCTTGCGAGTCGAAAAAAACGATAGGATTTTTTTTTAGTTTCCAACATCATTTTGATTGAAAAGTTTAACCGATTATGCGTTGAAATGCCATAAACTCCGTGTAATTAATCGTTTATTTAACTTCAAACCGTTACATTAACTCCTTTTTTATACACACTTTCGATTAGATTTCCGCCGAACTCATAACAAATTTCGCGGTAATCTTTTGAATCTAAAATTAAAAAATCGGCGGATTTTCCCTTTTCAATCGAACCGATTTTTTCGCCCGATCCGACGGCAAAAGCGGCGTTGATCGTTACGGCGTTGATCGCTTCGGCAGGCAGAATTTTTTGATAGCGACAGGCAATCGCCATTGCGTTTGCAAGCGACGGACACGGCGCAGAACCGGGATTATAATCGGTAGAAACGGCAATCGCGCATCCCGAATCGATCAATTTTCGCGCATCGGCAAATTCCTTTGAGCCGAAATTGAAATTAACCGTCGGCGTTACGACACCGATGGTTTCCGATGTTGCCAGAAGTTTTATTTCTTCAGCGGAAATCGCGTCGAGATGATCAATCGAGGTCGCGCCGAGTTCGATTGCCATTCGTGCGCCGCCGAGATTTGTAAATTCGTCAACGTGCGCTTTGATTTTCATCCCGAAACGCTTGCCTGTTTCCAGAACTTTTCTCGATTGTTCGAGATTAAAAGCGTTTTTTTCGCAGAAAACGTCAATAAAAAACGGATTATTCAGCATTTTGAACGCCAATTCGGAATCCGGCATTTTGAATGCGCCGATGTTTGCGCCTTCTTTTTCAAATTTATTTTCTAAATCGGCTTTGATTTTTTCTATATCAATTAAATTTTCGTAAAACAATTTGCAAACGTAAGGAATTATTTCATTACAAACCAATTCGACGTATTGATCGGATTTTCCGGCAAATTCCGGCGGCACGGCGTGTGCGGCGAGCAAAGTCGGAACTAAATCAACGACGTGTGTTTTATTCAATCTTAAAATCGCGCCGAGCATTTTGAGTTCGGTTTCGGTATTTAAACCGTAACCCGTTTTCACTTCGCAGGTCGTCACGCCGTGTGCGAGCAATTTATCGAGACGCTTACGGCTCTGTTCGATCAGATCATTTAACTCAGCTTGGCGCGTCTGGCGAACGGTCGAAAGAATGCCGCCGCCCGATTCGAGAATTTCGAGATAATCCGCGCCTTTTATTTTAAGTTCAAATTCGTCGAAACGATTTCCCGCGTAAACGATATGCGTATGACATTCGACAAACGACGGACAGACGACTTTTCTGTCCGGCATCGAGAAGATTTGCAGAATCGAATGACTTTAAAATTTCCGCGGATTTTCCGGCGGCAATAATTAAACCGTCCGCAACAGCAAATGCGCCGTTTTCGATTATTCCGGCATCATTCATCGCCGAACCTTTTTTCGGTTTATTTCGGGAAGCGCAGGTGACGAGTTGTTTTATATTGTGAACGACGAGATCAGCTTTCATTTATCGAAATTTTAGAATCTTTAAATGAAAGCCACAAGTTTTGGAGATTATTTTTCTTTATTTTCCGCCGACAATATAGCTGTCACGAGAACGAATAACGAGATTCGGGCGATCTACTCTGACTCTGATGTTTTTGCGGTCGCCGTTTTTTGCGCCTTCCTGCGGATAATAACCGATGTTGTATTGTCGGCGAAGTTCTTCGGCGATACCTTCAAATGCGGTAGTCAGACCGCCCGGAGTTGATTCGGGACGAAAAACTCTGCCGCCCGTCGAACCCGCGAGATCATCCAAGTATTTTTTGCCCATCGCGTATTCTTCCGCCGATCTTCCGTTTCCCGTATTCGGCAAACCGCCGCCGAAGCCGAGATTGCTCAGATATGTGTTGTAATAAATCGGGAAAACCATCGAATCCGATTCCTGCGCGAGATATAAAGTGCTGTCGTATGAGTTTTTTTTGGAAGTCGTATCAACGCCGTCGGTAAATAAAACGATTGCTTTGCGACCTTGAATTTTGCTCAGACGCTTGCGTAATGAAAAATCAACCGCATCATAGAGCGATGTTCCGGTGCCGAAATCGGCTTTTTTGACGGCTTTGTAAATCTTTTGACGATCATTTGTTATTTCGCTTAAAACGTGAACATTGCCGTCAAATTCAATGACCATTACGTTGTCCTGCGCCTTTAACTGTTTTGTAAAAGCGATTGCCGCATCTTGGATTTCTTCGATTTTAAATTCGGTCGAAGGCGATGTGTCGAGCAGCAAAATTACGGTAAAAGGTTTGTCCGCCGTTCCGAAATACGCGATTTCCTGTTCTTTGCCGTCCTCGAAAATTTTAAAATTATCCTTTCCCAAATTCGGAATATACAAGCCGTTGCGGTCAAAAACCGAGACCGGAATCGTTACGAGATTCGTTTCGACCGAGATTTCATCTTCGCTTGCGCCGACGTTTTGCGTGGTTTTGGATTTATTTTCGATGACTTTCGATTTTTCCGCGTCTTCCTTTTTTCTTTTCTCCATTTCGAGACGCATTTTGCGCGTCACATAAACTTCGGGCAGTTTTGTCGGTTTCGATTCGGAAAAATCAGCATCTTTCTGTATCGTTCTAACTTCGTTTTCCGTCGGCGGCGCGTCAACTTTTCTGCCTGATTGCGCCGCAATCATTGAAACGGAAATTAACACCGATAAAATAAAAATCAATATTCTGCTCGTTCTTTTAATCATCTTGTCTTTTCAAATTGTAAAACGCTTTTTCGTTTTATGATGCGCTGATATATGAAAAAGTTAACAATAAATTTCGCGCTCCGTTTTTGAAAAATGAAATTTCGGCGCGATTTTTTGTAAAATCGGATTAATGAAAAAAACCGCGACCGATTTTGCTGAAATTGAAGCCATCGAAGAAGAAAAACCTTTTACTTACATCGTTCAAAATCTCGAAAACACGTTCGGCGAACCGCAATTAAAAGCCGCAAGCGATCCGCTGGCAATGCTGATTAAAATTATTCTCTCGCAGGCGACAAGCGATGCCAACAGCAAACGGACTTTTGAAAATCTGAAAGAAAAATTTAACAATTGGAATCAAGCCGCCGTTGCCGATGAAAAAGATTTGGCGGAAGCGATCAGACTCGGCGGTCTGGCAAATCAAAAAGCCGCCGTGATAAAAAATCTTTTGGCGGAAATCAAAACGCGAAACGGCACATTATCGCTCAAATTTTTGGCTGAAATGCCGGACGAAGAAGCGCGAAATTATCTTTTGCAGTTTCGCGGAATCGGTCCGAAAACCGTCGCCTGCACTTTGCTTTTCGCCTTACACAAAGAAGTTTTCCCGCTCGACACGCATATTTTTCGGATATTTAAAAGAATGGGAATTTTACCCGCGAAAATTTCCGACGAAAGAGCGCACAAATTTCTCGACAAACTCGTTCCTGCGGGAAAATTTTACTCGCTTCACGTCAATTTAATTCGTCTGGGAAGAACCGTCTGCCGTCCGCGTGAACCTTTGTGCGAGCAATGTCCGCTGATCGAGTATTGCGATTTCGGTTTGTCGAAAATTTGACTACGGAAATTTTACGGCAGTTGCTCGTCGGCATCCAAAGCCTCGTCAATTTCCTTTTCAAATTTAAAACGGATTTTTTCGACGAGCAGATCGGCGCGTTCGACGCTCTGCTCCAATTTTGCGCGGTTTGTCTGAATCTGCGCCAACAGACTTTCGAGATTGGATTTTTCGCTTTCCAGAGATTTCGTTCGCGCATTACGCACGTCTTCCGGTCGGAGCGAACCGGCAAAAGCGACGTTGCGATCAATCATTTCGGGACGCATATCGAAAACGATTTGTTCGATTCGCGCCTTGACGGTGTTTTCCTTTTCGATCACTTCATAGAGTTGTTTTTGCAGAGCTTCGGTTCGCTGTTCGGCACGCGAAAGAATATCCAGATTCATCAAAAGTTTTTTTTCTTTTTCGTCCGGGTCGGTTTTATTTGCCGATTCGAGCGTTTTTATTCTCGAACTTAATGTTTTAACTCTGTTTTTCAAAGTTTCGACATCATTGCTCGTCTCGACCGTTTGAGTTTCCTGCGAAACGACGATATTCGGATTTTCAACATCATTTTCGTCGGCGCGTCTGATGATTTCGGGAATTATCAAAGATGAAACCGGCGTGGCGACAGGTTGCGGAATGCCCGTTTTTTTTCGCCGCTTGGTTTGTGCGTCCACACTCGTCAGACCGATTACGCAAAAACACAAAATCAAAACCGGAAGAAAAAATTTAACGAGAATAAATCCCTTTTTATCGTAAATCTGAAAATTCATAATTCTATGCTCTGCCGGAATTACCGTTGTTTTGCGGTTTATCGGGAAAAAAATCTCCGGCGAAAAATTCGACCGCATTTTTTGCAAAACCGACAAACGGGATCGCGTCTATTCCCGAATTTAAAACGCCTTTGACAACACCTTTTTTCTTGATGTCATAACCGACAAGTCCGATTGCCATTGCCGTTCCGACATACGGAACCGATTTTGCGACTCTTTTCGCAACCGCCCAACCGCCGGCGTGCGCTACTTTTTTACTCAAACTCTTTTTGTTATCAGCCATAATAGTATTTCCCTTTTTCGTAAAATAAAGTTTATACTTGCTCTGTTCAGATGACAACAAATTTCTTTTGGTTTCCACGAACATTCGGCGGTAATGTTGCATAAATTTCAAAAATTATGTCCTTGAAGATCGTAAATCTCTGCAAAAAATTTGATGACAAGTTTATTTTAAAAAATATTTCGCTCGAAGCGCGTCCGGGCGAAATTTTCGGTATTTTCGGTTTGACGAGCGCGGGGAAAACAACTCTGCTCAGAACGATTGCCGGAAAAGAAGAAGCGCACGGCGGCGAAATTCACGTCAAAGAAAAAGATGTTACTTTTATTCCGAGTTCGACGCGGGCGATAGATTTTCCCGATATTTCAAATCAATCTTTCTGGAACAAAGTTTTCCAAACGAAAAAGCAGTCCGAACTCGCCGACGGTGAAGGTCAGGTTCTCGCACTCGAACACGCGCTCGACAATCCGAACGATGTGATTTTGCTCGACAATTCATTTTGCCAGATGGATATGCTTTTGCGCGAGGAAAATCAGCTTTTCCTGTGCCGCGTCGTTAAAGAAAAAAATTTGACGGTTATTTTGGCGAGTAACGATTTTGAGGAAATTTTTCAGATTTGCGACCGCGTGGCTGTTTTGAGCGGCGGCGAAATCGCGCAGATCGGTTCGCCGCGCGAAGTTTATGAAAATCCGGTTTCAGCGGAAGTCGCGCGGATTTTCGGCAGAAACAATATGATCGCCGTCCGGCGTTTAACGTCAAATAAACACGAGACGCAGGAATTTCAAACAATCGAAGGAAATCACCGGATTTTCGCCGCAATGAGTGACAAAAAATCTCTCGGCGCAATCAATCGAAATACATTTCTGGCGATTCGACCGGAACATATTTCTATTTCCTTCGGCGCATCTTTTCCCGAAGACAATCTGCTCAAAGCCGAAGTTACGGAAGTAAAATTTCTAGGTCCGACAACACTCATCAAACTCGATGCCGGCGATTTGACTTTAGAAGCGACGGTTTTGCGTCTGGTCGGCTTAAATGTCGGAGACGAATGCGTGGTCGGTTTGCCGCAGGACAGACTTCTGATTTTGAAAGATTAGATAAAAAAAAGGCATAAACATTCGGCAGGAAAAATCTAAACATCGAATGCTTGTGCCTTTTTTTTGCAATTTCCGAATAATCAAGTTCCCGGAATCAAAATAATATCAACACGGCGATTTTTCGCGCGATTAGCGTTGGTCGAATTTGGAACGACCGGCAAATTTGCGCCCATTCCTTTCGATTCGATCCGGCTGCCTGTTACGCCGAAGGAAATCATTTTATCGGCAATCGCCCGCGCACGCTCGTTTGTCAAAGTGTTCAGATCATCGGGAACACCTTTGTTGTCGGTGTGAGATTCGACGATGATGCGATAATCGGAATTATTGGCGAGAACTTCGCCCAATGAAGCCAGATTGGTTTCCGATTGTTCGGAAAAACTGCTGACGCGCGGATCGGACCAGTAATTTTCAGGCAAAGTCAAAATAATTCCGCGCTCGTTTTGCGTCACCGCGCCGAACCGTTTCAAAGACTGCATCAAAACCGGAACATTTGACTGCAAACGCTCAGCGCGATCCTGTTTTTCGCGTTGTTCGCGGTAAATTTCCTGCTGCGCTTCCATTCGCGCAAGTCTTATTTTTACATCTTCCGAATCTTTTCTGGCTTTATCCAACTCGGTTTGCAATTGTTTGACCTGCGCGAAATAATTTTGCGAATCGCGTTCGGCAAGTTCGCGGGCGCGTTTTTCTCTCGACAATTCCGAACTTAATTCCGTTATACGGTTTTGCGAATCAACATATTTATCTTCGGCTTCGCGCATTTCCGCATCGGTGCGCGTTCTTTCATTTCGTTTCTCACGCGCTTCTTTACGAACGACCGACGTATTTTCCGCTTTTACCGCAGTGCTGATCGCATTACGCGCCAGAATATCAACCTGTTCTTCGTCGCGTCCGGCTTTCCACGAATTTTCGGCATTTTCGAGCAGCGATTCCGCCGCCTTTAAATCGTCCGGCGCATCTCGCTGCGCTCCGGCAAATCTCGCCAGCGCGACGGCTTGTTTTCCCTGCAAAATCGTCGAAGGAGTTTTCGAATAATCGAGTTCGGCAATTTCCGGTGTGCGCGCGTCGCGGAAATAATCGCTCGAATTTCCGAAATACTGAATCGCCGTCGTCGTCGCAATGCTCGATCCGCTCTTGCTGTATGGATTGACGTTTTCGAGCATAATCGCCTGACTCGGACGACGCACTAGAAAATGCGGTTCGGCTGTAATAATCAACGCAAATGTTTGCAGCGGTGTCGTCACGCTGATTTTAGAATCGAACTCGAAAAAACCGCGCCGCTTGACTTCGCCGAGATTATCTACTTGTCCGGTCGGCGAAATCGCCCATAAAACATACGTCGCGTAACCCGCGCCGAGTTCAAAAGGACGCGGCATTTTTGAAACCGAAAGTTCGATCTCTGTTCCGTTTTTACTCGTGCGTTTTATTTTTCCCTCGCCTTTCATTCGCGGAAATCTCGTCGTCCCGCGAAAAGTCACCATTATCGTCTCGTCCAATGGATAAGTAATCGCCTTGGTTTCACGCGCCACGTCAACTTGTCCGAAAGCTGTAAAAACCGAACCGAAAACGCATATTGATAATATTAGAAATTTGATTGCAATTGATTTTTTCATATTTGATTTCTCCGAAATGTTCCTTTGAAAAAGATGCCACAACCGGAACAGGCGTTGCAAACCGTAATTTTTCGGGAGTTTAAAATTAATTTTTTCCACGGGAACTTTTACCTTTTGGCGGTGTCTAATGTTTCAAAAACTTTAAGGAGAATAAATTTATGAATGAAGCTAAACCGACGATCAACGTTACGCCTTTAATTGATGTTCTGCTCGTTTTACTGATTATTTTTATGGTCGTCTCGCCGCTCAAACCTTCCGATTTCAAAGCTAAACTTCCGCGGGAAAATAAAGATGACACAGCCGACGCGAACATTCACACACTTGTCGTTGCAGTAAAAAACGATTCGACTCTGAAACTTAACAACGAAAAAATTTCCGGCAATGTCGAAGACAATTCCGCGTTAATCGAAAGACTGACAGAAGTTTTTCGTGAAAGAAAAGAGAATTCAGCTTTTAATGCCGCCGGCGATAAGATCGAAAAGACCGTTTTTGTTAAAGCTCCGAGAAATATCTCTTACGGCAAAGTCATCAAGATAATTGATGCGATAAAAATCGCCGGAGCCGATCCGATCAGCTTACAGCTTGACGATTTAGAGTAAAGATCGAATACAGACGAAATTTTTATTATTCGTAAAAGTCTTTTATCTGCTTAATGATCTTGTTGTCCTTTAGACAGATGAATCTCATCGCCAGTTTGCAGATTTTGCGTTTCCCGCCACTCGCCGTTATCTTCACCAAAAGTAATTTTATTTTTGGTATTGAAATGATTACAAATCACTTCAAAAATTTTTCTAATCAAATATTGAATATTTTTATGCTTTAACCTTTAATTCTGGAATTGTTGATTTTAATTTTAATTTTAGTTTTTCTTCTTTAGAAAGAATCAAATAACCATCTTTTTCGTGTGTTATTGTAACTAAAAATGGTTCATCATTATCTCTAATTAGACACAAATCTTCAGGTAATTCCGGCTGTACCCAACTAAAAAGATTATTAGCTGACCTTTTTAGTATTGTTAGAGATTTAGGAGTTAATCTATAACGCATCACTTTAGCAGAATCTTCGTAAAGCATAGTTCCGTGCCATTGTGTTTCATCCGATTGAGAAATTAAAAAATTTTCTAAGCTTTTTAATACAGTCAACACGGAATTATTAATGCTAACTGTTTCACGAATAACGAAATAAAATTCACTACAATAGCTGAAAGCAAAATCTAACAGTTTATAATACTGTTCATTAGGAGCCTGTAAAAGATTCTGTGTAACTGCGTTTTTTACATATATGGAGCAAGCTGCTCCGCGAACTCGATGGCGAAGCGGTTCATCGCCGATTTCCAATTTTTGATCGGCATCGTCCATTTCTTCGCGGCGGCTTGCGTCGCCAGAAAAACGACCTTCAATGCCGCGTCGTCAGTCGGGAAAACTTTTCGTTTTTTGGTCGCTTTTCGGATCACAGAATTTAACGATTCGATGGCGTTGGTCGTATAAATAGCTTTGCGAATATCTGCCGGATAGTCAAAGATGGTGATCAGATTTGCCCAATGAGTGCGCCAAGATTTGGCACTATTTGGATATTGAGCGTCCCATTTTTCGGCGAATCGGTCGAGTTCCTGACTTGCTTGCTCCTCGCTTGCCGCCTGATAAATGCTTTTCAAATCGGCAGTTACCGCTTTGTAATCTTTCCACGCGACATAGCGCAAAGAGTTTCGCACCTGATGAATTATGCACAATTGAACTTTTGCCGGCGGATATTCGACTTCAATCGCTTCGGGAAAGCCGCACAAACCGTCAACACAGGCAATCAGAATCTGTTTAAGCCCGCGATTTTTCAACTCCGTCAAGATTGAAAGCCAGAATTTTGCTCCTTCATTCTCCGACATCCAGATGCCCAACAGTTCTTTCTGCCCGTCCAGATTTACGCCCAACGCCAGATACACCGATTTCTTGATGACCCGTTTGTCCTGTCGCACTTTCAGCACGATGCAATCGAGATAAACTATCGGATAAATCTCATCGAGCGGGCGCGTTTGCCATTCTCTGACCTGTTCGATGACGGCATTCGTCACTTGCGACACTAACCCGGCTGAGACTTCCGCTCCATACATTTCTTCAAAGACCTGCACGATCTCTCTGGTCGAAAGCCCTTTGGCATACAAGCACAATATCTGCTCGTCCATCCCGCTAATGCGCGTCTGCCCTTTTTTGACAAGCTCCGGCTCGAAACTTCCCAACCGATCACGCGGTGTTTCAATCCGAATCTCGCCGTGATCACCTTTCAAAATCTTCGGACTCGTGCCATTGCGCGAATTCCCCGAATGATGTCCGAGCGTTGAATGCGGCGGATAACCGAGATGATTTTCCATCTCGGCTGATAATGCCGCTTCAACCGTCAGTTTGACCAACTGCGCCGACAAAGAACTCAAATCTTCCCCGGTTTTTATATCTTTAGCCAACTCACCGGCTAATTGCTTCAATTTCTCTTCTTGTGTTCTGTTCATTTATTGACCTCTTTTTTTAAGTTAAGTTTTAATGAACAGTTACACAATTTCTTTTACATTCTCGTGCAGAAATAAAAACTACATCATCCCAACCTGCCCAAAGTCCATACGGGTCTTTGTAAGTCAAAGGATTATTCCAAACATAGCAATATAGATTGACATCGCCGCCCGCAAATCCAATCGGGTCTTCGGAGATAAACCTGCCGATTTGCGAGTCATACCAACGGGCGCGGTAATAATGCAATCCCGTAAAACTGTCGTATTCTCTGCCCGTATATCGGTAGCGCGTCGGGAGATTCGTCACTACATTGCCAAAGCCGTCATACGCGGCAGTTGACGCGCTCAGTCCGCCGCCCGGTGTCGCCCAGCCGTTCGTGCTGCCCAGATGATCGGTGATAAAATACCGCGCCGCGCCGCTTCGATACATCTTCAGTTTGTTGTCTATGCCGGGTCCGTTCTGATATTTGGTTAAAACTCCATTGTCGTCGTCAACTAAAACGTCCTGTCCGTCATAGATGAACTTCGTATTTTCTCCGGTCGCCGGAAGCACCCGCTGAACCCTTCTGCCGAGCGCGTCGTAAATGTAGGAAACCGTCGTCTTACCGCTGGTGGCGGAAGTAATCCGGTTTTCGTAACCCCATGTGTACCGTCGCATCCATCTTCGAGGGCATATTCTCGTTCACCGTTAATATTCTGCCTTTAACTTTGTTGTGCTATTTTATTGTCTTAGTTCCTATTGGATAAACTAAGTCATCAGAATTACCTGATATTTTGTCTTTCCCTTTTGTCCAAACTAAAAAAACAGTTCCATTTGAATTATGTTTATAGGCAATCGTTATTTTGTTTCCCCAAGGATCTGTTAAATTAGAAGCACTTTTGCCGTTACAATCATATAGTCGAACTGATTTTAAGATGTCTTCACTATCATCATTTCCCAGAAGAATCCATTCTTCTGTTTCCTTAAAATTGAAAGAGACTTTACCATTTGCTTTATTTAAATCTGAATTGATTGAGGCTAAACAGGAAATAAATGCTGTTTCTTCACTTTCCTTAAAAGTTTGCCATATGAAATAACCTCCTATAATTACAAGGCAAATTAGAGATGATAATACTGGAATAATTTTATTTTTCATACTTAAATTTATTGTCTTGGATACTTTGTTAAGCATTGTACTTCACAAGCTGTTTCATCTCCGTTTGATTCATAAGCACAAGAGAGTCCATCTTGTTCAGCTCTCATATCTCCTTGACTTTCTCCCGTAGGATCATTTGGGTTTTCGTGATAAAAATCCCAAAAATAGACAATTATTCTTCCCGCAATTCCATATCTTTTGCCTAAAACACAAGCTGATACACAATGACGATAACCTCCGCTATAAGGATCTATGTTAGGATCATTTGGAAGTCCCGTCTTGGGAAAATTACGAGATTCAGCCTGAAATCCCATTTCCTTCGCTCCTAATCTAGATGTAGGTGGCGGCGGAGTAGAAAATGGTGGGGAATTCAAAATTATAGTATCAGTATCTTGCAATCCAAGAGGGTCTTTTTTGTTTAGCGGATTATTTTTGACGTATCCATACATATTGACATCGCCGCCCGCAAATCCAATCGGGTCTTCGGAGATGAATCTGCCGATTTGCGCGTCATACCACCGGGCGCGGTAATAATACAGTCCCGTGAAACTGTCGTATTCTCTGCCCGTATATCGGTAGCGCGTCGGAATGCTCGTCACCGTATTGCCATATCCGTCATACACAATTGACGCACTCAAACCGCCGCCCGGTGTCGCCAATCCGTTCGTCGAACCCAGATGATCGGCGATAAAATACCGCGCCGCGCCGCTTCGATACATCTTCAGTTTGTTGTCTATGCCGGGTCCGTTCTGGAACTTCGTTAAAACTCCATTGTCGTCGTCAACTAAAACGTCCTGTCCGTCATAGATGAATTTCGTGTTTTCTCCGGTCGCCGATGGATATTATTAAAGCTAAAACTCAGAGGGTTACTTAACAATATTTTGTAACCTGCTGGGTTGATCATTTGGTCCAGCTATTAATTTGTCACTTGCTCTTATGATACCTGTTTCGTCAATATAGAAAGAAAGATTCCCATCGCCTGGGTTTCTAGTTGCAAAAGCTGAGTAACTCTCTCCCTCTATCTTGACGGAAAAGTTATAGCCGGAAAATTTTCCGTCCTTTATTTTGGAACTTAAAATGTTTTCATTTTCAAGCCCTTCTAAACTAAGATATTTTCCAAATTTTGTTTTTGCATTTATTTGTGCTTCATTTATATTCTTTAAAGTTTTTATTGCACTATTCTCATTTGCTTCTCTCCGAGACCTATCATTGGCTTTGCTGAAAATCACCCAACCTAGATAAAGAACTACAAACAAACATAAAATAATTCCAATCATTTTGATTATTCTTCGCATGGACAATACTCCTTAAACCAACTGTCATCGAAAATATCACTAAATCCTTTTCCTTTTGATAAGGCAACAGCAGCATCCAATTCTCCCGGGTCCTGCCAAGGTAGGTAATAAGTTTGTGGTTGATCTGTAAAATAATTCTTGGCTGACCACAATGATTTTCCGGTTACATAAGTTGAAGCACCCAATACACGAGAAAAACTTCCACTAACCGCATGTGAATCTATATACCAATCGACATCAAATTCTCTGCCTCCAACTAAAATATTCCCATTAAGACGATTATTTAATGCAGTTAAGCCTGTTCCTCCGTCATTAACTCCTGCATTAAAAGTAACTGAGGAAATCCAAGCAGCAGGTCCTGTTCCATATTCTTTTTCACGGCGGAGCAATTCTTGAACAGCTTTACACTGCTCCTTTCTTCTGTTTATTTCTAAAGTTGGAAATTTTGAGAAATCGGTAACAATAAGTCCCAAAGGGTCTTTTAGATTTATAGAATTACTCTTTACATACCCGTAAAGATTGACATCGCCGCCCGCAAAACCAATCGGGTCTTCCGAGATGAATCTGCCGATCTGAGAATCGTAATATCTCGCTCTGTAATAATGCAATCCCGTGAAACTGTCGTATTCTCTGCCTGTAAACTGATAACGGCTTGAAAGATTCGTCGTTGCATTGCCGAAACTGTCGTAGGCGGTTTGTTCAATCAGATTTTCCGATGAATCGGCTAACCCGTTCGTGCTTCCCGGATGATCGGCGAGAAAATATTTCGCCGTGCCATTTAAAGAAATCTTTAATTTACTTTATTATCAACTTCAATTACTTATATTGTGGTTTGTATAAACTTTCCATCGCTGAGTAATTTTTCTTTTTTGGGAAGCAGTAATCCCATAATTAATGAGATGCAAACATAACAAACAGCAAAGAAGAAACTGCGAATAGAAAAAGAGCTTGCTAACAAATAAAATATTAAAAACGGTAGAAGTGCGATGAGAGCTAATATTATTTTGAATCTGCTTTTATCTATAAAAAATATAGTTAAACTAACCACAATTACAATAAGCGGGTTAAACAGATAATCAAAACGCCAAGTTGTTTTTTGAAGACGTTCATAAGGATTTTCAGAAGGATTTTTTATCATTCTTTCAGTGTAATCTTCTTTAGCAAATTCATTTGCTTCTGTAAAATTCACATTAATATATACAAAAAGACTCAAAAGAATGAAACTTAATATGATTCCGAGAAAACAAATTGTAACTTTTTTCATTTTAATTCACCTAGTAAAGCTTCTCCACTATGAAACTTCTTGACTTTAACTATCTGAAAAATTTCGTTATCGTAAAAGTCTATATGTGGTGGCTCCTACTATGAAACCACTAACCAACCATAACAAAACCCTAAGAAGCTGTTTGAAAACTCAATTTGGTTTTAATCGGCGAAGCATCAAACGCATCATGGCGATTTGAATCATCGTTTCGCTCGTCTTGGTGAATCGCTCGTAATCTTTCGACAAGCGGCGATGATTATTGAGCCACGCAAATGTTCGCTCAACAACCCAACGGCGCGGCAACACGACGAATCCTGTGATGTCGTCAGAGCGCAAAACCACTTCCAAACAATAGCGAAAACGTGCCTTAACCCACTCGATCACCTGTCCGCGATAACCGCCGTCAACCCAAATCTTTCGCAATTTCTTGCGATGGACACCGAATGTGCGAAGCAGTTTTTTCAATCCGTCGCGGTCCTGGACACACGCGGTCGTGACGACCAAAGCAATCATCAAACCCATTGTATCAACCAGAATATGGCGTTTGCGTCCCATTATCTTCTTGCCCGCATCAAAACCGCGCGAAGAAGGCACGGCGGTTGTTTTAACTGATTGTGAATCGAGCGAACCTGCCGTCGGATGTTTGTGCCGTCCTTTTTTTTCTCGCAACCGGGAGCGCAGAGTTTCGTGAATTCGATACCACGTCCCGTCTTTCCGCCACTTTTGAAAATACCCGTAAACCGAACGCCAATGCGGATAATCGTTCGGAATAAACCGCCATTGACAACCCGTAAAGAGCAAGTAATAAATGGCATTGACCACTTCCCGGAAATCAACTTCACGCGGTCTGCCGGTTGGTTTTGGTTGTGGAAACATTTCTTTGATATGATTCCATTGACTATCAGTTAAATCAGTCGGATATTTTTTCACAAAAATAATTTTCCAAAACTGACTATCTGATAGTCAAATCATCCTTTATTTCGAGTTTTCAAACAGCTTCTAAGACTTTCTTTTTCAGATGAATAATTTAAAATTGCTGTTATGGGGAATAAAAGAAGAAAACTTTTTAGTTCCCTATAAAATTCCTCAAAATTTTTAAAAAGCAACTTAAAAACTATCAAATAAACGAAAACTCCAATACAAATAGAAATAAAACCTAACATAACTAATTATTATGATGAAAATAATTTAAAACCATGACTTAACCCAATTCCAAGCTCTTGTTGTCCACTTCAACTTTTGAGAAGTAGCAGCATTTTGCACACTTTGAGTAACACTTCCATTAGGGTCTACTCGTTGTACATTTGTTGGAAATGAGTCGGTATACACATTTCCGGCATAATATTCCATTTCTCGACAATAAGGATTGTCTGCATAGCCAACTTTAAATCTCAATCCACCAACATTACTTACTCCGCGATTAAATGCGTCTTGTGCCATTCTTTCCAAGTCTGCTTGACTTTGATTAGCGCGATTTATTGAACAGGCTTCCTCAATTCCAGACTCGGCGCATTTTTTTGAGTAATACCAATACCAAGCATGATCCCACACAGGGACACTCTCTCCAGATGGATCAGTAAATATAAGCGGGTTATTCCAAACATACCCGTAAAGATTGACATCACCGCCCGCGAATCCAATCGGGTCTTCCGAGATGAATCTGCCGATCTGCGCGTCATACCAACGAGCGCGGTAATAATATAGTCCCGTGAAACTGTCGTATTCTCTGCCCGTGTATCGGTAGCGAGTCGAAATGCTCGTCCCAGCGTTTACGAAATTACCGTAGATAATTTGTTACTTCGTATAATCCTTTTCTGTTTTTAATTTATTTATTTCGTCCAACTTAGCAACTAATTTTTCGATTGAATCCAAAGAATTAAGATTTATGACGAGAGGCGATTGATTTGTATTAGGTTTTGAATATATAACAAACCGACTGATTGGAATGTTTTTTTCAGAAGTGTCTTTATATCCATACTCGTATCGAGCGAAGTCAATTTGATCTATTTCAATCTTTTTTCTTGATAAAAAATTTTGATAATTTATATCTTTTTCGCTAAAAGACAATTTGTATCTGGAGAAAGCAAAATTTAAAAATAAAATTACCAAGCCTGTGAAAATTGAAATAATTATTATTTTTTCCGTTGGATAAACTTTGCCATTTTTGTAATAATCAATTAAAAGCCCGATTAAAACTATTCCAAAGATTAGTGGTGCAAGAATAAAGTTTATTCCAACGAAAATTTTCTTTTTCGGTTTAATTATTGTCTCATTTTTCATTGACATTGACATGCAAACTTATCCTTCTTTCCGCTTGACTCTCCACTTCTTATAATTCCAAGTGCTGTTGAACCAATTGTACTTTCAATCACTCCATCATCTATCTGCCTCCCTAAAAACCATTTAAAAGCAGATTTAGGACTCATACCTGATATGATACCTTTGCTAATTTTTGTTTCAAGCCCTTTTCCAATAGATAAAAAGTTTCCTCTTCCTTTGTTAATTCCTGCAATCTTCGGTCTGTTAAGACTTCCCAATAATGCCCCAAACCCAGTATCTAACACAAAACCTCCATAATCAGGCTTACATTGTTTTCCTGTGAGATACTTTAGTCCTTGTCTCGAAAGATTACCAATTGCTCCGTTTGCCGCACCGGCTAATACAGGATTTCCAGTATAAAGCAATACCCCGCCAGCAACTGCTCCACCTATACCAGCCGAGGCGTAATCTTCCCAACTACTTACTTGCCCATTCAACAAATCGCCAATACCTTGTGAAGCTAATCCTATGATTGCTCCGCCACCTATAAAAACTACATCATCCCAACCTGCCCAAAGTCCATACGGGTCTTTGTAAGTCAAAGGATTATTCCAAACATAGCAATATAGATTGACATCGCCGCCCGCAAATCCAATCGGGTCTTCGGAGATGAATCTGCCGATCTGCGCGTCATACCAGCGGGCGCGGTAATAATATAGTCCCGTGAAACTGTCGTATTCTCTGCCCGTGTATCTGTAGCGTGTCGGCAGACTCGTCACCGTATTGCCATATCCGTCATACACAATTGACGCACTCAAACCGCCGCCCGGTGTTGCCAATCCGCTCGTCGAACCCAGATGATCGGCGATAAAACACCGCGCTATTCGGTATCTTTATCTTTTTTAATTACTATTTTTTCGATGATGAAAATAAATTAAAAGCTTTATGAAAAAAACACCCGATCAAATAGAAAATTGAAGCATTTACCAATCCCCCAAAAAACACATAAATGTAAATTAACGAATCGCCGCTTTCTTTTTTTGTTAAACCCAAAATATCGAACAAAATTCCAACTAAAAAACTAAAAGGAGCAGTCAAAATAAGCAAAGCAAAATCGTCCATCGGCTCTGGAGGCGAGGATTTACTTTCGACAATTGCGTAGAAAACTACTGACACATAAATAGCTACGAAAAATACTCCTAATTTAGACTTGAGCATATTTGACATCTTATATTTCCTCTAAAACAAGTTAAGACAATCTAATTTTTGATGATTTTTATAATTCAGTTTTAAGTGTGGAAGAACTGTTTTCATCATTTACATCTCCAATCCCCAAATCCAGAACATGGTTCGCGTAATGGTTTTGACGGAGGAGAAATGCATAAGATGCAACCTCCTTCTTTTTGGGCTGATTGATAGGCAGATCGCCCCCCCAAATGCACCCCATGGTAATATAATTTGCCGTAAGCCCTACACTCTAAACTATATCCTCCCCCCTGTAAACAAACATTTTCTACATCGCTTCCCAATTTAACATCACATTCATCTTTTGCTTTTCCGCATGTAGAATAGCAACTATCATGCGCTTCACAAGGCGGAGTAATATTGTAAGCAGACCCAAACGGACCTCCTATTCCTCCAATTCTATCAGGAACTAGCCATTCAAGAAACGGATGTCCGGCAGGTCCACACTCGGGCTTTTCCGGTAATTGACGAACTGCGCTCCAAAATTCATTACCTTGTCTTTCAAGTTCTTTATAATAGTCAGTTTCTCTAAAAGCAATCTCTGCACGGGACAAAAACAATGTTAAAAAGATATTTGAAAATAGATAACGGATGTGTTTTGAGCTAAATTAGCCCTCAGCATATGAAAAAAACACATCCGAATGCTTTGCAGCATTACGAGCAAATTTACCATTTGATAAGCGCAGAGTCGAGTTGGTGGCGGCTCTGCTGATTGCCATTATTCAGCAGAACACTTCAAATTTAGCCAGATTAGCCAATGTTTTAGACTTGTCGGCTCAGAAAGATTCAAAATATCGGCGGTTGAAACGCTTTTTTCAATTGGCTGAGATTGATTTTGATATTTTTGCCAAGTTGATAATTTCGATCATCAAACCAAAGGGTAAATATGTTTTGGCACTTGATCGCACCGAGTGGAAATACGGTTTGGTGTGGATCAACATTCTGACGTTATCAATCGTGGTCGGAAACACTTCGATACCGCTGTTTTGGATGACGCTGAATCGGAAAGGCAACTCTGTTTTAGCAGAAAAGAAGCAGATAATCGGGCGATATATCAAAGTATTCGGCATTAAAAACATCGAATACCTGAGTGGAGACCGCGAGTTTGACGGCTATGAATTGGTCAAGTATTTGGACAAGGAAAAAGTCCCGTTTCGGTTGCGGATAAAAGTTTCGATGACGATGACGAACAAGAACGGGAAGCCGATCAGATGCGGGAAGTTATTGAGGACATTGAAGATCGGCGAGAGTTACCGTTTGCGGCGGGCGAGGAGATACGCCGGAGTTAAGGTGTCGGTCGAGGTGGAAAGAGGAAAAGACTCTCAGGAAAGTGTGATCGTGATTTCGTCGGAGGCGAGTGAGAAAATCCTGTCGGGATATAAGCGGAGATGGGCGATAGAAACGCTGTTTCAGAACTTAAAGAGTCGCGGATTCGAGGTCGAAAAAACACATTTGACGAAAGCGGAGAAGATAGATAAGTTGTTTGGAGTGTTAGCGTTAGCGGTGGCGTGGGCGATCAAAACAGGAGAAGCGGAAAACGCCGACAACCCGATTGAAATAAAAAAGAACGGAAGACCGCAAACGAGTTTGTTCAGACTAGGATGTGAAATAATTCAAGAGGTGTTATTTGAAGTAAGGAGATATTCGACAGTAAATATCTTTGTAATTCTAAGATGCTGACAATAGACAATTTATGCTGTTTTGTCCCGTGCAGAGAAAAGCAATATCAGCATCATCCAATCCCAATGGATCTATTCGATTAATTGGCTGATTTTTTACATACCCGTAAAGATTGACATCGCCGCCCGCAAAACCAATCGGGTCTTCGGAGATAAATCTGCCGATCTGCGAGTCATACCAACGGGCGCGGTAATAATATAGTCCCGTGAAATTGTCATATTCTCTGCCCGTGTATCGGTAGCGCGTCGGGAGATTCGTCACTACATTGCCAAAGCCGTCATACGCGGCAGTTGACGCGCTCAGTCCGCCGCCCGGTGTCGCCCAGCCGTTCGTGCTGCCCAGATGATCGGCGATAAAATATCGCGCCGCGCCGCTTCGATACATCTTCAGTTTGTTGTCTATGCCGGGTCCGTTCTGATATTTGGTTAAAACTCCATTGTCGTCGTCAACTAAAACGTCCTGTCCGTCATAGATGAACTTCGTGTTTTCTCCGGTCGCCGGAAGCACTCGCTGAACCCGTCTGCCGAGCGCATCGTAAGTATATAAAACGGTCTGACTGCCTTTTGTCGCCGAGATCATCCGGTTCTCGTGATCCCACGAGTATTGCCAGACATTCGCCCCTTCGGTTTTCGTCTGCATATTCCCGTCGGCATCGTAGGTGTAACTCGCCGCTGCCGTCGAAACCAAACGGTTGAATTGTCCGCTCTGATAAGCGTAACTTGCCGACAGGTGCGAATTCGTCCGGTTGCCGACCGCATCGTAATTGTAACTTTCGTTCTGATTGTTCGTCGCCGTGACGCTCGTCAGACGATTGACCGAATCGTAACCGAAAGTTCGGGTGTTTGCCGGTTCGATTATCCGGCTGATCTGCGAAGCCGGATCGTAATCGTATTGACGGTCGAAAAAAGTAGTAGTCGAATTTGCATCTTTGAGGCGTTTCAGACGGCTCATCCCGTCATATTCGTAAGTCGTGTTAATGCCGTTCGGCAGTGCTTTCGAGATCAGACGGTCGGCGTTGTCGAAACCGAATGAAATCGTCGTGCTGTCGTTCGCGTCAACGATGTTCGTCAATCGGTCGGCATCGTCGAAATTGTAAGTCGAATACATCGCGCCGTCGAATTTCAGACGTTTTTGATTGACGGTCGCAGTCTGTTCGTATTCGTAAGCGACGGTATGACCGAAAACATCTATCGTCGAAGTCGGACGATGGCGATTGTCATAGTTGAACGTCACTGTTCCCGCTCCGTTGGTCGCCGTTTTCAAACGCGAAACATCGTCATAAGTGTAAGTGCTGACGGTCGGTGTCGTCGTGTCGTAAGTCATCTGCGACAGGCGGTTCAGATTGTCGTAAACGTAATCGGTCACTCTGCCCGCATAATCGGTGCGCTTTGTCCGGTTGCCGACCGCATCGTATTCGTAACTCATCGTCGCTCCGGCGCGAGTCTGCGCCAACTGCCGACCGAGCGCGTCATAACTGAAAACATATTCCTGATTCAGCGCGTCTCTGACCTTCGTCATCTGCGAGCGATTGTTGTATTCAAACTGCGTGATTTTGTTTAGCGGATCGGTCGTTTTTATCAGGCGATGCGCCGTATCGTAATCGTAGAAGGTCGTTCTTCCCGCCGTGTCGGTACGCGTTTTGACATTGCCGACCGTATCGTAAGTCGTCGATTCTTCCAATCCGGCTGTGCCGGTCGAAGCCGGTGGATAAACGATCTTTTTCAATCGGTTAAAACCGTCGTATTCGTAACTTGTCGTATTGCCTGACGCGTCGATTTGCGAAGTCCGATTCGACATCAAATCGTAGCCGAAAGTTTTCGTGTGATCGAGCGCGTCCGTGATCGAGGTTACGCGGTAAGCGTCGTCGTAACCGAACGTCGTCTCGCTGCCTCGCACGTCTTTCGTTTTCGTTCTGCGTCCCGCCGTATCGTAAGTGTGTTCGATAAATTTGGTATCGGGATAAATTATTTTTTTCAAACGATTATTCAGATCATACTCGAAATTCGTCGTTTCGTTCAGCGCATTCGTTACGCTCGTCACTCTGGCGCGCGCGTCGTAGCCGTAATTGGTATCTTTGTTATTGGCATCCGTGATTTGTGTCAATAGTCCCGAGCTGTCGTAAGTCAGCGTGGTCGTCTTGTTTCGCGCATCTTTGACGGTCGCCAGTTGTCCGAGCGTAGTATAAGTTAAGGTCGCCGTTTTATTTAGAGCATCGGTTGTCGTCAGAAGATTGCCGTTCGTATCGTAAGTATTCGTCCAGACACCGCCCATCCGGTCGGTCGTCGTTAAAACCTGCCCGTATTGATCGCGCGTGTAAGTGACCGTTCCCAGCGTATCGGTCATCGTTAAAATATCGCCCTGATAATTATATGTATAAGACGTTTGATTTCCGAGAGCATCCGTTTTCTTTTTGAGATGCAGCCTGTCGTCATATTCGAAATTCGTTACTTCCGAACCGCCGCCGCAACCGCAGTTTCCTTCGATTCTCCAGATGTAATTCGTTCCATTGTTTTTATCAAAAAAATATTTCGTTTCGACAAAATTCGGATCGCTCGCATTCTTTTTATATTTGACGAGAGTGTATGGATTGTATGACCAGTATGGATTAGGATTAATCCAGGTGGAATAATCGAAGATATATTTTTCGACACCGCCTTCCTTCTCGGAAGTTGTCGCCCTTCCCTGAGCGTCGTATTCGTGAGTTTCGAGAATTTTATCGTTGACATCCCTGACCGTTTTCAGAAAAACTTTACCGGAAACGGATGTCGTATCATATTCGAACTTGAATTTCGAGCCGTCCGGGTAAACGACTTCGCTGAGTTGAGTCGTGCCGGGAAAATAAGTGTAAGTCGCAACCGCGCCTAAACTGTCGCTCAGACTTTGAACCAGCCCGTTGCTCGTCACGATCGATAAAGTTCTGCCGACGGCATCGGTCACTCCCGTAAGTTGATTGTTGGTATCGTAGTTCAGAGTCGTTTGATTTCCCTGCCGGTCTTTCTGCCATTGCAGTTTGCCCGATGAACCGAATAGATGTTTTCTGCCGTCCTTGAAAGTCAGCGCGTAAGTTCCGTCGTTATTTTGAACGATAAAACCGTAGAATGCGGCTGAGAAAGGCATGTAGGCATCAGTTGTTAATCGGCGCGTCAAATAAACGGCTCGTCCATCCGGCATATTTAATCTGACTAGATGATCACCGTAAAATTCCAGCGACTCGTCATATTTGGTTCTCCAACCCGTACCAAAAAGTCCAGATGTTTGTAAGATGCTGTTATAAAAACGATTGATCTCGATCTCTTCGCCAAAGCCGGGCAGACTATAATCTTTTTGCTTCAACCACATATTACCGTTAGAAACATTAACGGGTTGACCGATTGATTTGCCGCCAAGCGGACAAGATTCCCCGGCATTTTCGGCATCATCCTGTGGGTTGGAAATAATCGTAATCGTCGCCAGATTAGAGTAGAAATTTAAATAGTGAATATAGTAATAACCGAAATCCGCTCCGTAACCCGAAGTAGGAACTCCGTTCACTACATTGTCGTAGTTGAGAACCGATGCGTATCCGCAGAACCCCCAACCGCAATCTCCGGGACTCATCGTGCCGAGATAAAATGATTGAGAGGTTATCTCTATATATCCTCCGCCGTCATCATTGCTCCTTATCTCGAAATATGGCGGTTCGCCGTTAGGTCTTGGGAATCGCAAAAAATCGTCTTTGGCTGTCCAATTAGGCGGGTATCCGTAATTGACATTAGGATTTAGCGTCGGTGTCGGTGTCGGCATTTGTGAAAAACCGCTATTTGCTAATCCAAAACAAATTGCCAGAAATAATAGTATTAATTTAGTCGTTTTATAAATATACACCATTTTGTTTTCTTTCTAATATCAGCCAATTAATGTAATTATTAGAGCGTTTTTCTTTCAAAATAGTAATGAAATAAAAGCATCGCCAAAACATACGACAATTCCTTACCGGAACATTTATAGAACGCCTGAGCTGAAATCTTCTATGTTTTCAGCGTTGCCGGCATTTTTGAATTTTCTACAGGAATAGGAAATTTTATTGAGTAAAATGATTCATCAGCCTAAAAACTCGGGAACAGTCCGTAAAGATGTTGATTTCCCTATCGGACTTTGATGAACCAAAATATGGTTAGAATAATACACACTAAGGAGTTCTTCCGTCAACTTTTTTTTGGCTTCATATTCGGTTAACTTCAATTTATATTAAACTACTTTAGTTTTGCTTTTTTGTAATTAAATTTTCCAACCATTCGTCGAAAAAGTCGTGTTATAATTTTTTTGTCTTTTTCGACGAAACCTTATTTGCACGTTTTACGTCTGCTCTCCTTTTTAATAAAATTTCGATAGATGGTGAATTATTATAAAACTTTGAAAATTTCACCAAAAGCGACATCCGCCGAGATAAAATCGGCGTATCGCCGTCTCGCCCGAAAAAAACACCCTGACGTAAATAAAAATTCGGAAGAATCAGCCCGCGAATTTTCCCGTATTGCAAAAGCCTACAAGGTTTTAAGCGATCCGCAGGAACGGGCTTTTTATGATAAAAAACTGCTCGAACTCGAATTTGATTCGTCTTCAAAAGATGAAGCGACGATTCTAAATTCTGAAAATCCGCACGCGCGTCGTCTGCGCCGGATGGCTTATGAAAAACGCTACAACGACATAATTGACCGGATGATCGCCGAAGAAAGACGCGAATCGATGGCTTTACAAAAAGTTATCTATCCGATAGTCGCTCTTTTTCTCTCGACCTGTTTCGTGGCGATTTTCAAACCTTTGTTTTGGACAAAATCGGCAACAGTCGGAAAAATTATTATGCTGACGCTGTTTATTATCGGCGTTCTTCATATTATAAAACGTCTGCAAGCCGGTTTTGAAAGATATACTTACAGCGAAATCAATCTGCACGATACGATACTTCAGGAAATAGAAGAGGAAACAAAACCGTATTCGCGTCTGACGGCGATTTCATTTTTGGTCATCGGAGTTTTTATAAGTCTCGGCATCGGTCTTTTGATCGGCAATTATCTGCAAATGTTTATCGCGGCAATGATGACGACGACGCATTCACCGACCTTGAGACCCGAATTCGTTTTCTATCCGCCGATTGTCGTTTTGATCGTGGATATGATGCACAGTCTCGCCGCCCGCTTCGATTACTAGAACTAGCTGAAGCCGACTTGACACGGTTTTTCTCAAAACTTATACTCTATAGTTTCTCAAATCGAGAAATTTTTCACTTTAATAAAGTTTAAGTAAGATATGCCAAATCATAAATCAGCAATAAAGCGCGTCAGACAAACCGCCAAACGTAACGAAGTAAACACACGCAACCGCAGCAAACTACGGACGCAGATTAAAAAACTCCGCGCGGCGTTAGCTTCCGGCGACAAAAATCAAAGTCGGGAACTTCTCGTGCCGACGATTTCATTGATTGATAAATCGGTCAATAAAGGAGTTTTACACAGAAATACGGCGGCGCGTTACAAATCGCGCTTGACGATGCACGTCAACGATTTAGCCCAATAGAAAAACAAGCCTCATCTTCATAGTTTTTCTCCTTTGACTAGAAACGGGAACGGTTCGACAATCGTTCCCGTATTTTTTCGTGTCAATAACTCAGAATTTCGCCGACCAGCATTTCGATCTGCATCTGCGGCGTTCCTTTTGAAGTTTTAATTGCCAGATCGGTTTCGGAGATTCGTCTCATAATTTTCGTCAGCTTTTCTTTTTCGATTCTTCGCGCCGTAACGAGAAAATTGTCGTGTTTGTTCGGCGGCATTTTTATCAGACGAAACACTTCTTTTGTTCCCGCGCCGCTTGCCATTAATTCTTTTGCTAAAGATATGCGCCGGAAATTATTGGCAATCAATCCTAAAAGCATCAATGGTTCTGCGCCGTCGTCGAGAATTTTATTTAAAATCTGAAAAGTTTTCGATTTGTTTTTGGCGATCAAAGAATCGGTCAGATCGAAATTGCTTATTTCTCTCGAATTAGGCACGAGACTGTCAATCAATTCGTTCGTGATAATTTTATCGGGCAAAACAGCGGTCGAAAGTTTTTCGATTTCGTTTGTCAGACGACTGATATTACTGCCCGTCAAAGAAATCAAATAATCCAGAGTTCTTTGATCGGCGGTTACATCGTTTTTCTTTAATTCGTCCGTCGTCCATTTTAAAAGATCGAAATTATTGAGTTCATCAAATTCGACCGCGACCGAATTTTCGATTAATAATTTCGCCATTTTCCGGCGTTTGTCGAGTTCATCGGCGACGAAAATAATGACAGAAGTTTCCGCCGGACGTTTCAGATATGTCTTGAGCAAATCTTCATAATCTTCTTTGAGATTGTCTTTGTTTGAGTTGGCGGAAATTCTCACATCAGCGACTTTGATAACGCGGCGCGACGACATCATCGGAAGCTGTTCGGCAGAGGCAAGCGCATATTGCAGGTTATCGCTGTTCAAACTGAAAATCGTTTCGTTAAATTCTCTGAGGCTCGATTCTTTTAAAATCGAATCCGCCATATATTTTGCCGCTGCATCGCGCAAAAATGTTTCCGCACCGAACAGAAGATAAACCGGCGCAAATTCTTTTTTTTGTAAATGTTTCTTTAGATCGTCGCGCGAAAGTATTTTCATTTCTAATGTTTTTCTTCCTTAACGCCGATTCCGTTGACGATTGTCGAGACGACCGATTCGGCAAAAGCGCGTGACATACGTTCGACCGCCGGGTCTTCTTCATTAAAAAACGAACGCGGATCGGAGGAAAATTCAAACGAATCGCGGAAAATAAAATTTTGATTATCGTATAAAATTTTATTCGTCTTGACATCACGAATCGTAACCGCCGAAACGATCGTTACTTCATAAACTCTGGCGCGACCTTGATTGTCCAGCAAAACGCCGGAAAAGCTGAAATCTTTGATCGTTCCTTCAACTACAGCATCGGCATTTTCACGCGTTCCCTGAACCTGAAGTCCGCGCCCGCGCCGGATTATTTCTCTAATAACAGATTCGGTAAAACGCGATTCGACGCGATAACGTGCGCCCTGAACTTCAAATTGAAAGGCGGGAACGGCAATCGTTCTAATGTTTTTCGGTAAACCCGAACTCGTCACCGGCTTGTAGCATTCGGTAAAACCGGAAACGGCGAAAAGCACGGCGCATAAAATTATTGTTTTAAAAACTTTCATCTCTTACTTTTAATGGCTTCGACGATTTTAATCGAATCAACAGTTTCTTTGACATCGTGAACTCTGAGAATTTTCGCGCCGTTCCAAACAGCTAAAACGTCGGCGGCGAGCGTTCCGTAAATTCTTTCATCAGCCGGAACATCGCCGAGAATTTTTCCGATAAAAGATTTGCGCGACGCTCCGACCAAAACCGGAAAATCCGCAAACTCCCGACAGATTTTATCAAGTTTTGCGATTAATTCTAAATTTTGTGCAAAGGTTTTGCTGAAACCGATTCCAATATCCAAAACGATCTGTTGATTTTCGACACCTGAACTTTTCGCTCTTTCCAAACTCCGAGTCAGTCCGTCTGAAATTTCGACGAAAATATTTTCAACCGCAATCTGTTTGTGCATCGTTTCAAATTCGCCGCGTAAGTGCATTAGAACCAAACCCGTTCGATATTTCGCCGCAACTTCCGCGATTGCTTCATCAAATCGCAAACCGGAAATATCATTGATTATTTCCGCTCCGGCTTCGACGGCTTTTTCGGCAACTTCCGATTTGCTCGTATCAATCGAAATCGGAATATCAAAGCGTTTTGAAATTTCCTTGACAACCGGAACGACTCGTTTTATTTCATCTTCAACTGAAATTCTTTTCGAGTGCGGGCGCGTAGATTCGCCGCCGATGTCAATAATATCCGCACCTTTATTTATTAAATTTTCGGTTTGACGAAGCGCATCATCAATCGTAAAGAATTTTCCGCCGTCCGAAAAACTATCCGGCGTGATATTTAAAATCGCCATTACAAGCGTTTTATCAAGTAATATTTCCCGACGGGCAGTTTTCCAATACAGATTCATTAGTAAAAAAGTAAAAAGGCAAAAGGCAAAAGTAAAGTCGAAACCAAAACTTTTGCCTTTTGCCTTTTTACTTTTACCTTTTCGGTTACGCCGTCGCCGGATTGTTTCCGGTAATCGGCGGCAGAAGCGGTTTCTTAAACGGATTTTTCGAGCTTTCTTCGGTTGCCGGCGCATTTCCGTCATCATTTCTCGAAGGCGAATTATCATCTCCTTCAAGCGGAAGTCCGGCAACTACGCGGCGAATCTGAACGCTGTCGAGCGTTTCATATTCGATTAAAGTCTCTGAAAGACGAACCATCGCCTCGGAATTTTCGGTAATTACGCTTTTCGCTAAATCGTATTGTTTGGCAATAATTTTTTTGACTTCCTGGTCAATCTTGATCGCCGTATCTTCCGAGTAGTCACGATGCTGTGAAATTTCTCGACCGAGAAAAATCTGTTCTTCCTTTTTACCGAATGTCAAAGGTCCGAGTTCGCTCATACCGTATTCGCAAACCATCGAACGCGCGAGTTCGGTTGCTCTTTCGATATCATTAGACGCGCCGGTCGTGACTTGATCCGCGCCGAAATATAATTCTTCGGCAATGCGTCCGCCCATTAAAATCGCAATCTGACTCGTAAGATACTCTTTCGTGTAACTGTGCCGGTCGCCTTCCGGCAATTGCATCGTTACGCCCAAAGCCATTCCGCGCGGAATGATCGAAACCTTATGAACCGGATCAGCCGACGGAACTTTCAAACCGACCAGTGTGTGTCCGGCTTCGTGATAAGCCGTCAATTTCTTTTCGGCATCGGACAAAACCATTGATTTACGTTCCGCGCCCATCAAAACCTTGTCTTTGGCGATCTCGAAATCCGACATCGTAACGACTTTTTTGTTGTAACGCGCCGCATTTAAAGCTGCTTCGTTGACGATATTTGCCAAATCCGCGCCGGTAAATCCCGGAGTTCCGCGAGCAATGACGCTGATGTCAACATTTTCGTCCAAAGGAATTTTTCGCGTGTGAACTTTCAAAATTCCTTCGCGTCCTTTGACATCGGGACGACCGACGACAACGCGGCGGTCAAATCTTCCCGGACGAAGAAGTGCGGGATCGAGAACGTCGGGTCTGTTGGTCGAAGCCATCAGAATAACGCCGTCGTTTGATTCAAAACCGTCCATTTCGACGAGCAGTTGATTCAAAGTCTGTTCGCGTTCATCGTGTCCGCCGCCGAGACCTGCGCCGCGATGACGACCGACCGCATCAATTTCGTCAATGAAGATGATACACGGCGCGTTTTTCTTGCCTTGTTCAAAAAGATCACGCACACGCGATGCGCCGACACCGACGAACATTTCGACGAAATCCGAACCGGAAATCGAGAAAAACGGAACATTCGCTTCACCGGCGACAGCTTTGGCAAGCAAAGTTTTGCCCGTTCCCGGAGGTCCGACCATCAAAACGCCTTTCGGAATTTTTCCGCCGAGTTTTTGAAATTTTTGCGGGTCTTTCAAGAATTCGATGATTTCTTCCAATTCTTCTTTCGCTTCTTCGACTCCGGCAACATCTTTAAATGTTACGCGCTTTTGCTGATTGTTGAGCAATTTCGCGCGGGATTTGCCGAAACTCAAGGCTTTGTTTCCGCCAGCCTGCATTTGACGTAAAGTAAATGCGAGGAAACCGATTAACAATAAAAACGGCAAAGCCTGAATGACGATTATCCAAAAAAGTCCGCTCGATTGCGGTTCTTCATTATATTTGACAACCGAACCGGAGTTTTTATCGTTAAAATCCTTGAGTTGTTTGATGAGCGATTCGCGCGTCGCATCACTTCCCAAAGTCGCAAAGTATTTATTGCCGTTGCTGTCCGTCAGTTCAACTTGTGTCTGTTTAAAGTATGCTTCCTTAATTTCTTTATTCTCGATGCGTGTATTGACCTGATCGAGACTTAATTCCTGCGGATTCGCAGTCGCTCTGCCCTGTAGAAAATAGACAAATAGCAGTGCGCTCGAAATTATCATTAACCACAGAAGAACTTGTTTTGCTTTAGAACTCAATTTTTAGCCTCCAAAAATTCTTTCATCTAAAAAATTTAATACGCTGGCTTTGATGAAAGTTTCAAACTTTGCGTTGGACAAAAGCGTAATTCCCGCCTTTTCCTTTAATCAACATTAGATTGTAGTTGTCCGCACCTTATTTTTCAACCTTTCTTTCCTCAAAAAAAAGTTTTCCTTCTCGTTTTACAATCATTGCACCATTTGGAAGTTCGACTTTTCTGCCGCTTTTACGGCTGAACATCAAACGCTCGATTGCCTCAAAATGTTTCGCATCAAGCGAACGCAAATTGCCGCGTTTGTTTTTCAGCCAGTGCCGGACTAAATCATTTCTCGCAGATTCGTCTAATTCCGTTAAATTTTTCAGAATCAATTCCGAATTTATCTGCGTTTCAAAAACTTTTCTGCTCTCCTTACGAAAATTTTCCAAACTCCGCAAATCATTCTGCAAAATAAAAGCCGTCTGCGCCAGATTTTCCATAATTTTCGGATTAAAATCTTCCAGTAGAGGCAATAAAACCTTTCTGATGCGAACTCGCCGAAAAGCCAAATCTTCGTTCATCGAATCGTAACGATATTCGATCTCATTTAAACGGCAAAAATTTTCCGTATCAATTCTTTTAGCCCAAGTCATCAAAGGTCGGACAAGCAAAGGAAAAGAAGAAACCGGGAGAAAAGAAAATAAATCAGGCGGCACACCACTTTCCAAAAAATCATTTTCCGATTGATCGTCTTTAGATTTACCGGAAATTGTTTTCTCTTTTTCTCCTTTTAAAGCTCTAAAAGATTTCATCGCGCCCAGACCTTCGAGACCGCTGCCGCGAATCAGGTTTATCAAAAAAGTTTCAGCTTGATCGTTTAGAGTGTGCGCGGTCAAAACGGCAAAGGCTTTGAGATTTTCCGCCTTTTCGGTTAAAAAATCGTATCTCGCTTTTCTGGCTGATTGTTCGAGATTTTCATTTTTTGAAATTTCGCCTTTTCCGATGACGAGTTCAAAATCGAACTTTTGAGCAAAATCTTTGACAAATTCTTCGTCTGCGTCGCTTTGATCGCCGCGCAAATTATGATTAAAATGCGCCAGCACAAAACGCAAATTCAATTTTTTTCCGACCTTTAAATCATTCAATGCCAACGCCAAACCGACCGAATCCGCGCCGCCGGAAATCGCAACAATAATCGTTTCTCCGCCAAAAGGAAGTTCGAGTTTTCGCCATTCGGTCAATAATTGACGGGTAAAGTTTTGCATTCAATTTACGGCTGAAATCGCTTCAGCCTTTTTTCTAAATAAATTCGCATCATCTTTTAAGCCGAATTTATTACATAAAACCGATAGATTTTCATATCTTTTTTCGGGTGAAATCTTCGTCAACCAAATAATTTTTGCCGTATCTTCTGGACAAGCATCGATCGGTCTTTTATCCGTTTCATCAATATTATTCGCGCCGCTCATCAAGCATTCATATTTCGTGCAATGAGCAATCGAAAACATATGTCCGGTTTCGTGAACTGCGATTTTCAAAGTTCTTTTCAGAAAAACTCTAAAATCCGAATTATCTTTCAAACGATATAAAGACCATACTCCGACACGATTTTCCTGACTTGCCTGTCCGAAAACAAAACTGAATTTTTTGTCTGGATAAAGATCGTCGCTCGTAAAAGCGATTATCGCCGCAGCATCTGCCGGCAAATTCGGCAGTAAAAGTTTTTCCAAAATAAAACCCGTCCGAATCTGCTTTATTTTCCAAACCGGGTGAATACGATAATCGGCTAATGATAAAGGTTCATCAAAAGGCTTCTCATTTAACAATTCTGTTTTCAGATTAAAAAAATTTTCCATATATTCAGCCGTATATTTGATTACTTTACGCTGTTGCGAATCAAATTTTCCGACCGGCTGAATATAAATTTTGTTTCTTTTTTCCGTCGGAAGCGTCGGCTTCGAGTTGAGATATTGCTCGAACGTCTGACCGCTTTCAGGAAATGAAGCGAGCCATTCGTCAGCCGACGGCTTTCCCATCGGTTTGAAAAACGGTTCGATTGATTTGATATATTTTCGATATTGCTCTGAAATCCCGATGTGATTTTGGACTTCAGGCGTAGAAATACTTGCTTCGATTGCAAGTTTTTTTTCGCAACTTTGACAAATAAGCAAACAAAAAATTAAGGAAAAAAATATTTTAAGTTTTTTCATTATCGAGGTGGTTGAAAACCTTTTGCCCAATTCATAAATTCGACAACCGTTTTTGTATTTTCAGAAGCAACCCACTTTGCGGCTGTCGTATTTCCGGCATTGGTTAAAACTAAGTAAGCGAAAGGTTTGACGTAACCGCGCTGTTTCATTTCGAGCATAAACGGAACATAGTTTTTGCCGACAAAACTCGATTTCGCTTTTTTTGCATCGGAGGCGAGAAAACTTATAAAACCTTCGACTTTTTCGACAAATTTTTCTTCTTCCGAAAGATTTTTATTTTCCTTGCTGATGTCGCTTCCGGCACTCATCAGACCCATAATCATCGAAAGTCCGCTAAAATCACCTTCGTCTTTAGGTTCGTCCGTATCAACAAAAATCGTGATCGAATTGGCATCTTTTCCTTTCTTCGCGCCGCCTGTCAAAACGTCCTGAAAAATCGTCGAAGCGCGTTGCGTTCGCTGCGAAAAATTTTCGGTCGAAATCAAACGCGCCGCCGCCAAAAGCGCGGGAACTCTGTAACGCATCGCCGAAAAAGTTTCCGTTAAAAGATAATGCGGGCTGCCGTAAGAGTAATTATATTCGACCGCCTTTTTGAGCGCGTCCTTCGCTTTTGCGCCGTCTTTCCGGCGAAAATACGTTAAGCCCAAATTGTAATACATACTCGAAAGATGCCGGTCGGAATCTTTCAGTTTTTCCAGATTTTTAATTCCGTCTTTATAAAGTTCGATTGCTTTTTCAGGATTTCCCTTATCATCCCAAACATTTGCGATCATTCCGTAAAACAGTGACAATTGATCGGAATCATATTTCAGACCGTTCATCGAAAATTCGACTGTTTTGACGTAATCTCTTTTGTTGTAATAAGACAAAGCCATTTCATAAATTGCGGTAACGCAATCAGGATTTTCATCTAAAACTTTTTGATAGACGGCAATCGCCTCGTCATATTGTTTCGCGTCGTGCAGCGCGATTCCCTGTCTGATTAATAATTCCTGTGCAGGTGTCGGTTCTTTCGGCGTAAGCGTCGGTTTTTGAATTTTTTGAGCAAGTAACGCCGAACAAAAAGCCAGCAAAATAACCGTCGAGAGTAATAGTTTCTCCATTGTTTTCTCCTTAATTTGGTTTGAATTTACAATAGACCTCTTGCATAAGTTATTTGACAATGAAAGCATTTTCGCTCATCAATAATCTGATGAGTTTTGAACAAATTAAATCGCTTTCGCCTGAACTTTTCAAACGATATTGCGGTGTCAAACCCGACACCTTTGCCAAACTTTGTGAGTTTGTCCGAGAGCAGCGAACACGAGTGCATAAAAAGTCGGGCAGACCTTGCCGGTTATCGGTTGAAGACCAGGTTTTGTTGACGCTCGAATATTGGCGCGAATATCCGACGCAGTTCCATATTGCCAAGCGTTGGCAGTTATCGGAAGCGACGGTTTCGCGCACCATTGTCAAGATCGAAAACTTGCTCAAGCATTGCGCGGATTTAAGATTGCCGGGCAAGAAAGCTCTGCAGGAGAGCGAGAATACTTTTGAGTTTGTCATCGTTGATGTGACGGAAACATCAATCGAGCGTCCGAAAAAAAACAAAAGCGATACTATTCGGGCAAGAAAAAACGACACACGATAAAAACGCAGATTGTCATCGAGAAGGAGCGGCGAAAAGTCATTTGCACCAAACAGGCGACGGGCAAAACGCACGATTTTGCGCTGTTCAAGGACACGAAATTTGCGCTTGCCGAAAACATTTCTCTGCTCGCCGATTCCGGTTATCAAGGTTTGCACAAGGAACACAAGAACTCGCAAACGCCGACTAAAAAGCCGAAAGGCGGTCAGTTGAGTGCCGCCGCGCGGCGCGCCAACCGCGAGTTGTCGCGGCAACGAATACTGGTCGAGAACGTGATTCGGCATTTGAAAATCTTTCGCATCATCTCGGAGCGGTATCGCAACCGCCGCCGCCGATTTGGACTGCGGTTCAACTTGATCGCCGGATTGTATAATTACGAAATCGGTCATTAAATTACTTATGCAAGAGGTCTAATGTATTGGATGTTTTTGAAAGAAAAAAGTTCCCTTGAGCGGAAAATTTATTTTCATCCGTCAAAAATTTTGTAGAGATTTCCGGTAATTTTCAAAATTAGTTTTCATTTCATCAAAACTATCGCCGCCGAATTTTTCGCGCATCGAATTTGCCAAAACAATAGAAAGCATCGCTTCGCCGATCACGCCCGCCGCCGGAACCGCCGTAATATCCGAACGCTCGAACGCCGCCGAATCTTCGGCTTTTGAATCAATATCAACCGAGTGAAGTGCTTTTCGCAAAGTCGCAATCGGTTTTAAATATCCGCGCACGCGAAGTTCTTCGCCGTTGGTGATTCCGCCTTCGAGACCGCCGGCGCGATTGGTCGGGCGCGTGAAATTTCCTTCGTTAAAATAGATTTCGTCGTGAACTTCCGAACCGAATTTTCCCGCATTTTCAACGCCTGCACCGATTTCGACGGCTTTGACGGCTTGGATTGACATAAACGCCTGCGCGATTCGCCCGTCGAGTTTTTCATTCCACGAAGTATGCGAACCTAAACCGACGACGACATTTTTAGCGACGACTTCAAAAATTCCGCCGAGCGTGTCGCCGTTTTTTTTCGCTTCGTCAATCTGCGAGATCATTTCTTTTTCGATTTGCTCGTCGGCGCAGTTTAAAGATGAATTTTCGTTTATCGAACTGATTTCTTCCCAATTTTTTTGCAGAGAATGTTCCGGCACGTTTCCGAGTTTGATAACGTGACTTTTGACTTCGATTCCGAATTTTTCAAGAAGTTGTTTGGCAAATGCGCCGCACGCGACACGCGCCGCCGTTTCTCTCGCCGAAGCGCGTTCTAAAATGTCACGAAGGTCTCTCGTCTGAAACTTTTGTCCGCCCGCGAGATCGGCGTGTCCCGGACGCGGACGTTTGACGATGCGCGGATTTTTCGGCTCTTGTTCGATTTTTTCGCTCGACATTATTTCCGTCCAATGAACGAAATCACGATTTTCGATGGAAATTGCAATCGGCGAACCGAGCGTTTTTCCGTGCCGAATGCCCGATAAAATTTCGATTTTATCCGATTCGATCTTCATCCGACCGCCGCGACCGTAACCTTGTTGTCTTCGCCAGAGTTCGTGATTTATTTTTTCGACATCAATCTCCAATCCGGCGGGCAAACCTTCGATTATGGCAACCAGTGCTTTGCCGTGCGATTCTCCGGCGGTTGTAAAGTTAAAACGCATTTTTATTTATTCTGGAAAAATTCGGAATAAGTGATAAGTGAAAGCCGATAATATTTTTGCTATACTCTTTATATCCCGAACATTTTTCGTTTTTAATATTCTAAATTAATTGTTTTCTGTTTTTTGCGAAAAACAATTAAACCGATACTTCCCAAAATCAAAATCCCGCCGAAAAACGTCAGCGGCGGAAGTTTTTCGCCTAAAACAATCGCGCCGATGATTACTGCAAGCAAAGGCGTAACGAGCGAAATCATCATCGCTTTGGTTGATTCGATTTTACTTAAAAGCCAGTAATAAAGCCAAAACGCGGCAATCGTTCCGAAAACGGCGAGATATATAACGCAGATCAAGGCGCGATTTGTCCAATGTAAATCGAGCGGATTTCCTTCTCTGGTCAGCGCGTAGATGATAATCGGCAAAATTCCGCACAGCATCTGACAAAAAACCATTGCCGCCGGATGAATGCCGCCGCCTTTCGCCTTAATTAAAATCGAAGCCTGCGCCGCACAATACGAACCGAAAACGATTGCCGCACATCCGGCGAAAGCCGGAAAATTATTGACTTTTAATTGATCGCTGAAAATCACGGCAACGCCGACGATTCCCAAAATTACGGCACAAATTTTTATCCGAGTTATTTTTTCATCCGGCAAAAAAATCCACGCCAGAGCCAGACCGAAAACCGTGATCGTCGCCTGTAAAACCGCCGCAAGTCCCGAAGAAATATATTGTTCGCTCCAAAAAACGGTGCTGTAATTAAATGAAAATTGTAAAATTCCGGTCAAGGCGAGAAGTTTCCATTCGCTTTTTGTCTTAGGCAGCGGAATTTTTTGAAATTTGATGATAAAAAAAAGCAGTAAAATCGAAAGAGTGAAACGCGCGGCGGCAAACGTCAACGGCGGCAAATCCTTAAGTCCGACTTTGATAAAAATCCAGGTCGTTCCCCAGATCAGACAGAGAATCAGCCAGACGATTATTTTCATTTAATTTTTTTCGTAAAAACTCAGACAAGTTTCGCCTTGTTTGACAATGCGCCAACGCCGCAGATTTCCGTAAATATCAGGCAAACTGTTTTTTGAATGATGTTCGGCGATAAAAATGCCGTTGTCGGCGAGATTTTTTTTGCCTTCTTCACCGAACTCATAAATTATAATCTCGTAATTTTCATTATACGGCGGATCGAAAAAAACTATATCCCAGTTTTTCAAATGATTTCGATTGACAAAGTTTTCGGCACTCAAACTGAAAATTTCGGTTTCATTTTCCGGTATTTCCAAAAGGTCGAGATTTTTTTCGATCAACGCACAAGCGCGACGCGATTTGTCAACAAATGTAACAAAATTCGCGCCGCGTGATAAAGCCTCGATTCCGACCGCTCCCGTTCCGGCACATAAATCTAAAAAGCGTGTTTCTTCCGTGATTCGAGGTGCAAGAATATTGAAAAGTGTTTCGCGCAGACGATCCGAGGTCGGGCGCGTTTTATTGTCCGACGGACTTCGCAAAACCCGTCCGCGATATGCGCCGGAAATTATTCGCATTTAAAATGGTAAACGGTAAACGGTAAACGGTAAATGTTTATTTATAAATAAGAAATAAATTAACAACTAACCGTTTACCGTTTACCATTAAAATTCTATTTTCTCTCGAAAAAACTAAGTGCCGAATCACCTTGCACGATCACTCGCCAACGGTGTAATTGCCCGATTTTTTCGGGAAAAAACATTTCAGCGTGATGTTCGATAACAAGTGTTCCGTGCAAGTTTAGAGCTGTTCCGCGTGAAAGATACTTTAAGATTTCATCGTAATCGGCATCATACGGCGGATCGAAATATACTACATCCCAACAGCGTTTGCGCTTTTTCATTTCCTTGAGAAACGGCACGACTTCGGCTTCAAAAATTTCCCCGTGTCCTTCCTTTATTTCGCAGGTCGCCATATTTTTCTTGATGAAACTGCACATCTTAGCCGAACGCTCGACAAATGTGCCGAGCAATGATCCGCGCGAAATTGCCTCGATGCCGACCGTTCCCGAACCGGCGCATAGATCCAAAAATCTTTTAGCGCGGATTTTTCTGAAAAGAATGCGAAACATCACTTCACGCAAACGCCGCGCCGTCGGACGAACTTTCGGCGAAGCCGTGCTGACTAAATATTTTCCTCTGTGTTTGCCTTCTGTCACCTGCATATCCGAAACAATACGCGGCTTATTTTCTTCTTCCCAAGGTTTGTTGGATTTGCCTTTCGGGAAAAACGGCTTTTTGCCTTGAAATTTATTATTTCTCGGTTGAAATTTTCCGGGCGGTTTACTGCCAAAACGATTGTCACGGCTTTGAAAACGATTGTCACGAGATTGATAGCCGGTATTATTGTTTCGATTTTGTCCGTTTTCTCGATTTTGTCCGTTTTCTCGATTTTGTCCGCCTTGATAACGGTCGTTCCTTTCGTTGGGATTCTGAAACCGCGTATCCCTGTCATTGCGGTTTTGAAAACGATTGTCCCGATTATTGCTGTCGTTGCGGTTACTGCTGTCGTTTCGATTGTCCCGATTTTGAGATCGGTTATCGTTGTTTTGAAAGTTTCTGTCTTTAGGTTGGTAATTGTTTGAACCGTAGCTTTTCCCTGTGGGGTTTGAAATGGATTTGCTTCGGTCATATGGTTTTGTCGAAGGGTTGTCTGGTTGTCGTCGGTTTTCCATTTTTTCCTCTAATTATGAAGTTACGGTTCGTCGAGCAACCGCAAATCTTTTTATTGTTTTTCTGTCTGTTAGGGCAGGCTATCATTCATAAAATATTTTTTTCAAATTGTTCCTAATTGAAAAAATTTCTTATTGAATTGTTATAAACTATAACCGAACTTGAAAACCAATTACAAATTTTATTTTGCAATAAATTTCACAATCATCCGATTCCGGCTAATTTAAATCTTACATCACGCTTTACGGCTTCGATCAAATCGGAAGTTTCCCGCGTCAGACGTTTTGCTGTCAAATAAATTTCGGCTTCGTGCCGCGCAGTATTTAAAAGTTCAAGATCGCGGATTATATTCCCGATCTTGAATGTTTGTATGCCCGATTGTCGCGTTCCTAAAATTTCGCCCTGACCGCGAATTTCCAAATCTTTTTCCGCAATTAAAAATCCGTCGGTCGTTTCTTCCATAATTCCGAGACGTTCTCTGGCAACGGCTGTTTTTTTGTCGCCCGTCAGCAAAACGCAGAAACTTTGTTCCGCGCCTCGTCCGACTCTGCCGCGCAATTGGTGAAGTTGTGAAAGTCCGAATCTTTCGGCGTGTTCGATAATCATCAAAGAAGCGTTAGGAACATCAACGCCGACTTCTATTACGGTCGTCGAAACAAGAATGTTCATTCGCCCCGCGATAAATTCCTGCATTATCGCTTCCTTTTCCGCCGGTTTCATTTTTCCGTGAAGCAGACCGACCTTAAAGTTAGGGAAAATTTTATCGCGCAACTCTTCGAACATTTTCGTCGCCGCCTTCAAATCCATTTTTTCAGATTCGTCAATCAAAGGATAGACGACATAAACCTGCCGACCGAGATTTATTTCGCGTTCGATGCCTTTGTAAACGCCGCCGCGCTGGTCTTCGCCGACGACGACGGTTTTGATCGGCGTTCTTCCGGGCGGCAACTCGTCAATCACGGAAATATCGAGATCGCCGTAAACCGTCATCGCCAGACTGCGCGGAATCGGCGTTGCCGTCATCACGAGAACATCTGGAAAAAAGCCTTGTTTTTGCAATGCGGCGCGTTGCATAACGCCGAAACGATGCTGCTCGTCAACGACGGCTAAACCCAGTTTTTCAAATTCGACCGCTTCCTGTATAACGGCGTGAGTTCCGACGACGGCGTTGACTTCGCCTTCGGCGATCATTTTCTGCACTTTTCGTTTTTCAGCCGCTCGCAGACTTCCTGTTAAAAGTTCGGTTCGATAATTAGTTTCGCCGAAAATCTTTTTCGCATTTCGCGCGTGTTGTTCCGCCAAAATTTCAGTCGGAGCCATCAGAACTGTTTGATAACCGTTTTCCATTGCGGCGAACATCGCCATAAATGCGACGATTGTTTTGCCGCTTCCGACATCGCCCTGCACGAGCCGATTCATCGGCGCGTCGGACTGCATATCCTCAAAAATTCTTTCGATCACGCGATCTTGTGCGCCCGTCAGCTTAAACGGTAAAAGTTTTTTTACTCGTCCGCGCGTCGTTTCGGAAATTTCGATCAGAGTTCCTTTCGGTTCTTTTTTTCGTTCGCCGCGCTTTAACTGAAGCGCAAATGAAACCCAAAAAAATTCTTCAAAGATGAGGCGTTTATGCGCTTCGCTGCGTGCCGTTTCGTATTCTTTAATACTCGAATTTTCGGGCGGAAAATGAATCTGCTCGATTGCTTCGGCGCGCGAGATCAATTTTTGTCTCTGTTTTAATTCTTCCGGCAAAGTTTCGTTAATTGATTTTTTATCGAGATTTTGAAGGACGTTGTAAATAATTTCGCGCAGTCTTTTGGTCTGAAATTGTCCGATTTTTCGATAAACAGGAACGCGCCGACCGCTGTGAATTATCGCAAATTCGGGATTGTCGGTGTCTTCTAATAAATCTTCATCCGAATCGTCTTTGATTTTCGCTTTTTTGCCGTTCGTTTCGTTTTCTCCGGTGAGATTTTTTAATAAACCGAACTCGTTATAATCGGTTTCCGACGGCAAAATTTCCAGTTCGTCGGGTTTGTTTAACCTGAGCGAAAAAGTGTTGCGGCGCGAATCCCATTCCCATTTACCGTAAGCGACAAAACGCGTCCCGCGATCAAAACGCGATTGGTAATAATTCATAACGTGATGCGCCTGTTTGCCGGCGACAAACCACCAGACGACGACGGGTTTTCGCGTTCGTTCGGCATCGCCCGCCGTGATTTCAAAAATATACAGCGGCGGAGCTTTCGGAGAACGGTTTTTGCCGACTTTGAAACCGCCGGAAACTCTGGCAAAAAGTTCGACCGACGCTTCCATCTCGACGGTCAATTCGTCAATCTGCAAAAAATTCGAGCGATCTTCATAACGCATCGGAAAATAATTTAAAAGGTCTTCGACCGTCGCGTCTAAAACCTCCGATTTGTTAGCGTGAGCCGCGACCGCCAACGCCAATTTGCGCGACATCGCATTTGAAAGTCCGGCAATCTCGAATTTGTAAAGTTCGATCAAAGGCGTATTTAATTCGATTAAACTCATAAATAAAAACGGAAAATTAAAAAGATTATATCAATCATTTTCAAATTTCCGCCGCTGCGATTTTTAATTTTCCGTTTCGATTGTGAAAGATTTTTTGTTTCTTTATTTTCCGATGTCTTTTCGATACTGCATTCCGTTCCAGTTTATTTTATTTACGGATCGATACGCCTTGTCCAGAGCATTTTGGAGATTTTCGCCAATCGCCGTTACGCCCAAAACTCTTCCGCCTGCTGTAACAAATTCGCCTTCGGAGTTTTTTTTCGTTCCGGCGTGAAAAACGACTGCTTCACTCTCTGAAATATTTTCCAGTCCGTTTATAACATCGCCCGTTTCGGCTTTCGCCGGATAACCTTTCGAGGCGAGAACAACGCAAGCCGCGCTGCCGTCTTTCCATTTGATTTCGGTTTCATCCAAAGTTCCGGTCAAAATCGCTTCACAAATTTCCGTCAAATCGCTTTCGAGTTGAACGAGAATCACCTGCGTTTCAGGATCGCCGAAACGGACGTTATATTCCAAAACTTTCGTGCCGTTTTCCGTCAGCATCAAACCGAGAAATAAAATTCCTCTAAACGGAAAACCTTCTTTTTCGCAACCTTCGAGCGTCGGTTCGATTATCCGTTTGATGATGTCGGCGGTTTGTTGTTCATCCAATAAACCTCTGTCGGAAACAGTTCCCATTCCGCCGGTATTTGCGCCCGAATCATTTTCGCCGATGCGTTTGTGGTCGCGCACGGGCGGCATCAACTTGAAGTTTTTTCCGTCGCAAAACATTAGCAGAGAAACTTCTCTGCCGATCAGACACTCTTCGAGAACGATTTTTTCGGCGGCGTTTTTTCCGGCGAGTTTTTCGAGTTCGTCAATCGCTTCGGCGGCTTCGTTTCTGTTTCGCGCAACCACTACGCCTTTACCGGCGGCTAATCCGTCGGCTTTGACGACAACCGGAGATTTTTCATCGCCGAAAAAACCGCTTTCTAAAATTTCTTTTGCTTCGATGAGGGAAAAAGCGGTTTTATAATCGGCTGTCGGAATCGAATTTCGCGCCATAAAATCTTTGGCAAACGACTTTGAAGATTCGAGTTGTGCGGTTTTCCGGCTTACGCCGACGATTTTTATATTGCGTTTTCCAAAATCGTCCACAATGCCGCGTGCCAAAGAGGTTTCGCCGCCGACAAATGTCAGATCAATTTTATTTTCTTCGGCAAAATCGCCTAGTTCTGAAATATTTTCCGGGCTTATATTGATACATTCGGCGATTTGTCCGATTCCGGCATTTCCATTGGCGCAAAAGATTTTTTCAACTCTTTCGCTTTTTTCAAATGTCCGGCAAAGAGCGTGTTCACGACCGCCCGATCCGACTACGAGTATTTTCATATTTTGTCGCTCAATAGCTTTTTTACTTTAAAACTTGACACTAAATACCTAATAGTTATAAGGTCAAAACTGTTTTTTTGAGTCTCGCCAAACTCAAAATTTTACTAATTCAATCCCACTTAGTGTAGCTTTGAAACATCAAAATTTCAAAATCTTTTGGCTTCAAATATAAGAACGATTAAAAGGGAGGTTTGTAATTTATGCCAGATTTTTTGCAAAATGGTTTGGACGGCATAACAGAAAAGGCTTCCACCCCAGATGCCCAAATCGAAGACACAGCGATCAACTGTATAGACTGCTCGAATGATTTTATCTGGTCTGTCGGCGAACAGACATTTTTCCGTGACAAAGGACTTTTAAATCCCCCGAAAAGATGTAAACTTTGCAAACAGGCTAAAACTGAAAGAATCGAAGCAGTTATCGCCGCACAGCAAGCCGGTGTCAAACAAAAAATAGAAGTCACCGTAAATTGCGCCAAATGTAATGCCCAAACGACCGTTCCGTTTTATCCTTCGCAAGGTCGTCCCGTGTTTTGCCGCAGTTGTTTTATTGCTATGAATCCCGAAATTTTATCAAACGGAAATTATCCGCCGACGTGAACATTCGGACGAAGTTCGGGATCAGGTTCGGCTTGGCGCAAAATTTCCCGCGTTACGGGCGCAGTATCGCCTTCGCCGAATAATATATACCGCACCAGATACATCGCCGGATTTCCTTCGCTCCAGCCAAAATAGACGTGCGGAATTTTTCCGGTCAAATCTCTCAGATGCAAAAGCAATCCGGCAATCGCATTCGGCACAGCCGGAGCTTCCGTCCGTAAAATTCTATAACCGTTAATTTCAAACACCGCAAATTTTCAATTTGCCCTTAAAATCCGAAGCATCGCCGAGATCAATTTCATAAAATAAAATCGGATCGGTCGCCGGAATGTGATTATCTATACGCTTTTCCTGTTCCTTAAAACGATATTCTTCGAGATTGCCGATTTCACGACGATTTGTAACGATTCTCAATTCGCCGTCTGCCAATTCATCAATAAATTTTTGCGCCGTTTCATCAAAATATATACTTTCGACTCTAACTTCGGTCGAACGCAAAGCTCTCGAGATAAATGAAGCGAGAACGATGCCCAAAATAAATAACGAGGCGATTTTAATGCCTTCCGGCTGTTCGTAGATATTTACGGCGGTCGTATAGCAAAAAACTATTGTAATAATCAAAAAACCGATCCATTTTTTCTCGTTTCTTTTCCAAGCCGAAATTGTCACGGCAACGGCGGCGGAAGTCATCAGCATTAAAACGCCCGTCGCATATGCTCCGCCTTGCGAATCAACGTCGGCTTTAAAAAGTATCGTTACGAGAAAGGCAATTACCGTAAAAATAATTACGAGCGGTCGCGTCGCGCGCGCCCAATCAGGAGCCATTCCGAAACGCGGCAGATAACGCGGCACGATGTTTAAAAGTCCAGCCATCGCCGATGCGCCGGCGAACCAAAGTATCGAAATCGTACTGATGTCATAAAGTGTCCCGAAAATTTCGCTGAGATAAGTATGCGACAAATATGAAATCGCCCGACCGTTTGCCGCACCGCCGACCTGAAATGCTTCTGCCGGAATAAGCATCGTCGTCACAATACTACTGCCGACCAGCATTACGCTCATAATCAAAGATGCACCGCTCAGAAGTTTTTTACCGTTAGCGATTCTTTCATCGAGATGCTGTTTGATATTTCCCTCTGCATTACCTTCCGTGACGACTGTGCTGTGAATTCTTTTTTGCTCCTCGCCGGTCAGGTCGTGTTCGCTTTTAATCAGAGGCATTACGACTACGCCGGTTTCAAATCCCGATAAACCGAGCGCGAGTTTAGGAAAAAGTAAAAGAGATGAAAAAGCCAGAAATAAAACGCTGTTATTGACATTCGGCAAAGACCAGAGAGCATTGCTCCAATTTGACAAAACTTCCGGCTGAACAATAAAGACCTGATAAAGACAGAAACCGATTATTATCACGTTAAAAAAAAGGTAAAAGGCGACGATACCGACGGCGATTCCAATTGCCTCATTAAAACCTTTGAGAAAAACCGCGCCGAGTAAACCGATCAAAATAAGCGTCACGATAATTTTGTGATCGAGAAAATGCAGATGACTTTCAACAAATGGATTTTCGATAATATGCGCCGTCGCGTCAGCCGCCGAAAGCGTGATGGTAATAATAAAACTCGTCGCTACAAATCCGAGCAGAGCCAAAACGAAAAGTTTGCCTTTCCAGCGCGAAAGCAGATTTTCGAGCATCGAAATCGAACCGTCGCCGTGCGGACTTTCTTCGGCAACTCTTTTATACATCGGCAGTGCGCCGAAAAGCGTCAAAACAACCAACACGAGTGTTGCAAACGGTGAAAGAGCATTTGCCGCAAGAAAAGCTATTCCGGGTTGATAACCGAGCGTCGAAAAATAGTCAACGCCCGTCAGACACATCACTTTCCACCACGAATGCTGTTGATGTTTTCCTTCCTGCTCGTGAGGACCTTCAATCTCCCTGACTCCCTGAAATAACCAATCTTTGAACGACATTAAGAATTCCCCTGATTTTATATAATTGAAAATTATAATGACCGCCGGACAAACAAATATCTGCGGTCATCTGGTAATTTTTTTTAATGATTATTAATTACCACGAAACTATTGTGCGTCTTTCATTCTGAATAAAACTAAGTATTTGATTTTATATAAATTCCAAGCAAGGTCAAGCCATTTCGAGTTTTTAAAAAATAATGGACGACGTCTCTCACACCGTCGCCCGTAGGTCACAAGTCCTCACCCCTCGTGACCGGATGTTCACCGGGGAGGTGAACAGTTGTGATTATACACAATAAAAAATCATTTGCAAACATATTTAACGACTTTTTTGTATCGTTTTAGAACATCTGAAAAGTCCACGGATTTGGCATTTCGCCAACACTTATACTGCCGATTATAAAGTCGTTAATTTCGTTTTTTTCTTTGAGATATAAACTGTAATCTCCATTCGGAGTTTCCGCATCAACGATTACTTCGACGCTGAAAACATCGTATTCGTCGCCGTAATTATGTCGGGTCAGAGTTTTTCGGTTAATTCTTATAAAAGGCGAATTAAAGCCTATCTCAAAAGTGTCGTTGGCGATGTTTTTCCCGGCAAAGTAAATAATGTAAGAATTACCTCTGTTGACCGGAACTCCGGTATCTGCAACTTGTCCGTTGAAGCCTACAAATTTCAGATCGAAGTTTTTATTTACGGTAACAAACTGTGCCGAAACAAGAGCCGATTTGTCTTTTACTATTTCTACATCGCCCAGATTTTCGGCTGATGTAAAATCGTTTTTCCGGTCTTGTGCAAAAATGCGGTATTTGCCTTCGGACAAACCGTTGATTCTAAACTTTCCCGACAAATTGGTCTGAATCGCTGCGACAGTTCGACCGGAATTTATTTCTTCGAGCCAGACTTCTAAAGATTTGGATTTCGAGTCTCTCGACACGGAAATTTTCCCCTGTAAAACGCCGCAGCAATTTTCATTTCCGTTTTCAGCACCGTAAAGTCCGCGCACAGATGTAATATCATCATCGGACAAAGTTCGATGGCTAAAACCGGGAAGCGAATAAGTTCCATTCTTGCTCTGATGTTCAAACATTGCCGCACCCGCTACGATTGAATGGTCTAAACCGAGAAGATGACCGATTTCGTGCGTTAATGTAGATTGCAGATCGAATGTTCCGATAGTTCCGTCGGTCGAAAATTGAGCGTATGGATTAAGGAGTATGTCGGCTTCGATGATGTTTCCGCGCCGATTGAAAAAAACTCTCGTATAAGCTGCCGTCTCACCGTTTTCACCACTAAACAGCAAAAGATTTTCCGGCGTTTGCGCGACGGTAATCAAACTTACACCGTCTCCGGTTTTTCCGGTCGGACTGATTGACTGCTTATCCGTCTGTTTGATCGAAAATTTTATGTCGGCGACATTTTCCCAAGCCTCGAAACTTTTACCGACGACTTCCGAAATTTCTCTGTCCGATTTGATACGGGAGTTTTGTTTGAAAAACGAATCTGAAAGCGCGACCGAAATAGTCTTAAATCGCCAACGCAAAGGAGTTGTTTGCGCGTCATCGGCAAACTGCGGCGTGTAAGCGGTCGTCGTCAATGAAAACACCGACAGCAAAAAGAAAAATAAAACAATTTTTTCCGGCTTCCATTTCATTAAATCAAATACTGAAAAATCACGGATTTATGAAAATTTGCTATTAATTTTTAGCGGCAAATCCGCCGACGGCATTGCGGTCAACATTTTCCAGATCGGAAAATCCGACAATCAGTAAAAGCACGACTAACGCCACAGTTGCCAGAACATATAACAGAGCGATCTGCTCTAAATAAATTAAAATACCGATCACGATTGCTACCGCTACAAGCCAGAAAAGTGCGACGGTGCGACGGCTGAGTTTTTGTTGTGCTGTTGCCATAGATTTATTGTCTCGAATAATACGGACTTTATTTATATTATAAATGATTAAAATTTTCTTATTACAAGATTTTCGATTGTTTCACAAAATGCGATTTCAATCAATTATTTTCAGCGGCAAACCTGTAATATTCTTCTTGGAAACGTCTTCATCCCTGACAATCGGAGCAATTTTACTTTTGCTGCGACCTTTCACGCCGACATCTACCACGTCATAGGCTTGCAACAAAATGTCCTTTTCGGAGTTATCTTTTATTTCGTCGAAATTCGCTTCAATAATTTTTGTTTCTTTTCCTTCACGGCGAAAAACCGTAATTTTTTTCTGGTCGGCTTCTTTTGTAAAACCGCCTGCGCCGGCAATCGCTCTTGAAAGTGTGGTTTGTTCGCGTGAGGAGATTCTTTTCGGAGCGGCGACACCGCCGATAACGTAAATCGGTTCGGCTTCTAAAACGGTAATGATATCGCCGCTGTAAATCGCCGGATTTTCGTTTCCTTTCAGAAGATCGGCGATTTTTATTTTTATCGTCTCCGAGCCTTTCGTCTGACTTGTCTGAATAAATTTTTCGCGGTCGGTATTTTCCGCAGTCTCATTTTGTTGCCGCCGAAATATTTCGACGCAACTGATATTACTCGGGCGAAATATTTGTATTTCGCCGCTGGCGCGATCAGTCAAACCGCCCGACAAAATTATCAATTCGTTTAAGAAAACCGAACGCTGAATCTGAAATCTTTGTTCTTTTTTAACTGCGCCGAAAATCGTCGAAGCCGGACGATTGGAACGATCTAAAATCCTGACTACGACTTTCGGATCGCGGAGAAGTTTTGTATATCCGGCGGCAACCGCCGCCGCAACTTCGGTTTCGGTTTTGCACTGCGCGAAGACCTGCTCGTCAATAAAGTTTAAACCGTTGAGAAAGCCTTCGGGCGTAAGCGTTCCGCGCCAATCATATTCGACGCTTCCCAAAATATCAACATCAATCGTGTCGCCCAAATGAATCAAATCCATTTCCGGGTCTATTTTTTTTTGAATTGTTTCCGCCGTTTCCGTTGTTACCGTTGTTTCCGCCGTCTGCGGAAAAACGGAAAAATATGCGAAGCAGAAAAAAAATATTAAGATAAAACCCGATCTTTTCATTTTATAACTCAAAGTTAAAAAGCTAGGACATTCAGATTTTATCTTTTTGCGGCGGCTGTTTTAATAAAAAGAGAATCATCTTCACTTAAAGAATCTTTGTTTTCGTCATCCGTAAAATCTTTATTCCGTTTTTTTTTGGATCGTTTTGTAGGTTTATAAGAAATAGTTCCGGGAACGGCAAACCCTACAAATTCCCAATTACATTTATCGCACAACAAATTATAGCGCATAAGGAATTTTGACCAGATAGGAGTTGGACGATACCCGTGTCTGACTCTGTCACTCAAACATTTCGGACATCTTTGACTAATCATAATTTAATTTAAACAAAAACCGCTTATTCCTTAAAACTTTATCGGTTTACAATAATGTAACGTAAGATTAGAAATTTCGGAAAAGGGTTTGTTGTGTATTTCCTAAATTTTGTTATTCGGGGGAATATGAAATTTTAATCAGCTTTCAATTTTAGATTTTGCTCTATTTTTTTCATTTCTGCAACAACATTCGATTCAATTCTTTCCCGGTCATCGTTTTGAATATGTTCTTTTTGCAAATAAAACAGTGCATCCTGATAAAAATTCAGAGCTTCGGCTTTGTCTCCTTTATACGCCGATCTTTCGGCTTGTTCGATAAAATGCGAGATTTTTATCGAGGAATTAAATTCTTTGACGGCTTCAATCGAATCGCGCAATTGATATTCCTGCGGGTAAAATTCGAATGCCGTATCGAGAATGACGAGAGCTTTTTGCGTATATTCGAGCTTTTCGGCGACAGCTATTTGATTTTTGGCGTTTTTGATATTGATGCGCGATTCGTTTTCCGCCCAATTTAGCAAATGTTTCCGATGAAGTCTTTTTACTATTTCTCTGCTGCGTCTGAATGCCGCAAGGCGCGGCGAACCGACACCGACATTTTGAAGTTCGACTTTAGTTCTGTGCAGATATTCGTTGCACAACTCGAAAACTTCCCAATGTCCTTCGGAAAGTTTTTCGAGAACCATCGCTGCGTCTGATTTTCTGACAATTTGCTCGATAATTGCCGCATTTTGTGCGATAGATAGTTTTCTCGGCACGTTGACATTAGTAAATTTACCGACCTTTCGTAAATTGTGATCGAGCATTTTCTGAGTCGTTAAATACTTCCGGCGCGCCTTTCTTAAAATAACTTCACGAAGAAAAACGGCACTTCCCAAAAGAATACTCGCCGCCATTCCAGCCGGAACGTATGGAATTTCTTCGCCGCCTTCGCGCAAAATCCACCAAAAGAAAAAGAAACACGCAATCGCCGCCGCCGCCGCCAAAATATAATAATTAGATGCGGGCAGCCAAAACGGTCGAGGTTTGTAATTCCCTTTTTTAATAGTTTGTGTTCTTTGCGGTTTATAGGTTGCGGCGTAATTTCTCAAATTCATCTCCTCGGTTATGAAACAAGAAAAACGTCTTTATATTGTGATTTTAAGAACGGATTGTCAACAGAAATGGCTAAAATCGTTTGGACTTTCCGGTTTGGTTTCAAGTATATTCAATCATTTGAACAATAAATGAACGATTTCCGAAGGCTTTTAAAATATCTCAGTCCGAATTTGCCGATTTTCTTTCTGGCACTGACGGCGATGGTTTTCGTCGCCGTTTTCGAGACGGCGATTGCCGGTTTGCTCGTGCCGATTTTCGATCAGTTTTTACCGAAAAACACCGAACAAACCTCGACGATTTTCAATCTGCAAAATTATATCCCGAACGATGATTGGTTTCGGCGTTGGATTTTTATTTCGATCTTTCTTTTCAGTTTTACGATTCTCAAAGGCATCGCCGAATATTTTTCGTCTTATCTAATGGCGAAAATCGGGCAAACGGCGGTTTTAGATTTGCGCCGTGAACTCTACGAACATCTGCTTCGTCAATCGGCTTCGTTTTTTGAAAAACACCGCACGAATTTTCTCGTTTCGCGCCTTGTCACGAGTTGCGCGGCAATCGAATTTGCGGTTTCGGCAAATCTGCGCGACGTGTTGCGCGAAAGTATTCTGCTCGTTTTTTTTCTCGGCGCGGCGTTTTATTTTAACTGGCGTTTGATGCTCGGAGCTTTAATAATCGCGCCGATTATCGGCATTTTGACGACAAAATTCAGCAAATCTCTGCGAAAACTTGCCGAAGAATCTTTTGAAGGCAATAAACTTTTGACCGACACGGCGCAGGAAACGCTTTCAAATCAAACAATCGTCAAAGCGTATTCGGCTGAACGTCGTGAAAAATCGCGTTTCCAAAAAGTAGCCGAAGTCATCGCCCGCGCCAATCTGCGTTCGGGAAAAATCGCCGCAACTTCGCCGCCGACCATCGAAACTATCGGCACGATTGCGATTATCATTCTGTTTTTTTTCGGCTCACGCGAGATAAATTCCGGCAGAATGGAAGCATCACAGTTTTTCACTTTTCTTTATTTATTATTCCGCAGTTACGATCCGATGCGAAAGATTTCGCGTCAGCATAATGAAATCACGAAAGCATTTGCCGCCGCGCGTGATGTCTGGGACGTTTTGGACGAAGACGAAGTTTTGCCCGAAAAGCCGAATGCCTTTGAACTGAAACCTTTGGAAAACAAAATCGAATTGAAAAACGTCGGTTTTAATTATCAAAACAAACGGAAAAATATCCTCGAAAATATTAATTTACAGATTCCGAAAGGCAAAATGATCGCGCTTGTCGGCGAAAGCGGCGGCGGAAAATCAACTTTGATAAAACTTTTGCAGAGACTTTACGATCCGACCGAAGGCGCGATTTTGTGGGACGAAATTGATTTAAAGGACGCAAAAATTTCTAGTTTGAAAAAACAAATCGCGCTCGTTACGCAGGAAACGGTTCTTTTTAACGACACGATTCGGTATAATATTTCCTACGGCAAACCCGACGCGACCGACGAAGAATTGGACGAAGCCGCGAAAATCGCTTTTGCCGACGAATTTATAAAGGATTTGCCCGACGGTTATGATACGCTGGTCGGTGAACGCGGAACATTTCTCTCCGGCGGACAAAGACAAAGAATCGCCATCGCCCGCGCCGTTTTAATTGACGCGCCGTTTTTGATTTTGGACGAGGCGACATCCGCGCTCGATGCCGAAAGCGAACGACTCGTGCAGAAAGCCCTTGAAAATCTGATGCAAAACCGCACTTCGGTCGTCATCGCTCATCGGCTTTCGACGATCCGAAAAGCCGATAAAATCGTAGTAATGGAAAAAGGCGAAATCATCGAAACCGGAACACATCAGGAATTATTAAATAACGAAGGCGTTTACAAACGACTTTACGAACTTCAATTTTTAGAAGAGGAAACCATAGAAAAAACCAGTATATGAAATCAATGACCGGATACGGACGAGGCAATTCTTCGAGCGAAACATTTGCCGCAACCGTCGAACTGAAAACCGTCAACAATCGTTTTTTGGATATAAATCTGCGGCTTCCATACGAATTGCAGTCAATGGAAACGGAGCTAAAAAAAATCATCACCAACCGGCTCTCGCGTGGTCGCGTTGATGTCAATCTGCAAACCGAAAACACGGAAGAAATAATTTACGAACTAAATCGTCCGCTGATTGCGGGTTATCTTTCCGCACTGAAACAAATGCAGGATGAATTTTCATTGTCGGGCGAACCGGACATCAATGTAATTTCCCGCCTGCCTAATGTTTTGCAAAATTCCAAAAGCGAACTGACCGAAGATTTTACCGAAGGCATCAAAAAAGCTCTCAACGCCGCGCTCGACGAACTCGAAAAAATGCGCGAAACCGAAGGCGAAATTTTGAAAACCGAATTAAACAATCTTTTAAACGATATAGAAAAATATTTGCCGTCAATAGAAAAGGAAAGCGAATCGGTCGCCGAAGAATATCGTCAAAGACTTACCAAACGCATTTCCGAAATGCTCGCCAGAAGCGATTCGCAGATCGAGTTGGATCAGGCGAGACTGGCGCAGGAAGTTGCATTTCTTTCCGACCGAAGCGATATTTCCGAAGAAATTCAGCGACTGAAAAGTCACATCGAACAATTTCGTCAGATAATGAATGACGAAAAAGAAATCGGCAAACGGATGGATTTTCTGACGCAGGAATTAAACCGCGAAGCCAATACGATTGCGTCGAAAACGCAAAATTTGATCGTCAAAGAATCCGCGTTGGCAATTAAATCGAATATCGAGAAAATCCGCGAACAGGTTCAAAATGTCGAATAATGCACCTCGACCGAATTTCACATTCTCGGTTTGAAGAATTTTTCCGCGATTTTTACGGCGATGACAAACTCGTTTTGCCAGCCGCTCACATCTATTCGCGGCGCGGCAGTTTGCTGGTCACGAGTATTTTACAGGTCAACGGCATAACTATCGGGCGACATATTTTTATTCACCCGCAATTTACCCGGCGCGATGAGAATAATCGTCTATGTGCGCCAAAAGCATTGGTCTCACACGAATTAACTCACACGATGCAATACACGCGGCAGGGTTTTTTCGGATTCTTAAAATCTTATCTCGGTGCTTATTGGAAACTGCTTAGAAAAACGAAAAAATGGGATTTCGATTCGAGAATGCAGGCGTATCTCGAAATACCGCAGGAAATCGAAGCACGCCGCGCGGCAAGAGTTTATCTATCTCGCAATTCGACTAAAGAAGAAATATAAAATCAAAAGCATTGTCCGCCAATAATGCGAATGAACACGAATATATTTATTTTTTAATTCTTTTTATTCGTGTTCATTCGTATAATTGGCGGACAAAAATATTTATTTTTCTTTTGTCAGTTCAAACCTGACTTTATTTTGTTTAATTTCTTCCATTGCGATTCGCGTCGGTTTGATCTTGCGCGGATCGGCATCAATGCGCGTATTCGCGCCGCGCTGTAATTGTTTGCTGCGTTGCGCCGCAATTAAAATCAGACGATATTTCGAATCAATTTCGGGATTGTCAATTTCGATCTCTTCCGCTTCGTTTTCTTCTGTTAAATCTTCTTTATTTTCAGCCATTTTTATAATAAAACTCCAATATCAATTATCAGCAAAGTCAAAAGTATTGATTATAGCTTCAATTTTTGCGGTTTGTCTAATTTGTTTTAACCTTTCGGCTGTAATGATCGCCCGTAATTGTGAAGCGGCAATTTCTTTGTCGTCATTGATAACGACATATTCAAAATCTTTATAATGCCGAACTTCTTTAGCCGAATTTTTCAAGCGCAGAGATAAATCCGCCGAATTTTCTGTTTCGCGTCTTATCAGACGATTTTTCAAAACTTCAAAAGACGGCGGCATAATAAAAATACCGACGGCTTCGGAAATTTTATTTTTTACGCTGTCCGCGCCCTGTATATCAATTTCCAAAATAACGTCGCGTCCCATTTCGGTTTCCGTTTTTACTCGATTTAAAGAAGTTCCGTAAAAATTTCCGTGAACTTCGGCATATTCGAGAAATTCGCCCTTTTCGATTAAATCCTTGAATTGCCGGATGCTGACAAAAAAATAATCGCGCCCGTTAAATTCGCCTTCGCGCATTTTTCGCGTCGTGTAAGAAACCGAATAACCGATTCCATCGGTCGTCGCTAAAATTTCCTTGATTAAAGTTCCCTTTCCGCCGCCGGACGGCGAACTGATGATAAAAAGTATTCCGCTCATTTAAATTTTCCCGAATAAATAAAGGAATGATTTTATGCACAAAAACCGGAATTTTAAAATCGAAAAACAAAAAAAGCGAAAGCCGAAACTTTCGCTTTTGAACATTGTTTGAAAATTTTAGCCTAACCTTTGTTGATGTTGTCGGCTGCATCTTTAATCGCATTGCCGACCGAATCAACTGCGTCGCTGACACCGCGTTTTACGCCGCCCCAATTTTCCTGCGCTTTTCCGGCAGTATCCTGCGCTTCACCTTCGGCTTCGAGGTTTTTATCGCCCGTAGCTTCGCCCACTTTATCTTTGACCGTTCCTTTGACTTGTTCCCATTTTCCTTCTACTTCATCACTATTCGGTACTGACATAATTTTTTTTCTCCCTTGCTAATAAATTCGTGTATTATTTTTTTACAAAATTCACACTTGCCCGACACAAAGCAAATTTACTGCCATAAATTTCTACATTCCTTTATAATTCGGACCGCCGCCGCCTTCGGGCGTAACCCAATTGATTATCTGATACGGATCGGCGACATCGCAGGTTTTGCAGTGAACGCAGTTGGAAAAATTTACTTTTAATTCTTTACGTCCGGTTTTGTCGTTTTCTTCCATTTCGTAAACTGCCGCCGGACAGAATTTTTCACACGGATTGCCGTATTCTTCGGCACAGCGCGTCGCGCAGATTTCCGTGTCGAGAACGTGCAGATGCGACGGCTGATCTTCGTCGTGCGCGACTCCGGCGTGAAAAACGTCGGTAATTTTGTCAAAGGTTAGTTCTTTATCAATTTTCAGATTTGCATAGCGGTTGCCGTTGCCCTTTTTCCCTTTTTGATAATCTCTGACCATTTGCAGACGCTCGTGTCCGGCAATGTGATTTTCTTTCGTTAAAAATCCCCACGCCATTCCGCCCGTTAAAAACTGCAAACCCGTATTTAAAAGTGCCGACCAGCGACCGCGTTGAAACGAACCGTGAAAATTACGAACGGCATAAAGTTCGTCATAAATCCAACTTTGTTCGACCTTTTCTTTGTAAATCTTTAAAACGTGCGATGAAAAATCCTGATGCTCGAACGCGCTGACGATTGTTTCGGCAGCAAGCATTCCCGATTTCATCGCCGTATGAATTCCCTTGATGCGCTGACCGTTTAAAAACGCGGCACAGTCGCCGATCATCAGAACACCGTCGGCATAAAGCTGCGGCATCGTGTGCCAGCCGCCGGCGTTAATCGTTTTCGCGCCGTATTTAATCATTTTGCCGCCCGCGAGAACTTCGGCAACGGCAGGATGAGTTTTAAATTTTTGAAATTCGAGCTGCGGATCAATCGAAGGGTCTTTGTAATCGAGTCCGGTCACATAACCGATGCTGACGACGTTATTTTTCATCCCGTAAATCCAGCCGCCGCCGTATGTATCTGTGTCGGACGGAAAACCGAGCGTGTGAATGACCATTCCTTCTTCGATATTTCCCGCCGGAACTTCCCAGAGTTCTTTCACGCCGAGCGAAAAAACCTGCGGCTCGCGGTCTTCGTTTAATCCCAAACGATTTGTCAATTGTTTAGTCAGAGAACCGCGCGAACCTTCGCCGAGAACGGTAACTTTCGCCAAAAGATCAACTCCCGGCTCGAAATTCCCTTTCGGATTTCCTTCTTTGTCAATTCCTTTGTCGCCCGTGCGAACGCCGATGACGTGATCGTTTTCGTCGTAGAGCATTTCCGCGCCCGGAAATTCGGGAAATATATTGATGCCTTCTTCCTCGCATTTTTCCGCCAGCCATTCGCAAATGCGGCTGAGTGAAACGATATATTTGCCTTTATTCTTAAGCGGCGGCGGCGTGATCGGAGCTTTGATTTTTCTCTCATCGGTCAGATACCAGAAAGCGTCTTCCGTGACGACCGAATCAACCGGACAGCCTTGTTCGAGAAAATCGGGCATCAATTCACGAATCGCAATCGGATCCATTACCGCACCCGACAAAATATGTGCGCCGACGAACGAGCCTTTTTCGATGATGCCGATTTCGAGATCGCCGATCTTTGCGCCGTGTTTGATACCGCGCTCGACGAGTTCGTCATATTCTCTGATCTGTTGTTTCAAGTGCAGAGCCGCCGCCAGATTTGCCGGACCTGCGCCGACAAAAACCACGTCCATTTCCAATTGTTCGCGTTCGATCATAATTTTTCTCTTATTTAATGAATGGTCATTCAGTTTTAAGAAAGTATATCAAATTTTTTTCCCGAAAATCTTTTTATGTGATAAATTTTACAGGAATCGCCCGATTTATAAAAAATTAATGACCGACATTTTTTCAAAATTTAATCTTTTGATTTTGATTTTCGCACTTTTATTTTTAAGTTCGTACAGACAGCCGAATCGAGTTAATCCTGAATTATCAAATGATCTGCCGCCGAAGATTCTCTGGGCTTGGGAACGACCGGAAGATTTGCGTTTTTTGGACAAAGATAAGTTCGGAGTCGCATTTCTGGCGCAGACTTTAACGCTTGAGAACGAAGATGTTTTATTCAAACCGCGCCGCCAGCCTTTAGAAGTTGCGGACGGAACTTATCTGATTGCCGTCACGCGAATCGAAACGGTCAAAGACCAGAAAAATCGCCCGAAACTTTCCGATGAACAGTCACAAAAAGTTGTTTCGCTCATCAAAAAGACGCTTTCGCTGCCGAATGTTCGCGCTTTGCAAATCGATTTCGATGTAGTCGTCTCAGAGAGAGAATTTTATCGCACCGTCGTTAATGATCTGAAAAAAGAATTGCCGGAAAAAACGCTTTTAACGATAACTTCGCTCGCTTCGTGGTGCGTCGGTGATTCGTGGTTTAATGATTTTCCGATTGACGAAGCCGTGCCGATGGCGTTTCAGATGGGCGCGGACGATGAACGCATCCGTTCTTTTTTAGCGAACGGAAATGATTGGCGCGAACCTTTATGTCGCGGCAGTTACGGTATTTCGATTGACGAACCTTTAAAGATGAACTTCAATCGGAACAGACGTTTTTATTATTTCAACCCGAAACCCTGGAAAAAATCCGACATTGAAAACTTATGAAAAATAATTTCCGAATCTTGATTTCAGCAATTTTGATCCTGACATTTTATCTCACCATTTTCCCGTGCGGTCCGGCTTTTATCACGCCGATTTTCGATTATAAATACGCGCCGGAAAATCCGTATGAAAATTTTGCCGCCGGAAAGATCGGCATTTTAAAGCCGTCGTATCATCGTTCGGTCTTGTTCGCGGCTTATCGTTATTTTAACGGCGGAAGTTTTTCGGCGACGGAACAGAAAGCGATGATTGATGTTTGGAATGCCGAATTTAATAATCAAAATTATATTGACGACGATGTTTCGGATGCCGTAAAAGATTGGGTCGAGGCGCGAAAATCCGTCGTTGACAAAGAAGAAAAAACGCCGGAAATCTATGTCGAGCGCGAATACGGCGGTTATGATTTTTTCCCGAACTGCACGAAAAACGCATTTGAAACGGCGGGTGAAACTCTCAAATCAAGAATCGCGTCGTATGGTTCAGCCGATAAAGATGTCAAAGACTGGCTCGCGGCGCAGGACAAAGTTTTTACGAATTGTTCGAGCGGCAAGCAATCGCCCGACGAACCGAACGCCGCGATGACTGAATGGTTACGGAAAGACCGCGCATATCAGATGGCGGCAGCTTCGTTTTATTCGCTCGATTACGCCGAAGCCAAACGCCGTTTTGCCGAAATCGCGCAGGATTTCCAATCGCCGTGGCAGCAGACGGCTGATTATCTCGTCGGTCGCACACTTCTCCGACAGGCAAGTCTTTCCAAAAATGATGAGGCTTCAAACCGTTTTTATCTCGAAGCCGAAGATTATCTTTACAGAGTTTCCATCAGCGGCAATAAGTATTCCGATTCGGCGGAAAGGCTTCTCGGTTTGGTCAAGTTTCGTCTTCATCCCGAACAGCGCATCAGAGAACTCGCGCAAAAGTTGAGTGTTCAATCGGACGGTGAAAATTTCCGGCAATATCTGATTGATTACACCTGGCTTTTGGATAAGTTTGAAAAGGAAGCATTGGAAACCGAAGAAAAAAAGAAGGAAGCATCAAAACCTCTGGATGCAAATGTTGATACCAATTCGTCTTTCGTTTCGGAAAACGCAAACACCGATTCAGCCAATGTTAATAGTTCCGATAACGAAGGTAAATTGGAAATTTATTTTTCCAGTGAAGATTACGCTAAAAATTGGACGGTCTTCGTCAAGGCGGACGCAACCGACGAAGAAGCGATTGCCGAAGCGGAAAGAGTCGCCGGAATCAGTCTGACCGATCAAATGAAAGAACAGATTCGCACAGGTCGGAAAACCGCATATTCGACAAGATTTTCCGACGGCAAAACCAACGATTATCCGGGCAGATACAGCGGCGAAGAGTCAACTTCCCTTTCGATTCTGCCGTCATCAATTCGCGCCGACGATATGACCGATTGGCTTTACGCTTATCAGATAGATAACGCCGAATCTTATTTGTATTCGCTCGACCGTTTTAAGCAAAGCAATTCCGATCTGTGGCTGGCGACAGCGATTTCCAAAGCGGAAAAATCCTCAACCGAACTCAATCGTCTGTTTGAAGCGGCAAATAAAATTCCGCGTTCATCGCCGGCTTATCCGACGGTTGTTTTTAACCGATCACGTTTGTTGATTGATATGAAAAAACCGGACGAAGCCCGCAAATTACTCGATGATGTTTTAAATTCTTCAATCGAAATGCCGATTTCGTCGCGCAATCGGTTTCTCGAACTGCGTCTTGAATTAGCTCAAACGCTTGAAGAGTTTTTGACCTTTTCACAACGCAAACCTTTCGCCTTCGATTTCGATGGCGCGGGAAAGACGATTGATGAAATTATAGTTGAAAGAAAAAGCTGGTATAACCCCGATTATGACAAAATGTCGAAAGAGCAATATGACGCTGATGTCGAAAAAGAATACGGCGAAGAACGATTATGGAAAGACCGCTTTATGTTCGACGATAAAATAATCGGCGTTATCAATGAACATTTTCCTCTGAATCTTTTGCTCTCGGCTTCAAAATCCGCCGCTTTGCCGGATTATTTGCAGAAAAGATTTCTAATCACCGCATTTGTCCGCACATTATTGGTAAATGATTATGCGACGGCTCAAAAACTCGCGCCGGAAGTTATAAAATTACAACCGGAACTCGAAGCCGGAATCAATGAATTTCTCGCCGCTAGACCGGAGGATAAAGAACACGCCGCACTTTTTCTGATTTTGAAAAATGAAAAATTAACGCCATACATTACAAGCGGAATAGGTAATTCGGAAGATCAGATTTCTTACGCATCGCGTTGGTGGTGTGCGCCGTATGAAGAAATTTATGATGAAGCAAGCGATCAGACGAAACCGCGAAGTTCGATCAAAAAACCCGCATTTATAACCAATGCCCAAAGCCGCGCGGCACAAGCCGAGATGAAGCGTTTCAAAGACATCGGTGATGCGCCGAAATACTTAGGCGACAAAGTTATCGAATGGTCTCGTCTTTTCCCGCGTGACAAACGAATTCCCGAAAGCCTTTTCATCATTTACGAAGCCAACGGCTGGGACAAATACGGCTGCGGCAACGATGAAGAATTGAGAAAATCCGCCGCAAATATTTTACGAACCAAATATCGAAACACGGAATGGTCGGCAAAAACCATCGAAGAAGAACAACAGTAAAGATAAAAACTTTTTCGCGTTTAACTTTTTCCTGAAAGAATGCAATCAACAGAGTATCTTACAAATGCTCTGTTTTTTGTTTGACATTGATTCACAGCTATTGATCCCGAATATATGTCTAAACCCTTAATTCAAAAGTATTATAAACAACTGCACGAAGTCCTCAACGCAGACGGAACGCGCAATGAAACTTCCGTTTCGTTTGCTTTTGCAAATTTTTTTGCGTGCTTAAGCGGAAAGGAAAAATCGTTGCTCGTCGAGCAGAAAGAAGCCAAAGGACGCGACGATTGCCGAACGCTTTAACACATACAAGTTTGAAGATTATAAGGAACAGGTTATTAATCTGCTGAAACGCGTTACATAATGTCAGCGTTAAAACGATGGAAATTATCAGTCAAATGCCTGATTTGTAAATTTTTGTTTGGCGATCATTGAATAGGCTTTTAATTTTGATAAATCGAGGTTTTCAGTCATTTAATTCGATGTAAATTTATCAAATTATAAGTCAGATTTACAATCGAATTTGCCTAAATAAAAGCTCTGCACGGGACAAAACAGCATAAATTGTCTATTGTCAGCATCTTAGAATTACAAAGATATTTACTGTCGAATATCTCCTTACTTCAAATAACACCTCTTGAATTATTTCACATCCTAGTCTGAACAAACTCGTTTGCGGTCTTCCGTTCTTTTTTATTTCAATCGGGTTGTCGGCGTTTTCCGCTTCTCCTGTTTTGATCGCCCACGCCACCGCTAACGCTAACACTCCAAACAACTTATCTATCTTCTCCGCTTTCGTCAAATGTGTTTTTTCGACCTCGAATCCGCGACTCTTTAAGTTCTGAAACAGCGTTTCTATCGCCCATCTCCGCTTATATCCCGACAGGATTTTCTCACTCGCCTCCGACGAAATCACGATCACACTTTCCTGAGAGTCTTTTCCTCTTTCCACCTCGACCGACACCTTAACTCCGGCGTATCTCCTCGCCCGCCGCAAACGGTAACTCTCGCCGATCTTCAATGTCCTCAATAACTTCCCGCATCTGATCGGCTTCCCGTTCTTGTTCGTCATCGTCATCGAAACTTTTATCCGCAACCGAAACGGGACTTTTTCCTTGTCCAAATACTTGACCAATTCATAGCCGTCAAACTCGCGGTCTCCACTCAGGTATTCGATGTTTTTAATGCCGAATACTTTGATATATCGCCCGATTATCTGCTTCTTTTCTGCTAAAACAGAGTTGCCTTTCCGATTCAGCGTCATCCAAAACAGCGGTATCGAAGTGTTTCCGACCACGATTGATAACGTCAGAATGTTGATCCACACCAAACCGTATTTCCACTCGGTGCGATCAAGTGCCAAAACATATTTACCCTTTGGTTTGATGATCGAAATTATCAACTTGGCAAAAATATCAAAATCAATCTCAGCCAATTGAAAAAAGCGTTTCAACCGCCGATATTTTGAATCTTTCTGAGCCGACAAGTCTAAAACATTGGCTAATCTGGCTAAATTTGAAGTGTTCTGCTGAATAATGGCAATCAGCAGAGCCGCCACCAACTCGACTCTGCGCTTATCAAATGGTAAATTTGCTCGTAATGCTGCAAAGCATTCGGATGTGTTTTTTTCATATGCTGAGGGCTAATTTAGCTCAAAACACATCCGTTATCTATTTTCAAATATCTTTTTAACATTGTTTTTGTCCCGTGCAGAGAAATAAAAGACCGGAACACAAACTCATCGAATGTGTTCCGGTCTTTTTAAATAAAAACTCTCCCGCTGTAGTTAACAGCTAATTAAAAACGAGCTTTCCGAACTGTAACTGAAAACCTAATACGTCGCATTTGCCGCCGAAACTACTTTGTTTGCTGCGTCTTCCATTCCGTTTGCCGTCTGGATATTGATTCCCGATTCGGCGAGAACGCGCCTGCCTTCTTCGACGTTCGTGCCTTCGAGACGCGCGACGATGGGAATTGACATTCCGAGATTTTTCGCCGCCGCAACGACACCGTTGGCGACCATATCGCAGCGGACGATGCCGCCGAAAATATTGATTAAAACCGCTTTGACGTTTTGATCGGCAAGCAATATACGGAAAGCGTCTTCGACTCTTTCCTGTGACGCACCGCCGCCGACATCTAAAAAGTTTGCCGGTTCGCCGCCGGCGAGTTTGATGATGTCCATCGTCGCCATCGCCAGTCCCGCGCCGTTGACCATACAGCCGATGTTGCCGTCGAGCTTGATATAGTTCAGATCGGATTTCGACGCTTCGATTTCGAGCGGTTCTTCTTCATTCAGATCACGCATCGCCGCGTAATCTTTATGTCTGAACATCGCATTGTCATCGAAATTGACTTTCGCATCGAGCGCGATCAGACGATTATCTTTCGTCAAAAGAAACGGATTGATCTCGACAATCGTCGCGTCCATTTTCTGATAAGCGTCGTAGAGCGAAACCATAAAACCCGCCGCTTTATTGACGAGTTCCGACGGAATGCCGAGACCGAAAGCGAGTTTGCGCGCCTGAAACGGACGCAAGCCGACTGCCGGATCAATCGTTTCTTTCAAAATTAATTCGGGCGTTTCTTCGGCGACTTTTTCGATGTCCATTCCGCCTTCGCGCGAAGCCATCAGGACATCTCTGCCCGTCGTGCGGTCGAGCGTGATGCCGAGATAAAACTCTTTATCAATCGGCAGTCCTTCTTCGACGAGCAAGGTTTTAACTTCGCGTCCTTCCGCTCCGGTCTGATGCGTTACGAGCGTCATTCCGAGCATTTCCGACGCGATCTGTTTGGCTTCTTCCGGCGATTTGGCGAGTTTTACGCCGCCGCCTTTGCCGCGTCCGCCGGCGTGTATCTGCGCTTTGACGACCACAACGTCAGTGCCGAGTTCTTTCGCCGCTGCTTCGGCTTCTTCCGGCGTTGTCGCCACGATGCCGCGCGGCACGGGAACGCCGTAAGTTTTCAAAAGTTCTTTCCCTTGATATTCGTGTATCTTCATAAATTTTTATCTAGAAATTTAATTGTTAAAATCACAAAAAGTTTATCTTTACTCAATTTAAAAAGCAAAAGCAGTCTTTCGACTGCCTTTGCTTTTACTTTGATCGCGGTCGGAAATTATTTTCTCGTATCTATGCGAATACTGATAAGTTTCCAATCGCCGCCTTCCTGAAGATATTCGGTTTGAAAACGCACCGGAAGCGGATATGTATCGTATTTCCCGTTAGCCGTTAAAACTTTATAACCGCGTTTTCGTTCGACTTTCGGTTCGGAATCGAAAGTCGCCGTTTTACCTTTAACGCCGCTTACGTCAATCTTTTTATCAATAAACTCTTTAAAGCCGGTATTAAAGGTTTCCGGTGTCGAAGTTTTTTTCCAGACGCTGGAAACTTTGCTGTGAAAATCGGTAAAATCACCGCTTTGAACGGCATTGTTAAAATCCGCCAGCGTAGTTTGCGTCAACTCTTCCAAATCCTGTTCGGAAGGCACATCGCCGCGCGGTTTACCGGACAATTTGCTTTCGGTCGGAGTTGCATCAGGTGTCGTATCGGTGTTGACGACCGCTCGATTCGTGTCGTCTTTTTTGCCGAGATTCGACAGATCGAAATTTTTGCCGCAAGTGCAGCCCAAAGCCACCGCCGAAACTATTCCGAGAGCAATAATTCCGCTCAAGGCGTTGCCTTTTCCCAACATCAACTCTTTTATCAATCTTCTCATTTTTTTTCTCCTGTTTTTTATTGAATTTCCAAACTAACTTTTTCTCCAAGGTGCTAGTAAATCGCTCCAACTGTTTGCCGTGCGGTCATATTCCGCAGGACATCGCGCCGCTCTCTCGTCGGGAAGATAACCTTTACTGACGATATTCGGATATTTTTCGGGATTCGAGCCGTAAACCATACACAGCGAATTGAAAAATCTCTGTTCCTGCAAAAGATGTTCGTCCGCCAAATCTCTCTCGGACGTATTTTTCATTTTCGATTCGATTCGCATCGCGTCCGCCGCCGCTAAAATCGCTCGAACGCCGTCGTCGCCGAGTTCTTCGATGCAGACAAAAGATGAAAGACGATCAGCCGCGTCTTCTTCGTTTGCGGTGATCGGCAGTTTATATTGGTCAATCAGCGCGTGTCCCATCTCGTGCAGAAAAACGAACGTAATCGCGTCGAACATACTGTTATAAGCCTTCTGATCCGTGTCGCCGACGCTTCGAAAAATCTTGTAGAAATGCTCCATCAACTCGTAGCAGACCGTAATTGATTCGTCCTGCGGATTATAAAAAGCGTTCGACTGACCGCAGTCTTTCGTTCGCAGATAAATGTCTTTCGGCAAAATCAGCGAACGATTCAGACGGTCGGCGGCTTTTTCGAGCGTTTTATCAGCCTTTACCTGACGGTCAATTTCTTCGTATTTCGGATTTTGAACCGCGATATGTTCGACGATAAAATCTCCGCGATCTTCTTTTTTGTTTTTATCTTTTTTCGCCGCCGTCGTCGGTTCGGAAGTATTTGCTGCAACCGAATTTTCATTCTTCGGCAAATTTTCCTGTCCTGTTTTACTGCGATCCGATTGGCAGACGCAAGCCGTTATAAAAATTAGAATTGCTGAAATAAAAATCAGATTAAACGAGTTCTGTTTAAAATTATCTGCCGAAGATTTTCGCTGCATAAATTTTCTGACGTTAGCATCGGGTGTATTTTTGCTTTGGATTAAATAAAATTTTATCGCTTCTGTCAATTTCTCGACAAAGAAGTTTTATTGAATGTCTTTTTAGGTTATTATTGAAAAACTTTACAAATCAGTTGAAGTTTTCCGAAAAAATTAACATAATCGAACGGAAAGTTTTTCAAACTCAAAGTTTTGTGGAGAAATAAATGAACGGTTCGGCTGGAATGGAAAAATTCTCGCATCTGGAAGATAAAATATATTTGACCATCGAATTCGCCAAAAAAATGCGCGAAGAGAAGGACAAGCTCGAACAGGAAATGAAATCGCTTCGTCACGAAGTCGGCAGTCTGCTCGAAGAAAAAACACGCCTCGAAGAAAAGGTCGAAGACCTTTTGAGCGAGCGCGATGCCATCCAATTAAAGATCGAAGCGATGCTCGATGCCATCACCGTAATCGAACCGGAAGTCAGTCAGGTTATTCAGAGATAAATTTTTTATATGTCCGAAAGTAAAGACAAAAACGGCGTAGCAGAAAAATCAATCCGCGTCGAAATCTACAATCAAACATATAACATTCGTTCGGACGGCGACAACGATTACATTTTATCGCTCGCCGAATATGTTGATTCGAAAATGCGCGAGATTTCTTCGGGAACTTTAACCGTTGATTCGCTCAAAGTAGCTATTTTAGCCGCGCTTCACATCGCCGACGAATTTCATCAACTGAAGAAAGTTCACACGCAGACCGACGCGCAGCTCGCTTCCCGAAGTGCCGAATGTGCCGAAATGCTCGACCGAGTTTTAAAACACAAAGACATCGTGCCGCAGGAAGTCGAAACCGAACAATAATTTTCCGTTTTCAGATTTTCAACTGTTTTTAGTTTTCCTTTTATAATTCCGCTTGTGTTACAATAATTTTCAAGGCGAAAGACGACACTGCGCCGTTCGTCAGCAGACGACACAATAATTGAGCCAACATTTGAATTTACGGGAAGCAAATGCCGAATTTCAGTGCGAATTTCCGAGGTTGAAATTTGCCGGAGAAATCGGCTTCGATGTTTTCGCAAGAAAACAGAAAGCTACCCACCTATTAAAACAGGTTCAATTCAAACGTCTGCAACGGCTGTGCGGTAACTTTCGCCTTTATCTTCCTCAAAGTATTTTTTTTTGCCCTTCATTCTCTTTTCTTACTATTCTTTATTTATGAATATTTTAATGATCGCCGATGTCGTGGCGCGTCCCGGCAGAATGGCTGTTTTGAATAATTTAAAACAAATACGAGATAAATATAAAATTGACATTGCGACGATGAACGCCGAAAACGTCGCCGGCGGCTTTTCGATCACGCCGGCGATTGCCGACGAGTTTTTTGCCAACGGAATAGACATAATGACTTCGGGAAATCACATTTTCGACAAACACGAAATCATTCCTTATCTCGAAAAGAACGACAAACTTCTGCGTCCGGCAAATTATCCGCCGTCGTCAGCCGGAAAAGGTTTGTTCGTCGGCGAGATCAACGGTTTTAAGATTGCCGTGTTGAATCTTTTGGGCAGAGTTTTTATGCCGCCGGTTGATGATCCGTTTCGCGCGGCAAATGAATGCGTTGCGGCGATTCCCGACGATGTAAAAGTTCGTCTGGTTGATATGCACTGCGAAGCGACTTCGGAAAAATACGCGATGGGTTGGTTTTTAGACGGCAGAGTTTCGGCGGTCGTCGGCTCGCACACGCACGTTCAAACCGCCGATGAAAGAATTCTTTCCGGCGGAACGGCTTATATTACGGATGTTGGAATGACCGGAAGTTATTCGGGCGTGATCGGAATGAATAAAGATCAGGTTTTAGAACGATTTACAAAAATTCCGGCGCGGCGTGCCGAACATTCTAAAGGAAATGTGTGGATTTGCGCCGTCGTGTTGGAGATTGATGAAATAACCGGAAAAGCTCTCAAAATAGAAAGATTGAAAATCGAGTTAAAGGATTAATCTAAAATTTTGTCGGTTTCATTTTCCAATTCTTGCCTGATCTCTTCTTCCATTTTTGCCGCTTCCAAAGCCAGCGGAAGTTCGGCTTGACGTGCGGAGAGTTTTTTCAGAGCGAGTTTTGAATCAACGAGATTCGTTCCGCGCATCGCCGCCGCTTCGATCATTTGCAGACGGCTTTCGGCTTCGATCTTCATCTGTTCGGCTTCGGTTTTGATTCCGCTTAATTTATCAATGTCGTTTTTTATTTCCTTGAGAAAATTCGCCGAATTTTCGGCTTTGAGATATTTGACCTTGTTTTCCCGTTTTTTCGCGTATGAGAGTTCTTTTCTCGAAGATTTTATAATCCGCGAAGCCGTCAGCCGCGAAGCCAAAGTTTCACGATATGCGTCGGCAAGTAATAAATTTCCCGATTCTATTTCCTCTAACGCTTTTTTCTCGGCAGAAGTCAATTCTTTTGTAAACCATCCAACCTCTTCGGCACGAATGCCGTCAATCGCCATTTTTTCACGAATATTTTTGAGCCAATCATTATACTTATAAGCAAAAAAGCCGGAAATTGCCAAACCGATCACCAAACCGATCACAGCCGAAATCAAGGCGAAGAAAAAAAACGGTATCGAATCTAAAGCGAGAAACAGCGCAATAAATAACAAAAACGGAATGACAGCCAAAACAAAAGGCGCAGTAAAAGCGGCGATTTTCATCCGCTTTCCTTTTGCTAAATCCTTTTTCGTGACATCATATCGCGTCTCTAATTCGTTCATCTTTTCGGATTTTACTCTACCTACAATGCAAACTTTATTCAAATACGAAGCATCATAAAAATTCAACAAACAGCCGGAAAAGAAGTATAATAATTTTCACGTTCAGATTTGCAACACGAATTAACGCATTATGTTTAATAAAAAAAATTTCATATTCGTTTTCCTAATACTTTCTTCATTATCATTTTCGATTCGGATTTTTTCCCAACCGCCAAAACAAGATAAAACAAAAAAAAACGACGGTCGTGTCAGAGTTGTCACGATTCCGATTTCGATTTATACGAAAAAAGAATTAAAGGACAATCAAGCCGGAGAATATTTACAGACGGATCGGATTACAGTCGAGGAAAATCAGGTTGAAAAAACTATTATTTCGATTCGCAGCGTCAGCAATACGCCGCTTTCACTGGCGATTTTAATTCAGGACGATTTAAACAGCAGCGTCAATCTCGAACTGAAAAAAATCGGACAATTTATCAAACAATTGCCGTCAGGCTCGAAAGTGATGGTCGCATATCTGACGACGGGATCAGTTCAGGTAAAACAAAAGTTTACCGATAATCTGGAAAAAGCCGCCGATTCGATCAGAATTGTTAGCGGAACTTCCGTATCTTCGCCGAGAAATCCATACGATAGCGTTGTTGACATCTTAAACAGATTCGATGCTCTGCCAAACGGTCGAAGAGCGATTTTGCTTATTTCCGATGGTCTCGATGTTTCAAACGGCATTAACGGTTCTTCTCCGGGTCAGAGCATTGATCTCGAACAGGCGATTGTCAAAGCACAGCGAAGAAGCGTGGCGATTTATTCTTTCTATACTTCGACTGCTTTAACTGAAAGCGGCAACTCATTTTTGGTGCTTAACGCGCAAGGCTCGCTGCAAAAACTTTCCGATGAAACCGGCGGCAGAGCTTTTTTTTCGGGAACTTATTCGCCCGTCAGTTTCGCACCGTTTTTTCAGGATTTGGGAATTTTGCTCAACAGACAATTTGCGATAACTTATCTTTCGGATAATTTTAAAAAAGGTTTCTATAAGATAAAAGTAAAAAGTTCAAACCCGGAAGTTAAGATCGAACATCCGAAAGGCTATTACTATCGTTAGTTTAACTTCAGATATTGGATAAGAATTTTGCCTGCGAAACACACGAAAAGAACGAAAATTAAAGTCTTTCAAGTCCGTGTTCAATTGGTCTTTTTCCTTTTTTGCACCTGTTTTTTGTGTTTCGCGGGCAAATAGTTTCTCTTCGGCTTTCCGTTTTCTTATCCGAAACTGACGTTAGTTTAAGATTTTAACTGGAACGAAAATCGCAGACGGGACAAATATAGACATCTTCCTTAATTAGCAGTCCGATCCAAAAAAGCGGAAAAAAGGCAACCATCAAAACGGCAAAAACTATCCAGCCGGCGTTGGAAATTTTTTTCTCGACGCGCGGCGCAACCTGACTGTTACAGCGCGGACAATTATAACCTTTAGCTATTCCGTAAGGTTGCCGATAGGCGAGCTGCTGTGTTTGAAACGGCTGGTTTTGAACGGGAGCGGTGTTCGGCGCAGATTCATTAAATCTGAACTGCCCGGTTTTACGCTGTTTGGCTCTTGAAATTTCAAATTCGTCGGTTTTCCAAACATATGGACGCGGCGGCGAGAAATCGTAATCTTTTTCCTGTTGCGGCTGTAAGAAAGTAGTTCCGCAGAAACGGCAAAAATTACTCTGTTCCGAATTAGCTTGTCCGCAGACGTGGCATTGAATCATTTTCTTCACCTAAAACTTTATCCGTTTTCCCGTTTTGATCGCGTCGTAAACCGATTCGACGAGTTCGACCGATTTGAAACCGTCGAGCGCGGTGACGGGCGGTTTTTTCCCTTCGATTATAGCATCAATAAACGCTTTGTCTTCCTGAACATAACCCCAACGCTCTTCTTTTTCGGTCATCGCCCACGAAAGCGTCTCGAAATTTGCGTCCATTCCGCGCGAATCGATCAGATGTTCCATTTCCTGCGTCATAATCGTCCGGTGATGACAAAAAACTTCGAGTCGTTCGAACGGAAAATGCCAGCTTGCATCCGACGACGAAGCGAATGTCGAATGAAAACCGTTTTTGAATTTGAAAATGCAGGAAAATTCGTCGAGTTCGGGATATTCGTGCTGCGAACCGTAAGCGACGAGTTCTTCGATTTCGCCGAATTGAAAACGCATCATATCGAACAGGTGAATCGTCGTTTCATACAAAAATCCGCCGGTCACATTGACATCGCCCGTCCAGACCGGATTTTTGAGTTCGCCGCGATTCATCTTGATATGCGCCGAATGCGCCGCATCTTCGTTTAATAATTCTTTTAATTTCGCGTAAACCGGCGCGTAACGCCGATTATGTCCGACCTGAAAAACTTTATTCGAGCCATTTGCGACTTCTAATAATTTTCGCGCATCTTCGATGCCGATGGAAAAAGGTTTTTCGCAAAAAACGTGTTTTCCGGCGGTAATTGCGCTCGAAGCAATATCCGTATGCGTCTTGTTCGGCGCGCAAACCAGAACGGCATCGCAGTTTTCAAAAAGTTCCTCACGCGACGAACATACTTTTCCGCCGATTGTTCGCGCCGTTTGCGCGGCTTTTTCCGGCACGATGTCGTAAAGCGCGGAAATTTCGGCGCGTTCCTCGCGCGAATAAATTCGCCCGTGAACATTGCCGATATAACCCGTTCCGATGATTCCGATTTTTATTTTATCCATGCTTTTTTAGCCGCAGAGGACGCTGAGATTTGGAGGATATTTCGTCTTTCTCAAAAATCTCCGTATTCTCTGTGGCAATAATTTCACCAGCTTCCGCCAGCCGCCGAGTTTTCCAAACCTAAAACTTCGATTGTCGCTTTTCGCGCTTTTCGCGCCACTTCAAACGGGTCTTGATTCCAGTATTCGGGACGGAAAATTTCTATCGAAACCATTCGGTCATAACCGATTTTATCGAAATGCTCTTTCATTTTTTTGATCGGCAAAATACCTTCGCCCGGATAAAGTCTGTGCGCGTCGGTCAGATTTTCCTTCGGCAGATTTTCCGCGTCGTTGATATGAAAAATAAAAAGTTTTTCGGGATCGAGATTGTCAATCGCTTCAAAAGTCGAATTTCCGGCGTAGAAATGAAACGTATCAATCACCAAACCGACGTTTTTGCGACCGACTTTTTCAACGATTTCCCGGCAAAAATCCAGAGTCTGCACGGAACAATCGGTTTGACCTAAAAATTCAAAAGCGAGCGAAACATCGTGTTTTTTCGCGATGTCGGCGAGTTCGTTCAAAACTTTGACCGATTCGTCTAAAATCTCGTCTTTCGACGCATTTTCCGGCAATTTTCCCGGAACGACGACGACATACGGACAATTTATTTCGCCCGCGATTCGCGAAAGTTCTTCGCATTCGGCTTTGATTTTCTCGTAATCGTCCGCCGTCCGAAACGTAATATGTTCGATGGAATTAATGCTGTAAGGCGCGATGTTCGCGTCGTCCAAAAGTTTTTTCAGATCGTCTGTCGTTTGCGTTTTCAGAAATTTGTAAAGTTTCGCCGCCCAAATTTCGATCAGTTCAAAACCTGCTTCACTCGCGGCTTTGATGTCGGTTTCAAGATCGGCGTGCATCGTCGTCGCGCCGTTTAATGCAATTTTCATTTCTTCTCCAACTCCAATCGCAGATTAAATTATTTGGAAATTTTAACACGAAGTTTTATTAAATCAGAAGTAAGCTATTTTGAAAATCATCGAGATATTTTTTCACACAAGAGATTCAAATCGAAAATATTTTCACATTACCGTTTTTTCTCCATAAATTTAAATCACAGCAAATAAAAGATTTATAGTCGGTTTCAATTGGTCGTCAAATATTTTTTATTATTTTTTCAAATTTCTATGTGATATTTCGTGAGTTTTTGTCATATATATGTGATAACCCTTTTAGGGCAAATGCCTCACGCATTCCAGTCAACTTTATTCGTCGTCGGTTGCAAAAGACTGGCTGGAATTAAGAGTTTCGATCCCTACGTTACTCTTTTTCTCACCTCGAATTAAGAAGTAAGTGCTAATTTGAAGTGCTTACTTCTTAGTTTGAGAGAAATTTTTGAAATCGTCTCCGGTTTTAAACAATAAATCGAATTTTTTATCTTCGACGTGAAGAGAAACGAGATTTATCTGTTCGGAAAAACTTTCAAAAAAGATTTTATTTTGCAGTTGCAGATTTTCGTAATTTTCAACTTCGTCAATTTCGATAAAAACGCTCGTCATATCAACATCAACTTCTTTGCCGATCAAAACTAATTTTTTTTCGTCTCCGGCGGAATCTTTGACGATAAAATTTTTAGAAATATATTTTAGAATCAGATTGTCAATATCTTTGGTTTTATCTAATTCGATATTTTTTTTGTTTTTATTTTCGAGAACTTTTTCGAGATCGTGATTAAAAAGATTAATTTCAATTTCGAGGCTTTTATTTTTTTTATTATAGTCAATCCGCGTCAGGCTCGTGTGATATGTGTGAGCTGACGACGACGCGAAAAACGCCGCCGTCAGTATTAAAAGCAGGAAAATCTTGGAAATAAACTTCATTTCTTTATCTTTGTGTTCCGTCTTTGAAAACCTGAAAGCGCGATTTCACCGGACGGCGCGGAAAGGAATTGTTATTCAAATCAGCATCGGCAGTTTCCAGATTCGGGTCTAAAACAATCGCTTTCAACTCTTTTTTGGTGACGATCAATTTTGAAACTTCCTTGTAATTATAACGCCAAATCTCGACCGGAATCGTCATTTTTTCCTTCGTTCCATCCGTATATTCCAAGCCGAAAATCACCGGCATCACGAGTCCGCCGATGTTTTTCAAATCAACGACGTAGAAATAATTTCCGCCCGTAATCAACTGTTTATCGCTGTCGCTCAGACGCGAGAGAAATTCCTGATACGCTTTTTTATCCTGATCGGTCACGGCGTATTGGCTGTTGTCGTTATAAAAATCACGCAGCGACGGATATTGCTCGATGCGTTTCGGCAGAGATTTGTTTCTCTGCTGCGAGAGCGTTTCCGGTCGTTCGGCGGCTTCTTTTTGCGACATCGGTTTTTCTATTTCAGGATTGCGAGTGCCGATCTGATAAAGCCGGACGTTTTCGATGCCGATGTCAACGTGATCGGTCGTGTAAAACCAACCGCGCCAAAACCAATCGAGATCAACGCCAGAAGCGTCTTCCATCGTGCGGAAAAAATCCGCCGGTTCGGGACGTTTGAATTTCCAACGCTGCGCGTACTGCTTGAAGGAAAAATCGAAAAGTTCCCTGCCGAGAATCGTTTCGCGCAAGATATTCAGCGCGGTTGCCGGTTTTCCGTAAGCGTTATTGCCGAACTGCAAAACCGATTCTGAATTCGTCATAATCGGAACTTGATTTTCGCTCAACATATATTCGGCGATATTCTGCGGTTCGCCGCGCCGCGAAGGATAATTGTCTTCCCATTCCTGTTCGGCTAAAAACTGCGTGAAAGAATTTAAGCCTTCGTCCATCCAAGTCCATTGACGTTCGTCGGAATTAACGACCATCGGAAAATAATTATGTCCGACTTCGTGGATGACGACCGAAATCAAACCGTATTTCGTTCGCGCCGGATAACTGCCGTCAGGCGCGGGACGCGGACCGTTAAAGCAGATCATCGGATATTCCATTCCGCCGACCGGACCGTTGATACTCTGCGCGACCGGATAAGGATAATCGAATGTGTAGCGCGAATAGACGTTCAGAGTATGAATGATCGCCTGCGTCGAATACTTTTCCCACAGCGGATTTCCCTCTTTCGGATAAAACGACATCGCCATTACTTTATTAGCGTTGACGTTGTGACCTTGCGCGTCCCAGATAAATTTTCTCGACGAGGCAAACGCAAAATCGCGCACATTATCGGCTTTGAAAATCCACGTTTTTTTGCCGTTGGGTTTGCTCGATTCGTTGGCGGTCGCTTCGTCCTGCGTGACGATTTTCATCGGCTCTTTAGCAGTTTCCGCTTGTTTCAGACGCTGCCGCCATTCGGGTTTAAGAGCTTCGTTCGGATTTTGTAAAACTCCGGTTGCCGATACGACGTGATCGTTTGGAACAGTAATTTTGACATTATAATCGCCGAATTCGAGTGTAAATTCGCCGCTTCCCAAAAATTGTTTATGCTGCCAACCGTTGACATCGGTATAAGCCGCCATTCGCGGAAACCATTGCGAAATTTCATACAGATAATTTTTATCCGCCGGAAAATACTCGTAACCGCCGCGACCGCCGAAAACTCTCTGATTATTGATCGCGTGATTCCAATCAATCGAAAAAACGAAGTTTTGCCCCGACGCGAGCGGTTGCGGCAGGTCAATTCGCATCATCGTTTTGACGACCGTATATTTGAGATTATTTCCTTTGCCGTCTTTAACGGAAGTCAGATTAACGCGCCCGTCGTAGGTGCGATTAACGAGTTGGTCAACAGCCGAGATCGGCAGACCGTTTTCGGTTCTTTCAAAATTCGGTGCGGTTCTCGTCATCACGGCATCCGAATCTTTGGCGTAAATATTTTGGTCTAATTGGAGCCAGATATAATTTAATGAATCCGGCGAATTATTTTTATATGTCACCGTTTCTTTGCCGATGATTCGCTGATTTGCGTCGTCGAGTTCGACATCAATATTATAATCGGCGCGTTGTTGCCAATAGCTGTGTCCGGGCGCGCCGGAAGCCGTGCGGTATTCGTTTGCAGTCGGCAGGATTTCTTCCAACTGGCGAAATTTGTCGGTCGGATCGGTTTTCGATTGAGCGGAAACGATTGTGATTAACGAAAAAATAATGACAATCGCAGATGCGATTCGTTGAAACATTCGGATTCTCCTTTGAAAATAAAATTGCGTAGCAGTAGAAACAAGTTTTTACGCAGAATATATCAAATAGTTTCGTTAATCAAGACATAAATTGCAACCGTATAATTTGACGATTCCAAAATCGAACTGCTCGGAAATCTAAAACTTTCAATCGCCGGCAAACTCTATTATGATAAAAAAAATGAAATGGTTTAACGGAATCGTGATTTTCGGAACATTTGCTTTTCTTTCTTATTTGGAAAAAAAGAAACCTCTGCGAAAACAGATCGAACCGAAATTTATAAATTTTTCGCGCAACTTAATAATCGCTTCGACCGCCGCGATTGCCGCTAATTTTTTGGAAAAACCCGTAACAAATAATTTGACAAAATTCGTCGAAAGAAAAAATTTCGGTCTATTGAAAATCTTCAAACTGCCGAATTTTTTAGAAACTTTTCTTGCCGTCGTTCTGCTCGATTACACGCTTTACCTCTGGCACGTTTTAACTCACAAAGTTCCGTATTTGTGGCGTTTTCATAAGATTCATCACGCCGATCTGGATTTGACCGCCGCCACCGCGATTCGTTTTCATTTCGGCGAAATTTCGATCTCGGTCTTATTTCGCGCCGGACAAATCCTTCTTATCGGCGTTTCGCCAAAGGCTTTAAGTATCTGGCAAAATCTGTTGTTTTTGAGTATTTTCTTTCATCATTCAAATATAAGTCTGCCGGAAAAATTTGAAGGCAAACTGCAAAAAATTATAACTACGCCGCGACTTCACGGCATACATCATTCGGAAAAAAAAGACGAAATGGATTCAAACTGGTCGAGCGGTTTGACGCTGTGGGATTTTCTGCACGGAACTTTTCGCAATGATATTTTGCCGGACGAAATCGTCGTCGGCGTAGAAGAATTTCAAAAAATCGAAGCGGTAAATTTATCGAATATGATTTTCGAGCCTTTAAAACCAAGATAAAAAAAAGCCGAACATCAAAAATGTCCGGCTAAGTAAATTGAAATTAAAATTTTCAGGATTTTTTCGCGGAAGATTTTTTTCTTCCAGAACCGCTTTTTTTTCCGCCGCCGTCTTGTTTATTGACGGTTGACCAAGCGATTTCTTCGGCTTTTTCTTCGGAAACGCCTTTCTTTTCGTAGCTTTCCTCGATGTGTTCAGCCTGACGTTTCTGTTTTTCGGTGTATTTGTCCTTGTCTCCTCTCGGCATAAATTCCCAATGCTTTTCTTTATTTACAGAATACTTGCCGAACGCTTTTTGAGGCTTTTCCGCAATCTTGCAAATCTCGTGTTAATGTCTATCTTGAATGTATTTTTACTGATTTCGACGCGTTCGCTCTGCTGCTCATTCGACGAAACTTCCTGTTCCGTTTTTACCGGAAATATAACCGCATCGGTTTCAAATATCTTTACTTCACCTTGAGTCATTTTCTTCCCCTTTTTGTAAAACCCTTGTTGTTTGGCAGTAATAAAGATTTTAAGTTGATACTGCCGATTAATTGTTACGATGCTTAAAGAATTACATAAACGAGTAAAAAAATAAAGCTATTTTCGACTAACTAAGTGTTAAATTTCAGCTAAATTTTTGTTGACAGCAGGTAACTCATTTAGTAGCCTCGAATTATCTTAAAAAATTATTTTGTGAGGTAAATTGTAAAAAGAATTTGAGCGAAACTAATAGAATTGAACTGCCGCCACGCGCTATCGAAACTCTCTTCGGTGTCCGCGATGAAAACGTAAAATATCTCGAATCAATCCTCGCCGTCCGCGTCAATCCGCGCGGTCAAGATTTAAATATCGAAGGCGAACCGCAGGATGTCCGAACGGTCGAAAAAATACTGAAAGATTTCAGCGAACTTTTTAGCGAAGGAAATACTTTTACGGACAAAGAACTCCGTGACGCTTTCAAGCAAATCGCCGAAGACCGCGCTTACAGTCTGAAAGATTATTTCACACGCGCGCGATTTAATCCGTCGGGCAAAAAAGCCGTCGCGCCGAAAACCGCCAACCAGCGCAAATATATTGATGCGATCAACGAAAAGGATTTGACGTTCGGCATCGGTCCCGCCGGAACCGGAAAATCCTTTCTCGCCGTTGCAATGGCGGTTCAGGCACTTTTTTTGAAGCAGGTCAATCGCATTATTCTGACTCGTCCGGCGGTCGAAGCGGGCGAAAGACTCGGTTTTCTTCCCGGCGATTTACAGGATAAAGTTGATCCTTATTTGCGACCGCTTTACGATGCGCTTTTCGATCTGGTGGATAACGAGCGCGTGACGAAAATGCTCGAAAAACGAATTATCGAAATTGCGCCGCTGGCTTTTATGCGCGGAAGAACGCTCTCGGATGCTTTTATCATTCTCGACGAAGCGCAAAATACGACGGGCGAACAGATGAAAATGTTCCTGACGCGCATCGGTTTCGGCTCGAAAGTCGTCGTTACGGGCGACATTACGCAGGTTGATCTGCCGCGCGGACAGCGCAGCGGACTGCGCGAAGCCGAAAGAGTTTTAAATGACATTCCCGAAATCGAATTTATCTATTTCGACAAAAAAGATGTCGTTCGCCATCGGCTCGTCCAGTTGATCGTCGAAGCCTACGAAGACCAAACGAATTCGGAGAACCAACACGAATAAAAAAGGTTTGACTTGAATCAAGTCAAACCTTTTCAATTTACAGTTCACAACAGTTTTTGATTGTAAGCCGTTAAAATTATAAACAGGATTGACGCTGTTAGTTGATTGCCGCGCGATCCGTTGCCTTTTCCAATAAACCGCAACATCAATCTTACAGTTACCGTCGTAATCTGACGCAACTGATTTTTCGTTCGAAATTCCGAAGTAAAAATTCTACACCTGATTGTTGAAAGAGTTGCAGATACTTCGGGTTTGATTCGAGCCGCAATGAAACGGCGTTTTTTTTCTAAACCGGAGCGAAAAGCCTTTATTGATCGCCTGTTAAACCAAACTGAACAACACGCGCCGTTCCGGTCGCGCTTTGGTAAATATACCAAACATAGTTACCGTTTACGTTTCGTCGGGCGACAAAATCCGTTTTGCCGTCACCGTCATAATCGCCCACTAAAGCGGTATCCGAAGTTGTCGTCACGCCTGTATTAATGCCCCACGTCAGGACGAACGGCTGCCCGTCGGAACTGCGTTTTACCCAAAAAACACGCTCTTGGTTCACAGCGCGGCTAATCATTAAATCCTGCTTGCCGTCGCCGTCCACGTCAACCTGCGCGAAGAAGAATATAGAATCGCCGCTTGATCTGCCCCAAATGTCAGTATAAACCTGACCGTCCGAACTTCGCTTAATCCACCAGACTTGTTGGTTGCCTTCTTTGCGGATAGCGCACAAATCGGCTTTCCCGTCGCCGTCAAAATCACCCGTTTGCGGAGTATCGTTAGGCAAACCGAACTGCTCGTATCTGACCGTATTCGTTGCACTTTGCAAAATATACCAAACGCCGGTCGCACCACGAAATACGGCGACATCCGTTTTGCCGTCACCGTCATAATCGCCGGGTACTAAACGCTCGATATTAGCTGTCTGGAAACTTCCCCACGGAATAGTGTAATAGCTGTGGTTGGTGCTGCGATAAATGTCCCAATACGCCTGACCCGTATTCTGGTCAAGATACAAAAGCGTCGGATCGGCTTGACCGTCACCGTCAAAATCGCTCGGGTAACTGCTCAAGAAATTTAAATTAGAGCCTTGACCAAAGTTTTCTACAAAATAACTGTTGTTTATACTGCTTAAAGTATAAAAATTTCTCTCCGATTGCCGAAATATAGTAATGTCGGTGCGTCCGTCGCCGTCGCGGTCATACGGCGTAGTCGTGATTTTTGCCTGTCCGCGAATTTCGCCGTCGGAAAAATCTGATGTGTGAATATTGCAATACCATTTTTTCGCCCGCAAATCGGCAATATCCTGCGCGGTAACATCGAAATTAAGCGGTCCGATTGTTCCGCTCGTGCCGCCTGTAAAGTTAAAATTAAATTTCACGGGACCATTCGTGCCGACCGAGCCGTTGTTATGAATGTGAGAAGACTGCACGGGTGATGAAACGCCCGAATAAGTGCAGTTCACGGTTATCTGCGTTTCGGCTGCGTTCAGCACGATATTGCAAACTCCGGTGCCTATCGAGGCAACTGCCGGAACTTCCTGCGCCCCGCTTAAATTCGCAACAAATCGCTGTTGTGCCTCTGCTATTTTGGTCAACGTCAATGCTGACAAAAAAATTACCAACACTAGAAATATTTTTTTTCTCATATTTATCTCTCTCTTTGTAAACCGATTTCACTTTCGCGTTTGCAATGTTGCTGATTTTGCAAATGATTAAATTTGCAATCCATATAGCGGAAAAAACCGACAAATCAGATTAAACTCTAATGATCTTCTTTATGACTCGGATTGAAGTTTTGCCATAGTTTGTAAATGGCTAGGATGACTCAAAATAAGAAAAAATCTGACAACCCATAAATCATTTTTACCAATGATTATCAAAAGAATGACCACAGGAACAATAACTATTTCCCGCGTCCGTATATTGCCCGCAACCGCAACCTGAATCGCTACAAGCACCATAACCTCGCATCAACCGACGACTGAAAAAATGCCGATAAGATTTTATAATTTTGTTTAGCATAATATTTCTCCTAATTTTGACAAGAATGCTTAAATCATAAGTTGAATAATGTTTGCGGCAGCATTCGCTTAGCCGCAAACATTGACAAATTTTGTATGATCCCGGACTAATCCTTGCCGGAGCCATTACATCGCGGACATTTTGCCTTTCCACTACCGTTACAGATAAAACAAGTTTTATAGCTTTCATCATCGGGGAGTTGTCCAGAGCCGCCACATTTTGGGCAAGGATCAATTTCACCTGTCCCGCCGCAGCTTGGACAGTCATTCGGCACTATTTCATCCATAAATATTATCCTCCATATTTTTAGTTATTTTCGTCATATATTTTCCTCCTGGTTTTAGTTCGATTTATTGAGCTTTAACTCAATTCCTTAATTTTGACCTCAAAACTTATCGTCCCAATTATTGTTGGCTTTATCATAAACACCTTGAATATTGATATTTGTTTCGAGAATCGTATTCGTTGTTTCTGCCGCTGATGTATTGTTGATACGAGCGATATTATTGTCAGTTCTAACCGAGCCGCCATACATATTCAAATATGTTGCGTAAGCCGTTTTAATATCGGACAAAGTCGGCTCTAATCTTTCGGACATTTGGTTTGACCCGGCTTTACTCAATGATTCCGCTTTAGGTTTAAAGGCTTCGAGCTTAGGAATAATGACACGCATATATCCGATGAGCGATTGAATCGCACTCGTTCCGCTCATTGGTATTAGCTGCACCAAACAGTTAATTTGAATGGTAACTTCGTTTATGAACGAGTTTAATTCCAACATCCAAGAGACTTCATTTATAAGCGCGGGATTACTTTCCCCGACATTTACAGTTGAGTTATTTTTAGCTTCTTCCAAATAATCTTCATAATTCGCTCCTACCTTTTCAAAGTCATCCATAGTTTTGAAGTGTTTATTAGCTTCAGTTTCCGCAACTTCCTTTTTAGGCTGTCCGTCGGGATTGTAGAGATTCGCCATAAAATCAAAAACCGCCATATTTTTCTCCTTTTCTTAATAATTCTCGCCTAAAAAATTATCGTGCCAATCATCGTTCGACCTGTCAAAATTTCTTTTTCGGATTTTGTCGTCACTTAATAATTTATCTGTTTCTTCATTTATCAATTCTGTTTGTAACCTTAAAAATTCTTGCTGATAGATGTTTAAAGACTCAGAAATTGCTTTACCGGATTTGTCCGTCAGTTCTAATTCAAGCACGACTGGATTCATAATTTTATTCTTTTATAACTTTTCTTTTTACACGCAATTTTCAACTAAAAATTTCTTCTTCAGCCTACAATGCGGAAAAAATGGACAAATTGGGTCAAAATAATTAAAAAAACTTTTTTTTTTTTTTTTGATTAGTCATATAATCTCTGTACATTCTGAAATTTAATTTGTGAAAATGGCTGATTCCCCTGATGTGACAATTTTGCTTGATCGTATAAATGTCGGCGACGGGAAAGCTCCCGCACAGCTTTTGCCGCTCGTTTACGGCGAACTGCGAAAACTCGCACACAGTTATCTGCAAAATGAACGCGCCGATCACACATTGCAGGCGACCGCGCTCGTTCACGAAGCGTATATTCGGCTCGTTGATTGGGAAAAAGTTTCGTGGCAGAATCGCGCACATTTTTTTGCGGTCGCGGCGCAGATTATGCGGAAAATTCTCGTTGACCACGCCCGCGAGAAAAAGGCGAAAAAAAGAGATTTCGGACAAAAACTTTCGCTCGATGAAGCGATTAGTTTTCCGAGTAAAAGCAATCGTGAAGTTGATCTGATTTCGCTTGACGATGCGCTTGAAAAACTGGCGAAATTCGACAAAATGCAATCCAAAATCGTCGAGCTTCGTTTTTTCGGCGGTTTGACGATTGAGGAAACGGCGCACTCTTTGAAAATTTCTCCGGCAACGGTCAAACGCGAATGGACTGTGGCGAAAACTTGGCTTTTCAGAGAAATAAGACAAACCGATGGATGAGAAAAAATGACAAAACGTCAAGGAAATTTTTCTCGCGGCTTTGGAAAATGATGCACAGTCACGTCCAAAATTTTTAGATGAATTTTGCGCGAACGATTCTGATTTACGTTCGGAAGTCGAATCAATGCTCGAATCGCACGAAGATGTCGAAGACTTTATCGAAATGCCGGTTTTTTTCAGGCTGGCGAAATATTTAGTAATGATCTGAATTTTTCTCAGAGATTTTTCGGCAATTACAAAATCATCAATGAAATCGGTGCGGGCGGAATGAGTGCGGTTTTCTCGCCGAATGTGACGACGGCGAATTTTCTCAATAGGTCGCTGTTAAAATAATCCGTCAGACAATCGCCGAAACCGGACTTATTAAACGCTTTAAACGCGAGCGTCAGATACCTGCCAATCTCAATCATCCGAACATCGCCAAACTGCCCGACAGCGGCGTTTCCGGCGATGGCATTTTCTCGAAGTCTTTATTGTTCCCAAGAGCGTTGATTGTTTGGCATAAAAACGCCGCGAAAAAAAACGCCGCGAACATTAATCTGTAAAATTTATCTTGCATAATTTTCTCCATTCATTTGAACGAATTTTTGTTCTCAATCAATAGGGCGCAAAAAACAAGCAAAACAGCCCAAAAATTTCTAGCTTATTTTTCATAGAAAAATTGCTAAGATTAAAAAATTCATCCGTTTAGGCTTTTTTGGACTATATATCAAATTAGTGAATAACAATTCCGAAACCGACCCGATAATTTTGTTCGGTGTGTTTAGGAATTGTGAAATCCTGCAAACTCGTCACCAGACCCGGAGCGGTTAGATTAGGAATTAGCGTATCTACCTGCGCTCCTAAAGGAACGAGTGTTTTCGCTTTGGTAAAGACCGGATTGTAATCGAATTGAATGAGGCGAATATCGATCCGCTTGGAAACCCGAAGATCCAAACCGCCGCCGACTGCCAGCGAGAAACCGTTAACTTTAATTGTTTTGCCGCCGATCAAATTAGTGCGCTGCGGGTCGAGATTTGAAAAATCCGTCGTTTGCCTCGCCGCGCCGAATAAAGTGTGCGCGAAAGGCTTCAGTTTTTTGTCTTTGGAATTATCCTTGAACTGTAATCCCGCCAGATATTTATAATCACGCTGTTTGGCAGCAATTCCGCCTATGCCGGGAATCACCAGAAGAGTTCTGCCGTTGGCTTGCGTATAAATCCCGCCCGGTAAAGTATGATCTTTATCCGAACCGTAATTTCCCGAAAACTCGAATTTCGCGCCGAAATATCTTGAAAAATTGTAAACCGCCGATGCATTAAATCCGCTCAAATTGTGAGTTCTGTTCTCACCCGTAACGTAGGTTGAAGTAGTAGTTCCGTCGAAATTTGATGTGCTTTGTGATCTATCGCCCGGAAATCCCTTGACGCGCTCGAACGAATAGCCGCCGGAAACCTCGAATTTGTTGTAATCGTCCTGCGCCGAAATTCCCAGTGCAGTTAAGAAAATAAACGAAATAGTTATTAATATTTTATTCATATTTTTCTCCTCATTTTTACTCAGTCGCCACCTTTTAAATTTTTCCTCTTTCCAATTAAACAAGGCGGAAAATTTCCACAAATCAGCTCAAAATAGTTTTATTTTTTCGACTTTTTTTTAATTGCCCTTATAATGGTGAGTAAAGAAAATGCCGACGGAAGAAGTTACAATCCTTTTGAACCGAATCAGCGACGGCGACGGCGACGCGCCGGAGAAACTTTTGCCGTTCGTCTATGAAGATTTGCGCCGCTTGGCTCTCGTCTTTTTGCCAATGAAAAAACCGATCACACGCTCCAAGCAACTGCGCTCGTTCACGAAGCGTATATTCGGCTCGTTGATTGGGAAAAAGTTTCGTGGCAGAATCGCGCACATTTTTTTGCGGTCGCGGCGCAGATTATGCGGAAAATTCTCGTTGACCACGCCCGCGAGAAAAAGGCGAAAAAAAGAGATTTCGGACAAAAACTTTCGCTCGATGAAGCGATTAGTTTTCCGAGTAAAAGCAATCGTGAAGTTGATCTGATTTCGCTTGACGATGCGCTTGAAAAACTGGCGAAATTCGACAAAATGCAATCCAAAATCGTCGAGCTTCGTTTTTTCGGCGGTTTGACGATTGAGGAAACGGCGCACTCTTTGAAAATTTCTCCGGCAACGGTCAAACGCGAATGGACTGTGGCGAAAACTTGGCTCTTTCGTGAAATAAGCAGAAATAATGGATGAAAAAAACTGGCAAATAGTCAAAGAAATTCTGATTGCAGCTTTAGAAAAAGGTGGAGTCGAACGCGCCGTTTATTTAGACGAAGTTTGTGCTGACAATGCAGAAGTGCGCGAAGAAGTCGAATCATTGCTCGCTTCACACGAAGATGTTGAAGATTTTATCGAAAAAGCCGCTTTTGAAGTCGCCAAAGTTTTCACAAACGGTTCGGCTCAAACGCAAAGAAATTTCGGGCATTACAAAATCATTCGTGAAATCGGACACGGCGGAATGGGTGCGGTATTTCTCGCCGAGAGAGATGACGGAGAGTTTGACCAAAAGGTCGCAATCAAAATTATTCGTCAGGCGATTGCCGAAACGGAAATCATTAATCGTTTCAAACGCGAACGTCAGATTCTCGCTTCATTAAATCATCCGAACATTGCAAAACTTCTCGACGGCGGCGTGTCCGATGACGGATTGCCTTTTCTGGTGATGGAGTTTGTCGAAGGCGAAGAGATCACGAAATTTGCCGAAAGTAAAAACTTAAATCTCGAAGATCGTCTGAAATTGTTCGTAAAAGTTTGCGCGGGTGTCGCTTACGCTCATCGAAATCTGATCGTTCACCGCGATTTAAAACCGTCTAATATTTTCGTCAACGATGAAGCCGAACCGAAACTGCTCGATTTCGGTCTGGCAAAACTAACTGATGAAAATTTATTAAATAATATTGAACACACACAGACGGCATTTCGCGCACTTACACCCGCTTACGCTTCGCCCGAACAATTGAAAAACGAACCGCTCACGACGGCTTCCGATATATACAGTTTAGGTATTGTTTTCTACGAATTACTGACCGGCGACCGACCGTTTCATTTTGAAGGAAAAACCCTGGACGAAATTATCAAAACTACCAGACACATCGCACCTTTGCCGCCGTCGGCAAATCCAAAATCCAAAATCCAAAATGTAAAATTCAAAGGCGATCTGGATAATATTACGTTAATGGCTTTGCGAAAAGAACCTTTGCGGCGTTATCAATCAATCGAAGCATTTGCCGAAGACATCGAACGATATTTAAAAGGTTTTCCCGTTTCGGCGCGTCCGAATACTTTCAAATACCGCGCCTCGAAATTTATCAAACGTCACAAAGTCGGCGTTTTGGCGGCAAGTTTGGTTTTGCTCAGTTTAATCGGCGGAATCATTGTCAGCGTTTGGCAGGCGCGCATTGCCCGCCGCGAAAAAGTAAAAGCCGAAGTCGTCAACGCTTTTCTGCAAAGTATTCTGGAATATTCAGATCCGAGTGCGAATTCGCCGACCGAAAAAAGAAGTCAGATGACGGTCAAAGAAGTTTTGGATGCCGCCTCGGAACATCTGAAAAGTGCCGATTTATCGAATCAGCCGGAAGTTCGCGCCGAATTGCAGAGAATCATCGGAACGAGTTATTTATCGCAAGGTGAATATGATCTGGCGGAACAGAACTTAAACTCCGCATTTGAAGCAGAAACGCAAATTTACGGTGGAGACAGTCTCGAAACGCTGAATACTCTTATCGCTTTGGGTGAATTTTATGTCCAAAAAAGCGATGATATAAATGCGGATAAAATATATAACCAAAGAATTGCGATTTTGCGTTCGGAGCAAAAAAAAGGAAATATCAGCGCAGATTTATTACTTTCCGCACTCAATGATTTCGCACTTCTCAGGCGCAAACAGGGATTTTCCAAAGAAGCCGAAACAATTTTGCTCGAAGCATTGAATCTGCGCGGAGAAGTTTCGCCCGAAGCAAAAAATTCATTTGGAATCGTCGAAGCGGTTTACGCGCTGACATTATCTGATCGCGGACAATTTGACGAAGCGATTAACATCGTCCGTCCGAAAGTTGAAGCAATTAAAAAACAGCAAAATTCCGAAACGCCTGAATTATGTGCAAATCTAACCGCGCTCGGAAGTTTTCAGATGGAAAAAGGCGAACTTGACGAAGCCGAAAAAAATCTCGTCGAAGCCGGAAATCTTTACCGGAAACTTTTCAGCCCGTCGTCTATTCCGCTCGGCGACAACTTACGTTTGCAGGCGCAAGTCTTTTATTTGCAGGAAAATCTTACCGAAGCCGAAAAAGATATTAATGAAACTCTGCAAATTTACCGTGAAACTTCTAATTCGCAATATGCAAATTATCCGTCGGCTTTAATTGTTCAAGGTTTGATTTTCAACAAAAAAAATCGGTTTGCCGAAGCCGAAAAGATTTTGCGCGAAGCACTTAAACTTCGCACCGAATCTTTGCCGAGAGAACATTTCTGGGTTTCGATTGCCCAAAGTGCGCTCGGCGAATGTTTACTTTCTCAAAAGCGTTTTCAAGAAGCCGAACCGTTTCTGAGAGAAAGTTTTGAAAATTTAAGTCTTTCGCAAGGCGCAGAAACTCCGCGCACATTGCAGGCGCGGGCGCGTTTGAATAAACTTTATGAAGATTGGAGTTGGAAAAGGTAGAAAGTTAATTAAACCGAATGGCTGAAATTATTAATAATCAGAGAAAAATAAGAATTGAATTAAAAGTCATTAAAGATTTTGCAGTTAATCAAATCTTGAAAATTCCTGAGATCGAAAACAGAGATTTTACCGTCGCTTTTGTCTCAGACAGTAAAATTCGTAAATTGAACAATGAATTTCGCGGTAAAAATTCGGCGACCGATGTTTTGTCTTTTCCGTTTGAGCCGGACGAATTTGAAATCGGCGAAAATTATCTCGGCGACATTATTATTTCCGCCGAACAAGCCGCGCGGCAATCAATCGAAAACAATTTAAGTTTAGAACTCGAAATCAAACAATTGATTCTGCACGGCGTTTTGCATCTCTGCGGTTACGATCACGAGACGGATGACGGCGAAATGAATCGCCGCGAACTCGAACTTCGTGATAAACTGCAAATAAATTTAATGGTAAATGGCTAATTGTAAATGGTTAATGCGAAATCAATTATTTACAATTTATCATTTACCACTAACCATTATTTAATCTATGGACGAACAACAAAAACAAGCCGATCCGTGTACGATGATTATTTTCGGCGCAACGGGCGATCTGACGAAACGCAAACTTTTCCCCGCGCTTTATAATCTGGCGCAACAAAAATATCTGCCGGACAATTTCGCCATCGTCGGTGTCGGTCGGCAGGAAATGACGGGAGATGAATTTCGCGTCAAAATCAAAAATGATCTGCTCGAATTTGTCGGCAAAGACATTGATAAAGACCTTTTGAAATGGTTTGACGAGCGGACACATTACACGGGCGGCGATTTCGGCAATAAAAAAACTTTTTCTAATCTGAAAAAACTGCTCAAAGATTTAGACAAAGAATTCGACATTCCCGAAAATTACTTCTTTTATCTCGCTACGCCGCCGTCGCTGTTTGCGCCCGTTACGCAACAGGTTTGCGACATTGATCTATGCGACGAAAAAGACGGTTGGCGCAGATTTATTTACGAAAAACCGTTCGGGCGCGATCTCGAATCGGCGAAAACTTTGAACTGCGATCTTTTGAACATTATTAAAGAATCGCAGATTTACCGCATTGACCATTATCTCGGCAAGGAAACCGTTCAGAATATTTTGGTTTTTCGCTTCGGCAATTCGATTTTCGAGCCGATCTGGAATCGAAATTTTATTGACCACGTTCAAATCACGGTCGCCGAAAAACTCGGTGTCGAAGCGCGCGGCGGTTATTACGATACGGCGGGCGCATTGCGCGATATGATTCCGAATCATATTTTTCAACTTGTAACTTTGACCGCAATGGAACCGCCCGTTTCGTTTGAAGCCGATGCAGTGAGAAATGAACAGACGAAAATTTTGCACGCGATTCAACCTTTTTCGCCGGAAGAAGTTTTACACAGCGTCGTGCGCGGTCAATACGGCGAAGGCGTGATTGACAAGAAAAAAGTTCCGGCTTACCGTGACGAACCGGATGTTAATCCGAAATCGAATACGGAAACTTACGCCGCATTGAAATTGAAAATTGACAATTGGCGTTGGGCTGACGTGCCGTTTTATATTCGCACGGGCAAACATCTGCCGGCGAAAAATTCGATGATCGTCATACAGTTTAAAAAAGCACCGTTTATGCTTTTCCGCGACACATCGGTTGAAAAACTGACAACCAATCGAATCGTCATACATATTCAGCCGGACGAAGGAATCACGCTGCATTTCGGCGCGAAAATTCCCGGTCCGATTGTCAATATGGGCGCGGTTGATATGGATTTTAATTACGTTGACCATTTCGGCGAACAGAGTTCGACGGGTTACGAAAGACTTCTCTACGATTGTATGACGGGCGACGCAACGCTTTTCCAACGCGCCGATATGGTCGAAGCGAGCTGGTCAATCGTCTCGCCGATCCTCGATGTCTGGAATGCAATTCCGGCGCGTGAATTTCCGAATTACGAAGCCGGAACTTGGGGACCGGCGGAAGCCGACGAACTGATAAACGAATGCGGCGCAAAATGGCGAAATACACTAGAGTAAAAGAAAGCCGGACTTTATAAAGTCCGGCTTTCTTTTACCGAATAATTGTTTAAGGCAAGTAAACGGTCGGGATCGGCTTATCATCCGTCACTCCGAAATTGATCGTAGTATAAGAATTACTGCCGCTGTATAAAATCCACCACACGCCGTCACGATAAATTGCAGCATCGGTTTTACCGTCGTTGTCATAATCTCCCGGCACTATCTTATCACTCGATAACCCCCAATTAAAATAGGAAACTCCGTTATCCAAACTTCTAAGAACATACCAAATTCCGTTTCTGAATACTGCCAGATCAGATTTGCTATCGCCATCATAATCACCAACGACCGGAATATCTCCCGCCAATCCGAATTGAATAGTGCCGACACTCGCATCCGAACTACGGATGAAATACCAAACACCGTTGCGAAAAACTGAAATATCGGATTTACCATCACCATTAAAATCAGCTAACAGAGGCACATCCCCGTTTTTACCAAATTGCACACCGAGATATTGACCATTTGAAGAATTAAGCCAATACCAAATTCCATCCGAGGGTCGGAAAACGGCTATATCTGCATAACCGTCGCCATCGAAATCTCCCGGTCGAGGAATGTCCCCCGACAGACCGAAATAAGCATATCTTACCTGTCCGTTTGAAGATTGATAGATATACCAAACACCGTCACGAAACACCGCCCAATCGGTTTTGCCGTCACCGTCATAATCGGCAGGCGCAAGTTTATCCGTTGATAAGCCCCATTGAAATGTCGAAAATCTATAATTCGAACTATCCATCTGATACCAAGCAGTATCAGATGGACGAAAAACGGTAAAATCGGTTTTCCCATCGTTCGTAAAATCTGTGTAATTGTTCTCGTGCAAACTATTGATATTCTGCGAAATTGCGCCGCGAGATGTTCCGAAGCCGACGTTTACGCCAGCCGTGCCGATCAGATTAAATTTACCGTCGGCGCGAAGAAGAATCTGCGAGACACCGAAGCGGCTCGTATCGCCGTTAAAAACGCGAACGCCGAGATTAAGTCTGCCGCGTTGATACTGTCCGTCAATAAAAGCGGCGTTGCCGAAAGATTGGTCGGGCGAGCCGTCAGGATTGAAGCGGACGACACCGCTGCTGTTCGCGGCGCGGTCAACGGCGAGAATTTTACTGTCCGGCTGAATTGTCTTGATGACGAGTCCGTTAAAGTCGAGATTCTGATAAGAGTAACGTTTGATACCGTTCGTGCCGAATGTCGAATCAAGCGATAAATCGGTTAAATTTAAGCGCACGAGCGTTTGGTCGTTTTGATATAAACCGGAAACTAAAACTTTGCCGCCGTCTCTGCTTAAAAGCAAGCCGGTCGCCGATTCTCTAGCGGCTTGACTGGCGTTGTTATCGAGTCGGCGTTTAGTTTCAAGCTGTCCGCTCGCCGTCCAGCGCGTGACGAGAAAAACCGTGCCGGTGAAATAATCTTCGACTGTGCCATCATAACCGGCGGCAATGATGCGTCCGTCCGGCTGCACCAATACTTTATTAAAACGAACCGAACCGTAAGCATTAGGAAATTGTCCGTTTGGCACGTTTGGTCCGACGAGTCGAGCGATGCCATTTGCTCCAAAACTCGTATCAAGAGAGCCGTTCGCGTTCAGCCGAACCAAAATTCCGACGTATCTCGTTCCGCCGCTGAGTTCGTCGCGCGTCTCCCCGGCGAGAATAATTTTGCCGTCCGACTGCAAAGTAATGTCGTAAATCGTGCCGTTTGTTCCGTGC
>CBDCJY010000005.1:0-340265 GCA_965217985.1 Pyrinomonadaceae bacterium
GCGCCTTTCGTGTCAGGTGTTTGTCAATGATGATCTGCACGTTACAGTCGTGCGTCAGGCAAGCGTCGAAGGCATTGATGCCGGCGGTCGTCCGGTCGAATAAAATTACATATTTCAAGAGGAATTAACCGCAGATGAATACGGATAAACGCAGATCGCTTAGAACTTTTACAGACAAATAATTTATCTGCGTAAATCGGCGGTTTGATATTCTTTAAAAATTAAAATAGAACAAGGAGAAAAAATGTTAGATAAATTGTTTGATAGAAGTAAATTTGAAGTTGCCGAAGCGCATTGCGATGGTCCGTGCGGCGTTTACGATCCGGCGCAGGCTCGCATCGAAGCCGAATCGGTTTTTATGCTGACGAAAAAGATCAGCGATCTGAAACATCCCGAAGGCGACGACGCGAAAGCGCACGCCGCTTATCACAACACCGTGACGCGCTTTATCGCCATCAAAGAAGAACGAGCCGAATTAGCAAAACATCACGTTCTGGTTTTGTGGACGGATTATTTCAAACCCGAACATCTGGAAAAATATCCCGAACTGCACACGCTTTTTTGGAAAACCGCCAAACTTTGTTCGTCGTGCAAACAGGAAGTCAGCATCGAACACGCGCAGGAACTTTTAGACAATATCGAGAAAATTCACAAAATTTTCTGGGAAACAAAAGGTAAAGATGTCGAGTTTTATTTAGCGAGCAAATAGACAAATCGGTAAGTTGATTTTGAATAATGAGCGCGTCGTTTATTTTGACGCGCTCATTTAATTTGGGTAAATGATGGCTGATGTAAATTTTCGGAATAAGTGAAAGATGATAAATGATAGATGAAAGATTAAAACATCATCTCAATCTTTCATCTATCATCTCTCTTTCTCATTTGCTCCGAAAAATAAATATCGGTAATAATTTCTTCGATGAACATTTTCACCGCATTACTTTTAGCTTTCGGTTTATCAATGGACGCTTTCGCTGTTGCGGTCGCTAACGGTTCGGCGACGAAAAAAATCTATCTGACCGACGCGCTGAAAATGTCCTTGTTTTTCGGTTTGTTTCAAGGCGTAATGCCGGTTATCGGCTGGGCAATCGGCGTAAATTTTATTGATGTGATTTCGGCTTGGGATCATTGGATTGCATTTTCTTTACTCGGCATTATCGGCGGCAAAATGATCTACGACGATTTGAAATCCGGCGAAGACGAAGGCGTTGACGAACATTCGATCAGCATTTATCAGCTTTTACTTCTTGCTTTAGCGACAAGTATTGACGCACTTGTGATCGGTTTCAGTCTGATTGTTCTCAATTCAATTTTGTTTCCGGTCTTAACAATTGGAATTGTTACTTTTGCTCTTTCGCTTGCCGGAGTGTATCTCGGACACCGCTACAAACATTTTGGACACAACAAAACGCGTATCATCGGCGGCATTATTCTCATCGGCATCGGCACGAAAATTCTCATCGAACATCTTTCGGCTTAGTGGAAAAACGGATGAAAAATAAATTGCCGACCGCCGATTTTTTTGAAAAAGCCAAATACTTTTTAGGTTGGCGCGACATTTTTATCATCGAAGGCGATTCGATGTTGCCGACTTTGAAATCGGGCGATTGCGTTCTTATTGATCCCGAAAGTAAACCCGAAATCGGCGACATAGTTTTTTTTCGGCATCCATTTATCCAAAACGTCAACGTCGTCAAACGTCTCGCCGAAATCACGCCGGAAGGGAATTACATCGTTCTCGGCGACAATCCGCCGGAAAGCACCGACAGCCGAAATTTCGGGGCGATTTCACCAAAAAATATTTTAGGCGCGGCGGTCAGTCGTTTGAAATAAATGTCGGAGACTTTAACACACTTATTCAACCGTTAAAATATCGCTTAAAACTTACTTTAATTCGATTTTCCGGCTGAAACTTTCGCGCTTGCCTGATCTTGCAACGGTCGAATTACCGCTTCGCTGAAACGCTCCATTTCTTCGATCTGCGGACTGCATTGCAAAAGCAGAAGGTTTACGCCCGCTTTTTCAAATTCGGCGACTCTTTCGGCGACCTGATCCGGTGTTCCCGTCAGACCGGAACGCAGACCGCGATTTGAAACCGAATAATCTTCGAGCGAAACCTGTTGTTCGAGTTTCGTATTGGCGAGCCAATCCTGATAATTTCCATAGCCAGCCGATGATTGTTTGACATCGGTGATGCGCTCCAATTCTTTTTTAACTTCCGCATCCGAATCTCTGACAATCGTATAACCGGCAACGCCGTAAACCATCGAAGGTAAATTCAGTTTCGCCCGCCGCGTTTCCATATCTTCGATTTTCGCTTTCACCTTTTCAGGCAAGTCGCCGTGCATCACATAAGCGTCGCATTGCCGCGCAATCGTATCTTTTGCTTTTTCCGATTCGCCGCCCGCGTAAATTATAGGTTTTTTAATCGGTTTCGGCTGCAAAACGCTGTCCGTGATTTTGTAATAATCTCCTGTAAAATCAAAGTGATCTTCTTTCCACAGCCGATCAACGATTTCGAGCCATTCGCTCGTTCGCGCGTAACGGTCGTCGTGTTCGTCAAACTGCACGCCGAATTTTTTCGCTTCTTCCGACCACCAGGACGAGACGACGTTCAAACTCAAACGTCCGCCGCCGCCGATTTGGTCAATGTTTGCGGCTTGTTTGGCGAAAAGTGCCGGATTATGAAAAGTCGGGCGCACGGCGACCATCAATTCGAGCGTTTTCGTCACCGCCGTCAACGCCGCCGCCGTTGACCAGGCATCGAGCGAAGGCGCGTCAACGCCTTTGATGTCGTTTAAATTCAATTCGGCGATCAGAGACAAATCGAAACCGATTTCTTCCGATCTCTGCGCGAGTTTTTTAACATAAGCGAAACTCGTTTCCATTTTTTCATCTTCGACATTTCTCAGCCAACCGCCGAAAACAGGCATCCAATATCCGTAACGCATCAATTTATTCTCCCAAAATTCTTTAAGAAATTTGCCCGCGAATGACGCGAAACAGCGCGAAAAATTTATTCTTGTTTTTTCTTTTGCGTTATTCGCGCATTTAGCGGACAAATCAAATTTCTTTTATCTCAATTAATTTAAATTAACTGAAACGCCGTTGTTCTGCCGATTTCGTTCGGCGCAGCTATTTTGTTTAGTTCACTTTCGAGAAAATTCACTAAATTATCGTGCGGATCGAAACCGATTAAATTTACGGCATCGGCGACAAAATTAGACAGCGCGTTGATGTCGTAAAAAAGCGCGTCGCCCGTTCGGTCGTCAATCAGATATTCCACGCCGCCGACATCAATTTTCGCGGCTTTGACGATACGCTCGACCGTTTCGATAATTTCATCCGGCGGCGTAAATTTTTCGATTTTGAGTCCCGTTTTCGGCGCATCTGCGATGCACATTTCGCCGACTGCATTAGGCGGTTTTTGATCTTCGACGCGGCAAACTTCCGCCGGACAAAGATTGAAATTTTCGCCTTCAGGAAAGATTTTCAAACCGTAGAGAAATTTTCCGTTCAGAGTTTCGATACGCTGAATCGAACCGCCTTTTTTGGGCGAAAATTCCTGCACGAGCGCGGTCGAATCAATTCCCAAATCAAACAGATTTTCGTCAATCGCACTCTTTAGTTCTTCGATTGAATCGAATTTGACGATTCCCGCGCCGCGCCCGCCGATATTCGGTTTGACGACAATCGGAAACGTCAGATTCTCAGCCGCCGGAATTACTTTTTCAACCGAATTGACAATACGCGTTTTCGGAAATTTTACGCCGAGCGACGAGAAAAGCGCGGCTTGCAGAGATTTTGAAATTTCGATTTCAAACGCCTCGTAACCGTTGATAACGCGAACGCCCGCGTTCTCCAGACTTTTCAAAAAAGCCCGCGTGTAAAAGATCGCGTTGCCGTGATTTCTTAGATACGCCGACGCGCTCATTCGATTAAAAACCAGCGGAAATTTTACGACTTCCGCCGGATCGTAAAAATCACTCGCCGCATCAATTTTTTCATAATTTAACCCGCGTTTTTCGAGCGCGTTAAACAACGGTCGAAACCATTCGGGATGTTCGTAATAAACGCCGATTTTTTCGTTCATAATTTTTTAATATTTCGGAACTGACGCATCAACTTCATCCGACCACGCGCCGATTCCGCCTTTGAGATTTAAAAGTTTTCCGTTGTAACCTGCATTTTGTAAATCCTGAATCGCTTTCGCGCTTCTTACGCCGCCTTTACAGTGAATAATCGCCGTCCGCGACGAATCAATTTCTTTTGCCCGCGCAACGATTTGACCGAGCGGAATAAGTTTCGTATGCGGAATTTCGGCGATTTCGACTTCGTAAGGTTCGCGCACGTCAATAATTTGAACTTCCTTATCGTTTTTGATTAATTCATTTAATTCCGTCGCCGTTATTTCCTCGATTTCCGTTTTTTCTTCCGGCAAATTTAAACCGCAAAATTCTTCGTAGTCAATCAATTCTTTGATCGTCGGATTCTCACCGCAGATCGGGCAATCGGGATTTTTCCTGAGTTTCAATTCGCGGAATTTCATTTTCCACGCATCGAAAAGCAAAAGGCGATTTAATAAAATTCCTTCCGCGCCGAGAATAACTTTGATAACTTCGTTCGCCTGAATCGTGCCGACGATTCCGGGCAAAACGCCAAGAACGCCGCCTTCGGCACAACTCGGAACAAGTCCCGGCGGCGGCGGTTCGGGATAAAGACAGCGATAACACGCGCCGCGTTTTGCGTCGAAAACTGTTGCCTGACCTTCAAAACGAAAGATCGAGCCGTAAACATTCGGTTTTCCCGTTAAAACGCAGGCATCGTTGACTAAATAACGAGTCGGAAAATTATCCGTTCCGTCAACGACGACATCGAAATCTTTGAATAATTCGAGCGCGTTTTCGCTCGTCAGACGAGTTTCGTGTGCTTCGATGTTCACATTCGGATTTACATCTTTCAGACGATCTTTTGCAGATTCGATTTTCGGTCTGCCGACATCTTTCGTGCCGTGAATGATCTGTCTTTGCAGATTCGATTCGTCAACGACATCGAAATCAACCAGACCGAGCGTTCCGATTCCGCCCGCCGCCAAATAAAGTCCTAAAGGTGAACCCAAGCCGCCCGTGCCGATCATCAAAACACGCGCGGCTTTAAGCTTTTTTTGTCCTTCCAAACCGACTTCCGGCAAGATCAAATGCCGCGAATAACGGGCGATTTCATCATTTGAAAGTTCCGGCAAATCGCTCGTTGCTTTTACTTCCGCAGTCGAAAAATTTCCGCCGGCGATTGACGGCACGATCAGAATTTCGCCGCCGTCTTTAACTTCCGTTTCAAGATTTTCCAAATCACGAATATCTTCGTCGCCGACATAAACATTGACGAAATTTCGCAGATTTCCGCCGTCGTTGTATAAATGTTTTTTCAAATCGGCGTGCTGTGTCGTCAGTTTCTCCAACGCTTTGCCCGCCGTGCTTGCGTCAACTTCGATTTCCGATTTTCCGCCCGCAAATTGTCTTAGCGGTGTCGGAATTATTATTGTTACTGCCATAATTTCTTAATTACTCCTTGTTCACGTTTAACCAGGAATTCGGAAACTTTTCGGATAAAATTGAAGACAGGAAAAATTATTTTATCGCCTTTGTTTCTCGAATTCCCGTTAAATCTTTTTCACATAAAACCTTTTTTATTTGCTCACGAATTAATACCGATTTTCACGAATAAAAGAAAAAGAATTGTATTTGATTCGTGTTCATTCGTGCTATTCGTGGGCAAAATTATCTTTCAAAAAATCCGCGTTTATTTGCGTCCATCTGCGGCTAAACTTTCTTTAATCAATTCTTCCTCGTTAAATTTCGAGCGGTCGTGTTCCATTTCCCACGAACGCAGATCAACCGCTTTTCCTTTCTCGACCGAAACGATAATGTAAGTCCAAACGGGAAGCGCGTGGTCTAAATCGAATTGCGACGGAATCGCCGGATGATCGGGATGCGAATGATAATAACCGACGACATCCAACTTTTTTTCACGCGCGTATCTTTCCGCTTTTAAAACATCTTTCGGCGTGATGACGACGCGATTATGTTGCTCACTTTCAGCGGCGGCATTTTCCATCGGCAAAAGTTCGACGACCGATTTTTTACTCGTCTCAAAACGCCCGATCAACATTCCGCCGCATTCGTTCGGATAAGTTTTCGCGCCGTGTTTCTCAATTTGTTTGATATGTTCTTCAGTTAAATAAATCATTTTTCTTAAACCGCAGATTTACGCAGATTCACGCAGATCATTTCTATAAACTTGTCTGGAAAAATCTTTCTTCATCCGCGTTTATCTGCGTAAATCTGCGGTTAATTTCTTCCGTTTCACTAAACGCATTTTCAATATCTTTAATGATGTCGGCAACATCTTCTATTCCCGCCGAAATTCTCAAAAGCCCTTCCGTAATTCCGAGCCGAGCGCGTTTTGCCGCCGAAAGTTCGCGGTGCGTCGCGGTCGCCGGATGAACAACGCCGGTAAAAAATATCGCCGACGCTTGCCGCTCGCGTGCAAAGTTTTAGCGCGTTCATAAATTTTATAAACCGCTTCACGCGAATCCGTCTTTAATCTGATGCCGAGAACCGCGCCGCGATAATTTTTATTTAAGATTCGCGCCGCAATTTCCGTCTGATCTTCGTCCCCAAGTCCCGGATAAATCACTTTTTCAACCTGCTCGCAGTCGAGAAAAAAACTTCGCCAGTTTTTCCGCATTGCGGCATTGTTTTTCTAATCTCAAACCCAAAGTTTTAAGTCCGCGCAAGATCGAATGCGCTTCCCACGCGCTCAAAACTCCGCCCGCGAGCGTCAACGCGCCCATCAAAGCCGGACGGTCGAAATCTTCTTTCGCAATCACGATTCCGCCCGTCGCGTCGGCGTGTCCGCCGATAAATTTCGTCGCGCTGTGAACGACAAAATCCGCGCCGAAATTTATCGGCTGGCAAATCAAAGGTGTCGCAAACGTATTGTCAACGATCAATTTCGCGCCGACTTCCCGCGCGATCTTGGCGACGTTTTTCAACATCTAAAACTTTCAAAAGCGGATTCGAGATCGTTTCGCCGATCAAAACGCGCGGCTTTAATTCGTTCGCACGAACGCGCAGATTTTGAATATCGGAAAAATCCGCCGTGACGGTTTTTACGCCGAATGCGCCGAAAACCGTCCGCAATAATTCGAGCGACGAGCCGTATAAATCCTGCGACGCGAGAACGACCGCACCCGGAGACAATTCGCAGGCAAGCAACGCGGCGTGCAGAGCCGCCATTCCCGAACCGAAGCAAAACGCGAATTTTCCGTTTTCGATTTCCGCCATCGCCGCTTCGAGCGCGGCAAACCGTCGGGTTTCCGTAACGGCTGTAAACAAAACCGCTCGTCTCGCCTTCGACCACGCGGTCAACGTCTTCCATCCGCTCGTAAACAAACGTCGAAGTCGCATAGATCGGAGTCGCCGCCGGAACGCCCAACGGCGCGTCGCGTCTTTCGCCCGCGTGAACAAGTTGTGTTGCTATCGAAAATTCGCTCATAATTTTATCGGAGCGCGGACATCCTTGTCCGCGCGTATTGCAAAATAAATTTCCTCAGCGATTTTTTCTCATACACACGCGGACAAGGATGTCCGCGCTCCGTGCCGACTTCAAAAAACGCGAAAAAGCTCTCGTGCTAAATAAAAGCACGAGAGCTGATTAAAAATTTCTCTGGCAGTATTTAGCAGTTTTTTTTGAAGTGGAGCAAGTTACCTTAAATCGCCACTTTTGAAACTTTCAAAATTTTTGAAAGTCTTTCACAAAGAACTAATTTGCAATTTACAGGATAAATGCGGAGCGTGTCAAGCCAGAATATCTCCAACCAAATTTTTATCTCTCATTTCAGAGGATTTTTGTTTTGTGTTCAATTGTTGGATTTTCGGAATCATAGTCTGGAAGTTGTTTAGCTAATTCGGGAAACCAAATATTTAAATTATGCCAACCAAAACGTCTTTGATTCCAATTTTCAGATTGCAATAAAACTAAAATATAAACTTTGAATTGTCCAACAGTTTCGCCTCGACGAACCAACTCGGCAATAATTTGAGGCGAAATAAAATAGTCTTTTTCAAGACGTTTTTTCAATTTTGTAGAACTACTTCTTCTTAAATCAAACCATAAATAAAAGTATCCCGAATAGAGAGGAATGTGACCAATAAGCAAACCGATTAACCCGCCCAAAAACGCTCCAACAATTGAACCTTTCCAACCGTAATTGTTAAAGCCGATTTGAACACCGACAATAAATCCGAGGAATAAACCGATAATTTGAAAAAGGTGAAAGATCGTAAAACATTTCAACTTACACGAGCCAAATTTATTTAAGTTTAGTTATTTTTATGACACGCTATTAAATTTTCAAAGAACCTGCGAACAAAATTTCAATCGAAAAACGATTTAGGCTTCATCCCAAAAATTTTCGTTCAGATTTTTTTTGAATTTAAATAGTCATCAAAATTTCTGAATTTGTTCATTGTGCCGGATTTGCCGAATGTAATGTAAAAGTCCGGATTTTTCGTTATTTTGTTAAAAATCAAATTTGTGATTTCCGGCGGCGAGGCTGTTTTTGGTATGTCAAAGATTTGCTTTTTCTCAGACACTGCAAAATGACATTCGCTGTCGTCATGTGTGTTTTAGCGAGCCGATATCTTGGATTGTTGTTTTAAAATCAATTAATCCAATTTCTCCTTCACTCTTGAGAAATTTAATAATTTCAGCAACTGTATTCAATTTTGGTATTTCATTTTCTGTCGCCCAACCAAAATTTCTATATGATGATGCGCCAAAATTTACTATTTGTGCTTTAGTTTTCGGATCAAAACACGATAAGCCGTCAATTGTTGAAAAATCGCCAAGATATAATTTAAAACCTTTTTCCGAATTTTTATAAAGATAGACACTTGGATTCATAATCATTTTCTTCCCAACAATTCACACTTCATCCCAAAAACTTTCGTTCAAATATTTGCCGCCGCCGTCGCAGAGGATTGTGACGATGACGGCTTTTTCATTTAATTTTCCGGCGAGTTCGAGAGCGGCGAAGATGTTTGCGCCTGCCGAAAACACCGACAAATAAACCTTCTTCACGCGCTAATTTTCGCGTCATCGCTTGCGCGTCTTCGGTTTCGACTTCGCTCGTTTCGTCGGCGACCGTCGCATCGTAAATTCCCGGCACGATTGCCGTTTCGAGATGCTTCATTCCTTCGAGACCGTGCAAAGGCGAACTCGGCTGCATCGAAATTGCCTTGATTTTCGGATCGAAATTTTTCAAACCGCGCGATGTGCCGATGAATGTTCCGGTTGTTCCCAAACCCGCGAGAAAATGCGTGATTCCGCCGTTTGTCTGCTGCCAAATTTCCGGCGCGGTCGTGTCGAAATGCGCTTTCCAATTGTTTTCGTTGTTGTATTGATCGGGATAAAAATACTTGTCGGAAAATTCCGCGACCAATTCTTTCGCTTTGATTTGTGCGCCGTCCGTGCCGTTCATCGGATCGGTTTCGATGATCTCTGCGCCGTAAAGTTTTAAAATTCGCTTGCGTTCGCGCGAAGCGTTTTTCGGCAAAGTTAAGCAGACTTGATAACCGCGAGCCGCGCCAATCATTGCGTAGGCAATTCCCGTGTTGCCGCTCGTCGCGTCGAGAATCGTTTTATTTTTCGTCAATTCGCCGGATTTTTCGCCAGCCAGAATCATCGCCAACGCCGCACGATCTTTGACCGAACCGCCGGGATTTAGAAATTCGGCTTTTCCGTAAATCTCAATGTTCGTGGGCAAATCTTTCGTCACGGTTCTGAGTTTTATCAAAGGCGTATTGCCGATTTTCGATTCGAGCGAGTTATCTTCGGTTTCCATTTCCGTTTTCAATTTTCTTTCTGAAACTGCCGTTTGCATTTTTGTTTCCCCTTGTTTATCAAAAAGAAAATCGGTCGTGAATTTATTCTTTTTATTTCACGACCGACTGGATTTCTCTGAAATTTTAGCGTTTGCTTTTCATCAAATCTTCACGCCGAATCTCAGCCGATGCGTTTTGTCGCAACAACAACAAGTTTCTTTTTTCGGCTTGAAATTTTTCATAATTTGAATCTTTACTAAAAAGTCTATATTCTGAATTTAGAGAATTGAAAATGGTTTGTCAACTGAATTACCGGCAATCAGTATGCGAGCCGTAGCGAGTGCCTTTATATACTATTTTTTCAAAATAATCGTGTCCGCTATCGCTCACTATACTGATTTACAGATATGAAAGATTTACCCGAAGCGAGTTTTTATGAAATGGCATTGATTTTCTTGGGTTCGCGGCACAAATATATCTGCGAAGGCAAATCAATGAATCCGACTCTGAAAGACGGCGAAATCGTTTTGGTTGATAAAGCGGCGGAAACTATCGAGGTCGGCGATATTGTTGTTGCAAAGCATCCGATTGAGCAAAACAGCGAACTGATTAAACGAGTTGCACAGATCAATGAACAGGGAAATTATTTTTTGGTCGGCGATAACTTACAGGAAAGCAACGACAGCCGACACTTCGGCGCGGTGACGAGAAAATATATCAAAGGAAAAGTTGTCGCTCGTTTGAGTGAGTGAGAAAATCACAAATTCGCGCCTCTTTCGGTGAAAATGTTAGAATGTTTTCATAAAGTTTGAAATTATATTTTTATGATCGAAGAAAAAGTTTTAATACAAAAGTTTGTATCGAAAAAGAAAAAGGAACGTCTGAAAAAACCGGATTGGCTGAAAATCAAGATCGGCGATCCGACGAATCAGAATAAAGTTCTGGCGTTGATTGACGGATTAAATTTGCACACGGTTTGTCAGGAAGCACGGTGTCCGAACATTTTTGAATGCTGGACGGACAAGACGGCGACGTTTATGCTCGGCGGCGACACCTGCACACGGCATTGCGGTTTTTGTGCGGTCAACAAAGGTAAACCGATGGATTTAGACCCGTTAGAGCCGACGCACGTTGCCGAAGCAGTCGCGCATCTCGGTTTGGAACACGCCGTTATCACGTCGGTCAATCGTGACGATCTATCGGACGGCGGCGCGGCGCATTGGGCGGAAACGATTCGCAAAGTTCACGAAATGAACGACAAATGCCGCGTCGAAGTTTTGATTCCCGATTTTCAGGGCAATGAAAATGCGCTTAATACGGTTCTCGCGGCGCGTCCCGAAGTTCTAAATCACAACACGGAAACGATTGCGCGTCTTTACCGGCGAGTGCGTCCCGATGCGAAATATACGCAGACTTTAGAATTACTCGAACGCGCCGCACACTTCCGCGACACGCAGTTTACGCGTATGAAAACCAAAAGCGGAATTATGGCTGGCTTAGGCGAAGAGTTTGAAGAAGTCGTCGAACTGATGAAAGATTTGCGCTCGGTTTCGTGCGACATTATGACCATCGGGCAATATCTCCAACCTTACGAAAAACGCTTGCCCGTCGAACGCTACGTCACGCCCGAAGAATTTGCCGAATGGAAACGCATCGGTTTGGATTTAGGTTTCAAACACGTCGAATCTTCGCCGCTGACGCGCAGTTCGTATCACGCGCGACAGCAATCGGAATCGGGCGATGCGAATTTCGTGCAAATCGGGAAATGAAAATTCTTGAAACCGAACGCCTGATCTTGCGCGAAATCGTCCAAACTGATGACGAATTTATGCTCGATCTGCTTAATCAGCCGTTGTTTATCAAATATATCGGCGATAGAAATGTGCGAAATTTAGAGCAATCACGCGAATTTATCGAAAACCGTTATCGCAAAAGTTATACGGCAAACGGTTTCGGACTTTACGCTGTCGAATTGAAAACGGAAGATTTTGAACTTCCAAATTCCAAATTCCAAATTCCAAATCCGGTTATCGGCATTTGCGGTTTTGTAAAGCGCGACACTTTGCCCGACGCGGACATCGGTTTTGCGTTTTTGCCGCAGTTCGAGAAAAAAGGTTTCGCTTTTGAATCGGCTTTCGCCGTGATGAAATTCGGCAGGGAAGTTTTACATTTGCAACGCGTTCTCGCCATAACTTCACAAGATAATGAAAATTCGGTAAAACTTTTGGAAAAACTCGACTTTAAATTTGCCGGTTTAATCAAATTGGCGCACGATGCGGAAGAACTGAAAATGTTCGTCTATGAATAAATTCTAAAACTTACCGAAGCAAATAAAACTATTTCCGCCGTCAATTTCGCGGGATTTTGAAATATGAAAATTATAAAAAATTATTTATTACCAATGTTTTTCGCTTTTGTTCTATTGACTGCAAATGCTTTTGCCGGCGATTATGCGAAATTGAATTTTATCGGTTTTTCGGTGGACGGAAAATATCTCGCGTTCGAGGAATACGGAACGCAGGACGGTTCGGGATTTCCGTATTCGAATATTTACATTGTCGAAACGGCGAAAAATTCTTACGCCGCGCCGCCGGTAAAAAGTCGAATTGATAAAGAATCGGCGACCGAAGCGGCGGCTCGTTTAAAAGCCAAAACGGGCGCAAATTCTAATTTGAAAAAATTCAAAATCGTGCAGGGAAATACGGGCGAAATGCTCGTCGCGCGTTTATTGACCGACTTAAATACGGAAAAAATCGAACCCGACAAAGAAAACAAAAATCAGAGCGTCAAATTTACCGATTACCGCGATTCAAATTATTTTGAAAGAGAATATGAACTTTCTTTAAAAACTTCGGAAGTGAAAATGAAAGTGTGCGAATACGCTGCCGATCCGGTTTTGAAATTCGATCTTTCGCTCAAAGATACGAGAGCCGGAACGGAAAAGATTTTGCAGAGCGATAAAAATTTGCCTGAAACCCGAAATTGTCCGCTCGCATATTCGGTTCAAAATGTCTATGTTTACGGAAATTACATTGCCGTTTTTATAAATACTTATTCGACCGGATTTGAAGGTCCAGATATGCGTTTTCTGGCTGTTACCGGCATTTACAAATAAACGCTTTATTTTTACGTCGCAACGAGTATGTTTAATCATCGGAGCGAAAGACTGAATTCATTTTTTCTGTCTATCTGAAAAAACAAAATTAAATTAAAGATAAAAGCGTGAAATAAAAATCACGCTTTTTTATTTCTTCGGGTAACTTCTCTTTAAAACTGAGCGTCAAATAAACTACAATAGAATTACAAATCTGAAATTATTCACAAATCTGAAACATTTTACAATTTCTATGGAGGTAGATATGAATTTCCGAAAATCGGTAAAAGCCTTTGTTTTAATGCTTTTGCTGCTTAATTTCTCATTCGGCGCACTGGCGCAGGATATGAAAATGCCCGCCGGAATTACGAAAGTAACATCGGTCGAAGGCATTACCGAATATCGTCTGGACAACAACGGACTGAAAATCCTGCTTTTTCCCGACCAAACAAAACAGACGACGACCGTTAATATGACGTATCTGGTAGGTTCGCGCCACGAAAATTACGGCGAAACCGGAATGGCGCATCTTTTGGAGCATATGGTTTTTAAAGGCACACCGAAACACGCGAATATTCCGGCGGAACTGACTTCGCACGGCGCGCGTCCGAACGGTTCGACATCTTTCGACCGCACTAATTATTTTGAATCATTTTCAACGAGCGACGAAAATCTGACGTGGGCGTTGGATTTGGAAGCCGACCGAATGGTCAATTCCTACATCGCCAAAAAAGATTTGGATTCGGAATTTTCCGTCGTTCGCAACGAATTCGAATCGGGCGAAAATAATCCGACGAGAGTTTTGCTTGATAAAATACTGGCAACCGCGTTTCAATGGCATAATTACGGCAAGACGACTATCGGCGCACGCTCGGACATCGAAAATGTGCCGATTGATCGCTTGCAGGCTTTTTACAGAAAATATTATCAGCCGGACAACGCAGTTTTAACCGTCGCCGGAAAATTTGACGAAGCGAAAACGCTGCAATTAATCAAAGAAAAATTCGGCGTGATTCCGAAACCGGAAAGAGTTCTGCCGCCGAATTACACCATCGAACCGACGCAGGATGGCGAACGAATGGTGACGGTCAGACGCACGGGCGACACGCAATTTGTGCTTGCCGGTTATCACATTCCGCCGGGCGCAAATGCGGATTATGCCGCCGTTGACGTGATGAGTCAGGTTTTGAGTGATGCGCCTTCGGGCAGACTCTATAAAGCACTCGTCGAACCGAAAAAAGCGAGTTCGGTTTTCGGTTTCAATTTTGAACTGAAAGAACCCGGTTTCGGACTGTTCGGTGCGGAAGTTCGTAAGGAAAATTCTATTGATGAAGCGCGCGATATTTTAACGAAAACACTCGAAGGTTTTGCGTCCAGTTCGCCGACGAAAGAAGAAGTTGACCGCGCGAAAGCCGGAATCTTGAAAAACATCGAGCTGACACTTAATTCGTCCGATCGCGTCGGTTTGACGATGAGCGAATATATCGCGCAGGGCGATTGGCGTTTGTTCTTTTTATATCGTGACCGCGTTCGCAGCGTCACGCCCGAAGATGTCAAGCGCGTCGCTTCAACTTATCTGAAACCGTCAAACCGCACGGTCGGCGTATTTCTGCCGACGGAAAAACCCGAACGCGCTGAAATTCCGACTGTTACAGATAATCAACTGGCAGCGATGCTCAACGGTTATAAAGGCGACGCGATGGTCGCGCAGGGCGAAGTTTTCGATCCGTCGCCCGCCAATATCGAATCGCGCGTCAAACGGATGAAAGTCGGCGGTTTGGATGTCGCTTTATTGTCGAAGGAAAATCGCGGCGATTCGGTTATCGCCAATTTGGTTTTGCGTTTCGGCGATGAAAAATCTCTGATGAATCGCTCGGAAGCGGCGCAGATTGCCGGACAACTTTTGATGCGCGGCACGGCGAAACACACGCGCCAACAGATTCAGGACGAATTCGACCGCTTAAAAGCGAGAGTTTTTGTTTTCGGAAGTGCAACTAACGCGGTTGCTTCGATAGAAACGACGCGTCAGAATCTGCCTGATGTAATGCGTCTGGTCAGCGAAATTTTGCGTGAGCCGGCTTTTCCAGAAAGCGAATTCGAGCAGCTTAAACAGGAAACTTTGACGCAGCTCGAAAGTCAAAAGAGCGAACCTCGAACGGTTGCTTCGGTAGAATTGGGACGAATTTTCAATATTTATCCGAAAGGTCATCCGAATTATTCGGGAACGATTGACGAAGAGATCGCCGACATCAAAGCCGTTACTTTGGACGATGCGAAAAAATTCTACAAAGATTTTTACGGCGCGTCCAACGGACAATTAACCGTCGTCGGAGATTTCGACGCACAGGAGATTTCAAATCTGACCAAACAGCTTTTCGCCGATTGGAAAAGTCCGAAAGGTTATACGCGCATCAAACAGGATTACAACGCGGTCGCAGCGGTCAACAAAAGTTTTGAAACGCCGGACAAAGCGAACGCGGTTTTCGTGGCGCGTCTGAACGTGAAAATCCGCGACGATAATGCCGATTACGCCGCGCTCGCGCTCGGCAATTATATGCTCGGCGGCGGATTTCTCAATTCGCGTCTGGCAACCAGAATTCGTCAGAAAGAAGGTTTGAGTTACGGTGTCGGTTCGTCGTTTAATGCGAGTTCATTAGACGAAAACGGTTCGTTTTTCGCTAACGCGATCTATGCGCCGGAAAACGCCGACAAACTCGAAATTGCCTTTAAAGACGAAATTAAAAAAGCTGTAACCGAAGGTTTTACGGCGGAAGAAGTCGAAGCGGCAAAGAGCGGTTATTTGCAGTCGCGCCAGCTTTCACGCGCTCAAGACCGCGAATTGGCGAGTCGTCTGAATAATTATTTGTTTTTGAATCGGACGATTGCTTTCGATCAGGCGTTTGAAGAACAGATTAAAAATATAACGCCCGCGCAGGTTAATGCGGCGATGAAAAAATACATCACGCCGGACAGCATTACGATCATCAAAGCCGGCGATTTTGCCAAATCGAAAGCCAAAGCGATTCAGTAAATTTTTCGTTTTGGAATTAAAAAAAGGAACGTGAGTTTTCGCGTTCCTTTTTTATTTATCCGGTTTTCAACCTGAAATTTATCTTTTCCTTTTTTCCAAAGTCTTTAAAACTTCTTTCAAAGAAATATCTTTCGCCGCCAGCAAAACCATCAAATGAAAAAGCAGATCGGCGGCTTCATTTTTGAAAAGTTCGTCGTTGTCGTCCTTTGCTTCGATAATAAGTTCGACCGCTTCTTCACCGACTTTCTGCGCGATTTTGTTGATTCCTTTTGCTAAAAGTTCTGCGGTATAAGATTTTTCAGTTGGAGTATTTTTGCGGTCTGAAATAACTTTTTCGAGTTCGAAAAGAAAATTTGCATTCTCATTTTTCTCACTAAAGCAAGTATCTTCGCCCGTATGACAAACCGCGCCGACCGGATTCGCTTTTATCAAAATCGTGTCCGCATCGCAGTCAAACAAAACTTCTTTGACAGCAAGAAAATTTCCGCTCGTTTCGCCTTTCATCCACAACTTTTGGCGCGAACGCGAGTAAAACGCGACTTTTCCGCTTGATTTTGTCAATTCGAGCGATTCGGCGTTCATAAAACCGAGCATCAAAACTTTCTGCGTTTCCGCGTCCTGCACGATTGCCGGAACGAGTCCGTCAGCATATTTTTCAAAATCTAATTTCATACAAATTTCACTTACCACAGGGAATAAAAAGCGCACAGAGTTTTTATAAAAAAATCAAATTTCTATGTTCTCTGCGGCGAAAATTCTTCAAATTCTCACTTCGATATTCTGCTTTTTTAAATAATTTTTCAGTTCCTGAATTTCGATTTCCCGAAAATGAAAAATGCTCGCGGCAAGTGCGGCATCGGCTTTTCCTTTTTCAAAAACTTCGGTAAAATGTTCGATTTTTCCCGCGCCGCCCGACGCGATGACGGGAACATTTAAGGCTTCGGAAACGAGTTTTGTCAACTCGATTTCAAAACCGTTTTTCGTCCCGTCGGCGTTCATCGAAGTCAAAAGAATTTCGCCCGCGCCGAGTTCAACGCCGCGTTTCGCCCATTCGACTGCATCTAATTCTGTTTCGATTCGCCCGCCGTTTAAGAAAACTTTCCAAGTCGTTTCAACCAACTTTGCATCAATCGCCAAAACGACGCATTGCGAACCGAAATTTTTCGCCGCGTCCGTTAAAATCTGCGGATTTTTAACTGCCGAAGTATTGATCGAAACTTTGTCCGCGCCCGAATTTAACAGAACTTCGATGTCTGCAATCGTGTTAATTCCGCCGCCGACGGTAAACGGAATGTTGATTTTCGCCGCAACTTTTTTGACGAGTTCCGACAAAGTTCTGCGCTTTTCATTTGTCGCCGTGATGTCGAGAAAAACGAGTTCATCCGCGCCGTTCTGCGAATAAATCTCGGCGAGTTCGACCGCATCTCCGGCATCGCGCAGATTGACAAAATTCGTTCCTTTAACCGTTCGTCCGTCTTTGACATCGAGACACGGAATTATTCTTTTAGCTAACATTTTTTATAATTGATAATTGATAATTAAGCGTGATAAAAACGGTCTATGTAAATTTTCTGTTTCTATTATCCATTATCCATTATCAATTTTCCGTTAAATTTTATTTTTCCTTCGTAAATCGCTTTGCCGACGATTACGCCCGCGCAGCCGATTTTTTCGAGTTCGTCAATATCTTCGATTTTTGATACGCCGCCCGACGCGATCAATTTTATGTCGGGAATTTCGCGCAAAATTTTTTTATAAAGCTCGTTTGCGCTGCCTTGCAAAAGTCCGTCTTTTGAAATGTCGGTCACAAAAGTCTGCGTTACGCCTTTTGAAAAATACTCTTGTAAAAACGGCAAAATTTCGATTTCCGTTGCCGTCTGCCAGCCGTTGATCGCCAGTTTTTCATCGCGCACATCTGCGCCGAGCAGAATCTTTTCGCCGCCGAACTTTGCGAGCCAATCGAAAAACTTTTCCGCATTTTTGACGGCAACGCTGCCGATGCTCGCCATTTTCGCGCCCGCATCGAAAACCGAATTTATATCTTCGTCCGTTTTTATTCCGCCGCCGAAATCAATCTCTAAATTCGTATTTCGGGCAATCGTTTCGAGAATTTTTAGATTTGCAACTTTCCCGTTTTTCGCGCCGTCGAGATCAACGATATGGAGACGTTTCAATCCGACCGCTTCAAATTCTTTCGCCGTTTCAAGCGGGTTTTCCGAATAAATTTTCTTCTGCGCGAAATCGCCCTGCGACAAACGCACACATTTGCCGTCAATCAAATCAATCGCCGGAATTATCTCGATCATAATTTTTTTTTCTGCCCACGAAATACACGAAAAAAAGATTTTGTAAATAGTTTTAAAACTTTTCGCTTCTTTCGTGTATTTCGCGGGCAATATTCTTACATCGCCAAAAAATTCTCCAAAATTTTCTCGCCGATTGCGCCCGATTTTTCCGCGTGAAACTGGACAGCGTGAAAATTTTTATAACTTACGGCGGCTGAAAAATTTACTCCGTAATCACAAACCGCAATCGTCGCATCGCCTGATTCGACGTAAAAACTGTGAACAAAATAAACGTAGGAATTTTCGTCAACGCCTTTAAAAAGTTCGTTTTTCAAATCGAAAATATTGTTCCAGCCCATCTGCGGAATTTTCAGGTTTGCCGACTCGAATTTACGAACTTTTTGCGGCAAAATTCCCAAACATTTCGTGTCATTTTCTTCCGAAAACTCGCACAAAAGCTGCATTCCGAGACAGATTCCCAAAACCGGCTGCATCAGATTTTTTATCGTTTCGTCCAGACGCTTTTCGCGCAAAAAACTCATCGCGCTCGACGCTTCGCCGACACCGGGGAAAATTACTCTGTCGGCGGATTTCAATTCGTCGGCATTATCCGTCAAAATCGGTTCAACGCCCAAACGATTGAGCGCGTTTTTTACCGATTCGACGTTTCCGGCGTTATATTTTACAATCGCAATTTTCATAAAATTTCTGCCACGAACAAACACGAACAAACACGAAAAAAATCTGTGTTCATCTGTGTTCATCGGTGGTTAATTTTCTTACAAACTCCCTTTAGTTGACGGTAAAACATCGCTCGCCATATCGCGGCGGACAGCCATTTTTATCGCTTTGGCAAAGGCTTTAAAAATCGCTTCGATTTTGTGATGTTCGTTGTCGCCCGTCGCTTGAATATTCAGATTACATTGCGCTTTGTCGGTAAACGATTTGAAGAAATGAAAAAACATTTCGGTCGGCATTTTTCCGACATTTTCGCGCTTAAATTCCGCTTCCCAAACGCACCAGTTGCGACCGCCGAAATCAATCGCCGCCTGCGCCAGACAATCGTCCATCGGCAGACAAAAACCGTAGCGTTCCATTCCGCGTTTGTCTTTTAACGCGAGCGCAAATGCTTCGCCCAAAGTGATCGCCACGTCTTCAATCGTGTGATGTTCGTCAATATGCAGATCGCCTTTCGCTTCGATTTTCAAGTCGAGGTTTCCGTGCCGCGAAAGCTGTTCGAGCATATGATCGAAAAACGAAATGCCGGTCAAAATTTCAGATTTTCCGTTGCCGTCGAGGTTCAGTTCGATTGAAATTTTCGTCTCTTTCGTCGTGCGCTTATGCGAAACTCTGCGCGGCGGAAGTTTTAAGAATTCGTAAATTTCCCGCCAATTTTCGGCGATGAAAATATTTTCTGTTTCCGCTAAATTAAAGTTTGCATTCTTGATAAAAATCGCCTTCGCGCCGAGATTTTTCGCAAGCTGCACATCGGTTTCACGGTCGCCGATGACGAACGAATTTTCGAGATCGTATTCATCTGAAAAATACTTTTCCAAAAGTCCGGTGTTCGGTTTGCGCGTCGGTTTATTTTCGTGCGCGAACGTGCGGTCAATCAAAATTTCGCTGAAAGTCACGTCTTCGTTTTCGAGCGTTTCGATAATAAAATTCTGCACCGGATGAAAAGTTTCTTCGGGAAAACTCTCCGTTCCCAAACCGTCCTGATTAGAAATCACTACGAGTTCGTAGTCGGTTTCGCGGGCGATTTTTCCGAGATTTGAGATCACGCCGGGAAGAAATTTCAGCTTCTCGAAAGCGTCAATCTGAAAATCTGCCGGCTCGAAAATGAGTGTTCCGTCACGGTCAATAAATAAAACTTTTTTCATAATTTTTTATGCCTACGAAATACACGAAAGAAACGAAAATAAGAAAAAACAGATTACTTTTTTTATTTCTTTATTTTGTTCTTTTCGTATGTTTCGTGGGCAAAATTTCTTAAACTCTTTAATAAACTTACGTTTTCTTCAGGAGTGCCGACGGTTATTCGCAGACAGCCTTCGCAGAGTTCGATATTGCTGCGATTGCGGACGACGATTTTCTCCGCGAGCAGAAAATTATAAATTTTTTCAGCGTCAATTGTTTTCACCAGAACGAAGTTTGCATCCGTCGGATAAATTTTCGTCACGACCGAAATTTTCCGTAAATTTCCAATTAATTTTTCGCGTTCGCCGATTATTTTTTCGATTGTCTTTTCAACTTCACCGCGATTTTCGAGCGCGTCTAAAAGTGCATTCTGCGCGATTTCTGAAATGTTATACGGCGGTTTTACTTTATTAAATTGTGCAATGATTTCTTCATTTGCAAAAGCCGAACCGACGCGCAAACCTGCCAAACCCCAAGCCTTTGAAAAGGTTTGTAAAACCACTAAATTTTTATGGTTTTCGATCTCGTCAATTAAAGATTTTTCGCGCGAAAAATGAATATATGCTTCGTCAACGATGACGATTCCGCCAAAATTTTTCGCCAGATTTAATATCTTTTCGCGCTCGAAACTGTTGCCCGTCGGATTGTTCGGCGAACAGATGAAAAGCAATTTTGTTTTATCGTCAAATGCTTTTTCAATCGCCTCAAAATCCAATTTAAAATCTTCGGTCAGATTTGCACGTTTGATTTCGATGTCGTTTATGTCCGCCGAAACTTCATACATTCCGTAAGTCGGCGGGCAGATTAAAATATTATCTTTTTTCGGCTCGCAGAAAATTCTGAATAAAAGATCAATCGCTTCGTCCGAACCGTTGCCGATAAAAATTTGCTGTGGTTTAACAGAATTTATTTCGGCGATTTTCTCTTTTATCTTCCACTGCAAAGGATCGGGATAACGATTGTAATTTTCCGGCAAAGGCGAACCGAAACTGTTTTCGTTCGCATCGAGAAAAATCCGCGCCTCGCCTGTAAACTCTTTCCGCGCAGAAGAATACGGCGTTAAGCGTCTGATATTTTCACGAATCAGATTTTCTAAATTAAACATAATGTTTTGCTGTGAACAAATACATAAAGAAACATTTATTAACCGCAGATTTATACATATTTGCACAGATGAAAACAGATAGAATCGGATAAAATCAAACTGTCTTTAGATGTCAAAAATCCGTGTTTATCCGTGAAAATATGTGGTTTCATTTTGTTCTTCTTTCGTGTCATTTTCGTTTTTATTCGCGGCTAATTTCTCCAATCTCACCGTGATCGCATTTTTGTGCGCTTGTAAATGTTCGGCTTCGGCAAGACATTCGATTGTTCTGCCGAGATTTTTTACGCCGTCGGCAGTTAGTTTTTGAAACGTGATTTTCCGCACGAAACTGTCCGAAGATACGCCGCTGTAACTTTTTGCATAACCGTTTGTCGGCAACGTGTGATTCGTTCCCGAAGCGTAGTCGCCCGCCGATTCGCACGAATAATTGCCGATAAAAACCGAACCGGCGTTGATGACTTTTTCCGCAACTTCGCCGGCATTTTCAACTGCTAAAATCAAATGTTCGGCGGCGTATTCGTTAAGAAACTCGATAGCTTCGTCGGTTGTGTCAACTAAAATCGCCTTCGAGTTTTCAATCGCTTTTTGTGCAATCGCCTTGCGCGGCAAAATTTCCAGTTGTTTTTCGAGTTCCGACAGACTTTCTGCAATCACTTTTTCGCTCGTCGAAACAAGCAAAACCTGCGAGTCAACGCCGTGTTCGGCTTGCGACAAAAGATCGGCGGCGACGAACGCCGGAATACTCGTTTCGTCCGCTAAAACCGCGACTTCCGAAGGTCCGGCGGGCATATCAATCGCTACGCCGAATTTTGTAATCTGCTGTTTCGCTTCGGTGACAAACTGATTTCCGGGACCGAAAATTTTATAAACTTTCGGAACTTGTTTCGTGCCGAAGGCAAGCGCGCCGATTGCCTGTGCGCCGCCGATCTTGAAAACTTTCGTCGCGCCGCAGAGTTTGGCGGCGTGTAAAGTTGCGGCGTTAATCTTGCCGTTCGCATCCGGCGGCGAACATAAAATTATTTCTCTGCATCCGGCAATTTTCGCCGGAATCGCAAGCATTAAAACGGTTGAAAAAAGCGGCGCAGTTCCGGCAGGAATATACAGACCGACTTTTTCAATCGCTACATTTTTTCGCCAGCAGAAAACGCCGCTCGTCGTTTCGATAATTTCCGGTTTTTCGATCTGTGCCGTGTGAAATTTTTCGATGTTTGCTTTGGCAACATTTATCGCGTTTTTTAATTCGGGCGAAATCTGCGCTTCGGCTTCCGAAAATTCTTTTTCCGTGACGAGAAATTCGTCGAGTTCGACTTTATCGAAACGACGGGCGCAGTATTTCAATGCTTCGTCGCCGTTTTGCCTGACATCGGCTAAAATATTCGCTACCGAACGCTCTAAAAATTTCGTGTCAATCGTCGGACGCGATAAAATTTCGTCCCAATTTTCCTTTGCCGGATTTTTTATAATTTTCATAATTTATATCTAACAGCGAAATACACGAAACAATGCGAAAAAAAGACAATTATTATTTATTTTCGTGTGTTTCGCATTTTTCGCGGTTATATTTTCTATCGAATCATCTGATCAATCGAAAGCACTAAAATTCCTTCCGCGCCTTCGCTTTTCAGGTTTTCGACGACCTGCCAAAAATCGTTTTCGTTAATGACCGAATGCACGGAACTCCAGTCGGATTCGGCGAGCGGCAAAACCGACGGCGAACGCATTCCGGGCAAGATCGAAATTATCTTTTCGATGTTTTTATTCGGCGCGTTGAGCAGAATATATTTGTTTTCCTTGGCGGCTCTGACGGCTTTGATGCGAAAGACGAGTTTATCTAAAATCTTTTGTAAATCGCCGTCGAGATTTTTTCGCGCCACCAAAACGGCTTCGGAACTTAAAACCGTTTCTACTTCGCGTAAACCGTTTGTAAACAGCGTGCTGCCCGAACTGACGAGATCGCAGACCGCATCGGCGAGACCGATTGACGGCGCGATTTCGACCGAGCCGCTGATCGTATGAATTTCTGCCGATAGATTGTTTGCTTTGAAAAACTTACCGAGAATATTCGGATAAGTCGTGGCAATTCTTGTGTTTGCCAGACTTTGCAGGTTTTCGTAATCGAAAGATTTCGGAACGGCGATTGAAAGCCGGCATTTGCCGAAACCTAAATTTTCGAGTCGTTCGATATTTCTTTCGTCTTCCGCCAGCACATTTTCGCCGACGATTCCGGCATCGGCGACATTATCTTCGATATATTGCGGAATGTCGTCGTCGCGCAGAAAGAAGATTTCGAGCGGAAAATTTTCGGCTTCGGCGCGAAGTTTGCCGAAACCGTTGTTAAACTTTACGCCGCATTTTTTGAGCAGATTTATCGAATCTTCGCTCAGGCGACCGGATTTTTGTATGGCAATTTTTAATTTTCTCATCTTCATTTTAAAGCACAAAAAGACTTTTCAAACTTTTTAAGGCTCGCGTCTTTGAATAAAACTGATTTTTACGGATTTGTTAAAAACTAAGATCGATTCACGCGAATATGATGCGCGTGATGATGGTGATGCAGATGAATTCGGTTTGTAAAAATTATCATCGCTTTTTATCAAAGAAAACATATTGAAAAAGTTTTTGCAAGCGGCGCGGGAAATCTTTTATGCTAAAATTTCTAAAATGAGCGAACCGACACAGGAAGAAATTTTGCGAATTTACGGCAAACGCGTTCAGCGTTGCTACGGCTGTTACATCACATATCATCTGAAAGATATGTATCTCGGCGAAGACGTTACTTATTTTTGCGAACACTGCAAAGACGATTCGATGTTTCATTTTGAAGACTTTTCAAAATTTCTCGATATGTCGAAACTCCGCGAAGTTTCCGAACAAGATCATCATCATTAATGCCGAAAATCAGTTTACAAATCGAAAATCCGCGCGAAAGCCGAAACATCACGCTTGACGGCGAACTAACCATCGGACGCACAAATAACGCAGATATTGTAATTGATGATGTCGGTCTTTCGCGTGTCAACACGACGTTTTTCCGCGACGGCGAAATGATTTATGCGATTGACGAAAATTCGACCAACGGAACTTTTGTCAACGGCGAAAAAATCGGCAACGCGCCGCGCCGAATTTATGACGGCGATGTTTTGAAAATCGGCAGCGAAACGCGGATCAAGGTATTTACGAACAAAGAACGAAGCAAAAAGGAAGCAACAATTGATTTTCAGGATCAAACGAAACTGCCGAAGGACAAAAAACAAAACGCGAACGACGAAACAAAAAACAAAAAAACGAAAAACGAAAATCGAAAACCGAACAAACCGCCGCTTGCTTTGCTGCTTGCCGCCGGAATGACTTTTGTTTTTATCGCCGTCGCCGCGATTGCGATTATTTTGGTTAAAAGATATGAAGACACGGCGGAAAATACGAACGGAAAAAAGCCGCCGAAAGTTTTGATCGGCGCAGTTATTCCGATTCGCGTCATTGATCCGCTCGGCGGACAAACGCCGGAAGATTTGCAGGATTTGACGCAGCTTTGGGAAGTGCAGGAAAAAGAGGTCGAAGCGACCGATCTCGAAGATGTAACCGCGTCCGCGCCGACCGATTCTAAATCTTCCGATGCGGCACCGGCGACAGATTTAAAAGTGAGCGTTGCCTTTTGGCAGCAGCAGCGTGCGAAAGCTCTCGAAGCGAGAAATTCGCCGACCGGCAACGATCCGCCCGGACAGCAGATTCCGCGCGAAGTTTTCGGCGACGGCGTTGTTAAACAGAAAGCGAAAATCGCCGAAATGATGCGTGAAGGTTATCAACAGCCGATGGATTTTGCCGATCTCGCGCAAAAGAAAATGAGCGGCGAACTTGTCGAATTGCCGATGGCGACCGAAGATTATGTTCTCGAAGTCGGCGGCAGTTCGGGCGGCGAAGAGTTTACCGCTTTTAATTTCGCCGCCGGAAACGTGCCGATTGCGCCGGGTTCGGAAAAGTTCAATATTTTGCAAAAACTGGCGAGTAATTTTTCCGGCGAAAAATACGACATCAATAATTCCGATCACCGGAAACAAATGCGTATTCGGATGTTGAGAATGTTTCACCCGCGCGCCAAACCGGTTTTGGAAAAACTCGCCAAAGATTATCGTCTGAAATTTAACCGTCCATTGCGCGTGACATCTCTTTCGCGTTCGATGGATTATCAGATCAGCCTCAATAAAATGAATCCGAATTCATTTAAAGTGCGCGGCGCGGGAAGTTTGCCGCCGCATACTTCGGGCTGCACGTTCGATCTGGCGCGCAAACATATGACCGCCGAAGAGCAAAATTTCGTGATGGCTGATCTGGCGCAGATGGAACGCGACGGATTACTCGATGCGTTAAGAGAAGGAAACCTCAACGCCTGTTTTCACGTCTTTATATATGACGACGGACAGCCGCCGAAAATGTAGCGGAAAAATATGCAACCTCTAAGCGTTATAAAATCGGTTGAAATTTGTCGGTTCGGAATTAATTTCAGTCAATAATTACGGACTTTTCAATCAAATCAAGTTGTTTGTCTAAATGATTTCACTTTGTTATATTTAATCCTTTGCGGTTTTAGAGGTTTTAAATTTTTATGGATGCCGAAAATGATTCTTTCCCGAAACTTTCATCAACCTCAGCAAATGCGCCGGAGACGAAAAAGTCTATCTTCGGCAAACCTTTGCTGTGGATTCAATTAGTCGTATTTTTATTGGGTTTCGGACTTTTATTTTACGTTACATACAAGGCGGGATTCAATACTCTGACCGAAACGATCAGCCGCGTCGGTTGGGGATTTTTGTTTATTGTTTTATTAAACGGAATAAGGCATTTTATGCGGGCGTTGTGCATTTATCTGGTCGTGCCGCCGCTGCATCGTTCATTTACATATTTTCAAGCGGTCGCGGCTCGTCTGGGCGGCGAAGCGGTCAGCGTCGTTACTTTTACCGGACCTTTTCTCGGCGAAGCGACGAAAGCCGCGCTCTTAAATAAAAATATCTCGCTTTCGCACGGCGGCGCGGCGATTATCGTAGATAATATTCTCTATTATATTTCGGTCATCATAATGATTTTAAGCGGTGTCGCGGCATTGTCGTTTTCATTCGGCGGCGACAACGCGATGAAATACTCGCTGATCGGCATAACCGTCGCTTGCTCGTTCGGTCTTGTCGGATTAATTTTAATGCTCTGGTTTCGCATCAAACCGGTCGGTTTTCTGATTCGTCGTCTTGCCAAACGCAATCTCGTGCCGGCTTTTTTGGATAAGAGAAAGGAACATATTTTTCGTCTGGAAGAAAACGTGTATCATTTTTATCTTCATCAACGTGCGACGTTTTTTACCGTTTTCGGTCTGAATTTTGCCGCCCACACACTGAGCGTTGTCGAAGTTTTCTCGGCATTGAAAATGCTCGAACATTCGACGACGCTGACCGATTCTTTTATTATCGAATCGCTGACCAAAGTCATTAATCTGGCGTTTAGTTTCGTTCCGGGCGCAGTCGGCGTTTACGAAGGCGGAAACGGCATAATTTTAAGCACTTTGGGTTTTTTGGCGACGACAGGTGTGGCTCTCGCTCTGGTCAGACGCGGCGCGATTCTTTTCTGGACTTTTACGGGTTTGGCGATCTTTTTATGGCGGACGTTTTTTACTAAAAAGCCGCAAACGGTCGAAACCGCAGTTTTGAACGCAGCAGAATGAAAAATGTTATCGGATCGTTTTAATTTTTCAGTCGGTCGTTTACATAACTTTTTTCCTGCAAACGCGGACGATAAAAACAGAGAAATTCGACCAGACCCGTTCCGAGTCCGATAAGCAGAAGCATATGCGCGAAACCGCCTTTGCCGAACAGTATAAGCACCAACCAGACAGATAAAGTCAGAACCGTAATTTTTATTAACAATTAACGTAACCTCGAATATTTTAGGATTTTATTGATTTGCCGAAATCGTCTAAAAACAGAAACGCGATTTTAAACTCGCCCGTAGTTTGTAGGATAATCTTTCAGGCACTAATTTACCAAGCGAGAATCTTTGCCGAACGCAAATCGGCGAAAAGTTGTCATTAGTCTAATCATCGGATCGGAAAACAACTCTTAAACTTTAAACTCTCTTGTTGCCGGATTTTTTACTTCAGGAGCATCAGAAAAAACATTGTCTTCAACAATTTTGCCGCCGACCACAGCCGGAACTCGTCCCGATTTTTTTTCCGGCGAATATTTTCTCAATCGTAAAATTTCACTCGCGGTTTTGATCGTTTGTCTGCTCATCGGTTTCGGTCTTCGCGTAAATAAACTCGGTATGGAAAGTTTGAGCGAAGACGAACTCAACAAACTTTTAACCGTCGCCGAATATCGCACCAACGGAATTTCAGGGCGCAACGGCGAACATCCTTTCTTGATGAAAGGTTTGCAAACTGTCAGCATCGTCGCAGCTGGAAAAATAAACGCGACGCTTTTTTCGGCAAATTCCGAACGGCAAATCTCCGAAGAAACCGCGCTTCGACTTCCGACTGCGCTCTTCGGCACTTTTACCGCGCTGTTGATTTTTCTTTTAATAAATGAATTTTTCGGCTCGTCAATCGCGCTGATCGCCGCCGCGCTCTGGTGCTTTGATCCGAACGCAATCGGTTTTGACCGCGTTGCCAAAGAAGACAGTTTTTTGCTTTTCTTTTTTCTTCTGGGAAATTTTTTCCTCGTTCATTCTCAAACTTTAGTCGAACGCGGAAAAGGGAAATGGATGACATTCGTTTGGCTGACGGCGATCAGCCTCGGCGCGATGCTCGCCTCGAAATATCTCGTTCATATCGCGTTTATCGGCATCGCCTATTTCGTCGTTATCAGAAATATTCCTTCGACCAAATGGCGAATTTCAAAAGGTTCGTGGCTGATGTTTTACGGTTTGATCGGTGTGAGTTTTTTAATTTTCAATCCGACTATTCTTTTGCCTGAAACGTGGCGCGAGATGCTGAAATTTTCCAGCGAACAGCGCATCGGACACGACAGTTACGAATTTGCGGGAAATCTTTACCAAAATAAAATTACGCTTTGGCTGGCAGGCGTTCCGTGGAGTTTTTATTACGTTTATATTTTGGTTAAAACGCCTCTGATGACACTGTTTTTCGCCATTATCGGTTTGCCTTTATTATTTAGACGAAAACTCGGCGACGGTCGGTTTTTTATGATTTTATGGATTGCTTTGTGGTTTTTGCCGTTTACATTTTTAGGCGGTAAATTTACCAGATATTTTACGATTGCCGAACCGATTGTTTTAATTCTCGCCGCCTGCGGAAGTTTCGTCGTAAGCAGCTTTCTGATCAAAAAATTTATTGCCGATTCCGTAAAACTGCGCGGTCTTTTTATCTGGCTTTTACCTGCGATAATGATCGTTTTGTCGCTCCTCGCTTCTGTTTCCGTGATGCCGTATTTCCGGCTTTATACGAATCAAATCGGCGGAAAACAGAACGCCGGTTTTTATTTTCCGCACGACGAATTTTACGACACAAGCACACGCGAAACAGCTGAAAAGATCGCCGCAAATGCCGGACAAAACACGACGATTGCGAGCGAAGTTCCATATCTGTTCGAGTTTTACCTGAAAAAAGCCGGTCGAAATGATTTGAACAATGTTTCACTTTCCGATAAATCGAAAACCTCGAATCTACGCAACGGCGATTTTATTATCGTTGCCGCTGGACGAAGATATTTCAGTAATGATATTTATTATAAATTTCTGGAAAACTCGGTCGTACCGTTTGCGGAAATCCAAGCCGGCGGTATTCCGTCGGTTAAAATTTACCGTTTAGATGAATCCGCCGCAAAACAAATTCAAAATTTATCAACCGAAGACATCAGATAATTCGGTCGTTTTTATTTATTTCATTGCAATTTCGGTTTGAACTGTGAGCTTTGAAACATTTAAAGTAGAAATCAATCTATGAGCGAAAACGATCCGGGCGCGGAAAAAAAAGAAACATTTACGGGTCTGGCAAAAAAGCTGACCAGATTATCGGGCGAACAGAAACGCGCCGCGTTGGAAATGAGCGCGTCTCTAGCCGGCGTTTCGCTGCGCGTCAGCCGCGAATTTGTCGAAGCCGTGCCGAAAGCAGCGCGAATTTTGTCGGCGGACGATCTCAGAAATTGGGCGGAATTGGGCAGACGACTGGCGATGGGAAATGCCGACACGGGCGCACAATTTTTTACCGGCGGCGTAAATAATCTAAAAAGCGTTCCCGAAAATGCGCGTTCGCTGGTCTTTCAAATCTGCACACGTCAACTCGTTTTGTCGAGTTCGATTGCGCTCGAAACTTTCGAGCTGATTCCGAAATTAGCCAAAGAAATAAACGATAACGCGCTATTTACGGACATTTTGAAACTCGCTTCGGAAATCGCCAATCGTTCGGCAAAACACAGCGCGGATTTTCTCAACAAAACTCCGCAGGTCGCCGAAAGTTTAAAAAGATTTGGCGAAGAAAAAAAAGAAGTTTCAACATCAGTCATTGCACTCGCCGCACATTTTGCCAATCGAACCGGCGGAATGACGGCTGATTTGTGGACAAATTTACCCGAATCTTTGAAAAAACTTTCATCTGAAAACGCGATTATTTTGATGGAAAAAGCGCGGGAATTTTTAGAATTCGGCGGCAGCGTAACGCTTCATTTCGTTTCGGCGGGAAGCGATGTTCTGCACAAAACAGATGCGGTTTTTGAAAACTGGTGCGCGGTTTTATTAAAAATCGCCAAAAACGGAAATGCCGTTTTAATTGCTTTTCTACGGGCGACACCGAAATTTTTCGCGCAGATTCAAACCTTAAAACTAAAAGACGAAATCGAAATCGCGGGCAGAGTTTTAATGCTTGTCGCCGAAATTGCCGAAACCGATGCGGAAAGTGCGCTTGCCGCGTTTCGTTCGTCGGCAAATGCGCTGCGGAAAGTTTCGCTCGAACAATTTGAAGAATGGGTTGAAAACGGACTCGAAACCAAAAAAGACGCGACCGCCAAAGCGCGAAAAAGTTATTTCGCACTCGAAACGCGCCGGTCGAACGAACTTTTGCAGGAATCTCAGGAAGGTTTGCCGCTCGAAAAAGTTCAGACGATTTTGCGTATCTATGTCGAAGGTTTGACGGGCAAAGAAGTCGAGATCGCGCCGCTTTCGGCGATGCCGCAGGAATCGAGAATCGGCGATGGCAAAACCGTCTATCTTCCTGCGAATGTTAAGGAGTTCGATTCGGACGAGATGGATTTTCGGCTCTACAAGGTTCTCGCCGCACACGGCGCGGGACAGATCGAGTTTGGAACTTTTGAAAAAGATTCAAATCAATTGAAAGCCGCTTTTGCCGAATTAAACGAACTTTATTCCGCCACTGCCGATGAAATTGACGCATTTTCGCTCGCCGGTTATATCGAAGACGTGCAGAAGAGCGAACGCGCTCTGACCGAAGACGAGATCAAAGCCGAACTCAAAAAACGGCGCAAAAAACTGCCGAAAAATTCGGATTATAAAAACATTTTGCAGGTTTTTCCCGAACCTCGTCTGGCGAAAAAGATTTTCGGCACGATGGAAAATGCGCGAATTGACGCGTCTTTGCGCCGGAATTATCGCGGTTTGCGAAAAGATTTGGATTTTATGCAAGAATTTCTGCGCGAACGGCGACCTTATATTTTCGATGTTCCGATGGCTCAAGTGCCGTTTGAGTTATTGTTTCAAATAACGATGTGCGGCGGCGCGACAGACGACGCGCGGCAATTTTACGGGCAGATCGTTTCGGAAATCGAAACCGTGATCGAAAATTATTTAAAGACATTTCACCGCAGAGACGCAGAGACGGAGAGAGAATTTAAGGGAAATTCAAAAGTTGAAACTTCTAAAAATGATCTTGAAAAAAACTCTGCGTCTCTGCGTCTCCGCGGTGAAAAAAATTATCCGACGGTTGCCGACAGTTTGATGGCGACGAGCCGCGTTTATACGCTTTTTCAAAACATCACGCCCGAAGAATCGCAAGCCGAAGAATCGCAGGAAAACGAGGAAAAAGGCGAGTTTGCTTACGAAGATAAAAACTCACATGAATCGGTTTTGGAAAATCAGGTCAAGCGCGAGCAGAAGCCGAAAAAAGCGCAGGACATCAAAGATTTATTTAACGCTTGGAATAATCTGGATGAAGATGACAGCGAACCCGACGATCTGAACGGCGCGGAAGCGTGGACGCAGAGCGACATTCCCGAACAGGCTCTCGAAGCGGGCGACACGGCTTTTGCCTACGACGAATGGGACAGGGAATTAAACGATTACCGCGTCGGTTGGTCGCGTGTGATCGAGAAAAAAGTCCGGCAAGGCGACCGCAATTTTGTCGAACTCGCACGTTCGCGTTATCGAGGCGTGATTTCTTCGATTCGGCATCAGTTTCAATTGATGAAACCGGAAAACTTAACGCGCATTCACCGCGAAATTGACGGCGAAGATTACGATTTAAACGCCCTCGTCGAATACGTCGTGGACAAACGCGCCGATAGTCAGCCGTCTGAAAATATTTACACGAAACGTCTGCGAAAACAGCGCGATGTCGCCGTTTCAATTCTACTCGACCAATCGAGTTCGACGGCGCGGACGATCACGCGAAATCCTTTGCAGCCTTACACGCATCCGGGACGCAGAATTATCGAAATCGAAAAAGAAGGCTTGGTTTTGATGAGCGAAGCACTCGAAGCAGTCGGCGACGTTTATTCGATCAACGGTTTCACGAGCGAAGGAAGAAGAAACGTGAAATTTTACGTCGTCAAAGATTTCGGCGAAAAATATTCCGAAGAAATCGAAAAGCGAATCGGCGGAATTACCTTTCAAAACAACACGCGAATGGGCGCGGCGATTCGTCACGCGGCGGCAAAATTAGTCCGTCAGGAATCGCGCACGAAATTGCTGATAATTTTAACCGACGGCAGACCTTACGACCACGATTACGGCGACGCGCGCTACGCGAGAGAAGACGTGCGCGAAGCATTAACCGAAGCCAAAATGATGGGAATCACGCCGTTCTGCATCACGATTGACCGCGAAAGCGAATCCGAATTAAAAGATTTATACGGCGATGTCGGCTACACGATCATTGACGACGTTCTGAGTCTGCCGGAGCGAATGCCGAATATTTATCGGCGTTTGACGAGTTAGTAAAACCTTGACATTATTTAACTCATTGTATAAATATAAATAATCTCATTAAGGACGGTCTTTTTATAGAATGTATATCTCTCGCGTTTATATTAAAGGGTTTAGAAGCCTTCAGAAGATTGAAGCCAATCTAACTAATTATTCCACATTAATAGGGAAAAATGACTCTGGAAAATCATCTTTTTTAAGAGCATTACAAGTTTTGTTTGACGCAAACACTCCATTTCAAGATACGGACAGATGCAAATTTCTGTTCGATGATGAGGAGTGTTTTATTGAAGCAACCTTGAAAGATTGTTCAATTCCATTGGAAGAAATTAATTCTAATGAAATAACAATCAAACGCCTTAAAAAAGGGAATCAAGATAAATGGCTTTATAAAGGGATAACCCCTAAATTAGATATTCTCAAACGTATGGCAAGTGGCGATTGTACTGCTACAGACATCAAAAATGATGCTACCTTGTCAAAGGATTTGAAGGATTTTGCTGTAAGCAAATTATCTGGACGGCTCATAAAAGAGTCCTGTATCTCAATTTTTGAAGATTTAAAAAGAAATTACTCAATTGATTTTGAAGATGGTTGGATGCCTTTTGACTCTGGCAAGCTAAGTTCTATTGTCCAAGTAGTAATGCTAGAGGCTGATGCAAGAGGTGAAGAACAAGTAGTAGATTCAAACCGTTCTATTTTCAGTAGAGTTGGGAGTTTATTGTTACACGAAGCAATTAAAAGACACGCTGGAATTACAGGGGCAACTGAAACTCTAAGAAAAGAAATTGAAGTTGTTTCACAAAGAGATGGTGACAATAAATGGACTATCCAAGAATTTAACGATTTTGAAGAAATTTTAAGTGAAGAAGTCAAAAAATTTGACAATAGCTTTGATGCACAACCTACATTGATACCGCCAAAAATTCCACTTGTTCAATTCAGTATCAAGATTGGAATAAATGATGGTGTTGTAGATGGAATTGATAGAATGGGACACGGTGCAAGACGTTCTTTTGTTTTTGCAATGTTGCGTGTTCATAAAAGATTACAAGAAAAGTCTTTTACTGCAACGGGTGAAATATCACAGAACGAATCTTCACCGTTGTATCTGTTTCTTTTTGAAGAGCCTGAACTCTACCTTCACCCACAGGCAGAAAGAAAGAGAATGAAAGAGTTGAAAGAATTATCTGAGGTTGAAAATGTTCAAGTTGTGCTTTGCACACATTCCGCTATTTTTGTTGATCTAAGTCAATATGAAGGCATTTTAAGATTTGATCGTCCAGATAGAAAAAAAACATTGGTTCAAAGTTGGAAAGGACAAGACTTAAAAGTTACTGATAAAAAAACTCTGTCAAAGATTTATAGGTTTGATCCAAGTAAATCAGCAATGCTTTTTGCAGACCTCGCAATTTTAGTCGAGGGAAGATCGGAAAAGATTTGTGTTCCACATCTGGCTGAAAAAATTGAAATTGATACTTCTGAGGTAGAGGTCGTTGATTGTGATGGAAATGGAAGCATACCAATTTTTCAACAAATACTGGAAGGCTTTGGAATAAAATATGTTGCTTGGCTTGACCTAGACCCAAGTAAACAAGGCGATGTTGATGCAGTAAGGACTGCTAAACAAGTCAAGGATGAATTTGGAAAAATTGTTATTACCCCTATTGATTGGGAAAATCTTGCTGGAATATCAACAAACAAAAAAGAGAAGGCTTACAGTAGTTGGAGACACTTCGTTTTTGAGGAAAATGAACCGAACGAAAAAGTAAAAGCTAGAATTCAAGCCGCGTATAACTGGGAAGACTACGAGAATGATCCGATTTCATCGGCAACAGGGAATTAAATATGTTTATTTCAAAATACGAAGTAACTAGAATAGTAGAAAAAGCAATCGAAAGCCGGACGATTTTACTTGTTGATTACGAACATACAAAGACCGGCGAAAAAGTTCAGCATAAAATTGCTCCGTTTGATGTTGGAAGTTCTAATGCTAATCCCAAAATCAGAGAGAGAAACTCAGAAAATCTCTATGCTTATTCATATACACACAGAGATAATGATAATTTTCCCAATCCCAAAGTTTGTGCTTTTAATATCAACAATTTTTTTGGACTTCAAGAAACAGATGAGTCTTTTGATGAAAACGAGTTGTCAGATTTAAACTTACAAGTCACAAAATATGACTATCGAAACTGCAATTTTGCATTATTGCCAAATAGAAATTGGTTTCAATAAACTATAATCCTTTATCAAATCCCCAAAATTCATCGGGAAGTTCGTCGTCGAAATCTTCGCTCATAAAATAACCTTTGCCTTTTCCCAATCCCAGAATGCGCTGTTGCGGAGTTGCGTCTGCTTCGGTAATCAGCGTAATTTTTGCTAAAGGTTCGCCGTTTTCTTCGATAATTATTTCGTCGCCGTCCTCGCGCGCCGAGGCAAGTAAGCCTGCTAACTGAGTTTGCGCTTCACTGATGCTGACCGTTTTCGTCATAAAATCACCTCGCGCCGATTATAGCATTTTCCAAAATCAACTCGATACTGACCGCGAAAGCAAATTGAAAGATTTATACGGCGATGTCGGCTACGCGATCATTGACGACGTGTTGAGTTTGCCGGAGCGAATGCCGAACATCTATCGGCGTTTGACAAGTTAAAGTCAAATAAAACGGCTTTACCGAAATATCTGAATTTTTCAAGGTGCGCCGGTGGTTTTGAGAGATTAGCTAAGTTCGGTGTTTGCTTATGATTCATTATATTTTGTTCGTTTTTTATTGAATAGATAAAAGAAATTTATAACTTTGAAAATAACAGTTTTTGACAAAATATAGATTTCCGAACCCGAATGATATATACGCCCGGAAAACAAAATCGAATGTAAGACGAGAGGCAGCAGCCAAAGCAAAGAAAATTCCAATCCGGCAAAGAGAAATGCCAACGAAAAAAAACATTGTAATATTCGTCCATAAAAATTCGATAGTTCGGACTCGATTTAACTAAGACAATATCAATTTTCCAGAAATAAAATCTGATAAAATCCAACACGAAATAAAAAGCCGGAAAGATAAAAGCCGGAATGCTTCGCGTGTCGGCGAGCATAAAAAGAAAAGCCGAGATTTCGACCGGAAAGATCAGCCGTCTGATAAGTTTTATAATGAAATAATCGCTATATTGTTGAACGAAAGTATTTATCCCGACAATCTTATCGTTGTTTCTGTCTTTCAACTGATGCCATAAAATTCTGATTCTCGATTATGAAGATGTAGTTTCGGCTTTGAAACAACCGCATATTTTTTCAAGCCGCATCGATCAGGTTTGCGATGCCGTCCTGCTCGGCGCGGAGCCGAACGAACACAAACGCGCGAGGCGTATTATACAGCCTTTTTTTTCGGCGCAGACAGTTGAGAAAACGACTGCGTTTGCTGAAAATCTGGCGGAAACTTTGCTTGATGAAGCCGCCCGCAAATCGGAGTTTGACGTTTTAGCCGATTTTGCCGCGCCTCTAAGCGAGCAAATTATGGGACATCTGATCGGACTGTCTTCTGCGGAGATAAATGTTGTCAAGAAGATTAATGAAGCAAACAAGCAGGTTCCGAATCAACAAATATATTATTTTGAAGTTTTGAGAAAATATTTCGACGAATTTCTGACGCGACCTTCCGAAGAATGGCGCGACAAAATTGCCGGACGACTTTTGAATGGCGACGGCGACGATAAATTATCCGGGTAGGAAGCCGCCAGCCTGCTCGGTCTGCTTTGGATTGCCGGAACTAAAACTTCAACTTCGCTAATCAGCGCGTCAATTCTTCTTCTGCTGCGACAGCCGGAAATTATGCGAGAGTTAAAAAACGACTTGTCGTTGATTCCGCAATTTATCGAAGAAGTAGCCGGTTCGCATTTTTGTCCGGGCGCGGGACTGGCTCGAATGCAAACGCGTGTCGCGTTGGAAACTCTGCTGAAAAAAATGCCGGATTTACGTCCGGCGCAAGATTTAAACGCGGTGTCTTACTCGCCCGGAATGGGTGCCAGAATTTTCGACAAACTGATTGTCGCAGCAAATTGAATAAACTTTCTTGAAAAAAAATAAATGGTGTTTCAAACACAAACTTCAGCCGCAGCCGATCTGCCCTTGATTTCCGTTCAAAACCTTTCAAAGAAATACTGCCGGAATTTGCGCGATTCTTTATGGTATGGTTTGCGCGATGTGGCGGGCGAAGTTTTTTTCAGCAAAAAAAAACGAGCCGAAATTTTGCGGCGCGACGAGTTTTGGGCTTTGCGAAATATTTCGCTCGATTTGAAACGCGGCGAATCGCTCGCCGTCATCGGCGCGAACGGCGCGGGCAAAAGCACGCTTCTTAAACTGCTCTACGGATCGATTCGCCCGGATGCCGGAAGCATCACGATTCGCGGCAAATCGGGCGCGTTGATCGAACTCGGAGCAGGGCTTGACCCGGTGTTATCGGGACGCGAAAACATTTATATCAGAGCCGCGCTGCTCGGTCTGAAAAAATCGCAGATCGAGCCGCTGATAAATCTGATAATTGATTTTGCCGGACTGCACGATTTTATAGATTCGCCGGTGCAGTTTTACAGTACGGGAATGACGATGCGGCTGGCTTACGCGGTTTCGGCTTATCTAAAACCGGATGTGCTGCTGGTTGATGGGATTATCGCGGTCGGCGATATTTCTTTTCAGCGCAAATGTCTCAAACATATGCGCGAGTATCTGGAAGCGGGAAATTCGCTCGTGCTGGTTTCGCATCAGGCATATCATATTCATTCGGTTTGTCAGCGCGGCATTCTGCTCGAAAAGGGAGAATGCACGTTTAGCGGAACAGCCGTCGAAACTCTCGATTGTTATTTCGACAAAAAACTACAACAGCCGAAAATTCCCGACAAAACGGCGAAGATTTTCAGGGAAAAGACGATTCTTTGGTTTTTATCGAAAACATTTCAGTCGAACCGGCAAACGGCGGCAGCGAAATTCGAGCGCGAGAAGATGTGCGCCTGACAACTTCTTACCGCGCCCTGCAAACTTTTGAAAATGTCGGCTGGGGATTTACCATCTGGACGCACGACAGAACGATTTGCATTACCGGCAATTTCAATCAAAATCAAATCAGGTTAAAGCAGGGCGCGGGCAATCTAACTTGCGTTATTCCGAAACTTCCTTTAACGAGCGGAGTTTATCTGCTAAAAGCCTCAATAATCGAACACGATTTGCGCCAGGTGTTGGCTGTGAACGGATGGGAAAATTCGGCAAAGCCGTTTATCGTCAAATCAGAACCGAATGTTTTAAAAAACGTGCAGTCAATGATGAATCAGTTGGTAACATTTGAAGTCGAATGGCAATAGCGCGAGCGAAAAACACTGAACCGGAAACGGCAGTCGAGAGGGCGATTGAATTTCTGCGCCGCAGTCAATTGCCGAGCGGCGAATTCAAATCTTACCGCTCGACCGATGCGGAAATGAAGCGCGACTGCGAATTTGACACCTCGCCGTTTCCGACCGCGATGATCGCTTATTGTCTGAGTTTTCACGATTCGCCCGTCGTCAAAAAAATGCTCGATTCGGTCGCCGGTTTTTTTCTCGCGGAAATGGAAGGCACGGGAGTTTGGCGTTATTGGACGCGGCGGCATCCGTTATAAATTATATGCGGATGCTTTCGGCGAGGAGAATCTAATCGTTTTGCCTTATGAAATGATGCGCGATGACAAACGAAAATTTCTCCGCAGTATCGAAGACGCTTTGGAAATAGATCATTTCGAGGATTCCATCGGCAGAGTTAACGAATCTTTGACGGCGGAAGAACTCTATTGGTATCCGAGAATCTCTCATCGAGTCGTCAAATTCGCATCGAAACTGGGAACAAAAAATTATACGAGAATCTACGGCTTATACACCCGACAATTATTGCAGGGAAGATTAAAAAAAGCAGCGCAGATTTTATCACACTGGAGAAAATCCGAGAAATTAAACGAATCAGATATTTCTCTTCACTTTATCCAAGAGCAAAAAGACAAAGCAACGGTTTTTCAAAATAATCCTCTCTACGCTTCTTATTTGCCGGAATATTTTTTAGACGATAAATAATCGGATCGGAAAAACTTATATTTATTAATTAACCATTGGTGCCAGTTGAAAAAGTCACGGAAAGTTTCTATATGTCATCTTTCGTTGGCTGAATTCAGCTGATGACTTACCAGCATCAATAGTTAATTAGCCGAGCGTGGTATGTTCGTCCGTGACAATAAACTCTTGATTATTATTTTTTGTTCCGAGTAGAAAATTGAGCGTGAGAAATGCGCCGATTCCGCACGTTCCGATCAGCGCGGTCATCGGAAGCGATGTGCCGTTATTAAAATAACTGACGAGTGCTGAGGCGACTGCGGCAAGTCCATACTGTATAGTCCCGATCAACGCACTCGCCGAGCCTGCGTTTTCGCTTTGTTCGGCGAGTGCGCCGGCAGTCGAGTTTGGAAATATCATTCCGAGACTGGCGACATACAGAAATACCAAAATCGCCACGCCCCAAAAACCGAATTTTAAAACTCCCGCGATAATTAAAAGCAGACTGAAAACGGCAGTAAAAGAAAGACAGATACGCAAAATGCTTGTCGGATTGTAAATCCTCAGAAGTCTGCCGTTGATCTGCGAAAGCGCAATCAGACCGAGCGCGTTTGCGCCGAAAATCCAGCCGTAACTTTCCGCCGGAACGCCGAAAAGTTCGATAAAAACGAATGGCGAACCTGTAATATATGCAAACATTCCGGCTTGTGCCAAACCGCCTGCAAGTGTAAAACCGAGAAATTTTTTGTCTTTCAAAATGCTGAGATAAATGCCGAAAGTTCGACTGATTTCAATACTCGGATTCGGCTCTCTGGTTTCGGGCAAAAGCGTGATAACTGCGATGAGACAGATTGCGCTAAAAATGCAGACGATCAGAAAAATAAAGTGCCAGCCGAAAAATAGCGCGACATAACCGCCGATCAGCGGCGCGAGAATCGGCGCAACGCCCATCACGAGCATCAAAAGCGAAAAAACTCTCGCCGACTCGCTGTGATCGAACAAATCTCTGACCATTGCCCGCGCGATGACGATTCCGCCGCACGCGCCCAAAGCCTGAAAAAATCTCAAGACGATCAAAGTTTCGATGTTCGGCGCGAAAACGCAGATCAGCGACGCGACACAATAAATGCTTAAACCGACATAAAGCGGAATTTTTCTGCCGAATCGGTCGGTTGCCGTTCCGTAGAAAAGTTGCCCGAATGCTAAACCGATAAAAAATGTGGCGAGCGACAATTCGACCGTCGAAACCGCAACCGAAAAATCCGCCGCGATCTGCGGAAAAGACGGCAGATACATATCAATCGAAAGCGGCGCAAAAGCAGTCAATGACGCGAGAATAACAACCAAAATCGCCAACGGTTGATTCTTTTTGTCTATTGAATTTTTTTCGTTTGAATTCGTCATAGAAAACTTCAATCAATCTCTGTGAAATCTTCGTGTTCTTCGTGTTGAAAATTTTCTTAAACACGGAGAATAAAGAGATTTCACAGAAATTCACAGAGAAAAAAATACTTTCATTTTACAAAATCAATCGCGTTCAAATTCGTATTTGATTTCTTCGAGCCGCGCCAAAACCTGATCGGGCGAAGTGCCGCCGATTGATGATTTGCTGGAAAGAGTCGAGTCGAGCGTCAGCGCGTCAAAAACGTCGGTTTGAATGTCGTTTGAAAATTGCTGAAATTCTTCTAAGTCGAGATCGTTTAATTCCTTATTTTGCGAAATTGCGTGGAGAACTATTTTGCCGACGGCATCGTGCGCCGTTCGGAAAGGAATGCCTTTTTTGACCAGATAATCGGCGAGTTCGGTGGCGTTTAAGTAGCCGTGAGTTGCCGCGTGCAAAGTTTTTTCCTCGTTGACGCGCAGATTTTTAAGAACGATTGCCGAAACTTCGAGACAGATTTTGACCGTATCAACCGTGTCGAAAACGGCTTCTTTGTCTTCCTGCATATCTTTGTTGTAGGCGAGCGGCAAGCCTTTCATTACGGCTAAAAGAGCGGTTTGATGACCGAAAATTCGTCCGGCTTTGCCGCGAATCAATTCTAATGCGTCGGGATTTTTCTTTTGCGGCATCAGCGACGAACCTGTCGAAACCGCGTCGGACAAAGTGATAAAACCGAACTCTGACGAAGCATATAAAATCAAATCTTCCGCAAAACGCGACAGGTGAACCATCACGAGCGAACACGCACCGACGAATTCGATGGCAAAATCGCGGTCGCTCACCGCGTCGAGCGAATTTGCGGACACGCCTTCAAAACCCAGACTTTTCGCAACTTCTTCGCGGTCAATTTCAAACGAAGTTCCGGCGAGCGCGGCTGAACCGAGCGGCAAAATATTCGTTCTGCGCCAAACTTCATCGAGCCGTTCGCGGTCGCGTTCGAGCATTTCAAAATATGCCAGACACCAATGCGCCCACATCACGGGCATTGCGCGCTGGAGATGCGTGTAGCCGGGAATGACGGCTTCGCGCTGCCGTTCCGCCGCATCGTAGATGGCTTTTTGCAGATTTCGCACACACTTTGAAATTTCTTCGATTTCTTCGCGCAGCCAAAGGCGAAACGCCGTTGCGACCTGATCGTTGCGGCTTCTGCCCGTATGCAGTTTTTTGCCCGTATCGCCGATTATTTGAACGAGTTTCGATTCGATAAAAGAATGCACGTCTTCCGCGTCAGAATCATTAAAATAATCTTTATCGAAATCCGCGCGTTTCAAAAGCGTTTCCAAACCGTTGCGGATTTTTTCGGCTTCGAGTCTGGTCAAAACTCCGGCGTGAAAAAGTCCTTCGCCGTGCGCCATACTTGCGCGAACATCGGCGCGAAAAAGCCGCCAATCGAAGCGAAACGAATTGTTAAATTCGACAAACTTTTCATCCGGTTTTCCGGTAAAACGTCCGCCCCAGAGATTTTTTGAATCAGTCATCTGATTAATGGTAAATGGTAAACGGCAAATGGTAAATCGAAGAAAGTATTTTCCGTTTTCAGACGTTATATTTTCAAAATCAATCTCTGGATTTTGCGATTTTCATTAAAATTACCGAAAATTATCCGAAGCTATCGCCGTTATTTCCAATTTACAGACGATCAGCCGTCGAAATAAACCGTGTTTGCGGCTGATTTTTCAGATAAATTAAAGGATTATTTTTTTTCCGCCGGACGGCATTTTAATTCAAAATCAATTTCCGCTTCAAATGTTCTGTTCCACGGCAATTTAAAACTCAGATTTTCCGGTTCGTCGCAAAACAGTTTATTTTCCGAAACAAAATTTTTATCGAAATACTCGCGTGACAGCTTTCTGAAATTTTCACTCAGCAAACTCAAACTGTAATTTTCGACGGTGCGTGTCGCCTGATCGGACAAGCGTAATGCGCTCCATTCTTGTTCGGCGATAAAAGTTTTAGCTTTGGCGCGCACGATATTATGAAAATAATAATCGTCAAGCACACGATGAAACGTAAACCAATGTTCCGCCGTTTGGATTCTCGTCCGCATCTGTCTCGACTTATAGAGTTTTTCTTTTGAAAGAGCGAAAATCACGCCTTGCGGCAATGTCGTGCCGATGGTGTTTCCGGCTGTGTTCCAAGCGGCGTAACTGTTGATCCGCGAAAGTAAATTTTTTCTTTCGAGTTCCGACATAAAAGATACATCGCCGCCCTGAACATCGCCTTTCGGATCTACGTCGGCGACGATAACTTGTTTTTTTCGACCGATCTTACGGTTTATCGAATCGGCAAATTCGGCGAATTTTCCTTTGTCGAATCGTGAAGCGTAAACATAAAAAAATAAATCGGCTTTATTTTCGTCAAATGTCTCGCTTGCGCCGACTGCTTTGATGTGAAAACCGACCGTTTCTTTAAGCGGTCGGTCTTCAAAAGGCATCACGGTCGCGGCGGCTTCGGCGGATGAATAGACGGCTTTTATTTTCGGGTGAAAATCATATTTGTCCGAAAAAGAACGCGCCAGCAAAAGCATCGAAACTTCGTCCGCTCCCGGCTGAACGGCGATTTTTCCCGTCAGATTTAATTTTTCGGTCAAAGCCGTCAGATTTTCGCGGTCGGCAATATGAATTCCTCTCGGTTTGGCATCATCCTGCGACAAAATCAGATAGTCCAGCGTTTTATCTTTCACCAGATTGATCGCCGCTCGATTGATCTTTAAATCACGAACACGCGCCGCTTTATAATTTGCCAGAGCTTCGGCGGGAATTTTGCTTTCGAGCGCGGCGGTTTCGCCTTTTGAGTTCGGATCGACGGAAATCTCCGCCCATTTTGCCAGATTTTCCCTGTAAGATTCGTTCGCGCCCGTGCCTGTCGGAGCGAGTCGCATAATGACGCTCGATCCGTAAATTTTCATCTGCGGAGCGATTTGCCGCAATTGACGCAGAAATTCGATTCGTTTCAATGCCGATTGTTCGTTCGTATCGTGAACCCGCATAGCGACCAATCCGCCGTAGGCGAGCATATCAATCGAAATAATCGCCGCATCGAATGATTTCAAATCCTGTGTTTTCAGCCATTTGATAATCTCATCGGAATTTCCCGCTTCGGTAAATTTGCCCAATAATTCGACCGGCGGCGCGACGATTTCCGCATCGCCGATCAAACCCATTTTAACCGGAAATTGCAGACACGGCGGACGATCATCAAGCGGAACAAGCAAAATTTTGGTCGGCATTTTTAGGTTGTTCTGAGCGTTTAGAGCATTTGCGGATATGAGCAGACAAGCGATTAAGAGACAGATTTTAATGATTTTCATTTCAGCTGTTTTTCGATAAATAAAATGTCGCGCGATAACGGTCGGCGCGGTAAATAGTATGCGCCGATTCAATCGGCTGATTGGATTCGGAAAAAACCACGCGATGCACGACCAAAACCGGCGCGCCGGCTCTGATGCCGAGTTGTTCGGCGATTCGTTTGGTCGCCGAAGATGCTTCTAAAATTTCTTCGGCGTGATGCATCTGCAAGTCGAAATTTTCCACCAGAATCTGGTAGAGAGAATTTTTCGTCAGATCGAATTCTTCCAGTTTCGGAAAAAGATATGCCGGAAGATAAGTTTTTTCAAACGCCATCGGTTCGTTGTCAGCAATTCTTAAACGCTCTATATGAAAGACTTCCGCACCGATTCCTAATTGCAGATCGCTTTTCGTCTCTTCGCTTGCCGTTTCTCTTTCAAAAGACAAAACGTGCGAACTTGGTTTCAGTCCGAGCGAACGCATTTCATCGGAAAAGCCGTTCAAATTGCGCGTGTGAACGTCAATTTTTCGATTGTTGACGAATGTGCCGATGCCGCGTTCGTGATAGATCAGTCCTTCGTGCCGCAGTTTTTGCAGTGCTTGCCGGACGGTCATCCGGCTGACGGCAAATTGCTCGGCAAGTTCGCGCTCTGACGGCAGATTTTCTTTTTCCTTAAATTCTTCGTTTTGAATTTTTATCCGCAAAGATTCGGCAATCTGAGCGTGCAAAGGAATCGTGCTGTCGCGTGATAAAATTTCCTGCATCATTTTTAATGTTAGTGCGGTCTAGACCTTTTTGATTTCTGAACATATTCAAAATAATATCAATCTCGACCAAATGTCAACTATTTAGCTGTTTATTATAAATATGTCGGATATTTAACGAAACTGATTTGACATTTGTATTGATTTTTTGTTACAAGCTAGTGGTCTAGTCCACTTCTCTGCACGGGACAAAAACAATGTTAAAAAGATATTTGAAAATAGATAACGGATGTGTTTTGAGCTAAATTAGCCCTCAGCATATGAAAAAAACACATCCGAATGCTTTGCAGCATTACGAGCAAATTTACCATTTGATAAGCGCAGAGTCGAGTTGGTGGCGGCTCTGCTGATTGCCATTATTCAGCAGAACACTTCAAATTTAGCCAGATTAGCCAATGTTTTAGACTTGTCGGCTCAGAAAGATTCAAAATATCGGCGGTTGAAACGCTTTTTTCAATTGGCTGAGATTGATTTTGATATTTTTGCCAAGTTGATAATTTCGATCATCAAACCAAAGGGTAAATATGTTTTGGCACTTGATCGCACCGAGTGGAAATACGGTTTGGTGTGGATCAACATTCTGACGTTATCAATCGTGGTCGGAAACACTTCGATACCGCTGTTTTGGATGACGCTGAATCGGAAAGGCAACTCTGTTTTAGCAGAAAAGAAGCAGATAATCGGGCGATATATCAAAGTATTCGGCATTAAAAACATCGAATACCTGAGTGGAGACCGCGAGTTTGACGGCTATGAATTGGTCAAGTATTTGGACAAGGAAAAAGTCCCGTTTCGGTTGCGGATAAAAGTTTCGATGACGATGACGAACAAGAACGGGAAGCCGATCAGATGCGGGAAGTTATTGAGGACATTGAAGATCGGCGAGAGTTACCGTTTGCGGCGGGCGAGGAGATACGCCGGAGTTAAGGTGTCGGTCGAGGTGGAAAGAGGAAAAGACTCTCAGGAAAGTGTGATCGTGATTTCGTCGGAGGCGAGTGAGAAAATCCTGTCGGGATATAAGCGGAGATGGGCGATAGAAACGCTGTTTCAGAACTTAAAGAGTCGCGGATTCGAGGTCGAAAAAACACATTTGACGAAAGCGGAGAAGATAGATAAGTTGTTTGGAGTGTTAGCGTTAGCGGTGGCGTGGGCGATCAAAACAGGAGAAGCGGAAAACGCCGACAACCCGATTGAAATAAAAAAGAACGGAAGACCGCAAACGAGTTTGTTCAGACTAGGATGTGAAATAATTCAAGAGGTGTTATTTGAAGTAAGGAGATATTCGACAGTAAATATCTTTGTAATTCTAAGATGCTGACAATAGACAATTTATGCTGTTTTGTCCCGTGCAGAGAGTCCACTTAGAAATATTAAAAATTTGCGCCAGATTACAGAAATGCTATTTCTGAAACAATAAAATTTCCGGCGAAAGCAAACTTCCAACGACGGCTAATGTTGAGAGTGGCTCCATAAAATTAATTTTCGAGGAAAATATATGAATAATTTAAAAAAGATTGCTTATGTGTCTGCGGTGACATTTTTCTGCTGCATTTTATTTGCCGCAGGAATATCGGCGCAACAAATTACAGCGACCCTTTCGGGAACGATTACCGATCCGAACGGCGCGGCTGTTCCCGGCGCGACCGTGACGGTGACATCCGTTGATACGGGCATCGCCAAAAATGTGACAACGAATGACGAAGGAAATTATACGGTTACATTTCTTCAACCCGGAACATATAACATCGCGGTTGACAAAAGCGGTTTCAGCCAAACGACACGGGAAAATATCAGACTCGAAATAGCACAAACAGCAAGCATAGACATCGCGCTCGGCGTGTCGGGACAGCAGGCGACGGTCGAGATTGCGGGAAACGAAACGCCGCTTTTGCAAACGGAAACTTCTAATCTGGAAACAACGGTCGAACAAAAATTGATCGAAGATCTGCCTTCGTCCGAACGAAATATTTTCTCGTTCGTCAATCTCGTTCCCGGAACGATTGATACAAACGTCGCTTTGGGAAATCCGAACAGTTCGGTCGGCTCGACGGCAAACCGCAATTTCTTCGACTCGAACTTCGCTATTAACGGCGGACGCGCTTCGACTAATGATGTTTTGCTCGACGGCGTAACAAATACCATCGGCGATTTTAACGGCGTAACGATTTCGCCGCCGCAGGATGCAGTCCGCGAATTCAAAGTGGTTTCCGGTGTTGCGCCTGCGGAATACGGACGCACGGGCGGCGGTATCGTAACGATTTCATCGCGTGCCGGAACGCGCAAATTTCACGGCGCACTTTACGAATACTTTCAGGACGGAAATCTGACTGCCAACGGTTGGCAGCGCAATCGGCTCAATCAACGCCGCGTCAATGAACTTTCCAGACATCAATTCGGCGGCGCAATCGGCGGTCCGGTCTATATTCCGAATTTCGGAGAAGGAACGCCGGGCGGATTGTTTCGCCAACTTTCAAAAACTTTCTTTTTTGCCAACTATGAACTGCGGCGCGAGCAAAATCCTTACACACGAACTTTGACGTTGCCGACGGCGCGGATGCGAACCGGCGACTTCGGCGAACTTTTAACCGGCGCACCCCGCGCAGGTCAAACCAACGCCGACGGAACTCCGTCATTATTCGGACAACTTTATAATCCGTTCGGGGCATTAGTCGGCGGAAAAAGACAGGCATTCGCCAACAATAATTTAAGTAATCTTCCGACTTGCGGCGCAAATGCCACACGCACAACAGCTTGTCTCGATCCGGTCGCGCTGAATTTTCTTCAGTATTTGCCGCTGCCTAATCAGCCGGGTTTGATTAATAATTTTTTATACACGGGAACGAGTGATTTTAACCGCGATATTGTCGCCGCGCGTGTAGATCATACGGTTTCGGACAAACAAAATTTCTTCGTGCGCTATAGTTACGAAAAACGCAGCACTACGCCGCCGAATTTTTTCGGCACGGCGGCTACGGCGGTTTCGTCGGTCACCGACCGTTTTGTCAATACGACTTTCAACCACGTTTACAGTCTGACACCGACTCTGATTAATAATTTTCGTTACGGTTTTACGCGCGCGGCGGCATTACAGGGACCTTCGAGCTTCGGATTTAATCCGACAACTTTAGGTTTTCCGTCTTATCTGGCGGCAAATGCGCCCGTTTTCTTGTTTCCGACGTTTACTATCGGCGGCGGCGCGGAAGGCACGACTCCGGCAGGGGAAATCACGAGCGGTTTTATCGGCGGTTCGGGAAACGATCAGGCGCGTGATACGCACAATATGTCCGATTCGATCACCTATGTTCGCGGCTCTCACACTTTCAGAGCCGGTGCGGAATATCGTTTGTATAAATTTTATCCGTTTCAGTTTTTAACGCCGGACGGCAGTTTTTCGTTTAACCGATTTGCGACGCGCGGACCAACGCCCGCACTGGCGGCAGGTTCTTTAGTCGAATCAACCGGATCGTCTTTTGCGTCATTCCTGCTCGGAATTCCGTCGGGTATCACGCAGGAGGTCGTCAAACCGATCACGATTTATCATCATTACGGCGCAGGTTACGTTCAGGACGACTGGAAAATACGCCGCAATCTGACGTTAAACCTCGGTCTGCGTTGGGATTTTGAAACACCGACGGCAAGCCCGCAAGGACAAGTGACGACTTTTGATCCGAATGCAGCGTCAGTTTTGCAAGGTAACTTAAATTTCACCAATCTCGATCCGGCAGTCGCCGCACTTAATCCGGGCATTAGAAATTTGACAGGGCAGATTTCATTTCCAGATGATTCGCCGCAGACGAAAACCAATCTCGACCGTTTCGCTCCGCGCGTCGGTTTCGCTTACAGCTACAATCGCAAAACGACTTTGCGCGGCGGTTTCGGAATGTTCTTTTTGCCGATCTCGCTCGAAGCTGTAACGGCAATCGGCGTTAATTTTACAAATACGCAGTCGCAAACGGGATTAGATACGGCGCAGGTCAATACCGCGACGATTTTTCTCAATGATCCGTTTAGAACCGCCGGTTTGCAAGGTGCGGTCGGCAGCACGCAGGGCGCATACACACGGCTCGGAAATACGGTTGCCGGCGCGGTCGAACCGACGCGACCGAATCCGTATAATATGATGTATAACCTCGTTCTTCAGCGCGAACTCGCCAAGAATTTGGTTTTGGACATCGCTTATGTCGGCAGTCGCGGCAGAAATCTGCCGTCGCGCGATATAAACTTGAATCAACTTTCACCGGACGTTCTCGATTATGCTCGCAATCATTATGCGGATGCCAATACCTGCGGCACCGGTGTTGCCTGCACATCGGTGACAAATTATTTGGCATTTCGTGTTCCGAATCCGTTCTCGGGTCTCAACACTCTATCATCGGCGATCAGTACTCAGATCACGGGAACGACGATTCAGCGCGCACAACTTTTGCGCCGTTTTCCGCAATACACGACCGTGACCAATTCGCGTCCTTTGATCGGCAGCAGCGATTACAATGCTTTGCAGGTTAACCTGCAAAAACGCTTTAGCAAAGGCTGGTCTTTACTCGCTAATTACACCTGGTCGAAACTGCTCGATACGGGCGGTGTCGGCAACGGTGCATCTTTTACCGATCCGACAAATGCCGAAGATATTTTTAATTTCGATGAGGAATATTCTTATTCGACGCTTGATGTTCCGCATCGTGTTACCGTCAGTTCGACTTACGAATTGCCATTCGGTAAAGGGAAAATGTTCGGCAAAGATTGGAGCGGTTTGACGAATGCGCTTCTCGGCGGCTGGCAGGTTTCCGGCTCTGCCGTCTATCAAAAAGGTGCGCCGCTGACGATTACGAACGCGACGGTCTTTCCCGGCGGCGGCAGCGTTTTGACGACCGTCGGCAATTCACAGCGTCGTCCGAATATTGTTCCCGGCGTTCAGCCGCGCTACGACAACCTCGGCGAGTTAGTTCGCAATGGACAGTCAATTTTCAATCCGGCGGCGTTTGCGGGTCCGCCGAGCGATGCGCTGTTTGAATACGGTAATGCCGCACGAACTTATAACAACATTCGCCGCGATAATTACAAAAATGTTGATTTATCAATTATCAAAAACATCAATTTTAATGAAGGCAAACAGAAATTACAGATTCGCGGAGAATTTCTCAATGCTTTTAATATGGTTGTTTTCGGAACGCCGGGAACACAGGTCGGCAGCAACACGTTCGGCATTATCACGACACAGGGAAATCGTCCGCGAAACATCCAATTAGTCGGAAGATTTACCTTTTAGTGAAATAAAGGATGAAGAATAAAACTTTATTTTTCATCCTTTATTTCTTGTTGATTATTATTCATCCTTAAAATTAATGTCCGCCATTTTAATTTTAATAATTTTCGTCATCTTCGCCGCGCTGATGTTCACGCGGAAAGTTCCGGCGTTGCTGGCGATTCCGGCGATGGGAATTTTGATTGCGGCTTCGGTCGGAACTCCGTTCGCCGTGATTCTAAACGACGTTATTTCCGCCGGTTCGGTCAAATTAGCGTCGGCGTATGTTGCGGTTTTCGCGGGCGCGATGCTCGGTCGCGTGATGATGCAGACTGGCATCGCCGAAGGAATTATCAAACGCGCGGCGGAATTCGGCGGCGACAAACCGCTCGTCGTCGCGTTCGGTTTGATGTTCGTGACGGCGGTTTTATTTACGTCTTTAACGGGTTTGGGCGCGATTATTATGGTCGGCTCGCTGGTTTTGCCGATAATGATGAGTTTGGGCATTCCGCGCAAACTCGCCGGAACATTTTTTCTGCTCGCGTTCGCCACCGGATTTATTTTCAATATCTCGCTGATTCGATTTTACCGCGATATTTTGGGCGTAGCTGAAAATTCACCGCTGCCGCCGGAAGTCGTGCGTTTTCAGTTAATTATGCTCGCCGTGATGGTCGTCGGGACGATTATTTACACGGTCATTGCGGCAAAGCGTTCGCCCGAACTCGCGCTGATGTCGGCGGCGACGAAGGACGATTTGACCGAACAAATTGACGGCAAAAACGCGCCGCTGATTTCATTTATTACGCCTTTGATTCCGCTCGTTTTATATTTCGGATTCAACAGTTACGGCTGGAAAGAAGTGCCGTCGTTTCTCGCCGGTTCGATTTTCGGAACATTAGTTTCACAGCCAAAACGCCTGATTCAAATTCTAACTTCGTCCTTAATTCGCGGATTAGAAGACGGTGCGCCCGCCGCAATTTTGATGATGGGGATCGGAATGTTAATCAACGCGCTTCAGCTTCCGGCGGTCAAAATCGCGCTCGAACCGATCATCAAAAATCTGCCGATTCACAGCGTTTGGACTTACGTTTTATTTTTCGGCATATTATCGCCGCTCGCGCTCTATCGCGGACCGTTCAATTTGTTCGGACTCGGCGCGGGATTTTTCGCGCTGCTCGCGGGCGCGGGCGTGATTCCGGCAATCGCGGTTTTGGCGGCGGCGATGGCAATCGTCCAACTCCAAAACGTCTGCGATCCGACCAACACGCACAACGTCTGGGTCGCCAATTACGTCGGAGTCAGAGTCGAAGAATTAACCAAATCGACGATTCTGACGATGATTATAATTTGCTTCGTCGGCTTGATTTTCGGCGCGATTTTGTTTTTGAAATGAGGAAATATTGTCCACAGATGAACACGGATAAACACTGATAAGAGAAAAATAAATCATAAAAATTATCTGTGTTTATCCGTGTTCATCTGTGGACGAAAACTTTAATATGATATTCGGAAAACTTTCAATTATCTTAATTTTATTGTCGTCTGCCGTCGCCATTTTCGCGCAGAATAAATCAAACATCGTCGCGCCGAACGGTCTGACTTTTCAAATTTCCGGCAAAGACCGCCAGCGTAAAGACGAGGAAATCGTCGTTTACACCACCGACTTTTACAAGAAAAATCCGACGTTCAAAAACGGCGTTGACGTTTATGTGCTTGATGGCAAAGTTGCGGTGATAAATGATCGCGCAGGCGCGGTTTATCAGCAGAACAAACCCGATCCGGGCGTGATTGCGGTGGAAAATAAAGGATTTGTTTTGAGCGCACAGGGCGCGGCGCGAAAATGGATTTTGGCAAATTTCAAAACGGGCGACGAAGTGAAATTCAGCGGCGATCTGGCGGGTTTCGGCGGTGCGGGAAAATCTTCGGCGAAACCGGGCGAAGAAATCGCGCCTGCCGCTTCGATCCCGTGTTTTCCCGGCGCGTTTTACCGCAAAGCCGTGACGAGTTTCGACAGTTGGACGGGCATCGCCGGATTCGTCAAACTCGGCACACCGAAGGTTGATGAAAACCGCCTTGGCGAAACCGGTCAGCCGCTCGACAATTTTTCGGTTTATATGGGCGGCAACGCGGGCGGCAATTACGAGGTTGATGCGGGTTTGACGTGGGAATTTACGACGGACGAAACGGGCAAAAAAAGCGCACGGCGCAACGCTTTCCGACCTTTTTGGCGCACGAAAACGTGGAACGCCGCGCCCGCGCAGAAAGAATATTATTTCTATCCGGGCGAAACCGTGCAGATGGCGATTTTCATCGTCGCGCCGAAAAAACTGCGGCTTGTCATCTCGAACGGCAAGGATAAAACCTTCCAAACCGATTTCGATGCCGAAGGTTTTGCGCCGAATGTTTCGCGCCAATTCAAGCGCGTCAACGCGATTGATCAGGTTCACAACGAAGGCAAACCCGTCCAAAAAACCACCGCCCAAATCGTCGGCGCGGAATGGTCGCAGACGTTTCTGTTGCGCGGCGCGGGTGCTGACGCGAAACAAATTCCGATGGACAAAACGCGCTTTACCGATATGCGCTGCTCGGACGCTTCGCACATTGTCGTGACGATAATTGACGACAAAAAAGGCGCGGAAAAAATTGATATTTTCGGCACGACGAAGAATTAAAAGAAACGGAAATTTCTCCACAGATGGACACAGATAAACACGGATAAGAAAATAAATTATAAAAAATCTGTGTCCATCTGTGGAGAAAAATGTATTAAATGCTTTATGAAGAAACTGTTTATTTCGCTAACATTGATCGTTTTATTGAGCCAGCAAATAATTTTCGCGCAGACGAAAATTGATCGCGCGGGTGATGTTTGGGTTGAAAAAACTTTGAAATCAATGACTCTGCGCGAGAAGATCGGTCAGATGATCGTGACCGGAGTTTTGGGCGATTATAAAAATGTCAACGGCGAAAAGTTTGCGGAAGTTCGCAAACAAATCGTCGAAAACAAAGTCGGCGGATTCGTATTTTATCGCGGCGATGCGCTCGAACTCGCGGCTTTGACCAATGAAATGCAGACGATTTCAAAAGTTCCGCTGTTTATGGCGGCGGATTTTGAACGCGGTTTGCCGATGCAGATCAAAAGCGGAACGAGTTTTACGCATAATATGGGAATCGCGGCGGCGGGCAATCCGCAGGACGCTTTCCGCAAGGGGCAAATCATCGCCGAAGAGATGAAAGCCATCGGTATCAACTGGCTTTACGGTCCGGTTTCCGACGTGCTGAATAATCCGGCGAATTCGATGGTCAACGTCCGCAGTTACGGCGAAAATCCCGAAACAGTTTCCAAATTCGTCGCCGAAGAAGTGCGCGGGCTGCGGATGGGCGGCGTGATTTCGACCGCCAAACATTTTCCCGGTCACGGCGACACGCCGATGGATTCGCACATCAACACGCCGACGATTAACATCAATCGCGCCCGTTTTGAAGCCGTCGAACTCGCGCCGTTTCGCGCGGCGATTGCGGCGGGATTGGACTCGTTTATGACGGCGCACATCGCTCTGCCGCAGATCACGGGCGACGATATTCCCGCGTCTTTGAATCCGAAAATCAACCGCGATTTGATTCGCAAAGAATTAAAATTCGATGGCATTATCACGACCGATTCGCTCGGAATGGGTGCAATTACGAAAAATTATAAAGGCACTGACGGCGCGGTTTTGGCGATTAAAGCGGGCGCGGACATTGCGCTTTTGCCGCCGAATGTGAAAGAGACGATTGACGCGCTCGAAACGGCGGTCAAAAAAGGTGAAATTCCTGAAAAACAAATTGACGATTCGGTGCGAAGACTTTTGAAAGTCAAATATCGAATCGGTTTAATCCAAAATCATTCGGTTGATCTGAATCAGGTTTCCAAACTCATCGAAAAACCGGAAAACGTCAAATTCGCCAACGACTTAGCCGAACGCTCGATGACGCTTTTGCGAAACGAAAATCAGGTTTTGCCGCTCGATTTGAAACGCGCCGGAAAAACTTTATTCATCATCGCGGCGGGCGACGACGATGCCGATCAAGGCGCGGTTTTCAAAGCCGCAATCGAGCAGCGCGTCAAACCGGCGCGCGTCGTTAAAGTTGACAAACGCACGACTTCCGCCGAATACGCGCAGCTTTTGAACGATGTAAAATCGAGCGAAACCGTCGTCATCGGCGCGTTCGTCAAACGCGCCGCGCTCAAAGGCACAGTCGCATTGCCCGACGAAGAAGCCGAATTCGTGCGGCAGGCGATTGCGGCGAATCAAAAAACGGCGGTCGTTGCGTTCGGTTCGCCATATTTATTGCAGCAATTTCCGCAGGCGAAAAGCTATCTCGCGGCGTGGGCGGTCGAAGATGTCGCGCAAACCGCCGGAGTTCGCGCCATTTTCGGCGAAACCGCGATCACCGGAAAATCGCCTGTCGCGCTCCCGAATTTTTTCAAAATCGGCGATGGACTGCAAATAAAATCATCAAAGGAACGCGAAAAAGACGCGAAGGAAAAGAAGGAAATTTTTAATTGATGAGTAAGAAATTTATCCACAGATGGACACAGATAAACACGGATTTTTAAATCAGGATTTAGCCACGAACAAACACGAAAGAACACGAAAATAACTAAATCAAATTTTTCTTATCTGTGTCCATCCGTGTTTATCTGTGGACAAAAAACGTATTATTCGCCTTATGAAAAAGTTGTTAATTTCATTCACGCTGTTGATTTTACTCAGCCAAAACGCGGTTTTCGCGCAGACGAAAGTTGATAAGGCGAGTGACGTTCGAGTTGAAAAAACTTTGAAATCAATGACTTTGCGCGAGAAAATCGGGCAAATGATCGTGATGCCTTTGAACGCGGAATTCGGGAATGTCGAAAGCGCGAAATTCAAGGAAATGCGGCGGCAGATCGTGGATTTGCACGTCGGCGGATTCACTTTGTTTCGCGGTGAAGCCAATTCGATTGCGATTTTGACGAACGAAGCGCAGAAACTCGCCGTAATTCCGCTGACGTTTTCCGCCGATTACGAACGAGGGCTTCGGATGCAGCTGCGAACCGGAACGCCGTTCACGACGAATATGGGCGTGGCGGCGAGCGGCGACGTGCAGGCGGCGTATAATCAGGGCGTAATTATCTGCCGCGAAATGCGTGCCATCGGCGCGAATTGGCTGTTTGCGCCCGTCGCCGATGTCAATAATAATCCCGATAATCCGGTGATAAATATCAGAAGTTTCGGTGCCGATCCAAACAAAGTCGGTGAATTTGTGGCGGCGGAAACGCGCGGTGTGCGCGACGGAAATTGTCTGGCGACGCTCAAACATTTTCCCGGTCACGGCAACACGGCGACCGATTCGCACATCGGTCTTTCGACGATTTCGGGTGATCGCGCCGAACTCGATTCGACCGAAATCGTGCCGTTCAAACGGACGATTGACAGCGGCGTTGATTCGGTTATGACCGCGCATTTGGCGGTTCCGAACGTCACGGGCGACAATCTGCCTTCGACTTTGAATCCGAAAATTTTGAACGATATTCTGCGAAAAGATTTGAATTTCAAAGGCGTTATCACGACCGATTCGATGGAAATGGGCGCGATTACCAAGGCGTATCCGAACGGCGCGAGCGCGGTGTCGGCGATCAAAGCGGGCGTTGATGTCGTGCTGTTTCCGCCCGATGTTGACGCGGCGATTTCAGCGATTGAAACGGCGGTAAAAAGCGGCGAGATTACCGAAGTAAGATTGAACGAATCGGTCAGAAGAATTTTGAGCGCGAAATATAAAATCGGACTTTTTCAAAATCGTTTCGTTGACCCGACCGCCGCGACGCGCGAAGTCGAAAAGCCCGAAAACATCGCCGAAGCAACGCGCGTCGCCGAAAAGTCAATCACGCTTTTACGCAATGAAAATAACTTTTTGCCGCTCAAAAAAGATGCTTTAAGTAAAACTTTATTCGTCATTATCGCGGCGGACGACGACGCGGTTGAAGGCGCGACGCTGACGACGGAAATTCAAAAAAGAAACGCGAACGCGAAAATTATCAAACTCGATTTTCGCTCGAACGCCGACGATTACGCCAAAGTTTTAACCGACGCGAAAAATTACGATCAAATAATTCTCGCGCCGTTCGTCAAACGCGCGGCGGCGAAAGGCACGGTCGCGCTGCCGGAAAATCAAGTCGCGTTCGTCAAACAAATGCTAGCGTTAAAAGCTGAAAAAGCTGCCGTCATCGCATTCGGCAACCCGTATATGATTCGCCAGTTTCCCGACGCGAAAAACTACGTCGTCACTTACGCCATCGAAGAAATCGCGCAGACGGCGGCGGTCAAAACGCTGTTCGGCGAAGTTCCTTTCGCGGGCAAATTGCCGATTAACATTCCGAATTTATTTCAAATCGGCGCGGGAATTGTTAAATAGGAAGAATTTTTTAGCCACAGATTGACACAGATAAACACGGATTTTAAAAGCAGGATTGAAAAATGACTGAAACAATTAACTTCTTAAAATCAACAAAATCTTTTTTATATCTGCGTCCGTCTGTAAAAATCTGTGGCTAAAAAATCTCAAAAATAGTGGAAATCCAAAACCCGAAATCTAAAATCCAAAATCGGAAAGTGCGAATCGGCATTGATGTCGGCGGCACGTTTACCGATGTCGTCGTCATTGATAACGCTTCGCGCGAGGTGATTTCACAGTTGAAGGTTCCGACGACGCACGACGCGGCGGAAGGCGTGGCGTTGGGAATTATCGAAGCGATTGAGCGTGTTTTGAGTGAATTAAATATTTCGCCCGACGATGTAATTTTCATCGCCCATTCGACGACGCAGGCGACGAACGCGCTGCTCGAAGGCGATGTCGCAAACGTCGGCGTGATCGGTTTGGGCAGCGGTTTGGAAGGTTTGAAGGCGAAAATTGATACGAAGATTCCGCCGATTGAACTCGCGCCGAATCGGTTTCTGGACGCGCAGCACGAATTCGTTTCGTCGAAAAATTACGACGAAAAAAACATCGAACGCATCGTTGAAAATTTCCGTAAAACCGGCGCAGAAGTCGTCGCAGTCTCGGAAGCGTTCGGCGTTGACCGCATTCAAAACGAGGAAAAAATTGCGAATCTGGTTCGCGCCAAAGGTTTGCTGGCGACAAGCGGACACGAAGTTTCGACGCTTTACGGTTTGCGAACGCGCACACGGACGGCGGTTTTGAACGGCGCGATTCTGCCGAAAATGATTCACACGGCGATGATGACTGACGAATGTGTGCGCCGCGCGGGAATCACTGCGCCGCTGATGATTATGCGCTCGGACGGCGGCGTGATGTCGGTCGAAGAAGTGCATCGGCGACCGATTATGACGATGCTTTCGGGTCCGGCGGCGGGTATCGCGGGCGCATTGATGTATGAAAAAATTTCCGACGGGATTTTCATCGAAGTCGGTGGCACGAGCGCGGATATTTCCGTTATCCGCGACGGCGCACCGCAGACGAAAGCGGCGCGCGTCGGCGGTCATCGAACGTATTTGAACACGCTCGATGTGCGGACTTTGGCGATTGCGGGTGGTTCGATGATTCGGGAAAAAAACGGCGCGATTGTTGATGTCGGTTCGCGTTCGGCGCACATCGCGGGTTTGCATTACGCGAGTTTTCAATCACCGGAAATCTTTGCGAACGCTAAACTTATCCATTTGCGTCCGACGACGCACGACACCGATGATTACACGGCGATTGAATGCGCGAACGGCGAAAAATATTCATTAACGCCGACATGCGCGGCGAATCTTTTGGGCATAATTCCCGACGGCGCGTTTGCGAAAGGCAACGCTGAATCGGCAAAACTTGCCTTCAAACCGCTGGCGGAAAAAATTAATTTATCGGTCGAAGACGCGGCGCGAAAAGTGTTGGAAATTTCGTGTAAAAAAGTCGAAAAACAGATCGAAGAGTTAATCGTCGAATACAATCTCGACCGCCAAACCGTCGAATTAATCGGCGGCGGCGGCGGCGCGGCTTCGCTGATTCCGTTTACGGGAACGCTGATGAATCTGCCCGCGCGACTGGCGAAAAAAGCCGAAGTTATTTCGACAATCGGCGTGGCGTTGGCGATGGTGCGCGACACGATTGAGCGCAATATCTCGAATCCGACCGCCGAACAGATTTTGCAGGTGCGCCGCGAAGCGTCCGAAGCGGTCGTCAAAATCGGCGCAGTTCCTGAATCGGTCGAAGTGCAGATCGAAGTTGATACGCGCCGCAGCATCGTCCGTGCGACGGCGTTCGGCACGACGGAATTGAAAAAAAACGACGAATCGGCGAATGTCGGCGGCATCGAAAACGCGAAAATCGCGGCGGCGCGGTCGCTGAAAACCAACGCGGCGAACGTGTTTTTAACGACGGAAACCGGCGGATTTTACATTTTCACGCAGGAAATTGCGACGAAAAGTTTCTTCGGTTTATTCACGAATCGGCGGCTTGCCGTGCGCGTTTTGGACAAAACAGGCGTGGTCAGATTACAGCGCAGCCGCGCCGAAATCCACGAAACAACGGTCGATAACATCGCCCGCGAACTGGAAAAAATTATCAGCAAATTAACCGATTTCGGCGATGCCGGACGCGCTTTGCCCGACATTCATTTGCTCGTCGGCACGCGAATCGTCAATCTTTCGGGACTCGCCGAACTCGAACAGGTCGTCGCGCTGGCGCAGACGGAACTGGAAAATTTAGCGGCTGACGAGCCAATTGTGATTATCGCTTCGCCGCGATGAATTTTTTTTGCCCGCGAAACACACGAAAAGACACGAAAGTTTTTTCAAAATAAATTTTATTTTTGTTTATTTCGTGTGTTTCGCGGGCAAATTTTGAAAATGGAAATTAGAGAATTACAAACTGATTTATTAATCGTCGGCGGCGGAGTCGGCGGCTGTGCGGCGGCGTTGGCGGCGTGTGAAAGCGGCGTAAGTGTAATTTTGACCGAAGAATCGGACTGGCTCGGCGGACAATTTACGTCGCAGGCGACACCGCCGGACGAACACGGCTGGATCGAAGAATTCGGCTGCACGGCGCGTTATCGAAAATTCAGAAACAACGTGCGCGATGATTATCGAGAAAACTTTCCGCTGACAGAAGCGGCGAAAAATAATCCGATTTTGAATCCCGGCGACGGCTGGGTTTCGCCGTTGTGCGCCGAACCGAAAGTTTTTCTGCGCGTCATCGAATCGTATCTGAAACCGTTCGTCGAGCGTGGAAATCTACAAATTTTGCGCGAACATTTTCCCGTCACCGCCGAAAATTCAGACGATAAAATCACCGCCGTAACTTTGGAAAATCTGCGCGACAAATCGAAGGTAAAAATCACCGCGAAATATTTTATTGATGCGACCGAACTCGGCGAACTTTTGCCGCTGACCGAAACCGAATTCGTGACGGGTTCGGAAAGCTGCGCTAAAACGAATGAGCCGAACGCCAAAGGAAATGCCGATCCGAGCAATTCGCAGGCGTTTTCGATGTGTTACGCGATGAGTTTTCACGAGGGCGAAAATCACACGATTGCGCGACCGGAAAATTACGATTTTTGGAGAAATTTCGAGCCGCAAATTTCGCCTGCGTGGAGCGGAAAATTATTGAGTTTGACCGGCATCAATCCGCGCACACTCGAACCTGTTCATTATAATTTTCAGCCGAACGACGAACCGAACACGGCGTTCGCCGGTTTGTGGACTTATCGTCGGATTTTGCACACGAAAAATTTCCAAACGGGCGCGTTCGATTCCGACATTACGCTCGTCAACTATCCGCAGATTGATTATCTGCTCGGCGATTTGGCGAACGCGGCAAATTATGATGCAAGGCGCGAAATGATCGGCGACGCGAAACAGCAAAGTTTGTCGTTTTTGTATTATTTGCAAACCGAATTAGGATTTCAAGGCTTGAAAATTCGTCCCGATGTCGTCGGCACGAGCGACGGTTTGGCGAAAATGCCGTATGTTCGCGAATCGCGCCGCCTCAAAGCGGAATTTACGATTGTCGAACAGCACGTTTCAAAAGCGTGTCGTCCGAACAAAATTCACGCCGAAAAATTTGCGGATTCAATCGGCATCGGCTTTTATCGGATTGATTTGCATCCGACTTTTGGCGGCGACAATTACGTTGATGTCGAAGCTCTGCCGTTCCAGATTCCGCTCGGCGCACTGATTCCGAAACGCGTTGAAAATCTGCTCGCGGCGTGCAAAAACATCGGCACGACGCACATCACGAACGGCTGTTATCGTCTGCATCCGATTGAATGGAACATCGGCGAAGCGGCGGGAAATCTGGTAAGTTATTGTTTGCAAAACGATTTGTCGCCGAAACAAGTGCGAAATAACTTGCAGTTTCTGCGCGATTTTCAACGCGAATTAATCGAAAAAGGTTTTGAACTCGAATGGCGCGAAAATCTGGATTTAGCTGACGGCGATCCGCATCGTTTTGCGATGGAGAAGAAATGACGGCGACGGAAAAAGCGCGAAATGTCATCGAAAAGTTCGGCACGAACGATGTTTTCATCATCGCCGAACGCGCAAACGTGAAAATAATTTACGAAAACTGGCATCCGTCAACCGTCGGCGAATTCGACAAACGGCGAAAAACAATTTACATCAACCGCCGCGCCGTCGTCGAAAAAAAACATTCCGAACGCGAAATAATCGCGCACGAACTCGGACATTTTTTTGCAGCGGAATTTGAACTGGACAGAAAAAACGAAGAATCGTTTGCCGTGAATTTTGCGAAGGAATTCACGAAAAATAACAATGTAAGAGGAAAATAACAGGTGATTTAACATTTCAATCAGGAGAGAAAAATTATGAATCGGTTTTTTATCGTCGCTTTTCTTTTAATTTCTTTGTTCGGCATTGTTGACGCGCAAACGCCGGGCGTACCGATTGCGCCCGCGTTTCAGGTAATTGACGGGCAGTCGAACGAAATCGGCGCATATTACCGGAAAGTGATTACGCCCGCATCTGCAGCAAATCTCGGCATTTACAGCCGCAACGGGAAAATCCCGGAATTTGCCGAAGACGCGAATCGCTATTTTATTCAAGACCTTGATGGAGTTGCCGGCTACAGTTTGGCGGAAATGAACGATTACCGCACCGGCTCAAAAGATCGTCCGAGCATTTATATGGGCGGCAGAAGCAATAATATCGAAGTTGATGCCGGAATCGCGTGGAATCGCGTGTTCGCCGTCGTCGCGGGCGAATCGGCGACGCGGGCGACGTGGACGACAGATGCGGACGCTTCGAGCCGGACGGATCAATACGTTGTCGTGCCAAGCGGTTCGCAATACTCGGTTAAAAACCTGCAAGGCAACATTATCGCCGCCGGAACAACTTTTGCGCCGACGGCGAACGGCACAGTCATTATCGGTTCGCTCACCCTGCGTCCGAATTTTGCTTTTCGACCGTTTTTTCGTTCATCTGATCGAACGACCAACAGCGGTTATCACACGATTGCGACGGCGGGCGGCGCGAACGATTCGCAGTTTTACGCAGGCGAAAGTTTCACGATGGAACTTAAAAAATTGCAGACCGGCGAAGTTCGTTTGACGGTTTCAGGCGTTCAGCAAACTGTTTATGCTTCTGTTGTTGCCGGATTCGGCAGCGGTTCGCCGACTTATAAACGGGTTGATTCGATTGACCAAAAAGGACGCGAAGGTTTTTTGACCGAACCGACTGACGCGACGGTCGTGCGCGGTGGTTGGGGAATTACATCGGTCTTAAAAACGAACGGCAATCAGCCATTTGCGGACACTGCTGATTTACGGTCAAATCGGTGGAATTTTCGCAAAATACATATAATTACCTGTTCGGTCCAATCGGTCAGGGACGAGCAACGAGAACCGACGGCAGCGAGGTCATTTATATAAATCCGCCTAATCCGTAATTTTCTTTGGGTAATTTTATTGTAAGATGAACAAAATATATCTCGGAATTGACGGCGGACAAAGCCATACGGAAGCGGTTATCGCGGACGAAAACGGCAACATTATTAGTCGCGGTTTGGGCGGCGCATCGAATCACGCGGAAATTCCCGGCGGGCGCGAACGATTGGAAAACGCGATTAAAGATTCGGTCGGCGAAGCATTGAAAAATGCCGGATCATTGCCGATTGGCGAGACGATTTTCGCGTCGGCGCATTGCGGAATGACGGGCGGCGCGATCTATAAAGATGAGATTATCAGCGCAATCATCAAGGCTGAAAAATTGACGGTCGGACACGATGCGCCGACGGCTTTGTTGGGCGCGACGGCGGGAAAACCGGGCGTTGTCGTCATCGCCGGAACGGGTTCGGTCGTTTTCGGCATCAATGAAAAGGGCGCAACGGCTCGCGTCGGCGGTCTCGGATATTTATTTTCCGACGAAGGCAGCGGTTTCTGGCTCGCCGCGCAGATGATTCGTCTGGCAATCAAAGAACAGGACGAATTGATCGCGCCGTGCGGAATTTTACAAATGGTTTTGGAATTTTTCGGGCGCGGCGAAATCCGCGAACTGACCGACGATTTTTACAACGGAAAACTTTCGCGCGATGAAATTGCAAGTCTGGCGAAACGCGCACACGAACTTGCCGCCGACGGAAATCAAACTATTCGCGGACAAATTTTTTACGGTGTCGGCGTATTAACCGAAAGCGTCGCCCGCGTCGCCGCCAAACTGAAATTTCAAACGAAATTTCCCGTCGCCGGAATCGGCGGAATGTTTCGCGCCGATTTAACAAATGATTATTTCGCGTCATCGCTTGCCGAAAAAACGCCGCTCGCCGAATTCGTTAAACCGCGTTTCAATCCGGCAATCGGCGCACTGTTGTTGGCATATCGTCAGGCGGACATAGAAATTTCAGCAGATTTATTAAGCACTTTAGAGAGTTTCCCGAATTAAGATGAACAGTATTTTTGAAAAATGGCGCGGCGGATTGATCGTTTCGTGCCAAGCTCCGGCGGGTTCGCCGCTCAGTAAACCGGAAATTATCAGAGCTTTTGCCGAAACCGCCGAACTCGGCGGCGCGGTCGGTGTTCGGATTGATTCACCGCAAAATATTTCTGCCGTTAAATCTGCGGTTAAAATACCCGTTCTCGGCATTTATAAAATCGTAACCGAACTGAGCGAAGTTTACATTACGCCGAGCTTCGACGCGGCGGAAAAAATCGCTGCCTCGGGCGCGGATATTATCGCAATAGACGCAACTTTTCGTCCGCGACCGAATAAGGAAAAACTGGAAGATATCGTCACGCGAATCAAGACCGATTTGAATAAACCGCCTGCGGCTGACGTGGCGACCTTTGCCGAAGGCTTAAATGCCGCCGAACAATTAGGTTGTGCCGCCGTTATTACGACGCTTTCAGGTTACACGTCTGAGACGAAGCACATTTTCAAGCCGGATTTCGAGTTGGTCGAAAAACTCTCGAAACGATTAACTGTTCCGGTCATCTGCGAAGGTCGTCTGCGTTCGGCGGAAGACGTTCGCCGCGCGTTCGAGTGCGGAGCCTTTGCCGTTGTCGTCGGCAATGCGATTACCGGAGTTGACCAATTGATTCAAAACTTTATCACCGCTTTGCCGCGCAATAAATGACTGAATATTTCCTCGTTTTCTCTTGTTTTTAGCAAACGGTTTTTTAGCAATGCAGTCTGAAATATTGTTTGTATCATTAGTAATCCAAAAGAGGATTTTTGCAGAAATTAATGTCGGCATCAATCATTTTTCGGATTAAATCATCGAGTTTTGTTTCGGCTTTCCAATTTAAAAGTTTCTGCGCTTTTGAAGAATCTCCGATTAAAATATCTACTTCGGTCGGTCGGAAATACGACGGATCTATACGCACGACCGTCTGATTTTTTTTGACGGTCGGTTTTTCGTTTCCGCTTTTTTCGAGTAACACATTCCAATCAATTTCGGTGATTTTAGCCGATTCGGAAACGCCTTTGCCTTTCCAAACGATTTTTATTCCCAAATATGCGAAAGATTTCTCGACAAACTCTCTGACCGAATGCGTTTCGCCGGTAGCGAGAACAAAATCGTCGGCTTTCGGATGCTGCATTATTTTCCACATTCCTTGGCAGTATTCCGGCGCATAACCCCAATCACGCTTGGCTTCCAGATTGCCGAGAAAAATATTTTCCGATTTTCCCAAAACAATCGCCGCTATTTCTCTGGTGATTTTTTTCGTGACGAAGGTTTTTCCGCGTCGCGGCGATTCGTGATTGAACATAATTCCGTTTGAAGCGAATAAATTATATGCTTCACGATAGTTGATTACCGTCCAGTAAGCGTAAAGTTTCGACACGGCGTAAGGCGAACGCGGATAAAAAGGTGTCGTTTCCGTCTGCGGTATTTCGCGCACTTTGCCGTAAAGTTCGGAAGTCGAGGCTTGAAAAAATTTAACCTGTCGTGTCAAACCCGTTTCTCTGATCGCGTCCAAAAAACGCAATGTTCCGAGCGCGTCAACCTGCGCCGTATAATCGGGAATTTCAAATGAAACTTTAACGTGACTCTGCGCCGCCAGATTATAAATCTCGTCCGGCTCGATTTTTTCCAACAGACGATTCAGACTGCTTGCATCAATCAGGTCGCCGTAGTGCAGAAACATTTTCCTGTTCAGGATTTCCGAATTTTCATACAGATGATTGATTCTGCCCGTGTTAAAAGAACTCGATCTCCTGATAATTCCGTGAACTTCGTAACCTTTTTCCAACAGAATTTCCGTCAGATAACTTCCGTCTTGCCCTGTAATTCCTGTAATAAGTGCTTTTTTCATATAAATTGATGTTAATTAACGGTTCGTGACGAATCAAACCGTCATAAATCCGATGATTTAAAATCGAGTAATTCGCAAAATTAATGTTTTTGATAAAATGTAATTTTCAAATTCGAGATTCGAGGTCGGTAAATCGAAAATGCCGTTCAAATTTAAGGCGTGAAATTTTCGAGGTTTTCTATGTCAGATGACATTAGTCGTCCGGCGCGTCCGAACATACCATTCCAATGTTTTTAAAAGACCTTCTTCGAGCGTCGTTTTATGTTTCCAACCCATTCGGTGCAAACGCGAAACATCTAAAAGTTTGACCGGCGTGCCGTCAGGTTTATTCGCGTCAAATTCTACTTTTCCTTCGTATCCGCAAATTTCTTTTATCAATCCGGCGAGTTTCCCGATCTCTATATCTTCGCCCGTGCCGACATTGATCTGCGAAATATTTTGTTTGTAAATGTCGTCCGCATTGATGTTTTCCAATAAAAATACGACGGCATCGGCTAAATCTTCGACGAACATAAACTCTCTGCGCGGCAGACCTGTTCCCCACAATTTGACCTGCGGCGAACCGTTGATTTTCGCGTCGTAAAATTTTCTTATCAGAGCCGGAATAACGTGTGAATTTTCCAGATCGTAGTTGTCATTTACGCCGTAAAGATTAGTCGGCATCGCCGAAAAAAAATTACAGCCGTATTGCCGGTAGTAATTTTCGCAAAGTTTTATTCCGGCAATTTTGGCAATCGCGTAAGGTTCGTTGGTCGGTTCGAGTTGTCCTGTTAAAAGTTCTTCTTCTCTGATCGGCTGGACGGAAAATTTCGGATAAATACAGGAACTTCCTAAAAAAACGAGTTTTTCCGCATTGTTTTTATACGAAGCGTGTATGACGTTGGCTTCGATCATCAAATTATTGTAGATAAATTCGGCGCGGTAAGTATCATTGGCGAGAATGCCGCCGACTTTTCCGGCAGCGAGAATCACTATCTGAGGTTTTTCTCTCCGAAAAAAATCATCAACCTGCGACTGATTTAAAAGATCGAGTTGTGTCGAAGTTCTGCTGATTATATTTTCATAATTCAGAAACCTTAAACGTCTTTCGATTGCGCCGCCGACCATACCGCTCGATCCGGCGATATAAACTTTTTTATTTTTTTCGATCATAGATTCAGTTTTACAACTGAAATAATAATTTTTTGCCGTCGAAAATCAAAATCACGCCGGAAAAGAATTCAAATTGAAAATTCGACTTTCTGATTCCGGCGTTTTTTCGTTGATCTGCGAAATTGTTGTTTACTGTTTCGGATTCACCGCAACTTTCGGCACTTTACTGATGTGATGCGAAACGACTTGCCAACGGTTATCGCTTTTAATCCACACATCCGTCACCGAATATTCGCCGTTTGAAGGTGCGCCGTCAATTGATGCCTGTCTTGTATATTTGTAAGAAACTACGGCAGTCGCCGCAAAAGATTTCACGACGGGCTGAGACGGACGTTCGTATGATTTGAGCGACAAATTTTTTTGCGTCCATTCGATATACCGCGCTTTGTCGGTTTGCGCTCCCGGAATTTCTATTCCGGCGATCATAAAATTGTCGGAAAGAATATTTTTGAGCGTTTGCGGATCGCGTTGTTTGACCGCTTCGATCCATTTCGATTCGAGATCGAGAATCTTCGCTTCGACTTCCGCCGGAGTTTCCGCGCTTTCCTCGTCATTATTCAAACTGTCAATCGGTTTTGACGGCGGTATGTATGATGGCTGTTCGGTCGCCGGTAAAGCGTCGCGCCAACTATCGAGAGTTGTCGTTTTAGATTCTTTCTTTTGTTCGGTTTCCTGAGCGTTGACCGCAATGTTTGTCATTATCATTAATGAAACGACAGATAAATATAAAATAAATTTTTGCATTGTATTTTCCCTTTTGTTATGTGAAAAAATGTCGGTAATTTCTTACGTTATTGTAAAACGGTCAGATTATTTTTGACACTTTTTATTCCCTTGACATTTTTGATGATCTGCGCCGCTTTGTCTTTTTCTGCTGCGCTCGACACTTTGCCGCTTAACACCGCATTACCTTCTTTGATGTCAATAATGACGGAGTCAATCAGACTTTTTTCCGCACCAAGAGCGTTTTTCGCCTGAAGTGTCAGAAGCAGATCGTTGCCGCCGCTGCCGATCTGCGGCGCAGGTTCTGCGCCGGAAGCAGCGGTTTTATTTTTGACCGGCGTATTATTGGTCGCCGGAACATTCGCGCCCGTTGTGTTCGTCATCGGAGCGGTATTTGCAACCGTATTATTTGCCGGGTTTACAATTGTATTTTCGTTAGCCGGGTTTACAATCGTATTTTCGTTAAATGTATTAACGGTCGTGACATTTCGATTCGCATTCGTATTTTTCAAATTCGTATTTTCCGACTGTGTGCCGCATCCGACAAAGACAAATGCGATTAAAACCGAAACGATATTTAAAATGGCGCGAACATATTTTCTGTTGGTTTTTCCAAAGGTTGATTTCGACATAAATTTGCTTATATTTTTTCGAGCGCGATTTACTTGCCCGAATCTTGAAACTTTAATATTTTATCAATTTTCTAAGCCTTACATTTAGCTTCGGTTTTTGTCAATTGCCTAAAAATCCAAGAAGGCTTTCCTCAAAAACTTCTTCATTAACTCATTTAACAATCGTGATATGTCTTTCGTCATTACTTTGTTTATGGTTTTAAAAGAGCAGTTTATTTTCTCGAAACTTTCGCCGCAATCAAATCAAAAATCTGTCGCACCGATTTGATTCCGCCGGCTAGCGGTGACGGCAAATCGGCGTAAATCAATTCCGCGCCTTTTCTGATATTCGATTTGTTAATCCGGTCGCTATAGTCTTTCCACAATTTGAAGTTTATTTCTTGACAATACTGCGCGACGGACGATTTTGCAAAATCGGGAACGGCAATTATCACGTCTTCGATTATGACGATATATCTATTCTTTTCAATCATTTGAAGAATATTCACAATTGCCGAAACATCAGACCATTGTTCTATTTTGTGCGGCGGCGGCGGCGGCGATGTAAACAATCTCGCATCGTCTATGAAGATAAAATTTTCGTGTTTCGACGAGTTGATAATTTTTATTTCTTCGAGAATCGGACATTGATCGTCACCGCCGTAAGTCGCGCCGCCGCTCCAGTGCGCGTCCAACCAGAAAACGGATGCGCCTCGTGTATTCTTGACGATATTTTCCAGTTCGGTTCTGGAGTCGCCGAAAATAAAATCTATATTTTCAAATTTTTCATATAATTTTCGGGTTTTTTCAAAGAAGTATTCCGATCTTTCGATTGTCGAAACTTTTTTGAAATGACGTGCCGCCCAAACTGCCGTGCCGCCTTCAAATGTTCCGGTTTCGACAAAATTTTCGACCGCAAATGCGGCGGACAATTTCAGGATTAAATCTTCAGGCGGACCCATTCTGTATATTCCCATAAATTTTTACCGTTTGATGAAAAGCGCATTTACAAGAGGTAAATGATAAACACGCGCAAATCGGCAGTTTAAATCAAGTATTAATTCAGTTGAAAAAACGTCCGAAAAAGATAATAAAAAACGCCGGTTTTGCTACCGATAATGCGTAGAAAACCGGAAACTTCAACAGTCGTTTTTATCGGTTTGAAACCATCGAAACGCGTTTGATTTTATCTTTTATTCGCCGCCAATTCGATTTTTTGAAAACAATGTCGTAACAATTTCCGCCGTCTGTTCGCGATGCAAATTTTGTCCTTATCAATTCTTTAAATCCGTGCTTGGCGAGAAAACTTTTCAAATCTTCGACCTGACAGCAATTTTTGTAAACCTCGAAATCGGCGGCTTCCGTCTTGATGTATCGAAATTTATGGAGCAGATTTTCCGCTCCTTGCAAAACTAGCAGTTCCGTTCCTTGTGTGTCCATTACGAGAGCGTCATATTTGTCAATTTCGATATTTTCCGTTTCGATCAGTGACGCTAATGTAACGCTTTTCAGTGAAATTGAATTTTCGTAATGAATTTCCGCCCAGATGTCTCTATGCAGGTCAAAATCCAGAATTGACGAAGATTGTCCGTCATTGTTGGCAATGTGAAATTCGTATTCGCGTTCGTTTTGATCCGTTACCAGATATTGAAAACCTCTCTGGATCGGAAAATTTTCCAGATTTTTTTCCAATTGCTCGAAGATTTCAGGAATCGGTTCGATCCAGACGACGTTCAGATCAAAATTTGAATACAAAAATCTTTCCTGTCCGGCATTTGCGCCGACGTGAATAATGCCGGATATACGCCGCAAAAAAGTGTCCGGTCCTCGTTTGAATCCGCGTCGAACGAATCTCTCCAGTTTCGCCGGAAAATCCTTTAATTGTTTTATTTTCTTCATTTTCCCGTTGATCTTTCGTCTCGTTGATTTTGAGAATCACGCATCCAATCCCACTTTAACAATTGACGGTCTTCTTCAGTTAATTTCGCTCCGGCGGCTTTTCGATACACGGCGCGATATGCTTTTGCCGTGCGTTGCATATCGAAATCCGCGAGTCGTCGAAATCCGCATTCGATGAGCCGACTGCGAAAAATTTCGTCGGACGACATTTTTTTTATCGCCGCCGCGATTTCTTCGACCGAAAAAGGATCGAACAAAAGTGCCGCGTCCGCCGCCTGTTCCGGTAGAGATGTAATCTCCGAACACGCGACCGGCGCGCCGTGTTGCCACGCTTCAAACAACGGACCGCTCGCCGCTTCGAACAGCGTCGGGATAATGACGAACTGCGCTCCGCGATATAGTAAACTCAGCTCGTCGGTCGAGACGATTCCGATAAATTTTACCTGTTCCTGCAGATTTAATTCAAACATCCGCTGTTCTATCGTGTGAAAAAATTCGTGTTTGAAACCCGTGCAGATGAGATTTATTTTTATTCCTTTGCGTTCGCGCAAAAGTGCGACGGCTTCGAGCAAACGCAGATGATTTTTATGTTCCCACGTCATTGCCGGGAAAAGCATAAATGGCGGCGGCGGACATTCGTATTTTTCCAATACGCCGGCAAGATCATTTTCGGAAAATTTTTGAGAAGATACTTCCGGCGGCGACCACGGGATAACCTGTATTTTAGCGGCTTCGATTTCGAGATTTTCCATCAAATCCCGTTTTACGAATTGTGAACCGACAACGACGATTTCAGCCGCACGGCACGCCGCCGGATAGAGAATCTTGCGCTTGTCTATGATTTCCGGCGTAAAAAATTGCGGGAAATGTAAGTGCTGCAAATCGTGCGGATTATATATGCTCGGCATCCGGCAGTAAACATATTCCTGATACGGAAAATGAATTACGTCACAATTCAGACTTTCATAAAATCCGTCGGAAACGGGAACTTGGTATTGAAATTTCGGCGGCGTTTTTGCCAAATGTTTGATGCGGCGCAAAAACGGTCGCAATCGTCCGGTCAGGTTTTTCAAACTTTGCAGACGGTCGGCAGCTATTGTTTCGGGTTGCGGGGCGCAAACGATTGTCTGTCTTTCATTGAGGAAAGGTTTTAACCAATCGGGTTGCTGCCGATGCGTAATAAAGACATATTCTTCATCGCCGTCGAGTTTTCCGATTTCTGTTAAAACCCGCAAGACGGTTTCGAGACTGCTCGTGCCGCTGCCGGGAACAATCTGCGCGTTGATGGCGATGCGTAACTTTTTATTCAAAACTAAAACTCCGATTTTTGTTGAAAATCAAGCGGATGTAACGCCGGTCATCCGTTCGATATTTTCCCGTAAAGATTGACAGTTGACAATCAAATCAGTAGTGTTGGCGCGTTGATCGAGATTTTCCGTGTCGCAAATCTGATAAAAATACTTCAGTCCGAGCGCGGAAGCCAGAGCAAAATAACAATTATTGTGCGAATCGTCTTTTCGGCGCAATTCAAACACGCTGCCTTTCGGTTTCATAAAAAGCATATTTGTCAGACTCGCGCCGTGATTTGAAATCAAAAACTTCGCTTCTAAAGCAATTTTTAGTTGTTGCTCAAAAAGATAATCCTCAAAATAAAGAACCTTAAAATTATATTCTTTCAAAACTTTATAAACTTCTTCCTCGTTGACGATTTTGCTCCAGCGAGCTTTTCTGCGGCTGATGTAAATTCTTTCACTTTCAAGATCGCTCTTTATTTCCTTGCCGTAGTCGGTGAAAATACTTCTCAAACCGTTAATTATATTTTCATTATAGTTTCCAGTCGGCGCGGTTTGCATAGGCAAATAGAGAGTTTTGCAGCGGGTATTTTTATCTACAAACTCGATGTCGCCGTCAAACAAAGGTTTTAGCGAAGGAATTACAAATTTTTCGTTGCGGTATGCGCCGGGCAAGAGTAATGTCGCGCCGTTTAACTTTTGCCGAACCGCAAGCAGACGCGGCAGAGCATCGGTCATCCAATGAAAATAACCTTTGCTCCAATCGTCCGTAATCCAAATCGTTTCCGAATTGATTTTTTCATAGTTTCCAAGTAGGCGGTTTTTGATAAATGATTTAAGTCTTGTCTTATGATTAGTTTGCGGCAGAATATAGTCGGGCGAAGCGAAAGATTCGGGCAAGATTTTACCGCGATAAAAAAGTATGCCGTCCGAATTTACGGTAATATTTTTCAAATGAAGCAATTCGGTTGCCGGAATTTCTCTGCTTAATTCGTGTTTGAAAAATTTCAAGTCCGACTGTTCGAGATTTACCGGTAAAGCTCTTTTCGAGAGGCTTTTTTCATACAATATTTCCTTTTTGAACATTTTGAAAATTCCTTTTCGGCTGATTTCAAACTATTAGATTCGAGCCTCTGACACTGATTTTAGACATTTGGCGACACCATTGTTCGAGAACCAATGCTTTATGCGAAAATTGTTCTTCGGTTTCGCCCCGAAAATCGCCGTCTGCCAGACGCATTCCGCTTTCAGAACTCAAAATACCATTTTCGACTAAAAAACCGTCGCGCAGAGTATCGCCGTAAGCGGCGAAAAGTGCGGCAAGCCATTCTTGTATCGGCGGCGCAAAACCGCGTTTCGGGCGATTTAAAACCCAATCCGGCAAAACACCTTGTGCCGCTTTTTTGAGTAGAGATTTCGGCGGTAAATTTCCGTCCGAATTCGTTTTCTGCAAGCCGATAACGGTTTCGACGAATCTATAATCAATCAGCGGCAGCCGCAGTTCGACTGACGAAGCCATTCCGAGACGGTCGCCCTGCGTGATTCCGTTTTCGCGTAAATAAGTGGCGCAGATCAAACTGGTCAGATTTGTTTCAATCGAATTATTTTCGTCAATATCCGAAAAAACGGAATAAGCGTCGTGAGCGTTGATCTGTTCGGCAAATTTCGCAGTATAAATCGAACGGACATTATTTTCCGCAAAAATAAAATCCGCCGATTTATCATAAAAAAAAAGTCTCTGCGGATTTTCGCGGCGTTTTTTTACGTTGCGCCGCGCCGAACGCAATCCGCCGAGATCACGCGCCCAATCGAGAAATCCGGTTGCCGAATTTCTCTCTGGAAGTTTGAAATTTAACGATTGAATTATGCTCTGCGAACGCGCATTTTGCATAAGAGCGATTTTTTTTCGGTTTTCCTTTAATGCTTCGAGCAACTGCGGATAACCCCAAAATAATTCGTCGCCGCCTTGTCCCTGAAGCAAAACCGGAACATTTTGCTCACGCGCCATTTTCATTACGGCGTAATAACCGAAACCGGAAATATCGGCAATCGGGTCGTCGCGCCAGTAATTGAGCTGCGGGAAAAAATCAACGATTGTTTGCGTTTCCAGTTCGACATCGAAAAAGGGAAGTCTCAGATGTTTCGCCAATTTTTCCGCCGCGCGCCGTTCGTCGTTTTGCGGTCTGCCTTTATAACCGACGCTGAAAGCGTGTAAATTCGGCTGCTGTCGGGCGGCAAAAGCCGCTACGATGCTCGAATCCAAACCGCCGCTCAACGCCACGCCGACCGGCATATCGGAGCGCACGATCAGACGGCTGACTTCTTCCAACTGCCGTTTAATCAAATCTTGCGGCACACCTTCGAGCGGCGGCGCGTCTTCCATTCGCCAGTAAGTTCTTTCCGAAATTCGCCAATCTTCGACATCAACCGTCAAGATTCGCGCCGCGTTGAGTTTTCTCACGCCTTTGACAGCCGTTAGAGGTTCGGGAACATATTGATAATGAAAATAAAGATTGACGGCGCGCGCGTCGAGTTCAAACGGCACGAGACCGGAGGCGAGCAAACTTTTCAATTCCGAAGCGAATACGATCAGCCCGTTTTTTTCATAAAGATAGAGCGGCTTTTCGCCCATTCGGTCACGCGCGAGAATCAGTCGTTGACGCTTTTCATCCCACAGCGCGAAGGCAAACATTCCGCGCAGTTGATTGATAAACTCCGTTTCGTTTTCCTCGTAAAGATGCAGAATTACTTCGCCGTCCGCGTCGGTGCGAAATTTGCGACCGAGATTTTTCAGCCGTTCGCGCAATTCGACGTAATTGTAAATCTCGCCATTAATAATCAGCGCGAGCGATCTGTCTTCATTATACAAAGGCTGCCAGCCGCCGCTCGGATCAATAATGCTCAAACGGCGCATTCCGAGCGCGATGTTCGTGCCGGAAAATTCGCCCGCGCCGTCCGGTCCGCGATGAATTTGCGCCGCGCTCATCCGCGAAACCGCCGATTTTGATTCCGGCGACAACTTTTCCCGCGTAATTATTCCGCTGATTCCGCACATATTTTTTGTTTAAATCAATCTAATCACCTGAGCGCAAAGTAAAGTCTTCAAAATCGTATTCGGTTTGATGTCTGCAAAATTCGGGACTCATCAAATGCCGGAAATCTTCATATCTCAAAACATTTGCGGCTAAATTTGCCAGATTTTCCGGCGAAGTCGTCTGCGGCGCAAAACGATAGCGAAAAAACATTTCCCGCGCGTCCGACAGTCGAAACAAAATGTCCTGCAAAAAATTTCCCTGACGATTTTCTTCCAAAATTTCGATTGCGCCGCCCGCGTGTGCCGACGGCAAAAGCATATTCGAGCCGTGAACACCGACCACCAGATGACTTTTTGCGTAACGCTCGCACCATTTTCGTTCGGCTTTTTCATCCAACTTTAAGAGCCGCAAATCCGAAATCCAGTTCGGAAATTCGTTTGTTTGACCGAGACCGGCGACGGCAAAATCTAACCGCGGAAATTTGCCGCGCAGACATTCGGCAAAATTTATTACTTTGCGCGTTTGTTCGTCCAACTTGTTTGGCGAAACGCCGAAACGTCTTTTGATTTTTTGTAAATTATTCGCCGCCGAACTATCTTCGGTTTGCCATAGACGATCTTCGCGCCAGATAAATGTGATGCACGGATTTTTACGAGCTTCGGCAAATTTTTCGAGCGGAAAAGGCGTGATGCGCGTAAATCGTTCGATGTCGAAATCCGCACTGTGCGGATGTGAAAAAGCGACACTTAAAAAAACTTCGTCGAAATTTTCGAGTCTTTCGCCGATTTCTTTCGCCAGCCAATCGTTCCAATCCGTTCCGCATCTGAGCGGCAGATCAACAATCCACGCTTCGGCGATGCCTTCCGGCAAAAGCCATTCGAGAAACGGCGGCGCGATGACGATCAGACTTAAATCTTTTAACTGATCCAGATAAAATTGCGCGTTCAGCAATTTGAGCAGCGAATGACCGTATAAAGTATCGAGACAATTTAATAAAACCACCTTTTTTTTTGTCTCAGAATATCTTCGCGTTAGAAAACCGATTTTCTCGTTCGATCTGTTTTTATACGAATCGGTGAGCCAATCGGCAAACCATTGCGCCGATTCGCCGCCGAAACTTTCGCCCGAATTTTTATCCATTAAAATCGGTGTGTAAAGAGCTTGTCCCGAAGCCAGATCGCCGTAAAATTCGCCTTTGCAAACGGTGCAGTAAAATTGCGCCAGAGAACGCATTCCCGGAATAAAAAAATCCGTTGCGATGAGCGTCGAATTACACTTCGGACATCGGCGCGAAAGTGTCTGCAAATTTGGTTTAAGACGAATCATTTATTTGAAATTTTTATTTCGGCGTTGCGATGTGCATAGCAAATCTGGCGGTTTTTACGTTTTCGCGTCCGGGGAAAAGCGGTTCGCCGCCGATCAAATTGCGGATTTTATACTTCATTTCATTTAAGAACGCTTCGATTTCTTCGGGACGATTTCCCATATCGAAGGTCGTCTGTCCGTATTCGAAAATCAGACAGGCGATGTTCTTTGTTTGCAGCATTTTCCGCGCACCTTTTAACACTTGAAGTTCTGCGCCTTCGACATCTATTTTTAATAAATCAATATATTCGATTGCATTTTTTTCGCAGTAATCGTCAATCGTTTCTGCCGAAATTTCCTCAACGCCGAGCGGCTGTAAATCAAGACCGTAATCTTTTAACGGACGCGCCGCCTGCGAATTAAAGCTCGAATAAGCATCTTCGTAAATGTTCAATTTTATAACGCCGGTTTTGTCGGCTAAAGCGAGATGATTAAGCGTGACGTTTCTTTCGTCCGCCGTTTGGCAGATAGTTTTCAGACGCTTGAAAGTCGCGCCGCTCGCCTCGAAAGCGTGAACATTTCCGCTCTCGCCGACGAAACGTGAAAAAAGTAAAGACAGTTCGCCGACATTTGCGCCGACATCGAAAACCGTCATTCCGTCTCTTAAAAATTCGAGGTAAAATATGCGCTCGGCGCGTTCGACATCCATAAAAGCCGAACTTTCCGGTTTTTTGTAAACAAGCGATTTTATTTGTCGAAGAATATTTAACAAATTTTTCATTCAAATTCGGACGGTCGGATGTGTAAAATGCCGCGCCGTTTTCGGGAATCGATTTTTAACAGAGTCTTTCGAGAAACGGCTTTTAATTTCAATTGATTTTCGGGTTATATTGACTAAATTTATATTATTTGTAACATTATAAATTACTAATCTTTAATTTAACTAACGAGATTTTTATGGAAGACAAACCTCGTCTAATCAGAAGACGCTCCGGTAAAAGCAAGAAAAAATTTTTCAAAAGACGTGTCAAACTCAAATTTTTGAGTTTGACATATTTTGAAATACTTCTCTTTTTAGTATTCTACGTTGTTTTTCTGATCGGAATTTTTAACAGAGTAATATACGCATATCTTTCGACATTTTTTGAATAAAATTAAAAAATCAAAACGGTGTGAAATTTTTTAATTTCCGTCACGATTTTACGATCAGCATTAGCTGATTTCACTTTCAAGATCAGAATCCAAAAGCCGCCATTCCGCATCAACCAGACAACTGCCGTGCGAAACCGGCGGAACTTCGCCCGAACCGAAAAAATCACCTTCGATTACATTTAATTCGCTCGCATCGTCAATTCTGTCCAGATATTCTCCGTCGCACATTACGCTGTAACCGAAACGATAACTCGCCGGCGGCAGAGGCAGACGGCGCAGACGACAGACGAATGCACCGCTTTCCGGCAGCGAATGCCACTCGTCGCGCGTCAGGCGGTTATGTTGTAAAAAAACCGGAACGTCCAGATAAGTTCTGACCATAAAGCCTACGTTGACGTTGGATTTTTGAAATTTTCCGGCTTTTTTAAAGTAAAAGTAAATATCAATATCCTGCCCGGACATCGCATTATAGAGAGAAACGCCTGCCGCATCTTTTATTTCTATCGCCGTCACCCGAATTTCTCCCGAACCTGTCCGGTTCGGATTTTCGTCAAGATTTAAGACGATATTTCCATTGGAATTTTTCAGATAATGTGAAATTGCATCGGATTGTCCGCCGGAAAAAGTCAATTTGCCTTTTTCAAGCACAACGCCTCGTTTGCAGAGATTTTCGACGGCAGCCATATTATGACTGACGAATAAAACCGTCCGTCCGTCTTTCGCCACATCCTGAACTTTGCCGAGACATTTCTTTTGAAATTGCGTGTCGCCGACCGATAAAACTTCATCAATAATTAAAATGTCGGGATTGAGATGCGCGGCGACGGAAAAAGCGAGCCGCACATACATACCGCTGGAATAGTGTTTGACGGCGGTATCGAGAAAATCTTCGATTTCGGCAAAGGCGACGATTTCATCGAATAATCTTTTGATTTCGGAATTTCTCATTCCGAGAATCGCGCCGTTGACAAATATATTTTCGCGTCCGGTGAGTTCGGGATGAAAACCCGTTCCGACTTCCAAAAGGCTGTTCGTATGACCGAATAATTCGACTCTTCCGCGCGTCGGTTCGGTTACTCTGGCGAGAATTTTCAAAAGCGTTGACTTGCCCGCGCCGTTGCGTCCGATGATACCGACGACCTCACCCGGCAAAACTTCAAAATTAATGTCGCTCAAAGCCCAGAAGGAATTGTTTTTATCGAGATTTTCCCTCTTAAATAAGGCGAACGGCGAGCGCGTAACGGACAAAATACTTTCCCGCAAAGTCGTATAAGGTGCGGCGCGTTTTCCGAGTTTGTATCTTTTGCTTAAGTTTTCGATTTTTATGATCGGTTTCATCAGATTGCGAGCAATAAAATTAAAGATACATCGTTTGCAGCGGTTTTATAAAACGCCGTTCAGATATTTGCGGATTATTTCATCAATTCGGGCGACACGATTTTCAAAAGTATGTTCGCGCAGTGTGCGCCGTTGTCCGGCTTCGGCAATTGTGCGGCGTTCGTCTTCGTGCGCGAGAACGTATGCGACTTTCTCGACGCATTCTTCCGCTGAACGATAAGTCAAAACTTCCGTATCCGGCTCGAAAAGTTCGGACAGGTTTTTTTTCCAGTCAGTTAAAAGGCACGCGCCAACGCCTGTCGTTTCAAACAGACGCATATTCGATGCGCTTTCCGTCGAGATGTCTATATGATTGTTGAAAACGACACGCGAATTATGTAATTTCTGAAACATTTCAATTCCGAAAACCGGCGGATGAATGCGCCGCACGATTCGTTCGTCAATGGTTTGCTGCGGGTTTGCCGCCGGAAATTTTTGTGCCAAAATTTCACTTAACGGAAGCGATTTTACGAGTTTTTCCGGCAATGCGGCGTTAATTCCATTGGAAATGGTTTTGAGAATCCTGCCGCGAACCGATAAATTATTCGCGTTTTCGAGCGGCGACCAGATTTGCAGATTCGTGTGTTTGATGAGTTCGAGCAAAAGCCGTTCGCGTTCGATGTGAAAATCGCTCTGTTTTACAATCGAACCGATAAAAGAAAACTCGACATCCGGCGCGGCTTTCGTATTTATTTTATCCAAAATGCGCGGCGCGAAAGCGTGATTGATGTGAAAACCGCGGATTCCGCGGGCGCGAAAATCCGTAACCAGTTCGGGAACACAGGACAGCGCGATGTCCCATTCACGAATCACCGACAGATCATTAAACGGCGCACCGCACCAACCTAAAATCAGTTTGATCGAAGTGCATTCGCGTTTGACGGTTTTGAGAAATTCGGCGGAAAAAGTCGAATAATCGGCGACCAGTAAAATATCGGGACGAAAATTTTTAATCTGTTTCGCCGCTATTTCAAAATGTTCGCCGGTTTTCTCGACATTTAAATCATTTTCAATCGCCCACGTTTTCTGCAAAAACTCGGCGTTGGCAATGATGTCGGCAGTTTCGTAACCTGATTTTTCGAGTTCGCTCGTCCAAAAATCGGACGAACCGAAACAATCTTCGATCAAAACGGCGTGTTGTTCACGATATGAAAGATTTTGAAGTCCGGCGCGTTCGGCATAGAAATCACGCAGATATTTCGGATGATAAATGCCGAGTTTGAGTAAACGCATAGGTATCGGTTTCCGCTTAAAAGTCCAAATGGAAAATTATATTGCCGGTAGATTCCTCTACGCCGACTTGATAAAAGCCCATTTTTTGAATATTGGCAAGCGGTGCATTGTCGGAATGTTTTTTGACCATAAAACGATTGACACCGGACATTTTGCAGATCAATTTGGCGACATCAACCGTCAGATTTAAAAATGCTCTGCCGCGATATTTCTCAGCGATCAAAACGCCGAAAGAAGGCATTTCGTAACCCGAATCCCAACCGCGTAGAAAAAATATACCGGCTAAATCGTCTTCCCAAAAAACTCCCGAATAAACATCTTTTTCGGCTTTCGTCAAAAGTTCGGTCAATGCCGATTTATCACTGTTAAAGGCGTAAAAAAAACGCAAATATTCCGGCGATTGCGAATCAATTAAATCCGCAACAGCGGCAACATCCTTTACTGTAAGCGTATGAATCGAGAGTGCTTTTTTAGATGACATAACTCATTTTCCTTTTTTGAAAAGTATAAAAAGGTATAAAGGATTTGATGGTAAAGTAAAGTTTTTTTTTAATCAAACGCTTTTGCATAATATGATTTTAATGTTATTTTTACATAAAGTTGCATTTTGGAGTGTGATTTAATTTGAGACGGCAATTTGAAAAATTATCAGGTTAAAGGCTCTCAAAAAATAATTTTTTAATTCTTATAAAAAAGATATTTTTTGAATCCGATATAAGTTGTCAGGCGAATTAAATTATGCACACGTCTAAAATTGTAGAAGGATTAAGTTAAATCAGCTTATTTCTTTAAAATTTTTCTATATTTTTTCAGAAAGAAATTTACATAGAAATTTGTGTAACTATTGACAATACTCAAAAATTTGTTTTTAAAAGTAAATCTGCTGAAACTATTTTAATAAGTAGAAGATTCAGCTTGTAGCTGAATCTTCTGAGAGCCTTTTTTTTCGGAAAGAGTTTTCTACAAAAACGGTTTTCTGTTAAAACAAAATTATTTGAGCGTTTAGCCCCAAGTTTCTCATTGTTGAAGAGTTTGGTTTGAGCAGTAGAAGGACTTTTTCATTATTAAACTTGCGGCAGATAATAAATTCAAAAAGCAAAAGCAAAGACAAGAATAAGGAGGAATTAGTAAATGCGAAAGAAAACGCAGATTATTTTAACAATGGTAATAGCCGCTATTACGGCTACATCACTATTATTTAGCGGATTACGCAGTTCACAAACAGTTCAGGCATCAAGTCACCGTGAAGCTCCGTTAATATCACTTGATCCGACAGCGGACAACACGGATTTTTATGCGTTTGTCAGCCCTGACAGACCAGGTACGGTTACTCTGTTAGCCAACTTCATACCGCTCGAAGAACCTGCCGGCGGACCGAATTTTGCGAAATTTGATGATAATGTTCTTTATCAAATCAGACTCGACAATAACGGCGACGGAAAGCTCGATCTCGCGCTTCAGTTCAGATTCAAAACGGTAGTCGGAAACGGTAATACGTTTCTTTACAACACGAACACGATTGACAGTCTGACCGATCCCGATTGGAATGTTAAGCAGTTTATGGATGTAAACGCTCAAATCCGTCAGGGAGACCCGAACAATCCGACCTTTACGAATTTCGTATTAGGTCAAAATTTAAAAACGCCGCCGGTCAATATCGGTCCGCGTTCGACACCTAATTACGAAACAAATCTTGCAGAACCTGCGATCAACACCATTTCTACCGGTGCCGGAGACATCAAGGTTTTTGCCGGACAACGTGATGAAGGTTTTTATGTTGACTTGGGTTCGACGTTCGATTTGCTCGGTGAAAGACCTTTTAATCCTGCTCACTTAGCTCCGTTGCCTGCTTCAAACGGAGTTGATGCAACAGCCGGTTACAATGTTCACACGATTGCAATTCAGGTTCCGATCCAGTTATTAACTGCAAACGGTGCGATTCCGACATCGGCAACCGATCCGAATGCAATCATCGGTTTTTATTCGACAGCCAGCCGTCCGGGAACGCGTGTTCTCAATGTGGATGGAACTGTGACAAACACCGGAGATTGTTCAGTAGGTACTTCTCCGAGTGCTTCTTGCGTGCAGGTTTCGCGTTTAGCTAATCCGCTCGTCAATGAATTATTTATCCCGATTGGCACTTCGCCGACGGCTTCTGAAAATGACAAGGATTTATTCAACGCGCAGCTTCCGGGAACGGATGCCAGCCGTAGAGATTATATCCAAGGAACTACTGCTCGCCCGGTCGAACCGGTAGCTTTAATCAATCTGCTTTATCCGGCAGTTAGAGATGCTCCGACTTCGGGTAGAGTTGATCTTGTCAGAGTCTTTTTGACAGGCGTTCCGGGACTTAATCGCTATCCTTTTGCAAATGATCCGATGGATCCGACTGCCGGCGCGGGTTCTGCTCCTGCCGAACTGATGCGTCTTAATGTTGCAGTTCCTGCGGTTGCGGCTGGACAAAACGGTTATAGCCGATTAGGTGTAATCGGAGGCGATCTTTCCGGTTATCCGAACGGACGAAGAGTCGGTGACGACGTAGTGGACATCACTCTGCGCGTTGGTGCCGGAGTATTGCTGCCGGGTAACTCCTGTGATAATGGCACGACCAATTGTAATGCGGCACCTAACAATCAATTGGGTGATGGTGTCAACGAAAACGACAAAGCGTATCGAACGACATTTCCGTATTTGGCATCACCTTGGGATGGATACAGCAATCCGTATCACGGACGAACGGGTTCTGCCGATACCACGACACCGGGAACGACGATGCCGACACCGCGCCCGTAATCAATTTAATGGATGAAGAAGTCTGATTGATTTTTATCGGAATTCTTTTTATATAAAATCAAGGAATGTAATTTGCGAAAGATACTCGAATTAAAGTATTTTCCGCCGGTTACATTCCTCTTATTGACATAAGGTTATGCGAAAATACTACCCGATAATAATTATCGGAATTATCATAGGAATCGTTTCTACTTGGATTATTTCGGCAATTTCCGAAACTTACTTTCATCCCGAAGCCGCGCTCTTACAACCGATAAATAACGGGAAAATGACTTTTACTGATCGCACTATCGAAACAGCGCAACAATTAATCAAAAAACAGCCTGACGATCCCAAAGGTTACAATCAGTTAAGTGCCGCATTGATCCAGAAAGCCCGCGAAACCGGAGATTTCAGTCTTAATACTCTTGCTGAAGAAGCTCTTAAACAATCTTTCAAACTTGATCCCGACAATTTCAATGCTTTGAAACTGCAAGCAACATTATTACTCAGCTATCATCGTTTTGCGGAGGCTTTGCAGTTTGTTCAACGCGCTCAGGCGATCAAGCCTAAAGATCACGAACTTTACGGAGCGATGGTTGACGCGCTCGTCGAATTGGGAGAATATGAAAAAGCCGTAGATGCCGCACAGAATATGGTTGATCTGCGACCGGACACCGCTTCTTATTCGAGAATTTCATATCTGCGTTCCCTTCACGGCGATACGAAAGGCGCGATTGAAGCAATGAAAATGGCTGCCGAATCCGCAAGTCCGCAAATTCCCGAAATCGGTGCTTGGTGTCGTGTTCATTTAGGCGACGAACTAATCAATGACGGAAAATTGGATGAGGCGGAACATCAATACGATCACGCTCTTTATTTGATGCCCGAATATCATACGGCTTTAGCTGCCAAAGCTCGCGCACGATATGCCGCCGGAGATTTTGCCAACGCCGAAGTTTTTTTCAAACGCGCTATCGAGCGTGTTCCTTCGCCCGATTATGTTGCTGCGCTCGGCGATTTGTATGCCAAAACAGGGCGTATGGATGAAGCCAAACAACAGTATGAACAAGTCGAGTTTATAGAAAAAACCGGCACTAACGCCGGAACTTATTCGCGCCAACTGGCATTGTTTTGGGCGGATCACGATATTCGTTTAGACGAAGCCTTATCGGTTGCAGAAAATGAAATAAAGGCGCGAAACGATATTTACGCTTCTGATTTGTTAGCTTGGTGTCTGTATAAAAAAGGAAGATTCGGCGAAGCCAAAAGCGCGATTGATAAAGCTATGCGTCTGAAAACACGCGATCCGAAACTTTTTTATCACGCGGGAATGATCGCTCTGGCTTTAAATGACAATAATAAAGGCGTAGAGTATTTGAAACAGGCTTTGAGCATTAATCCGTCTTTTGACATTCTGCAATCGGAAATTGCCGAACAAAAGTTGAACGGCTTGAAAAGTTGAGTTTTGAAAATCCGGCTTGGAATGATTTCTTTTAATTTTTATAAATAAGTAAAAAAACATTTTAAGTGTAAATCAAACACAGGCGATAAATACTTTTTAAATTTCTTTTGAGCGCGTTTAGGCATTTCTAAACGTGTTTACGGGAAGATTCGATTTCGACATTTATGTCTCGGAACGAAGTTTCGAGTATTTTATAAAGAGTGATTTGACGATAAACTATTTTAAATAAATCTTTAGCACCGGGGTAATCCTCAATGCAGAAATTGGTTTCAGTAATTATTCCGACATTTGATCGCGCACATTCGATAGTCGAAGCTATCGAGAGCGTGAAGAAGCAAACTTATTCAGCCGTTCAGATAATCATAATTGATGACGGCTCGCACGATAATACGGCACAGATAGTAGCGAAGTTTGACGGCGTGGAATATTATTATCAGAAAAACAGAGGACAGGCTGCCGCCCGCAATCTCGGATTAAAATATGCGAGAGGTGAATATATCGCGTCTTTGGATTCCGATGATATTTGGGGAACTGATTTTTTAACGAACAGCGTAAAATGTTTGGAAAAACACGATTTGGATTTTGTTTTTCTTAACTGGACAAGCAGTAACGGAAAAGAAAATTTCGTTAATTTTTGGCAGCGAAATAAAAAATGGAAAAAATATACAACTAAAAGCGACGACGATTGGTTTTTTATTGATTCAAAACAGTTGCGTCAACTATTTTTAATAGCTTGTCCGTCGCCTTCTTCATCGCTTTTGCTTCGCCGCAAGTCAATGCAAGTTAAATGGAACGAAGAAATGATCGCCGCTGACGACTGGTTTTTGATGCTGGAGATAATAATTTCAAAACCTTGTCGCGCGGCTTTTACGACTGTTCCGCATTGGATCAAAAGAGTTTTCGGCGATAATGTGTATGACGGCAGAAATGCTCTGGAAGTAACTCAAAACAGTCTTCACGACGATCTTTTAATGGCGCAGTATTTGGAATCGAAATTAAATACGGCGGAAAAAATGATCTTTCGTCGCCGTCTCGCGCTTAATTATCTGGGCTTGGGCAGATTAAAATGGAAAAACGAAAATATTTCCAAAAACCTTTTTTTGAATCTGATCAAAGCGTTTTCTCTCGCGCCGTTCGGAGTCAGTTCTCATATAATGATGATGTTCGTAGATCACATCAAATGCCGTCTGAAAACAACACCGACGACTGCCGAACAACTCAAAAAACAAACGAACGATTGACATCCGTTAATCTTATGACCGAGTGACAAGTATTGGAGTTTAAGTTTGTAAAAATCTGCACTGACCGTGATTAAAATATAAAATCATAAATTGAATCGTAAAGAAGAAATGCCGTATAAAATTCCTGTTGCCGCGCCGCAATTTCTCGGTAACGAAAAAAAATATGTCGCCGATTGTATGGATTCCGGTTGGATTTCATCAGCCGGAAAATATGTCGAGACGTTTGAAAACCGATTTGCCGAATACTGCGGAGTCAAACACGCCGTTGCCTGCTGCAACGGAACGGTAGCTTTACATCTGGCATTGGTCGCTCTCGGAGTCGAACGCGATGATGAAGTTATCGTCCCGACTCTGACCTTTGTCGCAACTCCGAACTCCGTCGCATATTGCGGAGCAAAACCCGTTTTTGTTGATTCCGAACCGCAAACGTGGAATATAGACCCGGATCAAATCGAGTCACGCATTACGCCGCAGACAAAAGGAATCATCGCCGTCCATCTCTACGGGCAACCGGCAAATATGTCGAAATTGAAAAGCATTGCCGACCGGCACGGTCTTTTTTTGTTAGAAGATGCAGCGGAAGCTCACGGAGCGGAATATCAGGGAAAAAAAATCGGTTCGGTCGGCGATGCCGCCGCTTTCAGTTTTTACGCCAATAAAATCATTACCACGGGCGAAGGCGGAATGTTTGTCACCGACGATGATGCGCTGGCGCGGCGGGCGCGTTTATTTCACGGGCAGGGAATGGATCCGAATCTTCGATATTGGCATCCGGTCATCGGATTTAATTACCGAATGATGAATTTGCCGGCGGCTATCGGTTTGGCGCAGCTTGAACAGATTGATACTCAACTCGAAGCGCGTCAGCAAATCGCTCATTGGTATTTGGAACGCTTGGACGGACTGCCCGGAATAAAGTTTCAGGAAAAACAGACTTGGGCAAATCACGTTTATTGGATGTTCAGCGTGATACTCGAAAATCAACATTGGGCGGAGCGGTCGGCTGTGATGGAAAAACTTGGCGAACAGGGAATCGAAACGCGTCCGATTTTTTATCCCGCGCACATTTTGCCGCCGTATAGAAATGAAACCGAAAGTGCAGATTGTCCGGTTGCGGAAAAATTGTCGGCTTGCGGAATAAGTCTGCCTACTTGGGCGGGATTGACGGAAAAAGACATCGAATATATATGCTTTTCGCTCAAGAAATGTCTGAAATCCGAATCAGCATAGCAGACGAAATATACAATCTGAAAGCATTCACACAAAGTTTGCCGGATCATTCAAAACCTTAATAAATCCGAACGCAAAATTAGATTTAAGATGCCTGAAAAGTCCGACCAAAAACTGTTTTCTATTATAATAGCGACCTACAATTGCGGTCGGAAAATCGAAAACACTCTAAATTCGATACTTACTCAAAACAGGGATTTATTCGAGTTGTTCGTTATTGACGGAGATTCAAACGACGATACCGTTGATATTCTAAAACGATTCGAAGGCGAATTTACGCTTGTTTCTGAAAAAGACGAAGGCGTTTACGATGCTTATAATAAAGGAATAGATTTGGCTTCGGGCAAATATTTGTATTTTATCGGTGCGGGCGATTGTCTAAAACCCGGAATTTTAGAAGAAATAAAATCTTTTCTGCCGCCTGACGCGCCGACTTTGGTTTACGGTAAATGTTATTTCGTAAAAAATAAAACTCAAGACGGCAAAGAATTTAACAGCAAGTTGTTTGTCCGCGATAATATTTGTCATCAGGGAATTTTTTATCATCGCAACATCTTTCAGATATTGGGAAAATACGAACTCAGATATAAGATTCTGGCAGATTGGTTTTTTAATTTAAAATGTTTTATTAATGATGACATTAATAAAATATATATTGATCTGGTCATTGCCGATTTTGAACAGGGCGGATTAAGTGCTGAAATAAAACGGGATAAACTCTTTGTAAAGGAATTTCCTCATTTCATCAAAAAACAGTTCGGATTAAAAAATTATTTAAAGTGCAAGGCTTTTCTTTTTGAACCGCACGTTTTCAATTACATATCTGCCGGTCAGTACGAATCTCTGGCGAGACATATTTATTACAACAAGCCGTTTTTCATCCGGTTATCGAAATTTATCAAAGAAAAATTTCGCAAAATTCCCGAAAATAAACTACACGAATAAGTCTGTCAAATTGCTCCTCAATATATAAAAAATAAAAAACTTTTTATTTTGACAAATCATAACTTTTTTAATAAATTAGACATCTATGCAATAGTATGCAAATTATTTGCATACTATTTATATTTTATGCAAAAAAAGGATCGGCAAAACGCAATTATCGAACTTATTCGTGCGAATGAAATCGGCACACAGGAAGACCTGACCGATCTGTTAAAAAAAAAACAAATTCAGGCGAATCAATCGAGTATTTCGCGTGATTTATTGGAACTCGGAATCCTGAAAGTCGGCAGCGTTTATGCTCTGCCTGAAACTCGCGGTCAAGAAAATATTTTCGGATTGCAAAGTTTGGAAACAGCCGGAAATAATTTGATCGTGGCGAAATGTGAATTAGGTTTGGCTTCTGCGGCTTGTGTCAAAATTGATGCCGCGGAAATCAAAGAAATAATCGGCACGATTGCGGGCGAAGACACGATCTTTATTGCTGTCAAAGATGCAAAATCGCAAAAGACAGCGATCAAAAAAATTTGGGAAAAATTTGAGAAATAGTTTTTCAGCTTTTGGTTTTTGAAGGAATGCAAAGACCAAAAACCGAAGATCAAAATATAAAATGGAGAAGAAAATAAACAAAGTAGTTTTGGCATATTCGGGCGGACTCGACACATCGGCGATGCTTTTATGGATTAAGGAGAAATACGGAGCGGAAGTAATTTGTTTTTGCGCGGATGTCGGGCAGGGCGACGAACTCGACGGGTTGGAAGAAAAGGCTTTGAAAACGGGCGCGTCGAAACTTTACGTCGAAGATTTGCGCGAGGAATTCGTTAAAGAATTTGTCTGGACGGCGGTCAAGGCGAATGCGCTTTATGAAGGCGTTTATTTGCTCGGAACTTCTCTTGCTCGTCCCGTGATTGCGCGGAAACAAATTGAAATCGCGCAGAAAGAAGGCGCAGACGCGGTTGCTCACGGCGCAACGGGAAAAGGAAACGATCAGGTGCGGTTTGAACTGACTTATTATGCGCTTCAGCCCGATATAAAAGTTGTCGCACCTTGGCGGCATTGGGAATTTAAAGGTCGAGCCGATCTCATCGCGTATTGCGCGGAACACGGAATTAATGTGACAGCGACGGCTGAAAAACCGTATTCAATGGACCGAAATTTGATGCACGTTTCCTACGAAGGCGGCATTTTGGAAGACCCTTGGACTGCGCCGCCGGAAGATATTTTTCTGCTGACTAAATCGCCGGAAAATGCTTCGGACAAAGCGGAAGAAATTATTCTGACGTTTGAAAAAGGCGAACCCGTGGCGATTAACGGCGAGAAATACGGCGCGGTTGATATGCTTTCCAAGCTGAATTTTCTCGGCGGCTGTCACGGCATCGGGCGCGTTGATCTGGTCGAAAATCGTTTTGTCGGGATGAAATCGCGCGGCGTGTATGAAACTCCGGGCGTAACGATTTTGCAGGCGGCGCATCGCGCTCTCGAATCAATCACGATGGATCGTGAAGTGATGCGCCTGCGCGATTCTCTCGGGGTAAAATTCGCCGAATCAATTTATTACGGCTTCTGGTTCGCGCCGGAATTCGAGATTTTGCGTTCGATGATCGAACAAACACAGGAAACCGTTTCGGGCGACGTGCGCCTGAAATTATACAAAGGCTGCGTCACGATCTTAGGTCGCAAATCGCCGAATTCGCTCTACAAAGAACGAGTCGTCACCTTCGAAGACGACGCGGGCGCGTATAACCAGCTCGACGCGGAAGGTTTTATCAGATTGCAGTCTTTGAGATTGAGATTAAGAAAAATGGATTAAATGAACGAAGCAACAAAACATTTTTTTTCAAAAATTTATCTTGAGGAATGGATAAACGGCAGTGAATACGTTGATTGGGCGTTTGCTTGTCTTGAGGAAGGATTTGATTCAAAAAGTCTTCGATTACTTGCAGGACTCGATAAGAAGCATCCTTACAAGATAGATTTTGAAGAATTATTTCGTCAATCGTTGGAAGAACTCGGTTGGAAGTATTTAGATAAAAGAGAATCTTTGCTGAACTACGCTAAAGTTATTGCAAAACAGATTTTATCTGATGAAATTGATTCTGTTGAAGCAGTTGAAAAGATTTATAAAGTTTACGTTCTACTTGGTTATCCTGATGAACTTGAAATGTGGAATTTGTTGTATGACGGACATTCTAATGATTGGTATGACAAGTCGAGTTGGATTCCATTTATGTCAACATACAATCACGATAGATGGCTTCAATATGTCAAACTTGAAGCCACAGATTTAGCAAACGCGGACTTTTCTTGAGGTAAAAAGATGAAAGTTTTAGAACCAGACAAAATCGGTTCGGCGACATCGCCGCTTAATTTGACGAAGACGGTCAGCGTGATTGATGAACACGACGCGCCGCGACCGGGCGATGTTGTCATCGTAAAAGCGTTGAGCGAATCGGTAACTTACGGCAATCTCGAGCTTCCGAACGGGCGTTTGGCGAAGATCAACCGCAACGATGTTTTGCTCGGCGTTCTCGGCAGACGGCGCGCGCTGAAAGGTTTTGTCGGCGACGTTCCCGCGACGGTCAAGACGGGCGACAAACTGAATCTGCTCAATATGGGCGGCGTGATCGGCATTTGCAAAGGTCATCATTCGTCGTTTTCAGACGCGATTGAAGTCGAAATTCTCGGCATTTGCGCGAACGAAAACGGCGATGTTTTAAATATCGGTGACAACGCTTTAAAGCCGACAAATCTCTTAAAAAAATCCGCGCCGATTATCGTTGTCGCCGGAACTTGTATGAATTCAGGTAAAACAGTTGCGGCAACCGAGATCGTCAAACAGGCTCATCACGCCGGATTAAAAGTTGCGGGCGCGAAAATGTCGGGCGTTGCGGCGTTGCGCGACACCTTGAATATGGAAGACAGCGGCGCAAATTGGACGGCGAGTTTTCTCGATTGCGGTTTGCCTTCGACCGTTGACCACGAAAATTTGCCGTCGGTTGCGAAGGCGATTTTGAATCATTTGAATTCGTTCGAGCCGGATTTAATCGTCGTCGAACTCGGCGACGGAATTGTCGGTGGTTACTCGGTTGACTCGGTTTTGCAGGACGCGGAAATCAAAGCGGCGATTTCATCTTTCGTTTTCTGCGCGGGCGATTACGTCGGCGTGGTCGGCGGAATGACGGTTTTGAAAGCCTTGGGAATCGAAATTGATGTCATCGCCGGTTCGGTCACAGATTCGCAGATGGGCGAAGATTTCGTTGAACAAAATTACGGCATCAAAGCCGGAAATGCACGACGCGACGGTTTGCGGCTTTTTAATTTGATAAATTCGGCAAACCGAAAAGAATTTGCTATCGTATGACTTTTGAAAGGTCGCCGTGAGTATAAAAAACGAATCAATTTCAGAAATTATTAAAAGAGAGTTGGCGGAAACTACGTTGAAAATTTCGCCTTTGGTTGGAAAAGGTTTCGTAAATGAAGTTTTTTTTATTGAAACCGGAAATCATAAATTTATTTTCAGAACGAGCGATGCCGATTTGCTTGATGAATATGAAAAAGAACTTTGGTCGGCGAAACGAGCATTTGAGAAAACTATTCCGACACCTCAGATTTTAAAAATCGGTGTCTTTAAAAATCACGCGTTTTCGATTCAACCCTTTGTCGAAGGCATCGAAGGCAGAGATTTTTCGGGTGATAAAAAATTTATCTGGAAAAAACTCGGCGAATATGCGCGGAAAATTCACAGCGTCAAAATCGGCGGTTTCGGCTTGAAATTCTGTGATATGACGCACGGTAATTCCGAATTTCTCTGGCAAACATACCTGAATTACAATATCGAAAGTCTGAATGAACGGGACGAACTTTTGAAACTCGGCGTTTTAACCGAAACCCAATCAAAAACTGTCAGAAATGTTTTTGAAAATCTAAAATCACGGAAATTCGACTTCGGACTCAATCACGGCGATTTGTCTTTGAAAAATACGATTGTTGACGAAAACGGAAAAATTCACCTGATTGATTGGGGTTCGGCGGAAGCGAGCATCGTTCCGCATCACGATTTGATTCAACTTTTAAAGGTCAATATGCAGGAAAATGATCCTGATAATTCGGACATCGAAGTTTTTCTCGAAGATTACGGAATCGGTGAAAACCAATACGAAAAATTGCTGCCGGATTTGAAAAGCCTGTCGCTTTTGCGCTCTTTTGACAAACTTCGCTGGGCAATCGACCAACAAATTCCTGAATTGAACGAGTACATTTTGACTGCAAAAGAAACCGTCAAAAGATTTTTGTTGTAAAGAAAAAGGTGAAACAATCAATCGCGCACATCGCTTTAGTGGTCAAAGATTATGATGAAGCGATAAAATTTTATACGGAAACGCTCGGTTTCGAATTGCTCGAAGACACGAAACTTTCCGAAACAAAACGCTGGGTTTTGGTCGCGCCGAAACATTCCGACGGCTGTGAATTATTGCTAGCAAAAGGTGTCGGCGACAAACAAGTTTCGAGAATCGGTAATCAAACCGGCGGACGCGTTTTTCTCTTTTTACGCACCGACGATTTTTGGCGCGATTATGAAAATTATAAATCAAAAGGCGTAAAATTCGTCCGCGAACCGAAAGTCGAAGAATACGGAACGGTCGCCGTTTTCGCGGATTTATACGGCAATCTTTGGGATTTGATCGAGTATGAGAATAAATGAATTTAATTTTAGCTTTCCGTTTGGCGTTTATCTTTTAAATTATAAGCCGAAGCCTGTGCCGAATTCGTGTCGTCGTTATCGTCAATTCCGGCGAGGCGTTTTTGGCGCAGTTCGAGCATAAAGCGGTCGGTTCGATACCACATATCATACGCGATCAGCGTCATTGTCAGATATGTTCCGGTTTCCCAGAGCCGTGCGCGGTCGCCGAAAAGCATATAGGCGACCGCCATTATGACGAACATTACGACGCTCGCTTTGTAGGCGATGCGGTGCAATGTTCGGTCGGTGAAAAAATTCTTTTTGTCTTCGCGGCGTTCGGGCGATAGTTGCCAGATGAATAAGATCAGAAACAGAAAACCGATCAGAATTTCAAAAACGGCGAATGTGTAGGTCAGCGTGAGCGCGGCGTTTCTCGAAACGTGAATCGTTTTGAAATAACTGACCATCTGATCTTCGTAATTGATGCCGAACCAGCCGACCGGATTCGGCGGCTGAATCGTATAGACGACGTTGTTGTTTTCATCCACGACCGAACCTTTCGAAGCCCATTTTTCCATATTTATTTCGGGTTTTCCGTCGAAAAATTTGTCAAAACCGTTCAGACTCCAAAACAATGCCCAGAAAAGCAACAAGAGTGTAATTAAATTTAAGCGATGGTCAAATAAATAGATCAACCTTTTCATTTTTTGTCTCCTGTCTAAAATTCCGTCTTTAAATTGTAGGAAGAAGCCTGCGGCGAAAATTCTTTATCGTCGGCAAATTTTTGCTTTTTCAGATCGAGGAAAAACCGATCCGTTCGATACCAAAGGTCGTAAGTAACAAGCGTCATAATCAGAAAAGTGCCGTGTTCCCAGACTTCGGCGCGGTCGCCGAAAAGTATGTCGCCCGTGATGAACGCGATGAAAATCCAGATGCTCGCTTTGAAGATCAAGCGGTGAATCGTGCGGTCTTCGATCAAACTGGTTTTGTCGTCCGATTCTTTTATCGTATGATCGAAAAATTGTCTGATGAACAGCCAGAAAAACAATACGGCGAGAATAATTTCCAAGACTGCAAAGAAATAAAGCGTAATGACGGCGACGGTCGGCGGCAGATCGAGCGTTTTGAAATAATTGATAAATTTCGCGTCGCGGTTCACGCCATACCAACCGATCTTTTCCGACGGCTGGATCGAATAGACGACCTTTTTATCTTTGTCCACGAGATAACCCTGCGAAGCCCAACGCTCTTTTATCATCTGCGATGTGCCATTGAAAAATTTGTCGAAACCGTTAAGTCCCCAAAACAGCGTCCAGAAAAGAAACAGAATCGTGATCAGATTGATCTTTTTATCAATTAAATAAATGAATTTTTTCATTGTCACCTTAAGCCTGAAAAATTTAAAATTTGAAAACCGTATCAAATTGGAAACGCTTGACGCTGCGGTCTAACGAACCTGCCGGAGTCGTGCCGAACGGTCCGGCAAAACCGTTTAGGCGATGACTGAACAAACCTGTGATATTAAAAGTGATGCGCGGATCAACCGTATAACTGAAAAAAAATTTGTGCGCCCGAACGTCGGATTGCTGAACCATATCGTCCCAGTTAAACGGTGTCAAAATCGCATCTTTTTCGATATTCAAAAATGTATATGACATCAAAATATCGCCTTTGACCGGATCATCAAATCTGTTGCCGCGCGATTTTCGCAGATTCTGAAAACGAAATTCCGCCCAGATTCCGGTATCTTCATTATTTGGTAAAACGACATCGCTGCCGTTCGCTCCGGCGACGATGACACCGCGCGTTTGCATATTTCGGACATAATCGAAAAGAAAAGTCAGCGGCTTGTATTTGTATTCTTTGATGTCTAATTGGGCGATCAGATCAACCAGATTGAAACCCGATGCCAGTCGTCCATTGCGACTGACCGCCGCATTTGTCGCGCCGGTCAGTCCGAGATTTCCGTTGCCGGAAACGAGCAGTTCGCGCGGAATGTTAACGACGGTCGTCACCGTCTGCGCCGGAGTCGTCGCCGTTGCCGGAATCGTGATCGAAACGGGAAGCTGGAGATTGTTGCCGAAAACCTGAACCGGATTGATCGCGTCGGTGTTGGCAAAATATTGATCGGTCGCCGAAAGCGTCAAATTCGTTTTCGGCGAAAGTGCGAATCTCGTTTGTAATTGTGCGCCGTAAAGTCCGAGATCGCGTCCGTTGCGGCGTGAATCATCGAGATTGATTGTGCCGTCGGCGTTTCTCACAAAGGTCGTTCCGCGTTCGAGTAACGGCAATTCCCACGCGCCGAACGTAATATTTTTGACGACTTTACTTTTCAGATCGCGGGAATAAATTTCGCTTACGCCTTCGACTTGCAGATCGTTGTCAAAAGTCATTTCGGTGCGCGTCCACGTCGGATCGAATTTTCCGGCAACGATTCGCAAACCCGTTGCAAAATGCGGTCGCCAAGCGACAAACGCCTGATCTATCGCAATCGGTTTGCGCGAGAAGAAATCGGTCAGAATCGCATTAGGCGAAACGGGATTTGAAAGACTGCCGCTCGAAAAACGAAAACCCCATTCAAATTCTTTGCTGCATTCTTTATCGCCAATCTCTTTGTTATTTTCGTTTTTGGCAGGTTCGTTGTTTGCAGAGACCGAGCATCTTTTCTTTTCATCATTTGTAAATCTGCCGGTAAAAACATTATCGCCGATTTTTCCGTTGACGGTAAATCGCAGACGATAGCGAAGACGTTGACGCGGCGAAAGTTCGTTACCCGAAATTGCCGGATTGTTTATATTTGCCGCGTTGTTCAAAAGTCCGTATTGCGAATCATACTGCATCCGAATTTCGCCGCCTAAAGTGAGTTTGCCGAATTGATTATTGGCAATAGATTCGGATGTTTTTTTAGACTGTTCCTCGACTTTGCTCAAACGCGATTCAATCGTCTCGGTCTTCGTTTGCGGCAGAGTATTTAAAGCATTTGAATTATCGGAAACGGTAGTTGAAACAGCCGAATTTTGCGCCGTCTGTGCCGGATTATTTTGAAGTTTTTCGATGATTTGCGCCTGTCGAATCAGCATTTGGCGTAACTGTTCGATTTCCTTTTGCTGCTCGCTCAATTGTCGTTTGACTTCCGCCATATCCGAATTTTCAACGGAGATTTTTGAACTTGGGGAGCTGCTGTTATTTTCCACATTTACAGCAGTAGTTTGCCCGGTAATTACTAAATTGCTCATCAGATACAACAAAGAAAATAGCAGACCGATAAAACGTATATTCTTATTCATAAAAAATACCCGACAGTTTATGTCTGTCGAAACTATTGTTACGGAAATGTTAAATGTCAGATGTGTGGATTTTGGAGGAAAAATCAAAAAATTGCAATCATCCGGCGTTGATAGATTGTCGAAATTAGATTTGACCGGATCGAGAAATTTATAAAGTCGGGAAAATCAATTTTTGCTAAATAATTCGGTGCGGCAATTTACAGGATTTCAGCTAAGAAAACTTGTGAAATAATTGGGAGATTTTCGGAGATTCTTTTCACTTTTATCAACTCACTTGATTTTCGCGCTTTTCGCACTTAGTTGAGTTTTATCAATTTATTTACGCGATACCTGAAACTTATGCCGAAACCGTTGGTTTTTCTGAGCGAACCGAGTTTGAAACCTTGATGAACGTAGAAAAAATCGGCGGCAATTTTTTTGGTAAATTGTCGTGTGACTCCGGCGTAAAAGTCGTTTCTAACCCATCTGTTTAAGCGGAAATCATAAAACGGTTCGTCGGCGATGAACGGCGATATTATGATCTTCTTTTCGTCTCTGACCGGAAAGTTAAATTGCAGACGATTGCGATAAACTACCGTGTCGGGACGCGAATGTTTTATCAGATAGGTCGTCAGCGAACGGTTTCGCACGACGACGTTTTTCCATTGTTTCTCCGCCAGCAGAAAAAATAAAATGCGGTGTTCGTATTGGCGTGTCGCTTCGGTCGGTCGAAAACGATGATAGAGATAACCCGAACCGGCACTGAAATACTTATTGAAACGATAAGTCAAAGCCGCGCCGACGCGTTGATCGGTCGGTCGGTGAAGATTTCTGCCGAAACGAAGTCCGGTCGTTAAATTCAAAGCGAGTTTGTCAACTTTTTTTCCGCTTTCTTCTTTTTGAATCAAAGGTATGCCGAAAGTAATGTCGCTCCAGCCGACAATATCCGAATTCTCATCCGTGGTTTGAGCGGATAAAAATGTTGATAGAAAAAGTATCGAGCAGATTAAAATCAAGGGGTTTTTTATTTTCATATATTTTTACAGTTTTCTAATAAATAAACTTAAAGTTGATTAAAAAGACACGAGAAAAATCGGTCTTAAAAGCAAATTTCTCCCGAACCGAAAGCGCACTTCACTTCGGTTTTTTTTACGGTCTTTTCCGAGTTATTTGAAAGTTGAAAGTTTTAAACGCCCTTTATTCCAAAGGTCATTTAATTTATAAATATTTTACGAGCCATAAGCTAAATAATGGATTCCGTAATATAGAATAAAGATCGTAACGAACGCCAGATAATAAAGTCCGGTCATAAAATACGCTTCGGTAAAAAGCGATTTGTCGGGCAGGACGAGCATATTTCGCGCATCGGTCGGACCGCGCACGATCAAAACGAATAAGATCGCCACGATCATCATATGTCCGACCGCATCGAGCGTGCCGAATTCAAAAACGGCGAGAACGAAAATTGACATAAATCCGAGCGAGATCAAACGTCCGACGACCGACACCGCGCCGAGCAAAATGAATGTCACGAAAAATTCGATGAAGCCGGAAACCTTCATAAAAATCTGCGGCGACATTCCCATCGTAATGTGCGGTTTGTCCGCAAGGACTGAAATCGTCCAATTTGCATAAGCGAATTTTTCGACCGCCGCCCAGATCAGCGTCAAACCCGCCGCCGCAAAAAGCACGACAAAACCGGATTTTATCCAACCTTTGATTCCGGTATCGGCAACGGTCAGATAATAGCCGATGCCGAGAAAAATCATATAATCGAGCAGATGGAAAATCCCGAATTGCGTTGCGGCGGCGACATATAAAACGAAAACTCCGATTCCGGTCAAAAACATCGTGCGTTTGGAAATAACCGCCAGAGCCATCAGAAGATGCAGCCACGGAACCCAAACCGCACTTTCTTTCAGTTCGGGCGTGAGATAAAAACTTTGACCTTTGCCTAAAGCCCACCACAAAAATAACGAGAGAAAAAATACTCCGGCGGCGACGCGCATAATCGTGTTAGCGGCATTATCGAAAAGTTTCATCTTGCGGTCAAGTTCCGCTAAAATTCCTTCTTCGTAAATATATCTGTCGGCGAGAAAAAACAGATAACAAGCGATCACCGAAACGATAAAAAGTTTGACGAACGTGCCGTCAATCACTTCGCCAATCGGTGTCGGCGGCTGTGAAACGTCATAGTTGAAAAACCATTTGACGTGCGCTTCAGCCGTTCCGTTCAAGAGCAAAAACAAAATCAGAACCGGAAGAAACCGGAAGAAACTTTTGAAAAAAACTTGCACTTTTTCGCTTTCCATTTTTTAGTTTTTACCTTTTTTCGTATTGTGAACCCAATCCGCCGCGAGCGGGGAATTGATATTCGCCTGGATTCCGAGATAATCGCGCATCGCGCCCTGCAAACTGCCGATTTGTTCCATCTCGCCGCGTCTGATGTATTCGTTTCGACCGCTGTGCAGCGTCGGCGTAATGATGAAAAAGACGCGCGGTGTCGGAAAAGTCGCAAAATCTTTCGGATTTTTCTGCGGATTTCTCATATCGGTCAAATAGTTTCCTTCATCGAAATTGCGTATATGACATTGCATACAACTCATTCCTTTTTCCTCGAAAATCCGCCGCCGCGCATCGCGCCAACTCGTTTCGGTAAATCGAAATTCGTCCGATTTTTCGTATTTGTTCAGGTTCGTGTCGAGGTTGTCCGGCTCGACCGATTCGTCCGGCATTTCTTTCGGAATCGCCAGATTTCCCGTATGTTCGTCAATCAGATTTTTCCAGCCTTTTCGATAGTTCGGACTTTTTTCATCGGCGGCAGGCGCGGGAACTGCCGCGTAAGAAGTGCCGTCTTTATTGGCTTTGATCGTCGAAACGAAACCCTCGAACGGCGTGCTGGTCATCGTCAGAACATTTTTGCCGCTCTTCATTTTCGGAACGACTTTCATCTCGCCCAAAAGCCAGCCGTCGCCGAATAGATATTTCCCGTTCGCGTCGTAAGCATTGCCGCCGCCGAGCCGCGAATTATGCGGAATTGCCGCCAGATTTGCGCGCATCATCGGATCGTCTTTGTCGTTATAGGTCAAAACTTTCGTCACGAAATCGTTTAACGCTTCGCTGTATTTTGCTTTGTCTTTGGCAACAAAAGATTTGAGATTTTCGCCGTCAAAAAATGCGTCGTGCAGTAATTTTAGAAATGTCGTATTGTTTTTGATTCGCGTTTCTTCCGGTCGGTCGTAATCTTTGCCGCGCACGATTCGCATTCGCGGCATCAGATACGCTTGTTCGGCGGCTTTGGTGTTGAAATAAACGAGGCGCAGTTCAAAAACTTTTTTATTGACGCGCGGACGAACAGCGATCAATTTCCAATTTTCCGCGTTCCAATCCGAATTAAACTGTGGGCTGTCTGGATCGAGCGTCGGATTTTTATGAAGTTTGGCGAGGTCTTTCATCGTATCTTTGAAAATTTCCGTGCCGTCGGTCGGCGCGATTCCGTTGCCGGACTTGACCTGTTTTTCGGCTTCGATCTCGGCGATGCGCTGGAAAAGATCGAGCATCGTCCATTTCGCGCTGACGGCTTTTAATCTTTCGGGATCAATGATCGTAACTAATGTGTCAACTTCGAGCGGTGCTTCGGGCATTTTCAAAAGCTGAACATTTTTTTTGACGACTTTGATCGTAAAAGTCTTTGTTGTCGTGCGTTCTTCACGCGATTTGTCGCGCGGGATTTCCGTTACTTTGACGACGAATTTCGGGTTTTTACCATCGCTTTTTTGCGGTGTCCAATCAACCGTCAGAGTATTTTGATTGAACTTTGCCGATTTCGGTTTTTCGATGAGTTCGGTTTTGACGAAATCGCCTTCGTTGTCAATGACCTCGATGCCGAACGTCAAACGCTGTCCGAGTCCGATTTCCGTGTGACTGAAATCCATAATTTCCGGCAAATGATTTTCCGCCGTTTTTGTGTCGAGAGAGGCAATCGCGTCTTTTTCGGCATTTGCGACAAACAAACGCGGCAAACTTATCAACGCGAAAAATCCGACAAAGAGAAAAACGGTCAGGATTTGCAGTGTTCGTTTCATATCGTTAAAAAAAGATTTTTTCATAATTATTCAAGATGTTTTCAGGTTTTGATTTCGCCCGAAAAAAATTAAAACTTTGACTGATTCAACATATAATGCGAAAAACGGAAGACATTCAGGTCAAAAAATTAAAATTTTTTTTCAGCAGAAGATAAATATGTTCTGCTGTTTCGATTTGCGAACGACCGACAAAATCAAAATCGTTTCAAATCGAAACCGGCAATGTGATGTTTTGACGATAGACGGCGTTTCGTTTGCGGCTATTTTTACACGAGATTTCAAGTTTTTGCAAGAATAAAACAAAACAAATTTTTCTAAATTTCTTTTACGCAAACTTCGATCTGAAAAAAAGTTAAATCAAACGGATGCAAAACAGACGAATGCGAATTATTCTATTAAAAACAGAATGTTAGAAAGTATTGAAAAAAGTCGGATGAATAAAATAAAAATTGCGATCTTCGGCGGTTCGGGTTACGGCGGCAGTGAACTTTTGCGAATTTTGCTGTTTCACGAACACGCGGAAATCGTTTTGGTGACGGCGAACGAACACGCCGGAAAAGCCGTCGGCGAAGTTCACAAAAATTTATTCGGTCTGACGAATTTACGGTTTGAAAAATCGCCGGAAGATTTGTCCGAATTAAAAGAAATTGATCTCGCATTTTTCGCTCTGCCGCACGGTCAGGCTTTAAGTATGATTCCGAATTTGCCGGAAAATGTGAAAGTTATTGATCTGTCGGGCGATTTTAGAATTGATGACAAAGACATATTTAAAGAGTTTTACAAACTCGAACATACGGCGGACGAATTGCAGAAAAAATTCGTTTACGGTTTGACCGAAACTAACCGCGAACAGATAAAAACTGCAAATTACATCGCCAATCCGGGTTGCTTTGCGACGGCGACTCTGCTCGCGCTCGCGCCGCTGGTAAAAAGCGGACTTTTAACGGGGAAAATCATTGTTGACGCGAAAACCGGATCGTCGGGTTCGGGCGCAAAATCGGCGGCAAACACTCATCATCCGCAGCGAATGAATTCGTTTTACGCTTACAAACCGTTTCAGCATCAGCACGTTCCCGAAATCCGGCAGCATTTAAGAGAAGTCGGCGATTTTGAAAACGAGTTCGTTTTTATGACGCACAGTTTGCCCGTTTCGCGCGGAATCTTCTCCTCGTGTTATATCGAAACGACAAATCTTTTGACCAATGAAGATTTGAAAAATCTTTACGAATCGTTTTATAAAAATTCGTTTTTCGTGCGAATCGTTGAAAATTCGCCAGATATTAATTGGGTGAAAACAACGAATTTCTGCGACATCGCCGCTAATTCAAACGGCAGACAAATCGCCGTTTTTTCGGCAATTGATAATTTGGTAAAAGGCGCGGCGGGACAAGCGGTGCAAAATATGAACCTGATGTTCGGTCTGGAAGAAACGACCGGATTGAAATTGATCGGAACGAATCCATAAAAAATTAAAACTACAGATATTCATAGATGAACGCGGATAAAATCAAAAAATCTGTGTTTATCTGCGTAAATCTGTGGTTAAAATTTCTTCTCTTAGCTAAAATGATTTTATGAATACAGAATTTGAAAACGGACACAATAAATTGACCGACGAAACGCGCAAAAATTTGAAGGATTTGAGCAAAGCGATGCTGCGTCTGCATAAAACTCTGCTCGATGCGGCGAAGGTCGAATACGAAGCGAAAAACGGCGTGATTGCGAGCGTCAATCATTATTTTCAACTCGTTGTTGATGATCCGCATTTCGCGTGGCTGAGAAAAATCTCTTCGCTCATCTCGCTGATTGACGAAGCGGTTTCGATTCGCCGTCCGGCAGCCGAAACGGATGCAAAAGGTTTATATAACGAAGCGAAATTGCTGTTAAATTTTCAGGATTCGGACGAAGATTTTAACGAAAAATTTCAAACCGCTCTGCAAAATAACTCCGACGCAGTTGTAAATTACAATGACGCGCTCAAATTTGTAAATTAAGAAAACTAAACCGCAAAACACGCGAAACACGCGAAAATTAAAAATCTTTTTTCGTGTTTTCCGCGTATTTCGCGGTTAAAACATTATGAATTTTACTGAAATCGAAAAATCGGAAGAAGAGTTTCAAGTTGCGACTTACGCGAAGATGAAAATCGCGGTCGAAAAGGGAAGCGGCGCGTGGATTTGGACGAGTGACGGCGACAAATATCTCGATCTTTACGGCGGTCACGCGGTTTGCGCGACGGGACATTCGCATCCGAAAGTCGTCGAAGCATTGAAAAATCAGGCTGAAAAAGTTTTGTTTTATTCAAATCTCGTCTATTCCGAAATTCGCGCAAAGGCGGCTGAAAAACTTGTTTCCGTCGCGCCAGATTCGATCACGAAAGCATTTTTCTGTAATTCGGGAACGGAAGCGAACGAAAACGCGATGCGAATGGCGCGTTTTGCGACAAAGCGCGAAAAGGTAATTACATTTTCCGGCGGTTTTCACGGTCGAACGGCGGACGCGATTTCGGCGACATTTCTGGGAAAATACCGCGAACTTGGAAAACCGAATGTTCCCGGTCACGTTTGTGCAGAATTTGGAAATCTGGAAAGTGTGCGCGAACTTGCCGACAAAGAAACGGCGGCGATTATGTTAGAGCCGATTCAATCAATGGCTGGCGTAACGGAAGCCGCGCCGGAGTTTTTCAAAGGCTTGCGCGAAATCTGTAATGAACACGGCATCGTGTTGATTTTCGACGAAGTTCAGACCGGAATCGGGCGCACGGGAAACTGGTTTTTCTCCGGTTCTGATTTAGCCGGAAATGTCGAAGCCGACATTATCACGCTGGCGAAATCACTCGGCAGCGGCGTTCCGGTCGGCGCGTGTCTGGTCAATGAGTGTATTTCGGATTCGATAAAAACGAATGATCTCGGCACGACGTTCGGCGGCGGAATGCTCGCAATGGCGGCGGTTTTGGCGACTCTCGAAGCGATTGAAACCGACAAAATGCGTGAAAATATCTCCGGCATCGAAAATTATTTGCGCCGCCGTTTAAAGGAAATCGAAGAAGTGAAAACCTTGCGCGGCAAAGGCGGACTTTTGGGAATCGAGTTTGCCGAAGACTGCAAACCGTTTCACAAAAAACTTCTGGAAAACAAAATTATCACGGGAACTTCGTCAGACGCGAAAGTTTTGCGTCTGCTTCCGCCGCTATGCGTCAGCCGTGAAGAAATCGATCTGATGATCGAAGTTTTGCGATAAAAAAATAAAATTTCGGACGAGATTATTATCAGTTTTAAGATTTTCGGAACAACCTGCCAAACATCAATAAGCCGAAAATAATTACGAAAGAAATTCCGAAAGTTTTTATCATCTGTTGTTTTTCGAGTTCCGTCATTCCGAATCTGCTTGCGCCCGTTTTCGGCGTTTCTTGTGTGTTATTTTCAGATGATGAATTGTTGGAAGATGAAAACAGACTGGTTTTTTCCGCCGCTTCTTTCCGAGCTTTTTCGACTGATTTTATTTTTCTGGTGTGTTCATAAAGAACTTTTCTCGTTTCTTCGTCACACTCGAACGGTTTTCTGGTTTCTGGATCAATACAAGATTCATCATTTGCAGTTTTTTCATTTGCAGTTTTTTCATCGACAGTTTTATCAGCATTGGTAATCGTTTGATCCGAATTTTTCGGCTGATTCGGGGAGATATTTTGAGAAATTTCTTTGTTTCTGTTTTCCAAAAACGGCGAAATTTTGTGAACCCAGAGAATCGAGATAGCGGCGGCAAATAATAACGAGATGATAAATGCCGGAATAATTCCTAACTTTCGCGTTTTTTCATCGGAATAATCATAAACAATAAAATTAGAATCTTTTCCCAAATCCAATAATCCAACTTTCTTTTTTTCTTCCGGTGATAGTTTAGTCGTTGCCGAATCGCTCGTTTTTGCCTCTAATAATTTGCATTCGAGTTTACAAAAAGGACAGCAATTTTCTATTTCACCTAAAGTGTTAAGACATTTATCACAAAAGTAATTTTCACAATTTATACAAATAAATCGAGCTGATATTTGTTGATGCAAAAGGCAGTTATTTGATTTGACTGATTCTTCCGCGCCGGAATCTTCAGAAACGTAAACAATTTTGCGGACATTTTCCGATTCGCTTACAGATTCCGTCAAATGAATTTCCGCCGGTCTTGTTTCCTCTGCCGGACTTGATTCGTTTTTGCTATTTTCAGCCTCTGTATTCTGCAAATTCGTAACCGGAAAATCCAAAGGTGCGCGCAATCGTCGTGCGCGCGTTTTTGAAAAATACTGATTCTCGACAGTTTGCGGATTTTTTCCGTAAAAAATTCTTGCCAGTAAAAATAAAGCCAGTAAAAAAGCGAAACTGAAATAAAAAGTAGTAGCAAAGTCGGAATCTTTCAACCTTTCACGATGATTTTCAACAGCCGTTTTGCGTTGATCGGCGTATCGTTTTTCGAGTTGTATGATTTTTTGCGAAAAATCCGTCGGTTGTGGAGAATTTTCCCGATTGCCTTCATCTTTTAATTTTTGCTCTTGCGTCGCTTCTTCGAGTCTCAGATCGAGTTTGTCGGCAGTTAATCTGTTTTCCAGATTTGCCAGTTCAGACAAACTTTTTTCATCGATTTCGGCGGGAGTTTTCAATTGATAAACCCAAAGATACGAACTTCCCAGAGAAAGCAGAAACGCTAACATACATCCGGCGATAAAACCGATTGCCTGTTTTAACATTAAAGATTTTTTCGGCGATTTGGGCGGCGTTTGTATATTTTTGGCGTTTCTTCCGGTCGGTTTGTTTTTGCCGGCTAACGCCTTTTTCTCGAACGCTTTAAATACGACGGATGGTTCGGCTGTTTTATGTTTGCTTTCGGCGGAATTATCATCATTGGAAAAAGTCGTCTCTTTAGAAATATTTGTCGCTTCCTTACTATTTGCAACTGAAGTTAACGCCGAATCAATGCTTTCTGATTTAGTTTGTTCGGAAGCGACGGTTTTTGTTATCAGTTGGTTGGTAAAATGATTTGATTGCTCCGGTTTTTCATTTTTTTTCAACTCGAAAAGAGGTTGAAATGCCGGAATTTTTTGAGCCTCGATCCAAGAAAGATTTTTAATTCTCAGCAAATGATTCGGCTGTAATTTTCCCTCATTTATCCAAATTTTCAGTTCTTCCAAATTTATTTGTTTGATTTGACCGCTAATTTCAGGCTGCAGCAACTCAATCGGAAGTTCATTTTTATTCACGCTCATTTTGATTTTTGATAAAAGATTTGAAATTAAGCTAAGTTTTCGGTTTGAATAAATTTAAGGCGGGATTTTTAACCGGTTGCTCGCTTGAATAAATAGATCACAACCAATTGATTTTTGACACACGCGGGAAAATGTCACTTAGAAGAGTAATTTATTTGATTGCTTTTGGTCAACATTTATTTGAGTAATTTGTAATAAAGATTCTAATAAATTTACTTTTAAGTTAAATATGATCGCAGATCGTTCCGCCAAAACCTGTATGAAATAGAATAATGAAGAAAACTTTCTCCGATGCAAAAATTTGCGGCTTTTAACTTTATTCTGCGAGAAAAGGAAAGAAAATAATTTACCGCTTGATATTTTTAGATTAAATTAATTTAAGAAATACTTGTCCGTTAGATACACGAAAAGAATGAAAAAAGCCACAAAACATATTTGCTTTTAAGAATAATTCGACAACGAAATTTTCCCAATGTCTAAAAAAGAATATCGGATTTATAATTCGATAAAAACATATTATCCAACAGTTTCCACTCGGTTTAAGATCGGCTTAAACGGTTAATTTTTATAAAAAACATTTTACTACAAAATATTCACTTGTATTTTAACGATATATCGTGATATATAATACATTATCGTTTAATAAGCGATATAGAAATTGAAAATTAAATATAAATGAGGTAAAAATAGATGTTCGGAAGACATAATTTAAAATTCGGACGCGGCGGATGCGGTCCGGGATTTCGAGGCGAATTTATGCGAATGAGGCGCGGCGATATTAAATATCATCTGTTGGAGATTTTAAAAGAAACTCCGCGGCACGGATACGAGATCATCAGCGAATTGGAAAAACAATCGGGCGGCTACCGGGCGAGTCCGGGTTCGGTTTATCCGACGCTGCAGATGCTCGAAGAAGGCGGTTATCTGACCGGCGAACAACTTGACGGAAAAAAGGTTTATACGATTACCGTCGAAGGTTTGAAGTTTTTGAACGAGCGCGGAACTTCCGGTTTTGAAGCACCGCCGAAAATGGCGCGAGCGTTCGAGATTAGAAAATCTCTGATGAAACTCGGTTCGGCGGTAATGGACGGCGTGCGCGACGGTGACGAAGAAACGATCAGAAAAATCAATGAAATCGTCGGTCAGGCGCGAAAGGACGTTTATAAAATATTAGCCGATTCTTAAACACGGATTTTACTTTAAGTTTCAGTAAAAAGCGCGGAGTTTTAATAAAATAACCGCGCTTTTTATCAAAGTAATTTTAATTGTTTTTTTCCGAACGCAGAAATTTATCAACATTTTTCGCCGCTTTGCGACCGTCGGCAATTGCCCAAACTATTAAACTTTGTCCGCGTTCGCAGTCTCCGGCGGCAAATATTTTCTCAATGTCAGTTTGTTTGTTTTCGCCAACACGAATCGTATTTTTGTCTGTCAGATTAACACCTAAATCTTCAAATAATTTTAATTTCTCAACTCCGAGAAAACCCATCGCCAGAAAGACGTTTTCGGCGTTCCAAAATCTTTCGGAATTTTTAATTTCCTGCATTTTGCCGTTCGACCATTCGACTTCGACGGTTTCCAAGCCTTGCAAATTTCCGCTCTCATCGCCGACAAATTTTTTTGTCAAAATACAGTATTCGCGCGGATCTGCGCCGAAAATTTCTTTTGCTTCTTCCTGTCCGTAATCAATCTGAAACGGACGAACGCGACTCAGCCAGTTATTGTGATTATAAATTTTTTCGTTTAGCTGCGGCATAATTTCAAACTGCGTGATACTTTTCGCGCCGTGTCTGATCGAAGTTGCGATACAGTCTGTTCCCGTATCGCCGCCGCCGATGACGATCACATCTTTGTTTTTTACATCGATAAATGCGCCGTCAGTGTGTTTGGAATCAATCAGACTTTTCGTGTTTTTTGACAGAAATTCCATTGCAAAATGAACGCCTTTTAGATCTCTGCCTTCAATTTGTAAATCACGCGGCTGCGGTGCGCCGCAGGCTAAAATGATTGCGTCGAAATTTTGCTTTAACTCTTCGGCGGAAATGTCTCTTCCGACAGAAATGTTCGTTTGAAATATAATTCCTTCGTCGTTGAGAAGTTTTACGCGACGTTCGACGAGGTGTTTGTCGAGTTTCATATTCGGAATGCCGTATATCAAAAGTCCGCCGATGCGGTCATCGCGCTCGAAAATCGTAACGAAATAACCGAATTTATTGAGTTCGTCGGCGCAAGCTAAACCTGCCGGACCCGAACCGATGACGGCGACTTTTTTGCCTGTCCGATATTTCGGCGGATTCGGCGAAATCCAACCCATTTCAAACGCTTTATCAATGATCGAAACTTCGATTTCTTTAATCATTACGGGTTCTTCGTTGATGCCGAGAACGCACGAAGATTCGCACGGCGCGGGACAAACTCTGCCCGTAAATTCGGGGAAATTGTTTGTCAACGCGAGACTTTTATACGCTTCGTGCCAGTTGCCGCGATAGACGAAATCGTTCCAATCGGGAATTAAATTTCCGAGCGGACAACCGACCGTCGCGCCTTCAAAAGTCGCGCCCGTGTGACAAAAAGGAATGCCGCAATTCATACAGCGCGCGCCTTGTCGTTTGATCTCGTCTTCCGGCAAAGGCGCGTGAAATTCGCTCCAATTCGCCACACGCGATCTCGTTTCCTGCAAGATCGGAAGACTTCTTTTAAATTCGATAAATCCGGTCGTTTTTCCCATTTCTTAAACTGTTACGGCTTCTTCAAAAGCCGCCATTTCCGCATCTTCTTTTGAAAAACCTTCGGCAAACAGACGATTTTGCGCTTCGATGATTTTCCTGAAATCGTTCGGAATTACCTTGACAAATTTCACCATATTTTCTTCCCAATTAAGTAAAATTTGCGTTCCGATTTCGCTTTCCGTTAATTCGACGTGGCGGAAAATGCTGCTTTTCAAAAATTCGATCTCATCTTCATTTCCCGGTTTTTCCAGACAAATCATTTCCGTATTGCAAAGCATCGGAAATTCGCCCGTTTCATCGAAAACGTAAGCGATTCCGCCGCTCATTCCGGCGGCGAAGTTTTTTCCGGTTTTGCCTAAAACGATAACGCGTCCGCCGGTCATATATTCGCAGGCGTGATCGCCGACCCCTTCGATGACCGCATTAATGCCGCTGTTTCTAACCGCGAAACGCTCGCCGCCGATGCCGGAAATAAATGCTTCGCCGGAAGTCGCGCCGTAAAAAGCCGTGTTGCCGACGATAATATTTTCGTGCGAAATAAATGTAGATTTTTTCGGCGGAAAGACGACGATTTTTCCGCCTGAAAGTCCTTTGCCGATATAATCGTTGGCATCGCCTTCGAGCGTTAAACTTACGCCTTTTGGAACAAATGCACCGAAACTTTGTCCGGCAGAGCCGTTAAATTTCAATTGAATCGTTTCATCCGGCAAACTTTCCGCGCCGAATTTACGAGAAATTTTGCTTCCTAAAATCGTGCCGACGGCGCGATTCGTGTTTTTTATTTCGAGTTCCGCCGACACCTTTTCGCCATTTTCCAAAGCGAGTTTACAGATTTCTAAAAGTTGGCTTTTATCGAGCGTTTTTCCGAGTTCGAAATCTTGTGCGACTTGCTGAAAACGCCCGTAATTATCAGGAACTTCGGGCTGAAAAAGTATTTTTGAAAAATCCAACTTGCCCGATTTTTTACTTTCGTGCGGTTCATCGAATTCTAAGATTTCCGTGTTTCCGATTAAATCGTTAAAGTTTTTATATCCCAACTCCGCCATCAATTCGCGGGCTTCTTCAGCGATAAAGCGCATAAAATTGACGACAAAATCCGCTTCGCCTGAAAACTTCCCGCGTAAATGCGGGTCTTGCGTCGCAATTCCGACCGGACAAGTATTTAAATGACAAACGCGCATCATAATGCAGCCTAAAGTTACGAGCGGCGCGGTCGAAAAACCGAATTCTTCTGCGCCTAAAAGAGCGGCGATGACAACATCGCGTCCGGTTTTCAATTGTCCGTCGGTTTCAAGGCGAACGCGGCTTCGTAAATTGTTTAAGAGCAAAGTTTGATGTGTTTCAGCGAGTCCGATTTCCCATGGCGTTCCGGCGTGTTTGATGCTCGTCAGAGGCGACGCTCCCGTTCCGCCGTCGTGTCCGCTGATTAAAATCACGTCTGCTTTCGCTTTGGCAACGCCCGCCGCGATTGTTCCGACTCCGGCTTCGGCGACGAGTTTTACGCTGATGCTTGCCTTTTCGTTGGCGTTTTTCAGATCGAAAATCAACTGCGCCAAATCTTCAATCGAATAAATATCGTGATGCGGCGGCGGCGAAATAAGTCCGACTCCGGGAGTTGAATGGCGCGTTTTCGCAATCCACGGATAAACTTTTTTGCCCGGAAGTTGTCCGCCTTCGCCGGGTTTTGCGCCCTGCGCGATTTTGATTTGTATCTCGTCGGCGTTGACCAGATAATTGCTCGTTACGCCGAATCTTCCGCTCGCAACTTGTTTAATGCGACTCTTTTTGCTGTCGCCGTTCGGCAGAGTTTCAAATCTTTCCGCATCTTCGCCGCCTTCGCCCGTGTTGCTTTTGCCGCCGATGCGATTCATTGCAACGGCAAGCATTTCGTGCGCTTCTTTTGAAATCGAGCCGTAAGAAACTGCGCCGGTTTTGAATCGTTTCAAGATTTCTTCAATCGGTTCGACTTCTTCAATCGCAATGCTTTGACGGTTCGCTTTAAATTTCAAAAGTCCGCGCAGAGTCGCTTGTTCGTTCATCTGTTCGTTGACAAGTCGGCTGTATTTTTTGAACGCGTCGAAATCTCCGTAGCGGCAAGCCTTTTGCAAAGTGTGAATCGTTTCGGGATTGAAAAGATGAAATTCGCCGGATTTGCGCCATTGATAATTTCCTCCCGATTCCAAAATTTCGGTTTCGCGTTCGGGAAAATATGCTTTTTTATGCCGCGCGATTGCTTCTCCGGCAATTTCTTCAAGACCGATTCCGCCGATTCTTGAAGGCGTTCGCGTAAAATATTTTTCAATTATTTCTTCGTTAATTCCGATTGCTTCAAAAATCTGCGCGCCGAGATAACTGCGAATCGTCGAAATTCCCATTTTTGAACAGACTTTTATAACACCTTTGTTTACCGATTTTACAAAGTTTTTGATCGCTGTCTTTTCATCAATATCCCAAATTCCCAACCTGATTTCGTCGCTGATCGTTTCAAACGCGAGATACGGATTGATCGCTGTCGCGCCGTAGCCTAAAAGTAATGCAAAATGATGAACTTCGCGCGGTTCGCCGGATTCGAGAACGAAACCGACCTGCGTACGTGTGCCTTCGCGGATCAAATGATGATGGATTGTCGAAACGGCGAGCAGCGCAGGAATCGGTACGCGGTATTCGCTCATTTGCCGGTCGGACAAAATAAAAACGTCGTAACCGTCTTTGATTGCTTGACTTGCCTGATGACAGAGCGTGTCCAAAGCCCATTCCAAACCTTGTGTTCCGTTTTCGCGGTCGAAAAGCATCGGCAGCGTGATCGTGCGGAAATTAGATTTTCCCCAGATGCTCGCCGAATCGCCTAAATATCGAAGTTTTTCGAGTTCTTCGTTGGTTAAAATAAACGAATTCAGTTTGATCTGATGCGCGGCTTGCGGTGTCGGCTCAAACAAATTATCGTCGCGTCCGATCATCGTGTCGGTCGAAGTTACGAGTTCTTCACGAATCGCGTCAATCGGCGGATTCGTGACCTGCGCGAAAAGCTGTTTGAAATAATTGTAAAGCAGTTGCGGGCGACGCGACAAAACCGCGAGCGGCGTGTCATTTCCCATCGAACCGATTGCTTCCGTGCCATCGGTCGCCATCGGCTGTAATATCATTCGCAATTCTTCTTCCGTATAACCGAAGGCTTTTTGTCTCTGCAAAACCGTTTCGTGATTAGGTTTATGAAAAAAACTCGGCGCAGGTAAATCGTTGATGTGAAGCTGGTTTTCTTCGATCCATTGGCGATACGGAAATGCGCCCGCGATTTTTTCCTTGATTTCTTCGTCAGCCACGATTCGTCCGGCAACCGTGTTAACGAGAAACATTTTTCCGGGCTGGAGTCTTCCTTTTTGCAGAACATTTTCGGGTTCGACATCGAAAACGCCGACTTCAGAAGCCATCACGACGAGATCGTCTTTCGTGACGTAAAAACGCGAAGGTCGCAAACCGTTGCGATCCAAAACCGCGCCGATGATTTTTCCGTCCGTAAAAGTTATCGAAGCGGGACCGTCCCAAGGTTCGAGCAGACACGAGTGAAATTCATAAAAAGCGCGTTTCTCGTCGCTCATTTTATTTTCTTTCGAGAGCGGTTCGGGAATCATCATCATCACCGAATGCGGAAAACTTCTGCCCGCTAAAGTGAGCATTTCCAGACAATTATCGAATGCGCCCGAATCGCTCGTTTCGTCATCAATAATGCTCAAAACCTTCGGAAAATCTTCGCCGAAAAGTTCGGATTTCAGACGATTTTCGCGCGCATACATCCAATTGATATTTCCTCGAAGCGTATTTATTTCGCCGTTATGCGCGATTGTCCGCAAAGGCTGTGCGCGTTTCCAATTCGGAAAAGTATTTGTACTGAAACGCGAATGAATCACGGCAATCGCCGTCGTAAATTCTGCGTCCTGCAAGTCTGTATAAAACGGCGCAAGCTGATTGGTCGTCAGCATTCCTTTATAAATAATCGTCGTCGTCGAAAGACTTGCAAAATAAAATTCCTTGTCAAAAATTTCATCTTCACGCGTCAAAAGTTCTTTTGCCCAACGCCGTGCGACAAAAAGTTTGCGCTCGAAATGCGCCGTGTCGCCGATTTTTTCGGTCTTTCCGATAAAAACCTGTTTGATAAACGGCTGTGTGTTTTTAGATTTTTCGCCAAGATCGGAATTGTCCGTCGGCACGTCGCGCCAACCTAAAACATTCAGATCGTGTTCGCGTGCGATTTCTTCAAATCTTTTAATCGAATGACTGCGAAGCGCATCGTCCTGCGGCAGAAAAAGCATTCCGACCGCGTAGTTTCCGGCTTCCGGCAAAGTTATGTGTAATTTTTCACATTCTCGCGCAAAAAAAACGTGCGGAAGCTGCGTTAAAATACCTGCGCCGTCACCTGTTTTTTCGTCCGCGCCGCTCGCGCCGCGATGATCCATACGAACGAGACTTTCAATGGCGATTTTAAGTATTTTATTGGACTTTTTGCCCTTTATATCAGCGATGAAACCGACACCGCAGGCATCGTGTTCGAATTCGGAAAGATAGAGACCTTTATTCATCAGGCAAAATTCAATGTATAAATAATAATTTTGGAAACCATTATTTTATAACATAAATTTTGAGTCTTTGAAATAGTTTTCTCGAAATATTTCAAAAATTATATTCGCGCGGCTCGAATAATATCGGCAAAAACTCCGGCGGCGGTAACGTCCGCGCCCGCGCCCGCGCCTTTGATGACAAGCGGCAGATCGGCGTAGCGGTTTGTGTAAAACAATACGGCGTTATCTTTGCCGGAGAGATTGGCGAAATTATGCTGCGCGTCAATACTCTGCAAACCGACAGATGCTTTGCCGTTATCAAACGAAGCGATATATTTCAGGATCAGATTATTCGATCTCGCATTTTCGAGAAGTTGACGAAAATGAGTTTCGTGTTTTTCCATCTCGTTATAAAAATCTTCGACCGTTCCATTTAAACAAGATTCGGGCAGAAATCCTTCGTTTTCGATGTCGGACATTTCGATTTTATAACCGGCTTCGCGGGCGAGAATTAAAATTTTTCGCGCGACATCCGTGCCGCTGAGGTCGAGCCGCGGATCAGGTTCGGTGTAACCTTCGGTTTGCGCCTGCCGGACGACTGCGGAAAACTTGCGTTGACCGTCATAGTTGTTAAAAACGAAATTCAGAGTTCCCGACAAAACGGCTTCGATGCGGGTTATTTTGTCGCCGCTTCGGGTTAAATCGTTTAACGTATTGATGATCGGAAGTCCCGCACCGACATTTGTTTCAAACAGAAAATTTGCATTATATTCACGCGCCAGATTTTTCAGGTTTTGATATTTTTCAAATTCTGACGATGCCGCAACTTTATTACAGGCGATGACGGCGATTGATTTCTGCAAAAGTTTCGGATAGATTTCGACGATTTCCGAACTCGCCGTCACGTCAACAAAAATCGAATTTCGCAGATTTTTTTCGATTATCAAATCCGCAAGATTTTCGATGCTCGAATTAATTTCGGAATTTGCAATCTCGGATTTCAAATTTTTTATTTCAATTCCTTCCTCATCGAAAAGAATTTGCTTACTGTTTGCCAAACCGACAATTCGCACGTTTAGATGGAGATTTTCCGAGAGATATTCCGCCTGTTGTTCGAGTTGATTTAAAAGTTTACTTCCGACCGTTCCGACACCGGCGATGTAAAGATTTATCTGGCGTTTGCCGTCCGAGAAAAATTCTTCGTGCAGAGTGTTGACGGCTTTTTTTACGTCTTTCGATGCAATGACGGCGGAGATATTTCGTTCGCTCGAACCTTGTGCAATAGCGCGAATATTTATTCCCTGTGCGCCGAGCGCGGCGAACATTTTACCGGAAACGCCCGTGTGATTTCGCATATTGTCGCCGACGAGCGCGAGAATCGAAAGTTCTGTTTCGATCTGCAAAGGTTCGATTTTTCCGACTGCGATTTCGTATTCGAATTCCGAGTCAACGACGCGCTTTGCCGCATCGGAAAATTTCTCTTCGACAGCGACGCAGATCGAATGTTCGGACGAACTCTGCGTAATTAAAATTACGTTAATGCGTGCGCGTGAAAGCGCGTCGAAAAGACGTTTGGAAAAACCCGGAATGCCGACCATTCCAGAACCTTCGAGACTTAGAATCGCAATTTTATCAATGCTCGTGATGCCGCGAATGATTTCCCGTTCGTCTTTCGCTTCGGCTTCGATCAGCGTTCCGTAATCGTCGGGCGCAAACGTATTTTTGATGAAAATCGGAATATTTTTCTGCAAAACCGGCTGAATCGTCGGCGGATAAATCACCTTCGCGCCGAAGTGTGAAAGTTCCATCGCTTCGCGGTAAGTGATGCGCGGAATCTGCCGAATGTTGCGGACAATGCGCGGATCAGCCGTCATCATTCCCGACACGTCCGTCCAGATTTCGAGAACTTTCGCGCCTAACGCCGCCGCCAAAATCGCGCCCGTATAATCCGAACCGCCGCGTCCGAGAGTCGTTGTCGTGTTTTCGGCATCGGATGCGATAAAACCTTGAAAGATGAAAAGACGTTTAGCATTTTTCGAGAAAAAATTATTAATCAAATGATTCGTTTTTTCAAAATCAACCGACGCATTTCCGAAATTGGAATTTGTGCGAATCAGTTGGCGCGAATCCGTCCAGACATTTTCGATTCCCAACGAATTAAATTTTGCCGCGACGATTTTCGTTGACAAAATTTCGCCGAAACTTATGATTCGGTCGAGCGTTCGCAGAGATAATTCGCGGAGCAGAAAAACGCCTTCGCAGATTTTGGTCAGTTCGTTAAAACGATTTTCGATAAAATCAAAAATTCCGCTGTCGTGCGAATTTTCGACCAAAAGTTTTTGCGCCGTTTCGATGTGTTTTACTTCGAGTTCTTTGATTTCGGCACGAAAACTTTCATCGCCGATTTCCGCCGCGGTTGCGATATTTATCAGCGCATCGGTCGCGCCGCTCATCGCCGACAAAACGACGGCGCACGAATCTTTCTTGATTGCACCGTTTACAATTTTGACAACTTTTTCGATATTTTCAGCATTGCCGACTGACGTGCCGCCGAATTTTAATACTTTCATTTTTTTTATTTTGCCCACGAAATACACGAAAAGAACGAAAATAAAACCTTTTAAAAATCTTTCTTCTTTTTCGTTTCTTTCGTGTGTTTCGTGGGCAATAATTTTTAAGTTTTTCCCAACAAAATTTCTTTTAGTTGTTCGTAGTTGGTTTCGATTTCGGTTTTGTGTTTTTTCTTTTCGAACAAATTCTTTACCGATTCCGGCATTTCGCCGTAAGTTCCCAGAATCTTTTCGACCGAATCGAATTTTACCGGATGCGCCGTTTCGAGAAAAAATCCTTTTTTGTCGGAATGTTTTTCGAGATATTTTTCGAGCGCGTAAAACCCGACTGCGCCGTGCGGATCGAGAATATATCTGTAATTTTTATAAACTTCGCGCATTGTTTCGGTTGTCTTTTCATCTGAAACGCTGACGGCTTGCATTTTTTCTTTCAGGTTCAAATAATTTTGCCCGAAAATCTCTAAAATTCGCACAAAATTTGAAGGATTGGCAACGTCCATCGCGTTTGAAAGTGTTGAAATTGAATTTGTAATTCTCATTTCGCCGCTTTCCAGAAATTGCGGAATGACATCGTTGGCATTTGTCGCTGCAATAAATTTTTCAACCGGCAAACCGGAAATATGCGCCAGAATTCCCGCGCAGATGTTGCCGAAATTTCCGCTCGGAACAGAGACGATTGGATTTCGGATTTCTGGTTTTGGATTTCGGATTTGCCATTGTTGAAAGGCATAGAAGTAATAAAATTGCTGCGGCAGCCAACGCGCAACATTGATCGAATTTGCCGAAGTTAGAAAAACTTTCTGCTTTAGTTTTTCGTCCGCTAAAGCGGTTTTCGCAAGTGTTTGGCAATCGTCGAAATTTCCGTTGACTTCGAGCGCAGAAATGTTTTTGCCGAGCGTTGTTAATTGCAATTCCTGAACTTCGGAAACTTTGTCTTTCGGATATAAAATGACGACTTCCGTGTTTTCCGTTTCATAAAAACCGTTTGCGACCGCGCCGCCCGTGTCGCCCGAAGTAGCGACAATGACGATTGTTTTTTCGTTTCTGTCTTTTGAAAAATAGCCGAGACAACGGCTCATAAATTTCGCGCCGACATCTTTAAAAGCGAGCGTCGCGCCGTGAAAAAGTTCGAGCGCGGAAATGTTTTCGCTGATCTCAACGAGCGGAAAATCGAAGCTGACGGTTTCCTCGCAGATGTTAAAAAGCGTTTCGTCGTCAATTTCATCGCTGATGTAAGGTTTGATAACTTCAAACGCGATTTCAGCTTTTGATTTCGTTTGAAAATTTTTCCAAAAATCTTCGGAAAGCGTCGGAATTTTTTCGGGAAAATATAAACCTTTATCGTCGGGCTGACCTTTCAGGACGGCTTCACGAAATGTCGCGTGAGCCGATTTTCGGTTTGTGCTAAAGTATTTCATTTGAATTTGACGGACATTTTCGCGGTCTGTTGTTCGAGGCGAAACCGCAGATTATTTATCATAATAGAAATTTTGTTTTCGCCAAAGTTAAATAATAAAAATTTATGAATGAAGTTACCGTCCGCGCACCTGCTACCGTCGCCAATGTCGTCTGCGGATTCGATTGTCTCGGCTTTGCCTTAGACGCGCCGTTTGATGAAATTACCGTTCGGCTGATTGACGAAAAAACGGTGCGCGTTTCACATTCGGACGATTATAATTTGCCGACGAAAACCGAAAAAAATGTCGCCGGAGTCGTTTTGCTTTCGATGCTCGAACGGATAAATGAAAACATCGGCTTTGAAATCGAAATTACGAAAGGCATCAAACCGGGAAGCGGAATCGGTTCGAGCGCGGCAAGTGCGGCGGGCGCGGCGGTGGCGGCAAATAAACTTTTAAATAATAGATTTTCAAAAACGGAACTCGTCGAATTTGCGCGAAACGGCGAATTTCTCGCTTGCGGTTCGCGGATTGCGGATAATGTTTCAGCGTGTATTTTCGGCGGTTTTACGCTCGTTCGCGCCACCGAACCGTTTGCCGATGTCGTTGCGTTGGACTTTCCGCAACTTTTTGCGAGCGTCATTCATCCGCAGATCGAAATTAAAACGAGCGAAGCACGCGAAGTTTTGCCGAAAGAAATTTCGCTCACAACCGCCGTTCGGCAATGGGGAAATGTCGGCGCACTCGTCGCCGGATTGCAGAGAAAAGATTACGATCTGATCGCGCGTTCGCTTGAAGATTACGTCGCCGAACCGTTTCGCAAAAAATTGATTCCGCATTTTGACGAACTCAAAAATGAAAGTTTAATAGTTGGCGCGCTCGGCGGCGGAATTTCCGGTTCGGGTCCAAGCGTTTTTATGCTGTCGGAAAATCTGGAAACGGCTGAAAAAGTCGCGGAAAAAATGCGTGGGATTTATTCTCAAACTCACATTGAGTTTAATATTTACGTTTCTGAAATAAATGCCGACGGAGTAAAATTTCTAAATGAATAAGATCGAAAAAGAAAGAAGAAATGAAATAAGACGCGATCTAAAGGTTCAGGCAAGAAATAATCTTCTTAAAAAACTTCCGATTCCACTTCAAAAACTTCAAGATTGCTTTGAATTTATTGATAAAAACTTAAAAGTTTCAGATTGTGATGATACATTTACAATCACGAATCAGTTTATTGTTCAAAATAATCTGCCGAAAATTGAATTGTTGAGTTGGTTCAAAGAAAACGGCGGTTATTGCGATTGCGAGATTTTAGCAAATGTCGAAAGCGAAATTAATGATAAATAATCTCTAAACAAATTTTATGAACAAAACAGTTTTTCTTTTTGACGTTGACAATACTTTACTCGACAACGACCGCGTGACGCAGGATTTGAAAAGTTTTCTGGAAAAGGAAATCGGTGCGGAGCGAAATAAACGCTACTGGGAAATTTTCGAGGAAATGCGCTCCGAACTCGGTTACGCCGACTATCTCGGCGCGCTGCAAAAATATCGCATCGAACACCCGTATGATTCGCACGTCTTGTCGGTTTCGACTTTTCTCATCAATTATCATTTCGCCAATCGCCTGTTTCCGAACTCGCTCGACGCGCTGGAACATTGTAAACAGTTCGGCAAAGTCGTGATTTTAACCGACGGCGATGTCGTCTTTCAGCCGCGCAAAATCGAACGTAGCGGCTTGCTCGAAGCGGTCGAAAAAAATATTTTAATTTACATTCACAAAGAACAGGAACTAGCCGATCTCGAACGTCGTTATCCGGCGGAACATTACGTTTTGATTGACGATAAAATCAGAATTTTAAGCGCGATCAAAGAAATCTGGAAGGAAAAAGTCACGACGGTTTTCGTCAAACAAGGTCATTATGCAACGGACGAAAAAGAAGTCGCCAAATATCCGGCGGCTGATATGACAATCGAAAGAATCGGTGAGCTAATGAATTGCAAGTTTTCTTCGCAAAAGTAAAACATATACTTAAGCAATATCTTAATATACAATGCGGTTTACTAAATTAATGCCCTAAAAATCAAGAAATCATTTTAAGGCAGTCTGATTTCAATAAAAATTAAAAAGAGGAGAAAACGACAATGATTAAACAAATTACGGTTACTGTTCTAATGTTCCTGATTATCAATTTGACGATGATTTTTTCAGTCAATGCTCAAAGTCAAAATAATCGAGATGATGAAAACTTGAGAAATATTAAAACAAAAGTTGCCAGAATCTTTAGCGAAAAGCGCGGAAAAGTAACGATTAAATACAAAGACGGCGCAAAAGTCAAAGGTTATATCACTGAAGTCAGGGACGACAATTTTAGCATTTCCGAACCTAAAAGTGGAAAAATTGCCGCAGTAGATTATGCACAAGTTAGTTCCGTCAGCAATAAATCATTTCCACTCGCAGCCAAAATCGGAATTGGCGTAGCTGCCGGAATCGGTGTTTTAATTTTGATTGTCGGTATCGGTTTGTCCTCAAGTGTAAATTAAAATTCTGTCCTCAAAATGAACCAAAACTTTTTAACAACTAAAGATTTCTCACGCGCCGAACTCGAAGAAATTATCGAATCGGCGTTGAAATTTAAGCGCGGCGAAATTGCCGATAAATATTTGAGCGGTAAATCGGTCGCGCTCGTGTTTTTTAATCCGAGTTTGAGAACACGCGCTTCGATGCAGATCGGCGTTTACGAACTCGGCGGAAATGCCGTGATTTTAGAACCCGGCGGAACTTCGTGGACGCTCGAACATCGTCAAAATGCGGTGATGGATTCTGATAAAACCGAACATTTGAAAGAATTTGTCGGCGTTTTAGAAAGATATGTTGCGGCAATCGGCGTTCGCACTTTTGCGAATTTGCAAGATTGGAATTTAGAACGAACCGATCCGATTTTGGCAGCGTTTGTGAGATATTCGACCAAACCGATTATCAATCTCGAATCGGCGATGCATCATCCGTGTCAGGCGATGGCGGATATGTTGACGATTCGTGAAAAATTCGGCAAAGCCAAGAAAAAAGTTTTGCTGACGTGGGCATTTCATCCGAAACCTCTGCCGATGGCTGTGCCGAATTCGTTCGCGCTCGCGGCGGCGCAATTCGGACACGATTTAACAATCGCGCATCCGAAAGGTTACGAACTCGACGAACAACTTTTAACTGAAATCGAAAATCAGGCGAAAGAAAACGGCGGCAGTTTGGAAATCGTTAGCGATGTCAATGAAGCGTTTGCCGATGTGGAAGTTGTTTACGCAAAATCTTGGGGAAGCAAGAATTTTTACGGTGATTCACAAAAAGACTTGGAACTTCGCGCCGATCTGCGGAAAGATTGGATCGTTGATGACGCGAAAATGGCGCGTTCAAATGAAGCAATTTTTATGCACTGTCTGCCGGTTCGCCGTAATGTAATCGTTACGGATTCGGTGATTGATTCGGCAAATTCCGTCGTCATTGACGAAGCCGAAAATCGTCTGCACGTTCAAAAGGCGATTATGACAACTTTGATAAAGTAAGATGTTTTGCCCGCGAAATACACGAAAAAGACGAAAAAAAGAAGCAATTTAAAATCTTTTTTTCGTTTCTTTCGTGTATTTCGTAGGCAAAAAAAATCCTAAATTGTAAAAATGATTCAAACAAAATTAGAATTACTGCGCGAGGCTCTGCCTTATATCCGAAAATTCAAAGGCAAAACTTTCGTCGTTAAATTTTCCGGTAAAGTTACCGAAAACAAAGAAAATCTCGCGTCTTTAGCTGAAGAACTCGCGCTTTTGCATCAGGTCGGAATAAAAATTTGCGTCATTCACGGCGGCGGAAAGCAACTTACCGAACTCGCACAGAAACTCGGCGTGGCGCAAACTATAATTGAAGGTCGGCGCGTCACCGACGACGACACTTTGGAAATTGCAAAGATGATTTTTGCGGGAAAAATCAACACCGAAATTCTCGCCGCATTGCGCCGTCGCGGAACGAATGCCGTCGGACTTTCCGGCATTGACGGCAACATCGTCCACGCCGTCAAACGTCCGCCGAAGGAAATTAAAAATAAAGACACAGGTTTGATGGAAACGATTGATTTCGGCAATGTCGGTGACGTTTTGCAGATCAATTCGGAACTTCTGAAACTTCTTCTCGACAACGATTATCTGCCTGTCGTCTCTTCGCTCGGCGCAGACGACGAAGGTCAAATTTTTAATATCAATGCCGACACGATTGCTTCGGAAATCGCCGCGCAACTCAAAGCGGAAAAACTGATTTTAATGTCGGATGTCAACGGAATTTATCTGGATGCAAACGACGAAACAACGAAACTTTCGCGTCTTTCTGCCAATGAAGTCGAAGAAATGATAAATTCGGGAAAAGCGACGGGCGGAATGATTCCGAAACTGCAAAGTCTTTCGGCAATCGTCGAACGCGGCGTAAGTTCGGCGCACGTCATCGGCGGAAATGTGAGAAACGCTCTGCTCTCGGAAGTTTTTACTGACGAGGGAACCGGAACGATGATTACGAAATAAAAAATCTCCCGATTTTTCAATTTACTCCAAAATAAAAAACTTGTGTTTCATCTGTGAAACCGATATGATCTGCAAAGTTTTTTACTATCCTGTACTTAAGATTCTGTTAATATACAGGCTATTATTTTTAATTATGAATCCGATATTACAAAACAAAAATTTTCAACTTCCGAAAAGATTGCAAGAAATTGCGCCGACTTTGATTCGACAGTTTTTTGAACGCGCTCTGCCCGATTCGATCAATTTCGGTTTGGGCGAACCCGATCTGCCGACACCGCAATTTCTGCGCGAAGAAGCGGCGCGTGTCACGCTCGAAGAACAAAACGGCTACACTTCGCACGCCGGACTTCCTGCGCTGAGAGAAAAAATTGCCGCGAGCTATCCGCATTTGAATCTGGATATAAATCAGGTTTGCGTGACGGTCGGTTCGCAGGAAGCGATGACCCGCCGCCTTTCTCGCAATCGTTGAATCGGGCGACGAAGTTTTGCTGCCTGATCCGTCGTTTCCGGCGTATGAAAACTGCGTCAAAATGTGCGAAGCCGCGCCGGTTTATTATCGTCTTCCGGCGGAAAAAGATTTTGCGTTCGACATCGAGGAATTTAAATCGGCAATCACTCCGAAAACGAAAGTAGCGGTTGTTATTTCGCCTTCCAATCCGACCGGAAAGATTTTTACCGAAGAAAATTTACGGCAAATCGCCGACGCTTTGAAAGACACGGGAATTTATCTGATTTCCGATGAAATTTATTCCGACCTTTATTTCGGCGATGCGAAACCGCATTCGGCTTCCGAATTTTACGATAAAACGATTATCGTTTCAGGTTTGTCCAAGTCACTTTCCGATGACCGGCTGGCGCGTCGGTTGGTTGGCGAGTTCGCAGATGGAAATCGTCCGCGCCGCGCTTGTTCTGCACGGTTTTTTGACCGTCTGCACTTCGACGATTTCGCAAAAAGCGAGTTTACTCGGTTGGACGGCGGAAGCGGAAAAAGCTAAAGCCGATGGCCAGAAAAATTTACAAAAAACGCGGCGAATTTTTAGTTGAATTGTTGAAAGAAAAACTAAACTTAAACGCCACTTCGCCCGAAGGCGCATTTTACACAATGCTCGATGTGCGTAAACTCGGTGACGATATTGAAATCGCCGAAAAGTTCCTGCAAAATCGCGTCATCACAGTTCCGGGCATTGCCTTCGGCTCGGAAGCGAAAGGATTTTTGCGGCTTTCCTTCTGCAACCCGAAAGAAAAATTAGCCGAAGGCGTGCGGCGAATGAAAGAGGCTTTGGAAAATTAAAAATTATTTTTTCAAAGCCTTTGCTTTAGTTTTTGCCGAAAGATTTATTGCTGTTTCCAGATCGGCGCGACGTTGGCGATGTTCCGGCGACTCGGTAACGAGTTTTCCAAGTATTTCAACGGCTTTTGAGAGATTATTTTGAGAATCAATGTTCTGCTCCGCCAGACGAAGCAGACAGACGGCAAGATCGTGACGAAATTCGCTGTTGTTTGTATCTTTTTGATTGAGAAATTCCAGTTCGCCCGAGAGCTTTTTGAAATATCTTAGCCGCTTTTTGATTGTCACCCTTTTTCACTAACTCTTCGCCGAAATGCAGACGCGTAAAGGAAATCTGGTGCAGAGCGGATAGATTTTCGCTGTCAGCGGCAACGGTTTTTTCGTAGAGTTCAATCGCCCGTTCGTAATTTTCCGATGCTTTTACAAAATCGTTTTTATCGGCAAAAGTCCAGCCGATTTCGAGATGACAATCGGCGGGCGAATTTAGATCGCCGATGTTCGAGCGGTCTTTTTCGTAAATTTTCTGCTGTCTTTCCAGAGATTTTCGCTGATAATCCAACGCTTCTTCAAAACGCTTCAATCTTCGCAAACTGATGCCGAGCCAGAGTTCGGCGGTCGAGATTCTGCGCTGAAATTCGACATTTTCCGGCTCGATCCGTAAGATTTGCCGTTCGATTTCCAACGCTTCGGAAAAATGTTTCAAGGCTTCGGTTTCCTTGCCCATTTCGAGTTCGGCGTAAGCGGCATATTGTTTGAAAGCACTGACATTTTGGCGAATTTTGATGTTGTCGGGATTTTCGGCGGCAACTTCTTGAGCGATGTTTTCGGCTTTCCGGTAATTTTCGAGTGATTTTAAGATCGAACCCGAACGCAGAATTCCTTGTCCGAGTTTGGCGTAATTACGCGCGGTTTTGCCATTCGATCCCGGTTTTGCCGAACAAACGCAAATACGCCTCGTGAACGAGCGCGGTCGGCTGCAAAGTGTGATCGGCGCGTTCGCGGCTCAAGTGCGATTTTGCCAGACGGCGCAATTCGTCGTAAACAAACGGCAAAAGTTCATTCAGCGCACCGGCATCGCCGCCTTTCATTTCCGACAAAATTTGCGTGACCGGCTTTTCCATCAATGCCGAATTATCAATGATAAATGATGAATTTTAAAGTTTATGTAAAAAACATTCATCATTTATCATTTTTTTTGAGCCGCTTTTTCCGGTTTCGTCGCATTACAAGATAAAAACAATTTCAGGAAACTGAAAATTACTAAATTGGAGAAATAAAAATGAAAAAACAAATCAATAATACGCTGGCATTCGTCGGTGTTGGCAGCAATTGTAACCGTTATTATGCTCAGCGCATCATCTTCGGCTTTGGCGCAAAAAAGTATGACTGCCAAGTTTCCGAAGCCGGACTTTTCGGTAATGGCGGAGTATTGGGATGTCGATTATGAATACAACTATGCCACCGGCAGCGTTGCCGAATTTTCTGTTGTCGCCAAGAAAAAACAAGAAAATATTCCGAACAGAGCCTTGAAACTTTCCGAACTGATTTATCTGCCGAATAAATAACGCTCCATAACATTTGGAAAAGAACATTTTAGAGGAAAATCAAATGAAAAATATATTACTAAACCGGCATAAATCTGTTCTGTTTTTTACATTTATTGCAATTGTTTTGATCGTGCAGTCTTTGTCGGCACAAGCACCGCGCAAATATAAGACGGGCGATAAAATAGATATGGTCAAAGGCATCACTTATGAAATTATCGAATGCCGCATCAAACCCAACACCCGCAAAGAGGAATGCGATTACATCGTTTTCTTCCCCGACGGTTCGGCGAGCAACACCAATACGTCTCTGGCTTTTATTCTCCGTCGTGATGAGTTGGCGGTCAAAGCCGAACAAAACGGCAGGATATAATCAACGGGCGCGGCAAAAATTCGAACCAGCCGAAACCGAAACTGATGAAGCTGTCGAAGAAACCGACACGGAAAATGATGAACCGGAAATAACCGTCACGGCGCAGCAGCTTTATAACGAATACAATAATGATGATGAAGCCGCGAAACGGAAATACGTCGGCAAAACGGTGCGCGTGACCGGAGCAAATATCTATAATATTTCTCAGACTAAATTCAGCGCACGATTTAACAAAACTTATTCGGGCAGCACGATTCAATGTATTCTCGAAGATTTGGAACAGATTCCGACGCTTAACAAAAGCGAAACGGTGACGATAATCTGCACGCCGCGCGGCAGTATGACTTCGACGGGCGTGATCTTCGAGCCGTGCTGCGTCGAACGAAGAACTGCAAGTCAGCCTGTCAAAACGCCGACCAAAACCGCGTCGAAAACAGTTGCCAGTATCGGAAATATCGCCGGAAGCTGGTGTTACACGGCGATTATTAATGCCGACGGCACGGAACAAAAATTATCCAACAGCGAAAGTTATCTGTGGCTGAAAGATGACGGCAGTTACGAAAATCGTTTCGGTGCAATCGGACAAATCGGAACTTACACGGCGAGCGGCAGCCGCTTAACTCTCAACCGCGAAAACGTCGGCGCGAAAACTTACACGATGACGATCAGCGGCACGACGATGATGCTCAAAAGCGGCACGGGCGGCTATAAATTAGAGAGAGAGAATAATGTTTCGTGAAAAAAATTATAAATGAAATCAATTATTCAAAGCCGACCGCGCCTGACTGTAATAGTATTAGACGACTCGGATTGAACAAGTTTCCGCCGCGTTTTTCAAATGATAACTCAATATCTGCGGCAAATAAACGCAAAGCAAAAAGGCGCGCCAAAAAATATTCCGGTTGGATGCTGAATACTGCAACTGAAAATATTAATCCAAATGAAAAAAGGAAACGCGAAAAAATCACGTTTCCTTTTATATAAAAAATGGTAATGCCCCCGGCACGACTTGAACGTGCGACCCACAGCTTAGAAGGCTGTTGCTCTATCCAACTGAGCTACGAGAGCATATCAAAGAACGAATAGAAATCTTAGCGACTGAAATGTTTTTAGTCAAATTATGTTAAAAGTTTCAAAAGCGAAAAAAACGAAAAAACTGCGATTATCAGCAGTAGAGAAAGGAAATAAATTAAATAAATTTCAATTTTAAACGAAAAATCAAACCGTCTCACTTTGCTTTTCACGGACGACTTTCAACATTTGTTCAAAAACTTCGGTCAGATCCATTTCGCTCGTGTCAATGACGACGGCATCTTCGGCGATGGCGAGCGGCGAATCTTCGCGCGAAACGTCGCGTTCGTCACGCTGTTTTATTTCCGTGAAAGTTTGTTCGTAAGATACGGCGCGACCTTTTTCCAAATCTTCCTCGTAACGCCGACGCGCACGCGCTTCGGGTTTGGCTGTCAGAAAAAATTTGATGTCAGCGTGCGGAAAAACAATCGTTCCGATGTCGCGTCCGTCTAAAACCGCACCGGTTTTTGAAAGATTTCCCAGACTTCTTTGTTTTTCGACGAGAATTTTTCTAACTTCCGAAACGGTTGACACAATCGAAGCGGCTTGCCCGATCTCGTTCGTGCGAATTTTTGCAGTAATCTCTTCGCCGTTTAATCTAACGAATAAAGCGTCCGGTTCACCGATCAATTCGATGTCGGAATGTGCCGCGATTTCGGTGATTTTATGCGTATCATCAAGACTTATATCGTTTTTCAAAACCGCAAAACCGACGGCGCGATACATCGCTCCCGTGTCGAGATAGAGCAGATTCAATTTTTTGGCAAGCATTTTGCCGAGCGTAGATTTTCCCGCGCCCGAAGGTCCGTCAATGGCGATTATCATCGAAATTTAGTTTATTTGATTTCGCCGTGTCTGTCTAAAACGGTCGGCATTTTAGACTTGAAAATCATCCGTGATCGCGCCGATACTGCTTGAAGCTACGAGTTTTGCGTATTTTGCCAAAACTCCGAACTTGTATCTCGAAACGGGTTTAGTCCATTTTTCGCGCCGCAAATTTAATTCCGTTTCGGAAAGTTTGACATCTAAAAGTCCTTTTTCGGCGTTAATAGTGATTAAATCGCCGTCTTTTAACAGAGCGATATTTCCGCCGACTGCGGCTTCGGGCGCGATATGACCGACCACTAAGCCGTATGTGCCGCCGGAAAATCTGCCGTCCGTAATCAAACCGACCGCATCGCCCAAACCTTGCCCGATAATCGCCGAAGTCACCGCCAGCATTTCGCGCATTTCCGGTCCGCCTTTCGGACCTTCGTAACGAATCACGATGACATCGCCGGCGATGATTTTCCCGGCGATAATTTCTTTGAGACAATCTTCTTCGTTATCGAAAACTCTGGCTGATCCCGTAAAATCGAGATTTTTAACGCCGGTTACTTTTGCAACTGCACCTTCCTGAGCCAGATTTCCCCGCAAAATGACCAGATGACCTTCGGCATAGACCGGATTTTCCCAACTGTAAACAACGTCCTGATTTTCCGAAGACATCGAAGGAACTTTGTCTAAAAATTCCTTAATGCTCTCGCCCGTAATCGTCAAACAATGTCCGTGCAAAACTTTGTGATCGAGCAGAATTTTCATCACCTGCGGAATTCCTCCCGATCTGTGTAAATCGGTGGCGACGTATTTTCCTGACGGCTTTAAGTCGCACAAAACGGGAATTTGACGGCGAATCCTTTCAAAATCATCGAGCGTCAGAGAAACTTCGGCGGCGTGAGCGATTGCCAGCAGATGCAGCACCGCATTGGTCGAACCGCCCGTTGCCATCACGACGGCGATGGCATTTTCAAAGGCTTCTTTGGTTAAAATTTTTCGCGCCGTGCGTTTTTGCCTGATCGCATTCGCCAGAACAAAACCAGATTGAAATGCGCTTTCGGCTTTTTCGGCATCTTCCGCCGCCATCGTTGATGATGTAAAAAGACTCAATCCCATCGCTTCAATCGCGGTTGACATCGTGTTTGCCGTATACATTCCGCCGCACGAACCGACTCCGGGACAGGCGTTTCGTTCGACCTCGAAGAGTTCCTTTTCGCTGATTTTGTGCGGCGCATATTGTCCGACGGCTTCAAATGCGCTGACGATGGTTAAATCTTTTCCGTGCAAACGTCCGGCTTTGATCGTGCCGCCGTAAACAAAAATCGAAGGTATATCGAGACGCGCCATCGCAATCATCGCGCCGAGCATATTTTTGTCGCAACCGCCGATTGCCAAAAGTCCGTCCATTTGCTGCGCCTGACAGACGGTTTCAATCGAATCGGCGATGACTTCGCGCGAGATCAGCGAATACTTCATTCCTTCGGTTCCCATCGAAATTCCGTCGCTGACCGTTATCGTTCCGAAAATCTGCGGAATCGTATCAGCCTCGCGCAAACCGTCGGCGGCACGTTCGGCTAAGACCTTGATGCCCATATTACACGGCGTGATCGTGCTGTAAGCATTTGCCAGACCGACAATCGGTTTATCAAAATCTTCGTCCGTAAATCCGGTCGCCCGCAGCATCGCGCGATTCGGCGCACACTCGAAACCTTCGGTGATATTTCTGCTTCGGTAATTGTTTTTCATTTTAGTATTCGGTTCGGCGCGAATTAATTTTTTAACTCAAAGATAAATTCCGCGCTGAAAATTATACGCGGCGGTTCAAAAAAATCAGTTCGCTTTTTAGAAATATTCAGTTCGCTTTTTAGAAATATTATGTAAATTTTTCCGGCTTAATTTCAGCAAAGTTTTAATTCGAATAAATTATTCAAACCGATATTGCCGCCGCATAAAATTAAAACGACGTGGCTGGACGGCGTGAAATTTTTACACGATCGTTCGGCGGCGGCGGCGGCGAGTGTGCAGGAAGCCGCCGGTTCAGTCAAAACTTTTGCGTTATAAAGCAGAAAAAATAATTCTTTAACGGCTTCGGCATCATCAACGACCGTTACGCCGGAGAGATACCTGCGAGCCAAATCGAATGTAATATGACCGACGGACGGCGCACCTAAAGTTCTGGCGATGGAAGTTATACGGGGAAGTTCGACGACGCAATCGGCTTCGAGAGCTTTGGACATACTTTCGGCTCCTTTTGTTTCAACGCCCCAAATTTTTACTTCCGGTTTCAGCGATTTGATCGCCGCCGCGACACCGCCTGCGAGTCCGCCGCCGACGTAAAAGATCGGTTTTTTCGATTGGGTTATTTTATCCAAAGCTGCCGAAACCGAATCGGTATCCTTAAAATCCGGTTTGATTAACACCGATTGATGAAGCGCGGACGGATACTCAAACAAACCGACCTGCGCCGTCACGTCTTTTGGAATATCAATTAAAACCGGACCCGGACGACCCGTGCGGGTGATGTAAAATGCCTCGTGAATGATTTCGGCGAGTTCCGAAACATCCGAAACAGTGTAATTGTATTTCGTGCAGGGGCGCGTGATTCCGGCAATATCTATTTCCTGAAAAGCCATCGTGCCGATCATCGGGCGGGGAACTTGTCCGGTAATGACGACCATCGGTGTCGAATCCGTAAAAGCGTTGGCGATTCCCGTCACGGTATTGGTTGCTCCGGGACCGATGTTGCCAGTGCGACTCCGGTTTTTCCGGTTGCCAGCGCATAACCTTCAGCTATATGGATTGCGCCCTGCTCGTGGCGGCTGAGAATATGGCGCAGTCTGCCTTCAAAACACTTTAATTCGTCGTAGATATAAAGCACCGCGCCGCCCGGGTATCCGAAAATCACTTCTACGTCTTCGAGTAAAAGTGATTCGTCACAAGATTTGTGCGCCGCGCATATATTTCGCCTCATTTTTATTTGAAATTTCTTCGGTATATGTCATTTTTGTTTTTATACTGCCGCGCCGTCGTGTATTTATTTTTGCCCGAAATGTAAAAAGGTCGTCTCCTTTCGGATGACGACCTTTTTCTGAATCATTTTCAGCACAGCATCATCCGTTTCGCGTTTTCGGCACGATAATAATGCTAATGACGATGTTAAAAAATGAATTCAACAAGATTTTTTTGTCTGATTTTGCAATCTTTCGAGACTAGAATTTCTAATCTTCACACAAACAATAACATATCCGGCGGGAAATTTGTCAAATGAAAAATTAACATTTAAACAAAAAAATACTTATAAAGTTATTGCAATTATAAATTTATTTTTAAGATGTGCTGTTTTAAATAAGTCAGACGACATTAATTTGTAATAAAATTTAATCTGATGTGATTTTTGAAATTCCGTCCAAATCTAAAAGCGTTTCAAGCCGCTTACCGTCTTCCCAACATTCACTTTTGAAATTTTGGTGATATTCGTCAATCGCGTGAATCGAATTTTGGACGGCTTGTTTCGATTTCTCGAAATTTCCGGCTTTCATCACATAAATCAAAAAATCGCCTTCCGAATTTCGGTCGAGAAAAACCGCTTCCAAAATCACGACTTCACCTCGCAAAGTCGCCAACGCTTCCGTTTTTCGCTCGTTGATTGTCTGCGCCCACGAACGAACTTTTTCAATTGAATCGGGTTTGAATTTGATTTTGACACAGCGCGTTTCGTAATTCATTCGAGGAAGTTTTTCAGAGCATTTAAAGTTTTTTCAATATCTTCACGCGAAACGTCGCAGTGCGTGACCATCCGAATCGCCGTTCCGAAAGGACTTGCTGAAATATTTTTTTCTTTCAACGCGGCGCAGATTTCGGCGGAGGTTTTTCCGGTGTCGGACACGTCAAAAATAACAATATTCGTGACGATTTTTTCCGCGTCAATCGAAACGCCTTTGATGTTTGCCGCGCCTTCCGCGAGACGTTTGGCGTTTTCGTGGTCAATATGCAGGCGTTTCGGTGATTCTTCGAGCGCGAGGATTCCGGCAGCGGCGAGAATTCCGGCTTGCCGCATTCCGCCGCCGAAGCGTTTGCGCCATGTTCGCGCTTCCGCGATAAAATCTTTTGTTCCAAGAATCACCGAACCGACCGGCGCACCCAAACCTTTCGACAGACAAAACTGCACCGAATCAACCGATTTCGTTAAATTGGCGACCGTTTCATTCTGCGCGATTGCCGAATTAAAAATTCGCGCACCGTCGAGATGAACGGGCAAATTTAATTGATGCGCGTTGGCACAAATTTCGTCGGTTTCATCAGCCGACATCACGCTTCCGCCGCCGAAATTATGTGTATTTTCGAGACAAATCAAACTCGTCGGACAAGCGTAATACGGCTGATTGATGTGAATCGCCGACGCGATTTCGTCCCACATCAACATTCCGCTCTCATTAGCCGCGCGAACGACGCGAATCGTCACGCCCGAAGCAATCGCGGACATTCCGAGTTCCCAATTGTAAATATGTCCGCGCTCTTCGACGATGATTTCGTCGCCCGGTTTTGTGTGCAGTTTGACCGCGATCTGATTGCCCATCGAACCGGTCGGCACAAACAGCGCGGATTCTTTGCCGAAAATTTCCGCGGCTTTTTCCTGCAAAAGATTCACCGTCGGGTCTTCGCCGTAAACATCATCGCCGACTTCGGCTTCCGCCATCGCTTTCCGCATCTGCGCCGTCGGTTTTGTTACTGTGTCGCTTCTTAAATCAATCATCTTTTAGATTCAGGTAATTTTGTTCCGCAAAAAGGACAAAAATCTATTGTAATAAATGAATTTCCGCCATCGTGGATTATCAAGCCGTATTCGTCAAATTTTTGCGAGTTATAAATCAAATTATCCGCGCATTCAAAAGGTGAAGAATGTTCTTCACAGATATATTCGACTTGTTCTTTCATCGCTTTGCAACAATGTTTTGATTTCGTCAATTTGTCGTTTTTTAACTCAATCATTTTTATGAAATTAAATTTATTTCCGTCGTTTGTGTCGTGTCGCCGCGCCCGATGAAAACAGTTACCGTGTGTGCTTTATTTTCCTCGACATTATCCACGTCAATTCGCAGCGTCACGGGAGAATTTCCTGAATTCGATTTTCCGAAAATCGTGTATCCGCCGATTGTAATCAATTCGTTTTCAAATCGGCAAAAATCTAAAAATCTCTCGAAAAGATTTACGATTTCTTCGCGTTTTATTCCGCGCTGCATCATTCGCATCTTCGTGTAAGGAATGATTTTCAGATTCCAAGTTTCCGTTTTATTTTTAATTGAGACAATTTCGGTCGGAAAATAATTTAAAATTTCCGGCTCGCGTAAAAATTCCGCGCCGAAATCGCTTCGCAGTTCGTCTTCGATAAAGGCGAATTTTTCTGCGTTTTCAATCTGCTCACGAAGAAATTTCAGCAAACGTCTGATTTCGACATCGCGCAAGGCAGGCATTTACATTTCCTCTGTCAGATCAATTTCACGCGGCGGATTTTCCGGTTTCCACGAACTCAAAAGTCCGGCAAATTCACGCTCAATCGTCATCGTTACATAAAAAGTCCGTTTCGCGCCGTAGATTTCAAAAGTTCCTTCCGCTTCGCTTTCGAGTCTGACCAACACGCCGTTTTGCAACGCCTCGCGCAGCTCTTCGAGATGAATTTCCTGCGTTTCGTCATACGCCGTAACACGCAAATGTTCGCTGAATTTGACGGTCTTCCAAGTCTCATTTACATTTCGTCCGGCTTGTTCCGTCCAAAGTCTGGCTAAAACTTCGCGCTGTTCGGCAAAACTGAAATGACGAACTTTTTCAACAAATTTTGAAACTTCACCTGTCATAACTTATGATTTTACACCTGAAACAAATTAACGAAAACTGTCGTTAATTCCATCCAGAATTGCCGAACCCGGACACAAATCTTTGTCGGTTAATTTGTTCAAAGGCGTGTCCGAAGTGTTTATCAGTTCGTGCAAATCCGTCGAATCGGGATTCATATATAAAAGTCCGGTTAAGATTTCATTTTTCGCTTTGGCATTTTGCATTGCTGTAATCGCGGAAAATCTGTCCAAAGGATTCCAGTCCTTGGCGAGTTTGTTAAGTTTGATGATCGAGCCGTCGTGCATTGTTAAGTTCTGCGTTGTGCCTTCTTCGTAATTTGTTTTTATTTCGCGTTTGATCGGCACGAAATCGAAGGTCGCGGTCGCTTCCTGATGTTCGCGGACGTAATCGTAGGATTTGGTCGAACCGTCGTTGTTGTTGAATGTCACGCACGGCGAAATGACGTTTAAGAATGCGAAACCCTGATGCGACATCGCGGCTTTGATTAATGGAACTAATTGCTCTTTGTCGCCCGAAAAACTTTGCGCGACGAAGGTTGCGCCGAGTTCAATTGCCAAACCTGCGAGATCGATTGATTCAAACAGATTGACCACGCCCGATTTGTTTTTTGAACCCGCGTCGGCGGTCGCCGAATCCTGTCCTTTGGTGAGACCGTAACAGCCGTTGTTCATCACGATATAAACCATATTCAGATTGCGCCGGATGACGTGAACGAATTGCCCCATTCCGATTGAAGCCGTGTCGCCGTCGCCGGAAACGCCCAAATAAATCAGATCGCGGTTAGCAAGATTCGCGCCCGTCGCCACCGACGGCATTCGCCCGTGAACCGAGTTAAAGCCGTGCGAATTCGACAAAAAATACGCGGGCGTTTTCGACGAACAGCCGATGCCGGAAAGTTTCGCAACCTTGTGCGGCTCGATGTTCAACTGAAAACAAGCCTCGGCAACCGCCGCCGAAATCGAATCGTGTCCGCAGCCGGCGCACAACGTCGAAAGCGAACCTTCGTAATAATCGACCGTGTAACCCAATTCATTCTTGGGCAAAGCGGGATGACGAAATTTGGAGCGAACGTATGACATAGATTAATTTAATTGCTCTCGCAGAATTTGATCAACGACTTTCGGGATGGATTGATGCGACGATTCGGCTTGTCGGCGGAGTTTTTGAAAAACGTCTCCGGCAACCTGAATTTCAAAAACGCGGTCTTTAATTTTAATTTCATCGTCGGCAGGTTCTAAATACTGAATAAAATCCGCCGCGCTGTGAGTGTCCCAGAATTCTCCTGCTTCTTCTTCCGTTGCAAACGAATCGGGCAAACTATCTTTTGCTTTATTTTTGTTTTCCATAATAATTTTTTTCTCCGTCGTCCATATCGCGGGCGGAAATCGGCAAAATCGCGCCGTCGAGTTTGCGAATATAGAAAATTATCAGATAACGTCCGCCAAGAGTTTGACCGAATGCGGCATAAACATTTTCGCCTTTTACATTGCCTTTCGCAACTTTTCCGATATGCGGTTTAGAGGCGAAAACGTCTTCCACTTCTTCAACCGAAACGCCGTGTTTGATCTCCAATTTCTCGACAAACTGATCTTTCCAAATGATTCGGTTAATTAACATCGCTCGAATGGTTTTTATCTCTTAAATAAACGCCTCAACCTTCATTGCAAATCTTTCAGCTAAAGCTTTAGCCTGTGTCTTCGTAATCTCACGTTTGCCGTTCAAGACTTCCGAAACTATGCTTTGCGTTCCGAAAATCTCGCTCATATCGTTTTGTTTCAGATTGTTTACATTCATCAAAGATGCAAGCAATTCGCGCGGCATAAAGTTCGGAATCGGTTCGAGCGTGCGTGATTCATATTCTTCCAAAAGATTTGCAAGCAGTCCGAATAATTTATTTTCTTCGGGCGAAAGTTTGTTTTCTCCTTTGTTAATTAAACGATTGAAAATTTCTTCGATGCGCGAATATTCCGTGTCGGATTCGATAATTCCGGGCAAAGTGTCGGCTAAAAGTTCTCCGTAAATTTTAGGGTTGTAAGTCATATTTTCCTCAAATTTATTTACAATCAGCTTGCCATTTTTTGTCGTCGTATTCTTTGTGCGTCAAAACAAAGCGAATAAAAACTACTTTAATGCCGTAAGCGATTTTGCCGATGATTCGGTATTTGTTGCCGCCGACATCGAAAATCGTACAGTTGCCGTAAATATCGGCGTGATTGAAAGTTTCTCGGACATCCGAAAAATTGTTCCAATCGGCGAGTTTGACCGACTGTATCCATTCCCGCATTGCGTTTTCCGCCTGTGTGTTTTTCTGCCAAAACTCCCGCAATTTTCTTTCGCTGATTATTCTCATTCAAAAGTTTTGACAACATATTATCGCATATTGCGATATAAAGTAAAACAAATTATTGCTGATCCAAATTTGCTTTTATCTGCTCGAAAATAAAATTTCCTGTAATCGGCGTTCCGTCGTAATTTAGAACCGAAACTAACTTTTCGGGATTTACGCCTAATTCAATCATCATCAGGCTCTTAAATTGCGCGTCGCGGTTTTGTTCGATGACGAAGACTTTTTTGTGCGCGTTGATAAAATCGGCAAATTTCGCTCCGAAGGGAAATGCTTTGACGCGCATTGCGTCTAATAAAATTCCTTGTTCGTTTAATAATTTGACGGCTTCTTCGGCGGCGTAAGTGGATGTGCCGAAATAGATTACTCCGATTTCGGATTGGTTATTTAATTCGGCAAATTCGGGCGCGTGGACTAATTCTTTTGCCGTGTTCCATTTTTTTAGCAGGCGATCCACGTTGCGTTTATAAGCCGCGCTGTCTTCGGTATAGACGGCGTATTCGTCGCGCGAACTTCCTCTGGCGACGAATGCGCCGCGTGTCGAATGCGTCGCGGGAATCGTGCGATACGGGATGCCGTCTTCGTCCGAATCGAGATAGCGACCGAATCTTTCCAGTTTGTCGAGCGCGGGCGCGTCGTAAACTTTGCCGCGTTTGCCGATGCGAGAATCGTCCCAAACAAGCGGCGGCGACATATAATCGTTCATTCCGAGATCGAGGTCGGTCATCACGATGACGGGCGTTTGCAGCTCTTCGGCGAGGTCGAAAGCGTCCGCCGTCATCTCGAAACATTCTTTCGGCGAGGCGGGAAAAAGCAGAGCGTGTTTCGTGTCGCCGTGCGAAGCGTAGGCGCATTCGAGAATGTCGGATTGCTGTGTCCGCGTCGGCATTCCGGTCGAAGGTCCGGTGCGTTGAACATCAATCAAAACCGTCGGAATTTCGGCGAAATAGGCGAGACCTAAAAATTCGTTCATCAGCGAAACGCCCGGACCGCTCGTTGCCGTGAAACTTCGCGCACCGTTCCAATTCGCGCCGATGACCATTCCGATTGCCGCGAGTTCGTCTTCCGCCTGCACGATGGCGAAATTCTTTTTGCCCGTCGTTTTGTCCACGCGCAATTTTTCGGCGTATTTCGCAAACGCATCAACGACCGAAGTCGAAGGCGTGATCGGATACCACGCGGCGACGGTCGCGCCCGCGTAAATCGCGCCGAGAGCGCACGCCGTATTGCCCGTCATCATTATCGAATCTTTAATCAAATCGCGCCGTTCAACGCGCAATTCGAGCGGATATTTAAAAGTTTGCTCGACGTATTCAACGCCCATTTTCAAGGCTTTGATGTTTGGTTCGATCAGTTTTTCCTTGCCGCGAAATTGTTCGGCGATGAGTTGTTCGTAAACCGAAAATTCAAAATCCAAAAGCGTCGAAAGCGCGCCGATGTAAATGATATTTTTGAAAAGCTGCCGCTGCCGCGCGTCGGTAAAAGCGTTGTTGCAGAGTTCGGTCATCGGGATGCCGATGTAATTGATGTCGTCGCGGACGAACTGCGAATGCAGCGGTTTGGTCGAATCGTAAACGAAATAACCGCCCGTTTCGACGCTCTCAACATCGCGCAGCATACTCTGCGGATTGACGCAGACCATCAGATCAATGCCTTCGCGCCGTCCGAGAAAACCCTGCTCCGAAACGCGCACTTCATACCACGTCGGCAAACCCTGAATATTCGACGGAAAAATATTCTTCGGCGTAACGGGAATTCCCATCCGAAAAACCGCCTTCGTAAAAAGCGCATTCGCACTCGCCGAACCCGTCCCGTTGACGTTGGCAAATCTGATTACAAAATCGTTCGTTTTATTTTCACTCATTTATAAAAAATCTAGATATGATTAAAAACTCATTTCAAGCTTGAATGCTTGGGTTAAAGCAGTATCAATCAGTTTTTTTGTTCTTCTAAAATCTGTCTGATTTCTTGAATATATTCCCATAACTTTCCACTTGTAAATGCCCAAACAAATACTAACCACAAAAGTATTTTAAGAGGCAAAGCTATGCTCGTTGCAATGAAAAGAAACGTAGGACTGGGAAAGAAGGCTGCAAATGGCTGTATGACAGCATATAGGTAGAGAAAAAATAATGTTGCAGTTCCTGGGTTAATATATAAACTGCCTAATCTACCAATTACCATAGAAAGAGTAACTCCACTGAGGCAGGCAACAATGATTTTCACAAAACCTTGGACAAACTCTTGTGGGAAGAAATATGACAAAATATTTAAAACGAATAATGCAATTGCAAACCAAACAAATATAATTCTGTCCCTTTGAGCATGGCTTTGAGGATTTTCATTAATATCCAGATTTTTCCCGGTTTTTCCGGTTTCTACTGTTATATCTGAGAGTTCAACATATAAGAAAAAAATCAAAGTTGCAGTTAATATCTCAAATGATGACTCCCAAGCCATTGAAGCAGTATGCCAACGTATCATTAGGTTGTCTGTTTCTGGTAATTCAGTCGGCGCACCAAAAACAAAGAAAGTTAAAACTAAATATAGTATTCCCAAGGAACAGTATAAAGATATAACCATTTTATGGATTCGATTTGAAGCTTTCTCGGTTATATAGTTATTTGCTTCTTTATGAGGTTTGGGAGTTGCTACTGCTAAGATAAAACAACTAATCATATGTAAAAGCAATAAAAGTTTTCTATAATTACTACCTTCAGGCGATTTGAGGATATTATCAAATTCGCTTGTTGTAAGACTTAAAGTTAAATGATTGTAGAGAAACAAAATAATAGGAATAAGCCAGCTTGATAAACTAAATAAGCTGATAATTTTACTGCTTTTTGAGGTTTCGGAAAATAACCAATTTATGAAAGATTTTTTCTCCATTACTTTTGTCATTTTTGGAAAGTATATATTTTTGTATAACCTATAATTTAACTTTTCTTCTAAATCAATTATATTTATTTCCCGCAACCCGAATATGTTTTCGTCACATTGTAGAAAAACGTCTGCATATCCCAAGCCGCCGTCGGACATCTTTCCGCGCATAATCCGCAGTGCAAACAAACATCTTCGTCTTTGACCATTACTCTAGTTGTCGGCAGAGTTTCGGAAACGTATAAATCCTGCGTCAGATTAAGCGCGGGGACTTTTAGTTTTTCGCGCAATGCTAATTCGTTTTCTTCGTTGCCGGTGAACGTGATGCAGGAAGTCGGGCAGACATCAACGCAGGCATCGCATTCGATACATTTCGGCGCGTTGAAAACCGTCTGCGCGTCGCAGTTCAGACAGCGTTGCGCTTCCTTGAAACCTTCGATTTGATCGAAGCCGAGTTCGACTTCGACTTTGCGGTTTTTGAGCGTGATTGATTTGTCGGCTTGTTTGACGACGTAGCGCGGATCGTGCGCGATTTCCGAATCATAACTCCATTCGTGAATGCCCATTTTCGCGCTGTGCAGATTGACGAATGGATCGAGTCTTTCGTGAACGTCTGCGTTCTGACAGACGCGGTGAATCGAAACCGCCGCCTGATGTCCGTGCGCGACCGCCGTAATGACGTTTTCCGGTCCGAACGCCGCGTCGCCGCCGATGAAGACTTTCGGATGCGTCGTCTGAAACGTAACTTTGTCAACGACGGGCATTTCCCATTCGCCGAATTCCACGCTGATGTCGCGCTCGATCCAAGGGAAAGCGTTGTCCTGACCGATGGCTAAAATCACGTCGTCGGCTTCGAGGAAAACATCCGTTTCGCCCGTCGGCACAAGACTGCGTTTGCCGTTTTCATCATATTTCGCTTCGACTTTTTCAAACGTCATTCCTTTCAAATTGCCGTCTTCGACGACGAACGATTTCGGAACGTGATTGTCGAGAATAGGAATATCCTCGTGCATCGCGTCTTCCTTTTCCCACGGCGACGCTTTCATATCCGCAAACGGCGAACGGACGACGACCTTGACATCTTCGCCGCCCAATCTGCGCGAAGTTCGGCAGCAATCCATCGCCGTATTTCCGCCGCCGATAACCAAAACTTTTCTCCCGATCTTCGCCGTGTGTTCAAAGGCGACCGACGCGAGCCAATTAATTCCGATGTGAATATTTCTGCCTTCCGAATCCCAGCGTCCCGCAAGTTTCGGTAAATCCTTCCCGCGCGGTGCGCCCGTGCCGATAAAAACCGCGTCGTAATCTTTTTCTAAAACGCTTTTCAACGAATCAACATACTGATTAAAATGCGTGTGAATTCCCAAGTCCAAAATGTAATTCACTTCTTCGTCCAAAACCGTTTCCGGCAGACGAAACGACGGAATCTGGCTGACCATAAAACCGCCGCCTTTTTTCTGCTCGTCGTAAAGATGCAGTTCGTAACCCAAAGGCGCGAGATCACGCGCCACCGTCAGCGAAGCCGGACCCGCGCCGATCAGCGCGACCTTTTTCCCGTTCGGCTTAAATGGTGCTTGCGGCATCAGATGCTTCACGTCATCTTTGTTGTCGGCGGCAACTCTTTTCAAACGGCAAATCGCCACGGGTTTTTCATCTTCAAGCCGTCCGCGCCGACACGCCGGTTCGCACGGACGATCACAAGTTCTGCCCAAAATTCCCGGAAAAACATTCGAATCCCAGTTAATCATATAGGCTTCGGTATATTTTCCCTCGGCGATCAGCCGAATGTATTCGGGAACAGGCGTGTGCGCCGGACAAGCGTATTGGCAGTCAACGACTTTATGAAAATATTCGGGGTCGGCAATATCAGTTGGTTTCACGATAGTTTTTTCCTTTCTGAATTTTGTTTCGGGTGCTGAAAAATTAATGCCGAAAGACATTATAAAAGTATTTTCTAAACATAATATTTTTTGTGTTTAACTTCAATGAAAAATAAACGGTTACGCAATTTTAAAATAAAAAAAGCGACTTCTTAATTTCAGAGCCGCCGTTTTTTGATTTTAAATTGTTGTTATTTATCTCGCTAACTGACTTTCGATTTCGCGCAGATATGAAAGCGGGACGCGGCGAAATCCGACGATGCGTTTTTCCCAGTAACCTTCAAACGGCGAATAGGTGATGCCTTTGCTCGAAGAGGCGTGATAGAAACCTTTTTCGTCGGCGACGATGCCGATATGTCCGAGACGGTTAAAGAAAACGAGTGTGCCGAATTTGTATCGGTCGTCGCCGTCAACCGAATCGAATTGACTCCAATAAGTTCGCGCACTCGAACGGTCGAAGGAAAATCCGGCGCGTTGGAAAACCGTCCAGACAAAACCCGAACAATCATAGCGGTTCGGTCCGGTCGAACCGTAGAGATACGGAGTTCCGTATAAATCGTTGATCGAATTTATCATCATTGATTGGGAAACGGCGTTGTAGGCGATTGCTTTGTTAAAAGTTTTGTTCTCGGAAGTGTTGATGGGATTTGTCGAGCCTGTTTTTTTGATGAATGATTCTTGCTGAGGAGCATTTCTGACGATGATCGAATTTGTTAATGCCGGGCGATTTAATGGCGGCGGCGGTGTTGTCGGTCGGCTCGATGTTTGTCTGACGATCTGCGGCGTTTCCGTGTTTATGCCGATTGGTCTCGATTGAGATGTCGTTATTATCCGGCTTCGTTCCTGCGCGTTTGTTCGATCTGAAAATATGCCAACGGCGAATACGAATACTATAATTACACACAGATATTTTCTAAAATTCATCAATTATTATTGCTCCAAGTTTTTAATTTTTTTAATAAGGTGACGGCAAAATTTTGAAAATATTTCTGCCGAAAAGTTAAAATCGAAAAATGCGGAAAAATCAAACCTGTCGGTTTATTTTCTGTCTAATTTTACCTGCTTGTTTTTGGGGACTCTAACTTTGAGGATTTTATTTTTACTTTTAAAAATATAAATTGCAAATCGTCAAAACTATTTTAACCTGAAAGGCTATAGTTTTGGCAAGTTTTTTTTGACGCGTTGCAAAATAATTTCGAGAGAAAAAGTTTTCCGGTTTAGCGGATTCGGTTTTCTTTTATTGAAAACCGAATCCGCTAAAATGCCGCTTTTGCTTCTCCTACCGCGCTCCGCGTTCCTTCGAGTTGTCTTTGATAGTCAAAGATAGTTTCAATCAAATTCGGTTTCCAAAAATTTAGCTAAAAATCTGAAATTCTGTTAAATTCTTTAGAGGAAAATTAAATTTACATCAAAATTTAACATCGAATTTATTGCCATTCCATTCTCAAAAATATAAGATTTACAAACATTTATGAACCCTGTAGCCAAAAAATCCGCGCCTCTCCCAAAAGAAAATAAAAACAAAGAAATTTCGCCGCTTCCGGTTGAAGATCGAAAATATCTGCTTAACCGCGAACTCAGTTGGATCGAATTTAATCGCCGCGTGTTGGAAGAATCGCTTGACGAATCAACTCCTTTGCTCGAAAGACTGAAATTTCTGGCGATTTTCTCGACCAATCTCGACGAATTTTTTATGATTCGCGTATCGGGATTAAAGGAAAATGTCGCCGAAGGCATCAATAAAATTTCAGTTGACGGTTTGACGGCGCAGGAACAATTGGACGAAATTCCGAAACTTCTGCGACCTATTCTCGCCAAACAGATGCAGTGTTTGCAGGAAAAAATTTTACCTCGACTTCGTGAAGCGGGAATCGAGATTTGCCAGTTTGAAAAGTTAAACGCCACCGAAAAAGAAAAATTGAACACGCATTTTTTGCAGAATGTTTTTCCGGTTCTCACGCCGCAAGCCGTTGACATCAGCCATCCGTTTCCTTATGTGTCTAATCTGAGTTTGAATCTCGGTTTGTTTGTCCAGCCGGACAAAAAACTCGATCACGGAAGTATTCAACATCTTTACAATCAAAGCCGTTTCGTTCGCGTCAAACTTCCGCCGAATCTTTCGCGGCTCGTGCCGGTCAATGAAGACGAGACGAAATTTACGCTGCTCGAAGAAATAGTTTCGGCGAATATTCATCACCTGTTTCCCAATATGAAACCGAAAAGCGCGTTTTTGTTTCGCGTCACGCGCGATGCCGACATCGAAATCCGCGAAGACGAAGCGGGCGATCTTCTGCGTCGTATCGAATCGGAACTTCATCAGATCAGACGTTTTAGTTTTCCGGTGCGTCTGGAAGTTTCCGCCGATATGCCGGAAGAAATGATCGAATATCTGACCGAGGCGATTCACCTGAAAGAATCTGACGTTTACCGGCTCGACGGAATTTTAAATACTCCCGATCTAATGAAAATCTACGGTTTGAATCGTCCCGATCTGAAAGACGCTCCGATTGAATATTCTTTCCCGACACCTTTCCGGCAAAAGGAAAATATTTTTGAAACGCTTAAAAAAAATGATGTGCTTGTTCACCATCCATACACGGCTTATAACGCTGTAACGGATTTTATTGATGCGGCGGCGGAAGACGAAGATGTTCGTGCGATAAAAATCTGTCTCTACCGAACCGGCAAAAATTCGCCGATTGTCAAATCTTTGATTAAAGCGAGTCGTAACGGAAAACAGGTTGCCGCGCTCGTCGAACTCAAAGCGCGTTTTGACGAGGAAAATAATATCGAGTGGGCGAGACGACTCGAAGCCGAAGGCGTTCACGTCATTTACGGAATGCGCGGACTTAAAACTCATTCCAAAGTCACGCTCGTCGTTCGCAACGAAAATGACGAATTGCGTCGGTATGTGCATATTGCAACCGGAAACTACAATCCGACGACATCGAAAATTTACACCGATCTGGGACTTTTAACCGCCGACAGGGAAATCGGCGCGGACGCTTCGGATTTATTTAATTTCTTAACCGGATATTCATTTCAAACCGATTATCTCAAACTTTTGATTGCGCCGATCAACCTGCGCGAACGTATGCTCGAAATGATTGATCGAGAAACGGAATTTCAGCAAAACGGCAAAAAGGCGCGAATCATCGTTAAAATAAATAGTTTGACCGACGATAAAATCGTTCGCGCACTTTATCGCGCTTCGCAAGCCGGCGTGAAAGTTGATCTGATTATTCGCGGCATTTGCGTTTTACGTCCCGGAATCGAAGGTCTGTCGGAAAATATTCGCGTCATTTCCATTGTCGGCAGATTTTTGGAACACAGTCGTATTTTCTATTTCGCCAACGGCGGCAAAGAAGATATCTATATTGGCAGCGCAGATTGGATGCACCGCAATCTTGATCGCCGCGTCGAAGCCGTCGTGCCGATCAAAAACAAAAAGACCGCGAAATATATCAAAGAAGAAATTTTGGCGGCATATCTCAGAGACAATACGAATGCGAGACTCTTAAATGCCGGAGGCGAATATAAATTTCCCGAAACCGATCCGAATTTACCGAACTTCGATTCGCAGATGTATTTTGTCGGACAGGAAATCGCCTAGCCGCAGATTTTTTTCGTGATTATCGAAAAACTGAAAACGGTAAACTACTTAAAATGCGAATCAAGGATAGAAATAAGTGTTGAAAATAAAAGAAATTCTTCTCTGTGTTCCTCTGTGAAAACTCCGTGAACTCTGTGTTCTAAAACTCGCTAAACACAGAGTTCACGAAGATTTACACAGAGATCAAAGATATTTTGAAAATTTCCTACTCTTGATTCACATTTAAAGCGCTGATGTAAATTGAGAAGTCAAAAATGGAATATTTACAGATCGTCTGGATATTTTCTTGAGATACTTTGTCCGAAAGTTAAAAATTATTGACTTTTTCGCAGTTAAAAATCTATCTTCATTTAAGGAGATATTTCTTCGACTTTCCGCCCTTTTTTTTCGTCAAACTAAAGACAAATTTCATAAAACACAGAATAGGAGATCGGGTAAATGCAGAATCGAACTTTGATCAGACTGAAACTGACGGTTATCGGAATCGCCGTTTTACTTTCGGCTTCGGGTTTTTACGGTTATTCGGCAAAATTTCAGAAAGTTTCAGCGTCGGCTTCCGGTCCGTCGGCTTCACATACGAACGCGCCGGGCGAAGATAACTGCACGACTTGTCATACGAGTTTTCAGGTCAACAGCGGAACCGGAAATTTAACGATTTCCGGTATTCCGGCTAATTACAAATCCGGCGGGATTATTCCCGTAACTGTTACGATAAATCATCCGAACGCGGTTATTTACGGTTTTCAATTGACGGCAATTGACTCACAGGGCAGAAAAGTCGGCGTTTTGTCGCCGCCGCCGGATGCGCCGCCGCAGATGCAGGTTATCACAGGAATCGTCGGCGGTCAGCAGAGAAATTATATCGAACATACCGCCAAAGGAACTATTCCGAATCAGTTTGACACGAAATCCTGGACTTTTACATTTACCGCACCGTCACAGAGAGTCGGCAAAATCGGATTTTACGCCGCCGGAAACGCCGCCAACAGCGACAGCACGAATGACGGCGATTATATCTACACGACATCTGATGCGACGCTTTCGGGAACGGCGATTTCAAATTTTGACGGTGATACGGCAAGCGATATTGCCGTCTGGCGACCGTCCGAAGGCGTTTGGTATAACCTTTTCAGCACGAAAAGCGGTTTTCAGGGAACTCAATTCGGTTTGCAAGGCGATAAAATCGCGCCCGGTGATTATGACGGCGACGGCAAAAACGATCTCGCCATTTTTCGCCCGTCAAACGGCGTTTGGTATATTCAAAGAAGTTCCGACAACCAAGTGACGATTGTGCAGTTCGGTGAAAACGGAGACATACCTGTTTCCGGCGATTATGACGGCGATTTAAAAAACGATATTGCCGTCTGGCGACCTTCGACCGGCGTTTGGTATATATGGCGAAGCAGCGACGGCACATTCGATTTTCGTCAATGGGGAATTTCCGGCGACAAAATCGCGCAGGGCGATTATGACGCGGACGGCAAAACCGACATTGCCGTCTGGCGACCTTCCGACGGCGTTTGGTATGTTCAGAAAAGTTCGGATAAGTCCTATTTTTATTATAATTTCGGTCTTGACGGCGACAAACCCGCGCAGGGCGATTTTGACGGCGACGGGAAAACCGACTTTGCCGTTTACCGACCGTCAAACAGCGTCTGGTATATTATGCAAAGCACGAAAGGTTTTACGGCAGCGCAATTCGGAAATTCGACCGACAAGCCTGTTCCGGCTGATTACGACGGCGACGGGAAAACGGACATCGCGGTTTTTCGTGACGGCGTTTGGTATTTACTAAAAAGTTCGGACGGTTCGTTTTTCTATCGTCAATTCGGTGTGGTCGGAGACAAACCTGTCGCGGGCGGTTACATTTCCGAATAAATAATAAAATAGACAAAAACGGGATTTCAAGGAACATTCCCGCTCGAATTTATGCCGATTCACGAAGCAGACGTAAAAGGCGCGGTCGTTGACGAGCAGACGCGGTGTGTTCATTACAAAAGCGATTTTGACATTATCGCCGTCAAATTCAAATGCTGCGGCGAATGGTTTCCGTGTTTCGAATGTCACGCCGAAAATACGGAACATACGCCAAAAGTTTGGACAAAAAATGAATTTGATGAAAAAGCGGTTTTGTGCGGAAACTGCGGTTATCAATTAAGCGTAAATGAGTATTTGAATTGCACTTCGACTTGCCCGAAGTGCCGAAGTTTATTCAATCCGGGATGCGCTAATCATTACGATTTGTATTTTGAAATGACGTAAATCAGACTTTTCCCAAGACCAATGCCGAATTTTTCGAGCCGAAACCGATGCAGTTGCAGAGTGCGGTTTTGATTTCTTTTTCGACTGCGAAATTCGGCGTGTAATTCAAATCGCAATTTTCGTCCGGTTCGTCGAGATTGATGGTCGGCGCAATAATGTTTTCATTTAACGCCAGAAGCGTCGCGCCGATTCCGGCTGCGCCGCTCGCGCCCTGCGGATGTCCGATCTGCGATTTGGTCGCGCTCATCGAAATTTCGTAAGCGTGTCTGCCGAAAGCATTTTTGATCGCTTTGGTTTCGATGCGGTCGTTTAAAACCGTCGAAGTTCCGTGAAGATTGATATATTCGATTGATTCGGGTGAAACTCCGGCATCTTCCAGAGCAAGGCGCATCGCGCGTGCCGGTTCTTCGCCGTTTTCCTGAAGCCGGACGCGGTGATATGCGTCACAGGTCGAGCCGTAACCTTTTATTTCGGCATAGATTTTGGCGTTTCTTGCCTGTGCGCTTTCGAGAGTTTCGAGAACATAAATCCAAGAACCTTCGCCGACGACCATTCCCGAACGCGATTTGTCGAACGGACGTGATGCGCGTTCCGGTTCGTCGTTCCAATCTTTGGTCAAAACCGTCATCACATTAAAACCTTCCAAAATCCCGCGTGCCATCGGCGAGTCAACGCCGCCCGCGAGCATTCTGTCCTGTCGTCCGAGCGCGATATGCTGCGCGGCGTAAAAAATCGCATCGGTTGAAGACGTGCAGCCGGTCGAAACGACGTGCGAAAGCCCGCGCAGACCGAAAACCATCGAAAGTTCCGAAGAAAGTCCGCCGTGTGTCGAAGATGGAATCGTGTAAACGCTTGCTTTGTTCGCTTCGCCCGACATCCAATAAACATATTGCCGTTCGGTAAAAGACAGACCGCCGCCGCCCGTTCCCAAAACGACACCGAAATTTCGGCGTTCTTCGAGCGATAAACTTTCCGGTTCGATTTTTGCATCTGCGACGGCTTCACGCGCCGCCGCAAGCGCAAGCGGAACTGTGCGGGCGACGTTTTTTTTGTCTTTCGGATTGAGTTCGGCTTCCCAGTCGAAATCCTGAATTTCGCCGGCAATCGTCACCGCCGCGCCTGTTACGTCAAAATTTTTAATCGTTTTAATGCCGCTTTTTCCGGTTTCGAGTGAGTGCCAAAATTTTTCGCGTCCGATGCCGATTGGTGTTACGCATCCGAATCCTGTAATGACGACGCGGCGCGGTTTTGTGAAATTATTTAACATAAAATTTTCCGATATTCCGAGCATAACACTTTGCAAAACTTCGGAACAGGAAAGAGCGCAAACTCTTGCGACAAAACAGAAAATGTAAGATTTTATTTACTTACAATCGTTGGCGTTTTTGATATTTTCCGAATAAAAACAACACCGTCAGCATTACGAAGCCGCCGAATGTATCGAGCAAAACGTCACGAAAAGAACTCGTCCGCGAGGCGAGAAAACTCTGGTTAAATTCATCTAATAAAGCGATACTGAAAACGAGCAGAAGGGAAATCGGAAACCGAAATCCGTGTAAAAAACTCAGCGGCGAAAGCGAAAATGCGCGAAAAGCGAAAAATGCAAGCACGGCATATTCGGCGAAATGAGCGAATTTTCTGATAAAGTTGTGATAAGAAATTAAAAGTTCTTCCGACGAACCCGGAAACAGAAAATGTAGAAGCGGACCGATAAAACGCGAAGTGTTCGACATCGCGCCTTGTCCGCTGGAAAGGAAAAAAATTACACCGATCCACAAAATTAAAGGCGCAAAACGAAACAAACGTCCGCGCCGATTCAGATTTTTCAAAAAGTTTTTCAAGCGAAACCAACTCCGTGAACAGTCGAAATAAAAAGGCAAAGCGTCAATGAAATTTCAGCGAAATTCAAAAAAGCCTTGCCTTGTAAAAAAATATTAAAAAACTTGCGCTTTTTATTGAGCCGCCGCGCCGGAAACGACTTCGATGATCTCTTTCGTGATCGCCGCCTGACGAATGCGGTTCATATTCAAAGTCAGCGTATCAATCAACTCGCCCGCATTTTTCGATGCCGAATCCATTGCCGTCATACGCGAACCTTGTTCGGACGCGACCGATTCGAGCATTGCGCGGTAAATCTGCGTTTCGACTTGTTTCGGAAGAAGTTTTCCGAAAATCTCACTCGCCGGTTGTTCATAAATATATTCGGCTTGCGGTGCGTTTTGATCGGCGTTTTCCGCCGTCTCGATTTTCGGAATCGGCAGAAGCTGTTCGATTTTTACTTCCTGCGAAAGTACGGTTTTAAATTGCGTGAATACGAGAAAAACCTTATCAATCGTTTCATCTTCGGTAAAGGTTTTAATAATTTTCGCGGCAATTTCCATCGCGTCGGAGTGGACGACCTGCCCGCTTCCGGTCAAGCCGACATATTCTTCGACGATTTCCACATTACGACGGCGAAAAAAGTCACGACCTTTTCGTCCGACCGGAATCATTTCCGTTGATTTACCGGCATTTTCCAGCAAAAATCTTTGTGTCGCTTTTGTCAGATTAGCGTTAAATCCGCCGCATAAACCTTTGTCGGCTGTTACCAAAACGATCAGATATTTTTCATCGCCGCGCACATCCAAAAGAGGATGCGAAAAATCGGTAACATTTGAACTCAGTTGGCTCAAAACTTCCGACATTTTAACAGCAAACGGGCGAGCGGCAGTTACGCGGTCAGTCGCACGTTTGAGCTTCGCCGCCGCAACCATTTTCATCGCTTTGGTAATTTGTTGTGTATTTTTGACCGACTTAATCCGTCGGCGCATATCCAATAAACTGGGCATAAAATTTAGTTAATAATTGATAATTGATAGTGAAAAATGAAAGCCGAAACTATCAATCATCCACTATCAATTATTTACTATTTAGCATTTGCCGAACGTGCGTCTTTGTTCCAGCGCGTTGCTTTGAAATCTTCGATTGCTTCTTTCATCGCGCCTTTCAAATCGTCATCAATTGATTTTTTCGTGCGAAGCGTGTCCAAAACCGCCGGATGCGAATTTTCGATAAACGTATTTAATTCTTTTTCAAAACGCTTCAAATTTTCGACGGCAATATCGTCCGCAAAACCGTTGGTCGTCGTCCAGATGATTAAAACCTGATTTTCGACCGGCATCGGCTGATACTGCGGCTGTTTCAAAATTTCCGTCAGTCGTTTCCCGCGTTCGAGTTGATTCTGCGTTGATTTGTCCAAATCCGAACCGAACTGGGCAAAAGCGGCGAGTTCGCGGAACTGCGCGAGGTCAATTCGCAGCGTTCCGGCAACTTGTTTCATCGCTTTGATCTGTGCCGAACCGCCGACGCGCGAAACCGAGTTTCCGACGTTGATCGCCGGACGAACGCCGGAGTTGAAAAGATCGGATTCCAAAAATATTTGTCCGTCGGTGATCGAAATCACGTTTGTCGGAATGTAAGCCGAAATATCGCCCGCCTGAGTTTCGATGATCGGAAGGGAAGTTAAACTTCCGCCGCCGCGTGCGGCAGACATCTTCGCCGCGCGTTCGAGCAGACGTGAGTGTAGATAGAAAACGTCGCCCGGATACGCTTCACGACCCGGCGGTCTTCTCAGAAGCAGAGAAATTTCACGATACGCCGCCGCCTGTTTTGAAAGATCGTCGTAGATCGTCAAAGCGTGACGACCGTTGTCGCGGAAATATTCGCCGATGGCAACGCCAGTATAAGGCGCGAGATACTGCATCGCCGCCGGATCGGAAGCCGATGCGTTGACGACAATCGTGTAGTCCATCGCGCCGTATTCTTCGAGTTTCTGACGAACCTGCGCGACGGTTGACGCTTTCTGACCGATGGCGACATAGATACAGATCACGTCTTTGCCTTTCTGGTTGATGATCGTGTCAATCGCCACAGCGGTTTTTCCGGTCTGACGGTCGCCGATAATCAGTTCGCGCTGTCCGCGACCGATCGGAACCATCGCGTCAATCGCTTTGAGACCGGTTTGAAGCGGTTCTTTAACCGGCTGACGATCAATGATTCCGGGCGCGATCTTTTCGACCGGATTGAACATATCGGTAATGATTTCGCCTTTCCCGTCAATCGGTTGTCCGAGCGCGTCAACGACGCGACCGATCATCGCATCGCCGACCGGAACGCTCATAATACGTTTCGTGCGTTTCACTTCGTCGCCTTCTTTGATCTTTTGGAAGTCGCCGAATAAAACCGTTCCGACCTTATCTTCTTCCAGATTGAGCGCGAGACCGCGAACGCCGTGCGGGAATTCGAGCAGTTCGCCCGCCATAACTTTTTCGAGTCCGTGAATTTCAGCGATTCCGTCGCCGACTTTGATAACCGTGCCGACTTCGTTGACGGTCATCGTCGTATCAAAATTTTCGATTTGTGAACGAATAATTTCGTTAATTTCGTTGGCTTTAATTGATTCCATATTCTTTTAACGGATAACGGATAATGAGTATTGGATAATGATTTTCCTTCATTATCCAATACTCATTATCCGTTTACTAATTGTTTTTTAAGATTTTCTAATTGCGTTTTTACGGAACTGTCGTAAACGGTCGAACCGATGGTCGTGACAACTCCGCCGATAATAGCTTCGTCTGTTTCGTATTTAATATTAACCGCTTTGCTTGTAAGTTTCTCCAAACTCTGCTGAATCTCCGTTTTTTCGCTGTCGTTTAATTCACGCGCCGAAACGACTTTTGCCGCAATCCGTCCGCTTCTCTCAGACATTACAGAAGCAAAACGCTCATTTATGTGACCGAGTTCAGTAAGACGATTATTTCTCAAAAGAACGCGCAGAAAGTTGGCTGTCGTGTGATTCGGATTTGATCTTTCGAGCAGACTTTCTAAAACTTTTTCTTTATTTATATGTGCAATCGCCGGACTGCTGAAAACTTGCTGTAATTCATTATTGGAAGAAATTATTTGTTCCCAAGTTTTCAGTTCCGTCTGAACGGCTTCTGTTTCGCCTGATTTGACGACGACATCGGCAAGCGCGGATGCGTAACGGCGGGCGACGGTTTCGACACTCATTTTTAATTTAATCCTCCGATTGATTGAATTGACGCTTTAATAAGTCTTGAATCCGTGTCGGAGTTCATTACATTTTTGATTTTTTCTTCGGCGAGGCGGATGCTTTCTTCCGCCGAATAACGGCGAAGTTCCAATTTCGATTGTTGCGCCAGACGCGCAATTTCATTTTCGGTCTGTTCGCGCATTTTGCCGATTTCGTTTTCGGTCTGTTGTCCGATACGATCTCTTTCGCTTACGGCTTCTTTTTCCGCGTGCGAAAAGATTCTGGATTTTTCCGAATCGAGACCGACCATTTTTGCTTCGACCGAAGTAAGCTGTGCGAGAGCCGCTTGCTTTTCCTCTTCTGCTCTAATCAAATCTGCGCGGATAGCTTCGCGCTTGGTTTTGAAAGCGGCAGTCAGAGGTTTTCTTAAAAGATAGATCATTATGGCGACGAAAATGGAAAGATTGATAAATTTCCACGCTTCAAAACCCGGATAATTCAGATAATGATTGTAAAAATCGTTAAATCCGCCCGAATTGGCTTCGCCCGCGCCGTGTGTTTCGGCAAATATCAAAGCAAAACTGAAAATAAAAGCTAACATATAAAAGATTTATTAAATTAAAATTTCCGCCGCTTACGCTTTCAAAATGCCGGCACTGATCTTGTCAGCCAATTCGTCGGCTTGGTCGGCGATTATCGCCCGCGCCGAATTCGTTTGGTTGACGATTTCTTCTCTGCTTTGAGAAAATCGTGCGCCGGTTTCCGATTTTACCTGTTCGATCTGCGCTTCGCGTTTCTGCACCGCTTGGAAACGCTCTTTTTCGATTAATTCATAACCTTCGGAACGCGCTTTGAGCAAATCGGCTTCATAATCCGATCTTTTCTTTCCGACCTGATTCAAAATTTCTTCGGCTTCGGTATAACGTCCGCCTTGATTTTTGACACGCGCTTGGATAATGCGATTAATCGGACGAAAAAAAGTGCGGTTCAAAATATAGATCATCAACAAAATCATCCCGATATGGATGAATAGACTTCCATCGGGTAAAAGTCGAACGGATGTCTCGGCAAGAGCAAACAAAAACATATTTTAATATTAAAGTTAAATTATTAAGGTCAAATCTATGGAAAAAATGGCTGAAAAGCAACCTTTTTTTCAAAAGAGAAAGAATATCACGCTCGATTTTTACGGTCAAGCAAGGTCTTTGATTGAAAACGGAAGCGGGAAAACTTGACAAGTCGGCGCGTCTAAATTTAGCTTTAATACACACTAAAAACGAGGAGGCGCATCTCGTCTGGTGTCGGGCGCGGTCTTCAAAACCGTCTGCGAGGCTGTGAGAGCAGTCTTGGGTGGGTTCGATTCCCACACGTCTCCGCCAAATTTTTAAGGATGAAGGATGAAGTTAAGAAATCTAAAATTCTCACTTCAAACTTTTTATTAATGAAAACTCCCAATTATGAAAACCTGGATTTCTCTTAATATGACTCCCGGCATCGGTCCGAGAAAAGCTACCCAGTTACTTGAAAGATTCGGTTCGGCGGAAAATGTTTTTCACGCGCGGCGCGGCGAACTCGAATCTTTACGATTAAAACCCGAAACAATCGAAAGCCTTCTAAAACGCGAATTTCACGACAAAGCGGAAGAAGAATTATCGAAAGTCAAAGAATCGGGCGGCGACGTTTTGATTTTAGATGACGGCAGTTATCCGTATTTACTGCGCGAAATCGCCGATCCGCCGATCACGCTCTATGTAAAGGGAAATTGGCAAGCGTGTTTCGATGCGCCGTGTATCGCGGTCGTCGGTTCGCGGCGTTGTTCGACCTACGGCGAAAATGCTTCGGAAATGCTTTCGAGAGATTTGGCGGCAAACGAAGTTTGCGTGATTTCCGGTTTGGCACGCGGAATTGATTCGGCGGCGCATCGCGGCGCGATTAGCGGAAAAGGCAAAACAATCGCCGTTCTCGGAACGGGAATAAATCAGATTTATCCGAAAGAAAATGCGCGTCTCGTCGAGCAAATTCTCGATTCGGGCGGCGCGGTCGTCTCGCAGTTTCCGCTCGAAACGCCGCCGCTGAAAGAAAATTTTCCGTATCGAAACCGCATTATTTCAGGTTTGAGTCTCGGCGTTTTGATCGTCGAAGCGTCGGAAAGAAGCGGCTCTTTGATAACCGCCAGATTAGCGATGGAACAAAACCGCGAAGTTTTGGCTGTTCCGGGAAATATAACTTCAAAAAATTCTTTCGGCACGAATTATCTGATAAAATCCGGCGCGAAACTCGTTCAGCAATGGCAGGATGTCGTCGCCGAATTGCCTTCGGAAATCGCCGCGAATATTTTGCCGCCTGCGATTGATAAAATAAATTCTGAAACTGATGAGCAAAAATCGTCTTTGCCCGCCGATCTTACAGACAATGAAAAGAAAATTTACACATTGCTTGCAACGGATGAAGCAAAGCATTTCGATCTTCTTTTTGAATCTTCCGGCTTGAGCATCGGCGATTTGTCCGCCGCGCTGCTCGGTCTGGAAATGCGGGAACTTATAAAGGCTTTACCCGCCAATTGTTTCGTAAAGAAATTGTGAAAAGATGAGCAAAAAAAAATTAGTCCGTCTGACGCGAATAAAAAAAAGTGATTATTATGATTTAATTGCCGAAATCAAAGCGGAAATGGATAAATCTTTGATCGCGCCGCAAATTCCGCCCGAAAGACTTTCCAAAATCGTTTCCCACAGTATTTTTACTTCCGCAGACGATCCGATTCCCGATTGTCTGACGTGCGGCGTGTGCTGCGCTTTCGCACTGTGCGTTTCGGTCAAAAACGACGATCCGACACCGCCGGAAAATTACTGGGAATTGACGATGGACGATTCGGCAAGTGAGATCGTCGTCAATAAAAGTTTGAAACGCACGACTTCTAAATGTAACTTTCTAGGCGGAAAATTGCGCGAAAACGTCGCGTGTCAAATCTACGAAGTTCGTCCGCAAGCCTGCCGCGCATTTTAAGCCGGAAGCGACCGTTGTCACGCTTACCGCCGAATGTTCGGAGTCGAACCGCTTTTGTCCGAAGATGAGGCGGCGAAATTAAGTGAGAATCTGCAAAATTTTCTATACGAAGAAAAAATTACTTATGTGATGATTACCGAAAAAGAAGTCACGCACCGTACATCGGTAACTGCCGAGGGAAGTTCTACCGTGTCCGAAACTTCGCTCGTGCAAATTACCTGTTATCTCGGCGACGACGGCGAAACGCCTTATATTATTCACAAATATGATCCGGCGGAAGAAAATTGGCTCGAAGACGATTTTTTAGGTTCGACTTTGGATGAAGCACAAAAAGTGATCGAAAATTACAAAAGTAATGAAATTTCGGAACGGGAAACAGTCTGAAAATCAATAAATTGATGATCCGAATTTTAACAAAAAAAATGCGCCCGAAAAAAATCGGGCGCATTTTTTTGTGATTTTATGGAATATAACCCTTCGGAACAGGTTTATCGTTAGTCAAGCCGAATTGCGTGACAATAAAACCGCCGGACGATTGTCTGATATACCAAACTCCGTTTCGATAGATCGCCTGATCGTATTTGCCGTCGCCGTCATAATCGCCCGGAACGGGAATATCGTTGTCGAGTCCCCATTGAACATAATTGACCGAACCGTTTGAACTGTTATTGATATACCAAACGCCGTCGGACGGTCGCCAGACGGCAATGTCGTCTCTGCCGTCGCCGTCATAATCGGCTTGGACGGGCATATCGGCTGACAGTCCGAAACTCGAGATCGAGATATTGCCGCCGCTCTGAGCGAGATACCAGACACCGTTTCTGTAAATTCCGTAATCGGCTTTTCCGTCGCCGTCATAATCTCCCGTTACCGGAATATCACCGTTCAAACCGAATTGATAACCGACAAGTGAATTGTCGGAACTTTTCAGGATATACCAAACGCCGCTAGAAGGTCGCCAGACGGCAAGATCGGTCTTTTTGTCACCGTCATAATCTGCGGCAACCGGAACATCGCCGGAAAGTCCGAAGTTGTAAATCGTGTAAGAAAAATCGGAAGTTTTAAAAATATACCAAGTATCGTTTCGATAGATGGCAAGATCGGCTTTTCCGTCGCCGTCATAATCTCCCGGCGTTAGTTTGTCATTCTGTAACCCCCAATTATATGAAGTAAATCCTGTTTTCGAGCCGTTTATATACCAATTTCCTTCGGACGGACGAAAAACCGATAAATCGGATTTGCCGTCGCCGTCAAAGTCCGCGCGAACTCTTTTAGTCGCCAACGAACAATTATAATTGCCGACAAATTTGATGCCGTCAATATACCAGCCCGGATTTGCTCCCTGTCCGACGGTGTTATCATCCGCACCGAACCGCCATTTGAGACGAACCGGCTGACCGGAAGCGGCAGCCGGAAGTTGAACCGTCGTGTTGACATAACCGTTGGAAAATCCCGTCCACGCCGAGCGGTTCGCCAGCGGATTATTTTTCCCGGGACCTAGTATTCCGTTATATCCGTTTTCGATAAATCTGCCGCCCGCTGTAAGTATGTCCTGAAACGCGCCGCCGTTGACGCTGATTTCCAAAACGCCGCCGTCCCAACCCGATTCCGTGTTATATAAGTTGCGAAATGAAACGGTCGCCGCCGCCGCCGTGACATTGATCGAAGGTGAAACGAGATCGGTTCCGCCGCCGACACTCGAAGGATCGCGTGCATAAACAGCGTTAGGCGCAGAATCGGAACTGAATGTCGAAGTGACGAAATTAACTCCGCTTTGAACGGTTGTCGCCGTCCATCCGTTCGGAATCGAAGGCGCAGTCACGCCGTCGAAGTTTTCAGTTAATGAAATGACCGGAACGCCGATGATAATGGTTCTCGTAAAATTCGTCGCGCCGAGACTGCTGTTGACATTGATCGTTAAAGTGATCGAGCTTCCGCAAGTCGAATTGGCGGGAACTGTATAACTGACATTTCGGTTAATTGTCTGACCGTTGGCAATCGTGCCGTAGTTTGCGCTTCCGCCGCCGACAATTTGCAAAGTCGTGCCGATTGCGTCGCGTCCTGTAATATTATTCAAAGGAATCGCAATTGTGATCGTTTCGCCGGGTTCGGCATAACCGTTGTTATTGCCGGAACTATCGGAAACGGTAAGATTCGGCGTTTGCAGCAGATTCGGCAGATCGAATGCTTCCGTAACACGCGCCGTTCCGTTACCGGAACCCGGATTGTTGACGACCGCGCTGAATCCCATTCCGCGAATTGCAAAACCCGCCCAGACATCGGCGACATCAGCCGCCGTGCCGGATGCCAGCGTCGCCGCGACGATGGCATCGCGTTCCTGCAAAAATGTCGGGTTGACGGGCGCGAGTTTCATTCCGTCGGTCACATACTGAAGAATCTTCCGGTTTCCCTCCGCCCAACCGAGACGCGCGATAAATTTAGCGCGGATTTCCCAAAGTGCAGATGACCAAACTTCACCCGCCGGATGCGTGTCATCGGCATAATTTGCCACGAAAGCCGCCGGATACGCGCCGTCAGCGGTGTTAGACTGTGTTGCATCAATATCGGCAAAGGTCAGCGGATTATGCGGACGATTATTCGGACCGCCGGTTGATGACATTATGGCTTTCGGAAAACGGCGAATGCCGTAATAATAATTTCTCGTGCCGAGACCGGCTAAAAGATATGTCGCATAACCGCCCGTCGTGTAAACGCCGTTGAGCGGATCGTTCGGTTCGGACAAAAGCGCGTGAGCGTAAAAATCAGACCAACCTTCGCCCATTCCGTCCGCCATATTCGATGACAGACCGTTGCCGTTGCCGTGAAGACGATTTGAAAGCCCGTGAGTCAATTCGTGAATGATGACATCGGCATCGAGATTACCGTCAATAACGGGATTCGGTCCGCTCCAGACATACATCTGCATCCGTCCGCGTCCGCCGTCGGCAGGTGTCGAAAAATTCGCGTTATCCGTTCCTGAAGAATCTTGTCCTTCGGCACTGATACGGTCGCTGCCGACACCGCCGCGTCCGAAATTATTGTTTTGAAAATTGCCCGCCGCTTCGGTAAATCCGAGACGATACAATTCGTCGTGATACCAGTTGGAGATATAAAACATCTGCGTTACCGAACCTTGCTGAAATTGACTGCCGGGATATGTCTGAGTTGACGGAATGGGCGAATCACCCGTATTCGTGTTCGGATTAAAAGGATTATAAGAATAAGTAAAATTGCGTGATGCGCTCGACGCTTCGCTGTTCGTATCAATACCGTTAACCGTATCGCGGTCGAGTCCGGCTTGAACGGCATTACCGTCGGTTTTCGTTATGCCGTCGGTTATCCAACCGAGATTATTAAACGTATAAGGTATTTCGTTTCCGGTTCTCGAAACCGATGTGCGCGAAATTCCCGCGCCTTGTTGTCCGTTCGGCGAGGTCGGTCCGGGCGTAAACGGGAAAGGACTGTCGGCGACGTTAATCATCGCGTTCGGATTGGCATAGACGCTGAAAGTCGAGGTCTGCGTCTGATCCTGCGTGATATTTTTGCGCCAGAGCATCGCGCCCGTTTCCGCGTCAACGATGACGTAGAAAGCATTGACGGGCTGCCAGATCAAAACGCGCCACGCCGGACGCGCCACGCCCGGTTCGACTGGAAAATACATTTTCTCGGCGGTTGTTGCCCAATCGCCGTTTCCGAATGTAGTTTTTAAATTGTCGGTCGCTTCGTCATTCCGGCTCAAACTCAGAGAATCTTCACTGACATTAATGAATTGCGCGGCTGTTTTGACTGCATCGAGCGGATCGCGAAAATCTTCTGAAAGTGTCTGATATTCAACTGCCGGAGCGAGATTGTTGATAACGCGGACGATTTCACCGTTTTTCGTAAAACCGGCTTTGATCTCGCCGCGAAAAACCGGGATTCCGTTAATGAATTGTCCGAGATGCGTGAAAGAAAGTTTGCCGTCAGGATTCGTATAATCAGCCGTAACTTTTAATTCGTCGGCTTGAGCGGAAGAAATTCCGGTCAATGAGGAGTTTTCGCCGATAAACTTGCGAAGTGTTTCGGCGTGGTGTTTTCCGGCATATTCGGTCAAAAAATTACGTCCGTGTCCGGCATCGGCGGAGATAACTTCGGGCGTTCGGCTATCCGAATTATATTCGATCTTCAAATTTGAAACTCGCTTTTGCAAACTATTTTCGCCCGCGACAAAATTTTCTCTAATGTCGGCAATGTCAGCCGCATTTTTGTTTGCCGACTGCCGAAAATACTCTTTTTTCTCAAACGCGCCTTTGTCTGCCCGAATATCATAATTCGGCAAAGACTGATCGCTGCTGACGGTTTTTTGCCGCGCACTTTTTCCAATCGGTTTTCCGGCTTTTGTCTGAAAACTGTTGGAAAATCCGAACAAAACTGCCGCTACACAAACGACGGCGATGCTAAACAAAAGCGCATTTCGACTGACGGTTTTATCTTTCTTCTGCAATTGAGTTTCTCCCCGAACTTATGCAAAGTTCTTTTTTAACATACTCTTTTAAGATGTGGTAAATTTATTGATTGCTTGAAATTAAAACTACAACTTCGGCATCAATCTAATTGTTAATTATTTTGATATAATCGGGTAGCTTCGATTGCTTGGAAAAAATAAATGTTGTCTTAAATCTTTTTGGTCTGGATATTTTAAACATAATCTGTATCAAATCTTATTTTTCCAGTCAATCGGAAAAACTTCTGAACTGCGATTTTTTTAATTAGAAGACTTACAAATGGAAGAAATATTTGGAAACGGCGGACTTTTCGCCAAATTTTTAGGTGATTACGAACACCGCGAAGGACAGATCAAAATGGCGGAAGCCGTGCTTCGCGCTTTTGAAGAAAAGAGACATCTCATCGTCGAAGCCGGAACCGGAACGGGCAAAACGCTCGCCTATCTCGTGCCGGCAGTCGCCGCCGCTCTGGGAAAAAACAAGCGCATCATAATTTCGACCGGAACGAAAAATTTGCAGGAACAGTTGATGGAAAAAGATATTCCGTTTCTGCAAAAGGTTCTGCCGAAAAAATTTACCGCCGCGTATATGAAAGGTCGCTCGAATTACGGCTGTCTCTATAAAATTAAAAAAGCCGAAAGTCAGCCGATTCTCGACGGTTTGGACGAATTGAATCACTTTGACGAAGTTCGCCATTGGGCGCGTGAAACCGAAACGGGCGACCGCGCCGAACTCGTCAATCTGCCCGAAAATATTTCGTTCTGGTCGCGCATCAACGCCAAATCCGAGACTTGTCTCGGACAGAAATGTCCCGATTTCGAGCCGTGTTTTATCACGAAAATGCGCCAAAGAGCCGAAGAAGCCGACATTTTGATCGTCAATCATCATTTATTTTTCGCCGATCTAAATGTGCGCGGCAATCAATACGGCAAAGTTTTGCCCGATTACGGCGCAGTGATTTTCGACGAAGCGCATCTGATCGAAGACATCGCCGCCGATTATTTCGGTTTTCAGGTTTCGAGTTTTCAAATTGATGAACTCGTCCGCGATGCCGATTCTTTGCCGATTACGGACGGTTCGGTCGTCCGCGACATTACCAAACTCTGCGCGAAAATCATCGGACTTGCCGACCAATTCTGGATTCGTTTCACGCAGGTTCGCGGCGGACAGGACGGCAGATTTCCGCTTCAGCCGAATGCGTTCGCGCACAAAAACAAAAGCGGCGAATTTGAAGCGACACCGCTCGGCGAAGCATATTTCGCGCTCGACCAATCGCTCGAAAGACTGGAAACGGGCGTTGACGTTTACGCCGAAAAAATGCCTGAAGCGGAAAGTCTTTTAAAGAGAGTTCGCCAGACGAGATTCGATCTCGATTTTGTCTGCAAACAATCGGAAAAAAATTACGTTTACTGGCTCGAAAAACGCGGTCGCGGAATGTTTCTTCGCGCGTCGCCGATTGATGTTTCGTCTCTTTTGCAGGACAAACTTTTCGACAAAACCGAAACCGTCATTCTGACTTCGGCGACACTTTCGAGCAACGGAAAATTCGATTTTATCAAAGACCGTCTCGGTTTGGATGATCCGAAAAAAACGGAAACTCTGCTCGCGCCGACGGCTTTCGATTATCAAAAACAGGCGATAATTTACATTCCGAAAGCGATGCCCGATCCGCGCGCGCCGGAATTTAATCAGGTCGCGGCAAACGAAATTATCAAATTAATCAACATCACAAAAGGTCACGCATTCGTTCTCTGCACGAGCAATTATTCGATGAACGCGCTCTACGAAGCCGTTTCGATGCGCGTCAATTTTCCGTGTTTGCTTCAAGGTTCGATGTCAAAAAACGGACTTCTTGAAAGATTCAAATCAACGAAAAACGCCGTTTTGTTTGCGACTTCGAGTTTCTGGCAAGGCGTTGATGTGCGCGGCGAACAGCTTTCCTGCGTCATCATTGACAAATTGCCGTTCGCCGTCCCGTCCGATCCGATTGTCGCCGCGCGAACAAAATTCATAGACGAAAACGGCGGCAAATCATTTTTCGATTACAGCGTTCCGCAAGCCGTAATTTCACTCAAACAGGGAATCGGTCGCCTCATCCGAAGCAAAACCGACAAAGGCGTGATCGCACTTTTAGACACGCGCCTCAGAACAAAATCTTACGGCAAAGATTTTCTAAATTCTTTACCGAAAACCAAAATTACGTCAGAATTAAAAGATGTTGCCGCAATGTTCGACGGAGGTGAAAAAAATGCAGCAAATTTTAGATGAAATAATCGAGAAAATCGAAACGCTTTCCGATGAAGAAGTAAATAAACTTTCAGACGCTCTGACCGAAAGAAAAAATAAAGGCAAAAAAATAAAAGGCTATGTCAGCCCCGATACGATTTGGGTTAAAGAACATCACGCCGAATACGCCGGAAATTATGTCGCATTGAAGAACGGCGAATTGATCGCTTACGGTAAAACGATCAAAGAAGCCGACACAAAAGCTAAAGCAAAAGGCGTGAAAAATCCGCTTCTGGCATACATTCCGGCGGAAGACGAAGAAGTCTGGGGCGGTTGGTGAAAATGAACTACGATCTCTCGTTTGAAAAACTCATATTTTACGATGTTGGAAAAGCGGGAATTTCGCTTGATGTTGAATTACGGCTAGGCGAGGCAGAAGTAAATATTCAATCGAAAGTTGATACGGGTTCAACTCATTGTATTTTTGAAAGAAGATTTGGTGAAGAATTAGGATTCGACATCGAAGCGGGACAACCGCAATGGATCGGAACTTCCGTCGGTTCGTTTCTGACATTCGGACATTGGGTTACTTTAACAACTAATGACTTTACCTTTGATTCGATGGTTTTCTTTGCCAAAGAGGAGAGCATGAAACGCAATGTTCTCGGCAGACACGGTTTTCTCGACCGCGTTATAATTGGCATCAATGATTACGACAGCAAACTTTATCTGAGCCGTTATGAAAGCGAATAAAAATTTTATTTGTTGTAAATTTTATGAAAATTAGTCGTTGGATTTATGTACCTCTAACCACAGGCTCATTAGGCGCGGTTTTATACACGCTTTTGGGATTTGCTAATTCAATCTCCGGTTTTGCCGGATTCTTCATTGTCTGGTCGCTGTTCGGATTTGTCTTTCAATTATACAGTCATTTCAAAGCAAAACGAAGATCAAGCGTGACCGATGACGAAAAAATTCATAGTGTCAGACAAAATAAAAACGTAGCCGTTTTATTGAATTTTCAGAAAACATTTGAACTTTGCACTTATGCGCTTGAATCAATAAATCCTGCAAAAATCAGAGTTGAGGATTCTGAAAAAGGGATACTCGAAGTTAGAACAAGAATGAATTGGAATACATTCGGGGTTATCGTCCGGCTTGAATTGCAGACAATCGGTGAAAATTTAACAGATGTAAAAATTTCAGCCAGACCTGCTCAAGGATTTGTTCTAGTCGATTACGGGGAAAGTTGGAATCTGACTGAAAAAATTGTCGATTATTTAAAGGACAAAGACACGAATGCAAATAGTAAAATTTTGGTTGAAAGCGTGGACATTTTGAACGACGTTTATGTAAAACCTTTTGATAAAAACAAATCTTCAGTTGAAGACCGTTAATCCAAAACCGAACAAATCTAACCGCAAACTTGCCAAATTTCATAAAAAAGTATTTAATTACAGTTTGCTTTTGCGAGCAAGAATCTACACAAAGAGGAGAGTGATGTAGCAGATGGCTTTTGTAGCAATTAACGCGAATGAATCAATCGAGAATGCGCTGCGCCGTTTTAAGCGTAAAGTAATTTCCGAAGAAATCATCAAAGATTTGAAAAAACACGCGCATTTCATTCCGCCCGGACAAAAAGCGAAACTCAAGTCGGTCAATGCACGCAAGCGCAACCGCAGACGTTTTCGTCCCGTGCGCCCGATGAACACAAATCAGAATTCAGGATCGAGATAATAGATTCTTAACCGACAAAATTTTTAGAATTTTTATAATGCGCGATGTAAAGCAGTTCGTTTGAAAAACAGCTTTGCATCGCGCATTATTTTATTTTATGACACCGGAAAAAATCCGTATTTTAATTACCAACGACGACGGTTATCATTCCGACGGAATCGTCGCGCTCGAAAACGCTCTGAGCGAAATCGGCGATTGTTATGTCGTCGCTCCGGCATCGGAAATGTCGGGCGCGTCGCACAGTTTAACTTTGTCGAGACCTTTGCGAATCCGGCAGATTGACGAACGGCATTGGACGGTTGACGGGACGCCGACCGATTGCGTGACGCTCGCTTTAAATCAAATTTTGCCGCCCGAACTTCGTCCGCACATCTGCGCTTCGGGCATTAATCACGGCGCGAATCTCGGCGACGACGCGACGTATTCGGGAACGGTCGCCGGAGCGTTAGAAGCGACGATTCTCGGCGTTCCGGGACTTGCTTTTAGTCTCGTCGCCAACCGCAGACACGATTTTACCGAATCGGCAAAAGTCGCCAGAGAATTAACCGAAAAAGCCCTGCGCGACGGCATTCCCGAAAAAACTTTGTTAAATATCAACGTGCCGAAAAACGCGCCGAAGGGAATTCGCGTGACGAAACAGGGTTTTAAAGATGCGCGTCCGGTTATTTCCGAACATATCGATCCGCGCGGCAAACCGTATTACTGGATCGGCGAAGTCCGCGACGGTTTCCGCGCCGAAGGCGGAACGGATTTTGAAGCGATTGACGAAGGCTACGTTTCCGTCACGCCGATGCGAAGCGATTTGACCAATCATTCGGCAATTGCAGGTTTGAAAAGTTGGGAAAAATAATTTCAAAAAGTTTACAGAAAGGTTGCAGACAGTTTGCCGGAAGTTTGCAGGAAGTCATTTGAATTTAAATCTTAATAATTTTCATTTAACTTTCTGTCAACAATCCGCCAACTTTCTGAAACTATCTGCCAATTTAGAAAAAGATGGACGGCTACGAATTATTAAGGGCAAAAATGGTGGCGAATTTGCGCGAACGCTATAATATAGCGGACGAAAATGTTCTCGGCGTAATGAATCGTGTGCCGCGTCATTTGTTCGTTCCGACGGCTATCATTCATCAGGCTTATAAAGATAATGCGCTTCCGATTGAAGGACAGCAGACGATTTCACAGCCGTTTATCGTGGCGAAAATGACGGAACTTTTGGAATTAAATCCAAGCGCAAAAGTTTTGGAAATCGGCGCGGGTTCAGGTTATCAAACGGCGGTTTTGTCTCAGCTTGCACAGAGAATTTTCGCCGTCGAAAGAGTTCCGCAACTTTGTGAAGAAGCCCGAAATCGTTTGACGAAACTACAAATAAATAACGTAACTTTGAAATGCGCCGACGGCACGGTCGGTTGGGAAGTTTACGCGCCGTTCGACGGTATCTTAGTTGCGGCGGGAAGTCCCGAAATTCCGACACCGCTCGCGTATCAATTAAAAGTCGGCGGAAAATTAGTTATTCCAATCGGCGAAGATCGAAAAGCGCAAAGATTAATTCGCATTACGCGGACTGAAAAAGAATTTGTTACGGAAGATTTCGGCGCGTGTTCGTTCGTTCCATTGATCGGCGAACACGGTTGGAAAGCAAGTCACGAAAGAAAGTAGTTTCAAAAATTTATATGGAATCAATCACGGATTTTCTTTATCAGGTCAAAGATTTTCTGAACCCGAAATTTTTAATTGATTATTTGCTGGCGATGCTCGGCAATTATGTCTATTTCGGTTTGTTTTTTATCGTCTTTGCCGAAACGGGTTTGGCGGTCGGTTTTTTTCTGCCCGGAGATTCTCTGCTCGTCGTTTCAGGACTTTTCGCGGCTGCCGGAAAACTAAATATCGCATTTGTTTTGTTGGCGTTTTTTCTCGGTTCGGTGATCGGCGATTCGACCGGATATTGGACTGGTCGCGTAATGGGCAAAACGCTTTTTAATCGTGAAAGTTCTTTGATCTTCAAGCCTTCGCGTGTCGAAAAAGCTAAAAAGTTTTTTGAAAAATACGGCGTTAAGACAATTATTCTCGCGCGATTTGTGCCGATTGTCCGCACCTTTGCGCCGATTGTAATCGGTGCAAGTGAAATGCCATACTCAAAATTTTTGCCGTTTAGTCTTCTCGGCGGTTTGCTGTGGATTTGCAGTATGGTTCTCGCAGGATACTTTCTCGGCGGTGTGATCGAACGCGCTCTCGGCATCAAACTCGAAGATCATATCGAAAAAGTCGTCATCGTCGTCGTCTTTCTTTCGATCCTGCCGCCGCTTATCGAATTTCTAAAACATAAATTCGGCAAAAGAGAAGTTGTAAATTAATTCGGTTAAATAGTAAATCTGTTTGACACGAACGAAGCAGTAACTTAGAATCTTAATTTACTTTGACGGGGCGTGGCTCAGCCTGGTAGAGCGCACGGTTCGGGACCGTGAGGTCGGATGTTCAAATCATCTCGCCCCGACCAACAAAAAAAGGACTTCGTAAATAAATGCGAAGTCCTTTTTTCGTTAAATGACTATTTAAGTGTCTGAGTTCCGATCAAATCATTTTTGCGTATATCAGTTATAAGATCGGAATCTGATGTATATTCTGTTTGCGCTGTATGATTTTTGACCGTTCCGGGCTTTTTGTCCCGGCTGAAGCGAACTTGTTTAATTGTTCTGGTCAACTCCGCTGCGTCCCGGCAGATTGGCGCGTTGCCGCGCGGCATTGGCGAGTGTTTGCGAACTGTCATACCATTTTTGCGTGATCTGCGCGGCAACGTCGCGTCCGCCGAGACCGAATGCCAGACCGATGGCGAGTGCGACCGAACCGATCAAGCCGATGAGCAGCGTGTTGATTAAAGTCGCGGCGATGCCGAGCTGGTCAATGGCGGCGATGACCGAAAAACCGATAACGATGTAATTCGTCAAAGTCGCCAACAAGTTCGGGTTGCCGACACCGAGTTCGGAAACGCTCGAACGCACCAGACCTGAAAGAAATTTCGCAATCAGACTGCCGATGACGATGATCGCCATCGCAATAATCACGTTCGGAATAAACAAAATGATGCGGTTAATGATTTCCGTCAGTTGCGGAATACCGATCACGTTGGCGGCGGCTTGGACGAAGATCAGGAAAATAAAATATTTGACGAGTGTGGCGATTACGCCGGAAGTCGTCATTTTCGTTCCCGAACGGCGAATAAAATCGCCGATTCCCGAACGCTCGACCGCGTTTTCAAATCCGACGGCTTTCAGACCGCGCTCGATCAGATTTGCCAGCAAACCGGAAATGAACCAACCGACGACCAGAATCAAAACCGCACCGATCAAAGCGGGCAAAAATTCGACCAGACGCATCAGCGCGCCGTATAAAGAATAAACGATAGCTTCGCTCGTATCGCGGAAATTTGTCACTGTTTGTTGAACCTGCATCATAATAATTTCTCCTTAATGAGTTTTAATTTTTCGATAAATTTGTTTCATCTAAAATGCTGTATTTAAAAGTTTGTCAAATAAGATCGGGCGCGAAACCGAATTTTCGCCGTTTGAAGACAGGAGCGAGAAATTATCCGTGTGATAAAAATCGCTTTTTCGGCTAACTTGTATCGCGCCCGAAATTTTCGGTCAACTAACGGCGCGAGTCGTAATCGCCGCGCGTCGTTTCGTCAACATTGACCTCGGTTTTCTTGACCGTATCGGTGATGGTTTCGGTGTGTTCGGTGACGTTTTTGCCGACGACGACTTCTTCGACGACGCGGGCATCTTTCGAGACGACCGGAACTTCCGCCATTTCGGTAATTTCAATCGTGCCTTCTTTGAAAGCCGCCGGAGCGTTTTCGACCGCGCGGTCAACCGGACGGCGTTCGACCGTGACGTTTTCCTCGCGCAGATTAACCGTTTCGCTAACCGGTTTTTCGGTCACGACGGTCGAAACACGCGCCGCGCCGCTTTCAACCGTGCGTTTGCCGACCTGAAGTTGTTCTTCGATAATCGGAATAACTTTTTCGCCATCATTTGCCGCGCGTGTGATGCCGGCGACGTGTTTCGCTTCGCCGGTTCGATTCGGCATCGGCTGATCGTGAACTAATGTTTCCGCTGCACCTTCGCCGGTCATTTCGAGTTCGCCGTCGTGCATAATTCCGCGCACGACAACTTGTTTATTATTCAACGAAAAATCCTGCGCCGCGATACGTTTTTTGTTATCGATCAAAATCGAATCAACCATCTCCGTATCAGTATTAATCAGCATTTCGGTCGCTTCGCCGATTTTGTTTCCCGCCTGATCTACGACTGTCCAGCCGATGCAGTCCTGACCGCTGTTGACCAGATCGTATTCATCCTGTTTTGTGTAATAAACTACTGCCATAATAATTCTCCCTTTTGTAAAATCCCTTGTATATGTTTTTTTCAGTTATTTGCCGTCCGGCGCGACTTTTTCAACGGTCGAATCGCTCGTCGCCACTTTATACTCGATGCGGCGATTTTCAAATCGTCCTTCGGGCGTGTCATTTGAAGCCTTCGGATTTGCTTCGCCGTATCCTTTCATCGAAAGCATCGCCGCCGGAACGCCGAAACTGACTAGTTGATTTCGAACCGAAGCCGCGCGGCGTTCGGACAATTTCTGATTGCTCGCATCGTCGCCGTCGTTATCGGTGTAACCGTCAAGTTCGACGCGCGTGTCGGCGGGCGATTTTTTCAGCATTTCCGCCGCCTGTTTAAGTAGCGGTTTGCTGTCGGCGGGAACGTCGTGACTTCCTTTGGCAAAATTAACGATTGATAGATTTAACGCTTCGATAACCTGCTGCGCCGTGCCGTTCGGATAAATTTTTTCCATCGCCAGCCGCGCTTTTTCATTTGCTTCGCGGATGCGGTCAGCTTCGTTGAAAGCCGTGCCGCTGCCGCTGCCGGTCACGACGGCGGTGTTGCCTGTATTGCGTCCGTTGACGACGGAATTATTCGCACCATTCACAATGACCGTGCGATTGCCGTTATTATTCGTGTTATCCACGACCGCCGTGTTTCTGCCGCAAAAATAAAGCAGCGGAAGCAGCAGCAAAAGTAATACTAAAGGAATCAACCACCACGGAAATGCACCGCCGGTTTTGCGTTCTACTGGAATATCAGCCATTTGATTTTTATCTCCTGTTTCTTAAATTTTCGCCGTCTGTTTTTCAAATTTTATGAAAAAATGTCGACCTTTTTTGTTAAATTATGTCTCCGCGCCGAATTTTGTTAAATGCGGCGCGGAATTTTTCGCGCGTAAAATTAATTTTTCGCTTTTTTCGCCTGTGCGTCGCGGTCGAGATTGGTTTCTTCGACGTTGACATCAGTGCGTTTGACCGTATCGGTGACGGTTTCGGTGCGTTCGGTGACGTTTTTGCCGACGACGACTTCTTCGACGACGCGCGCATCTTTCGAGACGACCGGAACTTCCGCCTGAGTTTTTACTTCAAACGTGCCTTCCTTAACTGCGGCGAAATCCGCATCGCTGACAGCGCGGTCAACCGGACGACGATCAACCGTGACGTGTTCTTCGCGCAGATTAACCGATGCTTCGACCGGTTTTTCGGAAACCGTCGTGTGAATGCGAACGCCGCCGCGCTGAACGACCTGTTTGCCGACGTTCAATTGTTCTTCAATCACCGGCAGCGCGATTTCGTTTTTGCCGTAGTTGGCATATTCGCTGCGCGTCTGATCTTCCGTGTAAAGCGGAGCTTTCGCATCGAATTTTTTGTAACCCGAAGCGCGATATTCAGCGTGACGGCGATCAACATCAACCACACCGTAATTGTTTAAAATGTCCGCTGCGCGGTCGGTCATTTTGTCGTCTGTTTTGACGGTGACAATCGTGCCGCCGCGTCGAAGCGATTCCGAATAAACGCCGCGATGATCGTCGTCGTTGACATCTGTGCCGAAAATGCCGTCGAAAAAGTTGGCGATGTCGGTGCCGATTGACGTGCCGGTCGTGTAATCTTTCGAGTTCGCGCCGCCGTAAGTTTGATAACCTTTGCCGCCGTCATTGCGGGCGATGGAAATATCGCCCTGTTTGATTCCCGCTTTTGTTAATTCGGCGACCGCTTTGTTTGCCGCCGTGAAATCGTCGAAAATTCCTACTAAAGTCGTTGACATAATTTTAATTCTCCCTTTTGTTCTTGTTTTTCCGAGTTATAAAACGCGCGAAATTATTCGCCGTTTCCGCCTTTATCAATCGGCGCGGACAGCGAATTGATGCGCTCGCCTTCCGCGCCGGGTTTGATTTCTTCGAGCGTCGCCGATTCGCTTCGCAGCACGAATTGCTGCGGCTGGCGAACCGTTTCGCGGCGCGTAATGACGCGAATTTCTTCGCGCAAAACCAGTTTTTTTTCAATTACTAAAACTTCTTCCAAAAGCGGCACGATGATCGTGTCGCCTTCGTGACGAATTTCCGGCGGCGCGTCAACGAATTTGTTGATCGGAACGCGTTCGATCTGCACGTCTTCGCGCAATGTCGGTTCGTCAATCGTTTCCGTCCGTTCGGCAACCGTTTTATGGACGCGCACGCCGCCGGTCAAAACCTTTTTGCGCGCGATTTTCAGCTCTTCGGCGAGCAGCGGAATGACGATGTGAGCTGTCTCGCCAAACGCCGCCGCGCCGTATTTCGCCGATTTGTTCTGTTCGATCAAATCGGCGAAGCTCCCCGGAAATAAAAATCGACCTTCCCCTTGTTCGATAAAAGTTGCGGCATCGGCAAACACCTGCGAGCCGTCGTCAAAGCGCACTAAAACCAGTTTCGATTCGCTGCCCTGCGGCGGCACGACAGTTAGATCGAGCGTTCCGCGTACGCCTTTTTCGTCCGTAATATGAAATGCCGCGTTGCTTGTTTCGTCCATAATTTTGTTCTGCCTTGTTCAGCGCACACCGATAACCCGATTTTTAATTCCGCGCCGCAATAATTCCTATGACTCAACCATAGTTTTTCGCCCGCGCATCAACAACCGTGTTACCACCAACACGACGTAAGTAATTTCGCTGTATTTAAATGTCGGAAAAAATTTTTGCCGCAGGTGAAAGAAGAAAAGAAGAAGTTTTTGCCGCCGATGAACGCGGATAAACGCGGATAAAGACAGATAATCAAAAAAATTCTTATCGGCGTTTATCCGCGTCCATCGGCGGTTTAAATTTTTCTAAAAATTATTTTGCTGCGTCGCGCTGAATGACAAAGCGGGCGATTTCGACGCGGTTGGAGAAACTTTTTTTGGCGAGAATTCGTGAGATGTGCATTTCGACGGTGCGGACGCTGACGTTTAACTGCGCGGCTATTTCCTTGTTGCTGAGAGTTTTGGCGACCAATCGGGCGACTCGTTCTTCGGCTTCGGTGAGAGGCGAATCGGGCGTTTGCGACGTTTCGTTTGCTGCGTTTTTCGTCTTCTCATTTTCCGCCGCTGCAATATGAGTTCGGGCGACGCGCTGATGAGTTCGGGCGACGCGGCTTAAAATATTTTCGATGACGGCGACGAGTTCTTCCGGCTCGAAAGGCTTGACGAGATAAGCGTCAACTCCGGCTTTAAATCCGCCGATGCGGTCTTCGCGGCGGTCTTTGGCGGTGAGAAAAACAATCGGAATCAAATCAGTGCGCGGACTGGCGCGGACGCTCGCGGCAAAGGCGAAACCGTCAATTCCGGGCATCATTATATCGCTGACGATCAAGTCGGGAATCGTTTCGGCGAGTTTCAACAGTGCATCTCCGCCGTCCCGCGCCGTCATCACTTCATAACCCGCTTTTTCAAGATAGACGGCGATCACGCTGAGCAGACGAAAATTATCTTCGACAATAAGCAGGCGTTTTTTCAAGGATTTTCTCCTTCGTCAAAATTATATTCGTCGGTCAGATCAACTTCGTCGGTCGCATCGTTCCAGACGGCAAGATAAACGGTGAAACAACTTCCGCGCCCGACTTCGGATTCAACCTCAACGCGCCCGCCGAGTTCTTTGATCAATTTTTTCGCCAGATACAAACCGAGACCGACACCCGGTGTTTCGGCGCGTCCGCCCGCATCGTCCGGCGTGCCGTCGGTCGTGTCGTCGTGCGGAACTTCCTTTTTGCCGCGATAAAATTTATGAAACAGATGCGGAATATCTTCAGCGTGAATGCCGCGCCCGGTGTCTTCGACGGCAATGGCGATTTCGTGTCGAATTTCTTCGGCGATTTTGGTTTTCGCGTTCGTTTTCGTGTCGGCGTAGACAGCAGGATTTTGAAGGTTTTCCGCCGCCGGTTTTGAACTTTGCGCGAGCCGCGCCGAGAGTTTGACCGCGCCGCCGATTGCCGTATATTTGATCGCGTTTTCGATGATCGAACACAACGCGCGGCGAATCGCTTTGGCATCACCGCGCGCGGGCGGCAGATTTTCCGCGCACACGACTTCAAATTTCTGCTCGCGGGCATTCGCCGCGTGGCGTTCGATTTTGTCGCACGTTTCCAAAAGCCGTTTGACATCAACCGGTTCGAGCCGCAAATCCATCGTGCCTTCTTCGACTTTGGCGACATCGAGCAGATTCAAAATCATATCGATCTGCCGGTCGCATTCGGCGGCAATCGTTTCGAGATAGTCGCTTTTTTCAGCCTCGTTTTCGCCGCCTTTCTGCATCAGTCGGGCGAGCATTTTAATCGTCGTCAAAGGCGTACGAAATTCGTGCGAAATAAGTTGCAAAAATTCGTCTTTGGCGTGATTGGCGTGTTCGGCTTCGGCGCGCGCGGTTTTGGCTTCGACGTGTGCTTTCTGTTCGCTCATAAACAGCGCGGCGATTCGTTCTTCCGCGTCGTCGTTATCTTTTTCGGCTTGTTTGCGCGTCGTAAAATCGCGCGAAACGGTAAGTAACTGAACAATCGCGCCCGATTTATCTTTCACCGTCTGCGCCATTGATTCGAGCCAGATATAATCGCCCGATTTTTTTCGTATCCGGTAATCAACCGTCAAATTATTTTCGCCCTTTAAAAGTTTGTGATGCGTATCTTCGCGGACGCAGACGATTTCGTCCGGGTGAATAAAATCATACAGCGACTTGCCGGCGAGTTCTTCCGGCGCGTATCCGAGCAGCGCGAGCGACGACGGCGACACATACAAATATTTCCCTTCAGGATCGTGCAGACAAACCAGATCGCACATATTTTCGGCGAGCAGACGATATTTCGCTTCCGATTCACGAAGCCGTTCATCGGCGACAGTTTGAGTAGTAATATCGGCGATAAAACCTTCGAGCGCGATGATCTTTCCGCCTTCATCATCAATAAACCGAAAACGGTCGCGGACATATTTCAATTTGCCTTCCCGATTAACGATGCGATACGTTACTTCGAGCGGCAGTTTTTTTCTTGCTTCCGCATCATTCATCAGCCGACCGATCTCGCCGCGAACCGTCTCGCGGTCATCCGCATAAATTATTTCATCCCACGACGACACACGCTTCTGCGTCAATTCATCCGCCGTATGTCCGGTCAATTCCAAACAGCCGTCGCTGATAAATTCGCTCGTAAACCGCTCGTCAACGCGGCAGCGATAAACCACGCCGGGCAAATTCCCGATCAGCGTCCGCAAAAACCGCTCTCTTTCCTGAAGACGATACTCGACTCTATCTCTTTCTTGATCTCCAATGTTTTGTTTCGCTTTCATTTGTATCGTTCCATATTCAAACCTGAGTTATCTAATGCGAGTCAGGAGTAGAAATAAGTGTTGAAGACAAAGGCATTTTTTCTCTCTGTCAACTTTGGAAAGTTTTAGTCAACTCTGTGTTATCAAATCAAATAAACACGGAGTTCACGGATGATCCGAATTTTTCTGCCCTTGATTTTCATTTAGAATCTAAAACAAACTTTATTTACCAATTTGTTGAGGCGAGAAAAAAATAACGAATTGACGCTCGACAAAACAAATAAATAAGAAAAAGTTTAGTCAATTTGATAAGTGGCAATGCTGGTCGGCGTTTCAAAACAGCGGACTTTGTAAACTTTGACGCGCTCGTCGCCGACTCGCGTGTTGATATATTCCAAAATATACCGTGCCAGATTTTCCGCCGACGGATTCAGTTCTTCGTCAAACGGCGGAAGTTCGTTCAAATTGCGATGATCGAGATATTTGACGATCTCGTCGGCAGCAATTTTTAAATCGCCGAAATCAATCAAAAGTCCGATGTTGTTGAGTTCCGCGCCTTTGGCGTAGATTTCGATTTTATAATTGTGTCCGTGCAGATTTTCGCATTTTCCCTTGTAACCGCGCAATTGATGTGCGCTCGAAAAATTGCGTTCGATCATAACTTCGTAAAAAGATGACATATTTTTTTCAGCTTCAAATGCGTTTCGAGAAAATTAATTTTTTGTTTTTCAGGCGCATTTTTAAACTCGAAGTTATTTTATCCGATCTTTGACAAATCGAACAATTGAACAAAATGCGCTCTGAAAAGTTGGCGGGCAAGCAGACGTTTGTATTCTTCCGAACCGCGCACATCCGAAATCGGTCTGATCTCGGTTTGTAAAACTTTTTCCGCTTCTGAAATTGTCGTCAGACAAATCTTTTTGCCGCGCAGAAATTCCGAAGTTTTTCGCAGATACACCGGAATCGCCGCGACTCCGCCGATTGAGACGTGAATCTCTTCGATCAAATCACCGGCGATTTTCAAACTGATTGCGGTGTTCACGGAAGCGATGTCCAGATAAGTTCGTTTGCAGACTTTCTCGAAATTAAAATGCGTGAAATCCTTACGGAAACGAATTTTCGTGATAAATTCGTCATCCGTTTTAGCTAATTTTTTGTAGCCGAGATAAAAATCACGCAAAGGAATCACACGTTCATTGTCGTTCGCGGTTTTAACGAAAATTTCTGCACTCAAAGCCAAAAACCACACCGTCATATCGCCGATTGGCGAAGCGTTGACAAAATTTCCGGCGAGCGTCGCCATATTACGAATCGGCGTGGACGAGACGAGTTTTAAGTATTTGTAGAGATTCGGAAACAAACGATTGAAAACTTCCGATTCGAGCAAATCCGTCACGACCGTTGACGCGCCGATTTCGACAAATTCGTCCGTTTCGTTAATAAACCGCAACTCATTATTACTGAACAGATTTTCCGCCGAAGCGTAAACCATTTCTTCGGGATTCTGGACATACAAATCCGTTCCGCCGCCAATAAAAGGTTTTGGAGTTTTGATAATCGTTTTCGGATAACCGCCGTCGCTTTTGTCTGTTACGCCGAATCTTTCCGTGTGCGGCTTTGTCGTTTCGACCGTTTCGACAGGTTGATTCAGCAGAGTTTCAAGCCGATTTCTAATGTCGGCAAACGATTCGGGAACGATGCCTTTTTCAATAGCGTAATCAACGCACGTTTGTCCGTTCTTTTGATTCAAAATTTCGGTCAAATTTTCCGCCGCGCGTTCGATTGATTTGTAACCCGTGCAACGGCAAATATTTCCGTCAATCGCTGAAATTGCCGAATCAACTGTTTTCGGCGATTCGTCCAAACAAAATCCGGTTAAAGACATTACAAAACCGACCGTGCAAAAACCGCATTGCGTTCCGCTGTTTTCGACCATCGCGTTTTGCACTTCGGTCAGTTCTTCGCCCGGTTTATTAATGCCTTCGATTGAGACGATATGCTTTCCGTTCGCATTGGCGAGCGGCATCAAGCAAGAAGTTTGCGAACGATATTTTACTTTTTCCTCAACCAATTCGCCGACCAAAATCGTGCAAGCACCGCAATCGCCTTCACGACAACCGATTTTCGTGCCTTTCAAGTTTTTGTGATAACGCACGAAATCCAACACCGTCGCGCCCTTCGGCAAATCGCTTTCGATTGTCTGATTGTTCAAAATAAATTTAATCATTTGGAAATAATTGATAATGGATAATTGATAGTTGATAATTTTCTGCATTATCAACTATCAATTATCCGTTATCAGTTGATTTTAAAATTTACGAATCAAAATCACGCCGACGGTTATCAGAGCCGCGCCCGCGACGCGGTAAAAACTAATCGGTTTTTCGGGAACGCCGAGCCAACCGAAATGATCTATCAAAAGCGTGACAATCATTTGTCCGCCGATTGCCAAACTGAAAGCTAATGCAACGCCGATGCGCGGCACGACCGTCGCCATTACGGAAACGAAAAACGCGCCGAGAAATCCGCCGATCCAGCAGATAAGCGGAGCATTTTTCGCCGCCGCCATACTGCTGAAAGATACGCCCGTTAAAAGCATATAGACGAATAAAGCGACCGTGCCGACGGCAAACGAAATAAAAGCGGCGGAAATCGGACTGTCAACATATCCGGCGAGTTTGCTGTTAATCGTCGCTTGTGTCGGCATCGCCATTCCCGCAAAAATTGCGAGGAAAACGAAAAAATATGTGTTGAAAAAATTGCTCAATGTAAAAGAATGGTAAATGGTAAATGGCAAATGGTAAGTGGTAAATTTTTAATTTACTTAATTTAGTATTTACCGCTTATCACTTTTTCAGTATTTTATTTTATCGGTTTTATCCGCCCAATTTTGAAAAACTTTGACACTTTCTTCGCGCATAAAATTTACGGATTCGATTTTTCTTTCGCTCAACGGTTTTTCGATCTCTTCGTAAATAAATTGGTCGTCAAATCCGACTTTTGCCGCGTCTTCGTGCATCGCAGCGTAAAACATTTTGTCGGGACGCGCCCAGTAAATCGCGCCGAGACACATCGGACAAGGTTCGCAACTCGTGTAAATCGTGCAATCGTCGAGTTGAAAACTGTTCAACTTATGACACGCCTTGCGAATCGCCGTAATTTCGGCGTGTGCCGTCGGATCGTTGGTCGAAGTAACGAGATTCGAGCCTTCGCCGACAATTTCGCCGTCTTTGACAATCACACAGCCGAACGGTCCGCCCGCGCCCGTTTCCATTCCTTTCTGCGCCAATTCGATTGCTCGACGCATAAATTTTTCGTCTTGTTCGTTCATAAAAAATCTTATCGCAAAGGATCGCGGTAGTATTTATCGCGTTCGGCGATCTTGCTTTCGGCTAAATCGAAAAGTCTCTGCCAATTCGGAAGCATCGCAAACCAAACGTCTTCGCTCTTGGTCGCCACGATGTTTTCCTTAATCTTAACTCTCTTGACGTGACCGTTTTTTCTCAACAGAAAGGTAATATCGTCCAAATCTTTATCGCGTCCGGCGATGTATTTTAAAATTACTAACCATTCGGGCGTAATAATTCGCAAACCGTTTTTTAACACTGCCGCATCTTTTAACGCCGCAATGTAATACTGACGATAGTTGTCTTCGCGCACGATCCAATCAACGTGAATCTTTTTTTTCCCGACCGTTACTTCATAAGATTCGCCGCCGAAACCAATCGGACGCACCGCTTCGAGCGAAAGTCTTTTCATAGAAATCACGTCAACATCTTTCGTCAAACGCGGACTGCCGTAAAGGTGCATCGCAATCCCGCCCGCCAAAGCCCATTCGACTTTTTCGCGCTCGGCGATCTTCGCCAGTTTTTTGACGGCGGCAATTCCCGTTTCCGTATCAATCATCGGCGAATGTTCGAGATTTTGCTCGATGTATTCGATTAATTCTTTTTCGCTCATAATTGAAAATCCCGTATATCTTTGAAAGGTTTGTCTTTGTCTGCAAAGTCGGGACGATAATAATACGATGCCGATTCGTATTCCTGCAAGAAGCCTTCTTCCATTTGCAGGTCTTCGAGAATTTCAATTGTTTTGCTCCATTCTCTTTCTGAAATTCTTCTGGAAAGTAAAATGTATCGCTCGTCGGTCGCGGCTTTATTGGTCGCATAATACTGCGCCATCAGGCTGATTGCCGTGCGCGGCGACAGATTTTCTTTTATCCAGATTAGATTTTCTTCGATTCCGGCGATGTCGTTCGGCAAAACCAAAAGCCGGATGACCAAACCTCGTTTTAATAAACCGTCCGCGCCGTAAATCAACTGATCGCCCGTTTGACGAAACATTTCCTGCAACGCTTTTCGCGCAAAATCAGTATAGCCGCGCACTTTTGAAAATTGAAATCCCGCGTCGTTGTCGGCGTATTTGAAATCCGGCAGGTAAATATCAATTATGCCGTCCAATAATTGCAAAACTTCGACCGAATCATAAGCGTTCGTATTATAAACAACCGGAATTTTCAAACCGTTTTCCGCCGCGATCAAAATCGCTCTCGCCATCTGCGGCGCGAAATGCGTCGGCGAAACGAAACCGATATTGTGACAACCTTTCGCCTGCAATTCGAGCATCATTTCGGCTAATCTTTCGTGCGTGATTTCGTTCTTTTTCTGCGTTTTATGTGTCTGCGAGATTTGGAAATTCTGACAATAAACGCAGCGCAAATTACAGTTGCCGAAGAAAATATTTCCCGCGCCGTTCGTGCCTGAAAGCACAGGTTCTTCACCGAAATGCGGCGTGTAGCTCGACACAATCGGCAACGCGCCCGAATAACACGCGGCGATTTCGTCTTTCAGGCGATTATTGCCGCAGTCTTTCGGACAGACGGTGCAGTTTTCGAGAAGTTTTTCGAGTGCTTCAACTTTTGTTTTCAGTTTGCCCGTCCTCAAGGATTTGAGAAACTTGGGTTCTGATTCGACGTTTTCCGTGTGCATTATAGACGTATTTATTGATGATTTCCTTCGGCGCAACGACGTTTGCCAACGCCCAGGTAAAATCCATTTCGGCGTTGATCGTCGCGGTCGCCATACGGTTTTCGAGCAGCATCTGCAAACTGCCGTAAAAAAGAAAAATAATTCCGATTATTCCGACCGGAATCGGCAGCCAGCGATAACTGGGCAGAAATCCGGCGATGGCGATGGTCACGCTGGTCAAAATAAAACAGCCGAGACCGTAATAAAACGCGCCCATCGCTCTTTGTAAAATTCGTGCGCGGCTCGTAACTTTATCCAAAAGATTAACGACCGTATCAATTCGTTTTTCGTAAAGCGGAATTTTGTCTTTATCTTCCGCAATCATTAATTGACTTAATCTGCTTTCCAGTTCGCGCACGCGGTCAATGACGCGACCTAACCGCGTCGAAGTCGAAAGCACGAGCGAACCCGTCGCCGAAATTAAAAGCGTCGGCGTAACCATCGCCGTTAAAAATTCGATTGTGATCGAAAGCGCGTTCGGATCAATTGAAATCGGATCAGCCATATAATTTGACAACCAAAAATTGATTTTAACGCAAAGCCGCAAAGACGCGAAGACGCTATGAAGAAAAAAATAATTTTGTTTTGATTTTCCTCGAAATGAAAAACTTTGCGACCTTGCACCTTGGCGGCTTTTGGGTTGAAAATAATCGGTATGAAAATACAGCAGGGAACTGTCAAAGTTTTGAAACACGAGAGCAAAATTCTGAAAAATAATCCGCTCGGCGATAAATTTGTCCGCGAAATTTATATTTATTTGCCGCCTGATTATGCAGAAACCGATAAAAATTATCCGGTCGTCTATAATCTCACGGGATTTGCGGGACGCGGGAAAATGCTTTTAAATGACAGCGCGTTTGCGCCGAATTTTGCCGAACGCCTCGACAAACTGATCGGCGAACAAAAAATCAAACCGATGATCGCCGTAATGCCCAATTGTTTTACATATTACGGCGGTTCGCAATATATCAATTCGGGCGCGACGGGAAATTACGAAGATTACTTGACCGAAGAAATAATTCCGTTCGTTGACGAAAATTTTCGCACATTAAAAAACAAAAATTCCCGCGCCGTGATGGGAAAATCTTCCGGCGGTTACGGTGCGTTAATTATGGCGATGCGTCACGCCGACGTTTTCGGTCTGGCGTGTTCGACTGCCGGCGACGCATATTTCGACTATTGTTATTTGCCCGACATTCCGAAAGCCTTTCGCGCAATTAAAGGAAATCCGAAAAAATTTGTCGAAAAATTTTGGAACGAAGAAGCGAAAAAGGGAAAAGATGATTTTGCGGCTTTAAATATTATCGGAATGAGCGCGTGTTATTCGCCGAATGCAGAAAGCGAAATCGGTTTCGATCTGCCGTTCGATTTGGAAACGGGCGAAATGAGAAACGAAGTTTGGGAAAAATGGCGCGAACACGATCCGGCGTTTCTCGTCGAAAAATACGCTGAAAATCTGAAATCTTTAAAATTGCTTTACCTCGATGCGGGAACAAAAGACGAATTTGCATTAGACATCGGCGCGAAAATTTTGCATCGGAAATTAGCGGAAAATAATATTTCGCATATTCACGAAGACTTCGACGACGGACATTTTAACATTTCGTATCGTTACAATCGCTCGCTCGAACTGATCTCGGAATATATCGAAAGCTAAAAAATGTAACCAAGATGAACAAAAACTAGATTTATTTCAATCAAGAGATGGCAAAATCACAATAATCTCCGTGAAAATCTCCGTGATCTCTGTGTTAAAACAATTTTTCAAACACAGAGATCACGGAGATTTTCACGGAGATTTGGAGTGGAGTAAAAAATTCCCTTAAATTATTTCCGCGATACGCGCTCGACTTCGGCGTTCATTTTTCCGATCAGCATAAAAAACATCATTTTATAATCGGAAATAAACGACCACAGCGGATATTTAAACGACGCAGGTTTGTTTTTCTCGATCACGAAATGCGAAAACCACGCAAAGCCGTAACCGACGACGAAACACAGCGGAATATACAGCAAATTTCCCGTGCGGAAAATCCACATTATTATTACTAAACTCAAAGTCGTGCCGACAAAGTGCAAAAGCCGCGTTAAAGGCTCACTGTGTTCGGCGACGTAAAAATCCCAAAATTCCGCGTAAGTTTTGATGTTTTTTTCAGACATAAATTTTCTCCTTCTTATTCCTGAACGAAAATCTGCGCGAATTGTTCAACTGAAACAGGCGCGATTTCCGCGAGTTTCATATTTTCTTCGACGTGTGCCGAGTTGCTCATTCCGATCAAAGCGGTCGTTACATTCGGAGTCGAACGCACGAATTGAATGCTCGTCATCGCGTCGGTCAAAGGATTTCCCAACGATTCGCGGATATGAAACGGAACGCTGTGCGTTAATTTTCCCTGCAATATCGTCGCGCTGCACATCACCGAAACGCCGAGTTTTTCCGCCGCTTCGAGAACTGAATAAACTTTCCCTCGGACGGCTTGATTTTTTAACAGATACGCTTCCGGCATCGCCAGATTATAGGGAAGTTGGACGAACTTAAAACCGTGATTTTCGCCGCCGACCTGCCGCGCAATTCTTTCAAAACTTTCGAGCGAATGATACGACGGATCATCCGGCGCAACCCGGAAACCGTTCCAAGTCGCCGTGCCGTAAAAATTGATTTTGCCGTTAGCGCGATTTTCTTCGAGTTTTTCAAATGCTTTGGCGATCTTCGCTTCAAATGTGTATTTATCAATTGCGCTTAACTGCGATTCGGGATTGTGAATATAGAAAAGATCGAGCGCGTCAATCTGCATATTTTCGAGCGATCGGTCAATCTGCGACTGCAAATAATCCGGCGTCATACAGTGACTTCCCGACACCAAATCTTCCGGCTTGGCGATGCCTTTTTTGACAAAATTTTCGTCAAAATATTGATTGACATCGCGCGGCGGTTCGTTGTCGAAAGGCAGATAACCGCCTTTGGTCGCAATAAAAATTTCCTGGCGCGCAAAACCTTTTTCAAATAATTTTTGTAACGCCGCGCCGATGTTTCGTTCGCTGCGCTGAAAACGATAATTTGCCGCCGTATCAATCACATTTCCGCCTGATTCGACAAACTCGACGATTGAATTTGTATAATTCGCGTCGGTTTCCGCGTCCCAACCGCCGAGATATGTGCCGATGCCGATTGATGAAAGCGTCAGATTTTGCGCGTTGCGAAAATGTCCGTTAGCCGCATTTGCAAATCTTTGAGCGTAATTTTTTGTTTGTTCGATTGCTGCCATTTTTATTTTTTTTATTGAATTTTTGTTTCGATTATCTGGACGACTTTTCTTAAACCTTCCGCATCTGTTTCTGAAAAATCATTTAACGAATCGCTGTCCACATCGAGAACGCCGAAAACTTCGCCCGATGTTTCAAAGATCGGCAAAACGATTTCTGACTTTGAAGCCGAACTGCACGCGATGTGTCCGGGAAATTCTTCGACATCAGGCACGATGACGATTTTTTTCGTCGCGTAACAATGTCCGCAAACGCCTTTGTCAAAATCAATTCGCGTGCAGGCAAGCGTTCCCTGAAAAGGTCCGAGAACGAGTTGATTCTCTTTTTTGATATAAAAGCCGATCCAGTAAAACCCGAAAGTTTCCTTTAAAACCGCCGCGATATTTGCCAGATTCGCAGTCAAATCCGCTTCGTCTGAAACTAAAGACTCGATCTGCGGCGCGATTTCTTCGTAAATAATTTTTCTGTCCGAAGTTTTAGAAAATGTAATGCTTTCCGCCATATTTTTAAAGTGTAAAACAAATCGGACGGGAAATGGAAAATGGAAAACGGAAAATATTTATAAAATAAAAGCCGTAAAGAAAAATATTACCGATTTTCCATTTTCAGTTTTCCATTTTACACTTGAAACGAATGTTAAAAAAAGAATTGGAAACTGCTGTCAGACTCGCTAAAACGGCGGGCGAAGTTATTATGAAATTTTACGCGCTTGAAATTGTCGCCGAAGAAAAATACGGCGCGGATAATTTCAGCGAACCCGTAACGATTGCCGACAGAACGGCGAGCAAAATTATCGTCGAAGGTTTAGCCGAAGCGTTTGCAGACGATGCGATTTTGTCGGAAGAAGAAATTGACGAAAAGAAAAACCGCCTGTCCAGCGAACGCGTCTGGATAATTGATCCTTTGGACGGAACGCGCGGATTTATTAACAAAGACGGCGATTTTGCCGTTCAGATCGGTTTAGCTGAAAATGGCGAAGTAATTCTCGGCGTTGTTTTTTTGCCGGATCACAATCGTCTTTATTATGCAGTCAAAGGAAACGGCGCGTTTTTGATCGAAGGCGCAAAAACGCCGCAGCGTTTGAAAGTTTCCGAAAAAAAAGATTTTTCAGAGATGACGATAGCAGTTTCGCGTAATCATCGAAGTCCGAAAATGTCGCGTATCGCGGACGATTTTCATTTTCAAGACGAAGTTCGCCGCGGTTCGGTCGGTTTGAAAATCGGTTTGATTTCCGAGCAAATTTGCGATTTATACATTCATCTGTCGCCGCACACGAAATTTTGGGACACTTGTGCGCCGCAGGTTATTTTAGAAGAAGCGGGCGGAAAAATGACCGATCTGTTCGGTTTTTTCGATTCGATACGATTTGGAAAACGTGCAAAATCTCAACGGAGTTTTAGCAACCAACGGCGTTACGCACGAAAAAGCGGTCGAGAATTTAAAGCCGATCTTAAATGAATTCGGTCGGTTAAGAGTCAAAGCAAAATCCGTCTGAGATTTACTTCAAAAATACGGTTTTCATAATTTTTGCAAATATACCGTCGGGCAAAAATCTTCGTGCCAAAAGCAAGCCTTTCGTATTGACGCTGTAACGCATTTTTTTAGAATTATCGGTGACGGCTTCGTAGATCGTTTCGGCGACGACCGAACCGTCCGGTGCGTTTTCGCCTTGTTTCTGCATATTCGGCATAACTTTATCGAGCATATAATCGTAAGCGGTCAAACCTTCTTTTTTTGTGACATCTTGCGAACGGTCGTAGAAATCGGTTTTGATCGGTCCCGGCTCGATGATTTTGACGCGAATGTTAAATTGTTCGAGTTCATACTGCAAAGATTCGGAAAAACCTTCGACCGCCCATTTTGTCGCGTGATAAAGACTGTAAAAAGGAAAAGTTATTCTTCCGCCGACCGACGCGACATTGACGATTGTGCCGCGTTTTTGTTCGCGGAAATACGGCAAAATTTCGCGGCAGACATTCATCAAACCGAAAATATTCGTCTGAAATTGGTTTTCGATCTGTTCGGCAGTTGCGGCTTCAAACGCGCCGACGAGTCCGTAACCGGCGTTATTGACAATCGCATCAATTCGCCCGAATTTTTCAAGCGTTTCGTTAATCGCCGATTTGATCGAATCAACATCTGTAACATCCAAACGAAAAGTTACGAGATCGACGATTTTTTGCAAATCTTCCGCTTTTTCCGGCGAACGCATTGTCGCAGCAACTTTCCAGTTTTTGGTTTGAAAAAGTTTCGCCGTTTCTTTCCCGATTCCGCTCGACGCGCCCGTAATTAAAATGACTTTGTTCATAAATTCAATTTAACGCAAAGGCGCAAGGGCGCAAAGACGCAAAGATTATTTTTATAAATTTTTCTTCCCTTGCGTCCTTGTCTCTTCGCGCCTTTGCGTTGAAATGTTTTATAATAATGTTATGAAATTTCTTCACATCTCGGACGTTCATCTCGGATGCACACGCTATCAACTAGACGAAAGCCCGAAGGATTTTTTTTATGCGTGGTTTGACGTGATAAAAAAATATGCGGTCGGCGAAAAAGTTGATTTTGTCATAATGGCGGGCGATTTTTTTCACAAACGCAATGTTCCGCCCGAAACGATGGATCACGCGGTTGCAGGTTTAAATTTTCTCAAAGATCACGGAATTCCGGTTGTGACAATCGAGGGAAATCACGATCAGAAACATAACGATTCGGAATACTCGTGGCTTCGTTCACTCGAAAACTGGCGATTGATTCACATTGTCGAACCGCGCAATGTCGAAGGAAAGTTCGTCTATGACGAATGGAATTACGATGGCGAACATTATATTCGCGGCGGATTTGTTGACATCGGCAACGCACGGATTTTCGGTTCGGCGTGGTATGGCGCGTCGGCAAACTGGGCGATTCCGATGCTGACCGAAGCGATCAAAGAAAACCGGCGCGAAGGCGCGTTTCATATTTTACTGCTTCATACGGATGTCGAAGGTCATCAGACGCATCCGATTCCCGCACTGACGATTGCAAATTTGAAGGAATTGAAATCCGTGACCGATTATGTCGCGCTCGGTCACACGCACAAATATTTCGAGATCGAAAATTGGGCGTTTAATCCGGGTTCACTCGAAATCACGAAAATTGACGAATTCCGCGAAACGCGCGGCGCGTGGCTCGTTGAAATCGGAGAAAATAATGAAGTCAACGCCCGCCATTTGCGCGATTACACGCAGCGACCATTTCAGCGAATCGGTTACGATGTTTCGGGCAAAGAAGATACGAAAACAGTAACGGATGAAGTCTTAAATAAAGTGAAAGGAGAAGCGCGAATCTCGGAAGAAAATCAGCCGCAGCCGATCATCGAAATAACTCTGCGCGGACATCTCGGTTTTCCCAATTCGCTTTTGGAAATGCAGAAAATCCGCGAAGAAACGCAGAAAATGACCGATGCACTGCACGTTCGGATAAAAAATCATTCCGCGCCGGTCGAATATGCGGTTGCCGCCGATCTTGAAGAAGACGCTTCGCGCGAAAAACTCGAACGCCGCGTCATCGAAGATTTGATTATTCGGGATAATCGTTATAAAATTCGCGCCGAAGAAATGGCGGAAGCCGTAATCGGCGCGAAAAGAATGGTTTTGAGCGATGAAGAACCGGAAAAAATCGCCGATTTTATCGCATTGAAAACCGTCGCCGATTAAATATTTCTTTTTTACCTAACTTGAAATTTCAGACCGAAAACCGGAAACTACTATAAATGTCAGACGCATCAGAAAAAGTTTTAGGCATCGATCAGTTGCCGATATTTCCGCTCCCGGTTGTCTTAATGCCTTCCGAATTGATGCCGCTTCATATTTTTGAAGAAAAATACCGGCAGATGCTGAAAGATGTCGAACTCAAAAAAAATCTTTTCGGTTTGTCATATTTCAACTCGCAGGAAATATTATCGGAAAAACCCGAACCGGGAACAATCGGATGTGTTGCAGAGATAAATGAAATGCAAACGATGCCCGACGGTCGTTCGAATATTCTCACGCTCGGAATTATTCGCTATCGAATTATAGATTATGTTCAAATGAATGAACCTTATCTTATTGCCGAAGTTGAATTTTTTGAAGATGCTGAAGAAGAAAAATCCGAACTTGAAAATCTTTCGGACGAAGTTTTCAAATTATTTAACAGAGTTGCCAAAGCCGCGCACAAACTCAGCGGTCAGCGCGGAGAGTTTCCGGATATTCCGCAAGCCGAGCCGGAACAACTTTCATTTTTAATCAGTTCGGCATTCAATTTGGAAAATAATTTGAAATACAAAATGCTGAAAACACGCTCGACTCTCGAACGACTTCAAAATATGCAGGTTATTCTCAAAAAAGCCGTCAAACAAATCGAAGACAGCACGGAAATTAATGAAATTTCAAAAACTAACGGTCATAGTAAAAAGAAAATAAATTATTAACAAAAAAACTGCCGGATTGAGAACTTAACTGCGATTGCAATACATATTTTTATTCCGGACGGTGGTTTTGAGATTGAACGACGGTAGCCAAGATCGAATCACAAAATTATTTCGGTAAACTGTTCAAACTAAAATAAAACTTCTCGGGTTCTACTAATATTTAAATAAAAAAAGCGTTTGATCTGTTATAAAAATCAAACGCAAAAAAACGATTTTAAATTGAAATTAATTCGATTTTGTAGCAGGAACATCAACATTGATGTCGATTTTTTCTTTCTTAGTTCCGCCTAAGAATCCGCTGTAATATAAAGCTCCGGCAATAATCGCTACAATAATTATCGTGGTAATTGCCCAAATAAAATTATTACCTGTTCCATTTTCATCTGCCATAATTTTTCTCCTTAAATTTTGATGATAAAAAATCTCAGGTGACAGCATAGCAAATCCGATGCCGGAAAGATAATCTAACGAAAACATTTTATTATCATAAATTTCTATTTTTCAATTTTGTTTATGCAATGTATCCAAACGATTGTGTAAATAAAACATACACTTACGCAATAAAATCATTTTTAGAAGTCTTTTAAAGTATTGATAATACGATATATTTGCCGAAAACGACTCATTAGTTGAATTATTCAGTAAGGCATAGTCCTTGCTTTACAAACATATTGTATTTCTAGCTTGAGCAAAATTTCTCAAGCAATGGTGTTTATGAAATGAGTGAGTTTTTAGAAAAAAAAACAGATCAGGAGCCGACCGTAGATAACCTCAAACTCCCGTATATGGTTTTTGCCGTATCGATAATTTTTACTCTCGGAATTTCATATATATTTTATCAAAGCGCGAAAAGCAAAGATCAAGTCAGGTTCAATACTGCTGTCAATCGCATTCAAAATACAATAGAAACTCGTATCGGTCTGTATATCGTTTTATTAAAAAGCGGTCGCGGATTTATCGAAGCCAATAAAAATCTGGAACGCAAGGATTTTGCTAATTTTGTCGAAAGTTTAGAGTTGAGCAAAAATTATCGCGGAGTGCAGGGAATCGGTTACAGTCTAGTTTTTAAATCTGACGAAAAAGATTTTCTTATAAAAAAAATGCAGTCGGAAGGGATTTCAGACTTTAAAGTTTTTCCTGAATCCGAACGAGACACTCATCAATCCGTCATCTATCTCGAACCTTTTAATGAAAGAAACAGCAAAGCTATCGGTTACGATATGACTACCGAAGAAAAAAGGCGCACTGCTCTGGAAAGTGCGCGTGATTCAGGCGAAGCGACGGCAACTTCTTTGATCGCACTTTTACAGGATGACGGACAACAACCACAAAAAGGCTTTCTGATTTATCTTCCGGTTTATAAAGATAACGAAGAAAATCAAACTGTAGAATCGCGCCGTAAAAATGTGCGCGGCTTTATTTATAGTCCTTTTAAAGCCGGAGATTTTTTGTCGGAAGTTCATAATTTAACAAACAACAGCGATTTGAAAGTGAAGATATATGATGGCGAGATTTCTCCTGAAAATTTGTTGGCGGCATCTTTTAATAATGATAATTCTACGGCAACACCAGCACTCGATGAACATTTATTTACACAAAGTCAATTAAACGTAGCCGGACGAAACTGGACGATTCGCTATGAAACGCTTCCGGTATTTAACGTCCAGTCGAGTTTGGGTTGGATGCCCGTGATTTTTGCCGTAGGTGTAATTTTCAGTTTGATTTTATTCGGTTTGACTTATTGGGAAGCTGCTTCGCGGGCTAAAGTTCAGAAGATCGTCAGCGAGTTGTATGATTCGGAGATCGAGAAGAAAAAACTTCTCGTTAAAGAACAAGAAGCCAGAATGTCAGCCGAGTCTGCAAATCGCGCAAAAGATGAATTTATCTCGGTAATTTCACACGAATTGAGAACGCCGCTTAATGCCATTGCCGGTTGGTCGAGAATTCTTAAAGCCACTCATCTATCGGATGAAAAACGACATACGGCTTTAGAGAAAATAGAAAAAAATCTTCGTCATCAGACCGAATTAATTGACGATATGATTAATTATTCTCAAATGGTAAGCGATACTTTGGATGCTAAAAAACAAAATTTTGTGGTTTCCGAAATATTTAATGAAGTTTTTAACGATCTGAAAAACTCTGCTGAAGAGAAAAATATCAAATTAGAAAAACAAAATACGTTGAACGGCTGTATTGTTTCCGGTGATAAACAAAAGATGCGAATAGTATTTGAAAACATTCTTTCAAATGCCGTCAAATTTACACCTGAAGGCGGGAAAGTTTACGTTCAATTAAATTGTGATACAAGCGTGATTAGTTTTTCCGTTCAAGATAACGGCATCGGAATCAAAAGTGAATTTCTGCCTCATATCTTTGAACAGTTTCGTCAAGCCGATTCGACAATGACGCGGCGGCACGGCGGGATGGGATTAGGATTAGCGATCTCGAAACATATCGTCAAACTTCACAACGGAACTATTGAAGCCCAAAGCAAAGGTGAAGGCGAAGGAACGACGATTGTCGTCAGATTGCCATTAAAAGATATAAGTTCAAATTGAGATTATTTTGGAAAATTTCTAATTGTTAATAAGTCATACTTTAAGTTTTAAAACATTTACATTGGCTTTATCGGTTTTTAAGTGCTTACAGGTCTGTATTGTTCTGTTGCAAACATATTAGCAACAATTTATTTGGTTATTTTTTGTAGTTTTACAAGTCGTTGTAATTAAATGGTTTGGCAAGATAATCTTGTAATTGGCACGATTGTTGCCACTTCATAAAACCAACTAGACTTTTTAACTCTTCCGAGTCTTGCAATAACAAACAAATTATCAAAGGAGGTTGAAGTGGGAAAAATTACATTTCATTCAATTTATTTATTTTTATTTACATTATTAATCGGGTCTGTCGGTCTTGTATCGGCTCAAACTCGTCCGTATCGCGTTACTGATCGTCAAGTTCAATATTTGCTTAATCGGATCGAACAACGAACGGATATCTATAAGCGTGATTTGGACAGGTCTTTAGACAGAAGCCGTCTCGACGGTTCTGACACCGAAGATATGGTCAACGAATACGTTAAAGAGTTTGAAAATTCGACTGATGCGCTCAAACAAAAATTTGATGCGCGCGAAACTGTCAGTTCCGATGTTCAAGACATTTTAAATCGGGCATCTTATATCAACGGTTTTATGGAAAGAAACCGGCTTTCGACGGTTGTTCAGAGAAGTTGGGCAAACGTGAAAACCGATCTAAATACACTTGCCAGATATTATACGGTAAGTTGGGACTGGCGAAATCCGGTGCAGCCGACGGTGACGCGCCGACCTTATCGGGTTAATGATACTCAGGTTCAGACTTTGTTGAGCAGTATCGAAACCAAAACCGACAACTTTAAAAGAACCATTGATCGTTCATTGGACAGAAGTCGCCTCAATAATACGAACTCGGAAGATTCCATTAACAAATATATGACCGACTTCGAAAATTCGACCGACCGATTGAAACAGCGTTTCGACGCTCGTGAATCAGTTGCTTCGGATGTCGAAGATGTTTTAATGAAAGCTAACGCAATCAACAGTTTTTTGCGAGATTATCCATTAAACAGAGGTGTTCAAAACCAATGGGACAGTCTGAGAACCGATCTCAACACACTTTCAGGTTATTATAATGTCAGTTGGAATTGGGATAAAATGCCGATTTCTCCGGTAACACCGACCGGAAGAATGCCTTATACGGTTAACGATCGTCAGGTTCAATCTTTGTTGACGAGTATCGAATCGCGGACTGACACATATAAACGCAATATGAACGCCGCTTTGGACAGAAGTATTCTAAACAATACGCGAAGCGAAGCCACTTTAATGACTTATGTTAAAGAATTTGAAAATTCGACCGACCGTTTGAAACAAAATTTCGATGCGCGAAGATCAACGACAAATGATGTCAATGAAGTTTTAAGCAGAGCTTATTATATTGATAGTTTTATGCGCGATTATCGTTTCGATACGCGGGCGGAAAGCGATTGGAATTTAATAAAAACCGATTTAAATACGCTTTCGACTTATTACAGCGTTTCCTGGAATTGGAATCGTCAATACGAACCCGTGTCGCGTTTCGACTCTATGTTGAGTGGAACTTACCGTTTGAATACGAACGAAAGTGATAATGTTACCGAGGTTCTTGATCGTGTAGCCAATACATATTATACGGGCAATCAACGCGACCGTTTAAGAGGAAATCTGGAAAGAAGACTGCAATCGCCGGATATGCTGGCAATTGATAAACGGGGAAATAATCTGACGGTTGCTTCTTCGACTTCGCCGCAGATAACTTTGGTTGCCGATGGAGTTGCACGTTCGGAAGAAATGCCGAACGGTCGCCGCACAGTCAACGTAACTGCAAAAACATTCTACGACGGCGTAGGAATCAGTTACGAAAGCGATAAAATAAATGACTTTTTCGTCAACTTTATGCCGATTGATAATAATCGTCTAAGAGTAGTGCGCCGTGTTTATATTGAAAATCGAAATGAAACCGTAACCGTTGCAAGTGTTTATGACAAAGTAAATGAAACCGCAAATTGGTCAATGGTCAATCGCGGAACAGTCGGAAACAACAATAACAACAACAACAATACGACTTATTCGGATTTTGTCGTTCCGAACGGAACACAGATTATGGCTGTATTGACAACCGGAATGATTTCAACTAAAAGCAGCGTTGACGGCGACAGATTTACGATGGAAGTTCGTTCTCCTTCGCAGTTTAACGGCGCAACTATCGAAGGTCGCGTAGTCAAACCGGAAAATTCCGGGCGTGTTACCGGACGCGCCAACGTCACTTTAGATTTTGATACGATTCGCTTGAGAAACGGTCAAACATATCGTTTCGCGGGAATTCTAGATACTGTGAAAGCCGCAAACGGCGATGATGTCAAAGTCAATAATGAAGGAACTGTTCGAGACAGCAATCAAACTACGAAAACCGTAACTCGCGCCGGAATCGGTGCGGCACTCGGTGCATTGATCGGAGCGATTGCCGGCGGCGGACAAGGTGCGGCAATCGGCGCAGCCGTCGGAGCCGGAGCGGGAGCCGGAACAGTCTTCATCGAAGGACGCGATAATATCGAACTTTCACAAGGTTCGGAATTTATGATTACCGCATCTTCTCCTGCAAATCTTTCTTCCAACAGATAAAGTTCGACTTTCTTAATTCTAAAAAAGGTGAGTGTTCGCACTCGCCTTTTTTCTTCAAATTAAATTCGTTGTACAGACAATTTCAGCTAAAAATATGGCAAAAACAAACACAAAAAAAGTAAAAGAAAAAATGTCTGAAAAACTTTCGGTGCATAATAAACCCAACGATGCGATTGTCCAGAGTTTACAAAAACAAGTAGCAAACGCATTTATTTTGTATTTAAATTATAAACATTATCATTGGCAAACTTTCGGACCGCTATTTCGTGATTTACATTTATTATTTGACGAATTCGCGCAGGAAGTTTATATAACAATTGACGAACTTGCGGAAAGAGTTCGGATGATCGGACAAAATCCGGTTTCGAGAATCGAAGAATTTCAAAAAACTGCAACTATTAAATCTGCAAAGAATATATCTTCTATGAGCGGAATGATCCGCGAAGCAGATGAAAATGCTTTGATCGTCATTGCAGAAATGCGTCAAGCCGTCAAAATTGCGGACGACGGAAACGATCCGGGAAGTGCCGATGTGTTCACGAGATTCGTGCAGATTCACGAAAAGCACGAGTGGTGGTTGCGTGATATATTGGAAAAACGGGACGGTTTAGTTTAGATCAAATCAAAAAAATATAGTGTCGGAGAAAATTTATGGCGGAAATTAAAACGGAAAATATGTCTGATGTAGAAAAACAAGGTTGGTCGGCTGAAAAAATTTCGGCAGAAGCCAGTAATAAAGAATCTGACGAAATTGTTCGCCAGATAGTTCGCGGCGATGAAACCGAAGGTGATGCTGACGAACGTGATATTGCCGGAAGTGCCGATAATACGGAAACTCCGCAAGGACGCGAGGAAACAAAAAATAAAAATTAGGAGAGTTTCAAGATTATGGTAGATGATAAACTCGCCCGCGAAGAGGCGCAGAGAAACGCAAATTACGAAGCCGTAAAATCTAACGTCGAAGCCGAAGTCAATTCGGAAATCATCGCCGAAGCAAATCGTCCGCAAGTCGCGCAAGCTGAAAAGGTCGAAAATATCGCCGATAATATGCGGCGCAAAGCCGTTAATGAAGTTGCCGAAACGGAGCGTGAAGTCGAGCGCGGCAGAACGATGGCGAGAGTTTCTCAAGTAGTAGATTATATTTTCTTCGTAATCTACGGCTTATTGACAATTCGCCTTTTGCTCGAACTTTTTGCCGCTCGTGAAAATGCCGGATTCGTCAAATTTATTAAGTCGGCAACCGGGATTTTATATGCGCCATTTAAAGGAATTGTCGCCAGCCCGACAGTCGAAGGCGGATTTACTCTCGCTTTACCGATTGTCATCGCAATCGTCGTCTATATGCTCGTTCATCTGGCTGTCAACGGATTATTGAGAATGTTTGCACACCGAAAAACCGAGATTTAATTGACTTGAATTTTTCTCTGTAAATAAATTTTAAATAAAACGGACAAACACTTCTGCTTGTCCGTTTTTATTAAATTTTGGTGGAGATGAGGAGGGTCGAACTCCTGACCTCTGCATTGCGAACGCAGCGCTCTGCCAAACTGAGCTACATCCCCGAAATGTTTTCAAAAATCCAGGTTTAAGATTTCAACTCTGCGAAAATTAAATTAGCTTAAAAATTTTTTACCGTCAAGTTTTACTGGACGGTCGCCGCTAAGAGTGAACCTTTCGGATCGGAAGCGTATGCTTCCTCATTTTCGATTTTGCCGATAATGCCGTGAAAAACTATTTCCTCGCCCTGCAAAACAACGACGACATCGCCGGGACTGTATAATTTTTGATCTATCGGAAATTTAATGACGGTCGCGTTGCCGTTGTCTTGAGACACGACATCGTAATCGAATGTGTCCGCGTTAAAACTCAATGTCTGACAAAATGATACTTCCATAATAATTAGTAAAAAAGTTCAAGATTCAAAGTTTAAAGTTTATGAATCCGAAAACTGAATTGAAATTCTAACTTTTTACAGGCACAAAGTCCAAAGTGATCGCGTCGTGATCTGACAAAGGCGTTCCTTTTTCATTTTTGAGATTTCCGATAGTTTGCGGCTGTGTTTTTTCGGAGAGTTCGATATTTTTCCCCGCAAACCAATCTAATCTCAAAGAAAACTTTCCGCCGGCTTTGCGCGAAGCCCAGAAAATAAAAGGAAAACACCATTCGGGAACCCAATCGCGCAGATTCGTATTATATGCCGCGTTTTCCATATCATAATGCAGAGTTCCGACACCGATATTATTAAATTGTCTGTATTGGAAATTATGTTTGGCGAGTTCGTCGAAAATGCCTTTTTCAAAACGGCGGTCGGGGAAAGGATAATGATTTTTTTTGACATTATTAACTCCCATTGCGACGCGATGCCAAAAACCCAAGATCGCGCGTGTCGCATTTTGCGCGTTATAAGTCGTCGTGTTCCAATCGCCGCCGATAATTGTCGGAAGTTCATCTAAAGTTTTCAAATGTTCGAGAATCAATTTCATCTGCAATTGGCGATGTTTGCGCGAACAATGCACGTCGAAATGAACACAGACGGCGCGAAATTCGCCCGCCGGATGTTCGACATCGGCAATCAAACCGCGCAGATAGCCGAGTCGTTTTTCCTTACCTTCCATTTTGTCTTTGCCGTTCGGCAGCGCGACGGTTTGCAAATTTTTGAGCGGATATTTTGAAAATATGGAAAGTCCGTGAATTGATTTCGTGTTGTCACCGTCGCTGTCGGATTCGACACCGCTGCCTTTTTGAAGCGCAATATAAACGGGCGCAAAAGCATAATTTAATTTTAGTCTTTGCGCCAATTCCTGCGCGACAAAACGATTTTTGCTTCGCGCCATTCCGTAATCGAGTTCGGTCAAAAGATATAAATCCTTATCTTTTAACTGCGGATGATTTTCGAGCGCGTCGGCGATTCCTTCAAAAATACTTCCGCGTTCGATGTTCCACGCGACTGCGCTTACAAAGTCAGAACCGTCTGCGTTAGCGGGCGGCTCAAGTTTATTATTCGGTATTTCAGCCTTCAAAGTCGAGCCATCCGCTAACGCAGACGGTTCTGACTGTTCAGCAAATTTTTCGACCACAATCGCGTTTAAAATGCGTTCGACCGTCGGTTTGATTTTTTGATAAATAACGGATTTCTCGGTTTCTTCCAAAGAATTAAATTGCAGAAGTTCCGGGAAATACTGATTTAAATCGTGATCTAAAATTTCGGGCGAATGAATTTGTAAAGTTTTTTCGGCACACATAGAAAGAAATTAAAATAAAAGTCGAGCGGAAAAGAAGCAAAAGCCGAAAAGGAAATAATGTAAAGATTGGAATGCAGCGGCTCGCTTGCTTTGCAACCTTTAAAAATTAGTCGTTGTGATGTTCTTTAACAGGTTCGACGGCGAGAAAATCACGCGAGATTCTTTCGGTATAATTGCCTAAAAGTTCGTCAACTCTTTCCTTTTTATTTGAATAGAAAATAAAGCCGATATGTTTCGGTTTATTAATACGATAAACGATTTCCGTATCCGTATAATTTGATGTGTCCGGCGCGTCTTCTCTGGCTAAAGCGAGCGTGATACCGGCGTAATCTTTTCGCATTTTCGGTAATTTGTAAGGGTTTTCCTTTGTCGAAATTTCTAGTTTCGCCCATTCGCGCCAGAGGTTAAAACCGCAGGCGTGTTCCAAAACATTGGCGATATATGCGCCGCCGACACGCGCCGCGACTTCTAAAAGGTAAAATTTTCCGTCCGAATCCGACTGTAGAAATTCGGCGTGGGCAACGCCTTTTTCATAATCGAAGGCTTTAAATAGGTTATCGTTTAATTTTTCGAGAATTTTTCTTTCCTTTGAATTATACGGAACAATCGAAGTCGTAAAAACGCCGCCGTCGTGCGACACGTTCATCGGCGGCGTTCCGTAAACGCTTACACCGCAAGCCCGAACTTTTTTGTTTTCGACAATCGAATCAACGTGATAAACCTTGCCTTCGATAAAGCGTTCCAAAAGATATTGCGACGGATGATCGCGCCAAGTGTTTCGCGCGTCCAGTTCATTTAAAATCTGCCACGCCTGTTCTTTTGTTTCGCATTTTTTGATGCCGAAAGCCGAAACTTCCGTGCGCGGTTTGATAATCCACGGCGCGGGAACATTATCTAAAAACTCGTTGATTTTTTCCGGCTGAAAAAGTCCGGTAAATTCGGGGCAGGGAATATCTTTTTCAGAAGCGAGAATACGCATCCGCAATTTGTCGCGGAAACGCAGCGCGTAAGAATTGCTGATGCCTTCGATCTGCAAATGTTCACGCGCTTTGGCGGCGTTTAAGACATCGAATTCGTCCAAGCCGACAATACGGTGAATCGGTTGTTGTGCAGCCAGATTCGTGACTGCGCGAATATAATCTTCGGCGGTCGCATTATTCGGAACGGTTTTAACCTGATTCAGACTCGTCCAACTCCAGGGCGAATCGAGAAGTTTTTCCCGCGTTACAAGCGTAACGTGCCAACCTGAGTCCTGACTTTCATCCAAAAATTCATTTCCTTTGTGTTCGCTGGCAATAACGACGATATGTTTTTTCATACAAAATGGCTGATATTAAATATTTAACTGTAAATTGTAAATTGTTAGTGGTAAATGGAGATTTTAATAGCAGTAAATTCAAAAATTTATTGCTCTAAGATCATCTTCTTCTGAAAACAGCGTCCAAACTCCAATCTCCCGCACCCTTTAGCAGAAACACCAAACCGACGACCAGATAAAACAATGCGAGTTCCTGTTTTTCAAAACCTTTTCCGGCGTTAGCGATAAAAGCGGCGATAAACATTGTAAAAGCGATAAAAAAACCGGAAATTCGCGTAAAAACTCCGAGCGCGAGAAAGATGCCGCCGAGAAATTCGGAAAGTGCCGCCGCCCACGCGAAAACCGCCGGCATCGGAAAACCGAGATTCGCCGTGTTTTCAATAAATCCGGGTTTGACGGGAAGTTTTCCGAATCCGTGCGCGATTGCAAGAGATGCGCCCGCAAAGATTCGTAAAATCGTAATTCCGAGATTTGCCGCAAACGATAAACCGCTCTCACCGCCGAAAAGCAACTTTTTCAACATATAACTTTTCTAACTGACAATTTTGTTTTGTGCTAAAAGAATGGCACAATTTGTTTGGAAAAACAAAGATTTGATTTGCTTTTGAAGGTAACAAAATTATGTTACAGGTTGCAAATTTCGAGGTTTAAATAAATGGAAAATATCAATGCGGCAGAATTTATCAGTCATTTGATAATGTTTTTAGTCAATCTGCTTCTGGCGGTTTCCGTCCACGAAGCGGGACACGCCTGGATGTCTTACAAATATGGCGATGACACGGCTTATCAGCTTGGCAGAGTTACACTTAATCCGATTAAACATACCGATCCGATTGGAACTTTATTGATTCCGGCGGTCGCATTTTTATTCGGCGCAATCGGCGGTGCGCTCGGTTCGATTCCGCTAATCGGCTGGGGAAAACCCACTCCGGTAAATCCGCGCAAATGGACAAATTTCAAAACGGCTAACGTAATGGTTTCGATTGCGGGCGTTTTGGCAAACTTGATTTTGCTCATTATCGGCATTGTCATTGCCAAAGTAATGATGTCGCAAGGGTTTCAAATTTTCGATTTCTTCGGAAACAGTCAAAATCCTCTGGCGATTTTTGTCGGCAATTTAATGCTGTTAAATCTCTCTCTTTTTGTGTTTAATCTGCTGCCTTTTCCGCCTTTGGACGGAAGTAAAATTCTTTCGACATTTTTGCCTGAAAGTTTTCAGCCTGTCATACAACTTTTTGAACAATTCGGATTTATTATTTTGATGTTGTTTATTTATATGGGTTTATTCAGTTTGATCTTAAAACCTTTTCTCATCGGATTGCTTTATCTGCTTTCGATTTGATTTTTTTAATTTATGAAAAAACGTATTTTCAGCGGCGCACAGCCGACGGGCGAACTTCATCTCGGCAATTATCTCGGTGCGTTGAAGAATTGGGTGAATCTGCAAAACGAATACGAAAGTTTTTTCTGCATCGTTAATCTGCACGCGATAACTCTGCCGCAGAAGCCGGAAGTTTTGAAACAAAAAACGCTCGATCTGGCGCGCATTTATCTCGCGTCGGGCGTTGATCCCGAAATTTCGACCGTTTTTATCCAGTCTGACGTTTCCGAACACGCCGAACTCGCTTGGATTTTGTCGTGCGTGGCGCGAATGGGCGAACTCGAACGAATGACGCAGTTTAAAGACAAAGGAAAGGGAAATGCCGAACGCGCCGGAGTCGGACTTTTTACATATCCGGTTTTGATGGCTTCGGACATTTTGCTTTATCAAACCGATCTCGTTCCGGTCGGCAAAGACCAGAAACAGCATCTCGAACTTTCCAGAGATTTAGCCGCAAGATTTAACCGCGATTTCGGCGAAACTTTCGTCGTTCCCGATCCGTTTATTCCGCCTGTCGGCGCGAGTATTTTATCGCTTCAAGAACCGGGGAAAAAAATGTCGAAGTCGGATGAAAACGTCAACGGTTCGATATTTTTATTGGACGATGCCGACACGATCTTAAAGAAATTCAAAAAAGCCGTGACCGATTCGGGAACAGATATAAAATTTGACGAATCACGTCCGGCAATTAATAATCTTTTGACAATTTACCAGTTGATGACCGGAAAAACGCCGGAAGAATGCGAAGCGAATTTCCTCGGTAAAGGTTACGGACATTTCAAAACCGAACTCGCCGAAGCCGTCATCGAATTCTTAAAACCGTTTCAGGAAAAAGCAAAATCATATTCCGACGAACAGCTAATTGAAATCTTAAAAAACGGTGCGGAAAAGGCGCGGACAATAGCGCGGGAAACTTTGCAGAATGTTTACGCTAAAATGGGAATTGTCGGCGCGGTAAATTAGTTTTAAAAACTTGGCGGGAAAAACGAAAAACGCGAATTTGTTTTCATTTTTATATAAAACAAATTCGCGTTTTAATTGCAAAAATCAGAATCTCACTTAAGAAAGCAATTTATTAATTTTATTGTTGTTCGGTCGGTTGCAGAGAGCGTTTGAAAAACTCGATTACTTTTTGATCGTAAGAATCGGCTTGTTCGAGCGAGGCTTTCATAATGCCGTAGCCGGAAAGATTGAAATCCATTTTAGATTCGACGACGGTCGAACTCGGAAAACAACGGCTGATCTTCGTTGTCGAATCCTGCAAATTCGGCTCGTCCGCGCCGGCAAGCAGCAAAACTTTTCGATTCGCCAGAGCATTTGCTTTGCCGCACAGCGCATTGCGGTCGTAGCAACCGCTGCGGGCAAAATAAAAAAACGTCCCGTTTTCGGCAAGTTTCGTGCTGATTTTTTGCGCGAAAGGAAAGTGTTTGTTGATCGCCATATCGAGAACTTCGTCCGATTTTCCCGGAACCGAATCGAGAACGAGTGCTTTAACGCTTTCATCTTTAGCGGCGGCGGATAATCCGACGATCGCGCCGAGTTCGATACCGAAGATTCCGATGTCGTTTCCGACCAAAGGACTTTCGCCGTTTTTTAATTCGCGCAAAAATTTAATTGCCGAAAGCGTGTCTTCCGTTTCGCAGCCGCCGAAAGTCGTATTATCAACCGGCGGATTTTCGCCGTGACCGCGAAGATCAGGCATCAAAATCGTAAAATCGGATGATTCGTTTAATTTAACGCCGAGATTTAAAACATACGACCGATCCGTGCCGTAACCGTGGAGAAAAATTACTGCCGGAGCGTTCGGCGCGCCGCGCAAAAGCCAGCCGCGAGAATTAGTTCCATCCGAATTTGTCCAAGTTTCTTCCGTCACCTGCGCTCCTCGCGCACTCAATTGCCCGTATTTTTCCGGCGTAACGAGATACGCCGAACGCGGCGGAGTCGAAATTTTATAAACCAGCCAGACCGATGCGGCAGCGACACATAAACAAAAGAGTATAATAATCGGAAGAATAAGATTTGAGAAACTTTTAAAAAGACGCTTAAATTTTGCCATAGATTTTACCCGGATTTTGCAGGAGATAGAATACAACTTAAAAATAACTTGTTGTGTCTTATAGAGACAGCCCTCGGAGAAATAAGGACTTTCGGTAAGTCGCCTAAAATGTTACCATACTCGACAGTAAGAAAGGAAGTGTTTTTAACAATGATGAACAAAAAAATTATCGTCGCATCTTTAACATTATTTGTATTTTTCACTAATATATTTGCTCAGACTCAAGCAAAACTCGATTCTCAAAAGTTATCCGAAACTGTTGCGAAAACTCGGTTTTTTCCGCTCGAATCGTTAAAAGCCGGAATGCGCGGAACAGCGCGAACCGTTTTTCAAGGCAGCAAACCGGAAGAGTTTAACGTGGAGATTTTAGGCATCGTTCCCGGCGGAATCGGTCCGCGACAGGATTTGATCGTCGGTCGAATTTCCGGCGGAAGTGCCGACCGAACGAGTGTTTTCGCCGGAATGAGCGGCTCGCCCGTTTATATTGACGGCAAACTCGTCGGTGCGATTTCATACAGTTTTCCTTTCTCGAAAGAACCGATCTGCGGAATTACGCCGATTCAGCAGATGATAAATATTTTCGAGCAGAATCAAAACGTCATTCCGAAAGCACAACAACCGCGACCGCTTTCTTTTTCCGAACTCGCTTCAAACGAATGGAAACCCGAATATCCGATTAATGCGGCGATTTCGCCGTCAGTTTTGATGACAAATCCGAATTCGCCTCTAGCGGCGGTCGGCGGACAAACTTTTCAGCCGATAGCAGTTCCGGTTACGTTCAGCGGTTTTTCGCCGCAGACTCTGAGAGTTTTTGAAAAGGAGCTTTTACAAGTCGGTCTGCTTCCGGTTTCAGCGGTCGGCGGTTCGGCGGCAATGACACCTTTAAAAAAATCCGATGAAGAAACTTTGGTCGGCGGAACTTCCGTTTCGATGCAGCTTTCGCGCGGCGATTATTCGATGGCGGCATCGGGAACTGTAACTTACCGCGACGGCGATAAAATTTACGCTTTCGGTCATCCGTTCTTAAATCTCGGTTCGTCCGACTTGCCGATGAGCGAATCTTCGGTCGTAACGGTTGTGCCGAATGTTAATAATTCATTCAAACTTGCAGTTCCGGGCGCGATGGTCGGTTCGATGCTGCAAGATCGTAACACGGGCGTTTTAGGAAAACTCGGTCAAACGCCGAAAATGATTCCGGTGAAACTGAATCTCGAAACGAGTCGCAATCAAACCGAAACATTGAATTTTGAAATTGCCAAAGACGATTTTTTAACACCTTTGCTTTTGAACATTTCGATTTTTAATTCGATTTCCGCTAAAGAACGAGGCATCGGAAACGCGACAATTTCTTTAGACGGAACAATAAAAATAAAAGGACAAAGCGAATCCGTAAAAATAGAACGCCGCTTTGCCGGAATGCAAGCCGTCCAATTTATCGGCGCATCGATGGCGATTCCGGTTTCGAATATTCTACAAAGCCGTTTTGAAAATCTCGAAATCGAAAATATCGAACTGCAATTAAAAACCGATGACGGCAGCAAAACCGCCGATCTCGAAAGAATCGCGCTCGACAAAACACAGATTCGCGCCGGAGAAACTATCGAAGTTCAGGCTTTTGTCAGAACCGATTCGGGCAGAACATTCGTTCAGAAAATTCCCGTGAAAATTCCCGCCGATACGCCGAACGGAATGTTAATGGTTGCGGTCGGCGATGGAAATTCGATTCAGCAGACGGATATTTCACAACAGTTCGTTCCGAAAGATATTGCCGAGATGATTAAAACGATCAATGAAATCAAGAAAAATGATCGTCTGTATGTTCAAATATATCGCGTCACAAACGGCGCGGTAATCGGTGCGAAAGAATTACCGAATTTGCCGCCGTCGGTGCTTGCGACTTTGAATAACGACCGGACAGCCGGAGGTTTCAAACCGACTCTGCAAACCGTTCTCACCGAACAGGAAATCGCGCCCGCCGAATTTCTGATTTCCGGTAAAAAAACTCTGGCAATCGAAGTTATTAAATAACGCTTTTCGATAAGTCTTTTGCTCGAAAAATATACAAAAAGAACGAAAATCAAAGCGTTTCTTGTCGGTTTTCAAATTTGTGTTTTTTCTTTTCTTCGCTTGTTTCGTGTATTTTTCGGGCAATATTCTTTTCTTGGGCTTTTCGTTTTCTTATCCAAACCTAATGTTAAATAGAAAATGTTTGGCAAAATAAAAAGTAAGAGCATTTCAAATTTGCTTTTACTTTTTTCCGTTTTAAAATCCAACTATGAACAATACAGCTAAACTTTTACAAGCGGCGAAATTTGCCGCCGTCAAACATATTTCGCAAAAACGAAAGGGAAGCGAAGGTGCGCCATATATCAATCATCCTCTGGAAGTCGCAAATCTTCTGGCAAATGTCGGAAAGGTCGAAGATTATGATGTTTTAATCGCCGCAATTCTTCACGATACGGTCGAGGACACAGCAACCACGAAAGAAGAAATCGCCGAAATGTTCGGAGAGAATGTAGCGAAAATGGTTTTGGAAGTGACCGACGATAAAACTCTGCCGAAAGCCGAACGCAAGCAAAAGCAGATCGAACACGCGCCGCATATTTCTTTTGGCGCAAAACAAATCAAACTCGGCGATAAAATCAGTAATATCCGCGACGTGTCGGAAAATCCGCCGGACGGCTGGTCGGATGAAAGACGGCGCGAATATGTCGAATGGGGAGAAAAAGTCGTCGCCGGACTTCGCGGCGCAAACGCTGAATTAGAAAAACATTTCGACGAATTAGTCGCCGAAGCAAAAGAAAAAATCGGCTGAGATTTTATTGATGATTACACGCAATCGAATGCGCCGCTTTCAAATCGGCTTCGATTATTCGGCGCGTTTGTTCGTCCGTTTCTGCCAAAATGCAAATAACATTTGCCGCGTTTTCCTTTATACATTTTCCTTTTTTGTGTTTTTTCAGACTTTCTCTGATCGAATCGGTCTGTCCGATGCAGACTAATTTGTGATGTCCGCGTTTTCGCCTGTCGGTAACGCGGCGCGAAATAACATAAATCGCCTGTTCCTGTTTCGGAATTTCATTAATCGCGTAAACTTTGAAATCATACTTCGATTTTACACCGCGAAAAACCGCCGAACTTATCGCTCTGATAATTTTTTTGCGAGGTTCTGTTTCGATTTGAGGTTCGACCGTAATAATGTTTTGCGGTCTGATTTTTGAAATTTTTTTCTTTGAAGATTTAGTGACGGCATTTTTAACGGAATTCTGCAATAAATTTTTCAACCGTTCTTTTTTTGTCGGAATTTGAAGTTTCTTCGGCTTAGAAATCGGTTTTCTGTTTGTGTGCGTTTTAGAAGAAACTTTCTTTGCCGCCGTTTTTTTTGTGATTAACTGTTGCGTTTTTTCGGTTTTGGAAACAGTTTTTGTTTTTGCCGCAACTTTTACAAACGGTCTTTTGATGATTTTCGTTGCCGGTTCTTTAACTTTTGAAACTGATTCTTTAACCGCCGATTTATTTGCTAACGCTTTTTTTACGACTTCAACTTTCTTCGTTCGCCTGTTTGTTTTCGGCGCGACCGTTTCCGGCAAAATTGTTTTTAATGCTTTGGTTTTAACGGCTTTCGCCGGAATTTTTTTTTCAGACTTTAATGTCGGTCGAGTTTTAACGACATTATTTTCTAACGACGTATTCGCCGCTTTTACAATATGTTTTGTCGTCTGTCTTGCCGTCTGTTTTTTTATTGCCGGATTTAAAGTTTTCGCCGCCGTTTTTTTCGGCAAAGTTTTTGTTACGATTTCGCTTTCATTTTTTTTCGTTCTTATCGCCGGTTTCGATTTCGGTTGAGTTTTTTTGATTGAAACTTTTTCGTTTTTAACTGTTTTCACAGCAGAACTTTTTCTGATCGTCGGTGAAACGGTCTTGATTGGCTTTACCGATGTTTTTGCAGTATTACTTTTCGATTTCGGTTGAGGTTTAATCGTCGTTTTTGAAATCGGTTTTATTGTTGCCGCCGTTTTCGTTCGCGTCGCTGTTTTTAGTTTCGGCAAAATCGTCTGCGTTTTAGAAACTGTTTTTACTGTCGGTATTTTAGTCGTCGTTTTAGTTTTTTTGACGGTTATTTTCGGCATTTGAGTTTTTTTAACGGATTTTATCGCCGCTGACTTTACAGTTTTAACTTGGACACTTTTTTCAGGAACTTTTCGAGTTTTTGGCGATTCGATTTTAGTTTTTAATGCTTTCGTTCTTGCTGTCTCAACGGATTTGTTTTTGACATTTGACTTTCTCGAATTACGCGAAGAATCGGTTGCGATTTTTCTTTCCTGCGTAGTTGCGCCTGAGGCTTTCACTCGATTTTTAACGGCTTTTTTCATAACGCACATTGTATTATAAATGAAACGCAATTTCAAAGATGCGGCGCGGTCACTGTTAAAAATGATCGAAATTTTGTCACGAGCATATAAAATCTGATATATTGTGAGCGTAAAACTTTATGACTTCGCGCAGTATTTCAAAACTTCGACCGACCGCTTTGCGTCCCGAACTTTTCGGTGGTGATTAATCTATTTTCCAAAATCGAATCGTTGCAATTTTATCGTGTCGAATATTTCGACATTAAAACTTCAATTTTTGCGAATCAATTTAGGAGAATTTTTTATGACACCGACAACGGAAATACAAAAACCGAATATTAAAACCGAACTTCCCGGACCGAAATCGAGGGAAATAATCGCGGCTGACGAGCAATTCGTTAATCCGTCATATCCGCGACCGGATTATAAACTCGTCGCTGAAAAAGGTTACGGCGTGTGGCTCGAAGACCCGGACGGAAATGTTTTTCTCGACTGTAATGCAGGCGTGGCGGTTTGTTCGACCGGACATTGCCATCCTGAAATTGTCGAAGCGATAACGAGTCAGGTTCAAAAACTCATACATTTGTGCGGAACTGATTTTTATTACAGACAAATGCCCGATCTCGGCAGAAAACTAAACGAAATCTGTCCGATTGACGGCGAAACGAAAACACACTTTGCAAATTCCGGCGCGGAAGCAATCGAAACTGCTCTGAAACTTGCGATGTATCACACGCGCCGACAGAAATTTATCTCGTTTTTCGGCTCTTTTCACGGGCGAACGCTCGGCGCACTTTCGCTGACATCTTCAAAACGCGCTCAGAGATTGGGATTTATGCGTCAGGCTTTGGACGTTGTTCACGTTCCATATCCGAATAAGTTTCGTCATTTTGCCGATGAAAAACCGTGTGACGAAGAGAAAATTTCGCGCGACGTAATCAATTGGATCGAAAACCGTCTCTTTAAAACGACCACGCCGCCCGAAGAAGTTGCCGGAATCGTTCTCGAAGTCGTGCAGGGCGAAGGCGGTTATATTCCCGCGCCGAAACTTTTCGTCAAAGAATTGCGGCGAATCTGTGATGAAAACGGAATAATGCTGATCGTTGATGAAGTTCAGTCGGGAATGGGACGCACCGGAAAAATGTTCGCGTTAGATCATCACGACGGTATAAAAGCCGACATAATGTGTCTGGCAAAAGGCATCGGTTCGGGAATGCCGATTGGCGCGACCGTCGCCAAAGCGGAAATTATGTCCTGGCACAAAGGCGCGCACGCTTCGACCTTCGGCGGAAATCCGGTCTGTATCGCCTCGTCTTTAAAAACGATTGAATTATTGCAAAACGGTCTGATCGAAAATGCCGCAACAGTCGGAAAATATCTCGAAGACGGTTTGCGAAAACTTCAATCGAAATACAAACAAATCGGCGATGTGCGCGGACTCGGAATGATGCTCGGCGTGGAGTTCGTCAAAGAAAACGGCGAACCTGACGCAGAACTTAGAGACAAAATCGAAATGGCGTGTTTTAACAAAGGTTTGATAATTCTCGGTTGCGGAACTTCTACAATTCGTTGGTCGCCGCCGCTGATTATGACAAAAGAAAATGTTGATGTCGCGCTCGAAATTTTCGAACAGGCAATCAGCGAGTCGGTTTGAAGTTATACAACTTTCGTTCACGAGAAAAAGCGATAGAATTAATTCTTGAATTTAAGAAAAAAAATTAAGTATTGATTCAAAATAGCCGATAAGTAATAAATGCTAGCTAATGGCTGAAAAATGCCGAAAATTAGCGATTATTATTTGTCGGCTTTTATTTTTTAAATTTTGAATTAAATTTTTTCTTGTGCGAGCGGTTAAAAACAACAAATGTTTCAGTAAACCTGTATTGTGAAAAAGTCATCGAACAGCGAAAAAAATGGAAAAAAAATTAAGTCTTCGTTAAAAAATGTTAAAAATAATTAGGAAAATATTTCATTTTCATCTATTATTTTCATAGTAAATCTTTTATCAAGCTGATAAATACAGATTTTTATTTACCCAAAACTTAGATAATGCGTTACTTAAACGCGCTTTTTTCTAAACTCTAACTTTACAAATTAAAACATTATGAAAAAAAATCCGAATTTTTTATTGACTTTTTTATCGTGTGTCATTTTTACTTCGATTTTTGGCGGAGTCGTAAAAGTATCCGCACAAACTCAGACGGATAGAGAACTAGCCGATTTCATCAAAAGCAGAACGAACAGAACGCTGAACGGTCTGGTTAAAAAAAGAAATGCCAAAGGCGAAATGTCGGTTGATTTGCAAGGACGTTTCCAAAATCTGATGCTTTCAAAATTGGATTACAGCGGAAATCCGATTGCCGGATGCGTTGACGATCTGGAACAGGCAAATGTCTTTTTCGGAAAAAATCTCGAAACGGGACAGCTTTTATTCGGTTTTCCAAATCCTGTGGACGAAATCAATCAACAAGCCGCCCTTCACGGAATGTCGGCTGAAGAATTTACTTTCTACCAAAATTTAATCAATCAATCATTGGAAAAAATAGCGTTGAGTCCAAATTCGGCAAACATTACGATCATTAACAATGATGGAGCTGGAGAAGGTTTTAACGATCCGACTGCGGCAACACCGGAAGGCGGAAATAACGGCACGACACTCGGCGCACAACGCTTGAATCTCTTTAATGCGGCGGCGGCGATTTGGGGATCGTATTTAGACAGTTCGGTGACGATTCAGGTTAAATCCCAATTCGATCCGCTAACTTGTTCATCAAATTCAGCTGTTCTCGGTTCGGCGGGAGCAGCGACTATTCACGCAAATTTTGCCAACGCGATCTTATCAAACACTTGGTATCCGCAAGCTCTGGCTAATAAACAATCTCTCGGTGACAGATCGGCAAATCCCGACATCAATGCGACATTCAACAGCACTGTCAACGGTAATGCCGGATGTTTGAGCGGCGCGAGATTTTATTTGGGATTAGACAGTGCGAAACCTTCCGGGACAGTCAATTTATTAGTTGTGTTACTTCACGAAATGGGACACGGTTTGGGTTTCCAAAGTTTTGCCAACACTTCTACCGGAGCCTATCAACAAGGTCTGCCCGATGTTTTCACGACTAATATGTTTGACCGCACGACTCAGAAATTTTGGAACAGTATGACCGATGCGGAAAGAATGGCTTCGGCGTTTAACACCAATAATGTTCTCTGGACGGGACCGAACGTAAAAATCGCTTCGGGTAATCTGACCGGCGGACGCGACACATCAAACGGATTTCTTCAACTCTATACGCCTGATCCGGTTTCTTCCGGTTCTACCGTTTCGCATTGGAGTACGGCAGCAACGCCGAATCTTTTAATGGAGCCGTTTATTACTTCCACTCTTACGCTCGATTTGGATGTGACACCGCATCAACTGCGCGATATAGGTTGGTTTCGTGATACGAATCTCGACGGCACGCCCGACGCAATTTTGAATGTTACGCCGAGCGGCGGAACGGCGACGGGCGGTTCACAGTTGAATGTTACCTGGAACAACTCCGGCGGTTTTAATAAGAACGTATCTATCGAATTATCGGTTGACAACGGCTCGACATATCCGACAAAACTGGCGACAAACATCGCCAACACGGGTTCATATACGGTTACCGTCCGAATACGCCGACAACACAGGCGAAAATCCGTGTGCGCGAATTTGATTATGCTGCTCCGTCAGGCGAATCCGGTTTAGTCTTTACAATCAGTTCAGCGCAACCGCCTGCACGACGACCGATCTTCGATTTTGACGGCGATCTCAAAACCGATATTTCAATCTTTCGACCGGATAGCGGTCAATGGTGGTATTGGGGAAGTAAAACCGGCGAAACGAAAGTTTTTCAATTCGGTAATTCGACTGACAAAATCGTTCCGGCAGATTATACGGGCGATGGAAAAACGGACATCGCAGTTTGGAGACCTTCGAGCGGTGACTGGTATATTTTGAGAAGCGAAGATTCTTCGTTCTACTCGTTCCCGTTCGGTTCAAACGGTGACAAACCTGTTCCGGCTGACTTTGACGGCGACGGGAAAGCCGATCCGACGGTTTATCGTTCGTCTAATGCGGTTTGGTATTCGATGCGTTCGACCGGCGGTATTGTTTATCAACAATTCGGAATTGCCGAAGACATTCCTTTACCGAACGATTTTGACGGCGACGGCAAAGCCGATCTCGCCGTTTATCGTCCGACTCCTTCGGAATGGTGGGTTCAGAGAAGCAGCGGCGGACTTTACGCTTTGCAGTTCGGAGCGAACGGCGATAAACCTGTTCCGGCTGATTTTACCGGCGACGGTAAGACTGACGTAGCTTTATGGAGACCTTCAAACGGATTCTGGTATGTATTGCGTTCTGAGGAAATATCATTTTACGGCTTTCCGTTCGGTTCTTCGGGAGATATTCCCGTTCCCGGCGACTATGACGGCGATGGTAAAGCGGACGCGGCTGTTTACCGTCCGACGGAAACAGTTTGGTATCTGTTGCAATCAACCAATAACTTTACATCAGTTCAATTTGGCGCAACGCAAGATATTCCTGTTCCGTCAGCTTTTACAAATAATCAGTAAGAGCGCGAAATTAACCTAACCGAATAGAAACTGCGGGTAAATACTAGACAAACTTTGGTATTTACCCGCAGTTTCTATTTTTATAACAAAGCGGATAATTCATAAAACAATTCAGTTTGAGTAGTTGAACAATTTATAAAATTAAATTGTTCAACTACTTGTTTACTAAAAAAATAATTTATTTGACCTGTTTTAGCGAAAATTTCTGCGATTATTAAATGAAGGGTAATTTGCCTTCAACTTGAAACCTTTCAAAAAAAATGGATGTTTCGGGATTCGAGAATCGGAGTGAAAACAAAGACGGCACAAATAACACTTGTGGTTTTAAAACTCGGAATATCAAAATTTTTTTAGTCAGGTTTTTACTGAAAAGTAGAAAATAAGTCGGAGAACTTGTATTTCTCCGACTTATTTTTGTTAAGAGAAGCAAATTCGACAATCGTTTTTATAATCCGAAAAATATGTTGCCGTTTTTGCCGTCGAATCATTAAACCGACGGATTGATAGAAAAATTTATTCCGGCTTGACTGTCAGGAAAGTAGTTTGACCGCGTCGTGAAATTAAAAGTAAAACGGCATTATTTCCCGATTTTTCAAGAGCCGCTTTCATTTCATCCAAATTCGCAACTGCCTGACGATTAACTTCTAAAATGACATCACCGGGATTTATGCCCGTTTGTGCTGCCGCGCCGTTCGGATCAACTTGGGTTACAACCAATCCTTTCGTATCTTCGGGAATTTGAAGTTGCTTGATTATTTCCGGCGTTACAGGTTGCAGCGTCAGACCGAGTTTGCCTTCCTGTTCAGGTGTCTGCTCGCTTTGCTTATCCTGAGAAACTTCTGTTTTTTCACTTTTAACACTGAGTTCGTCAAGAACGGCTGAAACTTCCTGTTCGCTGCCACCGCGCGTAAACGTAATTTTGATTTCATTTCCCGGAAGTGTTCCGGCGACCTTATTGCGAAGAACATTGGAGTCTTCGACTGTTTCGCCGTTAATCGCCGTTATGACATCGCCGCGTTTGAGTCCCGCTTTATCAGCCGCGCCGCCTTCGCGCACATTGCTTACAAGAACACCTTTTGCATTTTTGAGATTTAAGCCGTTTGCCAAATCTTCATTGATATTTTGAATGTTGATGCCGAGCATTCCGCGCCTGACTTTACCGTTTTGGACGAGTTGTTCCATGACGATTTTTGCCATATTTGTCGGAATCGAAAAACCGATGCCGATGTTTCCACCGGATGCACCGCCCGCTAAAATTTGTGAGTTGATGCCGATCAGTTCGCCGCTCAAATTGACCAGTGCGCCGCCGGAATTTCCGCGATTGATCGGCGCGTCGGTTTGCAGGAAATCTTCAAAACTTCCATCCGATAAACCTGTCCGCCGACCTTTTGCCGAGATTATTCCGGCGGTGACAGTTTGACCGATGCCGAGCGGATTGCCGATGGCGAGAACTATGTCGCCGACGCGCACATTATCGGAGTTGCCGAGCGTTAGGAAGGGAAGTCCTTCGGCTTCGATTTTCAAAACTGCAAGGTCTGACGGCGGATCGGTGCCGATGACTTTTGCTTGATAAGATTTGCCGTTATTCAGATCAACCGTAATCTTCGTCGCGTCGGCAACAACGTGATTATTGGTTAAAATCATACCGTCCGCGCTGACGATTACGCCCGAACCGACTCCGCGTTCGATCTGCGGACGTGGCTGTTGTTGTGGCTGTTGCTGTTGCTGTTGCGGAGCTTGGAAGGGAAATTGGTCAAAGAAATTTCCGTCCGGCGAATTTGTCTGCTGAACTTTTATGTCGGAAGTAATATTAACAACCGCCGGAGATGATTTTTCAACAATGTCGGCGTAAGATGTTCGCATTCCATCAACAACGACGGGCGGCGGCGATTGCGGTGCGGTTTGCGGTGCAGTTTGATTTTCGCCGCTCAATAATCCGGTTTTGCATCCGGCGAGAGCGAAAAGCGCAGTAATTGTGATAAAGAAAATCGAGAAAAACCTTTTCCCGTAAATTGTTCGATAATTTTTGTCTGACATTTTTTTTTACTCCGACATTAGTTCCTAGAGATTAATATAAAGAATTCAAATATTTTATTAAATGTTTTCAAGTATTATTTTACGCAATTATAAGTGTTAAGTTCAAAATGCCTTTGAGATTTCCAAAAAAAGGCGGAATAATCCGCCTCGATAAATAAATTTTTGGAAAATAATACTATGCGCCGACAACTTTCGGAGTTTCCTGTCTAAAAATGTAAGCGAGCGATTTATAAATTAGTTTGGCACACAAGAAAGCCGGTGCGTCCTGCGTTTCGACATACGAGTATTCGACTAAATCCATTCCGATAATACGTTTTTTAGCGGCGAGTTTTCTGATTAAAGTCAGAGTTTCATACCAACCGAGACCGCCGGGTTCGGGCGTTCCGGTCGTCGGCACGAGCGACGGATCGAGTCCGTCAATGTCAATCGTCAGGTAAACATTTTCGGTCAGATTATCAATCGCTTCGTCAATCCAATCGGTTTTTCCGACGACATCTCTCGCCCAGTAAATTTTTGTCGGCAAACCTTCGCTGATCGAACGCGCTTCGTCTGCCGAGATCGAACGAATACCGACTTGCACGGACGGAATTTTCAGGTCTTTGACGACGCGCGCCATAATCGAAGCGTGCGAATGCTTTGTGCCGTCGTATTCGTCGCGCAAATCGGCGTGTGCATCAATCTGCAAGATCGAAAGATTGTGATATTTTTCGGCGTGTGCGCGGATGACGGGCGCGGAAACGGAATGTTCGCCGCCGAGCATACAGATAAATTTATCGCTTTTTAAAAGTTCCTTCGTCCGCTCGTAAAGATCGTTCATCATCTTTTCGGGCGTATCGCGCGGCGTAAATTCTTCGAGCGTGTGAATGCCGAGTTTATAAACTTCGGCATCGGTTTCCTCTTCGTAGAGTTCCATATTCCGCGAAGCGTCCACAATCGCCATCGCACCGGCTTCCGTTCCCGTGCCGTATGAAACCGTTCCTTCATACGCGACCGGCAGAACGAGTATGCGCGATTTTTCAAAATCACAGTATTCTTCTTCGTCTATTCCGCCGAAATTCATCGGCAATTGTGATGATTCACTCATAATTTTTTAGTTTAAAGTTCAAAATTCAAAGTTCAAAGTCGAAAAATAAAAATCTGACTTGAAACTTTGAATTTTGAACTTTGAACTTTGAATTTTTTAGGGAACTTCAATTCCTAATTCTTTATTCGAGAAAGAAAAACTCGGTCGTTTTCTGCCTTTCATATATTTGGCGGCAGTTTGTGACAAAGCCGTTACCAGCAGCGGCAGACCGATTGACGGATCGGACGGAACGAAAGCCGTAATTGCGCCCTTTGAAAGTTTTCCGAATGTTCCGGTGTGTCCTCCGGCAAATGACGGAGTTCTGATTTCGAGCGGAACCGAGTCGGTCGTGACCGAAACGGCGTATTTGTGACCGCGCGCATTCGATTTTGTAATATACGACGTTATTTCAGCCATATTTACCATATTTTGGCTGCAAGTGCTGCCCAAAGTAATAACGCCCGAATTGCGCGTTTTTTGAGCAATATTCATCATTTCCAGCGTGTCCTGCGTAATATCGAAATTAAATTGAATTTTTTTCTCGAATCTGGCGCGGGCGATGCCGACCGACAGCGGACTTTCCGAAATATTCGGACAGAAAACCGGAATACGAGCTTTAAATGCCGCAGTTAAAAGTCCGTCTTCGTGTGCGATTTCCGCTAATTCACGTCCGAGAAGATGCAAAAATTCGCGCACTGAATAAGAGACTGTCGGATCGAGTTGATTGATAACGCTGCCGACCCATTCGTCGGCTTCGCGGTATTCTTCCTGATTGGCGAGCATATCTCCGACACGCGAAATTTCAGATGATTCGAGTTCATCGTCAGACATCGAAGGATGCGCCTGATAGTGATTTCTGCCGAGCGTTTCGTGTATATCGTGAAATAAAACCGTGCCTGACATCACGATTACGTCAACAAAACGGTTTTTGATAACATAAGCCAGCAAGCGACGCATTCCCGCCGGAATAAGATTTCCCGATCCGCAAAGATAAATTGTCGAGTTATCTTCGAGCATATCGAGCCAGATGCGGTGCGCTTCCGCCAGTTGTCGCGCACCGAAACCCGCGCCTTCCATTTTTTCCAGAAGACCCGCAACACTTCGGTCGCGGTCAACCGGAATCGGTCTGGTCGGAACGGTTAAGTATTTAGAAGTTTTAGATTTTTTCTGAGCTGTCATATTTTCCTCAATAAATTTATTAAATGGTCTCCGGTTTTCGGTTTTTGATAATTATTAGCGGCGAAATATTTCCGTCCGAATTGATGGCTCCGAATAAAACGGAAAACTCATCAAACTTGATAAAAAGAAAAACCGAAAGCTAAAACCAAAGTCCAAAAAACGATTTTTTATAATTGCAAATAGCAAAACGGCAGATTATACACTAAAAATTGAAAATCGTGTTAATCAATCTCTTTTTTTGCGCCGTTTGGTGACAAATAGGTATATGCTCCGATCTGACTTTCGTAATACTCGATCAGTTCATTTCCTTCTTTAGAGGAAATATCACCGTCTTTTACGCTTTTCATAACAATTTTGCGGAACTGATCGTGAATTTGATTTTTGTCGAAACGTGCTGTTGCTATTGCTTCGCCGAGCGTCGAACCGGGAATAACTTTTTTAATTATGTAACCGTCTTCGCCGATATGAATATGCGCTTCGTGCGGCACGCCGAAGAGGTTGTGATTATTGCCCATCACTTCCTGATACGCGCCGACGAGCATCATCGCCAGATAATACGGCTCTTTTTTCTCAAGTTTATGCAATTCGAGAACTGTCTTAACATCGTGCAGATCAACAAATTTATCAACAATTCCGTCGGAATCGCAGGTTATGTCACATAGAGTAGCATATTCCGTCGGCTTTTTGTTGAGCTTATGTATGGGAACAATCGGAAAAAGCTGTTCCAAAGCCCAATTGTCGGGCATCGAACGAAAGACCGAAAAATTTGCCAGATATTTCGCGCAAAGCAAAAGTCTCAAATCACCGAATTCTTCGGAAACGTATTTTTTCTGCTGGGCGAAAGCATCGGCGGTTTCGCATACATCCCAAAATAATACCTCGCCTTTGCCGCGATCTTCGAGCGAAATCAAGCCCAAATTGAACATCATAAAAAGCTCTTCGCGGTTTTCGAGCGCGTCGTGATAATACTCGCGGTAATTTTTCCCGTTGATATTTTCGCGCAGATCGTAAAGTTCTTTGACGACTTGCGGATCGTCTTCATCCAAAGTCATCGGCGTTAAATCTTCGACGACGGTTTCGATTTCGTCCTGCACGTTCGTTACCAAAATCGCGTGATAAGCCGTTAAATATCTGCCCGATTCCTGTATTATCGTCGGATGCGGCACGTTTTCATCATCGCAGACCGTTTTGATGACATAGATTACATCGTTGGCAAATTCCTGCGCGTTGTAATTTGCCGAAGATTCATAAGATGTCCGCGAACCGTCATAATCAACCGCCATTCCGCCGCCGACATCGAGATATTTGATCGGCACATTCAATTGATGAATCTTCGAATAGACGCGAGCGGCTTCTTTCATCGCGTTTTTTATGCGTTTGATGTCGGTCAATTGCGAACCGATATGAAAGTGCAGAAATTGAAGCATATCCGTTCGTCCGACTTCATTTAACCGGCGGATCACTTCCAGAATTTCCGTTGTCGTCAAACCGAATTTCGCCGCTTCGCCGCCGGATTTTTCCCATTTACCCGAACCTTTAGAGTAAAGTTTGACGCGCACACCGATAATCGGCAGTTTAGCTTCGGGATTTTCCGCCGTAAGTTCGTCCGCAATTTTGATCGTGTGTTCGAGTTCGGAGAGTTTTTCGATGACGATGACGACGTTTTTTCCAGCCAACGCTCCGGCAAATGCCAGACGGACAAAACCTTCATCTTTGAAACCGTTCAGCACGAGCAGACTTTCCTGCGATTGTTCCATCGCCAAAGCCGCGTAAAGTTCGGCTTTAGAACCGGCTTCGAGACCGAAATTGTATTTCGAGCCTTCGCGCAGATATTCTTCGACGACGGCACGATTTTGATTTACTTTCATCGGATAGACGCAAAGATGTCCGCCTTCGTAATCGAATTCTTTGATGGATTTCTTGAAAGCGGTTTGAAGTTTGCGGATTTGTCCGACGAGAAGTTGAGGGAAACGCAGTAAAACAGGTGTATTGATCCCGCGTTTTTTTAAATCTTCGATAATTTCCCTGACATCAGCCGTCAAGGTTTCATTTTCACTGGTGCGGACGATCAGATTACCTTTTCGATTAATACTGAAATATCCCGCACCCCAATTTTCAATTCCGTATGTTTCAATGTTCTGCTCTATAATTGCGCTCAAATTATCATTCTCCAAAAATATAAATGCCGATTAACTATTCAAAACTTATAAATTATAAGAAATTTAGCAAAAAACAAAGTCTTTAACAACAGTTTTTTTCTCCAAAAACAGAAAAGAAAATTAATCGATAGTTCATTATTGATTACTTTGGAAATTTGTCTGGCATATTCATTGCGTATGAAGGCTCGGAAAATCGCTTTCCCAAGTGTCAAGAGTTGCTAATTACTGCTAAATCAGTCCAAATAGTCAATTAAAAGTTTTGGTTGGAAATTTTAATGTCGAAACTTGTCAAAACAGAGTGCCAAAAAATGTCAATTCGACCGGAAAAATGTCAATCTGACTGGAAAAATGTCAATTCGACCGTATTTAAGAATAATAGTATGGAAAATATTAATCAAAAGGGTTTTTCCCTGATAGAGTTGCTTTTGGTTGTAGTAATAATCGGTATTATTGCCGCCATTGCAATTCCGTCTTTAAATAAAGCAAGAGCGGCGGCTGAAAACAGCGCAGCGATTTCTGCAATGAAAACGATGAACGTCGCGCAATCAACAGTTTACACTCAAAAAAACCGTTACGCCCGTTTTGACGAGATAAATTCCGTGCAGAATGGAAATCTCGGAACATTTTCTTCGCCGAATACTCTGACGCGGGGAAAATATACATACGAAATGATTCCGGCAGTTCCGACCGACACCGAACTAAAAACCGGCTTTACCATTAAAGCCACCCGAACGGCTGACTCGTTAGGCGTTCCGTTCGTGCTTCAAATGGATCAGTCAGGCTCGATAACACAAATTACTCCGTAACTTTTCGATCTGGTATAATTAATTTTGTTAGATGCCCAAACAAATGAATATATTCGAAGATTTGATTGATGAATTAAAACAGGAAAATTTAATTGAAGAAACCGTCGTCGAAACGCAAAAAATTAAAAAAGAGTCTCGAAACTTAGATTTTCAAAACCTAAACCAAAAATTCAATCAAGAAAAAAAAGAAAACACAGCAGAAAACAATGAATCGGTTGATGAGATGTTTGATAAAATCATCTTGCCTCAGAATGAGTATTTTTCTCCGGAAAATACGAAAATCGCCGAAGAAAATGACGCGCCGAATGAGATTGTTGCCGAAGAAAAATCGAGCGACATTTCAAGCGGTTTTTCCGGCTTGTCGGACAGTGAGTTTATAGAGCGAAATTTATCATCGGATTTTTCTACGGAAGTTGTAGATTCTGCAAAACAAGCTGAATTTTATAAAAAAAGAGCAACCGACGAAGTAAATTCACTTCAGATGGTCGAACACGTTTTATCGGGTATCGAACGCGATTTTCTGAAAATTACGCCCAAACTCTACGACGATCTGGAAGTCAAAAAATCACTTCATAATTTTATACAAATTTCTCAAGATATAGATTCTGCGGAACACGCAAAAGCCGAATTTCTGTTGATGCAGGAAACCGAGAGTTGGTATTCCGCATTATCTCACAAAGACAAAAATATCAGCGTCGGTTATTTGCGCCGTTTCTGCGAAACGACACGACCTGTCTTGAGTTCACAGGCTCTGGCTGCGCTCGCCAGATTTTATCGCAATGCGCCGTTTTCCGAACTTGTTCGCAGTAAATTCGATTTGGTGATGACGAGATTTTTCGCCGAAGAAAAAGGCGGCGACATAAGAAAAATTACGCTCGACCGCGACGAAATGATCGAAAATCTTAACGATTTATACGCCGAATGGTCGAGTATTCCGCTGTATGCGACCGAAGAAGATGAATCTAACATCGTGATTTCGGCTATCAGATTTGAAGATTTTATGTCGGAAGCCGAAGCTGCTGAAAATTTTGAAGAATTGATAAAAAACGACTTTTTCAATCGTTTGAAGGTTTTCAAAAAAGCGACACACGAAAATTTTTTCGCGCCGCTCGTTACGGCGACGGCAATCGAGTGCAACGTCCGTGTCGGAAATCGTTATGTCGAACTTTTATTAAAGGAACGCGATAAATTCAAAACTGAGAATCTGGAAGAAAAATACGGATTACTTCACGATCAGATAATTTCCGAAGTTGTTTCCAAAACCATCAAAATAACAAATGTATTTGAAGGTAAATTTGCCGATCCGAGAAACAATATCAAAAAAGAGGCGAAAGAAAACACACAAAAATCGGAAATCGCCGACTTTGAAAAACAAAACTTAAATGAAATTGCGGAAAAACCGAAAATAGCGAAGGATAGGTCAAAAACTCAAAACAATCGGTTAAAAGTAAATAAATGGTTGTTAGCCGTAACAATAATCGCCGTTTTGTTTTCCTTAGGTCTTTATATTTGGGTCGAATATTATAACGAACAGCCGAAATTGTCGGACGATGTGAAAAGCGTCAATTTAGATAATTCATCTCTTAAGGAATATATTCAAACTGCCAGACTGAAAGATGATATGTTTTACGGCATTGTAACGCCTGCGTGGGACGGATTGAGCAATGAGAAAAAAGAAGAATTTTTGAGAAAAGTAGTGCTTGTCGGCGGCGAAAAAGGCTTTGTAAGAATAACTCTTATGAATCAGCAAGGCAGATCGGTCGCTTACGCTTCGCCGGAAAAAGTAGAGATTTATAATCCTTGATACGACAATATTGTCGGAAAATCTGCATCGTCAGCGTTCGGCTTTGCCCTGCAAAACGTCTGTAATAAAATTTGCAACTTGACGAAATGCGCTTGGAATTTTCAAGCGCAAAATTTATTTAAGAACACATATTTTTTACAAACAATTAAGTAAAAGGAGAATAAATGAACGCAAAAAATGTTTTGAACTATGCCGCCGATCAAGGGGCAAGATTCGTATCGGTGCGTTTTACCGATTTGCCGGGCGCGTGGCATCATCTCACGTTTCCGATTGATATGTTGACCGAAGACAGCTTTGAAGAAGGCTTCGGTTTTGATGCTTCTTCGTTAAGAGGTTGGGCGGCGATTAATGAATCGGATATGCTTTTAGTGCCTGACGCGGAAAGGTTCTGGATTGATCCGTTTGCCGAAGAAACGACGCTTTGTTTAATCGCCAATGTGGTTGATCCGATTACAAAAGAAGGTTACGGTTTCGATCCGCGCTCGGTCGCCGTTCGCGCAGAAAGTTATCTGAAATTTACGGGCATCGCCGACACCATATTTTTCGGCACGGAAGCCGAATTTTTCGTTTTCGACGATGTGAATTTTCATAACGATCAGCAATCCGCCGGATATTCATTAAATTCGGAAGAAGGTCACTGGAATTCGGGACGAAAAGGAACTGAAATGTCGCCGAATTTCGGTTGGCACATTCGCCCGAAAGAAGGTTATGTTCCGGTCGCTCCGGTTGATACGCTGATTGATCTGCGAAATAACATTTCGACGATTCTCGGTGAAGTCGGCATACAGGTCGAATGTCATCACCACGAAGTTGCGACCGCCGGACAGTGCGAAATTGATTTTCGTTTTTCTAATCTTTTAAATACCGCCGACAATCTGATGATGTTCAAATACATCGTTAAAAATACGGCTTTCGCACACGGCAAGACAGCGACATTTATGCCGAAACCTCTTTACGGCGATAACGGTTCGGGAATGCACTGTCACCAATCGCTCTGGAAAGACGGCAATCCGCTGTTCGGCGGCGATCAATATGCCGGACTTTCGGAAATGGCGAAACATTATATCGGCGGACTTTTGAAACACGCGCCGGCGATCATCGCTTTCGCCGCGCCGACGACGAACAGTTATAAACGTCTCGTGCCGGGTTTTGAAGCTCCGGTCAATCTCGCGTATTCGGCGCGCAACCGTTCGGCTGCCGTGAGAATTCCGATGTTTTCGCAGTCGCCGAAAGCCAAACGTCTCGAATTTCGTCCGCCCGATCCGTCGTGTAATCCGTATATCGCTTTTGCCGCAATGCTGATGGCTGGTCTCGACGGCATTCAAAATCAGATTGATCCGGGCGAACCGCTTGATAAAGACATTTACGATCTTCCGCCGGAAGAACTGGCAAACGTGCCTAATCTGCCCGGAAGTCTCGACGAAGCTTTAGCCGCGCTCGAAGCCGATCACGAATTTCTCTTGAAAGGCGACGTGTTTACGCCGGAAATTATTGATCGCTGGATTAAATACAAACGCGAAAAAGAAATTCAGCCGCTGCGTATGCGTCCGCATCCGCTCGAATTTTCGATGTATTATGATATTTAATTTCATCCGTATGCGGACAAAATTAAAAATCTAAAAACTGATTTCGTTCAAATATTTAAAACGATCTGTGTGATTCAAAAACACTTGAGTCACACAGATCGTTTCTGTTATACCGATCAAAATAAGTTTGACGTGAAAACCGGAGTGCGGGCAATCTTTTTCGCGCTTCATATCGAATACGGCTTTTCTGATTTGAATTGGTGTTACTTCAAAAATTGCACTACTTATTATAATAGTTTAGTTATTAGATTATTTTCGTTAGAATAAGGCATCAGAAGTTTTTGAACTAAATTGATTGGTGTAAAATGTATTCAATAAAAATGTTGAACATCAAACGTGAGATTGTCGCAAGTATTTTCCCGAAAAGTTTTATTTTTTTATCGTTATTTTTGATTATTGCCGGATGTGAAAAAAATGAACCTAATGATAATTCGTCAAATGTAAACATCAATTCGTCTCAAACGTCTGCGGAAAACCCAATAACGCCGCCGCCGCCGAGCAACGAAAAATTGAAACCGGCTTATAACGGAGAGACGAAAGAAGTCGGTAAAGGCTTGCCGGTTCCGGTTAATTCCGGCACAGTTGCGACGAATATCAATCAAACGGTCGAAGTTATTGACTCCAATCCGGGCGATTCGATTTACTCGGTCGAGATGAACGATAGAGGTCAACCCGTCGAAACGCGGATTTTTCGTAATGATATAATTTTGGCAAAAGTTCAAAAAACTACAATAAATTCGAGGGAGTATTTGTTCAAAGTCTTTTTGAAAAACGGGAAAGTAATAGAATCGGAAAGCGAAAAATTAAAGGATTTACGTTTACTGTCAACGAACGCTATTTTAGATGCGATCAATATGAAAATTCCGGCGAATCCTGAAAATCGGGCTATGCGAAGAGGAACTGACGCGAAAAAGAAAGATAAAGGAAATAATCCGAACCCGTAAATTCATTTCCGAACAGTTTTATTTGATATATTGACGTGATTTTTTGTTTTAACGGGAAAATAAAAATTTTCAAAAAATATATTTCAGTTATAATCGTTTAATTATGGAAAAAATCAGCGTAGTTTGTCCGTGCTGCGAAGCGATTCTGACGATTGACGGTCTGACCGGCGCAGTTTTGACGCACGAAGAAAAAAAGAAAATTCACGGTTCTTTTGAGGATTTAAAAAGCGAACTCGATAAGAAGAAAGAACTCCGAGATCAACTTTTCGCACAGGAACAACACGCACAGAGAGACCGCGAGCGGCTTTTGGAAGAAAAATTCCGCGAAGCTATGAAGCGCGCGGGCGATGATAAAGATAAACCTTTCAAAAATCCTCTGGATATGGATTAGAAAGTAGAAAAAAAAGCATAAATGTAAAAGCGGAAAAGGTTAAATCAGCTTTTGAAATTGATATTAATTTTTTTTTCGATATAAAAGTTAAGTTATTAAATTTTAATTCTTTTTGTTATTTAGAATTTAAAAAAAGTGGAAAAAATTTCTTATTATTGTCAAAAATGTCGTGCGGCGAATAAACGCGGCGAAATGAATTGCCGGCGGTGCGGAACGACGTTGATGCTTGTTGTTTATCCGCCTTCGGTGCAGCACGAAGAGATGATTATTCCTTCATATTATGAAGATCATCTGCTTGAAAGAGTTTCGCTTCTCGAACTTCGCATATCGCAAATGACGGAAAAAATGTCTCAGGCTTTTGATTTGATGCTCAAGCAGTCGAAAACCATCCACGCCGACCATTTACTTATAAAATCAATCCTCGATATTTTAGAATCTAACGGAATCGTCGAAAGTGAAGAAACTTTTTCACATCAAATTTCACAAAGAAATTCGACTCGGTCCATAAAAACGAAGCGAAACCGGAAAATCGAAGAAATAATAGTTCGACATAACACGCCGAATGCCGATTTATTTGTTCATTTAATCGGCGAAGGCGCGAAACTTTTGGAAAAGAATGAGGAAAAACAGGCGTTTCAGATGCTCGAACGCGCCGCGCTTTTATCGCCGGAAAATGTTCCGCTTTTTCTTTATTTTGCCGAGAATCTATTTCGTGCTGAAAAGTTTGATGCGGCGCGAAAAAATCTCGAAAATGCTTACAAAATCGAGCCGACCGATCCGAATGTCCTGTTGCTTCTCGGCGCGCTTTATGCCGATGAAGGCAATACGGAGAAAGCGCGGCGTTTGTTAAGTCTTTTGGCAAATGAACCGAAAACCAGAGCAATCGTTAATTATATTTGGGGAATGCTCGCCGCTTTTGAAGAAAATTGGAGCGAGGCTTTGGCGGCATTTAAAACCTCGCTCAAAGATACCGATGTGCCTGAATTGAATTATTTAATCGCCTGTTGCTACTTTCAACTAAAAATGACGGACAAAGCGCGAACTTTTTTAAGTTCGGCAACCGAAAATGATACGGATTTTGCCGATGCGTGGTTTATGAAATGTTTGTCGGAAACAGACTCAAAACTCGCACAAGCGGCGATGACAAACGCTCAAAAAGCTAATGAAGCCGGAGCGCAATGTTTAAAATTTTTAAAAGGGAAAAAAACTGACGCTCCCGAAACCGCACTGCCTTTTTCGCATTTCAAAAAAGAAAGACCGAGACTTTTAACAAAAGGTTCTTTACGGCTCGTTAATTTTTTTAAATCGAGTATGTTTGATTCATTAAACTAATCGGCTACAATAGTTTTTATAAAATTTCCCCGTTGATTTTTATGACCGAATTTTCACCGGCTGAACAAAATACCGTAAAATCCGAAAATAAAATTATCGTTGCACTCGATGTCGCAACGGCGGAAGAAGCTCGTAAAATTGTCAGTGAATTAAAAGACAGCGTCGGCGCATTTAAGATCGGTCTGCAACTTTTTACGTCGGCTGGCGCATCTTTTGTGCGTGAGATCGTCGAAACCGGAAATAAAGTTTTCCTTGACTTAAAGTTTCACGATATTCCCAATACGGTCGCCAAAGCGTCAGTCGAAGTGGCGCGGCTCGGCGTTTGGATGTTTAATCTGCACGCTTCGGGCGGAAGTGAAATGATGCGGCGCGTTGTTATGGAAGTTTCGGAAAACTGTGAAAAAGAAAATCTTGACAAACCGAAGATTATCGCTGTCACGGTTTTGACGAGTTCCGACGAAGATACTTTAAATGAAACCGGAATTTCCGCAAATTCCGAATCGCAGGTTTTACGGCTCGCGCAACTTGCAGAAGAAAACGGTTTGGACGGCGTAGTTGCCTCGCCGCTTGAAACAAAAGCAATTCGACAAAAAATAGAACGAAAAGATTTTATGATCGTTACGCCCGGCGTTCGTCCCGAACATTATGTTTCTCAGGCAAATAACGCAACAAATGACGATCAAAAGCGTGTCAAAACTCCGAAAAAGGCAATAGCCGACGGTGCGGATTTTCTGGTTATCGGCAGACCTGTCTTGCAGTCCGCAAATATGTTAAAAACGCTTAGGCAAATTTTAGAAGAAATCAATTCTTGATGAAAATTTTCAGACTTCAAATTTCCGTCCTCAAAATCCGAAATAAATATATGCGTAAAAATTTGCGAACATATTTTACGCTTATTCTGTTGTGCGGAATTTTCGGTTTTTCCTTTTTGTCCGGCGGTAAAAGCGCGGCTCAGGAATCGCCGACCAATTTCCGCGTCGGTGAACGGCTGACTTATAATTTTTCGTTCGATAAATTCAGAGATGTGGCTTATGCCCAACTTTTTGTCGCGTCGCGCGGAAAACTCGACGGCAAAGATGCGGTCGAACTTCACTCGAAATTTAAAACCGTAAATCTTTACAGCGCGATTTTTTATCTGATTGATGAAGAAAGAACGACATTTGTTTCGACCGAAAACGGTTTGCCGCTCTACACGCGTAAAGTTTCCAACGCCGAAGGTTTACCGCTTGAAGATGTGAAAAATTATCTCGTCGCGCCAGCCGCCGGTCACGACTTGCTGACGATGCTCTATCAGGCGAGAAACTCCGGCGGCATCGGAACTTTTCAATTTCAGGAAAACGGTCGAATCTACAACGCCAATTTCACGCCGACCGGAAACGAGCGCGTCAAAACCGATGCGGGCGAATTTGAAACGGCTGTTTCAACTGTTCAAAGTGAATTTTTTACCGAAAACGGAATTAAAGAAATTCGCATTAATTTCAGCGTAGATGAACAGAAAATTCCCGTTTTAATAAGAGTCAAAACTGAAAAAGGAGAATTTCGAGGCAGTCTTTCAAGCATTCAAACAATTAATGAAACGCCTTCGGCAACACCTGTAACAATTCAAACTCCGATTGCCGTAACGACACCGAAACCAATTGCTACGCCGACACCTTACATCGAAAATCAACCGCTTTTACAGGAATTGCCGTTCGTTTTAGGCGAGACTCTGGATTATCTGGTTTCAAGCGGCGGCAAGAAAATCGCTTCGGTAAGTTTGCAGGCGAAAGAGCGAAAATTATTTTCAAATGAAGACAGTCTGCTTTTGACCGCAGCCGTAAACAGCATCGAACCTTTTAATCAGATTTTTAACTTGAACGACGGCATTCGCGCGCAGGTCAGTCCCGAAACGCTCGCGCCGAAAATGATTGACTTAAAATTCAGCGGGATTTTCGCGGCGTTTAATCAAACGACTATTTTCGACCAAAAAACCGGAACGGCAGTTTACGATGGAACAAAACGCATCGAAATTCCGGTCGGAACGCACAGTATTTTGTCGCTTGTGTATGCGATTCGCTCGTTTAATCTTAAACCGAGTAAAGACGATACGAATCCGATAAACGATACGCGCGTGGCGGTCTTTCTCGGAAATCAGCCGTATGTTTTTACTCTTCGACCTGCAACCGCCGATTTGATTACGTTAAAAGGCGAAAAGGTTTCAGCGCAGTTGATTACGATTATCACCGGAAACCAAAGCGTTGACGCGCAAGGCTTGCGTGTTTGGTTGAGTAACGATAAAAAGCGGCTTCCGCTGCGACTCGTCTTTGGTGCTTTTCAGGCGGATTTGATCGACGAAACGGTAATTACGCCGAAATAAAAATCTTTCAAAGTCATTTTCAGTGCCGAGAACTTATTTCATTAATGTATCTCCGATTTTTGATTTCAGAATAGCTTCGGAAATAAAACCGTTTTTTTGAAAAACTTTACAAAATAATGTCGGTAAAATTTTGTGTCAGATTGTTTCGGATGATTTTTCTGGAAATAAATGAGCGATTTCTTCTGACAGATTCTTTTCGATTCGTGCGTCAAATTTCGCAGTAACTTCTTTGGCTTTTTCAGCAAAGATTAACGCTTCATTACGACGACCGAGTTTGATTAAAGTTTTTGTTTTAGTAAGATACGCTTCCGCCAAAAAGTTGCTGTTTTCACCGCTGCCGAGCATTTTGATAGCTTTGTCGGAAAATTCGCAAGCCTTTTCAAATTGCTTTTCGGCAAGAAAAACATTCGCTCGTGTATCCAGTGAAAATCCCTGACGAGAAAAATCACCGACGAGTTTGAAAGAATTTTCGGCTTTTTGAGCAAAATTGTGAGCTTCTTTAAATTGTTTGTCCGCCAGATAAAGGTTGGCAATATTGTTCTCCAATGCGCCGCAGTATTGATGATGTCCGGCTTCAAAAAAGAAGTAACGAGCTGTCAGATATTTATCGAGAGCTTCGTCATTCATACCGCAGTTTTTTAAGGCGAGACCGTAATGATTGTAAAAACAGCCTTTATAGACGGCAATCTCACTTTCCTGAAATAAATTTTCCAGAGACAAACTGCTTTGAATTACCTGTTCGTATTTTTTTTCGGTCAGATCGAGCATCGAAGCAATTATATGTGAATAAAGTCTGACCGGATGTTGAAACGGAATGTCTTTTGCAAGTGCCGAACCGAGACAATTGCGGGCTGCTTTGATGTCGCCGGTGCGTTCAAAACTTATAGCGAGATAATTTTCACACTCGGCGATTTTAGATTTTGCATCCAAATTTTCAAATTGTTCTTTGGCTTCATTTAAAAGATTTCTGGATATTTCCTGAGCGTTTGCCAGATGCTTTGAACGACCGAGAAAACCCGCAATACTTCCGCAACGAAGATAAATATCGGCGATAATATCAGCCGGAAGTTCTCTAATATCAGGTTTAACTCGGAAATCATTCCAAAAAACGGAAAGTCTTTGATAAGCTGCCGAATAATCGCCGATCAATTCGGATTTAAATACTTCATTTACAATCGAAATCGCTTCTAAAGGGGAGATTGTTCTTTCCATAAAAATTTTTCTGAAATCTTAAACTTATTAGTACTTTTTACAACTGTCGCTAAGACAATCTATACTTAAATTACTTTGACAGGAGATTAGAGAAATGAAATCAATAATTCTTCGGAGTCTTGGTGTTTCGCTTTTTTTGCTTTGTCTGACCTTTTCTTCATTTGCCGACGGTGAAATGACGACAGGTTCAAAATCAGGCAATGGTGATAATGGCGGTTCGACACCGTTGACGACGAATCAAACAGTAACGGAAAATAATGACTCAACGAGTGAAAATGCTACGAAAACCGACTTTCTTGAATGGATCGCCGGAATTTTCGCTGACATTGTAGGTTAACAATTTAATCATCGAACGACTTTCGGATTGATAATCAGTTGCTCAACTGATTATCAATCCGAATTTTTTACTTGGTAAAAAAAACAAATATCATCTCTGCAATAATTTAGGTATCATACATCAAATTTTTAATCAGACAAAATCTGATAACTTAAAAGAAAAAAGCGGAAATACTTGAAAATATTCCCGCTTTGAAAGTTAAATTGTAAAAAAGTTCAATCTCTCGACATAAAAATTCTCAAAATATACCAGAATAACAATGCGACGCTGGCGAAAAGAGCAAGCGAAGCCGCGACGTGCTGATTGGTATTGTAGCGGTGTAAGACGTTGGATGTATCGTAAAGAATCGCACCGCCGGCGAAAGCGACCATTGCAAACGAGAAAAGACTGCCGAGATTAAACCCGAAAATAATTCCCGAAAAGATGAACCCGAGCGCAACAAAACCGCCGATCATTAGAATCGGACCTAAAAAAGAAAAGTCTTTTCTGGTCAGAAAAACGACCGCCGTCAAACCGAGAAACAATCCGAGCGAAACGACACCGGCTTTGGCAATCGTTTCATATCCGCCGCCGCTGTAATATGTCGAAAGAAATAAAAGCGGCGCGAAAATTATTACTTCGGCGATAGTATAAATTATCAAACCGAGATATTGCAGAGGTTTTGAGGTCGAAGAACTCGCCCACCAATTGGCGAGCCACGAAACACCCATAAATCCGATCAGGACAATCGCCCAAGACTATTTCGTTCCGAGCAATGTTTCGGTGAGCATTAACGCTTTGCCGGACATCATCAAATAAGTTTCCAGAACTAAAAAAAGTCCGATTGCGCCAGCCAGATGTAAGTAAGTTTTGCGAATAAAAGCAGCGCGTTCTTGCGGTAAAGCCTGAGCTGCTGACATATTCCCAAATGTATTAGAATAAGTATTGTTCATTTAATTCTCCATAAAGAAAAATTCTGCACTTGAGATGCAAAAATAATTTCAAATTTTGTCTGTTATTCGTTATTTTACGGGAAGAATCATAAAATAACCAGTTTTTTTTAAAATAAAAGTTAATCTAAAAAAATTATTAGTAACTAATAACATTTTTTTCTATTTTTATTTTGCGGATTTTCAGCGGTTTAAACAAAAAATTAATCGGAATCTAAATATATTGATATTCAAAGCGCGGCTGCTCGTCAATCACATATCTGAATTCAAGTTTTCGACCTTTCTGAACGTCCAATTTTTTCAAAATCGTCGGATATGAAATGCTCGAATCGTAATCATCGAGCGAGATGTTTTTGAAAATCGTGATTTCGGTCAAAAGCATCAAACTCATATTTTCGACTTTTTCAAAAGGAATCTCGACAGTCTGCGGTTGACAAATATCTTTTGATTCAGCAGATAATTCCAAAATCGTGCCGAGATGAATCCTATCTTTATCTCTAAACTCAAAATCATTTTTGCTCTCGAAATCGAATTCTACGGCACTATTTGCTAAACACACTTTGATCGAAATTTTTTGCGGAATGAAAAAGCCGTTTTCACGCAATTGTTTGGCGAGATTCAACGTAATTGTCGCCTGCGGTTCTTTTTCGAGAGATTTCTGCATCGTTTCGGTAATTATAACGTGAAATTTTTTCCCGTTTTCATTTCGGTAAAGAGTTGCATCGGTTTTAATAAATTCACACACATAATCTTCAAATTCGAGTTTTTCAAAAACTCTTTTTGCCGAATCAAGCGAACGTTGATGAATGTCTATGAGAGTAAAAGAAATTTCAGAAGAATTAAACCGAAAACATTGCGGAATGGCGAGCGCGGCAAAAGGACCGCATCCGGCATAGAGAATTTCTATTCTCTCACCGGGAAAGTTTTTTCGCGCCTCCGAAATAGCCGAGTAAAGTCCCTGCAAAAATTTGGTCGTGCGGGCAAATTCTAAAACGCACCGCGCTGCGTCTTTTGGCGAGATGGCTTTACCGCTGTTTAAAAAAGTAATTTCGTCATCAGCCGGATTATCGGAAGCATCGCTGACTTCGGTAATTTCCGCAAGAATCGTGTAATAATTTCTTGCCATCTTGAAAAGTTTTCCAAGATTATTTTCCTTTGAAAGAAATTCGTCAACTATTTCTTTGAGATCGGTTTGAAAATTTACCATATTATATTTCTCTTAATCCTTACTAAAATTATACTTTAAATAATTTTTATTATTATACAACTTATCTACTCGAAAAAATTTTCAAAATTCTTTTCAAGAAGTTATAATTTAATTCAAGTTTTTTTTATATTTTAGATCAAGAGGGAAGTTTATGAACAGAAGAAAATTTTTAGGAAATGCCTCGCTTGTCGGCGGCGCAATTGCTTTATCAGGCAATCTTTTACACGCAGAAACTCAAAATAATACAAACGATTCGATAAGTTTTTTGCCGCCGCAGAAAACATTTCAGGAAAACGGAATGATTTACCGGATGCTCGGTTCGACCGGACAAAAAGTTTCGGCAATCGGAATGGGCGGTTTTCACGTCAGCAAGCCGAAAACCGATGCAGATGCCGTCAAACTGATCCGCGCGGCAATTGATCGCGGCATTACATTTATGGACAATTGTTGGGATTATGCCGACGGCGTGAGCGAAATTCGGATGGGAAAGGCTTTGCAGGACGGTTATCGGAAGAAAGTTTTTCTGATGTCGAAGTTTGACGGGCGCGATAAGAAATCAGCCGCCAAACAAATTGACGAATCACTTTTGAGATTAAAAACCGATGTTTTGGATCTGATGCAGTTTCACGAAGTCATTCGTCTCGAAGACCCGGATAAAATCTTTGCCGAAGGCGGTGCGGCGGAAGCCTTGATGGAGGCGAAAAAAGCCGGAAAAGTGCGGTTTGTCGGTTTTACGGGACATAAAGACCCATTCGTTCATTTGCGAATGCTCGAAACGGCGGCAAAACATAATTTTAAGTTCGATACTGTGCAAATGCCGCTCAATGTGATGGACGCGCATTTTCGCTCGTTTCAAAACGAAGTTTTACCCGAATTAGTCAAACAAAAGATCGGCGTTCTCGGAATGAAATCTCTCGGTGATCCGTTTATTTTAGACAGCAACACCGTTACCGCGCCGGAAGCCTTGCGATATTCTCTGAGTCTGCCGACTTCGGTTGTCATTACCGGAATCGAAAAGATGGAAATTCTCGAACAGGCTTTGAGTGTGGCGAAAAATTTTAAACCTTACACGGAAGCGGAAATGAGCGCATTATTAATAAAAACAAAAGATGCGGCGATGACCGGAAAATTCGAGAAATTCAAAACCGATTCGCGCTTTGACGGAACGGCGAAAAATCCCAAATGGCTCGGCGGAATGCAGGAATCCTGAAAACAATTAACAGGGATGACAAATAAGCCGGATGAAAGATTAGTTGTAAAATCAATTCGTTTTCCGTAAATTCCGTCATCCCTGTTATTTTTTACTTTCTAATGACACGCACGACTTCGCCGGGCGCACTTTCCGTTCCATTTGAATCAACGGCGCGAACATAATAAAAATAAATTTCTCCCGATTCGACACCTTCATCTTTGAATTCAGTTGTCTTTAAAAGTTCCGTATTACGCTTTTCCCATTGATCGAGCGGAATACTTTGATCGGCGGAACGATATATATTATAACCTGCAAAATCGGTCAGAGGATTTTGGTCAAATTTGTTTCCGGCGTGATCGGTGAAAGTCGCTTTCGGCGTGTAAGGCGCACTTTCATTTCCGCGTGAATCAACTTCCGTGAGTTTGTAAAAAAATCTTTTTCCCGTTTCCGCCTGATCGTTAAAATTTCCGTCTTTTACAGGATTTTCCGTCAGACGCGTCCATTCTCCAAACGGCGCGGTTTCCTTTTCTGAACGATAAATATGATAACCGACGACTTTCTTGAAATTTAACTGAAACGGACTTTGCTTTTTATTCTTTTTCTTTTTTATTTTCATCTTCAAAAACACTCTATAAAATAAAAAAAAAGCGATTCTATTTTGAATCGCCTTTTTCTATTGATTTATTTAGATTTGTTTAAATAAATGACCTTTGACACTTTAACTCACCGGATAGATCATTACGCGCTGTGCGCCACCGGTATTTTCTTTATCATCAAATTTCAAAATATCAAACAAATCAGTTATTTGTTATAACCGCTCCGAATGTTTGCCGGTTTGTTACCGGCTCAAACTATCCGGCGGTGTTTCGATTGAATTTTCTATCATCTATATCACCTCCCTTAGTTTTTAAGACTACGATAAAAACCATCGTATTGTCAAAATTTTGTTTCAAGAATAATTTAATGCGATGACGAATACATCAAAAATCCTGCAACTGCAAAAATAAAAAACATCAGCCCAAAAGCGATTGTGACGACAACAAGCGAATAAATGACTATTCCCATCGTATTATCTTTACCGGATTTTCCGTTATATTTCGCGCCGCACGACTGACATTTAACGTGCTTCAGGATTTTCGGACCGATAATTCCTCTCCACTTAGGTAAATTTTAACTGCTCGGCATTTGAATTTCCGCATTTCGGACACGGTGCAAACTGATTCATAAATTTCTCCTGATTTTTGTTAGAATGAAAATCAAGGCGATTGTAAATCGGATTTGAATTTTTTACTATTTTGCTTTTAAAAAGTTAAAGAGGCTGTTACTTGAACGCCTCTTTAACTTTTTGAATGTATTGATTGAAAGTTCTAAACTTTCAATCAATAATTTGTCGGATAACGATTGTTTCTGCGGTTGTCATTGCGGTTATTATTACGATTGTTACTTCTGCTATAACCTTCCTGATAGCCGCGTATAAAAGCATCACGATAAGCCTGCCGATTATTTTTCCGATTGCCGTAGCGCGAATTGTTTCCGTTGTTTATTCCGCGCATTGCTTGTCCGGCGGCACGATTGGCGTTATTGCGGCGACCGTTTCGAGCATCTTCCATTCCCTGACGATAACCGTTTTGATACGCTTGTCTGGAAATATTATTGTTTTGATTATAACGATCATTATCGTAACTTCCGTTATTACGATTGTTATCGTTGTAATCGTCATCACGATCATCTCTGTCGCTGTCGTCACGGCGATTAGTTTGGTCGTTGTTTCTTCGATCATTACGGTTTTGAGCATTTACCGTAACCGCTGACATTACGATAAAGCCGAAAATTAATGAAAATACGAGTCCGGCGATGCGAACGCTGCGTTTTGAATTATTGTTTGTCATATAAAATTTCTGTCCTCCGGTGCGCCTTAAAGCGAATTTGAAGCCGCAAATATATCGTTCATTAAATGTAAGGATTTGATCGGTTAAAAAAGGTTTTCAGATTAGAAATGTAACGCAAATAAGTTACAGCCAGTCTATTTGCTTATATAAAAAATGCAGATGATTGAGAAACTTTAAAAGTCCGAATGGTAGAAAAAGCAAAAAAATAAAGGCGACTTTTATAGAATCGCCTTTATATAATAAATCAAATCTTCGTCTATTCCGCTTTTGCTGCGGCTTTTGAAGTTTCCTCTGTTTTGTCGGGAACGGCGCGGTCGTCTTCGAGGTTTTTGGTTTTTTCGAAGGTTGCGTCTGCCGGTCGCGGGGCGGCGAGTCCTAAATCCTGCTGCCGCCAGAGATTCGAGACGAGCAATTCTCTGATGTAAGTCATTTCCTTCGGCAGACGGTCGTAGAGTTTGAAGAAAAGTTCGTCGTGCGAAGCGATTTCCTTGAGCCACAGGTCGCGGTCGAGGTGCATCACTTTTTTGAAATCTTCTTCTGTAAAATCTTCCATTCCGCGCCAGTCGAGATGTTCGTATCGCGGCTGCCAGCCGAGCGGAGTTTCAACGCCTTTCGATTTTCCTCTTGCGCGTTCGACAACCCATTTCAGGATTCTCATATTGTCGCCGAAGCCGTTCCAGAGGAATTTTCCGTCTTCGCCTTTTAAGAACCAATTGACCGAGAAAATGCGCGGCGGTTCGGGAATCGAGCGACCGAAATTGAGCCAGTGCGAAAAATAATCGCCCATATGATAGCCCGCGAAAGGAAGCATTGCGAACGGATCGCGGCGGACTTCGCCGATATTGCCGAACGCGGCGGCGGTCATTTCGCTGCCCATCGTCGCCGCCATATAAACGCCAAACGCCCAGTTAAATGATTGTAAAACTAACGGCACAACGCTGTTTCTGCGACCGCCGAAGATGAACGCCGAAACGGGAACGCCTTTCGGATTGTCGAAATGTTCGTCAACAACCGGACATTGCGTGATCGGCGCGGTAAAACGCGCGTTCGGATGTGCGGCGGGTTTTTCGCTTTCCGGTGTCCAATCGTTGCCTTGCCAGTCAATCGCGTGCGCGGGTTTGTCGCCGTCCATTCCTTCCCACCAAACATCGTTGTCATCGGTCAGAGCAACATTTGTAAAAATCGTGTTTTCCTTGATCGAATCCATCGCATTCGGATTCGTTTTGTAATTCGTGCCGGGCGCAACGCCGAAAAATCCGAATTCGGGATTAATCGCGTGCAATTTGCCTTCTTCGTTCGGTTTGATCCACGCGATGTCATCGCCGACCGTCGTGACTTTCCAACCTTCTTCCTGAAACACCGTCGGCGGAATGAGCATTGCGAAATTCGTTTTTCCGCAAGCTGACGGAAACGCCGCGCAGACGTAATCTTTTTTGCCGTCGGGCGATTCGACACCGACAATTAACATATGTTCGGCAAGCCAACCTTCATCGCGTCCGATGGTCGAAGCGATTCGCAAAGCCAGACATTTTTTACCTAACAGCGCGTTTCCGCCGTAGCCCGAACCATACGAAACAATCGAGCGTTCTTCGGGAAAATGGACGATATATTTGTCTTTCGGATCGGGCGAACACGCCCACGCGACATCTTTTGCGCCGTCGGCGAGCGGCATTCCGACCGAGTGCAGACAATGAACGAAATCGCCGTCGCCCAACGCTTCGAGAGCTTTGTTGCCCATTCGCGTCATAATCTTCATATTGACCGCAACATATGGCGAGTCGGAAATTTCGACTCCGAATTGCGAGATCGGCGAACCTATCGGTCCCATACAAAACGGGATGACATACATTGTCCGACCTTTCATCGAACCCGCGAATTTGTCCATCAGGATCGTTTTCATTTCCTTCGGATTCATCCAATTATTCGTCGGTCCGGCATCGCCTTTTGCCAAACTGCAAATGTATGTGCGGTCTTCGACGCGCGCCACATCGGACGGATGCGATCTCGCCAGAAACGAATTCGGGCGTTTTTCTTCGTCCAAACGAATAAATGTTCCGGCTTCGACCATTTCTTCGCATAAACGATCATATTCTTCCTGCGAACCGTCGCACCAATAAACATTTTCCGGCTGACAGTGTTCGGCGGTTTTCGTAACCCATTTAATTAGTTCTTGATTAGTTACATTCGATGGAATGTTCAGATTAGTCATACAAAAATTTTCTCCAGTTTTTTGTTTGATAGAAGATTAAAATAAATTGATTTTCTTAAATTGCAAATTAAAAAAACGAGTAATAACCGAACTCGTTTTTATCAAAATTTTATTTATACTAACATAAATTTTACAAATCAAACATTTACAGATTGTTTTGTTCCGGGTTTTGAACGGTTTTCCTTGAGCGTGTGAAAAATGACGGCGGAAAGAATTATCAATCCGCCGAGAATCGCCCAAATCGCCGGTTTTTCGCCGACAAATAGAAAAACCCAAACCGGATTTAACAGCGGCTCGATAAAGCCGACGATGCTTGCATCCAGAGAACGAACGCCTCTGGCGATTCCGTCAGTAAATAAAATATATGCGATGCCGATTTGAAAAATTCCGAGATAAGCGATTGCGCTGAAATCCGTCAAAGTCGGTTGCGGCGGATTACTTATTAAAAAGGGAAGCATTAACAAAACGATAATCAAGTTGCCGTAAAAAACCGAAATCGCCGGATTTTTCGACAGCGATTTCGGATGACGCAGAAAGATAAAATACAGACCGAAAAATAAGCCCGAAGCGAGCGCGGCGATATTGCCGAGAGAAACATTCGGCGCGAGCGAATTTGCTGTGCTTTGCTTTTCGAGAAAAAACAAACTCATTCCTGCGATGCACACGATCACCGTCAGTAAATCGGAAAAACGAAATTTTTCCTTCAATATAACAGGCGAGAAAATCAAGATATAAATCGGTGCGGTGTATTGCAGAAAAATAGCGTTGGCGGCGGTCGTGTTTTTGTTCGCGTAAACGAAACACGAAAGCGTTCCGGCGTATAAAAAGGAAGTGAATAGCGTGAAGAGATCGGGTTTTAAACCTTTGCGAAATGTGAAAACCGCGACCGTGATTGCCGCGAAAAGCGAACGTCCGGCATTGACCGCAAAAGCGTCGAGCGTCGTCAGTTTGATAAAAAGTCCGCCGGTTGACCAGAGCAAAACAGCGAACAAAACCAAAATTACGGGCGGAAATCTCGACGATTGATTTTCATTTTCCATAAAGAGTTGAAGTTTAATTTGATGAAAATCTTTTAGCAATTCGGCATCGGAAAATATCGGTTTTGAAAATGAAATGTTTTTATTTGGCGGACAGAAAATCCATTACCGCCGCTTCAAATTTTTCCGGCGTTTGAATATGCGGAATGTGTCCGACACCTTCGATTTCGACGAGTTCGGCGTTAGGAATTTTCGATTTTGTTTCGCGTCCGAGTTGCGGATATTGCCCGTAATTATTGACAATTTCCTTCGGAACACGCGCTTTGCCGACAATCGTGCGGTCGGCTTGTCCGATAATTAAAAGCGTCGGCATTTTTAGATTTTCAAATTCATAGACGACGGGTTGTTCGTAGATCATTTGATAGGTCAAAGCATTGACAAAGGCGATTTGCGCGAAATTTTTTAGTTTCAGATCGGCAGATTGCGCGTCGGCGTATTGTTTGTATTCGGATTTCCAGACCGGATAATAACTGCGCTGATATTTTTCCATTGATTCGGCGGTTGCCTTTAACTCATTTTGTTCGAGCATTTCGGTCGTCGAATACGGAACGAATGTTTTGTAATCTTCCAAACCGATAGGATTTTCCAAGATAAGTTTTTCAACGGTTTCGGGAAACATCAGAGAAAAGCGCGTCGCCAGCATTCCGCCCATCGAATGACCGAGAACGTAAACTTTTTCGATATTTAATTCGTCGAGAAGTTTCTTATTATTTTCGGCTAAAAGGTGAAAACTGTAATGAATGTTCGGGCGGTCGGATTTTCCCCAACCGATCTGATCGGGAACGATGACGCGATAACCTTTGGCGTTTAATTGACTGATAACATTTTTCCAGTAATAACCGTTAAAATTTTTGCCGTGAAAAAGAATGACGGTTTCGCCGTTCGCCTTTTTCGGGGAAACGTCCATATATGCCATTTTTAATTTCTGTTTTTCAATGGCGAGCGAAAAATACTTTACTTCGTGCGGATATTTGACCGAAGTTTCCGTCTGCGAAAAGATCGAAAGTGAGAACGAGAAAATCAGTAAAACCAAAAGTTTAAATCTCATATATCGAAATTTTAACAAAGTTCGGCTGATAAATAAAAAAAGCGTGAAATTCATATCTTTTTGAATTTCACGCTTTCTTATTTTGGTTAAAACTAATTTTCCGAAGTCGCCTTTTCGATGGTTTCGCGCAGTTTTTTGGCTGAAGTCGTTACCGGTTCGAGTTCGACATCGGCGATATTGTCGTAAACTTTTTTGCCGAAAACGCCATTCCAAGACGGAATAACAATCGAAACATTGCCAAGTCCTTTCGCCTGACAAGCTAAACGGATAAACGGTTTGGCGTTGTCCGTCTGATCGTATCCGAAAACTTTCAACTGTTTTCTTTCGAGACGCTGCACTTCGGAAAGTTTTTCTTCTCCCGAGATAATTCCGATCCAGCAAGTTCCGCACGAAGCCGAGCGACATTCGACCGGAATCACGCCTTCCCAACATCGTTCGTCGCGTTCCTTCCAATTCTGCGTCTGATCGAGTGCCGCCGCCGTCGCAATTTCCGCCTGATTAGTCAGAGGAAAATTGCCTTTGGATCGTTTGTCTTCCCACGAAACCGTAAAATTTTTGTCAATCGTTTTGAGAAAACCGAAAATGCCCTGCGAATCATCTTTTGCGCGTTCGGCGACGATTTTGTCGGGCGATTTTGTCATCAAACCCTTCGGTTCTTCAACTTCGCCTTTGGCTGATTTAAACGCGTCAAAGCCGATTTGCGTCAAAGTCATCAAACCGATTGCCGAAATGCCGAGCGTCACAGATTTGTCGGCTTTTGCTTTGTCGGAAACCGCTTTGGCAATTAGTTCGATTTCAGTTTTCAAATCCGAAGATTTACCGTCAAAATTGGCGGCGCGATTTTCGATTTGTTCCTTGACGGTTTTCCAAAAGCGATGTCCGTAAAGAAATTTGTGCGACGAATCAATCTGATCTTTCAGATCGAAATCGCCTTGCATCGCTAATTTCCGCACCGCTTCTTGCGTATCTTCCGCCGTTTCGAGAAAGCGCAACAGCGCAAGCGGATGAAACCGAAACCAGATTTGCGCCGCGTTTCGGTCAACTTCGTGGATTTGCGAAATAATTTCGCCGATTGTTTCGAGCCAACTCTGCTCATCAAACTGCATCAGAAACTCTTGATATTTATTCATAAATTACTTTGTTAAATGTTGTCTTTGTAAATAAGAAAGGAAATTTTACAAATAATTTTCGTTTTGTGCAAAAGTTCACTTGACAAACTTTCCGTCAAAATTTATAGTTTGAAATTTCGGACTTACATGTCTGACGCGAACGATGAATTTAATTGTTCGGTTTGAAAGCGCAGAACATTTGATTAAAGGTCAAATGTTGACAGCAACAAATATTGTGGCGTAAAACTGAATGACATTTTTATTTAATAAAAATTCCAACATTCAGGGCGTAACATCGCTAATCGAAAAGTTTGCTTATCTTTAAATAAATAAGCCACGCCACAGAAAAGTTGAAGAAAAGGGAAATTCTATCGCGCTTTTGAAATAATATTTCCCGACAGAATAATTTAGTTAGAAAAGTTTGGTTGCAAAGTAACCACTTGCACTGACTGCCGAAAAATTGTTTCGGTAAGAGGCAGGTAACGGTTTACTTTCGCTTTTATTTAGAAACGAAGTTTTTAACGGTTAATAAATTAAGGAATAAAGACAAAGTGCCAACGATAAATCAATTAGTCCGCAAAGGGCGCAAACAGGTTAAATACAAAACGGCGAGTCCGGCGTTGCAGGCAAATCCGCAGAAACGCGGCGTTTGCACACGCGTCTATACGTCAACGCCGAAGAAACCGAACTCGGCTCTGCGTAAAGTAGCGCGCGTTCGTCTGACGAATCAGATCGAAGTTACGACATATATTCCGGGAATCGGACATAATTTGCAGGAACACTCGATCGTTTTGATTCGCGGCGGTCGTGTCAAAGATTTGCCGGGCGTTCGGTATCACGTTATTCGCGGAACGCTCGATGCTTCCGGCGTTGCCAACAGAAATCAGGCGCGTTCGAAATACGGCGCGAAACGTCCGAAAGGCGGAAAATAATTTAACTCAAAATTACGAATTACGAATTACGCAAAAAGCGGTTCGTAATTAACAAAATTATTATGGCGAGAAGAAGAGTTGCAGAAAAAAGAGACGTATTGCCGGACCCGATCTATAACAGCGTGGTCGTGACGAAATTTATCAACGGTGTTATGTGGGCGGGCAAAAAAACGATTGCCGAAAAGATTTTTTACGGCGCAATGAAGCAGGTCGCTGAAAAAACCGGCGAAGAACCGCTCAAAGTTTTCAAGAAAGCACTTGAAAACGTCGCGCCGACTTTAGAAGTCAAATCACGCCGTATCGGCGGCGCAACGTATCAAGTTCCGCTCGAAGTTACACGCGAACGCAAAAATACTTTGGCGATTCGCTGGCTCGTCGGATATGCCAGACAACGCGGCGAAAAAACGATGCAGGATCGCCTTGTCGGTGAATTGCTCGACGCAATGAACAATCGCGGCGGCGCGGTTAAAAAGAAAGACGAAATTCACCGTATGGCTGATGCAAACAAAGCATTTGCACACTACAGATTTTAATTATTCAGTAAATTGCTGATCGTTAATTGATTCGTTAAGACAGCGATTTACAATTAACGATTAACGGCTAACGATTTACAAAAGAGATGTCAAAAATCAATTTAGACAAATTCAGAAACATCGGCATTATGGCGCACATTGACGCGGGTAAAACCACGACGACCGAGCGCGTTTTGTATTACACCGGCGTTTCGCACAAGATCGGCGAAGTTCACGAGGGAACAGCGACGATGGACTGGATGGAACAGGAACAAGAGCGCGGAATCACGATCACGTCCGCCGCAACTACCTGTTTCTGGACGCGCAATAATCAGGAATATCGCATTAATATTATTGATACGCCCGGTCACGTTGATTTTACAATGGAAGTCGAACGCTCTCTGCGCGTTCTCGACGGTGCGGTCGCTGTTTTTGACGGCGTTGCCGGAGTCGAACCGCAATCGGAAACAGTTTGGCGACAGGCTGACAAATACGGCGTTCCGAGAATTTGTTTTATCAATAAATTAGACCGTGCCGGTGCTTCGTTTGACCGTTCGTTCGAGTCAATCGAAGTTCGTCTCGGTGCAAACGCCGTCGCGCTTCAAATTCCGATTGGTTTGGAAGACAAATTAAGAGGTGTCGTTGATCTCATCACGATGAAAGGCTTGGTTTGGAACAACGAAGACAAAGGCGCGGCGTATGAAACGATTGATATTCCGGCTGATCTGGTTGATTCGGCGAAAGAATGGCGCGAAAAATTGGTCGAACAGGTTTCGAGCGTTGATGACGATCTGATGATGAAATACCTCGAAGGTGAAGAGGTAACGGAAGACGAACTTCGCAAAGCGATCCGTAAAGGAACGCTGGAACTGAAAATCGTTCCGGTTGTCACAGGTTCGGCGTTCAAAAACAAAGGCGTTCAGACATTGCTCGATGCCGTCGTTGATTTTCTCCCTTCACCGCTGGATGTTCCGGCAATCGAAGGTATCAATCCGAAAACCGATGAAGTTGAAACTCGTGAAGCTGATTCGTCAGCACCGTTTTCAGGTTTGGTTTTCAAACTGATGGCGGATAAACACCTCGGACAGCTTGCTTTTGTTCGTATCTATTCGGGAACGGTAACTTCCGGCTCGTATGTTTACGACACGATTCGCGGAACAAAAGAGCGCGTCGGTCGTCTGTTGCGTATGCACGCCAATAAGCGCGAAGATATTGATTCGGCAAGCGCAGGTGAAATTGTCGCCATCGGCGGAATGAAAACCGTTACGACGGGAAACACGATTTCAGACGAAAATAAACAGATTATTCTCGAATCAATGGAATTTCCCGACCCGGTTGTACGCGTTGCGGTCGAACCGAAAACGCGTCAGGATCAGGACAAAATGGGCATCGCACTCAACCGTTTGGCTTCGGAAGACCCGTCATTTCGGGTTTCGACAGATCACGAAACCGGTCAGACGATCATCGCTGGAATGGGCGAACTGCACCTCGAAATTATCGTTGATCGTATGAAACGCGAATTCGGCGTTGAAGCAAATGTCGGTAAACCGCAGGTAGCTTACCGCGAAACGATCACGATGCCTGCACCCGGAAAGGAAATCTTTAAGAAACAATCCGGTGGTCGTGGACAGTTCGGTCACGTCGAACTCGAAGTCGAACCGGCTCCGGGCGAAGGATTTGTCTTTGAAGACAAAATTACGGGCGGTGTTATTCCGAGACAGTTTATCAAACCGGTTTCCGAAGGAATCAGAGACGCGATGAAGCGCGGATTTCTTGCCGGCTACGAATTGGTTGATATTAAAGCGAGACTCGTTTTCGGTTCGTATCACGAAGTTGACTCGGATGAGCGTTCATTTCATATAGCCGGATCACTTGCATTTCAGGATGCGGTTAGAAAAGCAAAACCCGTTCTGCTCGAACCGATTATGAAAATCGAAGTCGTCACGCCGGAAGAGTATATGGGCGCAGTCAACGGAGATTTGAATCGCCGTCGCGGACAGATCGAAAAAATGGAGCCGCGTCCGGGTAATGTTTCCGTCGTCACGGCTTATGTTCCGCTTTCGGAAATGTTCGGTTATACAACGGATTTACGTTCGGCAACACAAGGACGCGCAACGTCCTCGATGCACTTCGAGCGTTACGATCAAGCACCGCGCAATGTTGCGGAAGAAATTATTGCAAAAGTTAAAGGAGCAGCTACCAACTAATTTTTTAATTAATTGTAAGTTTTAGGAGAAAAGGTAAAAGTTATGAGTAAAGAGAAGTTCGACAGAAGCAAGCCGCATGTGAATATCGGGACGATCGGACACGTTGATCACGGGAAGACGACGTTGACGGCGGCGATCACGAAGGTGATGAGCAAGCATAATCCGAAGATGACGTTTCGGTCATTCGATTCGATTGATAATGCGCCGGAAGAAAAAGCGCGCGGGATTACGATTGCGACGGCGCACGTCGAATATGAGACGGCGAATCGTCACTATGCCCACGTTGATTGTCCGGGACACGCCGATTATGTCAAGAATATGATCACGGGCGCGGCGCAGATGGACGGAGCGATTTTAGTTGTCGCCGCCACCGACGGACCGATGCCGCAGACCAGAGAACACATTCTATTAGGCAGACAGGTCGGTATTCCGTCAATGGTCGTCTTTATGAACAAGGTCGATATGGTGGACGATGAGGAACTGATCGAGCTGGTCGAGATGGAAGTCAGAGAGCTGCTTTCGTCGTATGAATTTCCGGGCGATGACATTCCGGTCGTCAAAGGCAGTGCGCTCAAAGCACTCGAAGGCGATGAGAAATGGGAGAAGACGGTTGACGAGTTGATGCAGGCGGTGGACGATTATATTCCGACACCGGAGAGAGATACGGACAAACCGTTTTTGATGCCGGTCGAAGATATTTTCACGATTCAGGGACGCGGCACGGTTGCCACGGGCAGAATCGAACGCGGCATCATCAAGGTCAACGAAGCGGTCGAGATCGTCGGCATCAAAGATACGCAGAACTCGGTTTGCACGGGTGTCGAGATGTTCAAGAAACTGCTCGACGAAGGACGCGCCGGAGACAATGTAGGATTACTGCTGCGCGGAGTCGAGCGTTCGGCAATCGAGAGAGGACAGGTGATCGCCAAACCGGGAACGATCAAACCGCACACGAAGTTCAAGGCTGAAGCCTACGTCCTGACGAAAGAAGAAGGCGGCAGACACACACCGTTTTTCACGGGTTATCGTCCGCAGTTTTATTTCAGAACGACGGACATCACGGGTGTCGCGCATTTGCCGGAAGGCGTGGAAATGGTAATGCCGGGCGACAATATCCAGATGGAGATCGAGTTGATCAACCCGATTGCGATGGAGAAAGGCTTACGCTTTGCCATCAGAGAAGGCGGCAGAACGGTCGGCGCGGGAACAGTCACCGAAATTGTCGAATAGGAAAAAGAATTGTTAGTAACCGATAATCGGTATCAGCCTAAAAACTATTACCAATTATCAGTTACCGATAACCAATTACCAAAGTTATGTTAAACGAAAAAATTCGCATTAAATTAAAAGCCTACGATCATCGAGTTTTGGATCAATCTACACAGGAGATTGTCGAAACCGCTAAAAGAACAGGCGCGAGCATCGCGGGACCGATTCCGCTTCCGACCATCAAAAATAAATGGACGGTTTTGCGCTCGCCACACGTTGATAAAAAATCTCGTGAGCAGTTCGAGATCAGAACGCACAAACGTCTGATGGACATTCTCGATCCGACGGCGGAAACGGTTGATGCGCTGATGAAGTTGGATTTACCCGCCGGTGTTGATGTTGAGATCAAGGCATTCGGTAAAAGCTGAATTCGTTAATCGTAAATCGTAAATTGCTTTCTTTTATATAAGTTTCAATTAACAATTAACAATTAACAATTAACAAGAATATGATAAACGGTATCATCGGAAGAAAATTAGGAATGACGCAAATCTTTGCCGAAGACGGCACGGTTACACCCGTGACGATCATCAAAGCGGGACCTTGCGTTGTAGTCCAAACGAAAAAAGCGTCGGGCAATGACGGTTATAATGCAGTCCAACTCGGATTTGTCGAAGATAAGCCTGTCAAATTGAAAAATGTTTCAAAACCGATGCGCGGACACTTTGAAAAAACCGGAGCCGGCACACCGCCGACACGAATTTTGAGAGAGATTCGTCTTCAGGACGAGCCGCAAGAATCAATCGGCGATCAGGTGAAAGTTGACGTTTTTACAGATGGCGACAAAATCGAAGTAATCGGTAAATCGAAAGGTAAAGGTTTTGCCGGAACCATCAAACGTCACGGTTTTTCACGCGGTCCCGAATCGCACGGTTCGATGAATGTTCGTGCGCCGGGTTCGATCGGTCAGTCGGCTTATCCTTCGCGTGTTATTAAAGGAACACGGTCGTCGGGACATATGGGCGATGATCGTGTCACGCAGAAAGGTCTGACAATTGCGAAAGTTGATGCGGAAAACAATCTGATAATGGTGCGCGGAGCAGTTCCGGGTGCAAATGGAAGTTTGGTTGTCGTTAAAAAAAGTATTAAGAATAAATAGTTCACAGAGATTTTATGAATTTGCGAGGTTGAAATAATCTCGAAATTCTCGAAACTTTTGAAACTGAAACGGAGTAAAAGTATGCCAACCGTAAAGGTTCATAACTTAAAAAATAAAGAAGTCGGAAACGTCGAATTGGCGGATGCCGTTTTTAATGTCGAATTAAATGAACATTTGATTCATCTGGCAGTCAAAAATCATCTGCAAAATGCACGTCAGGGAACATCGGCGACGAAAACCCGCGGAAATGTTTCCGGTTCGGGAAGAAAACTTTGGAAACAGAAAGGAACAGGTCGCGCACGAATCGCGTCGCTTCGTTCGCCTCTCTGGAAAGGCGGCGGTAACGTCCACGGACCTCAGCCGCGCGATTGGTCGGCAAAGTTTCCCAAGAAAATGAAACGCGGTGCGTTGCGTTCGGCACTTTCGGAAAGATTGCGTGAAGGAAATCTGATGATCATTGATGAATTCGGAGTTGATAATCCGAAGACAAAAGAATTTATCGGTATTTTGACAACTCTCGGATTGCTCGAAAATAAAAAAACGACAAAAACTCTGATTGTTGACTCGCTCGACAATGAAAATTTGGTTCGCTCGTCGCGTAATGTTCAGAAGACGAAAATCGTCAGCAGTTACGGTCTGAATATTTACGATATTCTGTATCACGAGAAACTTTTGATTACTAAAAACGCGATTGAAGAATTGGCTCATATGCTCGATCCGAAACGCGAGAAAAAAGATTCAGCCGAAACGGAAGAACCGAATACAGAAGTTAAAGTCAAAGCGGAAACATCTGAAGCCGTCACAGTAGAAGAAGAAACCGCGAAAAAGACAAAAGCAAAAAAAGCTGACAAACAAGAAACAGTCGAAACGAACGATAAGGAGGCGACTGAATAATGAAAAAAGATTTGAATGTTTGGGACATATTAAAGTCGCCCGTCATTACTGAAAAAAGCGTGATTCTCAAGGAAGAATCGAGTCAGGAAGACGACGAAATTCGTAATGCGGGACAAGTTTTGACATTTCGCGTCAATCGCGTTGCCGGAAAAGGAGACATCAAACGGGCGATTGAAGAAATCTTCAATGTCAAAGTTTCAAAAGTCCGCACGGTTCAATACGAAGGCAAAATGAAAAAACGCGGACGTTACGAAGGTCGCCGCGCTGCTTGGAAAAAAGCATACGTTACATTGAAAAAAGGCGAACCGTTCGTTGATTACGCGGAAGCTATTTAACCGTAAATGGTAAGTTCTGAATAAAAGCAACTAACCGTTAATCGTTAACCATTAAAGTTATGGCAATTAGAAAATTAAAACCGACATCACCGGCGCGACGTTACCAGACGTATCTGTTGCGCGAAGATTTGACGAAAGGCGCAAAGCCGGAAAAATCTTTGTTGGAGCCGAAAAAAAGAATTTCAGGTCGCAACAATGACGGACGAATCACGGTTCGCAGACGCGGCGGCGGTCACAAACGTCATTATCGTATTATTGATTTCAAACGCAATAAATTCGACATTCCGGGCAAAGTTACGCAGATCGAATACGATCCGAACCGCTCGGCGCACATCGCTCTGATTACATATTTAGACGGTGAAAAGCGTTATATAATCGCTCCAGTCGGAATCAAAGAAGGTTCGACCGTGATGAGCGGCGAAGGTGCGGACATTCTGCCGGGAAATGCTCTGCCGATCAAAAATATTCCGCTCGGAACGGAAGTTCACAATATCGAACTTCGTCCGGGCAAAGGCGGACAACTGGTTCGTTCAGCCGGCGGGTTCGCGCAACTCGTTGCTAAAGAAGGTGATTTTGCACAACTTAGAATGCCTTCGGGCGAAGTTCGCAGAATTCCGGTAGTTTGTATGGCAACGGTCGGACAGGTCGGAAATGTCCAGAACGAAAATGTTTCGCTCGGTAAAGCCGGACGTTCGCGCTGGAAAGGCAGAAGACCGAAGGTTCGCGGTGTCGTAATGAATCCGGTGGATCACCCGCACGGCGGCGGTGAAGGTAAAACGAGCGGTGGTCGCCATCCGGTAACTCCTTGGGGACAACCGACACGCGGCTATAAGACGCGCCACAACAAACGCACGGACAATATGATCGTCCGCGATAGAAGGAAGAAATAATTACATTTTGAATTTTGGATTTTAGATTAAAGATGAATCCAAAATCTAAAATTCAAAATCCAAAATAGAAATATGCCACGTTCATTAAAGAAAGGACCTTTTATAGATTTGAGTGTTCAGAAAGCTCTGAGCCGGATTCAGGAAAGCGGAAAAAAACCGCAAGCGATCAAAACATGGTCGCGCCGTTCGACAATTTCGCCGGATATGGTCGGTTTGACCTTCGGCGTTCACAACGGCAAACGTCATATTCCGGTTTTCGTAACCGAAAATATGGTCGGACACAAACTCGGAGAATTTTCGCCGACACGCACATACAAAGGTCATCCCGGAACAAAAGCGGAGAAAATGGCGAAAAGAAAGTAATTACGAATTTGAAATTACGAATTACGAATGAGAAAACATTCAGCAATTCGTAATTCGTAATTCGTAATTCGTAATTTAACTATATGGAAGCAATAGCAAAACAAAAATATCTAAAAGGTTCGCCGCGTAAAGCGCGACTCGTTATTGATTTGATTCGCGGACGCAATGTTTCGCAGGCTCTGGCGATCTTGAAATTTACGAATAAACGCGCCGCCGAACCGATTGCCAAATGTTTGAACTCGGCGATTGCCAACGCAACGTATCTTGCCGAACAGCAGAACATCGCCATTGATCCTGATGATTTGTGGGTAAGAACTTGTTTTGTTGATATGGGACCGACGAAAAATCGTCGCCGTATGCGTCCCGCGCCGCAAGGTCGCGCGTATCGTGAACAGCGTCATTATTGCCACATTACAATTCAAGTAACGAGCGAAGCACAGGCAAAAGCCGAAGAAAAAGAGTTTGTCAAAAGAGGCAAAAAAGTAACTGCCAAACTCGAAGGGAAATCAAAACCGGAAACAAAATCCGCCAAGAAAACTGAAAAGAAGGACGCGGCGGAAGAATTAAAGGAAACGAAAACGACGGAGACAACCGAAGAAGTGAAAGTTGAAGAAACAACTGTTGACACCTCGACGGATGCCGTGCCGGAAACAGTTACGGAAACGACGACGGAAGAAACGCCTTTTGAAAATAAACCGATTGCCGCGCAGACCGACGAAGAAAAAAGCGGAAGCGATATGGCTGACGACGCGAAAATAGATAAAGTCGAGGACTTGGAAAGACAATAAGAGATTTTAATTATGGGACAGAAAGTTCACCCTTACGGGTTTAGAGTCGGATATAATAAAGATTGGCACTCGCATTGGTATGCGAAAAATGAATTTGCCGAGTTTTTAGCGGAAGATTTAAGTCTCAAACGCGATTTGAAAAAGCGTTTTTCCGGTGCAGGCGTTTCGCATATTGACATCGAACGCGCCGCAAATCGTCTGAAGATTATTATCTATACGGCGCGTCCGGGAATTATTATCGGTCGAAAAGGTTCGGAAATTGAAAAATTGAAAGAAGAATTGTCGCGCAAGACCGAACGCGAAGTTATCGTTTCGATTCAGGAAATTCGTAAACCGGAATTGAACGCGCAGCTTCAAGCCGAAAAAATCGCACAGCAGCTTGAAAAACGTATCGCTTTTCGCCGCGCGATGAAAAAAACGATGGAAGAATCGCTTCGTTTCGGCGCAGAAGGAATCAAGGTTATGATGGCTGGTCGGTTGAACGGCGCGGAAATCGCGCGAACCGAATGGTCTTTAAACGGTCAATTGCCTTTGCACACGCTTCGCGCCGACATTGATTACGGTTTTGCAACAGCGTTGACGACGTTCGGAATCATCGGTGTTAAAGTCTGGATTTATCGCGGAGAAATTCTCGATCCGAATGCTTCGATGGCACGCGGAACAACGACCGATCCGATGAAAGAACCGAAAGTTCAGGGCGGCGGACGCGGCGGCGACAGAGACCGCAGACCGCGCCGACGCGACAGAGATTAAATAAACGGTCTTCCGTTTTAGGTTTTCAGTCTTAGTATAATTTTACAGCAATTATATTTACCAAAGACCGAAAACCAAAAACCTAAAGCCGATTGAAGATCGTAAAGTGGAGTAACTAATTATGTTAATGCCGAAAAAGGTCAAGCACCGAAAAATGATGAAAGGTCGTATGCGCGGAATTGCGACACGCGGCGACAAGTTAAATTACGGTGATTTTGGTCTCAAAACTTTAGAAGCCGGTTGGATCACCAATCGTCAGATCGAAGCGGCTCGTATCGCAATGACGCGCCACATCAAACGCGGCGGGAAAGTATGGATCAGAATGTTTCCCGACAAGCCGATCACCAAAAAACCGGCTGAAACGCGTATGGGTAAAGGTAAAGGTGCGCCCGATCATTGGGTTGCAGTCGTCAGACCGGGAAGAGTTCTGTATGAAGTTCAAGGTGTCAGCGAAGAATTGGCGCGGGAAGCGATGAGACTTGCGGCGCAGAAACTTCCGGTTAAAACGAAATTCGTATCGCGCGGCGATCTCGAAGGAGGAGTTGTTTAAAAATGAAAAAGAAAGAAGTAATGGAACAACTTCAGGAAATGAATCTGGAAGAGTTGCACGAACAAGCCGATACTTTGAAAGAATCTTTATTTCGTTTGAAGTTCAAAAAATCACTCGGTGTCGGTGAATCGGTCAGCGATATTCGCCGCGAAAAGAAAACTTTAGCGCGTGTTTATACTCTGATAAATCAGAAAGAACCGAAAATTAAAGGTCGTAAAGCACAGGCGAAAACCGAAGCTAATTAAATTTTGAAGTTGGGTAAATAAAATGCCAAGTAAGAAGAAAGAAGAAATCGAAGAAAACTCTGTCGAAGAAAATGCTACGCAAGAAGCGACAGAAGTAAAAGCAGACGATGCGACAACAGAAGAAACGGGCGAAACATCGAAAACCGATGAACCGTCTTTTCTCGAATCGGTTGCCGGAGCAGTCGCCGGAGCAGTCGAAACTGTTGCAGAAACTGCTGCCTCGGTTGTTGAGACAGTTTCCAAAGCTATTGCTGGAAACGGCGATGAAAAGGAAGCGAAAGTAGATCGCGGCAATCGTGCGGAAAGAATCGGTGTCGTTTCATCGGATAAAATGGAAAAAACGGTTACGGTTCGCGTTGATCGGCTCGTCAAGCATCCGATGTATCGCAAATACATTAAGCGCAAAAAGAAATTTATGGCGCACGATGAGTTGGGCGCAACGATTGGCGACAAAGTTCGTATCGTGGAAACCAGACCGCTTTCAGCCCGCAAACGCTGGAGAGTTGTGGAGATTGTTCAAAAAGCAGAGAAATAAAGATATTTGTAGATCGTAATATGAAATACGTCAAAACCATATCGAGTATCACGAATAACATATTGCGTAAACGGAGTGAAATATGATTCAGATGCAAACCGCTTTAGCGGTAGCTGATAATTCAGGTGCAAAAAAGGTCAAAATGATTATGTCAATCGGTGGTTCGACTGGCAGGATTGCGCGACTTGGCGACAAAATCAAAGTGACGGTTAAAGAAGCCGCACCGGATGGCACAGTCAAAAAAGGCAGGGTTTATAGTGCCGTAATCGTTAGAACACGCAAAGAAATTCGCCGCAAAGACGGGACATATATTCGGTTTGACGATAATGCAGCCGTTCTTATAAAAGATGACGGATCGCCGATCGGCACACGCGTTTTCGGTCCTGTAGCCCGTGAATTACGCGAAAAGAATTTTATGAAGATCGTGTCGCTCGCGCCGGAGGTTATATAAGAAATGAAAACCGTTAAGAAGGGAACATTAAGAAGCAAGATCAAACGCGGCGATCAGGTAGTTTTTATTGCCGGAAAAGAATTTAACCGCTATGACAGCAACGGCAAACGTCAACCGTTTCGCGGTAAAGTCATTGCCGTTGATCCGGTTAACGGCAAAGTAATGGTCGAAGGCGCACAGATCGTCAAGAAACACCAAAAAGCTGTTCCGCAGTTAAATAAAGAAGGCGGAATTATCGAAAAAGAAGCTTGGGTAAATATTTCAAATGTCGCGCTGATTGATCCTGAAACCGGAAAACCGACGCGCGTCAAAGTTGAAGAACGTGACGGTAAAAAAGTTCGTGTTGCAAGTAGCGGAAAAATTATTCCGCTGCCGGAAATTAAATATAGAAGAACCGAAAGACAGGAAACTGCATCGGAAGACGAACAATAAGTTTGAGGTTTGGCAACGATAGTTAATTAAAAGTTAAAAGTTTTTAATTTTACATCTTTAACTTTATAATTGAAGTCGGGTCCCAAACGATAAAACGAGGTGAACTCAAACAATGGCTAGATTAAAAGAAAAATACAGAAACGAAATTGCTCCGGCAATCGCCAAAGAATTCGACATTAAAAATGTTATGGCGATTCCGAAAATTGAAAAAATCGTCGTCAATATGGGACTCGGCGAAGGAATCAGCAACGCCAAGATTATGGATGTAGCGGCGGAAGAACTGAAAACGATTACCGGACAGAAACCGGTTATCACGAAAGCAAAAAAATCAATCGCCGCTTTCAAACTCAGACAGGGAATGAATATCGGCGCGATGGTAACATTGCGCGGTGACAGAATGTATGAGTTTCTCGACCGTTTGATCTCGGTCGCTCTGCCGCGTGTGCGTGACTTTCGCGGGATTTCGGGAAAGGCATTCGACGGTCGCGGAAATTATACGCTCGGAATTCGTGAGCAATTAATTTTCCCGGAAATTGACTTCAATAAAGTAGATAAAACTCGTGGAATGAATATTTCCATCGTAACCACGGCGAAAACCGATGAGCAGGCGCGTGCGCTTTTAAAATCACTCGGAATGCCGTTCAGACAGTAAGGTTAAAATAATGGCAAAAATCAGCAAAGTTGTAAAAAACCAGAAACGCAAAAAGATGGTGGCGAAGTTCGCAAGCCGTCGTGCGGAGTTGAAAAAAATCATTAACAGTCCCGCATCAACGCCGGAACAGGTTGACGAAGCGGTAATGAAATTGCAGAAATTTCCCCGCGATGCGAGTCCGACACGAGTTCGTAACCGTTGTTCGCAGACGGGAAGGTCGCGCGGCTATTTGAGAAAATTCGGTATTTCGCGTATCGCACTCAGAGAATTAGCTTTGGAAGGACAAATTCCGGGCGTGGTTAAATCAAGTTGGTAATAAGATTGCGGATGTTAAGATTTTGAATTGGTTCACAATTTACCAAAATCGCAAATCCGAAATCCAAAATCATTTTACGGAGTAAAATAAAGTAATGACAGATCCAATCGCCGATATGCTGACACGGGTTCGCAATGCAATTAGTGCAGGACACACTCGCGTGGACATTCCCGGTTCAAAATTGAAAATGGAAGTGGCGCGTATCCTGAAAGAAGAAGGATACATCAATAATTTCGTCACCAAAGGAGAAGGCGTAAAGTTTTCGATTCGCATTTTCCTACGCTTTGATGCAAAAGGAACTTCTTCGATCACACATTTGTCGAGAGTTTCCCGTCCGGGAAGACGCGTCTATGTCGGCGCAACCGAAATTCCGAATGTTCTCGGCGGTTACGGAATCAATATCGTTTCGACATCGAAAGGTTTGATGAGCGGAAAAAAAGCCCGTCACGAAAAAATGGGCGGAGAAATTTTAGCAGAAGTTTACTAATTTGCGATTTTAGATTTTAGATTTGCGAATGAAGAAAAAATCAAAATCGCAAATCGGCAATCGCCAATCGAAAATAAAATTATGTCACGAGTAGGAAAAAAACCGATAACGATACCGTCAGGCGTTACCGTTACGATCAATGATAAAGAACTGGAAGTCAAAGGCGCGAAAGGAACGCTCAAAACTCCGATTCCGAAAGGCATCAGCTTTAAGCAGGAAGACGGAACTTTGATCGCGGAACGGCAGAGCGATGATGACGCGGCATTTCACGGATTAGCCAGAGCTTTGGCAAACAATGCAGTCGTCGGCGTAACCGAAGGATTCAAAAAAGATATGGATGTCGTCGGCGTGGGTTTCAAAGCCGACGTGCAGGGCAACAAAATTCTTTTTTCGCTCGGTTATTCGCATCCGATCGAATATAAATTGCCGGATGGAATCGAAGCTAAAGCTGAGAGAGTTAACACCAAAACATCCATTAATCAGTATCAAACAACTTTGACATTGAGCGGTATTGACAGACAAAAATTGGGTCAGGTCGCGGCGGAATTAAATCGTCTGCGTAAACCTGATGCGTATAAAGGTAAAGGTGTCCGTTACGCCGATAAAATTTATCGTCTTAAACCGGGCAAAGCGGCAAAATAAAATTTGGTTAATTGTAAGTGGATAATGATTAATTGAAATTCGACTTTAAGGAATTAACAATTAACAATTAACAATTAACAATTAACAATTAACAATTATATGGCAAGCAAGAGTAGATCAGATATTCGTAAAGGCGTTCATACGCGCATCCGCAAAAAAGTCAGCGGAACGACGGAACAACCGCGTCTGGCAGTTTACCGCAGTGTTAATCACATTTACGCTCAGATAATTGACGATAAAAAAGGCAATACACTGGCGGCGGCTTCAACAACGGAAGCCGATCTGAAAGGCGCGACCGGCGGAAATATCGAAGCGGCACAGAGAGTCGGCAAAGCAATTGCCGAGCGCGCTCAGGCGGCGGGCATTTTAAGTGTCGTCTATGATCGCGGCGGGTATGTTTATCACGGTCGCGTAAAGGCTTTGATTGATGCGACGCGCGAAGCCGGTTTGAACAAAAAAGCCAATGGCGATGTAAGCGAGGAAAAGAAAGAATCAAATGAAGAATAAACAAAAAATTTCTCCGCAGGGCTTGATTTTGAAAGACCAGTTGATCTCGATCAATCGTGTTACCAAAGTCGTCAAAGGCGGTAAAAATATGTCGTTTGCCGCGCTCGTCGTCGTCGGCGACGAAGCCGGTCACGTCGGTTTCGGCACGGGAAAAGCGAAGGAAGTTCCGAACGCGATCAAAAAAGCGGTCGAATCGGCGAAAAATAATCTGATTCGCGTCCCGTTGATCGAAGGAACTCTGCCGCATCCGATGCTCGGTGAATATGGGGCGGGAAAGGTTTTAATCAAACCGGCGAAAGAAGGGACGGGAGTTATCGCAGGCGGCGCGGTTCGTGCTGTAATGCAGTCGCTCGGTGTTCATAACGTCCGCACTAAGATTTTGGGTTCGACCAATGCACACAGCGTTTTACAGGCGACATTTGACGGACTTTTAAGAATGAAAGACCCGAATGAAGTTGCGCGTCTGCGCGGTAAAGAAGTCGGCGAACTTTTATAAATTACGAATTACAAATTTCAAATTACGAATTAAAACATTTGTAATTCGTAATTTGAAATTTGTAATTGAATATAACAATGGCTAACAAGCAAGAAGAAACAAACGAAAACGGCGGAACGATCAAGATACAGTATTATCGCAGTATGATCGGTTATTCGAACAAGCAGAAAGCGGTAGTTAAAAGTATGGGATTCACCAAACTCAATCAAACTGTCGAGCGTCCGAATAACAATTCGATGCGCGGCGTAGTTGCTAAAGTTCCGCATCTTTTGAGAATAGTTGAATAAAAGTTGCAAATGGTAAATGGTTAGCGGTAAATGGTATAGTTTTATACAAAGCAATTTACCGTTTGCCATTTACCATTTACAGTTAATATCGAGGATAAAAAAATGGCTTTATCATTAAATAATTTAAGTCCGGCGAAGGGCAGTACGCACAAAAAGAAAAGAATCGGTCGCGGTCCGGGTTCCGGCACCGGCAAAACTGCCGGGAAAGGGCATAAAGGACAAAAATCGCGCTCCGGTTATTCGAGCAAGATCGGTTTTGAAGGCGGACAGATGCCGCTCCAACGCCGTTTGCCGAAACGCGGATTTACGAATATTTTCAAAACCAAATGGATCGAAATCTCGCTTGCTAAAATCGAAGAAAGTTTTGATGCGGGCGATGAAATTACGCCGGAAATTTTGCACGAACGCGGTTTGATCAAAAAATCGAAGCACGATGTCGTTGTTTTAGGAACCGGCGATATTACGAAATCTCTGACAATTTCAGCACATCGTTTTACCAAAACTGCTCAGGATAAAATCGAAAAAGCGGGCGGCACGGTGACGAAAATCGAAAAAGGCGAGAGACGGGCAAAGGGCGTAAAAAAAGGCGACGAATAAAAATCGCAATAACCGTCATCTTGACAGCTTGAGCGCAAATACGTTCAAATAATTTTAGAATTTCGTCAACATTGAATTTGTTAATCGCTTTGAGCAATCTCAAAGCGATCTTGCCGTCAGAATAACGGCGTTCCGTCTAAAATATCAAGGCAAAATTATGGATAAGTTTTTAAATGCCGTCCAAAATATGTTTAAGATTCCCGAATTGCGAAAGCGTATTCTCTTTACGCTCGCAATGTTGGCGGTCTATCGCCTCGGAGCGCACGTTACTGCGCCGGGAATCAACAAAGCCCAACTCGAGCAGGTTTGGTCGCAGGTTGCCGGAACTCTGCTCGGAGTTCTCGATTTGTTTTCCGGCGGAAATTTTCGCACGATTTCAGTTTTTGCGCTTGGCGTAACGCCTTACATTACGGCTTCGATTATTATGCAATTACTGCCGGTTTTATATCCGGCGTTAAAGCGAATTCAGGAAGAAGGCGAAGTCGGTCGGCAGAAAATGAACCAATGGACGCGTTATCTGACAGTCGCACTCTGTTCGGTTCAGACATTTTTCGTGGCGACTTGGCTCAAATCGAACGGAATTATTGCAAATAATTGGTGGGCGACGTTTATGATTCTCGTAACGCTCACGACGGGAACGATTTTCGTGATGTGGCTCGGTGAGCAAATTACAGAACGCGGCATCGGAAATGGAATATCTCTGCTAATTTTTGCAGGTATCATTATCGGTTTGCCGCGTGCGGTCTTGCAGGTTTCCGACAGAGTGAAAGGCGGCGATCCGTTGCAGACTCTGGGTGTTTTGTTCTTAATTGCAGTTTTGATCGCGCTCGTCGCTCTAATAGTTTACGTCGAATCGGCGAGAAGGAATATTCCGATCAGTTATGCCAGTCGTCGCGTCGGAAGTCAGGTTTATAAAGGTCAGGAAACAAGTCTGCCGCTGAAAATCAATATGGGCGGCGTTATTCCGGTAATTTTCGCTTCGTCCGTTTTGGCGATGCCGCAAACGCTTTTCTCGGCATTTCCTCCGGCTCAACCGGGAACTGAAGGTTATGATCCGAATTCTACTTGGACAAAAATACACGCTTTCTTTCAACAGTTTCACGGCGGCGATCCGTATTATGAATTGGTCTTTATCAGCTTGATCGTGTTATTTACATTTTTCTATATCACAATCGTTTTCAATACCGATGAAGTTTCCGACAATCTGAGAAAGCACGGCGGATTTATTCCGGGAGTTCGTCCCGGAGCGCAGACAGCTGATTATTTAAATACGATTTTGACACATTTGACGGCTGCCGGTGCGCTTTATCTGGCATTTATCGCTTTTGTTCCGCAATTGCTCCTGAGCGGTTTCAAAGTGGCGCGTTTGCCGTTTATCGGAGAAAGACTCGATGCTTTTTTGACCGCAACACCGGGACTGAGTTGGATTCCGACAGGTTTGGGTTATCAATTCTTTTTCGGCGGCACATCGCTTCTGATTATTGTCGGTGTAGCGATGGATACAGTCGCACAGATTGAAGCGCAATTAGTAATGAGAAACTACGAAGGTTTCCTGGGCGCGGGCAGATTACGCGGTCGAAGAAGTTAAAATAATTACGAATTGCGAATTACGAATTACAAATAAATTGAAACTTTTCTTTAGTTCATAATTTGAAGTTCGTAATTTTACTTTATGAGTAAAATTATTGTTTTGATAGGTGCGCCGGGAGCGGGAAAAGGAACTCAGGCGCGACTTTTGCAGGAAAGAAAAAACATTCCGCAAATCTCGACCGGCGATATGTTCCGCGAGATGAAAAAAGCCGATACGCCGTTGGCGAGAGAAGTTCAGGAAACAATGGCGGCGGGAAAGTTAATTTCTGATGAACTGACTTACGCTATCGTTAAAGACCGAACTTCGCGCGAAGATACGAAAGGAATTTACATTTTAGACGGTTATCCGCGAACTTCCGCGCAAGCCGCACAACTTGAAGAATTAGCAACTGAAAAGGACAAAGAAATTAAAGCCATTTTAGTTGATATTCCGAAAGACGAATTGATGAAAAGATTAACCGGCAGACGTTCGTGTCCGGTTTGCGGCGAGATTTATAACATTTATTCAAAGCCGCCGAAAGTCGATAATGTTTGCGATTTTCATTCCGAAACGCAATTGACGCACCGCGCCGATGATAATGAGGAAAGTGTTGCAACGCGACTTGCGACATATGATGAACAGACAAAGCCTTTGATTGATTATTACAAAAATTCGGGACGGCTGGAAAAAGTCAGCGGCGAAGGCGAACTCGAAGAAATTTACGGCGAAATTGAAAAACTTGTTAATAGTTGATCGTTAATTGTAGATTTATGTAACGAATCAATTAACTATTAGAGTTTAACGAAAATGAAATTTTCGGAAATCGGTGAAAAGTTAAATAATTTAAGCCTGATTTTTTTAGGAAAAGCGATGATTATTGCAAAGTCACAGAAAGATTTAGACAAAATGCGCGAAGTCGGCGAGTTAATTGCCGAAGTGCGCGAGGCTTTGCGGGAAATGGTCGCGCCGGGCGTGACGACTTTAGAGTTAAATGCCGTTGCCGAAAAAATGATGCGCGATGCCGGAGCGATCCCGACATTCATCGGTTACAAACCGCACGGGATGATTCCGTTTCCGTTTGCGATCTGCGCGTCGGTCAACGAACAAATCGTTCACGGTTTTTCAAACGATATTCCGTTGAAAGAAGGCGACATCGTTTCGCTCGATATGGCGGCGACTTATAACGGTTTTGTCGGCGATACGGCGACGACGATTCCGGTCGGTGAGATCACCGATGAATTAAAGCAATTGATTCGCGTGACGGAAGAATCTTTAAATAGAGCGATTGCTCAGTGTCATCCGAATAAACGTCTCGGCGATGTCGGTTTTGCAGTTCAGGAAATCGCCGAAGAATACGGTTACGGAATTGTGCGCGATTATACAGGACACGGCATCGGTCGTTCGATGCACGAATCGCCGCAAATTCCGAATCACGGAAGACCGGGAACAAAGGAAAAAATTCGCGCCGGATATTGTTTCGCTATCGAACCGATGCTTAATCTCGGAACACACGAAACTAAAACGCTGGCAGATAAATGGACGGTTGTGACCAAAGACGGAAAAGCGAGCGCACATTGTGAACATACGATTGCCGTTACGCCCGACGGACCGGAAATTTTAACGCTGACCAAAAATCAGAAAGCGCAACTGAAAGAAACAAAAGTCGAAAAGGTGTCGGTTTGACTTGCTAAATCGCTTGATAAGCGATAACATTTACGATTTGCCCAACATAACGAGTTAGTTGGGTTTTTACAGTATGTCAAAAGAAGAAGCGATAGAGGTAATGGCGACCGTGCTTGAAACTCTGCCGAACGCAATGTTTAAGGTTGTTTTAGAAGACAATAAACATCAAGTTTTGGCTCATATTTCAGGCAAAATGCGTAAAAATTTTATACGCATTTTGCCCGGCGATAAAGTTCAGGTCGAACTTTCGCCGTATGATTTGAGCCGCGGTCGAATTACTTATCGTTATAAATAAACAGAAAAGGGAAACATTATGAAAGTTCGTCCTTCAGTAAAGAAGATTTGCGATAAATGCAAAGTTATTCATCGCAAAGGAGTCGTTCGGGTAATATGTGAAAACCCGAAACATAAACAACGTCAGGGATAAAATTTAGTATTTAGTAGCTGGTAGTTAGGTTTTGACCGGTAATCAGTTATTAAGTAGCAATTACTAATTAATAGTTACTATTTGGAGAAATTATGGCTCGCGTATCAGGAGTAGACTTACCGCCGAACAAAAGGGCGCAAATCGGTTTAACTTATATTTACGGCATCGGCAAATCCCGCGCAACGGTGATTTTAGAACAAGCCGATGTCAACATCGATTCGAAAATCAAAGATTTGAGCGAAGATGAATTAACAAAGATTCGCACGATTATTGATGAACAAGGCGGTGTCGAAGGTGACCTGAGAAAGCGTGTGCAGATGGACATCAAGCGTTTGATGGACATCGGCTGTTATCGCGGTTTGCGTCACCGTCGCGGTCTGCCCGTTCGCGGTCAGAGAACCAGCACAAATGCGAGAACCCGCAAAGGTCCGCGCAAAGCCGCCGTTGCCAAGAAAAAAGCACCGGGCAAGAAGTAAACAGTGATCGGTAATCGGAACTTAGTTATTAGCTAAAAACCGATTACCGATGACCAATTACCAATTACTAAAATTATGGCAAAAGCACCAGCAAAAGGTAAGAAAAAAGTTTATAAGAAGAAAGAGCGAAAAAATATTCCGGTCGGAATTGTTTTTATCTCGGCTTCTTTTAATAACACGATGGTTTCGATCACGGATCAGAACGGGAATTTGATTGCCCAGTCGTCCGCCGGAGCGAAAGGTTTCAGAGGTTCGCGTAAAGGAACTCCGTTTGCCGCCCAGCAAGCCGCTCAGGAAGCGGCGCGAAAGGCTTCGGAAGTCGGTCTGCGTGAAGTCGAAGTCCGCGTCAAAGGTCCGGGCGGCGGTCGTGAATCGGCGATTCGCGCGATCAGTCAAGCCGGAATCCGTGTTACTTCGATTCGTGATACGACACCGATTCCGCACAACGGATGCCGTCCGCCGAAACGTCGCAGAGTTTGACGATTTTGGATTGGGGATTTTAGATTTTGGATTATTCCCGGTCTTTTGAAAACTTAAATTTATTTATCGAAAGGAAGAAGGGAAAACTTTTATAAAATTTCCCGTAAACTTATCTGCTTGTTATTGAAAGATTTATCGAAGCCGAGACAAAAGCGAGAACGCAAATCGGCAATCAAAAATCGCAAATAAACAGGCGGAAGCAAAAATTATTATGGCTAGATATAGAGATGCGGTGTGCCGTCTGTGCCGCCGCGAAGGTGGAAAGTTATTTTTGAAAGGCGACCGGTGCTTTAAGCCGTCGTGCGCCATCGAGAAACGCGGATCGAATCCGCCGGGACAGCACGGCGCGGCGAGACGCAAAATGTTAGCCGGTTACGGTCAACAGCTTCGTGAAAAACAAAAAGTAAAGCGCATCTACTTCGTGCTTGAAAAACAATTCCGTAATTATTTCGAAAAAGCTCTGAGACAAAAAGGCGTAACGGGTGAAAACTTGTTGTTTATGCTCGAACGTCGTCTGGATAACGTCGTTTATCGTTCGGGTTTTTCGACGTCACGCCGTCAGGCGCGTCAGTTGGTTAATCACGGACATATCGAAGTCAACGGTCGAAAAGTTGATATTCCTTCGTTTCAGGTGAAACAAGGCGATGTGGTTTCGGTAAAAACCGGAAGTCACAATAATCCGCATATCGAAGGCGCGTGGCAGACTTCCGGTGGTCGCGGTCGTCCGAATTGGATTTCGGCAGGTGAAGGCGAAATGGCAATTTCCGTTTCCGGTATGCCGAAGCGCGAAGATATTGATCAAAATATCAACGAACAATTAATTGTCGAACTTTACAGCAAGTAATTTTTTGAAGTGCTGAGTGCCAAGTTCTAAGTGCCGAGTGAAAAAAAACACTCGTTCTTAGCAGTTAGCACCTAGCACTTAGAACTTTTTAAAAAAAGAATATGACACAAAATAATAACTGGACAAATTTTCAGATGCCGACGCGTTTACAGATTGAAACTGAAACGCAGACCGACCGTTACGGCAAGTTTTACGCGCAACCGTTTGAGCGCGGATTCGGAACGACCATCGGAAACGCCATCAGACGCGCTTTGCTTTCATCAATCGAAGGAGCGGCGGTTACGGCAGTAAAAATTGAAGGTGTCGAACACGAATTTTCGTCAATCAAAGGTGTTACCGAAGATGCGACGGACATCATTTTGAATCTCAAACAAATCCCGTTCAAACTTAACGGTCAAGGTCCGAAAACTTTGACGATCAGCAAAAGCGGCGCGGGCGAAGTTACCAGCGCGGACATCGAAGCGGACGGCGATGTTGAAATTTTAGACGACAGCATTTATATTGCAACGATCAGCAAAGGCGGCGAGTTAAACGTCGAGATGCGTTTGAAAACAGGGCGCGGTTATATTTCGGCTGAATTTAATAACGATGAGGATTTGTCGGTCGGATACATTCCGATTGATTCGGTTCACACGCCGATCAAAAAAGTTAATTACGGAGTTGAAAAAACCCGCCAAGGTTCTAATACGGAATTTGATAAATTAAGTATCGAAGTCTGGACGGACGGTTCGGTTGCGCCGGAAGATTCAATCGGTTTGGCGGCGAAACTCGTTAAGGATCATCTTTCGATCTTCATTAATTTTGAAGAAGAGGAAGAAGATTTCAAATTTGAAGAAATCGCACGTCCGCCGTTGATGAGAAACGATCTTCTTGATCGTTCGGTTGATGAACTCGAACTTTCGGTTCGTTCATATAACTGTCTGAAAAACGCCGATATTCGTTCGATTCGTGATTTAATTCGCCGCACCGAGCGCGATATGCTGAACACTAAAAATTTCGGTAAAAAATCATTGACGGAAATCAAAGATATGCTTCACGGTATGGGACTCGATTTCGGTATGGATTTTGACGAGCAGGGAAATCCGATTCCGGGTTCTGGAGGCAGAGAATAATTCTAATGATAAATGCTTGATGAAAAATTAAAAGCGTTTATCATTTACCACTAATATGAGACATTTAAAAGCACATCGCAAATTGGGAAGAACGACCGCGCATCGTATTTCAATGTTAAGAAATATGGCGACTTCCTTGATAAATGCAGAGAACGAATACATTGTAACAACTGTTCCGAAGGCGAAAGAACTGCGCCCGTTCGTTGAAAAAGTCATCACGCTCGCGCGTAAAGCGGAAACGATTTCCGGCGATGACGCGGCTGTTCAAAAAGTTCATCTGCGCCGTCAGGCAGCAAAGTTTTTTCACGCCGGAAATCGCACATTCAAATTGGAGCAAAGCCGTTTTCGCGGTAAAAAAGGCGAAACGAAAGAGCCGATTGAAAGAACTGCCGGTGTCAAAGCCGTGCAGAGACTTTTCAGCGAACTCGGCGCACGCTATAAAGATCGTAACGGCGGTTATACGCGCATTATTCGTCTCGGCAGACGTTCGGGTGATAATGCGGAAATGGCGGTTATCGAATTAGTTGATAATGCTCGTGAATTGGCGGCGAAAGGATAAAGACAGATGAGTGAAAACGTAGGTTCAGCCAAAGCGGAAGAAAAACAAGAACAAAATCGCGGTCGAAATCGCCGGAAAAATACTCAAAAAAGAAGTCCGAATGCGGCTTCTCTGAATATGGCGGAAATCCGCGAACTTGCCGATTTGGTTAATGAACACGGATTTACGGATTTTGAATTTGAAAACGAAAATATTCGTGTTCGTTTAAGCAAAAATCCCGCACCGCAATATTTTCAAGGCTTTCAACCGACTCAAAATGTTCCGTATTCGATGCCGAATTATCCGGCAGTCGAATCTTCAACGGCAAACGCATCCGTCGAATCTGCTCCGGCAGAAATTGACAGCGATGAAGGTTTACATAAAATAACTTCACCGATTGTCGGAACTTTCTATCGTTCGCCGTCGCCGGACAAAGACCCGTATATTAAGGAAGGAAGCAATGTTTCCGCCGATACGGTCGTGTGCATCGTCGAAGCGATGAAACTGATGAACGAAATTCAGGCGGAAGTTGCAGGCGAAGTCGTCAAAATTTACGTCGAAAACGGTCAGCCCGTCGAATACGGTCAACCGCTTTTCGGAATCAAGAAGTAAAGAGTTTAGCCACGAACAAACACAAAAGAACACGAAAGAGAGAAATAAGTAAAATCATAAATGATTTTTGTTCGTGCTTTTTCGTGTCTTTTCGTGGCTAAAAATTTGTTGTAATGAGTAAACGTGAGATTCGGAAAATTTTAATCGCCAATCGCGGTGAGATTGCCTGTCGGATAATCTGGACGTGCAAGGAAATGGGCATCAAAACGGTCGCTGTTCATTCGACAGCCGACCGCGAAGCTCTCCACGTCAAGTTTGCCGACGAAGCCGTCTGCATCGGTCCCGCGCCGTCGGCGGAAAGTTATCTCAATATTCCGGCAATTATCAGCGCGGCGGAAGTGACGAATGTTGACGCGATTCATCCGGGTTACGGATTTCTCGCCGAATCGGAAACTTTTGCAAAAATCTGCGAAGACTGCAATATCAAATTTATCGGACCGAAACCGCACGTTATCGGTATGATGGGCGATAAGGTCGAAGCGCGACGAACAATGGCGGCAGCCGGAGTGCCGATCTTGCCCGGTTCGCCTGAACCGATTGATAATGCCGATGAAGCGATTGAACTTGCCAGAGATATCGGATTTCCCGTAATTATTAAAGCGGCGGCAGGCGGCGGCGGACGCGGTATGCGAATCGTCCGCAAAGAAGAAGAACTGGCGGGAAATCTCGAACTCGCGCAATCGGAAGCATTAGCGGCATTTAAAAACGGTTCGGTTTATATCGAGCGTTATATCGAACGTCCGCGCCACATCGAGATTCAGGTTTTAGCCGACGAATACGGCAACGCGATTCATCTCGGCGAACGCGAATGTTCGATTCAGCGTCGTCATCAAAAACTTTTAGAAGAAGCACCTTCGTCAGCAATTACGCCGGAACAGCGCGAAAAAATGGGTGCGGTTGCGGTCAATGCCTGTAAAGAAATCGGTTATTCAAACGCCGGAACTTTCGAGTTTTTACTGGACGAAGACGGTTCATTTTATTTTATGGAAATGAATACGCGCGTTCAGGTCGAGCATCCGGTGACGGAAATGGTGACGGTCGTTGATATTGTCCGCAATCAAATTCGCATCGCAATGGGCGAAGAACTCGGATTTACGCAGGACGAAGTACAGGTTTTCGGTCATTCCATCGAATGCCGCATCAATGCCGAAGACCCGGAAAAATTTACGCCGAGTCCGGGAAAAATCACCGGCTTGAATCTTCCCGGCGGTCCGGGCGTGAGAGTTGACACGGCGGTTTATCCGGGTTACACGGTTCCGCCGTATTATGATTCGATGATCGCCAAATTGATCGTTCACGCACGGACGCGCGAAGCCGCAATTGCACGGATGAGCCGTGCGCTCGAAGCGATGGTTGTTGAAGGAATCAAAACGACGATTCCGCTTCATTTAAAAATTATGAATGATGAAAAATTTCAATCGGGAGATTTTTCGACAAAGTTTATGGAAGAATTTGACCACTCAAAGTAGTTTTCAAAATTGACAATTAACAATTAACAATTAACAATTAACAAATAAATTTTCGTGGTTATCACAGATAAAAATCGTGAAGTTACTGCGAACATAAGGAGAGACTTAATAAAGCAAGTTATGGCAACACCTAAAGAAGTAAAAGAAGAAGTAGTGGATAATTATAAAACGCACGAGGGCGACACGGGTTCGTCACAGGTGCAAGTCGCGCTTTTGACACAGCGTATAAATGAACTGACAGAGCATTTTAAGACACATAAAAAGGATCATCACTCCCGTCGCGGCTTGCTTAAAATGGTCGCCCGCCGAAGAAAACTCCTCGATTATCTCAAACGTCGTGATATTAACGAATATCATACGATAATCGAAAAACTGAAATTAAGAAGATAGTGCTGACGTAAAGTGCAAAGTTCAATGTTAATGTATTGAACTTTGCATTTTGCACTTTACGCTTTCCGCTATCTTGACTTCTTCGAGTCAAAAAACATACGGGTTCTCTCGAAGAATTTGTCGGCAGGTGCTGAACGTGACAGCGCAAAATACCTCCGAACAAAAGAGAACAGATCGTCAAAATCGAAAAGACGGCAGTCCAGCATCACGGCGTGAGCGACTGCCGTTTTTATTATTATGAGGATAAGAAATGGCACAGAGAAAATATTTAAATGAATCAATCAAGGTCGGCGAACAAACCTTAACGGTCGAAACCGGAAAAGTCGCCAAACAAGCCGACGGCGCAGTCGTTGCGAGATACGGCGATACAATGTTATTAGTTACGGCGGTCAGCGCAAGAACACCGCGCGAAGGTCTGGATTTTTTCCCTTTGACGGTCGAATATCGTGAGTCAATGTATGCTGCCGGACGTATTCCGGGAAATTATTTCCGCCGCGAAGGTCGTCCGAATGAAAAAGAAGTTTTAACCGCTCGTCTCATTGATCGTCCGGTCAGACCTCTTTTTCCCGAAGGTTATAAATGCGAAACGCAGATCGTTTCGTCTATTATTTCCGCCGATTCCGATAACGATCCCGATGTCATTGCACTTACAGGTGCATCGTGTGCATTGTATCTGTCGGACATTCCCTTTCACACGCCGATTGCCGGAATTCGTATCGGAATGGATGACGGAAAATACATCGTCAATCCGACGTATGACCAACGCCGCGAATCGAAATTAAATTTGGTCGTTGCCGGAACGGAAGAAGCCATCGTGATGGTCGAATGCGAAGCCGAAGAAGTTTCGGAAACGATTATGGTCGAAGCTCTGATGCTCGCGCACAAAGAAATCAAACGTCTTTGTCTGTGGCAGAAGGAACTGGGAAAAGCTCTCGAAATTACCAAACGCGAATATGAAACTCCGAAACTCGATGAGACGATTCTCGCCGAAGTCGAAAAAAATTACACCGACAAATTAAGAATGGCTCTCGATTCGACGGGCAAAGATAAAATAACGTCTTATGCGGCGATTGACGCTCTCAAAAAAGAAGTCATCGAAAGTTATCCCGAAGACGAACCGGAAAAACGACAGAAAGCCGGAAAAGTTTTCGGACATTTGAAAGAAAAAATCTTCCGCGAAGATATTTTGAACAATCGCCGCCGTCCCGACGGTCGCAAATTCGGCGAGATTCGTGCTGTAACGTGCGAAGTCGGCTGGCTGCCGCGCGTTCACGGTTCGGCACTTTTCACACGCGGCGAAACGCAGGCGATAGTAACGACGACGCTCGGCACAAAAGAGGACGAGCAGTATATGGACGATCTCGAAAAAGGCGAAGTCAAACGTCCGTTTATACTTCATTATAATTTCCCGCCGTATTCGGTCGGTGAGACAGGACGTTTCGGTTCGACTTCGAGACGCGAAATCGGACACGGAAATCTGGCTCGTCGCGCACTCGAAACGATTCTGCCGACCGCCGAAGAGTTTCCTTACACGATCCGCATCGTTTCCGAGATTACCGAATCGAACGGTTCGAGTTCGATGGCATCGGTTTGCGGCGGCTGTCTTTCATTAATGGACGCGGGCGTTCCGATCAAAGCTCCGGTTGCAGGTGTTGCAATGGGCTTGGTCATCGAAGAAAATCGTTACGCGATTTTGACCGACATCGCCGGAGCGGAAGACCATTACGGCGATATGGATTTCAAAGTTACGGGAACTGACGAAGGAATTACGGCTTTGCAAATGGACATCAAAGTCGCGGGAATCAATTCGCAGATTTTAGCCGAAGCACTCGAACAGGCGAAAAAAGGTCGTTTGCATATTCTCGGAATAATGACGAAAGCGATTGAACAACCGCGTGAAGACATTTCGCAGTATGCGCCGCGTATTATTACCATTAAAATTCATCCCGACAAAATCCGTGATGTCATCGGAAAAGGCGGCGCGACGATTCGTTCGATCACGGAAGAAACGGGCGCGAAAATTGATATTTCCGACGACGGAACGGTTAATATCGCAACCGCCGACGGCGATGCCGCACAAGCCGCGATTGATCGCATCAAAGCACTGACCGCCGAAGCCGAGATCGGAGAAACATATCTCGGAACGGTCAACCGCATCGTTGATTTCGGCGCGTTCGTCGAAATTTTTCCGGGACTTGACGGACTTTTACATATTTCCGAAATTTCCGACCGCCGAATCCGCGATGTTCGTGATGAACTCAAGGAAGGTCAGCAAATTATGGTTAAATGTATCGGCAAGGAAGGAAATAAAATAAAATTGTCCCGCAAAGCTGTTCTGAAAGAAGAAAAGCAAGAAACAAATGATGAATAAAAAATAAAAAATTCATTAAAAAATGGAAAAGTCGCTTGATTGCGACTTTTTTTTTGCAGAAAGACAGATAATAGCTGTCAGAAAAAAGAAATTTATCTGGAAAACAGGTGCAAAATCTATAGTTTTTTGGTATATTTCACCAAAACCTGACAGATTTTTCTCTGACGAGTCGAACTATTTGACTTGTGTAGTATAATTTTCGGTTATAAAACAAAATTCATACGAATAAAGGAATTGATTTCAAAATAAAATTCATCCGAGTAAAAGAAATGGAAAAATTGAACTTAAAGTTTATCGCAGTTGTCGTGATTTTGCTTTCGATAATGACAGCGACAGTAGCAAATGCCGCGCCCGTCCGGTTTAATCAAGTGACGCAAATCGTAAATGTTAAACCGGGAAAAGCAAATAACGGTAGTTTTGCGCGTTTACGTTTGAGCGGCGATGGCGGAATTAAGGGCGATAACGATAATGACGAAAATGACGGCGATAAAAAGAAATCTGCACAACCGCAGCAGGAAGATCGCGTTATCGTCGAAACGACATCCGAAATCGTCGAAGACGAAGTTTGTGATTGTGAACCGATTGAAGTTGCAAAAGGCGGATTTCCGAAATGGACGCTTTTAGGTTTAGGCGCGATTCCTTTGCTTTTTTTGATTCCGCGCGGTAAAAAAACACCGACACCGACACCGACGACGACTCCGACAACGACTCCGACAACAACACCGACAACGACACCGACTGTCACGCCGACTGTCACGCCGACTGTCACGCCGACGATAACACCGACCGTTACACCGACACCGGAAGAACCTGTGCCTGAGCCGATGACGATTCTTTTGTTCGGAACCGGATTAGCCGGAATCGGTATGACTGCCCGCCGAAAATTCGGAAAGAAAGAAGCGGAAAAGGAAGAGGTAGAAGAATAGTTTTAATTGGCGCGAAGGGAAAGTTTTTTACAATCGGCTTTTCCTTCAATTATTAATTTTTTATACAGAAATTGAGGTAGAGACAAAATGCGTAGATTTACAAGATACATTTTTTTTATTGCGGCGTTAATGCTGATTTCGGGAACGATCAATATTTTCGCGGAAGGAAAAGACGATAAAAATAAAAGACCGAAAAATACCGGATCACTAACCGTGAAAACTTCGCCCGTTGCATATCCGGTGCGAATTAACGGCGAAATGATCGGAATGAGCGGCGTAGATACGCCCGCCGAATTTTATCTTCCGCCCGGAAGTTACAGAATGGAAGTTGAATTTCCGAACGGAAAAATGTTTACCAAGGAGATCGAAGTCAAAAAAGACGCGAAAAATTGTGTTTGTTTGAAATACGTCGAAAATACGATTTCCAGACCTTGCCCGTATGATGTCAGAATTGACGGACCGGACAATGTGATCGAAGGCGATCTGATTACATTTGCGGCTAGAAATGCAGTGACTAATTCAACGACTCCGATCAATTACCGATGGGTTGTCACACCCGAATCGGCGCGCATCACGAGCGGACTCGGAACAGATTCGATTACGATTGATACGACCGGAATCGGCGATCAGACGGTAAGCGCGACGCTCGACGTAACCGATGATGTTTACGGCTCGAAATGTTTTCAGAATATTGCGATCAATACGCGGGTCGAAAGACCGAAAGTGCCGACTCCGCGCCGGTTTGACGAATTCGAATCGCAGGCGTTTGACGATGACAAAGCGCGTCTCGATACATTCGTTATCGAATTGCAAAACAATCCCGATACGCAAGGTTATATAATTATGTATCAGGGAACGGACGCGACGAGTATGCGTTCGCGCAAAGTCGAAATTCTGCAAAAACGAACGCTCGATTATCTGGTCAATACACGCGGCATTGATCCGCGAAGAATCTGGATCGTCGAAGGCGGCAAACGCTTGAAGACGACTTACGAATTATGGATAATTCCGCCGGGCGCACAACCGCCCGTGCCGACTCCGTAATAAAATACCTCAGCACATTCCTCTATAATTCGGGATGATCTTTATAAGATCGTCCCTTTTTTTTGTTTAGTCCTTTGTCCTTCGTCCTTCGTCCGTTGTAAAATTCACGTTTTGAACTTTTAGCAATAAAACTTAAAATTAAAACTTAAATATGACAGCACCGAATATCGAAACAATCGTATCTTTATCAAAACGTCGCGGGTTTGTTTTTCCAGCGTCGGACATCTACGGCGGACTCGGCAGCAGTTGGGATTACGGCTCGCTCGGCGTAGAACTTGCCAATAATATCAAACGCAGTTGGTGGCGTTGGCTCGTTCACGAACGCGACGACATCGAAGGACTTGATTCTTCGATAATTCAAAACCGCAATGTCTGGAAATACAGCGGACACGAAACGACTTTCAGCGATCCGCTCGTAGATTGCCGAACGTGCAAAGGCAGATTTCGTCTCGACAAATTGCAGGATGTTCAATGTCCGAAGCACAATTCCGTTCATCCGGGCGAAGATAAGGAATGCGATCTGACCGATGCGAGAGAATTTAATTTGATGTTCAAAACGACGGTCGGTGCGGTTTCATCTGATGACGACGAATCTGCGCTCGCTTACTTGCGACCGGAAACGGCGCAGGGAATTTTCATCAATTTCAAAAATGTTTTGGATACTTCGCGCCGCAAACTGCCGTTCGGCATCGCGCAGATCGGCAAAGCATTTCGCAACGAAGTTACGCCCGGAAATTTTATTTTCCGCACGCGCGAATTCGAGCAGATGGAAATGGAATATTTCTGCAAAGCCGAAGATGCGCCCGCGATTCATCAGGAGTTTATTGACGAATTTCAAAAATGGTTTAACTCGCTCGGCATCTCGTCGGAAAATCTCAAACTTTATGAGCAGACGAAAGAAGAACTGGCGCATTACGCCGAACGAACGGTTGATATTTTGTATCGCTTTTTCCCCGAACGCGACGACGAAGAAAAGCAGTTTGACGAATTGATGGGCATTGCTAACCGCAAAGATTTCGACTTGAAAGCGCATTCCAAAAAACCGGAAGACCGCGAAGGCAAACGCATCAATCCAGATTCGACCGAAGATTTATCGTATTTCGACGAAGCGACGAAACAGAGATTTTATCCGTATGTCATCGAACCGGCGGTCGGCGTAAATCGCACACTTTTAGCGGTTTTAATGGACGCTTACACCGAAAAAACGAACGACAAAGGCGAAGTTCGCGTCATCTTAAAATTAAAACCCGAACTCGCGCCGATCAAAGTCGCCGTTTTGCCGTTGGCGAAAAACAAGCCCGAAATCGTGGCGATGGCAAAACAATTGAAAAAAGATTTACTTCCCGCAATGCGAACCGTTTACGATGACACCGGCGGCATCGGCAAACTTTACGCCCGTCAAGACGAAATCGGCACACCGTTCTGCGTCACGGTTGACCACGAATCGCTCGAAGATAATGCTGTAACTGTTCGGGATAGAGATACTTGGGAGCAGGAAAGAGTTGCAATCTCCGAACTCAAAGAATCTCTGCAAAAGCGTCTGAGTTAAATGTCAGCATCCGATTATATCAAAAATTTGCGCGTCAAGATCGGACGCGATTTGCTGATGTTGCCGAGCGTTGCGGCGATTATTCGTGACGACAGCGGCAGGATTTTGCTGCAAGGAAAAGCCGAAAATGTTTGGAGTTTGCCGGCGGGCGCGATTGAACCCGGCGAATCTCCCGCACAAGCCGTTGTCAGGGAAGTTTGGGAAGAAACGGGATTGACAATTCGTCCGCAGCACATCGCCGGAGTTTTCGGCGGCATTGACGGTTTTCGTTTTGAATATTCCAATGGTGATTTAGTTGAATATACGGTTATTGTTTTCGAGTGCGAGACAGTTGGCGGCGTTCTCTCGGCAAATGATTCGGAAACCTTAAAACTGAAATATTTTTCACCTGATAAAATGCCCGAACTGCCGATAAAATATCCGCACGATTTGTTTTTACGACCAAATAAAAAGCCTTATTTTCAATTTGAATCAAGTTAATACTAATTCGAGTCAGAAAAGACATATTCGATTGGAGCGCGAACATTCTTGTCTCCGTGTGTCAGAATCGGCACACGCCTTGCGGACAAGAGTGTCCGCGCTCCGGTTTTTACGTCAAACCTATTTTTATTTAGTATTAATGTCTTTACGTTCTTAAAAAATTCAAATAAAAAGCATCAGCTCATCAAGAGAAAAATCGAAAACTCAAGAGTTGGTTTTTATGTTCTTAAAAATCACTGAAAATCTAAGATGCACACTCTTGATAAAGATCAAGTATTTACAAAAAAGCTGATAAATGGTGTTTTTTATTGACAAAACAAGTTTAAAACTAATAAACTTTAATCGTGTTGGTTTTTGGAGTTCCTCCGTCATCAAATTCCTGAAATTGCCGAACGATTTATGAAAAAGCCGAATTTACAAGATGGATTTTCCATCATCGAATTATTGGTAATAATGACTGTCTTGACGGTTCTTTCGGCGATAGCGATAACATCATTTTCAAGTGCGAAAAAATATGCGGCGGACGATCAAGCGATGTTGATTACTGATTTTCTCGATGAAGCCAGACAATCGGCGTTAAACCAACGCCGGACTTTCAGAGTTGAAATAAACCGCACGAAAAAGAAAATAACTCTGATAAATGAAAATGACGGCGCAAGTTCCAGCGACGATAAAATAATAAAAAGTGTGCCGTTAAAAACTCTCGTAACCGTTGGCGAAGTTCCTAACAATGTTTTATCTGCACCGACTGCGACTTCGCCGATTCCTGTTTTGGATTATGTTCAGAGCAATTATCCTCCGAGCAGCGGCGATGAGAAAATTACTCTCAGATTTGCCAGAAGCGGACGCGTTTTAGACACGGGAACAGACAATACCGGCACCGGCAGTTTGATGCGCGGAGCTACGATATATGTCTTTTCTACCAAAGATAAAACTACTGCGCCCGAAATAATTCGCGCCGTAACTGTTCTTCAATCCACCGGCGACACTTCTATTCTGAAATGCAGTTTCGATACGAACGGAAAATGCGGAAACTGGAAAAAATAAAATCAAGTAATATGTGCAGACAAAAACAAAGCGGTTTTTCGCTCATCGAGACGATTATCGCCTTGATTATTTTAACCGTCGGTATTTTGACGACGATTTCGGCTATTTCTTACAGTCTGTATGTCGTGCAGGAATCTGAAAAAGTAACCTTTGCGAAAGAACACGCGCGTTCGACGATGGAAACGATATTTTCCGTTAGAGATTTACAGCTATTCGATCCGCAGGGAATTGACGGAATTTACAACTGGGACACGATTGTTATCAAAGCGAGCGGAAATTCCGGCATATTTTTGGATGGTTGGAATTCGATTAGAGAAAATCCGGGCGCGGACGGTATTTTCGGAACTGCCGATGATGCCTGTTCCGGTTCGGGCGGCTGCACGGTCGGTTCATACACGAATAATAGTGCCGTCGTTTCCGGCTATGAACGTAAAATCGAGATAACCGACATTAATCAAAACGGTGTCGTCAAGAAGCGGTATGTCGTCGTACGCGTCAGATATATGATCGGCAGAAGCCAGAGAGAAATCGCCGAATCAACTATTCTGGCAAATCTACCCGTAAATTAAAGCTAAAAATGGATCGAAATTTCAATATGATTTCAGAGTTTAATAAAAAGACGACGCAAAAAGGCTTTTCGATGATCGAATTGATAGTTTCGATGGTTGTTTTTTTAATCGCAATTTCGGCAATTTTCGGCGTAATTCGTATTTCTACGATTATGAAGAAAAATACCGTCAATCGGACTGACCAATTGAGAAGCGCGAGAATCGCCGTCGAATATCTTCGTCGTGACGCGCTCAATGCCGGTTTCGGCTATCATCGCGCAGGCGGAAATGTGCCTGACAATACGCCTTACGAATTATTCGGAATAACAAAGGATGCCGACTCGGAGCGTGATCTGCTGACTTCGATTGTTGCCGCCGATAACCTTACGACCAATACCGTAAATACGAGCAATAATATGGATTTTGTGGCTTTTGTAAGTCGTGATGCCTCTTTTAACGGCGGTAATCTGATTAATTATACGAGCGTCGGGAGAGATGTGGACAAAGTTTACGTCAAGACGGCAACGAACGGTGCGGCAAATTGCAGTGCCAATGATCTGTATCTGCTCGAATCGGATACAGGCACGACGCAGGTGGTTGCAATGGCGACGAACATCGTAAGCAAGAAACAAATCGAATTAAATTTCGGCGATCCGTTAAAAATAAATCAAAAGGCGACCGGCACGGGTGAAAATATCAGTCTGCTGATGTCAACTTCAAGCGGAACGATAAAAAAAATAAATATTATCAGTTACGGAATAACCTCCAACGGCACATTGGTCAGAAAAACATACGGCAATCAGTCGGGAACGGATCAGGTCGAAATTAGAGAATTGGTCTATGGCGTTCAGGATTTTCAGGTGAAATATTTTATGGAAGACGGAACGACGCTCGATAATCCGTCTGCTAATCATAGCGGACGCGATAATCAAATTAAGATGAACAGCGTCGTTCAAATTCAGGTTGCGATTACGATTGCTCCCAATTATGACGGCACATCGGACGCGCAGGGCGTTCCGGTAACGATCCGCGAATTTATCAGCACGAGAAATCTCAGATACGAAGCAAGTTGAAAGTTTCACAGGCAGAAGTATAGATATGTTAAGAAGATTGTTGACTAAAAATCAAAATGAAATCGGTTCGGCATTGGTCATCGCATTGTTCGTGATGGTTATTTTAATGGGATTTGCGGCACTTGCTTTGACTCGCGCCACATCGGAAACAACAATCAGCGCAAGCGATGCGGCTGAAGCGCGCACATTCAGCGCGGCAGAAGCGGCTTTGGAAGATACGACGAGAGATTTTGCCACGAGAATAGAAAACAAACTGACCGTTACGCCGACCGATATTACCGAACTGAAAGCCAAAGAGATTCCCTATTTTTCAACCAGCGGATATACTTTTGCGAAAGAGATTTCGCAGATCGGAACGGAAGAAATCGTAACGCAGACAAAAGGGCAATTTCAGGGGTTAGTCAGTTTGCGCGACGAATGGCAAATACAGATTACGGCGAGAGAAACTTCGACAGGTGTGGAAACAATCGTTCGTCGAAGATTTTATAACGACCGCATTCCGATTTTTCAATTCGGTGCTTTTTATCAGGACGATATTGAAGTAAACGATCCGCCGTTTTTTATTTTCAACGGCAGAATACACACGAACGGCAATTTTTTTACTAATTCCAACGGCAGCGATATTCGTTATAAATCGAAAATAACTATTGGCGGAGAATTAATCAGAGACCGCTGGAAAAACGGCGCGGCACTCACGACTAGCGAAAAAAGCGCAAATGTTTACGCTTTGAATACAGCCGATACGGACAAACAAATTAAGTATGACCAAGGCAGCGTCACCTGTTTTGACGGCACGGGCGGAATTTTGAAAGATAATACGGGAAGAAATTTTCCCTATCCGAAATGCGTTAAAAACAGTTTGTGGAATTCGTCAATTTCTAAAAGTTTTGAAGGCAACGTCGTCACAAATGCCGCCGAATTGAAACTGCCGGTATATAAATTGAATGTTCCGCTGATCGAGATGATCCGGCGCGGGAAAAATGTCGGGGATTCGGCAAATTTCGGCGGCTCGGTCAGAGCAGTCGGGACGAATGATGAAGATAACGGCGTTTTGTCGAAAGAAAGATATGCAAATAAAGAAGGAATCAGAGTAAGTTTGGCTGATTCGCGTGACAAACTTCCTCAATGTGTTAATAAAAATCCGTGCGGCGTTCGTCTGGACGGCTCGCTCGGTGCAACTTTTTCGTCGCTCGGTTATCAACCCAAGCCGATGCGCGGCACACCGACTTATAAGACGACCGCTTTAAACGGCAATCGTTTCGCCATTAAAAATCGTGAAGTCTGGATCAAGGTCGAAATGGTTAAATTCAATGCCGACACGCAAATGCCGGAAACGGAAGATATTACCGAAGACGTTTTGAGTTTGGGCGTGACCGAACCGATAATTAACAGCGATTCGCCGTCGAGTCTGCAAGTCAAAGATTATACTTCCGATACGGATTCACGCTCGATTATCAAATTACAGAGATTTGCCGTCGAAGGCGACCTGATCGGAGAACCTTCAGGCGACAATTACAATTATCCGGTAACTATCGGTTCTAATAAATATAATTTTGTCGTTCGTCAATATAAATGTAAAAACGACAAAACAAATTGCACTTCCGACTCGACGACAAATAATTTTGCTTCGCCAATCGGTTCGTCATCAACTGTCAATAGTAATGAATCCGACCATTATCAATTGACCAGTTTTAACGGCGGAATAAATACAACGACTAAAGACAAGTTTCAAATCGTTCCGTTTCCGATTCAGTTACAGGACACACGCGAAGGAAACCGCGACAATTCGACGACAAACTTGAGTTCAAATTACGTTTTTAAAAACGGCGTAATGAGTATGGTTGATATTGACGTGGCAAACCTGCGAAGATTTTACAACGGCGATTTTGACAATTATTTCCCGACCGATACGGAATATGCAAAGAATCACGGCAATCAACCGTTAAAAGCGGCGCAGATACCGAATTCGCGCGGTTGGGTAATGTATATTTCCGACCGGCGCGGCGACGCGAATTTCGACGGAAAATATAATATGGAAGATGTCTTTCCGGATGACGACGATAAGGTTGACGAAGATATTGATAACGACGGAACAATTGTTAAATCTACGAACAGCGGCGGCGAATCTCCTTACAACATTGACGAAACCATCGGTGCTGGCTATTCGGCGGTGACGGATCATTCATATTACCGGAGAGGAGTTCGTTTGATAAACGGTGAAAAACTTCCCGGAAAATACGATTCAGATACGCCGTCGAAAACAACCGGATTTACTCTGGCATCGGAAAACGGCGTATATGTTTGGAAAAATTACAACGTCAACAGTGTTACGGTCGCTTCGGGAACTGCTTCGACGACTTCCGATAAATACAAACCGCAGGGCGCAACCGATTCGATAACCGGAATAGACAGTGAACTTCACGTTCCGGCTTCGATTGTCGGCGATGCCGTGACGATTTTGTCCAATAACTGGAACGATGCAAAAGGATTTGCTTATCCCAACAGTCTCGCCAATCGTGTTGCTTCCGATACGCAAGTCAGATTTGCGATGATCGCCGGCGATCCGATTACCGGACGTTCTCCCGATGACGGTTTATACGGCAAGCAAAACGGCGGCTTGATTAATTTCAAACGCTATCTGGAAAAATGGTCTGGCGAACGCCTTAATTATTCGGGTTCGCTGATAAATTTATACAATTCATTCAATAATAACGGTCGCCATAAACCGAATAATGCGACATATAATCCGCCGGATCGTGACTGGACTTTTGAAGAGTCATTCAAAAACCCGTATCGTCTGCCGCCCGGAACGCCGTTTGTTTATTACATAACATTTACCGGATTTGAACGCATAAACGATCAGTAAACCGACGACAGTTTTTGAATCGAGGCGAGTTTGTTTTCAAACTCGCCTTTTTTTTTGCCGAAAAATTACCTAAACTACCGAAATATATTTATGTCGGAAAGCAAAGAAAAAATACTCAAATTGGCAAAGGTAATTAAAAATGAAGGCGGACGCGCAATGTTCGTCGGCGGTTGTGTGCGCGACGAACTGATGGGCGTTGAGCCGAAGGATTTCGATGTCGAAATATACGGAATCGAACCTGAAAATTTACGGGAAATACTGGAAAATTTCGGCGAGGTAAATGCCGTCGGTGAAGCGTTTACGGTTTACAAAATCGGTCGGGATTTAGATGTTTCGATTCCGCGCCGCGAACGTAAAACCGGCAAAGGTCATCGCGGTTTTACGGTCGAAGGCGATCCGCAAATGTCTTTTGAAGAAGCCTCGAAACGGCGCGATTTTACGATCAATGCGATTTTAAAAGACGCTTTGACGGGCGAAATTATTGATTGTTTCGGCGGGCGCGAAGATTTGGAAAAGAAAATAATCCGCCACGTTTCGGATGAAACATTCGCCGAAGATTCGTTGCGCGTTCTGCGTGCGGCGCAGTTTGCGGCGCGTTTCCAGTTCGGTATTGCGCCGGAAACGGTCGAACTTTGCCGAAAAATTGACGTAACCGATCTGCCGAAGGAAAGACTCTGGGGCGAAATCGAAAAACTGCTTTTGAAATCTGAAAAACCGTCGGTCGGTTTGCAAAAACTCTACGAACTGAATGTCGTCGAACAGATTTTTCCCGAAATGAAATCGCTGGTCGGTGTTCCGCAGCAGAAAGAATGGCATCCCGAAGGCGATGTTGACGTTCATACTTTGATGGTCACGGACGAAGCGCGGAAATTGATTGACGATCTGCCGTATGCAAAAAAGGTAACGGTGATGCTCGGCGCACTTTGTCACGATTTCGGAAAACCCGCGACGACCAGATTTTTCGATGACAAATGGCGTTCACACGCGCACGACGAAGCGGGAATCGAGCCGACGCTTTCATTTCTCGACACTTTAGGAATTTACACTCTGGACGGTTTCGACGTGCGCGAACAGATCGTGCAACTCGTGCGCTATCATTTAACGCCGGGAATGTTTTATAAATCGCAACCCGGCGACGGCGCGTTTCGCAGACTTGCCGGAAAAGTCGAACCGGATTTGCTTTACCGCGTGGCAAAAGCCGACAGTTTAGGCAGAAATCCCGAATGGCTGCCGAAGGAACAATGGTTTAAAGCCGAAGCGCAGGAATGGTTTATCCAGCGGATGCGCGATTTAAATGTCGAATACGAACCGCCGAAACCGATCTTGATGGGCAGACATTTGATCGAATTGGGACTTAAACCTTCGCCGCAATTTAAAAACATTCTCGACACGGTTTTTGAACAGCAACTCGACGGTCGGATTAGCGATTTGGCTGAAGCGACGACAGCGGCAAAAAAAATAATAAATTCGTAAATATGCCGAAAAAATCTATTTTCGGGCGAAACCGGCATTTTCAAAGAATGAATAATCAGTCAGCAGAAAAAAAACGGAATATAAAATTGTTGATTATTTCGGTCGTTGTCGGCACGTTTCTGATTTATTATTTCAGCAATCCGAAACCGCAAAACTATTACGATTATACTTTCCGTGTCGCTGATAATATGTTGCGCGGCGACATCGGATTTAGAGAAAAACCGCCGAATTGGTTAAACGAATTCGTTCCGTTTGAGGGAAACTGGTATTCGGTGTTTCCGCTCGGCGGCGTTTTGACGATGTTTCCGTTCGCCTTTTTCAAACTCACGGGTTTTATCAGAGAAATGCCCGCCGCATTTATTTCGGCTTTGACGGCGAGCCTGATTTGTCTTTTTTTACTGCTGATTTCGCAAAAATACGAACTCGAATGGAAAAAACAAATTTTATTCGTTGCGGTGATTTTGTTCGGAAGTTGGATGTGGGCAAATGAGACGATGGCGGGCGCGTGGCAACTTGCGCTCGGTTGGGCGATGGTCGGCGAATTCGGCGCGATTTATTTTACGCTTTATCATCGAAAACCGTTTATCGCCGGATTTTTTTTCGCTCTCGCTTTCGGCAACCGGACGGAAATTTTACTGACTGCGCCGATTTTTATGTTTTTGCTTTTTTACGATAAAAAAATATATTCGGAAAATTCAGTAGAAAAAAATAAAATAACGGAAGAAAATAAATTAACAAATCGAAAGAAAAAACCGAAAGAAAAAATCGAGTTTGAAAACCGTAGTGAAAATTCACTTTGGCAGGAAATAAAATCTGCGATCTCGAATTTCAAACTTCAAATTTCAAATGAGCGGAAAAATTCGTTTGTCAAACTCGCCAAATTTTGCGCTTTCCCGTTTATTCTAGGCATTTTGACGCTTGTTTATAATTACGTCCGTTTTCATTCTTTCACCGATTTCGGCTACGCGAAAATTCCCGGCGTTTTGAGCGAACCTTGGTATAATCACGGGATTTTTTCATATTATTATATTCCCGGACAAGCGTATGAAATGCTTTTTAAACCGTGGGAAACTTTTCAAAAACCGCCGTATTTTGCGCCCGATCCGTTTAGCAGTTCGATTCTTTGGAGCAGTCCGTTTTTGTTGCTTTTATTCAGACGCGGCGTATGCGATAAGGTTTTAGCTCTGGGCGCGTGGACGGCGATTTTTATTTTAACGATTCTGCTCTGGATGCACGGAAATTCGGGCGGCTGGCAATTCGGTTATCGTTACGCGATGGTTTTGCTGCCGTGGATTTTCGTTATTTTGCTTGAAAATAACTCGAAGAAAATCACGCTTTTTGAAGCTATAACCTGCATCTTTTCAATTTTTATCAACATTTATTCGATCTATCTTTTTCACTGGACGGAATTTATGAAGCGGTAGATAGAAGATAAAATGTAGAAGATAACAGAAAATATCTAACTCATAAAAATCTTCTCAGAGAGTTTCCAGATTTTTCACACAAAAAATTTCTTTCTTTCTGCTATATTTTGCCTTCCGTCTTCTACCTTCTGCTATAATTTCCCTTTAAAAAATGCTTTTAGATTTAACGCCGCTCAAAATCTCACGCGATTATCGCTTATTATTTTTCGGACAAGTGATCTCGTTCTTCGGCTCGATGATGACTTTTATCATCGTGCCGTGGCAGATGTATCAACTGACGGATTCAAACGCGATGGTCGGTTTTATTTATCTCGCCGAATTCGTGCCGATGTTTTTTCTGGCGTTTATCGGCGGCGCACTCGCGGATGCTTTCGACAAACGAAAAATGCTCCGCTTTACCGAAATCGGACAGATGTTCGTGACGCTGATTTTGTTCGTCAATTCGATTTCGCCCGAACCGCATTTCTGGATTTTATACGTCGCGGTCGCACTTCACGGCGCACTTGCGGCTTTGCAAAGACCGGCGTTTGAATCGCTGATCCAAAGACTTTTTACCGCTGAATTGATGACGGCGGTTTCGGCTTTAAATTCGCTTCGTTACCAATTCGGCGCGATAATCGCTCCGGCAATCGCCGGAATTATTGTTGCCAAATTCGGTCCGAGCATTGCTTACGGGATTGATCTCGTCACATTTCTCGCGTCGCTCGTCGCCGTTTTTATGATTAGCAAAGTTCCTTCGCCGGAAAACGCCGACCGACCGAGTTTGAAAAGTATTATCGAAGGTTGCCGTTACGCTATAAGCCGACAGGAACTTCTCGGAACTTATCTGATTGATATTATCGCAATGTTTTTTGCAATGCCGCAGGCACTTTATCCGGCACTGGCAAATATCTACGGTGAAGAATATCTCGGACTTTTCCCCGCGTCATTAACCGTCGGAATGCTGATCGGAAGTCTGACTTCCGGTTGGACGAAAAATGTTCATCGGCACGGTTTATTCGTCATCGTCAGCGCGGCTTTGTGGGGCGTTGGAATAATATTTTTCGGTTTGTCGGACAATATTTGGCTCGCGCTTGTCTTTCTCGCCGCCGCCGGTTTCGCCGATATGATTTCAGGCATTTTTCGCGGTGCGGTCTGGAATCAGACGATTCCGTATCATTTGCGCGGACGGCTTGCGAGCATCGAAATGATAAGCTATCTGACGGGTCCGATGCTCGGAAGTGCTAAGATGGGACTTGTCGCCGAGCGTTTCAGCGTCAAAACCGCGATTGTTTCAGGCGGCGTTTTATGCGTCGTCGGTGTCGGATTTTTATCATTGTTTCTACCGAAATTTTTGAAATACGACGGACGCGAAGGCATCAGACAAAAGGAAATCGAAGAAGCGAGACGCGCCGAATTATTCAGAGCAAGCGAAGGAGAATTTTAAAGAAATTATGCCGATCCTAAAGAAAAGGGAAATAGACAATCTCGAAAAAATGACGACCGAAGAACTCGAAGAATTTTTGAGAAAACTTCCCGCCGGACAATACGATGTCGAAGATTTATTCGACTTTCTGGAAGTGAAACTCGTTAAAGAAGAATGCAATCACAGTCTGCGCTACGCGATGCAGTTTATTATGGAAAACCGTCTCGACTTTCCGAAACTGACCTCGTGGCTCCAGCAAAACGGCGGTTACTGCGACTGCAAAGTCATCGAACAGATCGCGCCGATCTGGAGAAAAGTGTTTGATAATATTGAAGGAGAAGAATAATGAAAACTCTAATCATTTTTTTATTTGCGGTATTCAATTTTTTCAGTTGCAGCTTTAGTTCTATGGAATATAAGCTAGAATTAGAAAAAGAAACATTGACTGTAAGCTCCACTCCCGCTGCGGTTATTTGCTCGGAAGAAAAATATAAAGCCAAATCGGAAACCGAAATAAATTCGATGACTCCGCGACAACCATTGATGAATTAGTAAGAATTGTTCCTGCTTCTTTCGATACTTTATCCCAAGTTTACGATTATCAAGACTTAGTTGAACAACGCATTCGTAAAAATGGAATTAATGTGCTTCCTGTTCTGACCGAATATATGAATGATTTTCAACCGCAGAGTGCTTCTGAATGTGAGGTTGGTCGTTTTCATAATGTGCTTAGATTAGCTGCTGATATTGATAGATTCGAGTTTCGATTGAGAGGAACAACGGAAGGTCGGGCAACAATAAATGCCATTGAGCGTGCAGTCGAACGAAAAGAAAAGACCGGAATTGAAGTCCGTAAGGAAGACAGAATTTTTTTCTTAGATCAAATAAAAGGCACGAATGAAGTTGACCGCGCAATTCAGGATAATTATTGGATAGATAAAAAAGTTAAAATATCCGACAGTGAATTGTTGGAGTTTAGCAATTATCTCGTAGAACGTGATCCAACATATCCAACTTGGAGCGAAACGGACTTTATTAAAGATTATTCGCGGGTTAATGAGGCAGAAAATCCATCTCAAGTTTATATTTTCAAAAAACCGGAACGCTTTTATGAAGCTTATGCGGAATTTAATAGGAAGATAAATCGGACAAATTGAAACAAAAATCACCAACCGCGGTTTATTGCCCAACGGTCAACGACTTTCCCGTCGTCTAAAATGTGATAATGCGAATGTTGAAGCGCGGTCAGACACGAATGATTTGCCAGAATTCGAATGCGTTCGCCGACTTTCAAATCGTTAAAAGTTTTCTCGGCTTGAACCGAAATCTCGCCGTGTTCCTGCGAGAGTGATTCGACGCGCAGATTGAGATCGTTTCCTTCCAAATCGTAAACGCGACCGTAACCGCAATCCGAATCGAATTCGACCGCGCCGCGATCTTTGGAAAGCGCGACCGCGCCCGCATCAACTACGATTTTTCGTCTCGCAATGTCCCGATGAATGACCGCCGCCAAAACCGTCAGAGCGCAGTCTGAAAATTTGCAGCTGCCAATCGTCGCCTGAAAAGCGTCGAAAAAAATATAATTTCCCGCGCGAAATTCAGTAATGCCTGCGAGCGAATCAATCGCCGAAAATGTCGGCGTTGAACCGACGCTGACGCACGGAACTTCTAAACCTTTGCCGCGAAGTTCGTCCGCTAATTCGCTCATTTTATCGCGTTCTTCGTGCGCGACTTCTAAAAGTCTTTCCGGCGAATCAGCGTGATAAGAATGTCCGGCGTGCGTCAAAATTCCGGCGAAATTCAAATGTGAAGAATCTGAAATAAGTTGCGGAATTAAACACGCTTCTTTCGTCTGCGGCTCGACTCCGCAGCGATGATAACCGACATCAATTTTGACGAAAATATTCAATTTTACATTTTCGATCTTCGCTTTCGCATTCAAATTTTTGACCGTTTCCAGATCGTCGGTAATTACCGAAAACTTTTCCGTCGCTTTTGAAATCTCAATCGCTTCGTCAAATTTTCCTTTTTCAATCGGAACGCCGTATGTAATATTTGAAAAACCGTTCGCCGAAAAAAACTTCGCTTCCGAAAGCGTCGAAACCATAATCGCGCCGCTCGTTTTTTCGGTTTGAATCTTGGCGATTTCCAGACACCGATGCGTTTTGACGTGCGGACGTAAACTGACATTCAACTCTTTCGCGCGACTCGCAATGCGTTCCGCATTTCTTTTCATCCGCCCGAAATCAACAATCAGCGACGGCGTTTTAATAGTTTCCATTTTCATAGAAATAAATTATACACAGGCGGAAACTGAGGCGATAAGGAAACGTGTTATTTCAACAATTATTTCACAATTAAGAAAAGTTGTTGACAAAAAATTTTACAAAATATATTCTGATTACAGTTTGTAAGATAGGTAAAAATAAGATGAATAACGAATTTCCGAAATTATCAAAAAAAGAATTTATAATTTTACAACTGCTGATCGTCGGCGGTGAAATGTTCGGTCTGGAAATGGTCGAAGCGTCCGAAGGCGAACTCAAACGCGGAACGATTTACGTTACGCTTCAACGAATGGGCGACAAAGGCTACGTCGAATCCCGCGAAGAACCGCGCCAAAATCCCGAAATCGGCATCCCGCGCCGCAAATATCAGGCAACAGGTCTCGGCGAAAGAGTTTACCAAACGAATCTGAAAGCGCACGAATTTTTTAATAATGAATTGGCTTGGGGAGGGACATAAGGTGAAAATTAAATTTGTTAGCAAAGGGTACTTTCACCCCCTTATTTTGCTCATCTGTGTGTCTTTAACTAGAGTTCGACTTTTAGAGATATTAATTGAAATTTTGTTTAAAGATTATGAATTATTACGGTCAATCTTTATTCAATCTATATTGGTATTTTCTATAGTTCTGATTATTGGAACTTTAATGGGAAAGGTTTCATATGGAATGGCAATTTTGGTGGGAGAGATAGGAGTTATGTTTGCCTTCATTTATAAAGGCTGTGAAATTATATTGGAACTCATTTACAAGATATTAATTAATAAATCTAAAATTTATTCTCCGCCGAGTTCAAGTCTTCTTAAAATAACTGCTTTTTTATATTCTCAACAAACACAAAAACAGGTGTTTGAAATAACATTTGCTGACTGGCAAGAAGAATATTTTGAAGCATTGTCCAAAAAGGAGATATGGAAAGCGCGTTGGATAAATGTGCGTTACACATACGCTTTTCTGGCGGCGATGTGGATGAAAAGTCCGATTGGCGATTTGATTGAATTTATACAAAAGTTTGCGAAATAATAAAAAGATGACGACGCTGACATTAAATTTACCGAAAACAGTTAACTTCGACGAGCGCGAACTCGTGATGATTTTGGCGACGAAACTTTACGAGCAGGGAAAATTGTCGCTCGGTCAAGCCGCCGAACTTGCGGGGCTTTCCAAACGTGCTTTTATGGAAATCTTGGGCGAGTATGGCGTTTCGATTTTTAATTATCAGGCGGACGATCTGGACGGCGATCTGGAAAATGCAAAAGACTATCGTATCTGATACGAGTTGCCTGATTCTGCTGGAAAAAATCGGCGAACTCGAATTGCTTCACAATGTTTTCGGTGAAATTCTCATTACTCAAAATATTGCCGACGAATACGGTTTGACTTTGCCGAAATGGATTACGATTCAAAATCCGACCGATCAAAAATATCAGAAAACTTTAGAAACAAGCGTTGATAAAGGCGAGGCAAGCGCGATTGCTTTAGCCGTCGAATTGACGGATTGCCTTTTGATTATTGACGATTTAAAAGGTCGAAATTTAGCGGAAACACTCGGAATAAAAATCACCGGAACTTTCGGTTTGATTCTCGAAGCAAAACTCTCAGGCAAAATTGATTCGGTCAAACCTTTGCTTGAAAAAATCAAACAAACAGATTTCCATTTTTCAAAAAATATTGAAGAGAAAATTTTGATTAAAGCAAACGAAACTTAATTTTTCAAATAATTTTTCAAATAATTTCCCGTGTGCGATTCTTTTACTTTTGCAATTTCTTCGGGCGTTCCTTTGGCGACGATTTCGCCGCCGCCGCTGCCGCCTTCGGGTCCGAGATCAATGATGTAATCGGCGGTTTTTATCACGTCGAGATTGTGTTCGATAACTAATAAACTTCCGCCGTTTTCGATCAGTGCGCGAAAGGCGGCGAGCAGTTTGTTAATGTCGTCGAAATGCAAGCCGGTCGTCGGTTCGTCGAAAATAAAAAGTGTTTTCGATTTCGTTTTTGTTGCCAAATGCGCGGCGAGTTTCACTCTTTGCGCTTCGCCGCCGCTCAAGGTTGTCGCCGATTGTCCGAGCCGCAAATAACCGAGACCGACGGCTTCGATTACTTTTAATTTGCTGACGAGTTTACTGACATCTTTGAAAAACGTGATCGCTTCGCGGACGGTCATTTGTAAAACTTCGGTGATGTTTTTGCCTTTGTAGCGAACATCGAGAATTTCGTCTTTGAAACGAGTTCCGCGACAGTCTTCGCAGGTCAGTTCGACATCGGCGAGAAACTGCATTTCGACCGTCACCGTGCCGCTGCCCTGACAGGTTTCACAGCGTCCGCCGGGAACATTGAACGAGAAATGCGACGCGTTAAAACCTTTGCTCTTCGCAGCGTTTGTTCCGGCGAAAACCTCGCGCATCGCGTCGTAGGCTTTGATATATGTTACGGGATTCGAGCGCGGTGTGCGACCGATCGGCGATTGGTCAACCATCACGACATCATCAATAAAATCTAAGCCTTTGATGTCTTTAAAATGTCCGACCTGATCTTTCCATTCGCCGCGTTTTTTCTTGATTCCGGCGTATAAAATGTCGTGAACGAGCGTTGATTTTCCCGAACCGGAAACGCCTGTCACGCAGACGAGCATTTCGAGCGGAATCGCTACCGAAACATTCTTTAAATTGTGTTCGCGCGCACCGACGATTTCGATTTTTTTCTTGGTTGGTTTGGCGCGTTTGGTCGGAGTTTTTATTTCGAGATCGCCGCGCAGATATTTTGCCGTCAGCGACATTTCATCTTCAATCATTCCGACAAAATCGCCTTCATAGACGAGATTTCCGCCGAGTTCTCCGGCATATAAACCGATGTCTAAAATGTGATCGGCGGCACGCATCGTTTCTTCGTCGTGTTCGACGACCAAAACCGTGTTGCCGATGTCGCGCAGATTTTCGAGAATCTTGATAAGCCGCGAATTGTCGCGCGGATGAAGTCCGATCGAAGGTTCGTCCAAAACATAAAGTGCGCCGACGAGCAATGAACCGAGATTTGTCGCCAGTTGAATTCTCTGCGCTTCGCCGCCGGAAAGTGTCGAAGCGAGACGATCCAAAGTTAAATAATCCAAACCGACATCAACGAGAAATTTCAAACGCCGTTTAATTTCCAGCAAAAGTTTGTCGGCGATCTGTTCGCGTTCTTCGTTTAATTCGAGATTGTCGAAAAAATTCTGCGCGTCTTTAATCGCAAATGCAACAGCTTCCGGCAGAGACAAACCGCCGACTTTGACGCTTCGCGCTTCGATCCTTAATCGTCCGCCGTAGCATTCGGGACATTTCGTGTAACCGCGATATTTAGCTATGAAAACGCGAACGTGGAGTTTATATTTTTTCGTGTCGAGCCATTTAAAAAATCCGCGCACACCGCGAAAACCTGCCGCGCCTTCAAAAATTTGATTTTTTTGCGTTTCGGTCAGATCGGCAAACGGAACGGTCGTATTAATGCCCGAATTACCGGCGAATTTCAAAAGTTCCTTTTTTGCCCAAGCGTATTGCGGACGCGAAAACGGAGCAATCGCATCGTCTTCGAGCGACAGATTTTCGTTCGGCACGACGAGTTCAAAATCAATATCAACCGAATTTCCGAAACCTTGACAAGTCGGACACGCGCCGAACGGCGAATTGAAACTAAACAGTCGCGGTTCCGGTTCTTCGTAAACCGTGCCGTCAAATTTGCAGATAAATTGTTCGCTGAAATTCAACGTCTGCGGCGTTTCGTCAGCCGTTTTGATGATCGCCGCGCCGCTTTCGCGGAAACAGATTTCGAGCGAATCAACCAATCTTTGACGAATTGATTTATCGGCTTTCAGACGATCAACGAGCGCGAATGTATTTTCAAAGTTTTTAAATTTGTAATCTTCCGGTTTTTGCAGTTCGATCATTTCGCCGTCGCGGTGCAGACGCGCGAAACCGTGACCTAAAAGGCTCATCAAAACTGCCGTGTTATTTTGCGTTTTAGCGGTCGGATTGAAAAAATTCGTCAGCGGAAATAAAACGTAAAATCTCGTGCCGTCTTCCAACTGTTCTAAAATTTCATCTGCCGCCGATTCGGGCGAATCTTTTTTGACTTCGTTTCCGCATTTGTAACAAAAAGTCTGACCGACACGCGCAAACAAAAGGCGCAGATAATCGTAAATTTCCGTCTGTGTGGCGACGGTCGAACGCGGATTGCGCGTCGAATTTTTCTGCCGAACGGCGATTGCCGGCGCGATTCCTAAAATCTCGTCAACGTCCGGTTTGTCCATTCGTTCGAGAAACTGCCGCGCATACGCCGATAAAGATTCGACATAACGCCGCTGACCTTCGGCGTAGATCGTGTCGAAAGCGAGCGACGATTTGCCCGAACCGGAAACGCCCGTCACGATGGTTAATTTATTGAGAGGTAAATTAAACGAAATATTTTTCAGATTGTGAACGCGCGCGCCGCGCACAATGATTGATTCTTCCTTGGTCTTGACTGCTTGCATAGATGAAATTCCTGCCCGTTTGCGAAAAGATAAATTTTATCAAATTGTTTTCCCGATACAAAACGGGAATATAATTTCAAAATAATGACATCTTAAAATAAATAAGAGGAGTTTACTTTGGAGATTAATAAAATGAAATTTACAGCACTAATTTTCGCACTGTTATTTTCTTTAACAGCTTGTTCGGCGCAAAAGGTCGAGAGTCAAAAAGCTGAAAATAGAAATGAAATGAAAAGCGCAGACCAAAAAACAAACACCGAAAATCAATCGAAAAATTACGTTTTGGTTGAACTTTTTACGTCGGAAGGCTGTTCGAGTTGTCCGCCTGCCGATAAGGTTTTGGCGCGTTTGCAAAAAGAACAACCCGTCGAAAACGTCGAAATCATTCCGCTCGCTTTACACGTTGATTATTGGAATTATCTCGGCTGGCGCGACGAATTTTCATCCGCCGATTACAGTGCGCGGCAAAACGGTTACGCCGAAAAATTTAAACTCGATTCGATTTTTACGCCGCAGATGGTCGTTGACGGACAGACGCAATTTGTCGGAAGTCAGTTCGATACAGCCGTCAATTCGGTGAAAAATTCTGCGAAATTAAAAAAAGCGGAAGTTGAAATGACAATTGAAAATAATAATCTGAAAGTTGATATTTCCGGTTTGCCTAATCACGAAGCGGCTTATGTCTGGTTTGTTATCACCGAAGACAATTTGCAGACAGATGTCAAACGCGGTGAAAATTCGGGCAGAAAACTTCCGCATACAGGAGTCGTGCGTCAGATGAATTTAATCGAAACTCTCAACGAAAATGCAAAAAGTTTCTCGGGCAGTCAAACGGTTGCGCTTCAAAAGAATTGGGAAAAGAAAAATCTGAACCTGATAGTTTTTGTTCAAGGCAAAAATTCTAAAAATATTTTCGCCGTCGGAAAAAAAGTATTGGTTTAATCGTTGAAAATCTATTAAAATTTTATCTGCAATGCAAAACGCTATAAAATTTTTCTCTTTGTTTATTTTACTCGGCGGAATTTCCTTTTCGGAAATTTCCGCCAAAACACCTGTTTTCGTCGAACTTTTTACTTCACAAGGTTGTCCGACCTGTCCGGCGGCTGACAAGATTTTGGCTGAATTGCAATCAACACAGCCGATTGCCGATGCGGAGATTATTACGTTGGCGTGGCACGTTGATTACTGGGACGGTTTCGGCTGGAAAGACGAATTTGCTTCGTCAGTTTTCAGCCAGCGACAAATCGCTTATTCGAGAGCTTTGAATTTTAGCGGAACTTACACGCCGCAGATGTTTGTTGACGGCACGACTTATTTTATCGGGACAAAAATGGACAAGGCGACACAGGCAATAACGCAATCCGCTAAAAATTCAAAGCCGGAAATGAGTATTTCCGTCAGCGACGAAAAAGTAAAAATAAATATTCCGGTTTTACCCAAACACGAAACCGCAACGGTTTATATTGCAATGGCTCAGGATAATTTGTCGAGACAAATCGAGCGCGGAAATAATGCCGGAAAAACTCTTTTGCATTCATCAGTCGCCCGCGAAGTTCGCGCCGTCGGTTCGGTCAAGCCGGAAATGCGTAAGTTCGACCTCGAAACTCTTCTGCAAATTCAGCCCGAATGGAATCGCAAAAATTTGAAATTAATCGTTTTCGTTCAGGAAAACACGAGCCGAAAAATTTTGGCGGTTTCGAGATATGAATTGCCGTCTAAAAATTCAGACAATTAACTTAGATGTTTGAATTTGAATTTTTTCGTCAAACTCTTTAAATTGATTCAAGTTATTTTACAAACCTCTCAAACATCTCAGCTGTCTGTCTCAAAGACAGTTCGTTTCAAAATAATCGAGTATTAAGCCCGCAAAATTTTCGACATCGCCGCGTTTCGATTTAACGATTAAGGCGCGGTTTGTCATCTGACCTAAAGACTTTAAAACAAAATCAGGATTGCTTCTGATCGGAATCGTGTTTTTTATAACTTCCATCAAACCGTTTGCCGGAGACAAAATCTCGGGTTTCCATTTCGCGTCAGGTTTGTATTCGGTTAGCAAAATCATTCCGACAGGAATTTTTTTCTTTCCGGCTTTTCCGCCGAGTGATTCGACCGTGTGTTCGACCTGCGTAAAATCGTCAATTATGCCGCGAATCGAAAGCGTTTTGGGAAAAGGATGTAACAAACCGTTTTTATCGAGAACGGCGTATTCGTCGGAATAATATATCGCGCCGCGTTTGACCAACGCGGCTGTCAGAGACGTTTTTCCGCTGAAACTTTTACCGGGAATTAAAATCGCCTTTCCTTTCCGACCGACTGCGCCGGAATGTATAAAAACTCGACCGACGGCAAATTCCGCAACCGTTATTCTCACTTTCGAGCCGATAATATCGAAAGAATTTTTTCGTTCGACTTGAGAAAAAATCAATTCATCGTCTTTATAAAAAGCATCTTTTTCATCAAAACTTCTGTTAAGTTTAAAACTGTGTTCCGTCTCGGTTTCCGCAATCTCGCAAAAACAATCTGGCATATTCAGTGAGATCGTTTTCCGAATATCTTTGATTCCGTCCGTCGTATTTGCCGAAAATCCGATTCGTATTCCATAAGATTCGATGAAAAGCCGGTATGGAAAATCATCTTGATTAAGGTTTTGAGCAATCTGAAAATTTTCTGAAAAGTTTTCGCCGCTATTTTTCGCCATAGTTTTAAATTTAACATCAGTTTCGGAGAAGAAAACGAAAAGTCGAAAGATAAAGAGGATCTTCCCGCGAAATACACGAAATAAGCGGAAAAAAAGAAAATACACGAATTGAAAACCGACTAGAAATGCTCTGATTTTCGTTCTTTTCGTATATTTGGCGGGCAAAATGCTTATCCAATATCTGACGTTAAGTTAGAAACTTTCTCATTTACAAATATTCAGGTCAATTATTCAGCGGCAAAATTTTAAGTGACAAATAGCAATTTTACCAACGAAAATCGTATCGTGCGAAAGTTTCCTTCCAAATTCCTTCACCGAGAAACGGAATTGCGCCGTCAAAATTAACGACTGTTTCGGCGGTGCATTTTTTTCGGTAAGTTCCGCCTTTCGGAGAACAAATCTGCAAAATCACGCTTTCATCGAAAATAGCGGAAACGACCGCCATTCGCCAATCTTTCTTGCACTGAATAATCAGGCGCGAACCGACCGGAAGTTCGCATAGATTTACTTGTTTACGAGTTTCGGCAGTTTCCATTTCGTTTGATACAGTGCGTAAGAATCTTTCGGCAATTGTATCAAAACCGGATTCTTTTTCGCATCGAGAAACGATAAAACTTTCTCGATGTTTTCCCGCGCCATCGCCGTGCAGCCGACCGTCGGAGTTTCGGAGTTTTTCCAAATGTGCAGAAAAATACACGAACCGCCGCCTTTCTGCCGCTCCGAATTGTGTTCGACAAAAACGCCCAGATCATACGCTTTGCCGACTGAGAGCATTTTTTCAGAACTGTTCCAGTCGAGATTGCCGATTTTCATCCGGTCAACAATCGTGTTGTAATGCGCCGATTTTACGTCGTCAACACATTCGGTTGTTTCTTCGAGTTTGGTAAAGGGAAGTTTGACAAATTGCGGTTTGTCGCTCGAACCGAACGCCGAAGTCAGAGCGAAAATTCCCGCCGGAGCTTTGCCGTCGCCTTCGACTTTTAATAAAAGTCTTCCGGTATCGGACGGCAATTCATTCAAACCTGCGCCCCAAGCCAGACCGTTTTTGCCGACGACAACCGGAAAAGTTTCTCCGACTTTTTTCCAGTCGGAGTTCGCGCTTTTTCGTTCAAACATCTGCGCTTCGCCCGTTGTCGCTTTCCAATCGCCGGTCGTCACGACAATAGATTGCAGAGATTTTGAATACGGAGCGATCATTTTCGGATTAGTCGTGTTTTTGATTTGTCCGAAAACTCCGGCGGTGGAAATTATTAGCAAAAATACTGCGACAGAAATCTTCATACATTTTAGTTTTCCCTAAATAAAAAAAAAGTTGATTGTAATTTAACACAATCAACTTTCAACTTTCCCGTTGTTTATTCTTTTAGAATTTTTCCCTTTGCTTAATCTTGGAAAGGCAAATCGTGTTGTTTCGTCTGATTGCTAACGGCGTAAACTCGTAAACCGACGGAAATCAACAGAATCGAAACTCCGATCCAGATCATAACCCAGACGATTGAAGGAATTCCCGTCACCTGCGCCATATTTGCCGCGTCCGAATGAATGTGCGAGCCGCCGACGAGAGGCGAATTAATTAAAAATAAAGTAGATAGATCGGAAACCGCGTTTAAAAGACATTGCACGGCGAGAAATGCGAGCGTAAAATTTGCCCACCAATCCGAAGCGTATTTTGAAATCGCCAATAAAGCGGCGGTTAAAAATACGCCCGTGACGACCGTGAAAAGCAAACCTGTGTAATTGATTCCCGCCGAAAAAACATTCCAGATCGGTGCGAAAAGTCCGAATAAAACGGTCATCAAACCGATAAATCCGGCAGTTGCAACGAGGATTATACGCGCCGAATAAGCGCGGCGAATCAAAAATAAAAGCAAACTTCCGTAAGCAATCGCGCCGATATAACCTGCGCTCGAAGTTATTAAAACCGACAAAGAACTCGATGTGAGCGATTGAACTACGCCGCTTCCGTCGGAGGCGACCGTCAAACTCTGCACCGAACCGCCCGTCAAAAGCGATGCGAGAACGTGACTTCCTTCGTGGATAAATGTGACGAATAATCTGACCGGATAAACCAGATAATCGGCATACGGAATAAACCATACGACAACGGTGATTAAAGTTGCGAGAAGTAAAAGTTTGACTTGCGGTTTGGCATCATCGGCTAATCTGTATTTCATTTATATTGCTTACTCCTTAAAAATTATCTCCAAAAACTTTACGCTTTATTCTACACGAAAGTTCGTCATAAGTTAATAGTAAATCGTCAACGATAAATTTTAACCGTTTTAACTTTATTTCTAATTACGTTTTACGAATTACGAAATCCGATTTTCCGCCTGTTTTTATTTCCAGTCTGATTTCGGAAATTTCGATGTCTTTCTGCACGGCTTTGCACATATCGTAAATTGTCAGAGCGGCGACGGAAACGGCGGTCAATGCTTCCATTTCAACGCCGGTTTGCGAAGCGGTTTTTGCTTCGGCTTCGAGATAAACGCCGGTTTCGGTCAGTTCGATTTTGACATCAGCTTTTGAAAGATTGATCTGATGACACAGCGGAATCAGTTCGGAAGTTTTTTTCGCCGCCATAATTCCGGCGATTCGGGCGATTTCGAGCGGATTTCCTTTCGGGTTTTCATTTGATCTTAAAATGTCTAAAGTTTTTTTATTTAATAAAACTTTTCCCGAAGCAATAGCGCGGCGCGAAGTCGTCTCTTTTTCGGAAACGTCAACCATTTTTATTTTTCCCGTTTCGTCAAAATGCGAAAGTTTTTCCATAAATTAATTTTGAATTCTTTCCGCAATCAAAGCAAATGCGAGTAAAGTCATCAATGCAATAGAAAGAAAAATCCCGAAATAAGAAAAAATGCGAATCGCTTTTGAATCGGATTTTACGCCGTAACGAGTGGCGAAAAACATAATTATTAAAATCGGAATAACAACTAAAACCATAAAATAATTTACCCGAATCAGGAAAGAAATCTAAAAAGTTTCTCTGTGAAAACTCGGGGACATCCGTATTGAAAATGCTTTTAAACAAATAGTTTACCGATTTTTCTGAAAACTAAAAATAATTAATTTTCAAGAAAAAATATCTCCGCAACATCGCCTTTATCCAAAGTTTTTCCCCGCGAAACAAAAGCCAGAGCGTCGGCGCGTGAAAAAGCGATGAAATTTGAAGAACCGGAAAAACGTAACGATTCGATTTCCAGATTTCCTTTTTTATTCGTCGAAAGCGAAACCGGCAAAACCGCGTCGCGTTCTTTCGGTGCTTTGATCTTTTCCGATGCGACAACCGCAAACCCTTTTTTCAGTTCGGCATTTTTCGCGTTCTGCATTTGTAAAATCGCCGTTCGCACGAACAGAAAAAAAGTTACCGCCGCCGAAACCGGATTTCCGGGAAGTCCGAAAACAAGACAATTGTTTTTTTTAGCAAAAACCGTCGGCTTTCCCGGTTTCAGCGAAATGCGTTCAAAGAAAATCTCCGCACCGAGTTCGCGCAAAACGGGTTTTGTAAAATCATAATCGCCGACCGAAACGCCGCCCGTCGTAATTAAAATATCATAATTTTCGATTGCCGAAGCGACTGCTTTTTTTAGATTTAAAACGTCGTCTTTGACCGATTTCAAGATTTTTACATCGGCAAATTTGTCGGCAAAAACTTTGAGCATTATCGAATTTGAATTTCGAATCTGATCTTTCTGCGGCGTTTCGCCGATTTCGACAATTTCAGTTCCGGTCGAAAGAATCGCAATTTTCGGTCGGCGAAAAACCTTTAGTGTTTCATAACCGAATGAAGCAATCGACGCGATCATATTTGCGGAAATGATTTCGCCCGCGTCGAAAATATTTTCGCCTTTTTTTATTTCCGCGCTTTTTAAAACCGTATTTTGATTAAGTTTCGTTGATTCTAAAATATGAATAAATCCGTCATTTTCTTCGGTTAATTCGACTTTCTGCACCGAATCTGCTCCATTCGGAACTCGCGCTCCGGTCATAATTCTGATGGCTTCGCCGGATTTTATTTCGCCGTCGAAACCGAATCCGGCAACAGATTCGCCGATGATTTTCAATTTAACCGGCGCATTTTTCACGTCTTCGGTTCTGACTGCAAATCCGTCCATCTGTGAACGGTCGAACGGCGGCAAATCCATATCGGCGAAAATATTTTCAGCTAAAATGCGACCGACGGAATTTTCTAATTTGTTCATTTCGCTTTCGAGCGAAAAACTTTCGCGTTTGATTATTTCCAGAGCTATCGAAATCGGAATCATAAAAATTGTTTTAGCGGAAAATTTTACAAAATGCTAAGATTGATTTTGGCAATTATCTGCAAAAATTTTAACATACAAAACATTTAAGAGAGGAAAATAAAAAAACGTGATTGATTTTGAATTAACCGAAGAACATCTGGCATTAAAGAAAACCGTTAAAGAATTTTGCGACGGCGAAGTTGCACCGCATATTAAGGAATGGGACGAAAAACAGCATTTTGAGCGCAGCGTGTTTGATAAAATGGGCGAACTCGGATTGATGGGAGTTTGCATTCCCGAAGAATACGGCGGCGCGGGATTCGATTATATTTCGCTCGGTTTGGTCTGCGAAGAACTCGAAGCGTGTGACACTTTTCTGCGGGTGGCGATGAGCGTTCACGTCGGCTTAAACTGTTTGTCCTTATTGACTTGGGGAAATGAAGAACAGAAACAAAAATATCTCGTTCCGCAGGCGAAAGGCGAAAAATTGGCGACATTCGGTTTGACCGAACCGAACGCCGGAAGCGATGTCCTCGGAATGCGTTCCAACGCAAAACGCGATGGCGACGAATGGATTTTGAACGGTGAAAAAATGTGGATTTCATTGGGAAATACTGCCGATCATTTTCTTTTCTTTTGTTGGACGGACGAAGAAAAACGCAAAAACCGCGATCATTCGGGAATGAGTTGTTTTATTGTCGAAAGAACAATGAACGGTTTTTCTTCCGGCACTCTACACGGCAAAATGGGAATTCGCGCGGGCGATACCGGACATTTTACTTTGCAGGATGTTCGCGTTCCGCAGGAAAATATGCTCGGCAAAGAAGGCGAAGGTTTTAAGATCGCGATGTTTTCGCTCGAAAACGGTCGTTACACGGTCGCTTCAGGTGCGACGGGCGTGATTCGTGCGGCGCGTGACGCTTCGGTTTCGTATGCGAACACGCGCGAAGTTCAAGGTCAGACGATTGCCAATTTCCAACTCGTCAAACAAAAAATTGCGGATATGCAAGCCGATTATGAAATGTGTCATCTGCTCTGGCTCAAAGCCGGTTGGCTGAAAAATAACGGCGAAAATTCGGCGAAAGCGGCGAGTCTGGCAAAATGGCAGGCGACGACGCGTTCGGAAACTGCGGCTTCGATGGCAATCGAAGTTCACGGCGCAAACGGCTATACGAACGATTATCCGGTCGAACGCTATCTGCGAAACTGCAAAGCCGCCGTTATTTACGAAGGAACGCGCGACATTCACACATTGATGCAAGCGGATTGGGCTTTGGGATTAAAGAAAGAACCGAAACCGCGCGTCACGCTTCCGGCTTATAAATCGGCGAAAGCCTGAAATATTTGAAAGCTAAAGAAAGCGTACAATTTTATAAAATTGCACGCTTTCTTAATTTTTAAAAGTAATTTATTACTTCTTCTGAAATTCAGGACTTTCGTTGGTCATTTTCCATTCGCCGTTTTCTTTGATAAATTTTATTTTGATTCCGTTCGGATACGCGCCGCCGCGCATTTCGGCAACTGCGACATCGCCGTTGATCTGTTCGTTTCTGACTTCAAAAGGTTGAGCGGGAACGGGTTCGAGTTCGGTGATAAATTCGACGAGTGATTTTTTGCCTTCGTCTTTCATATCGGCTTCCAAAGATTTTAAAGTTCCTTGCGAGTAAATCTTTCGCAAAGCCGCGTCGTTTTTCGTTTTTAACGCTTCGTAATATGCCGAAACAACCGGTTTGATCGTGTCGGCATTATTTGTTGTCTGCGCGGGCGTGGCGGTTGTCGTTGCAATCGGATTGTCGGAGTTCGTGTTTGCCGGATTTACGTTATTTACGTTTGTCGTGTTGACGGCATTTGTATTGACGGCTTTGTCAGACGTTTGATTTGCGCCGCCGCAAGCTGATAAAAATAGAAATATAAAAACTGAAAACAGACTTAAAAATTTATTAAACCTCATATATAATCTCCTTTTCTGAAATTGAAAAAAGAGTATAAACAAAAAAGCGAAAATGGACAAAACTTATCGTGAAGAATTTCAGCGCACATTTTTATTACAAAATTTGCCCGAACAGATTCAGAGATCGAACAGTCATCTGCAAATTTTCGACAATTACATCGAAAATACAAGATTGCGGATTCGTTCCGTTCGTTCGCCCGAAACGAAAGAATGGACATTTATTTTGCAGCAGCGATTTACATTAAATGAACAAAATTCGCATTGGAAAATCGCCGAAATTTATCTGAACGAAACCGAACACAGTATTTTCGAGCCGTTTGAAAAAAGGAAAATCAAAAAAAACGAGCGCGTCGAAAGCAGTGAAGTTCGCAAGAATCGTTATTTTCTTGAACTAAATAATAAACAAATTTCGATTGATCTGTATCTCGGCGATTTGTGGGGTTTGATCTTGGCAAAAGCGGCATTTGAAACGGAAAAAGAATCGTATGATTTTGAAGTTCCGAAATTTTCGGTTTTAGAAGTTACAAATGACGAATTTTTTATTGGCGGAAACCTGGTCGGAAAGACTTTTTCCGACGTTCAGAAAGAGTTTAAAATGAAAAATTCCGAATCTCAAAATAAAATGGAAATTCGGAATTCTAAAAGGGAAGATTGAAAATAGTTTATCTCGTTCGCGGTTTCATCGGCACGAAACGATTTAAAGATTCATTGATCTGCAAGTAAATCTGAGTTTCACGCGGAATCAATCTTGTCCAACCCGCGCCGCCGCGTCTGATATAACTTGCCAGTCTCGCCGGATTAGAATTATATCCTGCCGCCATTAATTGTTCATCGGTGGCAATTCCGCTTTGAATCGCTTCAAAAATCGTCGAACTCGAAATCAAATCGTTCCAAGTCATCTGCATATACAAAAGCATCGCCTGCGAAGCATTGACGTGATCCCGCATTCCTTCAACAAAATCGGGCATTAATCCGACCTGATAATATATCGAACGCATCATTCTATAAGTCGAAGGAATCATCTGCACCATTCCGCCTGCACCTGCCGAACTGACCGAGTAACGATAAGTTTGACCTTCGTTTAAAGCGTAAAGCGTAAAAATATCGTTATAAATATTCGGGTGATATTCGGTGCGGAAACGCTGATGGTCAACGTGTTCGACCGTGGCAAGTTTTTCAGCCATATCTGCAACTCGCGGTTGGATAAAAATTCCTTTCTGACGAAGTTTGTCGCGCGCGATGTCAATCGTATTGCGGACATACATCGCGCCGGCGTTGACAACTTCAGGATTGACAATCCCCGGATGAGTCGAGATGTAATACGCCGTTTCGATATATCTGCCGCCTTTTTCAACCGGATACTGGACGAGCAGAGGAAGTTGGGCATTCATTTTATCGTCAAAAATCATCAGCGGCGTATTGACACCGTTTCCGCGAATCGTGCGAATCGTAATTTGTTTGCCGTTTGAAGAAATCGTCCGAACATCGGCTGCCGTTGAGAGATATGATTCTTTGCTCATCACGGCGTAATCGAGTTTTCCGGTATCCCAATCCTGAAATGCGATGCGAACGACATCGGTAATCAGGAAACTGTCCGTCATAGCCGTCGGTAAAGGTCTTCCCTGCATCTGACGTTTGGCTTCGGCGATTTTACTTTTCAATTGCCCGAAACTCATCGTGCGAAAAGGCAAAGATTGAGCCGGCGTAACCGAAATCGGATTGTTTTGAGCCGGATTTGCAGAGTTGCCGTTTATAATCGGCGTTCTTTGCGGTGTCGGTGTCGGATACGGAGTTCTAAAAGGTGTCGCCGTTACCTGCGGTTTCGGCGTATAATCTTCGATAACGACGATTTTCGAAGGTGTCGCCGTCGGTGTCGGATTTGGTGTTACCGTCGCTGTCGGGAAAGGAGTCGGCATCGGCGTTTGCCCGACGATAACCACGCGTTCGCGTTTCGGTGTCGGCGAAGGCTGAATTTCCTGCGCCAAGATTTCGACGGCAGATACTAATAAAATGATAATTGCTACAATAAAACTTCTTTGCATAATTACTGTCTTCGGAATAAAAAATTATATTTGATTTGTTTTAGATAAACGCTTTGACCGACGAAATTGTTTATCGTTTCGCGTTTATAAAGATTCGCTTATTTTATAAAAGGTTGTCAAATCCTTTGCATTTTAGTTATGGATACTACAAAAAAACTTTATGGATGGATTGCGTTTGGTTAAGTCGAAATTTTACTGTATAAATAAAATTTTGTCATTTTCCCGTTACAGGCGAATCCGGCAATGCTTAAAGAAAGAATATGAAAAAACTTTTCGGAACTGACGGAATGCGCGGAAAGGCTGGAGATTTTCCGCTCGACGAAAATACGATTGCAATTGTCGGCAAATCTCTGGCGCGCATTTTTAAGGATCGGCTCGGCAGAAAAGCGCGGTTTTGCATCGGCAGAGATACGCGCGAATCCGGCGAATGGATCGAAAACGCTTTTTGCAAAGGCGCGGCTTCGGAATCGGCATTTTGCCAATCAGCCGGAATTATAACTACGCCCGGACTTGCTTTTGTTACAAAAGATTTTGATTTCGATGCCGGCATCGTCATCAGCGCGTCACATAACCCGTTTGAAGATAACGGCATAAAGATATTTCTGCCGGACGGGAAAAAATCTGACGAAGCAACCGAAAAGGAAATAGAGAAAGACATTTTCGAGAATCGGGAAATAAAAATCGAGAAGCAAAAGCGGAACATTGATTATTCAAAATCCGACGATTTTCAAAACGCATATCTGAACTATTTAGCGAAAGGATTTTCTCACTTATCGCTTGAAAAATTTAAGATGGTCATTGACTGCGCCAACGGTGCGGCATCCGAACTCGCACCGAAACTTTTTGAAAGTTTCGGTGCAGAAGTAATTGTTATAAACAATCAACCGGACGGGAAAAATATCAATAAAGATTGCGGTTCTCTTCATTTAAAAAAATTGCAGGAAAAAGTTTTGCAGGAAAAAGCCGATTTCGGTGTCGCTTTTGACGGCGATGCGGATCGGTCATTGTTTGTTGACGAGAAGGGAAATTTAGTTGACGGTGACGCGACGCTTTGGATTATGGCGCAGTTTTTACACGATCACGAGCGGTTAAATAACGATACAGTCGTGGCAACCGTGATGAGCAATCTCGGTTTGGAATTAGCTTTACAATCGAAAAATATCAAACTTTTGCGAACTGCCGTCGGCGATAAATATGTTTTGCAGGAACTTTTAAAAACCGAATCTTCAATCGGCGGCGAACAATCCGGTCATATCATTTTCCCGCGAAAAAGTTTGGTCGGTGATGGAATGATGACGACGCTTTTTCTGCTCGAAGCGATTTACGAAAAGCAGAAAACTTTTTCCGCGCTGAGTGAAGGATTTACGCGCTATCCGCAAATTCTTATTAATGTCAAAGTCGCAGAAAAACGTCCGTTTGAAGAAGTTGACGAAATCGTTTCGGCTTCGAGAGATTTGGATAAACAACTCGACGGCAAAGGTCGTCTTTTGCTTCGTTATTCGGGGACGGAAAATCTGGCGCGTGTGATGATCGAAGGCGAAAATCAGACGGAAATCGAAGCACAGGCACACGAATTGGCTGCAATTATTAAAAGCAGTTTGAGTTAAAAAAATGTTTTGTGTAATTTATCGCTGGCGCGTCAGACCGGAATCAGAAAATCAGTTTATCGAAAATTGGACGGTGATTACGCGCTTTTACGTCGAAAATCACGGCGGTTTAGGTTCGCGTCTGCATCGCGGCGAAGACGGTTTATTTTACGCTTACGCACAATGGGAATCAGCCGAACACTGCGAAAAAGCGTTTCGCAATTTTCCCGAAATGCCGTCGAGTAGTAAAATGCGCGAGGCGATTTTAGAGTCTTTGCCGGAGATCAGACTCGAATCCGTCGAAGATTTGTTGGTTTCCGCTAACAATAAATAAATTTTAATAATCGTGTTTGCCAAAGATTTTTAATAGATGTATATTTTATTCAATTGAGACGGTTAGGTGGAGCCTCCGTCTCAGGTGGTAGCTGGGGTGAGGACGGTTACCACAAATTGGCAGGTGCGGCACACTTTCACGTTGCTTCGCCTGCTTTATAATTTTAAATTCTTTTTCGGTTGCTTCTCCTTGTCCTTCCAAGTTAAACTCAATTTAACAATTTTTTCCGATGGAAGACATTCGCCGACAATTTCAACAATCATCAATCGAATTTCTAAAAAAAACTTTACTCGAACTTGAAAAAAAACAAGCCGTATCGAGAGATTTTTTACAGGAAATGTTTCGCCGCGTTCATACTATAAAAGGTTCGGCACAGACTTTCGGTTTATATAATACATCCGGCTTGGCGCATAAGTTGGAAAATATCCTCGAAGTTTTTCGACAATATCCTCAACCGGACATCGAATATAAAAACTTACTTGTCGAAGGATTTAAATTTTTAATTTTATCGCTCGATTATCCTGATTTCATCATTCCCGATTCGTTCGTCGAAAAAATCGAAAAGCTGATCCGGCAACCTGCATCTTCACCCGAAGTTTTTCTAACGCTTATTCCGCCGCATATTTTCGATCAGTTGACTGAATTTGAAAAATTAAAACTCAAATCCATAACCGTAAAAGAAGGTAGTATTTTTGGCGTTAGTGCGGTGTTTAAGTTAGATGGCTTTGCCGAAGAATTAAATCAATTGCAGGAAATTCTAAAAAATTTCGGCGAAATTATTTTCACTCTTCCGGGCGAAAGACAACTCGGCGAAAATGAGATCGGTTTTCAGATATTTGTAGCCGGAAACGGAGAAATCGAAACGGTTGAAAAAGCCGTCAGAGATTTCGATACGGAAGTTACAAGTTTGACTGCGCCCGCCGAATACAGCAACGATTTGAGCGGTGTTTTATCGAAAATTCTCGCACAGGGAAAAATGTTGGCAAACGGTTTGGGAAAGACTGCTTACTTTAAAGTTCTTTCCGACGAACCGAAACTCGATGCGAAAATGCTGCAATTGATTTTCGAGATACTTTTACATCTGGTCAGAAATGCAGTAGATCATTCAATCGAAAAAAACGGAAATATCGAAATTCGGCTCAAGGAAGTGGAAAATGGAATCAATCTGACTCTAACCGACGATGGAAAAGGTATAGACACTCTCATCGTCAGAATCAAAGCTATCGAGCGAAATTTAATACTTTCCGACACTAATTTATCCGAGCAGGAAACTCTCGATTTGATATTTTTACCCGGTTTTTCGACTGCCGAAAAAGTTACATCAATTTCCGGTCGCGGTGTCGGTCTCGATACGGTGCAAAATTTGGTGGTCAACGCCAGAGGAACAATCAGCGTCGAAAGCCAAAAGGGAAGCGGTACGGTTTTTGAAATTTTTCTTCCCTTAAATTCCTGAGACGGAAAATTTACGCTGATGTTTGTTCAAAAAAAAACTTTTATCTCCGGTTTTGTCTTACTTCTTTTTATTTCCGCGTCCGTCTTTTCTCAAAACTTACCGAAAAAAATTCGCGGCTACAAGGTTTATCAAACAAAAATCTCGATCAAAACCGAAACCGATAAAACTGCCGGAAACAAAGATGCGGAAGCCATAGTAAAAATCGGCGAACCGGAAATTTCGGATATTTCATTGACGGGAATAACGCTCGAAATTCCGGCGGTTATCGAAGGTATCGAACAGAAAGGGCGGATTGATTTTGTAATGTTCGAGGACTTTAAGATTAATGATTTAAAGGTCGAAATTGAGGAATATAATGAATCTTTTGAATTTAATAATGCTGAAACGGTGACTTTGCCCAAACCGATTAAGATGTTTATCAGCGCACGACAAACTTTGCGCGGCGCATTGAAAGAATTAAAAGAATCTAAAAAAGATTGGAAGGTTTCCGGCAGAGTTTTTGTTTTCGGCACATTTAAAAAATTCGGTATCGGTTTTAAAAGAGTCGTTCCGCTCGAAATTAATCTCATAATCGAAAATCCGGTCAAAAAGAAAATCTCTCAAAATGACAATTCAAATTGAGAATTGTCATTCAATATGAATAGTCTGAATGTTCCCGACCTCAAATAATTAAATAGCTTTATTATTGCAAATAAATGAGATAAATAGTTTTGAGCGATTTGGCACGTCGGTTGCTTTTTAACGAATCGAGAGCCTTCTGTTTATTGCTCGTAAGTTAAAAAAAGTCTTTTTCAATTAAAAGTTTGGGCAACTCACCTCACTCTCTAATCTAGCTCATAACTCGAAGCCAAACCGCGTGGTTCGGCTTCTTTTTTGCTTTTCAGAGAAACTTTTTTCATTGATTTAGGTTTTATGCGCTTTTGCGTTAAAATTAAAACCGCAACCCAAAGAGGCTAACAAATGAGTGAAAAAGTAACAAATATATCGGAATACATTACGGAAAATTTTGGCGCGAACGCCAGTTATGTCGAAGGTCTGTTGAGCCGCTATCAAACAGACCCGAGTTCGGTTGACGAATCGTGGCGGACTTTTTTCGGCGAAATGCTGAACGGAAAATCTTCAAACGGCGGCGCAGCGGCGGCGAAAACGGAAAGTGCTGAAATTAAATCTCAGCCGGTTACAAAAGCGGAAAATACGAAAACCGAAACGGTAAAGTCAAAACCCGAACCGACCGTAAAAATCAGCGAAGGCACGGAAGTCAAAGCGATTACGGGCGCGTCGAAAGTTATCGTTGAAAATATGGAGCAGAGTTTGAGTGTTCCGACGGCGACGAGCGTTCGCAATATGCCGGTCAAGGCATTGGAAGAAAACCGCGCAATTATTAACGAACATTTGAAAAGTTCGGGTCGCGGAAAAGTTTCATACACGCATCTCATCGCGTGGGCGATTATCAAAGCAGTTAAAGAATATTCGCAGATGAATACGGGTTACGGTTTTGTCGAAGGCAAACCATCGCGGCTCGAAAACGAATCGGTTAATCTCGGAATCGCCATTGACATCGAGAAAAAAGACGGTTCGCGCAGCTTGTTAGTTCCGAATATCAAAGGTTGCGAAAAAATGAATTTCGCCGAATTTTTCGCCGCTTATAACGAAGTCGTTAGCCGTGCGCGAACCGGAAAACTAACGCTCGACGATTTTGCCGGAACGACGATTTCTTTAACAAATCCGGGAACAATCGGGACGGTTTCATCAAACCCGCGTCTAATGAGCGGACAAAGCGTAATTATCGCCACCGGCGCAATCGAATATCCGGCTGAATATCAGGGAATGACTTCCGCCGCACTCTCGCAAATAGGCATCAGCAAAACGATCACTCTGACTTCGACTTACGATCATCGCGTGATTCAAGGCGCGGAAAGCGGTTTGTTTCTCGCCAAAATTCATCAATATCTGATGGGCAAAGAAAATTTCTACGATGAAATATTCGGCGATCTCGAAATTAATTATCCGCCGATGCGCTGGGCGGAAGATTTCAATCCGTCGCTTTTCGGAATTGATCGCTCAAACGAACAGGCGGAAAAACAGGCGAATGTTTTGCAGTTAATCAACGCTTACCGCATTCGCGGACATCTGCTCGCCGACATTGATCCGCTCAATATGACTTCGCATCACGCCTCGGAACTCGATCTGGCAAATTTCGGTCTGACGATCTGGGATTTAGACCGTGAATTTATCACAGGCGGTTTGCACGGCGAAAAAACGGCGATTTTGAGAAGAATTTTAGACATTTTGCAAAAAGCGTATTGCGGAAAAGTCGGCAGCGAATATCGCCACATTCAGAGCAAAGAGGAAAAAGAATGGATTCGCGCACAGATCCGCGAACAGTTTGTTGATACAGAACCGCTTTCAAATGAAATTAAAAAAGAGCTTTTGCAAAAATTGATCGAAGCCGAACAATTTGAACAATTTCTGCATAAAAAATATCTCGGTCAAAAACGCTTTTCGCTCGAAGGCTGTGAAACCGTAATCCCGATGCTCGATCAACTCGTTCAAAACGCCTCGGCGCAAGGTGTTGACGAGATTTTTATGGGAATGGCGCATCGCGGACGACTTAATGTTTTGTGCAATATCGTTGACCGAACGATGGCTGAACGCATTTTCACGATCTTCGAGGGAACTTCGCATCCTTCATTTCCGGCGGACGAAGGCGATGTCAAATATCATCAGGGCGCAATCGGAACGCACACAACAAAAAGCGGAAGTGAAATAAAAGTTCGGCTTGCATCGAATCCGTCGCATCTCGAATTCGTCAATCCGGTCGTCGAAGGAATGGTGCGAGCGCGTCAGGACGAGTTAAGAAACGGTCAGCAGAAAACACGCGAAGAAGTAATAGACAAAGTTTTGCCGGTTTTGATGCACGGCGACGCGGCATTTGCCGGACAGGGAATCGTGATGGAAACTCTGCAATTGGCGAACTTAACAGGTTATAAAACCGGCGGCACGATTCATCTCGTAATTAACAATCAAGTCGGTTTTACGACTTCGCCTGAACAATCGCGCAGTTCGATCTATTCGACCGACGCGGCGCAGATTACGCAAACACCGATTTTTCACATCAACGGCGACGATCCCGAAGCTGCTTATCGCGTCGTTAAAATCGCGCTCGACTATCGTCAGGTTTACAATAAAGATGTGACGCTCGATCTCGTCGGTTTTCGTCGTCTCGGTCACAACGAAGGCGACGAACCGAGTTATACGCAGCCGCTGATGTATGCGCGTGTCAAAGCTCATCCGGGAACGCGCCATCTCTACGCCGAGCGTCTGATCCGCGAAAATGTCATCACGGAAGACGATCTGAAGGAAATGACGGATTCGGTGGTCGAAAAATACGAAGAAATTTTGGCGAAAGCAAAACAAATCGCCACGGATAAACCCGTAAAAGCAAAACTGAATCCGCCGGTTGCCGACGAAGACGGCTCGAATGTCTTGGAAACGCCGATTACGAAAGAAACCGTCGAAGCTATTTCTGAAAAAATCTCACTCGTGCCGGAGGGTTTTCACATCAATCCGAAAATGGTCGGACAACTTGCGCGGCGTGCAAAAATGGGAAGCGGCGAAACTCCGATGGATTGGGGATTTGCCGAAGCAATCGCCATCGGTTCGATTGTTCTCGACGGTTTTCCGGTTCGTCTGAGTGGTCAGGATTCGGGACGCGGAACATTTTCTCAGAGACACGCTTCAATGTATGACACTCTGACGGGTGAACGATGGTCGCCGCTGACCGATCTTCGCAATAATGAAAATCCGGCGGCGCGATTTTATGTTTTCGACAGCAGTTTGTCGGAAATGGGCGTTCTCGGTTTTGAATACGGTTATTCGGTCATTGCGCCGAATGATCTCGTGATGTGGGAAGCGCAGTTCGGTGATTTTTCAAACGGCGCACAAGTCATTATTGACCAATACATCGCCGCGTCGGAAGATAAATGGAAACAGAGATGCCGGCTGGTAATGCTTTTACCGCACGGCTACGAAGGTCAAGGTCCGGAGCATTCGTCGGCGCGACTCGAACGATATTTGCAGCTTTGCGCGGAAAATAATTTGCAGGTTTGTTATCCGACAACTCCGGCGCAGTATTTTCATCTTTTGCGGCGACAGGTGAAACAGGAAATTGTTCGCCCGCTGATCGTAATGACACCGAAAAGTCTTTTACGCCTTCCGGCGGCGAGTTCGACGGTCGAAGATTTGACGAATGGCGGTTTTCAGACTCTTATTGACGACGCAAAAATCGAAGATAATAAACAAATCAAACGCATCATTGTATGTTCGGGCAAAGTTTTTTACGATCTCGACGCGGCGCGTGAAGATGCGAAAGATAAGCGCGTGGCAATCGTTCGGCTCGAACAATTTTATCCGTTTCCGGCGGAAAAACTGCGCGAAGTTTTTGCAAAATATTCGGGCGCGACGGAAATTATCTGGTCGCAGGAAGAACCGCAAAATATGGGCGGTTGGACGTTTGTCGAAAGTCGTCTGCGTTCCATCAAACCGGACACAATGATCTTAAAATATGTCGGACGCGACGCTTCGGCTTCTCCGGCGACGGGAAGTTATGCGGTTCATAATCTCGAACAGGCGAAAATTATGGAAGAATCTCTGATTAAAGATTCCGACGAAGTTTCGGCGGCAAGTGAGCCGGAAGTTTCCGAAAAGATAGCTCCTGCCGGTGCATAATTTTTATAAAAAGCAAAAAGTAAAGTTGAAAATTATTCAAGAGATTTCAACTTTACTTTTTTAAAATTTTACAAAATTTCTTACTGAAAACTGGAATTATTTATGACAAAACGTGAATCGGTGTGGCTTTTAATCAGATTAGCAGGTGTCTATCTTGTTTATCTGGCGGTCATAACTTTTTTTACATTGATAAGTTCCGGTTGGGGATTGATTTTCGCGCCGCCGAAATTAGACATTCAAAATGCTAAAGCGAGCCGAAATGTCACAATGACGGGGATTCAGCCGCCTGCGCCTTTTGATCCGAATATAAATCCGACGGTTGAAACTCCTGTTGTTACAAACGAGACTTTAAAACCGGAAGATAAAGCCAAACGCGAAGCGACTATAAATTTTTTGTGGCAATTGCTTTTAGTTTTGATTTACGGCTCAATCGGTTTTTATTTTCTGCGCGACGGCAGAGTTTTGCTTGCCGTTTTAATGCGTGAAGATTCGGATTATCCGAAAAAATCCGAACCGGAAGTTACAACTTTGAATCTGTAAAATTTGCAAAATCTCTCGAATTTTTTTCATCGGACAGACGGAATATTTTGAAATTATGAAACAAAAAAGAGAATTTACATACATTTTAGCAATCTGTCTTTTGCTGGTTTTCGTTATTGCTTGCCGGACAAATACGGTTGAAAGTGAAGAAAAATCAAATTTCCCGAATCCGAAACCGACACCTGAAAAAAATAAAAATAACGAATCTTTAACAATTACAGCCGTCGGAGACGTGATGATCGGCTCGACTTCGATCAATGACACATTTTTGCCGCCGAATGACGGTGCGGATATTTTGAAAGAAGTAACACCGATTTTGTCGAAAGCCGACATTACTTTCGGCAATCTCGAAGGTCCGATGCTCGAAGGCGGAAAAACGGAGAAATGCTCGCCGAATTCGACGCGTTGTTTTGCTTTTCGCCAACCGACGCGCTATGGAAAGTTGTTGAAAGATGCAGGTTTCGATGTGATGAGTCTTGCCAATAATCACGCCGGAGATTTCGGCGATTACGGGCGCGAATCAACGAGAAAAACGCTAGATGCGCTCGGCATCAAACACGCCGGAAGCGACAAGGAACAATTTTCAACGACGTATATCGAATCGAAAGGGAAAACTATCGCTTTTGTCGGTTTTGCTCACAACAATCTTGTGCCGAACGTCAACGATCTTTCAGCCGCGCGGCAACTCGTAACACAAGCGAAAAAGAAAGCCGATATAGTCGTCGTTTCATTTCACGGCGGCGCAGAAGGGACGAGCGTTCAGCACGTTCCGAATAAAACCGAGTATTTAGGCAGTGAAGCACGCGGGAATCTTCCGCTCTTTACACATACGGTAATTGATGCCGGTGCGGATTTGGTTCTCGGACACGGACCGCACGTTTTGCGCGGAATGGAAATTTACAAAGATCGTCTGATCGCATATTCGATGGGAAATTTTGCGACCTACGGAATGTTTTCGCTGAAAATGGAAACGGCTCTGACGGCGATTTTTGAAATAAACATCGCCGCCGACGGCAAATTTATCAGCGGAAAACTTTACGCCGGAAAACAGATAGGAAAAGGCGGACCGACTTTTGATAAATCGAACGCCGCTATTAAAAAAGTTCGTGAACTTTCGATCTCGGATTTCGGCACGAACGCACCGACTATTTCCGAAGATGGAAAAATCACAGCCAAATAATTTTATAAAAAAAGTCGGTTACGATATAAAAATCGGTCACGGAAATCTAAAGAATTGCGGCGAATGGGCGCGAAATTCTTTATCTAAAGAGACGCGAAAAATCGCCCTTGTCTCTAACCGTAGAGTTTTTTCTCTATACGGCGAAACTGTCGAAAAAAGTCTGAAAAATATTGGTTTTGAGCTTTGCCTCTGGTTGATGAAAGACGGCGAAATTCATAAAAATTTTCGCTCGCTCGAAAATTCTCTTAAATTTTTGGGCGATAATCAAATTAAAAGAACCGATGCCGTCGTCGCTCTCGGCGGCGGTGTTGTCGGCGATCTTGCCGGATTTGCGGCGGCGATTTATCTGCGCGGAATTGATTTTTTGCAGATGCCGACGACGCTTCTGGCGATGATTGATTCGTCGGTTGGCGGCAAAACCGCCGTCAATACTGCATTCGGCAAAAATCTAGTCGGCGCGTTTCATCAGCCGAAAGGCGTTTTAATTGATGTCGAAACACTTAAAACTCTGCCTCGCCGCGAATTGACTGCCGGATTTTGTGAAGCCGTCAAACAAGCCGTTATTGCCGATCCGACACTTTTTAATCAAACCGATTTATTTTTACAAAACTATTCTCCAAACAATTTCAAAAAATATTTTGCGAATGATGAATTTGTTTCCGAACTCGAAAGTTTGATTTTTAACCAAATTTCTTTCAAAGCCGAAATCGTTTCACAAGATGCGAAAGAAAGTGTCGGCAGAACGGATGAAAAATCGCGCAAAATTCTTAATTTCGGTCATACGCTTGCTCACGCTCTCGAAAAAGCAACCGATTACAAATACTTCAAACACGGTGAAGCCGTCGGCTATGGAATTATTTTTGCCGCCGAATTAGCAAAAAAACTTGATATTTTTAGTAAAAATGAATTAGACTTGTTAAACGATGTTGTTGCTCGTGTCGGAACTCTTCCGAAACTGGATAACATTAGGCTCGAAACAATTGTTAAAAATTTTGCTTTCGATAAAAAAGCGATTGGCGATTCTTTACAGTGGATTTTGCTCGAAGCGATTGGCAAACCCAAGATTGTCGAAAACAAAAATATCCCGAAATCTGCAATAATTTCAATTCTTAGGAGAATGCTGGAAACTCGTTTATAGAAGGATTTTAACTAGATGAGTAAAGAAAAAAATATACAAAGCGAATGCGGCGCGGCAGGAGTCAAACTTTTGTTTGTGTTGACGCTTTTAATACTTGCGGGATATGCCGGAATTAATTATATTCCGGTTGCTTATGACGCTGAAAGTTTAAAACAAGATATTCAGACAGCCGTTGTCCAAGGTTTGGCAACTCCCGGAAATGCCGGAACAGCGACGGATTTTGTTAAAAGTAAAATTCAGAGAGCGGTGATTTCCAACGGAATTCCCGAAAACGCCTACATCGAAGTAAAACAAAGCGGTAAGAATTTACAGGCTCGTGTCTATTATGTTCAAGCCGTCAACATTCTTCCTTTCGGAATATATAAATACAATTATGTTTTCGATCATACGGCGACACCGACGGGATTTTTATTAAAGGATAACTAATGAGAAATTTTCTGGCTCTATTTGTTTTTATTTCAACAATGCTATGCGGAATAAGCATTTCCGGTGTATTTAGCTCATCGGATAATGCTGAAAAAAACTATTGTGTTTATGATTTTAACGACACCGAAAAACAAATTGACAATTCATTTTTTACGCTTCCGGAAGCAAATTATTTAGTCGGAAAAAAAGTAATTTCTAAAAACTCGGCAGTCGGAAAAAATGAGTTCGGGAGAATTGTTACCTTTGAAATGGTCGCAACCGACAAATTCCTGGTCGAGATTTACTGGGGAAAAGGCGCAGATGATGAAAATTCGACCGTAACTTTTCACGACAAAAACGACTTCAAGGAAGATTTCGAGATTTCGGATTAGAGCGCAGCAGACAAATTTTCACGCACCTTTGCCGGTTGGATTTGAATCAAACTGTTCGGAGCATCAGCCAGCCAAGTCGTCGGACAAACGCCGCAAGTCGTGCATTTTTCAACCGCCGGACACGGTTTTGAAGAAAGCGAGGCTTGCGATTTTTCGTGTTCTTCCTTCAAAAATTCAAACGACAAACCCGAATCAACAATTGACCAAGGCAGAAATTCGTCATACGAACGATCACGCGAAATGTGAAACGCATCATCGAAATCTAATCTCTGCAAAGTTTCGCGGATATTTTTTCCGCTTCGCGCCGCTTCATCAATCACTTTTGAAATCGTCCGGTCGCCCGATGAAAACAGAGCCTGTTCGTGTGCGATTTTCGCCGACATAAAACGAACTTCGACGTTCGGAATCTTCGACATATATTTGCAGACGTATTTTATTTTATTTTTTAGTTCTTTTTCATCACAGATCGCGTCCCATTGCAAAGGCGTGTTCGGCTTTGGCACGAAACCGTTTAAGCTGACAATCACTTTTCCGGCGCGTCCGAAATTTTTTCCGGCTTCGAGCATCCGATTCTTGATGCGTTCGACAAGCACAAACATTTCGTCCAAATCTTCTTCGGTTTCGGTCGGCAGACCGACCATCATATAAAGTTTGATGGTCAGCATTCCGCGGTCGAAAACCGCGCCGCAGATGTCAACGATTTCGTCATTCGTCAAGTTTTTGTTGATGACGCGGCGCAATCTGTCCGAACCCGTTTCGGGCGCAACGGCGATTTGCTGATCGTTTGAATCAACCAAAGCGTCTAATAATTCATCGGAAATCTGATCTAATCTCAAAGACGAAACCGTAATTTTATAATCCATTTTCCGCAATTCGGAAAGAATCGTCGAAATTTCGGGATGATCGCAAACGGCGGTCGAAACCAAACCGATTTTATTTGTTTTGCCGCGCCATTCGGCGGCTTTGGCGAGAATATCTTTCGCCGGAACAACACGCGGCGGATAATAATTGTAACCAGCCCAACAGAAACGACAGCCCTGCGAACAACCGCGCGAAATTTCAACCAATAAACGGTCGCCCATTTCCGCGCCCGGACTCCAGACCGAAGTCGAAGGACAGAAAATATCCTGATTGACAAGAAAATCAGCGAGTTCATTTTCGCCGCGTTTAATTGCACGTCGCAGAGTTCCTTCTTTCGGATTTACGGCGGCGAGTGCGCGTCCGACACGTTTCGGAACGCCCGTTTGCTGCGGCAGATAATCGAAAATCGTGCCGTCGTCGTTGTAGATCACATCGTAAAGCGACGGAACATAAAAACCGCGCCCGATTTTTGCGAGATTGATTAAAATATCTTCTTTGTTACCGTGTTCGAGAATTGCGTCAACGAGTTGAAAGGCGAGAACTTCGCCTTCGCCGACGGCGATCACATCGGTAAAATCGGCAATCGGTTCGGGATTCAAAAACGAAGCCGCGCCGCCCATCACGACGAGCGGATGAAAATGATTGCGGTCTTTTGACCAAACGGGAATGCCGCTCATTTGCAGCATTTTCGCCATATTCAGATAATCGGTTTCAAAAGAGATCGAAAAAGCGACGACATCGAAATCTTTAACCGGCATTTGCGTTTCCAGTGATAAAAGGGAAGTCCGCGATTTTTCATACTCGCGCATTTCATCCGCATCGGGCAGAAAAACTCTTTCACAGGAAACTTCGGGAATTTTGTTGAAAAGTTCATACATCGTGTGCATTCCGAGATTCGCCATTCCAATCGAATGCGTGTTCGGATAACACAGCGCAACGCGAAGTTCCGCGCCGTGTTTGACGATGTAGTTCTCTTCTTTAGAGAGTTTATTTTTATAGCTTTCGACGATCTTTTTATTCATAAAAGCAATCTGAAAGTTTATCAAAAAATAATGATTTAAGGAAATTTTAAAGTTCAGCAAAAATAAAAAGACAGCAGAAAGTTGTCAAAACTCCTACTGTCCTTTGTAAATTAATTTAAAACTATTCCGCTTTTTATTTGAAAGACCTGAAAGTTTTGAAATTTTTGAAATGAAATATTTCTTAGTCAGATTCGGCAGTTTTGAGTTTCAATTTGAAACGGTAATTATTATTGTAGGAATCTTCCTCTTTCAAAACTTCTTTGGTCTTTTTAGAAATCCAGAATTTTTGTACTGACTTATGTTGTTCGTTTCGATATTCGACCGTCCAGCATTCGATCTTTTCTCCTGCCGAACCGCTGATCGTTTCAGTTCCGGTGACGATATAATCAGCGATTTGCGCTTCGCTGGAGCCGGGATCATAAAAATTAATTCTGATCGTGCGATTTTCCTTGTAGGGAAGCATTTGGAAAATAATTAAATCGGAATGCCAGTTTAGATTGTAAGCGGCAAAAGAGTTTTGAAAGTCCGTTTCGGTTTTCTTTTTGAACTGCTCGACTTTCGGTTTAAATAGTTCGGAAGGTTCGCCTTCAAAACTGACGTTTTTCTTGTCGAAATCAAACTTTAAAGTCATTCCGGTTTGCTGCCAAAAAGTTTCGTGATAAAGAGTCGAGCCGTCGGACGCGCTCAAAACCGTGTAAGCTTTGTGAAAAGGCGCGGCGGCGTTTTCCCAACTTTGAGTAATTGCAAAAGCGGATTTTCCGTTGTATTGTTTGGCTTCGATCCTGATATTGGCAACGAATAAATTTTCCGCGCCGCTGTCCTTGGATTTTTTCATATAAACCAAATAGGAATAATTTCCCGGTTTCACGCTTTTAAAATCCAAATCTTTGGCTTGAAGATTGATGATTTCAGATTTGGTTTGAGCAAATGCCGAAACTGCCAGAACTAAAATCGTTAAAAGTTGAATGAATGCGGTAATTTTTTTGTTTTTCATAATTTTCCAAGTATAAAAGACAAAAAATAATGTTGATATTAAAATGTCGTGAAAGGCTGTAAAAACGGCGCGAAAGGCGGGAAAACTATTTCGTTTTCCCGAAGCGTTCAAAGAAACGATTTTTATAATTTCTGCTCAACGTGAGTTTTGTTCCATCTTTTAATATCAAAACGAACTCGCCGTTAAATAATGGGTGAATTTCTTTGACGCGCATCAGATTGACGATGGTCGAGCGATGAATTCGGAGAAAAATATTCGAATCAATTTCGGCTTCAATCGAGTTTAGAGTTTGTCTGACAAGATATTTTTTATTTGCAGTATGAAGCGTCAGGTATTTGTCTTCAGCCTCGATCCAATCAACCGTTTCCGGTTCGAGAAGAATAACTCGTCCGTTTTCTTTGACAAAAATTCTTTGCAGATGTGGCGTTTTATTTTGATAATTTTCGAGCAGAACGGAAATCTGCTCGTTTGTTTCCGACAGATTTTGTTGCGAAATCCTTTCTTTGGCGTGCGAAAAAGCCTGTTCAAAACGAGCGCGGGAAAACGGTTTCAGCAAATAATCAATCGCGTGAAAATCAAACGCGCGAATCGCGTAATTGTCATAAGCGGTAACGAAAATAATTTCGGGCAAATATATATCTTTCAGTTTTTCCAAAACTTCCAAACCGTTCAAAACAGGCATTTGCACATCGAGGAAAATAAGATCGGGACGCAAATTTTCGATGGTTTCGACCGCTTCCAATCCGTCCGAACATTCGCCGATAATTTGAACTTCGTCGAAATCTTTTAGCATCTCGATTATCAAATCTCTGGCTAAAGATTCGTCGTCAATTACTAAAACTTTGATGATATTATTAATCATTTTTCTCAACCGCAACGAAATCGAAACTTAACGGAATTGTAATCGTGACGATTATTCCTTTGTCCGCGCCGTTGCTCATCTCAAAACTGCTTTTTTCGCCGTAGAGATGTTTCAAGCGCGCTTTTATATTCGACAATCCGGTTTGATTTTTTTCCGTCGAAACGTTCTTTCCGGGACCGTTGTCTTTAATTTGAATTTGTAATCTGTCAACGATTCGGCGGGCGATTATTTCAATTTTTCCGCCTTCGTTAAGTTGGGAAATCCCGTGTTTGACCGAATTTTCAACAATCGGCTGCAAGGCAAGATGCGGCACGACGGCGTTCATCACTTCGTCTTCGACATTAAAAACGACTTGCAGTTTCTCGGAAAAACGTATCTGTTCGATTTCCAGATATGAGCGTAAAAATCGAAGTTCTTCACTTAAAAGAACCATCTGATTTTCGTTAAAATCGAGCGTTAAGCGCAGAAAATCGCCGAGTTTGGCAATCATTGTTTGTGCCTGCAAAGGATTTTTCAGGACGAGAGAAGAAATCGAATTGAGCGTATTGAAAAGAAAATGCGGCTGTAACTGCATTTTCAATGCCTGAAGCTGAGAGCTGACGAGCTGTGATTGTAAAGAGGAAGCCTTTTGTTGTTCTTCGATATAATTTTTGTTACGCAAAAAAGCCTGAGAAGCAAAAATAATCGAGCCGTAAATCAGTAGTCCCGTGTAAAGATTTCCCAAAAAAGCATTTTGCAGATAGGTTAAAAAATCAGGGTAGTATTTATAAAAAGAGTCGGAAAGTTCCCGGAAAATCAAACCGAAAACGATGAAATGAATAGTCGAAAAAACTACGCCGAAAATGAACTGGACGAGAATATTTTTCCAATACGGCGGCGATTGGAAATCCACTACTTTCGTCAGCTTAAAAATAAAATGAGAAAAAAATCCCCACAATCCGTATCTGACAAAATTAGACGCAAAAATTGAAGCGAAACCGCTGTTTTCGCGTTCCGCCAACATATTGAAATAGGAGAGAAAAGTGAAAAAGACGATAACAACAGACCAGATAAGTATCAGATTGAAAAAATAACGAACTTTCGGAGAAAAATTTGACATTCAAATTTTTTATACGATTAATCTTTGAGAAACACAAATAAACCGGAACAATTCAATCAAGTTGTTGTTTTTTTTTGAGATAATTATTTTTGGTCGAGTTCATCCTCGATTATTTTAGTTTCCAGATTCTCGTGTTTAATGCCGACGCGCAGACGGCGATAAATGCTCATCCATTGATTTGCGAGCCACGGAATTGCGAAAAATGCCAGAATATAGCCGCGCCAATCGTCAATTAGAAGTCGAAAACCCGTAAGCAACAAAAAGAAAAATGTCACCCAATGACTGAAACAATATTCGCAGGTGAAAACATAGAAAAATTTGCGACGCACGAAATCTTCGCATTCTTGGCTTTTATCAGCGCAAAATTCGCGCGGTTCGCGGAAAATTTCTTCCTGCGTGATTGTCCACGCGACCGATGCGACAATTAAAGATAAAATTATCAGCCAGAAAATTTGTTCGGAAATCAGCATTTAAAAGTATTTTGCGGTTTACAACTGCAAAAGGCAATTGCAAACCGCAAATTCAAATTCACAAATTAGAAATTTATTGTTTTCCTTCCAAAAACGCTTTCAAGCGACGTGAACGCGACGGATGGCGAAGTTTTCTCAACGCTTTGGCTTCGATTTGCCGGATGCGTTCGCGCGTGACGGCGAAATGCTGCCCGACCTCTTCGAGCGTGTGTTCCGAGCCTGTATTTCCGAGACCGAAACGCATTTTGATGACTTTTTCCTCGCGCGGCGTAAGCGTGGCAAGAACTTCGTCGGTGATTTCGCGTAAGTTTGAAAACGTCACCGATTCCGCCGGATTGAGAATCGTTTTGTCTTCGATAAAATCGCCGAGATGCGAATCTTCTTCTTCACCGATCGGCGTTTCCAAAGAAATCGGCTCCTGTGCGATTTTCAAAACTTTGCGGACTTTGGAAACCGGAATGTCCATTCGTTTCGCAATTTCTTCGCTGTTCGGTTCGCGTCCGAGTTCCTGAACAAGCAGACGCGACGTGCGAATCAGCTTGTTGATCGTTTCGATCATATGAACCGGAATACGAATCGTTCTGGCTTGATCGGCAATCGCCCGCGTGATCGCCTGACGAATCCACCACGTCGCGTAAGTCGAAAACTTATAACCGCGCCGCCATTCGAATTTGTCAACGGCTTTCATCAAACCGATGTTGCCTTCCTGAATCAAATCGAGAAATTGCAGACCGCGATTCGTGTATTTTTTCGCAATCGAAACGACAAGTCGTAAATTCGCTTCGACGAGTTCGCGTTTGGCTTGTCCGGCTTCCTGTTCGCCGATCAAAATCGTCTGCAACGAGCGTTTTACTTCAATCGGCAAAATATGATATTTGACTTCGATATTTTCGATGTAATCTTTCGCTTCGGTGATTTTCGTTTTCAAATCCCTTTTTTCATCATTGGTTAATTTGAGTTTCAGACGTTCATCAAATTTCTTGATGTTCATTTCGGATTTACGAATTTCATCGTTGACCTTGCGAAGTGCTTTAATCAGACGTTTTTGCGCCCGATCCGTCATATCCAAACGCTTTATTTCCTGCGCGATTTCCAGACGAAGACGACCGACCTGACGTTTGATCTTCATCAGCTTTTTAGTGCTTTTGCCTTTCGATTTTTTTTGTTCTTCAACTAAAAGCGGCAAAACTTTTAACGCTTTCCGGTAATTTTTGCGAATCATCTCGATTCCGTCGAGCGTCCAGCGCAGATATTCGTCAACCTTATCTTCTTCGCCGGAAAGCTCGGCTTGCTCGGAAAAATTGACAATTTCGCGGATACTGATTTTACCTTCTTCGAGTTTGTCCGCAATTTTCAAAAGTTCTTCGACAGCAATCGGCGAGCGCGAAATTGCTTTCTGTGTTTTCAATTGTCCGCGCTCGATTCTCTGCGCGATGGTAACTTCGCCTTCGCGCGTCAAAAGCGGAACAACGCCCATTTCTCGCAGATAGAGACGCACCGGATCGTTCGATTTGTCGAGCGCGCCGGCTGATAAATCCAAATCCAAATCTTCTTCTTCGTCATCCGAATCGTCATCGTCGAGAAGAAGCTGCGCGGCGCGTTCGAGCATCTGCGCGTCGGATTCGGCAACGGAAATGTTCGCGCCTTCGAGACGACTGAGAACGTCTTCGATCTCGTCGGGCGACATCATATTTTCGGGAATTTCTTTGTTTAATTCGTCAAAGCTGAGGAATTTCTTACGCTTGCCCATTGCCAGCAAACGATCCATCAAATCCTCTTTATCATCGTAATCACTCATAATTTTAAAATACGGTTTTAATAAAAATTTTGATTATATCACAAGGTAATACGTTGTGTGCAAAATGAGAAAAGGTTAAAAGTTGAAAAAGTTGAAAAGTATTTTTAAATGCTCGGCATAACTTTTAACCTTCTCTCATTTTTTCCTTTTCGCCCTATCACTTTTAATAACTTCTGTTATCGAAATTTCTGTTTTCCAGATTTCTTTTCATTCGCGCTAATTCTATCTGTTCATTGACCAGCGCATCGCGTAATTCGATGTCCTGATTTTGCTCGGCAAACATTAATTCCTGACTGATTTCCAAAATTCGCGTGGAAATCGCCATCGTTCTCAGCGCGGCGACGCAGTTTTCGGCTTCCGTCAAAACTTCGTCAATAACTTCGCCCGTTTCACGCGCCGGTTCGCTCATTAACAAAACCGGCACAAAATCAGCGGCGAGTTCATCATCTTCGACAAGTTCGAGCAAATTTTTATTCGTTACTTCGAGACCGTTTTGATGAATGACAAAAAGCGCACGAAAGATCGAAGCCGTTGCCAATGCTTCATAATCCTGCTCGTCAATCTGCGGCAAAATCACGCCGCGCAATTCCGCGTCATAGATCAGCAATTCGAGCAACTGCTGTTCGGCGACGGTCATTTTCGACTGCGTTGCGCGGGCAACCTGCTGTTTGACGGTTTCGCGTTCAAATCTCGCGCCGAGTTTAATATTTTTCCAAAGATCACGCCGCAAAATCGTATCGTCAACACGCAAAAAATTCATCGCCTGATCGAAAGAATCACGTTTTTGAATCGGATTTTTGATCGCTGACAAAACAGGCAGGATTTCCTCGATAGCTTCGGCTTTTGCTTTCGGCGTGGCGAGATTTTTGTCGCGCACGGCATCTTCTAAAACAAATTGGAGAAAGGGAAATGCGTGTCCTCGTGCGGCGTTGTAGCTTTCCGTGCCGTTTGCTTTCAAAAAATCGTCGGGGTCTTCGCCGTTCGGCAAAATTAAAATTTTTATTTCAAAATCATCAAGCAAAAGCGGATCAATAGCTCTTCGTGCCGCTTTGATTCCTGCTTTGTCGCCGTCGTAATTGACCACTACTTTACGCGCAAAGCGTCCTAAAAGTTTCGATTGTTCAGGCGTAAAAGCCGTTCCGAGACTTGCCGCGACATTTCGGATGCCGTATTGATATAAAGCAATCAAATCCAAATAACCTTCGACGAGAATCGCAAATTTTTTCTGGCGGATTTCTTCCTTACTCTGAAAAAGCCCGTAAAGATGTTCGCCTTTAATATACGCCGGAGTTTCGGGTGAATTGAGATATTTCGGCTCGCCCGTTGCCAGAATTCTCGCGCCGAAAGCAATCGGATTTCCTTTGATGTCGAGAACGGGAAACATTATACGTCCGCGAAAACGGTCGTAAATGCGGTTTTTTTCTTCGTTTTTTGCTACTAAACCGCTTTGCTCGATAAGTTTTTCGTCCGCGCCTTTTTCTTTTAATAAAGTCAACACCGAATCCCAACTATCGGGCGCAAAACCGATGTGAAATGCCTTTTGCGTTTCAATTGAAATCTCGCGTTTTTCCAGATATTCTCTTGCGGCTTTCGAGTGCGCGTTATTTTCCTGTAATTGATTTTCCCAAAATTCGAGTGCGAATTTATTTAGTTCGATAACTTGATCGGAAATCTGCTTGCGTTCTTCGCGGCGTTTTTTAGATTTTTCAAACTGCTTGTCGTCAATCGGTTCGGGAAGCGGAATGCCGGAGATTTCCGCAACTCGTTTGATGGCTTCGGGAAAGTTCAAACCTTCCATTTCCATCACGAAATTAAACGCCGAACCGCCTTTGCCGCAACCGAAACATTTGTAAAAACCTTTCGACGGACTGACGGAAAACGAAGGCGTTTTTTCCTGATGAAACGGACAGCAACCCATCCAATTCGCGCCTTTTTTCTTGAGCGGCGCGTAAGGTTCGATAATCCGAACGAGATCGGCGCGGTTTTTCAGTTCGTCAATAAAATGTTGCGGATAGAGCATTAAATTTTCTGCTGAAAATTAACGGTAATTTTGAAGATTAGACAACACGATTTTTTCTCGCGTCAATAAAAGACTTGACGCATAAAATGACAAAAACCAGACAAACAACCGACATCGCAACTTGTGATAAAACGGCGAGTGAAACTTTTAAGTCGTTTAGTTTTGAAATAATTCTCGCCGCCGGAATTATAAAACCTAACAAACCGACTAAAACGGCGACGTGCATCAAATGTTTGCGTAAATTTTCTTTCGATTTTGCGGCAATTCCGAGAATCGCCAGCAAAATGCCGAAAGCCGCCGGAATCAGTGCGGTCAAACTCGTGTTGCCGTCAATGATACTGAAAACGTAACCGAAAACTCCGATCAGAATTAATAAAATGCCGCTGATAATTGCCGTATTTGGCATAATTTTTTACCTCTTTATTTCTAGAATAATCTATTTTCTAAAAAGTATCAGAATTACTCTAAAAATATAAATGCGTAAAAATGAAAAAATCCGGGACAAAAAATCTCGGATTCTAATTTAATTATTTTAAAAAGAAAACAATACGAATTTTTTCCGCGAACAAACACTTCTAAAATCTTTTTCTCAAACGAATTTCAAAACTGAAATTATTACGATTGCGCGTGACGTTGCTCAGAGCGCGTTGTTCGTACTGTGCGACGAATGAAAGTTTGTTGGACACGCGATATTCAAACGCCAAAACCTGATTTTGATCTTCTGAAATATTTGTCGAATAAGTTACAAGCAGATTGTCGTTAATTTGCCGCCCGACCGTTAAACGCGCCGTCGGATTTAAGCGTTGACCGGAAACAATCGGATCAAGTTCAAATTTGTTAAGACCGAAAAGTTTGTCGGTCGCTTTGGCAATCGGTTTATTGATAATCTCGTCGGTCAGAATCTCGGCGGCGGTGCTGATCCCGGATTGCGCCAATGTCGGAATTCCAGTGCTTGAATTGGAAATACTGCCCGTCGTAATCAAAGAAATGACATCGGCTTGCGGCAGCGACGGATTGGAACGCACATTGGCGACGAGCGATTCCGTATCGGTCAGAGAACCGTTAAGATTTACCAAAATCTGATAACTGTTAATTTCCGTCTCGGCTTGCAGATTGATAACAGGTTCGATTCCGTCGGCGTTCGGCGGAAAAACGAGTTCGGCGCGTTGGACGTTATAACGGTCGTTGCGGAAAAATAAAGTTCCGTTGGTCGCCGTAATTCTGCCCGCGACTTGCGGATAATCAATATCGCCGGTCACTCGCAAACTGATCGAAGCCGTTAAATCGGCAATGTTATTTCGCACGACGAGTGCATCGCGTCCTTCGATGAGCAGATCGAGCCGCGTTATTCCCAGAGAATTTCCCGAAGAACTGCCTTGCGACAGAGAACCGTCGCCGCGAGAACTGACGATATCCGCCAGATCAACATCTTTTGTGTAAAGACTTCGACGGGCATTTAATCTGCCGGAAATCAGAGTCGTCAATTCTTCGCCGACGCGCCTGCCGTTAATTGCGATTTCCGCATCGCCCGTTGTCAGAAAGTCTTTCGGCAACGGAACGGTTACGTTATTTCCGCGTAAATCCAGACGAAAGGCGTTAAGCGTCAGATCATTTCCGAGCAGTGCGCCGCCCGAAGCATTAAATCTGCCGCCGCCCAAAAATCCGGTCAGATTATCAATCTGAGCCTGATTTGATGTAAATAAAACGCGACCTTCGACGCGCTGAAACGAAACTCTTTGCGAACCGACAAAAGCCGATACCGAAGTATTTTGAAAGTTTGCATCGCCGTTAATTCGCGCTGTCGAATTCGGTCCGGTCAGACGCACCGAAACTGTCGAAATGCCGGAGAAAAACGCATTCGGCGAAATCGCGTTCAAAATTCTCAAATTTATCGAGCCGTCAACCGAAAGATTATTAATGCCGTCGGCGGTCAGAGCTTTCGTTCCGGCAATCGTCAGATTCGAGCCGCCGCCGGCGAATTTCGCGCTTTCGATAACGACTTCACGCGTGTTGAATTTGACGGAAACAGGTTCGCTTGCAACCAGCGGAGTTTCATCGATCTGTAATGCGAGTTGCGAAAATTCCGCCGCGCCGCTCAGATTATCGGTCGAAAATTCGCGCACACCTTTATCGTTAATTGACGACAGATTTCCTTGCAGAAAAACTTTGCCCGTCGCCGTTCCGGTGATCGCCACGCTGCCGGGTGCGCCGCCGGCAAGCGCGATAAACGGCGCGAGATTCGTGTTGTCGAAAACGGTTTCGGCTTGGAACGGAAGATTCGGATCGGCAAAGTTGACGGTCGCGGCAATCGTTTGCGGTCGCCCTTCAAAATTTGCCGTAACATTTGCGTTGAAACGCTGATTTTCGGTGTTGCCGTTAAAGGCGATCTCTCCCAAGTTTTTGTCTGCAAAAGCGATGTTTTGACCTTTGCCGTTGAAATTAATGTTAAATGTCGAATAATCGCTAACATTTCCCGTCGCTTTCGCCGTCAGATCAACCGTTCCCGAAAAAGCGGGAAGATTTTGATTATTCGGAAGAAACGGTCTGACTCTGGTGAGATCAACATTTTCGCCTCTGACATCGAAATCGAAAATCGAACTCGCCGTGTTGTAGATTCCGTTTGCCTGTAAAGTTCCGTCGCCGAACTTGGCATTAAATTTTTCGACCGTAACGAGCGTTCCGGCAAATGTGACGCGCGAATCGAAACCGTCGAAAGGCTGACCGTTTAAAGTTCCCGCGCCGGAATTAATATTCGCTTCGCCCTGCATTTCGCCCGGAAGTCCGGTCAAATTTATCGAACCGGAAGTTTGCGCGCGAAAATCGTTAAATTGCTCGGGCAAAACGCCTTCGAGCGGCAGAGCGGCAAGCAGATTTCCCGTATTTACGTTGTTGAGTTTTGCCTGAACGGAGATATTATTTCCGCCGCCGTTCGGAATTACCGCGTTAAATGCGATATTTCCGCCGTCGCGTTCCTGCAAAAGTCCGTTGCGAATTTCGATTCCGTTAGGCGCAACCGAAACGTCGGTTGAAAGTGCGCCGAGATCGCGTCCGCGAAGAATCAGCGAATCCAAAGATGCGCGTCCGTTACTCGTCGGATCGGAAACATTTCCGGTCAGCGTTCCGTTAAATTTCAAATTTCCGGCAAATTCCGCTTTGTATTCATTGATCTTCCGGTCGAATTCCGGCGAGATTTCCAGAACATTGATTAAGCGGCTGACTTCACTGGCATCGGTAGAATTGAGCGCGAGATTCAAATTTGAACCATCGCCGTTTAAATCCAATTGTCCGGTTGCATTTACTTCGGTATTTTGAGTGTTTAATCTGGCGACATCGAGTTGAAAAAGCCCGTTGGTCGCGCTTACTTCGACGCGACCGTTGACTGGAACTAAACCTTTTTCCTGTGTTCCGGCGTTAGCGATAATGTCGGCGGAAAGATTTCCGCTGGCGGTTTTAAAATTCGTCCCGTTAAAAGACAGATTGACGTTGCCGCTCGTCTGACCTTCGATGGGAACGACTTTTCCGCCTTGCAATGCGAGAAGTTTGCCGAGATCGAGATTTGCAAAATCGGCGTTGATGACGGAACGCGCACGATTGTTAAAAGCAATCGTCGCATCGCCGTTGATGTTGCCTTCCATTACATCGGCTTGTAGATTATCGAGCGCGACCTGATCGTTGGTTAAATTGACGTTTGCTCTTGCCGCGCCGAGTTTGATGCTGCCGAGAACGCCGCTGCCGAGACTGAGATCAGCCGTTGCGCGATAACGTCCCGACGGTTCGAGAACGAACACGGGTTTGTAAATTTTGACGTTTTCGAGATTTCCGCCTTCGGGCAGATTTGAATTTTTGACAAGCGCGATATTTCCGGCGTTGATGTCTCCGGTTTTGGCTTCGACTCTGCCTTGGCGAATCGAAAGTCTGACACCTGCAACATTTAAAGTTCCGAGAACAGCCGCGTCGGTTTCGACTTTGGCAATCTGTAAATTATTGGAATAAATGACGGTTTCGTCGCCGACGATGTTGACATCTACGTTTGAAGCGTTAAGCGCGCCGATTTTCGCGCCATTCGTATCAACGCCGTCCGCCCGCACATTATTTGCCGCCACGTTCGTACGGTTTCCGCTGTTGCCGATGCGAATATTGTCAGCCGAAAGATTACGCAAACGTGCGTCCTGAGTGTCAACTTGTCCGGCGCGAACCGAACCGATTTCGGCGTTAGTCTGACCGTTGCGATTTTTTATTTTTAAATTATTTGCCGCAACATTTTTTAACGTCGCGCCTTCCGCATTGACTTTTCCGGCTTGTACGCTCGGCACATTAACATTTATATCGTCTCCGACTTTGGAAATTTTGACATTGCCGGCGCGAAGATTTGAAACGTCGGCTTGATCCGAAGAGAAACTTCCGGCGCGAATACTGCCGAGCGTTGCGTTTAAGTTTTCGTCTTTGTATTCCGCGCTCGCGTCCGTTATATAAAGTCCGCCGAGTGAGCCGAGCGGCGATTTGACGGCGGCGGCTTGCAAATCGCCGAGCCATTTAAAATCCGTTCCCGTGCCGCGAATATTGCCGACAAGCTGCGGAAAATCAATGCGAAAATCTTCAAAAGTGAGAAGTTCCGCAATCGCTTTGCCGTTCAGATCGTAAGTCGAACCGCTGCCTTCGACGGTCGCGTCAAAATTTAAAGACTTTAAATAAATATTTGAAGCGGAAATCGCATCGGAAGTAATCTGACCGTTGACCTTGTAATTTTCGCCTTCGCCCGTTACCGTTCCGTTAAAATTTCCGATTCCGCGCAGCGGCGTGCCGAGCGGAAAAATCGTCGAAGTCTGCGTCAGATCAACGGACGAATCAATTTGCAGATTGTATTTAAATAATTCCCAATCGGTGATCGTGCCTTTCAAATTAGAACTTCCGACCGGCGTTGTGAGATTTAAACTCGTAATTTCCGCGCCTAAATTGTCAACGATTGCCTGAGCGCGAATGTCAATCGGCTCGACTTTGCTTTCGTCATAGATGAAATTCGATTCGGTCGAAGTAAAATCAATTTTGTAGCGTTTTTGATCGTCGGGAACGTCGTAATTTTCCGGCTCTAACAATAAAGCGATGTTTTTTGCGTCGGCGTTGATTTTGCGCGTCACGTCGCCGAAATGAACGAGACCGTTTTGCAGAGAAAATTTGATCGAAGAATATGTGAAATTAACGCTCGAACCGGCTTCATCTTCGACGATTTTCAAATTTGAAAAATTGGATTTGCCGTTTTCGTCGAATTTCACCCAAACTTCCGCGCCGTCAACTTCGGTCGTATCAATGCTGATGTCACGGCTGAGTTGCCACGCATACAAATCCTTGACGCGCAGACCTAGTTTGGCGTTTGGGATAAAAAACAATTTATCGCCCGTTATTTTGTCGTTAAATGTCGCGTTTTTGAGTTCCAATTGCAACGGCGCAACCGTCAGGCGAAATTCGTCCGCGTCGAAAACAACGCCGATTTCCGACATTTTTGCTACGAACTGCGATTTGACATAATTGTCAAAAACGCCGTACCGATAAGAAACGGTTGTTAAAACGATAAATAGAAACGCGCCGATAACGGTCGCTAAAAGCGCGATTAGAGCGTTGCGCCGCGTGAAAAAACGTCGTTTCGGCGCACTTGTCTGATTATCCGTTTCCGGGTTTTGAACTTCTTCCGGTTCTTCGGTTTGATTTTTGTTTTCTTCGGACATAGTTTCCGCGGGAGAGAGAGCAAAAATTTGTTCGTTTAAAAAAATTAAATCTATTATCTATAAAAAAATCTATTATCTATAAAAAGAGGACTGATAGGCAATCTAAATTTAATAAATCCGAAAATTAAATGCAAAAATTATAATGGAACGGTTTCGACTATTTCTAAATCGAACGCTTCGATTGCGGCGATTTTCGGCGGATGATTTGTCAAAAGTTTTATTTTTCCTGCGCCCAAATCTTTCAAGATTTGCGCTCCGATGCCGTAATCACGTTGTTTTCCATACCCTGTCTGCTTTCCTGCCGTCTTAAAGTCAATTTTCTTTTCGTGCATCAAAGCATAAGTTTGCAATTGATGAATCAAATCCAAATTATGTTCTTTTTGACGCAAATAAAGAATTACTCCGCTTCCTTCTTCGGAAATTTTTTGAAGTGCGCTTTGTATCGCTTTCGACGCTTCGCCGAATTGTGAACCGAACATCGCAAAGGTTATGTTCTCGGTTTGGACGCGAACGAGCGTCGGTTGGTTTTCCTTTATTTCGCCCATCGTCAAAGCGACGTGCGTTTCGCCGTTCATAATATTTTCGTAGATCGCCGCGCGGAAAATTCCGTATTCGGTCGGCATATCGGTTTCGACGATTTTATGAACGAGCGTTTCTTTTTCAATTCTGTAACGAATTAAGTCGGCGACGGAAATTATTTTCAGTTCGTGTTTTTCAGCAAATTTTTCGAGTTCCGGCAGACGCGCCATTGTGCCGTCATCGTTCATAATTTCGCAGATCACGGCGGACGGATCAAGTCCGGCGATGCGCGCCATATCAACGCTCGCTTCGGTCTGACCGACGCGGACGAGAACGCCGCCGCGTTTTGCCCGAAGCGGGAAAATATGTCCGGGACGCGCCAGATCGGTCGGTTTCGCGTCGGAATTAACAGCGGTCAAAACCGTTTTTGCGCGGTCGGCGGCGGAAATTCCGGTTGTTACGCCTTCGCGGGCTTCGATGGAAATCGTAAACGCCGTTCCCATACTCGAAGTGTTTTCCTGCGTCTGCGGCGGAAGCTGCAAAAAATCGCAGCGGTCTTCGGTCAAAGGCAGACAGATCAAACCGCGTCCGTGAACCGCCATAAAATTTATCAGTTCCGGCGTGATTTTTTCAGCCGCGCAAACCAGATCGCCTTCGTTTTCGCGGTCTTCGTCGTCAACTATGATTATCATTTTGCCGTTTTTTATATCACGGACGGCATCTTCTATTTTTGCTAAAGACATCTCGATTTTAGATTTCGGATTTTGAAATTTGATTTTGATTTTCCGACTCCAACTTTCAAAATGTAGATTTTAACCGATGAAAAACGCTTTGGCTAATTGGAAAATTTCAAGTTTCCTCATTTACCAATTACCGTTTACCATTTACCATTCTGCAAATGCCTCTTTCACTAAAAATTGCTTTCAGATATTTCCGCACACGCCGCGGCAGTTTGGCGCGATTTACTTCGCTGGCGGCGATTTTCGGCATTGCGGCTGGCGTAGCGAGTCTGATAATTGCCAATGCTCTGGCAAAAGGTTTTGCCGATGAAATGCAGGAAAAAATTTTATCCAACACGGCGCATATCGCAGTTTCGTCAAAAGACGGCGGTGAGATTTTTAATTGGAAAGAGATTTCCGAACAATTAATTCAAATCGAAAATGTCGAATCGGTTTTGCCCGCGACTTACACTAATTCGATCATCATTGGCGAAAATGCCGTCAGCTACGCGATTCTCATTGCCAAAAATAAACAAACGAAAACCGAAAATCGAACCACGATTTCCGTCGGCGAAAAATTAGCCGAAAAAATCGGTGCAAAAATCGGCGATGAGATCGAACTCGTGACGCTCAAAAATCAAACAGATCCGAAACGCTCGAAAGTTTTTGTCACGGATATTTTGAAAACCGGAATTTATGATTACGATTCGACGTGGATTTATATTTCGCCGGAAGATTTTGCGGTTTTAAATGACCAAAAAGAATTTACTCCGACGATCTTGAGCGTTTCCGTTCGGGATATTTACAAAACAAATGAAACGGCGGAAAAAATAAAAGCAATTTTGGGTGAAAATTTTCAAATCATAGATTGGCAGCAGGCAAATCAGCCGCTTTTCGCCGCTTTGAGTTTGGAAAGAAAAGTTTCGCTGGCGATAATTTCGCTGATAATTTTTATCGCGGCTTTAAATATCACGACAACGCTTGCTTTGCTTGTAAATGAAAGAAAATTTGATATTGCAGTTTTAAGAACCTGCGGCGCGAAAGGAAAAACTTTAATTTCGATTTTCTTATTTGAAGGTTTATTTATCGCTTTGATCGGAATCGTCTGCGGTTTGTTTGGCGGCTTGGCGGCGTGTTTTCTCGGAAACTATTTTAAGTTGGTAAGTCTTTCAGCGGAAGTTTATTCATTGAGCAGCATTCCATTTCACATAAATATTTTTAATGTTTTTCTGATTATTTTAACCGCGCTGTTAATTTGTTTGTCAGCGACCGTTTATCCGGCTTACAAAGCGAGCCGAATAAAACCTTTGACTAATTTACGAAGCGAATAAATTTATCTGGATTTCAAAAGGTTTTCAAACTATATTTAGCTGAGTTTATTTTTAATTTTTTGAAACGATTGTGATTAATCTCTCGATTTAGTTATAATTTATCTAACCGACACCGGAAATTAATAAATATGTTTGAACGCTACACTGAAAAAGCGCGGCGCGTTATTTTTTTCGCCCGCTATGAAGCTCTGCAATACGGCTCGCATTTTATTGCGCCCGAACACGTTCTGCTCGGATTGATGCGCGAAGACAAAACCGTCTCCGCCAGATTTTTTCCGTTTCGTAAAGCGGTCACGGTCGAAGCCGTCCGCCGCGAAGTCGAGGAACGCATCGTTTTGCGCGAACGAATTCCGCAATCGGCTGAACTTCATCTTTCGCCCGAAGCCAAAAAAATTCTGATTTACGCCAATGAAGAAAGTCGAAGTTTGCGAAATCGCCACATCGGACCGGAACACTTGCTTTTAGGTTTATTAAGAGAAGAAAAATCGGTTGCCGCTGAAATTCTTTATCATTTCGGGTTACGAATCAAAGATGTGCGCGAAGAAGTTTCAAGACAAAACGGTTTTACATATCTTTTTAATCAGGATAAAGAAAAATCAGAAGTGCCGCATTTGCAAGAATTTACGCGCGATATGACGGCTGATGCCGTGCAGGGAAAACTCGATCCGCTGATCGGTCGAAATTCTGAAATTGATCGTCTTGTCGAAATACTTTGCCGCCGGACAAAAAATAATCCGGTTTTAATCGGCGAACCCGGAGTCGGAAAAACGGCGATTATCGAAGGTCTCGCGCAGAGAATCGTTGATAAAGAAGTTCCGACGTTTTTGGCAAATAAAAGAATTTTGTCGCTCGATTTATCGCTGATTGTCGCGGGAACGAAATATCGCGGACAATTTGAGGAAAGACTAAAAAAAATTCTGCGTGAATTAAAAGAACACGATGAATTTATCATATTTATTGATGAGATCCACACGCTTGTCGGCGCAGGTTCGGCGGAAGGGACGCTCGATGCCGCGAACATTTTAAAACCTGCATTATCGCGCGGCGAAATTCAGTGCATCGGCGCAACGACACCGAGCGAATATCGCCGTTCGGTTGAAAAAGATCGCGCTCTCGAACGACGTTTTCAATCGGTCAAAGTTCTGCCGCCGACCGAAGAAGAAGCGATTCAGATCGTCGAAGGTTTGGCGGAAAAGTATGAAGCGTTTCATCAGATTCGTTATTCAAAAGAGGCTCTGCACGCCGCCGTTTATCAATCGAATCGTTATATCACCGACCGTTTTTTGCCTGACAAAGCGATTGATATTTTGGACGAAGCCGGAGCGCGTGCGAAACTTCGCTATCAACAGGAAACCATTTCCGATGTTTCGTGGAAAGAAGCCGTCGAAAATTGGAAACGGACGACCGCCAACGAAGAACAGCTTATTTCGCTCGAACTCGAATCTTTAGACGATTCTTTTTCTGCCGTCGAGGTTTCGCGGGAAGATGTCGAAAATGTAATTTCACGTTGGACGGGAATTCCGGTTCAATCAATCAAAGACGACGAAGCGCAAAAACTTCTGCAAATCGAAACCGAACTGCATAAAAGAATAATTTCACAGCGCACGGCGATTTCGGCTTTGGCTCGCGCCGTGCGGCGTTCACGCGCCGGACTTAAAAATCCCAATCGCCCGATCGGTTCTTTTTTATTTTTAGGTCCGACCGGAGTCGGAAAAACCGAAGTTGCGCGAAGTTTGGCGGAATTTCTGTTCGGTTCGGAAAAATCGCTCGTTCGCTTCGATATGTCGGAGTTTATGGAAAAACACACGGTTGCCAAATTTATCGGCTCGCCGCCGGGATATGTCGGACACGAAGAAGGCGGACAACTGACCGAAAAACTGCGCCGCGCTCCTTATTCGGTAGTTCTTTTCGACGAAATAGAAAAAGCGCATCCCGATCTTTTCAACATACTTTTGCAGATTTTTGAAGACGGAATCCTGACCGATTCACACGGCAATACGATTGACTGCAAAAATGCAATTTTTATAATGACCTCGAATATCGGCGCGAAATTTATTCAAAAGCGCACCACCGTCGGTTTTCAGACAAGTGCCGATTCTTCCCGTCAAAAAATGGAAGAACAAGTGATGAGTTCGGTCAAACAGACTTTCGCACCGGAATTTATCAATCGGCTCGATGAAATAATTATTTTTGACGAACTCGGAAATGAAGATTTGATGAAAATTATTGATCTTCAAATAAACAATTTCAACGAAATTTTAGCTAAAAGAACTTTGCAGATAAAACTATCGGAAAAGCCAAACTTTGGCTAATCGAGAAAACCTGCGCCGACCGGAGTTACGGTGCGCGTCCGCTTCGCCGTGCTTTGCAGAGATACGTCGAGGATGAACTTTCCGAAAGTTTGATTCAAGGTGAAATCAGCGATGGAAGTTTGATCGAAATTGACCGTAAACGAGATAAATTGGTTTTTAAAGCACTCAAGTTCGAGGAAATCGAAGATGTGCTTTTAATTGATGAAAAAGCATCTTGAAAAATTGTCAAAAGTTATTTTAAATTATTATGAATAAATGATTTAAAAAGTTTTCTAAACGGAAACAGATTTCCCGTAATAAATAAAATCACTTAACTGTAAAACCGCAGAAATGTCGGTCTAAACCGAATAATAGAATATTTTAGATTTGCGTAACGAGATTTTAATTTCGTTGCGCTTTTTTGTCTTTGCCTGACAAAACTGTTTAACTATGTTCAAAAATTTTTGGAATTATAAATCTTTTAGATGTTTATTTAATATAAGGTTACTCAAAACAGAGTGTCCGAATAATATGTCATCTATCGTGCGGCATACGAGTATAACTGCGTCTTTTTAACAGAGATATTTTAAGAAAAACTTTATGAAGAAAACTTTTTTTGCGGCTATTTTTCTAATCACATTCAGCTTGATGACGACAGCGCAAACCCGTTCCAGAGTATTTGATAACTTTGATACGAAGAGCGGAGTCAAAGTCGTAACACCGACGGTTAAACCGATTGTCGAGCAAAAAAATACAGCCTCAAAAACAAACAGATTGGTCAAACCGACAGTGATTTCAATGAATGTGCGAGACGGTCTCGGCGTAAAATCATATACGAAGACGATTATGGCGGCGGGTAAAAGTATGAGCGGTTTTACGACGGGCGATCCGGTAATTGACTCATATATCGAAGACTCGAGCCGACGTTATTCGATTGATCCGCTTTTGATTTATTCGCAGATGCACCAGGAATCGTCTTTCAAGATCAAAGCGACGAGTTATAAAGGCGCAAGCGGTTTGATGCAGTTGATGCCCGCGACAGCAAGACGTTTCGGCGTGACGAATATTTACGATCCGAAACAGAATATCGAAGGCGGCATAAAATATATGCGTTGGCTTCTCGATATGTTTAACGGCGATGTCGCTTTGGCACTTGCCGGCTACAATGCAGGCGAAGGCGCAGTAATGAAATACGGTTATAACATTCCGCCGTATCGTGAAACACAGGAATATGTCCGAAGAATTACCGCTCGTTACAATACGGTTTCCAATCCGACTTTTGCAAAAAGCGTAAAGAAAGTTTCAAAAAATGAAGCGGAAAAACTGGAAGCGCGGGCAACCGCACCTTTAACGGTTTATGAACCGAACGCCTTGGCGATCAAATTGCCTGACGGAAGAATACGTCTCGTTAATCAGTAAAATTTTCTAACTATCTCACCATTCTCTTCTCCTCTTGGTCTAAAAAGACTTGGCGGTTGGATACAATCCAACCGCCATTTTTTTTGTCATTCGTAGAAAATTTACTTTGTTTCGGAAGTTTTTTTGCTTCGCGGTTTCTTTTCCCTATCTTCGGTTTTCGTCGCAGATTTCGGAGTTTTAGATTTGGTCGTCGGTTTCTTTTCGGTTTTCGCGGCAGGTGACGGATTGAGCATCGCGTCCCAACGATATTCGGGTTTATCGAAACCTGTTTCCAATTTATTCAAAATAAAATCGGTCATCCGGTCAACGATCCAGCGGTGATTGTATTCGCCGACCGATGCGAGTTCGGCATCAGGCGCGGGATTCATAAAATCAATCGCATACGGAATGCCGTCTTTGATAGCAAATTCGACCGTGTTCAGATCATAACCGAGCGCGTGGCAGATCGTTCTGACATCGTTTTCGACTCTTTCCGTCAATTCCGGCGAAAGATAATTCGGATCGGGAACATATTGTTCGCCCGACAGATAAGGCTTAGAAGGATCATACGGCATAATCAGAACATTTTCCTTGCCGACGCAGTAACAACGTACGAATTGATCGTATTCGATGCCTTCCTGAAGTGTCATACAGAGCGTTCCGGTCTGATTATATTCATACCAGAGTTGTTCGAGCGAATGTATTTTCGAGACGTTTTTCCAACCGCCGCCGTCAAAAGGTTTTAGAAATGCAGGAAATCCGACGTAATCAACAATTCCTTGCCAATCGACGGGAAATTCGAGATTTCGCAGAGATTCCGGCGTGATGTCCGAAATATATTTTTCCTGCGGAAGCAGAACTGTCTTCGGAATCGCCACGCCGAGTTTTGCCGCGAGATTGAAATTAAAAAATTTATCGTCAGCCGACCACCAGAACGGATTGTTAATAATGTATGTTCCGTCGAGCGCAAATTTTTTCAAAGTTGCGCGGTAATACGGAACTTCGTGCGAAATACGGTCAATTACAACGTCATATTTCTTTTCGTCGTCCATTCTGATTCCGCCGACTTTGACCATTTCGGCGACAATTTCGCCGTTACCTTTTTCATTAATGCTGTTAATAATCGCTTGGGGAAACGTCACTTCGCGTCCCACTAATATTCCGACCTTTTTCATAAATGTATTTTTCCTTAAATAAAATTTTTATTAAATATTACAAAATTTTTCAGTCAATTCTGAAATCGTTTATTTTAATGTAAGTGAGTTTTTGCCGCAAGTTCGGTTTAAAAAGAAAAAGAACGGAAATTTTAAATCTTTTCCGTTCTTTTTATTCTCATTGGGTCTAATACCCCGTCAGCTTGCTGCGGCTTTATAATGTTATGAATGAGCAAGTTCATTCATAAAAAGCATAATGTTTCGGTGTTGATGTATCACATCGTTTGCCCGACCAAATATCGTCGAGCGGTTTTTGCGGCAACTATTGATGCCAAGATCAAAGAAATTTGTGCCGAGATGGAAAAACGCTATGAAATAACATTTTTGGAAATCGGTTCGGACGATGACCACGTTCATTTTCTCGTGCAGTCAGTTCCAACCTATAGCCCGAAACAATTGGTGCAAACGATCAAAAGTATCACGGCACGCGAAGTTTTCAAGGCTTGCCCGGAAGTCAAGAAATACTTATGGGGCGGTAAATTCTGGTCTGAAGGATATTTCATCAGCACAGTCGGCGCACACGGGACGGAACAAATGATAAAGAACTATGTTCAGCAACAAGGCAAGCTCGAAGATAACGGACAACTTCGGCTGTTTTAATACCCCGTCAGCTTGCTGCGGGGTAGTTTATTAATTTTGAAATTTTTTTTAACGATTCGCTTCGGGAAGAAGTTCGTAATTTCCCATTTCGCGGTTGTATGCGTCGAGTGCGCCGACCGTTTCGCTGGTCGCGTCGAGCATTTGCTTGGTCATTGCAATCGAATCGCTCAATTGCTCAAAATCCAAAAGCGAAAATTTTTCCGGCGTGGACATCGTAACGATTTCATCATTGAGATAACCGAAGAAATTTTCGATTGACTGTAATTGACCTTCGACTAATTTGACCGAGCGTTCGAGTTCATCAAACGACGCGAGTCGGCGTTTTAAGATTTCGACATTCGTTTGCTGAATGCGTTTCGTTTTTTCGTCCGGCGAAGATTCGGCGGCGCGATAGGCTTGCGATAATTGATTATGAACCGCCTGCCGATTGACAGATTTGATATGAGATTTGCGGCGGCGGTAAACATCGAGCAGATCAACGAAATCTTCCCAACGCTGATTGAGCGAACGAAGATTTGTCGGCAGTTCACGCGCACCTGTAAATTTATGATAATTTTCCTGAATTTTATCTTTCTGCCATCGCAGATATTCGACGGCTTCGCGTTCTCGCGGACTAAACGCTTTTATCATTTTTTCGCGGTTGGCTTTATTCAAAGCGCGATAATGTTCGCGTTCTCGATTAACGACCAATTGACGATAAGCCGGAACCATCGGAAGAAAAACCACATAAACCAATTCGCAAAAAAGTGCGACGACGAGCGGAATAATGCTTCCCGTATAAGCGGCGGCAACTGCAAAACCTGCCAAACCCCAAAAGTTCGCCGGTTCTTTGACGGCTTCTTTGACAAATTTCGTATTGAATCTATCGAATTCCTGTTTGTATTTTGCTATATCTGCCATAACCAATTGCCAACTATGATGCCGATTTTGCCGTCTGCGTTTTGCCTCTGTTTTTCGGAAAATTTGCGAATCTTATTTGTTCGAGTTTTTTAGCAGACGTTCGCCTTCCGAGATCAAATCTTCGGTTGTCTTTTCTTTGACTTGAGATTCGGCGGAAATTTGCTTTTTGTCGTTGCTGTTGCCTTCGCCTAAAAGTCCCATCTGCTGTTTGTAAGATAAAAGTTTGTCTTCGAGCTGCATCTGCATCGCTTCTTTTTCGATGTCCTGCATCTGCGAATCAACCGACGATGTTCCGAGTTGAAGTTTGGCTTCGGCGGCGGCAACGCGGCGGTCAATTTTTTCACGCATTTCGTTAAAGGTCGAAGAATCGTCGCCGAGATCGAACGACTGCATCGTCTGCGCGAGTTGTTCCTGCAATTTCGCCTGTTTCGACGCGCTGATTAACTGCATCGCTTCCTGCGAACGGTTTTTAAGCTGAATGACGTAATTGTCGCGGGCTTTCATCGCCTGTTTCGAGGCGAGTTGCGCGTGTTCGAGTTGTGCGCCGGTGCGTTCGAAATCGAGTTGTGCCTGCTGCAATTGACCGATATAAGCCGTCGCAATATCGTCACGTCCCATTTTAACGGAAGCCTTGATTTTTGAATCGAGATCAACGACCTGTTCTTCGAGGCGTTCCTTGTTTTTTGACAAAAGGCGTTCGGTTGCCATCACCTGCGCGACCGAATTATTGAGTTCCGGCACGCGGTCGCGCATATCGCGGATGGTTTGCTGGAGAACCATTTCCGGGTCTTCCATTTTTTCGAGAGCCGCGCCGGTGCTTGCCCTGAATAAGCCTTTTCATTCGTGTCCACAATCCCATTTTTATTATTAAATGCTCCTAAATTTATATAAAAAGAACTTTTTGCCAAAATCTCTACGACCAATTTTTACTCAAAGTTGCAAGTTCCAAAATAATTATAACAGGAAAAAAAAATTATTAAACAACAAAAATCAGCCGTTTCGAGAGTTTCTTGGAAAGACTGTTTTTATAAGAAAAATTTCATTTTCGCGCAAAAGTATTTTACATTATAAAACTATGAACGAAAAACTTAGGAAAGAAATCGCATCACTCGAAGAAAAAATTATCGCCAACCATCGGTTTGACACTGAACTTTTCAAAGAAATGAACGATGCACAGCGCAAACTCGGTATTTTGAGCGACGACCGACCGTTTTGCCCGTTTATGCGTCCGCAATTTTTCACGCGGGATAAATATACGAAAATAAAACACGCGGCGGAAGTTCTTGCACGGGTTTTTGAAACGATGACTTTCGCGGCTTTGGAAAACGACGAAATTATGCGCGAACTCGATCTTTCCGAACCGCGAAGAGCAAATGGCGAGAATTGATCCGAAATATAAAGGCGTTTGTAATTCGAGCCGACTCGACACATATCTTGACGGCGACGATTTTAAATTTTTGGAATACAACGGCGAAACTCCGGCGGGAATTATTGACCAGATGCAGATCGAAAAAGTTTTGGAAATGATTCCCGAAGTCAAAGAATTTTTAGACGAAAATAACCATTGGGCCGACCGAAACCGCACGAAAAACTGCTCGAAGCATTGATCGCCGATTACCGCGAATTCGGCGGCAAAAAGGAAAATCCGAACATTGCAATTGTTGACTGGAAAGGCGTTTCGACGTTTACCGAATTTGAAATTCTGCGCGATTATTTTGAATCAAAGGGAAATAAAACTTTGATCTGCGATCCGCGCGATTTGGAATACGACGGCAAAAAATTGTATGTCGGCAATTTTGAAATTGATATTTTTTACAAGCGCGTTTTGATCCACGAATTTCAGGACGAATTTGACGCAGACAATCCGTTTTCAAACGCTTACCGCGACGGAAATATTTTTATGGCAAACTCGTTTCGGACGAAAATTCCGCATAAAAAAGCGAGTTTTGCTGTCGTCGGCGATGAAAGATTTCAGAATCTTTTTAACGGCGAACAACTCGAAATGATAAAAAAACATATTCCGTGGACGCGGAGAGTTCGTGAAATGAAAACGAAATTCGAAGAAACGGAAATTGATCTCGTCGAACATCTGCGGAAAAACCGCGAAAAGTTTCTCTTAAAACCGAACGACGATTACGGCGGCAGCGGAATAAATTCTCGGTTGGGAAACTTCGCAGGGCGAATGGGAAACTTCTCTGCAAAATGCTTTGCAATTATCTTTTGTCGTGCAGGAAAAAGTCGCCGTCGAGAAAATAAAAATCCCGATGTATTCGGACGAAATCAGAATGGAAGAACTTTTGATTGATTTCGATCCGTTTCTGTTTCGCGGAAAAGTCGAAGGCGGACTCGTTCGGCTTTCTGCTTCATCGCTCGTCAACGTCGCACAGGGCGGCGGCGAAACGGCTTTAATTGTTATGCAGTAAAAAAATTGTTATGCAGTAAAAAAATCTCACAAAATAATTGCTTAAAAAAAATAAGAAATTTAAAATTTGCAAGATATAAATTTTCAGGGCGTTCTGCAACCGTCGGTTGGATTTTTGTATCCGGTTAAATTAAAGAATTTAAAGTATGATTGACGCGAAAATTCAGACTCGACGCTCTTCCCGGAAAAACAGCGTGAGGAATAAAATAATAATGAAAAAAACGATTGCCTGGTTACTTCTTTTAACCGTTTATACGAGTATGCTCGCGCCTTTGAGCCGGACAGCGAACGCACAGATTGTTAGAAAATCAATGGAAACACAAACAACAGATTCGCCGAACGGTTTGCAGTTTCGGCTGTCGGAAGGTGTCGAAGGCGCGGAAACGCGCACGAAACAAACGCCAGCCGAAACCGATCCGCTGTCGGACAATCAATCGGCGAATTTGCTCAATCGGCTGCCGAAAATAAAATCGCAGGACGATGACAAAGCTGATTTCGCCAAACGCGTCGGTTCTTTGCCCGCGCCGAAAACAGGCAATAAAATTCCCGTTAAATTTCCGTCCGACGAGATGCGCGGCACACCGAAAATTAATCCGGGAACGACGCTCGAAGTAATCCGTTTTTCGCCCGAAGGCGAAGTCAAACTCGCGCCCGATCTGAACATCACATTTTCGCAGCCGATGGTTGCCGTCACTTCGCAAGAACAAGCGGCGCAGACCGTTCCGGTTCAATTATCGCCGTCAGTCGAAGGAAAATGGCGTTGGCTCGGAACGAAAACGCTGATGTTCGACACGACGAAGCGTTTCCCGATGGCAACGAAATACACGGCACGAGTTCCCGCCGGAACGCAGTCGGCAAACGGACAAACGCTTGAAAAAGATTTTGTGTGGACTTTTACCACGCCGCCGCCGAAAGTCGAAGCGATGATTCCCGCAAATCAAACCGTCCGGCGCGACGCGCTGATGTTCATTCGCTTCGATCAGGAAATCAATAAAGACGCGGTTTTAAAAACGATTTCAGTTTCAGCACAAGGCAAAAAAATTCCGGTTCGTCTGGCGACCGAAGAAGAAATCGCCAAAGATTCGGGTATTTCTTATTACATCAAAGAATCCCAGCCGAACCGCTGGCTCGCGTTTCGCGCAGTAAATTCCGACGGTTTAACGGAAAATGCGCTGCCTGCCGCATCACCGATTACGGTCGTGATCGAAAAAGGAACGTCGTCCGCCGAAGGTCCTCTGACGACGACCGAAGCGCAAAGTTTTTCTTTCCAAACCTACAGTCCTTTGAAATTTGTCGCCGGTTACTGCGGTTGGCGCGAAAGCAAAGAATGTTCCCCGTTTGACCAATGGATAATGGAGTTTAACAATTCGCTCGACGCGCAGAATTTCGCTAAAGAAATCGTCAAAGTCGAACCGGCGGTCGAAGGTTTGAATATTTTTCCGTCGGGAAACTACGTCTATTTTCAAGGCTATAAGAAAGGTCGCACGACTTATAAAATCACGGTTGGCGGCGCGCTCAAAGATACGTTCGGGCAGGAACTCGGCAAAGATGCGACGGCGACGATCAAAGTCGGAGCCGCGCCGGTCAGCCTTTACTCGCAGGGCGGAAATATGGTCGTTCTCGATCCGACGGCGAAACCGAGTTTTTCGGTTTACTCGACAAATCAGCCGTCGGTCAAACTGAAAATTTATCAGGTTCAGCCGCAAGATTGGGCGCAGTTTCAGGAATATGTCCGCCGCATAAATTACGACGACGATACGAAACGTCCCGTAATTCCGGGAAAATTGGTCGCCAATAAAACCGTTACGCTCGAAAGCAAACCGGACGAAATGGTCGAAACGAGAATTGATCTCGCCGAAGCATTAAACGGCGGTTTCGGCAACGTCATCGTTGACATCGAACCGACCGTCAAACGCGACAAATACGACCGCACGAGAATTTTTACTTGGATTCAGGCGACACAAATCGGACTTGATGCGTTCGTTGACAATCAGGAATTAGTCGGTTTCGCCACCGATCTGAAAACCGGAAAACCCGTCAACGGTGTCGAATTAAATATTTATCCAAACAACGGCAAACTCACAACTCACAACTCAGAATTCAAAACTTCCCAAAGTTGGTGGGAATGGCTGACGAGTTGGGGAACTTCCGACGAATCGCTCAAAGAAATTCATTCGACCGGCGAAAACGGCGAAACAGTTGAAACCGACACGATTGAAACGGCGCAGACGAACACAACGAGCGCGAATGGAATTCTGCGTCTGCCTTTGCCGGACGAAGCGGCGAAACAGCAGAATATTTTAATTGCGCGAAAGGGAAAAGATGTTGCGTTTTTGCCTGAAAATACCGATTATTACTGGCAGCAAAACGGCAACTGGTATAAAAAACCACAAACTGATTCTTTGCGCTGGTTTGTTTTCGATGACCGCAAAATGTATCGCCCGAAAGAAGAAGTTGCCGTCAAAGGCTACATCCGCGTTTACGAAGGCGGCAAACTCGGCGACATCGCATCGCTCGGCGATAAAGCGAGCGGTCTTAATTTTTCGGTCAAAGATTCGCGCGATAACGAGATTGCCAAAGGCACGGCAAATCTCAATGCGTTCGGCGCGTTCGACTTCAAATTCAAACTGCCCGACAACGCCAATCTCGGTTATTCGCGGATTGATATTTCGACGAACAGCAAATTGGCGGGAAATACATATCAGCATAGTTTCCAGATGCAGGAATTTCGCCGACCGGAATTTGAGGTCAAATCGCAGAACGAAACCGAAGCACCGTATCTCGTCGGATCGAGCGCGAATGTTTCCGTTTCGGCAAATTATTACGCGGGCGGCGGACTTGCGAATGCCGATGTCAATTGGACGGTTCGCGCCACACCGACGAATTACACGCCGCCGAATCGCGGAGATTTTATCTTCGGCAAATGGATTCCGTGGTGGTTCTACGGCGACCGCAGCGATTATGCAAATCAGACCGTGCAAAATTTTAAAGGCGTAACCGACGCGAGCGGCAAGCACGTTTTGAAAATTGATTTCGAATCGGTTAAACCGCCGCGACCGTATTCAGTCACGGCTTCCGGTTCGGTTCAGGACGTTAATCGGCAAACGTGGTCGGCTTCGACAAATTTGCTCGTTCATCCGGCTGATCTTTATATCGGCGTAAAATCGGCGCGAAATTTCGTCCAGAAAGGCGAAAAAATATCGGTTGAATCAATCGTCACGAACATCGACGGCGAAATAATTGCCGGACGCGACGCGGAAATTAGAGCCGTTTTGAAAGATTGGGTTTTCGAAAAGGGAAGTTGGATCGAAAAAACAATTGACGAGCAAACCTGCAATATTAAATCTTCGGCGGAAGTTTCAAAGTGTGAATTCGTCGCCAAACAAGGCGGACGCTATATCATCACGGCGACGGTGATGGACGACCGCGAGCGTTTTAACGAAACGGAATTTACGATCTGGGTTCCGGGCGGAAAAACGCCGCCGAGCCGCAATGTCGAACAGGAAAAAGTCGAAATAATTCCGTCGAAAAAAGATTTCAAAGCCGGAGAAGTCGCCGAACTTTTAGTGATTTCACCATTCCCGAATGCCGAAGGTGTTTTAACTTTAAGACGCGACGGAATCGTCAAAACGGAACGATTTACAATAGGCGGAAATTCGATCACTTTGAAAATTCCGCTCGAAGAAAAATATCTGCCGAATATCTACGCGCAGGTTGATCTGGTCGGCACGGCAACGAGGTCAAACGACAAAGGCGAATTGGAAGAAAAACTGGCAAAACGTCCGGCGTATGCTTCGGGACAAGTCAATCTGCCGATCTCGACCGCTTCGCGCGAACTGACCGTTTCCGCCGAACCTTTGGACAAAACTTTAGAGCCGGGCGGCGCGACAAAAGTTTCGGTCGAAGTAAAAGACAACAATGGCGAGCCGATTTCAAATTCCGAAGTCGCCGTCGTCATCGTTGACGAAAGCGTTCTCGCGCTTTCCGGCTACAACATCGAAAATCCGCTCGACGCATTTTATTCACAGCGCGGCGCGGGCGTAACCGATTATCATCTGCGGAAAGATATTCTGCTCGGAAATCCCGACGACGTAAAACCGCCGCCGCCGCCGCCCGCACCTTCTGTCGGCGCAATGTCTGAAAGTGTATCGGTTTCAGCGGATAGCGTCGCCTCTTTACCAGTAAACGGAAGACGTGTAAGCAACTTATATAAGATGAAAGCAGGAATAGTTGGGGATTCTAAGGAAGAAGCGCAAAATAATGAGCCAATAAATTTGCGTGAAAATTTCAACGCGCTCGCCGTTTTTGCGCCGAATGTCAAAACCGATGCGAACGGTAAAGCGACAGTTGACGTGAAATTGCCCGACAATCTGACGCGCTATCGCGTGACGGCGATTTCGGTTGACGCTGGCAAACGATTCGGCAAAGGCGAATCGAACATTACGGCAAAACAGCCTTTGATGGTTCGCCCAAGTGCGCCGCGATTTATGAATTTCGGCGATAAAGTCGAATTGCCTGTTGTCGTCCAAAATCAAACCGACAAAGATATGACGGTTGACGTTGCCGTTCGCGCCACGAATGCTTTATTAACAGGCGAAAGCGGCAAGCGAGTTTTGATAAAAGCCAACGACCGCGCCGAAGTCCGTTTTCCGGTTTCGGCTGACAAAGCCGGAACGGCGCGTTTCCAAATCGCGGTCAATTCCGGCAAATTCGCGGACGCAGCGGAAATAAGTTTGCCTGTCTGGACACCGGCGACGACCGAAGCGTTTGCGACTTACGGCACGACCGACCAGAACGGCGCGATCATTCAACCCGTGCAAACTCCCGGCGATGTCTATCCGCAATTCGGCGGTTTGGAAGTGACGACGAGTTCGACGCAGCTGCAGGAATTAACCGACGCGTTTATCTCGCTTTATCGTTATCCGTTCGAGTGTTCGGAACAGGTTTCGTCGCGGATGATTTCAATCGCCGCTTTGCAGGACGTTTTAAAAGCGTTCAAAGCGAAAGAAATGCCGACCGAAGCCGAAACGAAAGCGAGTTTTGCGAAAGACATCAAGATTTTGCAGTCAAGGCAAAACGCCAACGGTTATTTCGGTCTGTGGCGGCGCGACGGCGAACGCTACAAGTTCCCGTTCGTCACGGTTCACGCCGCGCACGCGCTGATTTTGGCGAAAGGAAAAGGCTATCAAGTGCCGGAAGAAATGCTGACAAAAGTTAAACCTTACTTGAAAAATATCGAATCGCATTACGAAGCGTATTATCCGAAAGAAGTTCGTTGGACGATCTCGGCTTACGCGCTTTACGTCCGCGATCTGATGGGCGACAAAGACGCGGCAAAAGCAAAAAAATTGTTGGCGGAAGCCGGCGTTGAAAAAATGCCGTTTGAAGCATTAGGCTGGATTCTTTCGGTTCTGGCAGATGACAAAAATTCGCAAATGGAAGTCGAAAATATCAAACGCTTTTTGATGAATCGAACAACGGAAACGGCGGCGACGGCGAATTTCGTGACTGATTACGGCGATAATGCGTGGCTGATTATGTATTCTAATCGTCGCGCCGACGGTGTGCTTTTAGAAGCACTTTTGAAAGCCGATCCGAACAACGATCTGATTCCGAAACTCGTTCGCGGACTTCTCGATCATCGCATCAAAGGCGCGTGGGCGAATACGCAGGAAAATGTTTTCATTCTGCTCGCACTCGACAAGTATTTTCAGGCTTACGAAAAAGTCACGCCCGATTTCGTTTCGCGTGTCTGGCTCGGAAATGTTTACGCCGGCGAACAGATTTTTAAAGGTCGTTCGGTTGACTCGAATCTTTTGGAAATTCCGATGTCATACTTGGTCGAGCAAAACGGCGTTTCAAATCTTCTGATTGATAAACAGGGTGCAGGTCGCCTGTATTACCGAATCGGAATGAAATACGCGCCTAAGAATCTGAAACTCGAACCGGCGGATTACGGTTTCACTGTTCTGCGGAAATACGAAGCGGTTGACAACGCCGAAGACGTGACGCAAAACGCCGACGGAAGCTGGACGATCAAAGCGGGCGCAAGAGTTCGCGTTCGTCTAACGATGGTTGCACAAGCCAGACGCTATCACGTCGCGCTCGTTGATCCGCTTCCTGCCGGACTCGAAATCTTAAATCCCGAACTCGCCGTGACGGAAGAAATTCCGGCAGATAATAAACCGACGACTGTTGATGTTTACTCGTCGCGCAGTTTCGGCGGCGGTTGGTGGTGGCGGCGAAACTGGTTCGAACACCAGAATTTCCGCGACGAACGCGCCGAAGCATTTTCATCTCTTTTGTGGGAAGGCGTTTACAATTACAGCTATGTAACACGCGCCACAACGCCCGGCGAGTTTGTCGTGCCGCCTGCCAAAGCCGAAGAAATGTATCATCCCGAAACCTTCGGCAGAACGGGAACGGATTTCGTCAAGGTCGAGTAAATTTTAGTTTAGCTAAACTAAAGAGGAGTTAAATTTCCTGCAAATTTGACTCCTCTTTTTAAATTATTTTGAGCCTTCGCCGCAAATTGAGTTGCAAAAATGTATCGGCGGTGATGAAATATTGTTGACTAAACAATTAAAATCAATCAATCTATTGACAATTTATAAGCTCGGTAAAACCTTATGATATTAGCTTTACAGATCCATTTTATTAGTTTGGTATTTGTTTTTTTTGCAGTTAACGCAACGGCACAAACTAGGACAGATCACATTCTTAATTTAGATCAGTCGATTGAAAGCGAAATCAAAGGCGGCGAAACGCATTTTTATACTTTAAATATCAGCGCAAATCAAACAGCGAGAATCGAAACCGCGCAGAATAAAATAGATGTTGCGTTGACGGCTTTTAAGCCGAGCGGCGAAAAGTTTATCGAAACCGATTCGCCCGCCGGAATGTATGGAAAAGACTGGATTTTAGTGACGGCGACCGAAGCGGGCGAATACAAAATCGCGGTCGAGCCGACGGATGAGAAAGCCGATGCGGGAAAATATTCGATAAAATTAACTGAAATTCGCCCGACCGTCGCGGAAGATTTCGAGATTAACGAGGCGGCGATGAAAATCCAAAAACTCGCCGAACAAGCCGTAACTTTGCGCGGAAAAGGAACGCGCGAGGAACGGCATCTGGCGGTCGAAGCCTACGCGCAGATTGCCGAACTTTCAAAAATTAAAAAAGACAAAATCTGGGAAATCGTCGCATTGGTCGAAGGCGGCGATGTTCTTCGTCAACTCGGCGAACTTCAAAAATCCGTCGAATTGACCGAACGCGGTCTGGTTCTGGCGCGCGAAGCCTCAAACCGCGAACACGAAGGTTCGGCTTTAAATAATCTCGGCGTTGATTACAAAGAATTAGGCGATTATGAAAAAGGAATTTCGTATCTCACCGAAGCTCTTGATATTCAGCGCGAAACCGATGACAAATTCGGCGAAGCGATTGTTTTAAATAATTTGGGCAGCTGTTATTTAATGAGCGGAGATTTAACCAAAGCCGAAGACTTTTACCAAAAATCAATCGTTTTGCGACGGCTGGTAAAAGACCGGCGCGGCGAAGCGAATGTTTTAAACAATCTCGGACAGGTTTACGCCCAACACGACAATCATCAGAAAGCCGCCGAATTTCTCGAACAGTCTCTCGCTCTGCGGCGCGAATTAAAAGACGTGACCGGCGAAGCGATTACTTTGCGAAATCTGGCGAAAAGCTATCGCGCAATCGGCGACAAAGATAAAGCCGCCGATTTTTACGCGCAGTCGAATGCGCTGGCGAAACGACTCGGCGACCGGCGTGTCGAGGCGGAATCGGCTTACGGTCTTGCGCTTGCCGAACGCGACCGCAGCAATCTCGATAAAGCGATTGAAACAGTCGAAAGCGGTCTCGCGCTGGTCGAGCAGACGCGCAACGAAATCGTCAGCCCGGAACTTCGCGCCGTTTATCTGGCGAGTGTTTTGCAGTATTACGAACTTTATGTTGACCTGCTCGCCGCGCGTTTCGAGCGCGACAAAAATGCGGCTGATCTCGCACTGGCGTTGCAGGCAAACGAGCGTTCGAGAACGAGAAGTCTGATCGAACTTTTGCGCGAAGCGCGTGTCAATATCAGACAGGGCGTTGACTCGAACATTATTGAACAGACACAGGATTTACAGGAAAAATTAAATTTGCAATATCGCCGCCGCACCGCCGCGCTCGCGCAAAACGTCAAGCCCGAAACGCTCGCCAAAATCACGAGCGACATCAATTCGCTGACAACGAAACTCGAAAATCTGCAAATCAAAATCCGGCGCGATAATCCGCGCTACGCCGATCTGACGCAGGGCGCGACCGCTTCGGCGCGGGAAATTCAAAGTCTGCTCGACGACGAAACCGTTCTTTTGGAATACAAACTCGGCGCGGCGCGTTCGTTTTTGTGGCTGGTAACAAAAGATTCGATCAAGATTTTCACGCTTCCGGCACAAAGTAAAATCGAAAAAACGGCGCGTGAATTTTACGATGCGATTATTTCGCGCGACAAAACGAAAGAAGCGAACGCGGCGAAACTCGGCGGCGAGTTGAGTCAAATTCTACTCGCGCCCGTCGCTTCGGAAATTCAAAACAAACGTCTCGCCATCGTTGCCGACGGAGTTTTGCAGTATCTTCCGTTTGCCGCGCTGAAAGTTCAAAATTCAAAATCGAAAGTTCAAAGTTTTTTAAATGATACGAACGAAATAATATTTCTGCCGTCGGCAAGCGCGTTGGCGGAATTGCGGCGCAATACGAACGGGCGCAAAACGCCGGAAAAACTTCTGGCGATTTTCGCCGATCCGATTTTTGAAGCCGACGACACACGGCTTTCGAGCGTGGCGAAAAAAGTCAAATTGCCGGAAAAACCGGCGGAAATCAGCAAAGTTTTGCGCGATTTTAACGCGGGCGACAATCTGCCGCGCCTGCTTTCTTCGCGTATCGAAGCGAAAAATATTTCAAATTTCGTGCCGCCGGATCAGGCAAATCTGAACATTGATTTTGACGCGAACCGCGACAACGCGACGAGCGAAACACTGGCAAATTACCGCATTCTGCATTTTGCCACGCACGGTTTTCTCGACACGGCGCACCCAGCATTTTCCGGTTTGGTTCTTTCGCTTTACGACGAAAACGGCAAATCGCGCGACGGTTTTTTGCGGCTCAATCAAATTTATAATTTGAATCTGAACAGCGATTTAGTCGTTCTGAGCGCGTGTCAAACCGCACTCGGCAAAGACATCAAAGGCGAAGGTTTGATCGGTCTGACGCGCGGTTTTATGTATGCCGGAACAAAGCGCGTCGTGGCGAGCTTGTGGAAAGTTGACGACGCGGCGACCGCCGAATTTATGAAGCGGTTTTATCAAAACCTTTTGCAGAAAAAACTCTCCGCCGTCGCCGCTCTCAAACAGACGAAAACCGAAATGCGGCAGATTCCGCGTTTTCGCTCACCGTATTTCTGGGCGGGATTTACTTTGCAGGGCGACTGGAAATAACCGGAAAAGTTGAAACCGCAGATGAACACAGATTAACGCAGATGATTTTAATTTTAATTTTATCTGCGTTAATCTGTGTAGATATGCGGTTAATTTTTTAATCGTCAAAATCAAGTGGCGGAAATCATCACGCAAACAGGATTCGATAAACTTTTAACGACGCTCGACGCAAACGACCGCGACGCGGCGGGTTTGAAGTATGAATCGTTGCGCGTGCGTTTGCTAAAATTTTTCGAGTGGCGCAATTGCGCGAGTGCGGAAGAATTGACCGACACGGTTTTCGACCGCGTGATGAAAAAAATCGTCGAAGGCGAAGAGATTCAAAACGTCGGCGCGTATGCCGCGACCGTCGCGCAGTTTATTTTCAAGGAAGATTGCCGCAACCGCGAGCGGCTTTTCCAATCAATCGAAGACGCGCCGGAAATCGCTGATAAAAAAGATTTGCGCGAAGACGAAAATGAAGCAGACAAAACAAATTGTCTGGAAAAATGTCTGGCGGAATTTTCCGCTGAAAACCGCCGCGTCATCGTCGCGTATTACGACACGGACGAACGCACGATGATTGCGACGCGCAAACGGCTGGCGGACGAAATGAAAATTTCGCTGAATGTTTTGCGAATTCGCGTCTGTCGTCTGAAAGCGAAACTCGAAGACTGCACACGCGATTGCTGTCGTAAAATTTGAAATTAGTATTTTTGAAGATCTGAAACCATAGATTTTCACGGATGAACACGGATTTTTAAATTGATGCGATTTTATCTGTGTGTATCTGTGGCTAAACTTTCGATTTGATTGAAATGTTTTTGCGGTTTTTCACACTATGATTTGGGAAGCGAAAAAGTGACGGAAGAAAATTTATACAACGAGACGGAAGTTCGCCGGTTTTTATTAGGTGAAATGCCCGAAGACGCGCGCACCGCGTTTGAGGAAAGTTTCGTCGCGGATGAAAGTTTATTCGAGCAAATTAGTGTCGTCGAAGACGAATTGATCGAATCTTACATTCGCGGAACGCTTTCGTCTGTCGAAAAAGCGGGTTTTGAAAACAATTTTCTCGCCACCGAACCGCGCCGCCGGAGAGTCGCTTTCACGCGCACGATGATCGAAAAATTAAAAACGGAAAATCAATTCGCCGCCGCAAAAAAAACTGAAACAGGCGAAGCGCGTCCGCCTGTCTGGAATGCGCTGATCGAATTTTTCAAAACGCCGAAATTAGCTTTCGGCGCGGCGTTCGCCGTTTTGCTTTTGGTATTTGGAATTTGGTTTTTAATATTGAAACCAGCAAAAAACGAACCGGAAATTGCCCGTCAAGTTTCTCCGTCTCCGACGATTGAGCCGTTTCAAATAATCGCGCCGAATCAAAATCAAAATTCCGGGTTTAAACGAAAATTCTGCCGTCAATGCAACCGTCAACGCAACCGTCAACGGCGCGGCAAATATTCCCGACATCAAAAATTCCGCACCGAACCAGAACAAAAAATTGCCCGACAAAAATCAAAAAGCGAATCCGCCGAAAGAAACTTCAATTTCTGCGCCTGTTCTGGCGTTATTTGCAGGCGGCGTTCGCGCCGAAGGAAAAATGCCCGCGCTCGATCTGCCGAAAACGGCGAAGGGCGCAAATCTTCAACTAAATCTCGAAAGCCGCGATTACAAAATTTATCAGG
>CBDCJY010000006.1:0-276502 GCA_965217985.1 Pyrinomonadaceae bacterium
CGTAGATGTCGCTCAGAATATTGATCTGACGATCCGTGCGCTGTTCGTATTCCTTGATCTCTCCGGTAATATCAATCGAACCGGCGGAAACTTCGGCAGTCTTCAAAGTTCTAACCGGAATTTCTTTGAGCATCGCGGCGGTCAGCGTTTCACCTTTTTTGATGAGAACGTCTTTGCCGTCGGTCAAATCTTTTTTCAACGTGCGACCGTCGAAAAGTTCATTGATGCGCTGATTGCGCTGTTCGGTCAAAATACGAATTTCGTCTTCGAGGTCGCGGCGCATCGCGTCTTCTTCGAGACTTTCGATGTCGAGCGAACGCTCGTCTTTTTCCTGACCTTTGCGAGTAAAAACTTGAACATCTACAACAGTTCCGTCAATTCCCGGAGGCGCATTCAAACTCGCATCTTTCACGTCGCCCGCTTTTTCGCCGAAAATCGCGCGAAGCAGTTTTTCTTCCGCCGTCAGTTGCGTTTCACCCTTCGGCGTAACTTTTCCGACGAGAATCGAGCCGGGTTTGACCTGTGCGCCGATGCGTATAATGCCCGACTCGTCCAAGTCACGAAGCATATTTTCGCTGATATTCGGAATATCGCGCGTGATTTCTTCGGGTCCGAGTTTCGTGTCGCGGGCTTCGATTTCGAGTTCTTCGATGTGAATCGAAGTGTAGTAATCTTCTTTTACCAATTTTTCCGAAACCAAAATCGCATCTTCGAAGTTGTATCCGCGCCAAGGCATAAACGCGACCATCACGTTTCGACCGAGTGCGAGTTCGCCTCTGTCCGTGCAAGGTCCGTCGGCGATAACCTGACCTTTTTTCACTTTTTCACCGACCGAAACAATCGGACGCTGGTTGATACAAGTGTTTTGATTCGAGCGTTTGAATTTGACGAGCGAATAAATATCCGCCGTCACTTCGCGCGAAATCGTGCCGTCAACCTGATGATCGGCTTTGACGATAATGCGTTCCGAGTCAATATAATCGACTACGCCGTCGCGTTTGGCGGTGACGACCGCGCCCGAATCACGAGCCGCGACGCGTTCCATTCCCGTTCCGACAAACGGAGCTTCGGCACGCAAAAGCGGAACCGACTGACGCTGCATATTAGAACCCATCAGAGCGCGGTTAGCATCGTCGTTTTCCAAAAATGGAATTAAAGAAGCCGCGACCGAAACGAGTTGTTTCGGCGAAACGTCCATATATTGAATCTCGCTGCGTTCGGCAGTCGTAAATTCACCTTTGATACGAACGGCGTTGCGGTCATTAACGAGATTTCCTTTTTCATCAAGAATAATATTCGCCTGTCCGATGATATATTTATCTTCTTCCCAAGCGGTTTGATAAAAGGGAAACGGCTCGAAATCGGCTTGACGCTGATCTTTTTTCAGATTTTTGTTTGCCGCTTCGACATCTTCCTGCGGGACGTGCTGATGCGGTTTAAATTTCGTTTCGCCGCCGTTGATGATATTAACGTATTCGATCACGCGACCTTCTTCGACTTTACGATAAGGCGATTCGATAAATCCGAATTCGTTGATGCGCGCAAAACAAGAAAGCGATGAAATCAAACCGATATTCGGACCTTCAGGCGTTTCAATCGGACAGATGCGACCGTAGTGCGTCGGGTGAACGTCGCGGACTTCAAATCCGGCACGTTCTCTGCTCAAACCGCCCGGTCCGAGTGCGGACAGACGGCGTTTGTGCGTGATTTCCGACAAAGGATTCGTCTGATCCATAAACTGCGACAACTGTGACGAACCGAAAAATTCTCTGACGGCGGCGGTCACAGGTTTCGCATTAACGAGATCGCGCGGCATCGTCGTGAACATATCCTGTTGAATGGACATTTTTTCCTTGATGGCGCGTTCCATTCTTTCGAGACCGATGCGGAATTGATTTTCAAGGAGTTCACCGACGGCGCGAACGCGGCGGTTGCCCAAATGGTCAATATCGTCCTGATAATAATTATCGCTGTCGCGTTTCATACGCAGAAGATAATTGACGACTTCGACAAAATCTTTCGCTTCGAGCAGGGAATTATCCAGTTCGCTGCGGTCGGGTCTACCCATTTTGATATTGAATTTCAAACGACCGACGCGCGACAGATCGAATCTACGGGCATCGAAAAACATCCCTTCGAGCAGTTTGTAAGCGGTCGGAACGGTCGGCGGATCGCCCGGACGCATTTTGCGGTAAATTTCCAAAAGCGCGTCAACCGGTTTGGTGATCGTGTCTTTTTTCAAAGTCTGCATAATGATCGAACCGACGACATCCTTTTCAGGAAAATAGACGGCTAAACCGTCAATGCCGGATTCGACGATTTCCTGTAACTTGGCGGCGGAAATTTCCGAGTTGGCTTCGATTAAAACTTCGCCCGTTTCGAGATTGATGACATCTTCCAAAGCCATCGCGCCCTCAAAATCGTTTGCCGAAACTTCGACCTTCTCGATTCCCATCTCGCGCAATTGGCGCATCGCCGATTTGGTAACTTTTTTGCCGCTGCGAACGACATCTTCTTTATTGTTTTTGATGTCTTCTTCCGATTTCATTCCGACGAGATTCGTTTCGCCTTCGGCTTTGACTTTCAGATAAACGCGACCTTTTTCAATAACGATATCGTCCGCCGTATAAAACAGGCGAAGAATATCGCTGTTTGAAAACTCGGCATTTTTAACGACTTCTTCCAAAATATTGTCGGAAATCGTTGACATATCAACTTGCGGTTTAAGCCACAAACCCAAAGCACGCAAAAAGATCGTCGCCAAAATTTTGCGTTTTCCTAAACGCGAATAAAGCAAACCTTTCTGATCGTATTCAAACTCGACCCACGAACCGCGATAGGGAATTATCTTCGCCAAAAAATTATCACGTTCGCCTTTAAAGAAAACTCCCGGCGAACGGTGCAATTGCGAAACGATGACGCGCTCCGTGCCGTTAATAACGAATGTGCCGTTTTCGGTCATCAGCGGAATTTCGCCAAAGAAAACTTCTTCTTCCTTGATGTCGCGGATCGTCGAAACGCCCGTGTCGGCATCTTTATCGAAAACCGTCAGACGGATTTTTACTTTCAGCGGAACGCTGTAAGAAACGCCGCGTTCCTGACATTCCTGTTCGTCGTGTTTGTGTTTCAGACCGACCGGCTCACCGCAATTCGGGCAGAGTTTCGGACGCACCAAGTTGAAAGTTCCGCAGTTGTTGCACAAAACTTCCGACGCGCTGAACGGATCAACCTTGATCTTTGAACCGCACTCTTTACAGTTGGCGCGGAGATGTTCCAAGCCTTCGAGGTTGCCGCATTTGCACTGCCAGTTGCCGATCTGATATTCGACAAATTCGAGCGTTGCTGTTTCGCGGAAATCCGAGACAGGAAATATCGAACTGAAAACCGTTTGTAAACCGACCTTTTCGCGTTCTTCTGGAATCAAGTCCATTTGCAGAAAACGATTATATGATTCGCGCTGAACCTCGATCAGATTTGGAATTTGTGCCGATGTAATAATTTTAGAAAAGTCCACACGGTCGGGCGCACTGCTGATGCGGCGACCAAGCCCGTTTAGATTATTTTGAAGCGGATTGTCAATCATATTTTTATTAAATTAAAACCTTGCGGAAAAAACTGTTGATTTATTTGATCTGAATTGCTATTATGCCGATAGCTTAGATCAAATTGTTAAATTGCCAATAAAAGACGGCAAATGCGGTCAAAGGCAAAATAAACCCTGACCGCTTTATTTATGCAGTTTTTACGAAAAAACTCTTTTTTTGTGCGTCCTGCAAAGGACAGAAATTCTCCAATGTTTTGCGAGAAAAATCTTTTAAAAAGTCCGGGAAACAGGCTTATTCAGCATATTTCCAATTGATACAATAAGGCAAGCGTATGAGATTTCACTAAAAATTCGGATACGCTTGCCTTATTAGTTTAGCAAGTTAATTATTTAACTTCAACTGTTGCGCCGGCTTCCGTCAATTTTGTTTTGATTTCTTCGGCTTCATCTTTGGTAACGCCTTCTTTAACAGCTTTCGGTGCGCTGTCAACCAGTTCTTTAGCTTCTTTCAAGCCGAGACCTGCGACAACTTCGCGGACAATTTTAATGACCGAGATTTTGTTGCCGCCCGCAGCGGTTAAAATAACATCGAATGCCGTCTGTTCTTCAGCAACCGCCGCCGCTTCGCCACCACCGGCAGCCGGAGCTGCCGCTACAGTTGCCGCCGCTGCCGAAACACCGAAGACTTCTTCCAGTTCCTTAACTAATTCCGACGCTTCGAGCAACGTCATACCTTTCAAATACTCGACTACTTCATCTTTTGTAATTGCCATGATTTTATTTTAATCCTCCAAATAGGGTTCTTGTTGTTAAATGTTTAGTTAATCGTTAATCGTTAATCGAAATGTTTGATAAATAAAATCATTTACAATTAACTATTTACAATTAACCATTTGTTTGTGTCAGCCGTTTAGAACCCAGCGGGACGACTTTTCAAAAGGGTTGCATCTCCTTGTGATTAAACCGTCCGAGCCGCAAGAGCAACCTGACTTATCGCTCTGCCCGTTTTACCTTGAGTGATTCGGCTATTTAAAAACTTTTTATTCCGGCTTTTCTTCCGTGTCAGCTTCCGGCGCAACTTCTTCCGCCGGAGTTTCCGCTTGAACGGTTTCTTCGGTTGTCGCTTCCGGCGCGGCTTCTTCCGTTACTGTTTCGGTATTTTCCGCCGGTGCTTCGTTTGTTTCGGTGATTGTCGTTTCTTCTGACGCTGCCGAAACTTCTTCCGCTTTAGCTTCGGCTTTCGGCGCATCGGATGTTTTCGGTGCTTTGTCGCCGATCTGTTTGATGACGACCGCCAGATTACGCGGAACGGCATTTATGACCGAAGCGATCTGCTGTGCAGGTGCGTTCAGGACGAACAGCAGTTTAGCGATCAATGCTTCTTTCGACGGAAGGGAAGCGATTGATTCGACTTGTGCGAAATCAACGACTTTGCCTTCGACGATGCCTGTTTTGAACGTATAAAAATCCTTGTTGTCTTTGACGAATTTGGAAACCGCTTTCGACAAAACGACCGGATCGGAATCCGTCCAGGCGATTGCCGACATATCCTTAAATGAATCTTCGATTTCCGTGTAAGGCGAATTTTTTACCGCCAGACGCGCAATCGTATTTTTAACGACCTGAAAACTTGCTCCCGCATCACGAAGCTGAGTGCGAAATTCCTGATCTTTGGCAACTGTGACTTTATTAAAGCCGACGATCATTGCCGATTTGGAATTGTTCAACTTCTCCGTGAGAGCGTCTAAATCCTTCTGTTTTTGTACTTTTGATTTCATTTTCTTTTACCTCGCTCCTCACTTATACGAAAGCTGATTCGTCGAGCAAAACGCCCGGACTCATTGTTGCCGCCAGATTCATTTTCTTGACGTAACGACCTTTTGCCGTTGTCGGTTTCGCCTTGACGACCGCATTGATTAAAACTCTCAAATTTTCCGAAAGTTTTGCGTCATCAAAAGAAACTTTGCCGACCGGCGAGTGAATAACGCCGGTTTTATCAACACGATATTCGACCTTACCGGCTTTCGTTTCTTCGATAGCGGTTTTTACGTCTTGCGTAACTGTTCCTGTTTTCGGATTGGGCATCAGACCGCGAGGACCTAAAACTTTACCGAGTTGACCGACTTTACCCATCATATCAGGCGTGGCGATGACGGCATCGAAATCAAGCCAACCGCCTTTGATCTTAGCGACCAAATCATCACCGCCGACAAAATCTGCGCCGGCATCTTCGGCATCTTTGAGTTTATCGCCCTGCGTAATGACGACGATGCGTTTCGATTTTCCGCCGAGACCGTTCGGCAGAACGATTGTTCCGCGAACGAGTTGATCGGCTTTGCGCGGATCAACTCCGAGCCACATCGTCAATTCGACCGTTTCATCAAACTTGGCAAAAGCGATTTCTTTAATTTTTCCAATCGCTTCATCCAGAGCGTATTTCTTTTGCAGCTCGATCTTTTCGATTGCCGCAAGATATTTCTTGCCTTTTTTCATTGTTTTAAAAGGTGCAAACGAAATGTTTTAAAATTTACCGCTTTTAGAAACGGCATAACATTTCTCCCAATTTTTGAAAGATAAACTAAACTTATCCTTCGATTGTAAGTCCCATACTTTTCGCCGTGCCTTCAATCGTCTTCATTGCCGACTCAACACTCGAAGTATTCAAATCCTGCATTTTCGCTTTGGCGATTTCTTCGATTTTAGCGCGTGAAATTGTTCCCATTTTAGTTTTATTCGGAGTTCCCGAACCTTTCGCAATACCCGCCGCTTTTCTCAACAGATCAGCCGCCGGCGGCGTTTTCGTTTCAAATGAAAACGAACGATCTCCATAAACCGTGATAACGACCGGAATTTTCATATCCGGGTCGTCATTCTGAGTTCTTGCATTGAACGCCTTGCAAAACTCCATAATATTTACGCCGTGTTGACCGAGAGCCGGACCAATCGGCGGTGCGGGATTAGCTTTTCCCGCCGGAATTTGCAACTTAATGTATCCTGTAATTTTCTTAGCCATATTTTTTTCGATTTACGATTTCAGAAATGTGTAAAATTTCACAAGTCTGAAAATGTCCTCATTCTTATTAATTGTAAAAGATAAACGGTTAATGCAAGAATTTCTCTTCGATCATTAACCACTTACCATTTACAATTAACCGTTTATTACTCTTCTTCGGCAAAGGTAACTTTTTCGACATCCAGAAAACTGAGTTCGACCGGAGTCGAACGTCCGAAGATCGTGACATTGACCTTCAAAGTAGTTTTTTCTTCGTTCACTTCTTCGACTTTGCCGGTAAAACTTGCAAACGGTCCCGATTTGATGCGAACGACTTCGTTGACTTCGTAGCTGAATTTCGGTTTCGGTTTTTCAGCCGCAACTTCGACGTTATGGACGATCTGGTCAACTTCCGTCTGTGTCAGAGGAGTCGGATTTTTCCCGCCGAGAAAACCAGTGACTTTCGGCGTGGATTTGATCGCGTGGAAAACATTGTCAGGAATGCGGGCTTGTTCCGTGCATTCGATCTCGACCAGCACATAACCCGGATAAAACATTCTCTGCGTTTCGATCCGTTTGCTGCCCCGCATTTCGACGACCGTTTCTTTCGGCAACAAAACTTCGGTAATCAAATCGCCGAGCTGCATATCTCTGATACGCGCATTCATACTCTCGACTACCTTATTTTCGTGACCTGAATATGTGTGTATAAAATACCACTGCCTCATTGTTAAAAATCCTTAAAGTCCTACAATTTTGTTAACTAACCAAGTTAATCCATCAAGAAGATAAACCCATCCCTGATCTACGAGAAACAGGTAAACGGCGAAAAAAACTACACTGATAAGCGTAATGATTGTCGTATTTCTGACATCTTCTGACGAAGGAAACGAAGTTTTGTCCAATTCCTGCCGCGTATTTTGAATAAATTCGACGACACCTTCGGACTTTTCCTTTGTAACTATCGGCTCAACAGCTTCCGACACTATTTTATCTCCTTAAAGTTTATTAATGGCAGGGGTACCAGGACTCGAACCCGGACCTAAGGTTTTGGAGACCTCCATGCTAACCATTGACACCATACCCCTAAAAAAATTTTCGATTTTCGATTTTAAAGTTGCGATTTGAAAAGTAATCGTTCAATCGCAAACTGGCAATCGTAAATCGAAAATTTGACTATTTATTTTCTCTATGCGGTGTATGACAGCGACAACGGCTACAAAACTTTTTGAATTCCAATCTATCAGGAGTGGTCTTCTTGTTTTTTGTCGTAACGTAGTTGCGCTCCTTACACTCGGTGCATTGCAAAATTATATTATCTCTTGGCATAATTTTAAAATCTCGTTCTGTTAAACAGTAATTGGTATTAATTTTTAGGCTGATACCGATTATCGGTTACTAACAATTCTTTTTCCTATTCGACAATTTCGGTGACTGTTCCCGCGCCGACCGTTCTGCCGCCTTCTCTGATGGCAAAGCGTAAGCCTTTCTCCATCGCAATCGGGTTGATCAACTCGATCTCCATCTGGATATTGTCGCCCGGCATCACCATTTCCACGCCTTCCGGCAAATGCGCGACACCCGTGATGTCCGTCGTTCTGAAATAAAACTGCGGACGATAACCCGTGAAAAACGGTGTGTGTCTGCCGCCTTCTTCTTTCGTCAGGACGTAGGCTTCAGCCTTGAACTTCGTGTGCGGTTTGATCGTTCCCGGTTTGGCGATCACCTGTCCTCTCTCGATTGCCGAACGCTCGACTCCGCGCAGCAGTAATCCTACATTGTCTCCGGCGCGTCCTTCGTCGAGCAGTTTCTTGAACATCTCGACACCCGTGCAAACCGAGTTCTGCGTATCTTTGATGCCGACGATCTCGACCGCTTCGTTGACCTTGATGATGCCGCGTTCGATTCTGCCCGTGGCAACCGTGCCGCGTCCCTGAATCGTGAAAATATCTTCGACCGGCATCAAAAACGGTTTGTCCGTATCTCTCTCCGGTGTCGGAATATAATCGTCCACCGCCTGCATCAACTCGTCAACCGTCGCTTCCCATTTCTCATCGCCTTCGAGTGCTTTGAGCGCACTGCCTTTGACGACCGGAATATCATCGCCCGGAAATTCATACGACGAAAGCAGCTCTCTGACTTCCATCTCGACCAGCTCGATCAGTTCCTCATCGTCCACCATATCGACCTTGTTCATAAAGACGACCATTGACGGAATACCGACCTGTCTGCCTAATAGAATGTGTTCTCTGGTCTGCGGCATCGGTCCGTCGGTGGCGGCGACAACTAAAATCGCTCCGTCCATCTGCGCCGCGCCCGTGATCATATTCTTGACATAATCAGCGTGTCCCGGACAATCAACGTGGGCATAGTGACGATTCGCCGTCTCATATTCGACGTGCGCCGTCGCAATCGTAATCCCGCGCGCTTTTTCTTCCGGCGCATTATCAATCGAATCGAATGACCGAAACGTCATCTTCGGATTATGCTTGCTCATCACCTTCGTGATCGCCGCCGTCAACGTCGTCTTCCCGTGATCAACGTGTCCGATCGTCCCGATATTCACATGCGGCTTGCTTCTGTCGAACTTCTCTTTTGACATTTTATATATATCCTCTTAATAAACTGATAAAATAACAATTCTGGAGCCCAAGGCGAGATTTGAACTCGCGACCTCATCCTTACCAAGGATGCGCTCTACCCCTGAGCTACTTGGGCAAATTCTTAAAAATAAAGAAAAATTTGGAGCGGGAGACGAGACTCGAACTCGCGACATTCAGCTTGGAAGGCTGACGCTCTACCAACTGAGCTACTCCCGCTCAATTTAAAGTCGCAAAGACTTCAAATTAAAAAAAATATGGTGCAAGGGATAGGATTTGAACCTATGTAAGACTTTCGTCTGCCGGGTTTACAGCCCGGTGCCATTAACCACTCGACCACCCTTGCATTTGTAAAACATCTATTGCCATTATCGGCTATTTGAGCCAATTAGCAAAATTGACATATTATCCAAAGTTTTAATAAGTTGCAAGTCCGCCTCGTAAGGTTTGTCTATTTTTTCTCAAAGTCGAACTTCGCCGATGCTCGCGGGTGAAACTTTTCGTAGGTTTTTCGCAGATGACTGTCGGTGATGTGCGTGTAAATTTGCGTCGTCGAAATATCGGCGTGTCCGAGCATTTGCTGAACCGAACGAATATCCGCGCTATTCTGCACTAAATGAGTTGCGAACGAATGTCGCAGTGTGTGCGGCGATACGTCTTCCAAACCGACTTTCGCGGCGTATTCTTTGATAAAATTAAAAATTATCTGGCGCGTAATCGGTTTCCCAAGACTCGAAACGAACAAATTACCGATCTCGATATTTTCTTTCTTGCGCCGCAAAACCAGATAACTTTTCAGCCACTCGACCGCGCTCGTGCCAATCGGAATTTTGCGCGTTTTGCTGCCTTTGCCTTGGCAAGTCAAAATTCCCGCGTCAATCTCGACATCGGAAATTTTCAGATCAACCGCTTCCGAAACGCGCAGACCGCAGGCATACATCAATTCTAAAACTGCACGGTCACGAAGTCCGATTTCCTGCGAAACGTCGGGCGCAGCGAGAAGTTGTTCGATTTCCGCCTGATTCAAAAACTTCGGCAGATAAAAACCTTTCTGCGGCGCGTCCAAATCTTCCGACGGATTTTTTTTTAAGTGTCCGTCAATCATCAAAAACTTATAAAACCCGCGCACCGCACTGATAATTCGTCCGACGGAAGTCGCCGCCAGATTTTCACGCGACAAGTCAGCAATAAATCCGCGCAAATCCTGCCGCGTCATTTTGAGAATTTCTACATTTTCAGCTTCTGCAAATGCTTTCAATTTAGCCAGATCGCGCTCATAACTCTCAATCGAATTTTTCGCCAGCCCGCGCTCAACACGCAGATATGAAAGGTATTCACGAAACAAATCTCTTTTATTTGAAAAATTTTCTGACATTCAATTTGATATGGAAAAAATATGAAAGCACGAGAACTTTAACTCGCGCCTTCATATTAAAGATTGGAAATCTAAAAAGCAACAAAAATTAGTTTTATTAAAGATCGCCTTGATATGTAAGGTATTTCGTATTTTCCGGGCAATTGGTTAGATCGAATTCGGAAATCCTTGAGTCTTTTAATATCTGTGCTTTGCGGCGTGACCAGTTCCAACTGCGAATGTCGTTAATGTTTTCAGTTTTCAGACTGTTCCAACGATAAAGAAGACTGTATTTTATATGACATTGTTGTTCAAAACTCATCTGATCGAAATTTTCAAATAATACCGGAACAGCATCAGCACTCAGACTCGAATTATAATGAGTATCAAAGACGCGCCCTTCCTGCATTAAGCGAATATTCGTTCGCGTAATATAAGCGTCGGGATTGAGAATGTGAACCGCGCCGAGAATAAAAATCGCCGACCATAATGCGCCCCACGCAAATTGTTCGCGCATTCCGCGCAAAACCGTCAACGAAAACCAGATAAAGACAAGTGCGAGCCAGATCATAAAGATCATCGGATAAAGTCGAACGGTCGTTAAACCGTAACCGAGATTTCCGGTTAAAAGAAACAATCTCTGTGCTGCCGAAATCATTATCACGAACAGCAGAACGATATTTATTCCGGCGAGAACGCGAAAGATTTTTTCGTTTATTTTGTTATCTTTTCTCAAAAGCCAATGCGAAACGAGCAGAATCGGCAGAACGAGTGCGGCGACTGTCACGAGTTCGCCGAAACCGCGTCGCGCATATTCCGCCAATTTGAAATCAGGCGTATTCTGCACCAAATCCATTCCGCCGAAAAGATACGGTAACTGAACGATGACGAAAGCGAGAAACAGCAAATTTATCAAACCGAGAACAATCGAAACTTCAATCGCGCCGAGCGTCAAAACTTTCGGAAAAACGGAATTGTCGAAATTCTGCCAACTCCATTTTTTCTTTTCTTCTATTTTCGGTTTTTCTTCCGTGTTTGTTTCATCTTCATCTTTGATGTCGGTCACGCTCAGATTTTTCGGTTTTTTAACTTCCGCAGCTAAAAAAGTTTTCTTCACATCTTCCGAAAAATTTTCGATCAGCGAACCGCGTAAATATCCGGCGACGATCCACGAGAAAAAGCCGACGAAAAATATATGACCGACGACAATATCGGCTTGGATATTAAATGTGCGTTCGACAATGCCTTGAAAAACTGCGTCCGCCGCGACGAATAATGCACCGAAAATCAGCAAAATCGGCGCGACGATCAAAACTCCGCGCAATACCGAGATTAGATGTTTCGACCAACCTGTCTGCGGAATCGTGTTCCATTCGACATCGCTGAAAAACAACAGAAACGGCGCAAATGCCGCACTGATTCCAGCCCAGATAAATCCGACCGCGTAATGAAAAACTCCGGCGATGTGCAGTTTGATTTTCAAAATCGGCAAAGTCAAAATTGCCAGAATTGTCAAAATCGCCAGCGTATCGGCAACTTTCAATTCCTGCGAATCGCGCCAGACGAACATCGCCGCAAAAAAGACCAACGCACCATTTAAGGCAATCGTCTGTTTTGTCCAAAACTCCCGTTTGCGCCGCAAAACGAGCATTACAAATGCCGCGACCAACGCGCCTATAAACAGCAAAACATTTAATCCCCAAGGCATCTGGCGCAACAAAACATCTCCCAAAACACCGAGCAAAACCGCCGCCTGTAAAATTTTCAATCCCGTCTTTGTTCTTTCGTTCATAACTTTAAATTTTAGATTTCCGATAACTGATAACTGCCGGCTGATAACTGTCAATGTCTGGAAACGAACCGCGCCCGAAGAAAACGTGACGCGCAAATTTTTGTCCGAATTTTCCGCGCAAAAATGTAAAACCGAGTTCGAGCAGATTTTGATTCGTAAATGTTTTGATAATTCGCCGCATCCAAAGCCGCGAAACGAATCTTGCTCTGAATAATTCGCCGGAATATCGCAGTAATACTTTCGGATCGTCTGCTCGCAATCTTTCCCAAACAATATCCGCCGCAAATTTTGAAAGTCTCATCGCCGGATCGAGTCCGCCCGCTGTCAGCGGCGAAACCGCGCCAGCCGCATCGCCGATCAGAATTCCGTTTTCGTTGGCGATTTTGCGTAAAACTCCGCCGACCGGAATTCGTCCGCCGCGCGTTTCGACGAGTTTTGTATTTTTCAAATCGAATAGATTTCCTGTCTTTTCTTTAAAGGATTTTAATGCTTCGCGCGGATTGAAATCAGCGGCGTAACCACCAACGCCGATGTGGATTTCCTCAGTATCGTCGGCGATCCACGCCAAATATCCGGGCGCGAGTTTCGCATCGAGAAAACAATGCAGATGCGGTTCGCCCGTTTTATTTGGCGAGTGAAAAACTTCTTCGTAACCGACGATCCAATCCTTGTTTTCGTCGAGTTTCAACTCCTTGGCGACACGCGAATTTGCGCCGTCCGCACCGATCAAAACTTTTGTTTTTACTTCGTAATTTCTACCCGATTTTTTCAATCTGACAATCGTTTCGTCTTTTAACATTTCAGCCGAAATATAACTCGTTCCGACGGAAAATTGAACTCCGTTTTCCAGACATTCGCGTAATATAGATTGATACAAAACGCCCATTTTTCCGACGCGAAATTCGTCTTTTTCGCTTTCGAAATTTATAGTTTTCAAACGCGGCGAATAAAGCGTGACGGTTTTGACGGCTTTGCCTAAAGTTCCAATCGGAAAATCGAAATCTTCCAGAGTTTTCCGTACGAAAATTCCCGTCGTGTGAACGCCTTTCGACAAATCCGTTTTCCGGTCAATCAGCAAAATTTTCGCGCCTTTCTGCGAAAGCAATTTGGCACATTGCAGTCCGGCAAGTCCGGCTCCGATGATTACCGCGTCGAAAAATTTCATAAAATTCTAATCTGTGAACATATTTACTTTATCCGCATTTTTTCCCGTCAGATTTTTGTATAGTTCGGCAATTGCCTGCTGCTTTTCGTCGAGATTTTGCCAATCGGAATAGCGATATTCTTTGAGCAATCTTTCAGGATTGATAATCGGCGCAAAGATTCTGAGCGTCCGTGCGTTGGCGCGAACCGTTTCCGCATTGCCGTTTGCGACGGCTGAAAAAATTCTTTCGATTTGAAAATTGAGCGCGACGGGAAAAACAAAACTGAAAATCGCCGTCAGAACGTAACCCTTCCAGAGTTTTCCGGTGTCTAAAAAAGGTTTCGCCGTCTGAAAAGCGCGGAAAGTATTTCGCAGATAAACGAATGCCGTAAAGAGCGGCGTAAAGCCCAACGCTCCGATCAAAACTACTAATCCGATCAAACTAATCGGAGAAAGAATGACTCCGATAATTAGCGAAATAATTCCGCCTGTTAAAAAAAGTCCGGCGAAAAAAGCGTTGAAATACTTTGTCTTTTTGCCCAAAAGCAGAAATGCCATCAAAGCCAAAATAGAAAAATAACTCAAAATATAAGCAGACGGCTTGTATTTTCCGAACATAGGTTCATCGTGAAGTCCGCCTTTGAAAATAATCGGATCGAAGAGAAAACAAATTGCCGGCATAATCACGCCGAAAAGCCAGTCAAATTTAGTTTGTCCGGTTGTCGGTTTTTCCTGAAACTGCCGCCGCCAAAATTTGACTGGTGGTTTTGTGTTGGCATTTAAAATCGTCTGATTCATAAATTTGTTGTATAAAAAATCTAACTTTTCGTTTTTGTTTTAATAATAAAAAGCGTCGGTTCGTGAAACAGACTGTCTTCATCGCCGATCAGAAATAATTTCATATAGCGGTCAATGCCTTGCGGATTTGTGAGCGAAAGCCGTATTTCCTGCGCTGGTTCGGTAATGTCGAAAACGATCTGCTGTTCGTAGTTTTCAGTAGGCGAAAGTTCGATAACGGACGGAAAACTCGCGTATCTGTATAATTCGTTTTCGGCTTTTTCGCGTCTCGAATATAATCTCGGACCTTCATCAATCAACGTGGCTTCGGGAAATTCGGTCGAAAGCGTTTGTCTTTTCGCGTCACTCGATAATCTGACCGTAATGATATAAAAAATGCCCTGCGCTTTTTCCGCGCCGATTTGATTTGTTGTTTTCACATCCGTTACGCTCGCCTGTATGTGAGAATCGAAATAAAACCCGCAGAATCTTTTAGGCGTGTTCTGCAGCAGATAAGTTTTGCGGCTCGTGAACGAAAATCCGAAAAGTATTGCGAAATAAATGACGAACCAAACAACTATTGAACCAATTGCAAAAAACGCAAGTTTATATTTTTTTGTCAGAATGGAAATGACAAACAATGCGAACGCGAAAAGCAGAAACGCAATTGTCAGCAATGCCGTTAAAGTTCCCATTTGTTTATTTTCCTTTCATTGCATTAATTAATGCTTCCATATGATTTAAATAACGATTCAACGCTTCGCGTCCGTCAGTTGTAATTTTGTATTCGGTCAAGGGAACTCTTCCGTTAAATGACTTCAAACATTCGAGATAACCCGCGTCTTCGAGTTTTCGCGCGTGAACGCTGATGTTGCCGTCCGTCGTATTCAAAAGATTTTTCAAGTCCGTAAACGACAAAGTTTCATTCGCCGCGAGTGCGCTGATAATTCCGAGCCGCATTCGTTCGTGAATGATTTTGTCTAATTCGTTTGAAACATTCTCCGCCGCTTTTTCAACTTTTATAATTTGCGGCTTTGTCGTTTCATTTTCCGAACCGTCTGGCTTTTTTGCCGTATTGCTGTTTGCCATAAATTTTTTGTTTGCCTGCGAAATACACGAAAGAAGCGAAAATCAAAACAAATACAAAAACCGATCCTAAAATTTCTTTCTTTTTTCGTGCTTTTCGTATATTTCGCGGGCAAAATCTTTTATTATCCGCCGTATTTCCATGCGACAACTGCACCAAAAACGATATGCAGTAATCCGAAACCAATTCCCATCATCAAGTTTTCAAAACCTAACGGGAGAAAAAACGCGATTGCGCCGACGGCGATGAAAAACCAACCGGCAATCGGTACGATACGAACGGAATTTGCGCCGCCGCAGACGACCGCTGCGCCGTAAAGCGTAATCCAGACGGGAATCATAATTTCAAAATGTCCGAATCGCCAAAGTCCGAACGTGATAAAAACCGCGCCCAGAATCGGCGGCAGAAAACTCATCGCAAATTTTTTAGCGGGCGCGGAAAGCAGGGAATTTTTCGTGATCTTCGATTTCTGCCATATCGCAAAAAATCCGATTCCCGCCGCCAGAAACGCTTCGACGAGCCAAACGGTCAGCCAATCACGAATAACGGGCTGAAAATTGGCGATGACTGCCGCCGCAATCGCCGTTGCGCCCATAAACATTCCGCCGTAACCCGGAACGCTCGTGAAAACCGCCGAACGCTCCATCGTTTCGCGGATAAATTTCAAATTATCGAATGCGCGATCACCGATATTTACCGGCTGTTTAGCATCATTTTCGTCTTTGCGAATTGGCTGGACTTTTCCCATATCGAATTTGAAATTTACACCAAGTTGTCTGTTATGTCAAGAACTTTATAATATAAAGTAACTGAAAATAATAATTTATCGAAGATTAAAATACGTCAATTGTATGCTTGAACTTGACTTTTAAATTTAAGAAAATTATTTTTGCAGAGATTTTTCGACTACTTCAATCATATTTTCAATCGCCGGAGCATTTTTGTCGTCCGTTTTGAAAGTTAAACGCTTTCCTTCGAGCCGAAAAATGTTGCCGTTCCATTTGTAAATCGTTTTCGTGTAAAAGGTCGGGAAGCTGATTTGTTCTTCGTCGCCGGTGATTTTACTCGTTTCGCTTTCGCCGAGAATGTATCGGTCTTGACCGTAAAGTTCGATGACCACCGAATCGTTTTCCGTCCAGATGTTTTTGAGTCCGCCGTCGGCGCGGTCGCCTGTGCGAAATTGCCAGATGAGTTCGGGCTGTCCGTCTTTCCACGAAAAAACATTGACCATCTGCGGGATCGCCGAACCGCCCGTGTCAATTTTCAAAATAACAAACGCTTCGTCAGAATCGTCGTCCGTCGCTTCGCCGTAAAGCGTCGTAACATAGGAGATGCCGATTCTCTCTTTGGAAACCGGACGTTTGCCGTTTTCCAACACAAAATCTTTGCTGTCGCTGTCCTGCCAGCCGCGCGGAAACGGATATGTATAATTCTTAAAATCAAACGCGCCGAGCGGCGAATCGGTTTTCGTATTTTTCTGCGCGAGAATTTCCGCCTGTAGATTCGGAACTTTCGACGCGTAATTGCTCGATTGATTTTCCGTGTTTGAATTGGAGATCGGCGGCGTTTTCGTGTTTTCCGCCGTTTTATCGTCCGCTGAAGATTCCGCCGAATTGCCGCAGGCGGAAAAAATGCAAACGCAGAACAAGAGCAAATAAATTGCCGTCGGTTTCGTTAAATTTTTCATCAAGTCGTCGGTACTATCTGAATTAACAAGAATAGCGGGCTACCTTTTATTCTAAGCAAAATTTTCGGGAAGATGCAATAACAAAAGGCTAAAACGAAAGAAATAAGAGTTTAATTTGAATTCGGATTAGTTGAAGAATCGTAATCAAATAATTCGGGTTTTCCGCTTACGACAAATTTTTTACCGTTCCAATTTAAAGCGAAATTTTGTAAAAACTTTCGGACAGCATAAACCTTTAAACTTGCCTTCGGGAATATCATATTCCCATTCACCGTTTTCAAATTTATCATCGCCGAACAGTTCGACTATCAGATTGCCGTTTTCCGCATAAACTTTTTTTAGTCCGCCTTCGGCTCTGTCGCCTGTATCAAAAGACCAGAGCAATTCGGGCTTTTCATTTTTGATTGTGTAAACATAAATCGCATTCGGCGTTGCTGAACCGCCTGTTTGAATACTTAAGTTAATAATCGCTTCTTCTTGTCCGTCGGTTGTGGTATCGCCGTAATTGATGTTGTCTAGCGAAACGCCGATCTCATCTTTAAGCGATGACAATTCACCGTTTTTAAATGTAAAAGTTTTTGTGTCATACAATAAGTCTTCAGTCTAAGGAAAAGTAAAGTTTCTGAAATCAATTTTTCTGATCAGCGAATTTATCTCCGGCGTTTGCGTCGGCGAAGGAGTTTGCGAAATTAAAACAATTGGTGAAGGTGAAATTGCAATATTATCGGCTTCGCTTTTTTGACAAGCCGAAAAAATACAACATACTGCTAACAGAAATAATAACTTTAATTGCATATTTCACCTTCACCAATTCAATTTTACGCTCTCGTTAAATTCCGGTATTTGATGCGGTGCGGCTGATCGGCATCGTGTCCTAACCGACGTTTTTTGTCTTCCTCGTATTCGGAATAATTGCCGTCGAAAAATTCGACGTGAGAATCCCCTTCAAAGGCGAGAATGTGCGTGGCAATTCTATCCAAAAACCAACGGTCGTGCGAAATAATAACGGCACAGCCGCCGAAATTTTCTAACGCTTCTTCGAGCGCGCGCATCGTGTTGACATCGAGATCGTTGGTCGGTTCGTCGAGCAAAATTACGTTTGCGCCGGTTTTCAGCATTTTCGCCAGATGCACGCGGTTGCGTTCGCCGCCGGAAAGTCCGCCGACAAATTTTTGCTGATCTGCGCCGGAAAAATTAAAGCGCGAAACGTATGCGCGGGAATTCATTTCGCGTTTGCCTAATTGCACAAAATCAAGTCCGTCGGTGATTTCATCGAAAACCGTTTTCTTGTCGTTCAGCGTATCGCGCGATTGGTCAACATAGCCGAGTTTGACGGTTTCGCCTACTCTGAACTCGCCCGCGTCAGATTTGTCCTGCTCTGTAATCAAGCGAAAAAGCGTCGTTTTTCCCGCTCCGTTCGGACCGATGACACCGACGATTCCGCCTTTCGGCAAGGAGAATTCCAAATTTTCAAAAAGCAGTTTCTCGCCGTAAGCCTTGGAAACATTGTGCGCTTCGATCACAATATCGCCGAGACGTTCGCCCGGCGGAATGTAAAGTTCGAGCGTTTCCGAGCGTTTTTCCGACTCTTCGGCGACGAGTTTTTCGTAATCGTTGATACGCGCTTTCGATTTGGCGTGACGACCTTTCGGCGACATCCGAATCCATTCGAGTTCGCGCTCCAGAGTTTTGGCACGTTTGTCTTCGCCTCGCTGTTCCTGCGACAGCCGCGCCGATTTTTGCTCCAGCCAAGACGAATAATTTCCCTGATACGGAATGCCTTCGCCGCGATCAAGTTCGAGAATCCAGCCCGCGACATTATCAAGAAAATAACGGTCGTGTGTGACGGCAATGACCGTGCCTTCATAACGCGCCAGATGCTGTTCGAGCCAGCCGACGGTCTCCGCATCCAGATGATTGGTCGGTTCATCGAGCAGCAAAATGTCCGGTTTTTGAAGTAGCAGACGGCACAATGCAACGCGCCGTTTTTCGCCGCCCGACAGATTCTTCACGGGCGTTTCCGGCGGCGGACAGCGCAGCGCGTCCATCGCCATTTCGAGCCGCGAATCCAAATCCCAAGCATCGGCATGATCGAGTTTTTCCTGAACTTCGCCCTGCCGTTCAATCAGAGCGTTCATCTCGTCGTCGGTCATTTCCTCGCCGAATTTCGCGTTGATCTCTTCAAATTCTTTGACCAGATCAACCGTTTCCTGCACAGCCTCTTCGACAATTTGACGAACAGTTTTCGTTTCGTCGAGCTTTGGTTCTTGCTCCAAATAACCGACGGAATAACCTTTTGAAAAAACGACCTCGCCGTTAAATTCCTTGTCCTGTCCGGCAATAATCCGCAACAGCGAAGATTTTCCCGACCCGTTCAGACCGAGAACGCCAATCTTCGCGCCGTAAAAAAATGAAAGATAAATGTCTTTGAGAACAGGTTTTTTATCATAAAACTTGCTCACCTTGACCATCGAAAAAATGATTTTGTTCGGTTCGTTATTATTGCTCATATTTTAGGGTTTTTATTATAAATCTTAGGAAAATACTTATCTTGTAATAAATTTTTACATATTGTAAAGTGGATACTGAAATTCTTAGAAACGAAATTTACAAATTAAATCTGAAAAAATTTATTGTCAAATGACAATTTTTGTAAAATGTTTCAATTTTTCAGTTATGAATAGAAAAAAATTTTAGTTTTGATTTTTATTGTTATGATGCAATTTGGTTGTAATGATCAAATCTATAAAGAAAATAAAAATTTGTAAGTTAAAATTCAAAAACCAGTACCTATAATTGATGCTGTTAAATTGTTGGGGGAAGAATCATCAGAAATAGACAAAATTTTGGGGAAACCTTATTTAATTACTGGCGAATCAAAGTCCGATCCAACAATAAAATCAAGGTATCGCTGGTATAAATATGAAAACGATCTTTCAGTATTTATTTACAAAGATTCAGATTGTAAATATAAAGATACACGGACTAATATTGCTAGAATTATTAACTTGCAATTTAATAATCAGCCACAAAGTGTTGAGGAAGCCGCACAATTAGTTGGAATTAATTTGAATGGTAAGAAACCAGACTCAGTAAGAAAATTCGATGATTCAAAGGAAATCATTTTTGATAATCTCAAAATTCAAGATAAAAGAATAAAAATCTACTCCTTTTCCTCAAATACAATAAACAGCATTAAAGTAATGTTTGCTGAATCAGAAGTTTTATGCAAATAAGGTGTTTGAAAAAATAAAAAATAAAAAATAAAAGGAATAAATCATAAATTTGTTTATTAGCAATAAATTAAATTTGATTTAACTTCTAACTCTCAACCAAAATCTGCGGATTCTTCTTAGCAATCGAAAGCAGTTTGAGAGCCGCACCGGACGGTTTGCCGATTCCTTGTTCCCAAGATTGCACCGTTTTTACGGAAACATTCAAATAACGCGCAAAGACCGCCTGTGAAACATTCATTTCTCCGCGCAGACCGGCAATTTCGATGTTGCTGAGTTTTTTCGGCGGACGCGGCAGAGTCGTCATTCGCAATTCCTTTTTTCCTTCGGTATGTTCAATCGCTTCGTTAAGCGATTCTTTCAAATTTTCAAATAATTCTTTATCCATCGTTATTCTCCGTGTTTGTTCTTCAAAATTTTAACGAGTTCGGCGACTTGTTTCTTTTCCGCCGCGCTCAGATTATCCTTTTCATTTTTGGCGTAAAAGACTAGCAAATAAATCGTTCCGGCTTTTTCAATGTAAAGATAAATGTAACGAAACGAACCGCTTTTGCCGCGTCTGTCTTTGCGGTTGGAGATTCTCGCTTTCCTCGCGCCGTTTGTGCCTTGAATAATGTTGCCGCGTTCTGGATTTATCAGCAGTTCGTTTTGCAAATCAAAAAGTGTTTCAATTGATGTTAATTTATCAATCCGTCTTCTGAAAACAGTAGTTTCAACAAAATGTAAGAGCAACTCATTCATCAATTACAGCTATACTAGAATATAGGATGCTCGTCAATCAAAAAGCAAAGTTTTGTGGAGGTTCTAAAGTTGAACAATTATTTTTCTGCAAGTTAATTCATCAATTCTATCTTTTTTCACATCAAACCCGATTCCTACTTTTTCGGGTGCGGTTATCGTGCCGTTTTTTGAAACTTCGACCGCCGGTTCGATGATGTCTTCCGCCCAGTATCTTTTCGAGGCGGAAACGTCTCCCGGCATTGTGTAGCCTTTGAGCGTTGAAATCGCAATATTGTGAGCGCGTCCGATTCCGGCTTCGAGCATTCCGCCGCACCAGACGGGAATCGAGTTTTCGCGGCAGATTTTTTCGATTTGTTTCGATTGATTATGTCCGCCGACACGACCGTTTTTTAAGTTGATGATTTTGCCGGATTTTAATTCGATTGCCTTTCTCGCCTCATCGGGCGATTTGATCGGTTCATCGAGGCAAATCGGCGTTTTAATTTGCGCTTGCAGTTTCGCGTGGTCAATGATGTCTTCGTTTGAAAGCGGTTGTTCGAGCATCATCAAATCGAACTCGTCCAAACTTTTTAATTTGTCAATATCATCCAACGTATAAGCCGAATTCGCGTCGCCCATCAGCGGAATTTGTCCGAAAGTTTCGCGCACTTTTTTTATTACGTCATAATCCCAATGCGGCGCGATTTTTATTTTTATGCGCTGATAACCCGCGTCTAATTCGATTTTGATTTTTTCCAGAAGTTGTTCGACCGAATCCTGAATTCCGATGGAAACGCCGCACGCGATTTCTGAATTTACGCCGCCTAAATGTTTCCATAACGGCACATTTAATTTCTTCGCTTCCAAATCCCAAATTGCCGTTTCAATCGCCGCTTTCGCCATTCGGTTTCCGCGCACGGTTTTCATCAAATCCCAGACGTTTTCCGCCGTTTCAAACTCTTTCCCGACAACCATCGGCGCGAGAATTTTTTCTAAAACCTGCCAGCAGCTTTCCGTCCATTCTTCGCAATACGAAGGCGTTTCGCCCGCCGTGCATTCGCCCCAGCCTTCGTTGCCTTCGGTGTCACGTACGCGCGTTAAAATGATTTTTCGTTCGTAAGTTCTGCCGAAACTCGTCTCGAAAAATGCAACGAGCGGCAGATTGATCTCGATCAGTTCGATTGATTTGATTTGCATAAACTATTGTAAAACTTCAAAATAAATTTTATTTGCGCGAATGTCTAACACGCGATGACTCATTTATTTTTCACGATATTTTTGTTTTTTCAGGAAAGCGCAAACGGTCTTATCAATGCGCCGGGCGAAACTTCGGTCGAACCGACGATAATCAATCTCGTTTCGTGGCTCAAACTGTTTATCGAATTGACGGGCGCGACGATCATTGCCATCGGAGTTTTTCTGGCGATCATCCAGTTTTTCCGCACGTTGTCGGCGGGAAACAGCGATGGTTATACGAAAATTCGTCTGCTTTTAGCGCGTTACCTCGCGCTCGCGCTGGAATTTCAATTGGGCGCGGATATTCTTTCGACTGCAATTTCGCCGAGTTGGGATCAGATCGGAAAACTCGGCGCAATCGCCATTATTCGCACCGCGCTCAATTATTTTCTTTCGCGCGAGATGCAGGAAGAAAGACATATTACTGGCGAGGAGAAAGATATTATTGACGCTGTGGAAAATCATAAATAGAGACGGCTTATAAATTAACTGTAACTTTTGTGATAAAATAATCATCAAAATAATTTATATTTCAAAGGAGCCGATTTTGTTTTCATTTTTATTATTTTTTCAAAACGCCAACCAGCAAATTATAAACGCCGCCAAAAATGCCAATTCGACCAAAGATGAAATAGTCAATGCCAGTCAAGCCGCCAGCAATACGGTAACGGAAATGATCGTCGGATTTTGGGGACGATTGCCGCTGTTTGCCGTCGGAGTCGTCGTTTTTCTCCTTTTTCTGGCATTGGCTTATGCCGCCAGAAAAGTGATCGGTTTGGCAACGCACAAAGCTCGTCTCGATGTGATGATTTCCTCGCTTTTGGCGCGCAGCGGATATTTTATCGTTATTATACTCGGTATTTTTGTTGCGGCGACGGTTATTTTTCCGGGCGTAAATGCGGGCGATTTATTTGCCGGACTCGGCATCGGGTCGGTCGCGCTCGGTTTCGCATTTAAAGACGTTCTGCAAAATCTTTTCGCCGGATTTTTAATACTTTTGTATCGTCCGTTTCACATCGGCGATCAGATAAAAGTCAAGGAATACGAGGGAACGGTCGAGGAAATCAATGTTCGCGCGACGAAAATGAAGACTTACGACGGCGAGCGCGTCGTCATACCTAATTCCGATCTGTATATGAACGCGGTTCTTGTCCGCACGGCGTTTCCTTCACGCAGAACAAAAATTACGGTTGGCATCGGTTACGGCGAAGATTTGGAAAATGCCCGCCGCATAATGTTGAATGTTTTGAAATCTACGAAAGGTGTTTTGGAAGAACCTGCACCCGCAGTTGATCTGGATGAATTAGCCGATTCGTCCGTCAATATGAAAGTTTTATATTGGACAAATCCGGTTCAATCGAATGTTCGTAAGACTAAAGACCGCGTATTTTCGGGAATTAAAAAAGCGTTGGATGAAGAAGGCATCGAAATTCCTTTTCCTCAGAGAGTTTTACAGTTTACGGATGATATAGGTGCGCGTCCGGACAATAGAATAAAAGTGAAAAACGCACTTCTCAACAAATGAGTTTTTTATTTTTGCCAGTAACTGTTTATCTTTGCATCAAGCATCGGAAACGGGACATACTCGACCTGTCTGTCGGTTTCACGAAGTTTTTCGACCATTCTGACCGCGCCGTCGGAGTTGCGCGTGTGAACGATGACCGTCGCCGCACGATTCGAGTCTTTGTTGTCGGTCAGCCAGCAGGCGATAGCGTAACCGGTATTTTCATCGTCTAATTTGCCTTCGTAATGATGCGGCAACAGATCGTGATCGAGAAAAATCGCGTCGTAAGAATTTTGCGATAAAAATTCTACGGCTTCGGCAACCGTTTCGGCGATGTCAATCTCATCGCCCTTAAATCTTCTCTCAAACCAACGATGACGGCGTTGATCGTCGTCGAGCAAAAAGATCGAGATCGGCGCACGCTCGGCACTCAAATCCGCCCAGCCGAGTTTTATCATAATACTGCGTATAAGGCTCATATAATCTTTCCTGAACAAAACATTTAATATAGCACAGTGACGGAAAACGGAAAATTTCCAATTGTCGTTTTGATACTTTTCGATAAAAATTTTGCTTGTCGAAACCGTATGTCTTCCAAACGCAGCCGAAGTTGCCGGTTCGGAAAAACCGAAAAATTTATGATATAATATATAACGAACTTTGACATATTGCTTTCAAAAATACTGTTCAGACAATTATAAACAAACGCATTCATACATTTTAAAATAAAACTTACGGAGGTAAATATGTTGAAAATAATTATAACACTCGGCTTGCTCTTCGCATTTTGCGCGGTCGGTTTCGGACAGTCCGATAAATCGAATAAAAAAATACTTTTTAAAGCCGACACGGAATTTTCCGCAGAGATTGAAAACGGTCTTGACGCGGAGAAAAATAAAATCGGCGAAGATATAAATTTTAAGTTAGCCGAAGATTTAAAAGGCGACGGAGAAACGATTTCCAAAGGTTCCGAACTCTACGGGCGAATCGTCAATATCCAGAAAGTATCGGATGAAAATGATAAAACCTCGCTGATTAGCGTGATGTTCGATTTTGTCAAAAAAGGAGATGATTTCGTGCCGCTGACCGCTGATGTAATTTCGATTGAAAAAATGCCGGACGAAATAAAATTTGAACAATCGCCGACCTTTGACGGCGGAACGATTCTGACAATGAAAGGCAAAAATATAAAAATTGATAAAGGCGCGGTTTTTCGGATCAAACTGGCAAAAAACATCACCGAAAAATAACTGTTTTGAATAGACTTGCAACTTTTAATAAATCCTTTTTCGATTCATTATGAGAAATGTATTTTGATGAGAAATGTATTTTGGCTATTGTCATTCACTGTCATTTTAACTTTTTCCGCATATTCCCAGACTGCCGAAAATTTTTTAAAATTGGAAAACGGAGTCGTTGTGCATCAAGGAAAGCGACAATATTGATGTTGAAAACGAATAGGTTTAAGGTTTGTCCGTTTGAAGTTACCGTTTTTTAAAAAATCGGTAACTCTGTTTTTATTAAAAACCAGTTATTTTAAGGCTGTAAAATATGTCGGAAAATCTCTTTGAATCTTTACAAAATAATAAAAACTTCCTACGTTTTACATTATCCGAATAAATTTGCTAAATTAAGTCCAACTTTTCCTGCCTGTTTTTAAGTGCAAAAATATAAAAATGTTATTAGTTTTATCAGTCAAACTAATTTAGTGAAAACTTGCACAAGAGCGGGGAAAGATTTATTTTCATAGTAGAATTTGCGGAAATCGAGAGATTGAGTAAAATCTTAAAAGGTCTTAACAGAAAACAAGAAGTTATAAGTTTTTTAAATCAATCGCTCGGGTTATTTTCGTAATCCGGGTTAGGACTTGTTCTAACTTCTGATATTTCGGACGAACATTTAAAAAAATGGCTCAAGTTTTTAATCGAAGTGCAAACAATATCGCTAAAATCAGTATGATCGTGGCAGTCATACTAGGCGGAGTCGCGTTTTATTTTTATACGCAGATCGCACGATCTTCTTATTTGACCGGGCGTTTCGTAGAAAAACAACAACCTGTTCAGTTTAGCCACAAACATCACGTCGGCGATGACGGAATTGACTGCCGTTATTGTCACACGCAGGTTGAAACCAGCGCGTCAGCGGGAATTCCGCCGACACAAACCTGTATGAATTGCCACAGTCAACTCTGGTCGGACGCGCCGTATCTCGAACCGATTCGGGCAAGTTATCGTGATAATAAACCGATCGAGTGGGAGCGCGTTCACGATCTGCCGGGATTTGCCTATTTCAATCACAGCATTCACGTTGCCAAAGGTGTCGGCTGCTCGACCTGTCACGGACAGATTGACAATATGCCAGCTGTTTTTCAGCAGAATACTTTGCAGATGGAATGGTGTCTGTCGTGCCACCGCGAGCCGGAGAAATTCATCCGTAAGAAATCGGAAATTTACAATATGAAGTGGCAGGACAGCGATCTGACCGCTGAAGAAAGATTAGAACTGAAAAAAGAATATAAAATTCGCAGTAAGGAAATGATGACGAGTTGTTCGACTTGTCACAGATAGATTTTCAGCCGCAAGGTTTACAGAAAAACTTTGCGGTTTTTGCAGTTGTTAAAATTAAAACTTTCCTCAGTAAACTGAGTGTTTACTGTGGCAAAATTTTTTAGAAGGAATTATTAAATAAAATGCCGAGCAAAGACAGCAAACAAAACTTTGCAACATTGCGCGATCAGATTTTGGCGCAGAACGGAAAACAGTATTGGCGAAGCGTCGAAGAATACGTTGACGCGCCGGAATTCGAGGAATTCGTCAAACAGGAATATCCCGTCCACGCCGAAGAATGGGAAAACGGTCTGAGCCGCCGAAACTTTATCAAAGTTATGGGCGCGTCTCTGGCGTTTGCCGGTTTGAGCGGGTGCGTTATTCAGCCCGCTGAAAAGATCGTGCCGTTTGTTTCTCAGCCGGAAAATATGATTCCGGGCAAACCGCTCTTTTATTCGACGGCGATGACACTCGGCGGAATCGCTACGGGTCTCTTCGCCAAATCGTTTGACGGTCGCCCGATTAAAGTCGAAGGCAATCCCGATCATCCGGGAAGTTTGGGCGCGACGGATATTTTCGCGCAGGCTTCGATTCTCGGAATGTATGATCCCGACCGTTCGCAGGAAGTGCGTTATCGCGGGACATCGAGCAACTGGCAGAACTTTATGAAAGCGGCGCGTGCCGCTGTGGACGAAAACAGTAAAGACGGCGGCGCAGGTATCAGATTTTTAACCGAAACCGTAACTTCGCCGACGCTCGTCGCGCAATTCAAACAAATTGCAGCCGAACTTCCGAATGCAAAATGGATTCAATACGAACCTGTCAATAAAGACAACGCGACAGCGGGCGCGAAAATGGCATTCGGTTCAGCCGCGCACACTGTTTACAGATTTGACCAAGCCGAAAAAATCCTTTCGCTCGATGCGGATATTTTTTCAGGCTTTAATGTCAGATACATTAAAGATTTCAACAAAGGTCGCAAGTTTGCAGAAGATAAAAAACAGATTAGTCGTTTATATGCCGTTGAGACGACGATGACTTTGACAGGCGCGAAAGCCGACCATCGTCTGGCGGTTAAACCGTCGCAGGTGATCGAAATTGCCAAAGCAATCGCCGGTGCGCTCGGCGTTTCGGGTGCAACCGGAACAGGAGTTTCGGAAACTGCAACGAAATGGATTGCCGCGATGGCGAAGGACTTACAGGCGAGTCGCGGAAAATCGCTCGTCGTTGCCGGAGATAATCAACCGGCAGTCGTTCACGCTCTCGCCCACGCGATCAACGGTGCGTTGGGAAATGTCGGTCAGACGGTCGTTTACACCGAACCGCTTTCGCCGAACACGGAAAAATTGCAGATCGAACAACTCCGCGAACTGGTTGCCGACATCGATGCGGGAAGAGTCAAAACGCTGATTATCTTGGGCGGAAATCCGGTTTACAACACGCCGATCGACGCGAAGATCAGCGGCGAAATGCTCAAGGAAAAAGTTTCGCTCTGTATTCATCTCGGCGAACATTATAACGAAACGGCGCAATACAGTCATTGGCATATTCATCAGACGCATTTTCTCGAAGAATGGGGCGACTCACGCGCTTACGACGGAACGATTTCGATTACTCAGCCGATAATCAAACCGCTCTACGGCGGCAAAACCGCATACGAGGTCGTGCAGGTTTTCTTAAAGGAAAATTATGACAAACCGAATGCGGATATTTTAAAGGAATACTGGCAGAAGACGGGTTTGACGAACGCGCCGAAAACGATTGCCGCCACTGCTTCGACTGCAACGCCGCAAACTTCGCCAAGTTCGACTGCGACATCTTCGGCAAGTTCGACACCGCAAGCGTCGCTTTTGCCGAGTCCTAATGCAACGCCAACTCTGACTGCAACGCCGCAAGCGACGGCAATGCCAACTGCCTCACCGACTGCACAGAGTTCGCCGGCAACAACTGCGGCAACGGCAAATGTGCCGAAAACATTTGAAGACAACTGGCGCAAAGTCATTCACGACGGATATATTCCCGGTTCGGGTTTTCCGGCAAAAACGCTTTCGGCAAACACCGGATTTCTAAGTCAGCCGACAACTCCGGTTGCGGCGGGTAATCTGGAAATTTCGATTCTGCCCGATCCGTGCGTTTACGACGGTCGTTATACAAATAACGGCTGGCTTCAGGAGTTGCCGAATCCCTTGACGAAAATTACTTGGGAAAACGTCGCGCTGATTAGTCCGGCGACGGCTAAAGAACTCGGTTTAAATCAAAATGAGAGCGGGACACACGATTATTCGGGCGGCGAGATCGGCAGATCATTTATCAATACGAAAGGCGGAAATCAATTTTCCGATCTGGTTACGATTGAAGCCAACGGCGCGAAAATCACCGCGCCTGTTCCCGTCTGGATCGCGCCCGGACAACCCGACGGCGTAATTACGCTTTATCTCGGCTATGGTCGGACAAATGCCGGACGAGTCGGAAATAATCTCGGTTATAACGCCTACGAAGTTTTAAAATCCGATGCGCCGTATGCGGCTGCAAAATTAGACAAGCGCGGCGAACAGGCTTCGATTGCCTCGTCGCAAATCCACTTCAATATGGAAGGACGCGATTTGCTTCTGACGTGGGATGTCGAAAATGTCGCCGAACTCGCCGAGAAAAAAGAAGAACGCGAAAAAGAAACCGGTAACTACGACGATACGATGATGAAACCGGAAATTTATCAGCATCAATATGATGAAAATCATCGTTGGGGAATGACGATTGATCTTAATTCGTGCGTCGGCTGTAACGCTTGCGTTCTCGCTTGTCAATCGGAAAATAATATTCCGGTTGTCGGCAAAGAACAGGTCGAGCGCAGTCGTGAAATGCACTGGATGCGCGTTGACGCATATTTTACTGGGGACGACATCAATAATCCCGACGGTCCGTTTTTCCAGCCCGTTTTGTGCCAACAATGCGAACAAGCTCCGTGCGAAGTCGTCTGTCCGGTTCACGCGACGGTTCACAGCGCGGAAGGTTTGAACGATATGGTTTATAATCGCTGTATCGGAACGCGTTACTGCTCGAACAACTGTCCATATAAAGTTCGCCGTTTCAACTTTCTTTTATTTCAGGATTGGGATACGCCCCAGTATAAATTGATGCGAAACCCGGAAGTTACGGTTCGCAGTCGCGGCGTAATGGAAAAATGCACTTACTGCACACAGCGCATCGCGGCGGCGCGTATCGAATCACAAAAAGCCGGACGCAAAATTGCCGACGGCGAAATTTTAACGGCGTGTCAATCGGTTTGTCCGGCGGATGCAATCGTTTTCGGTGATCTGAACGACAAGGAAAGCAAAGTGTTCAAAATGAAGCAGGACGAACGCAACTATATTTTGTTAAATGAATTGAACACACAGCCGCGCACGACTTATCTGGCGGCTTTGAAAAATCAAAACAAAGAAATGCCGGATTATCGTCCGCCCGCCAGCGAACACGGAGAGAACAAGCCGGAAGGCGAAAGCCGCTAAAATTAGTTCGAGTTTCGGTTTTTTTGAAACTTGAAACTTGTAAACTTGAAACCTTTTTAGGATATGGAAGACGTAAAAGAAATTCAGAGAAGAATCTATCCGCCGATGGTCGAAGGCGATCACGATTTCGCCTCCGTTACCGATCTGATCAGTGACAAGACGCTCAAAAAACGAACGCCTTTTCAATGGTATATCGGTTTCGGCGTAGCTTTTCTCATTGCCCAATTGCTAATGATGACGGTGACATATCTGCTCGTCAAAGGTGTTGGCATCTGGGGAAACAACCAACCGATCGGTTGGGCGTTTCCGATCATCAACTTCGTCTGGTGGATCGGTATCGGTCATGCCGGAACTTTGATCTCCGCGATTCTTCTTCTTCTGAATCAAAAGTGGCGAACTTCGATCAATCGTTTCGCCGAAGCAATGACGCTCTTCGCCGTGGCTTGTGCGGGTATGTATCCGCTTTTACACACAGGTCGTCCGTGGCTCGCATTCTGGATGTTTCCATATCCGAATACGATGGGAATGTGGCCTCAATTTCGTTCTCCATTGATTTGGGACGTTTTTGCGGTTTCAACTTATGCAACGATTTCGCTTCTTTTCTGGTATGTGGGTTTGATTCCCGACCTTGCGACTTTGCGCGACCGGGCGAAAAATAAGTATTTCAGAATGATTTACGCTCTTCTTTCGTGGGGTTGGCGCGGTTCGGCGCGGCATTGGCATCGCTATGAACTCGCGTATTTGATTCTGGCAGGTCTTTCGACACCGCTCGTGCTTTCGGTTCACTCCATCGTTTCATTAGACTTCTCGGTATCACAGGTTCCGGGCTGGCACGCGACCATCTTCCCGCCGTATTTCGTGGCGGGCGCGATTTTTGCCGGATTCGCAATGGTTTTGATTCTGTGTATTCCTCTGCGCGTCTGGTATAATATGAAGGATTTGATTACCGATACGCACCTTATCTATATGGGTAAGGTTATGCTTGCAACCGGATTAATCGTTGTTTACGGTTATACGATGGAAGCATTTTTTGCGTGGTATAGCGCGGCTCCGTATGAAACTTTTATGATGTATAACCGCGCCATCGGTGGTCCTTACTGGTGGTCATATTGGCTTTTAATTTTGTGTAACGGTATTTCTATTCAGTTTTTGTGGTTTAAGAGATTTAGAGAAAGTCCATTCTGGCTGTTTATCATTTCGCTGGTGGTCAGTGTCGGTATGTGGCTCGAACGCTTCGTAATTATTATCACGAGTTTGAACCGCGATTTTTTACCGTCATCGTGGGGAATGTATTCACCGACAATTTTCGATATAACGATGTTTGTTGGGACAATCGGATTTTTCTTCTGTTTATTGTTTTTGTTCGTGCGATTTTTACCTGTTATTTCTATTTTTGAGGTCAGAACACTTTTACCGCAGGCTGAAGTTCACGGGCATCAGCAGGATTTTGAAGAAAATACGCTCGAAGTAGAATCTACTTACGATAGAACGGAAGGATAGATTTTTGTAAAATTGAAATTGCAATCAGCCGGATTTTGTTCGCGGATGAGAGCTAAGGGCAACTCACCCATGTCAAATTGTCTGCCGGTAAAAAGGGTTGATTGCAAACCAAAGTTATGAAGGAAAATTTATACGGAATATTGGCGGAATTCGATACGCCGACGCAAATGGTTGATGCGGCGCGTCAGATACGCGATGCCGGCTATACGAAAACCGATGCGTTTTCACCGTTTCCGCTTCACGAGATTGATGAAGCACTCGGAATCAAACGCAGTATTTTGCCATATGTGGTATTCGGCGGTGCTATTACCGGATTTTTGACCGGATTTTTTCTACAGTTTTACGTTCACGCCATTGAATATCCGATTAATGTCGGTGGTCGCCCGTATGTCAGTCTCCCGACGTATATTCCGCCGATGTTTGAATTGACTATTTTGTTCGCCGGTTTCGCCGCTGTTTTAGGAATGCTTTTCCTGAACGGTTTGCCGCAACCGTATCATCCGCTTTTTAATGTGCCGCGTTTTGCGTTGGCAACCAGAGAGAAATTCTTTTTAGTTATCGAATCGAGAGATCCGAAATTCGATTACGAGGAAACGAAAGGGTTTATGCAAAATTTGAATCCGCAGGAGGTTTTTGATGTCGAAAACTAATCCGCAAGCGGAATTAAAAATGAAAAACGAAAAGGCGAAAAGTATGAATCGTTTCTTGATTTTTGCATTTTTACTTTTTACTTTTTTATTTGCTGCCGCGTGTCGCTACGATATGCAGGATCAGCCGCGTTATAAGGCTTATAAAGAAAGCGATTTTTTCGCTGACAAAAAGGCAATGCGAGAACCGCCCGAAGGAACGGTCGCGCGCGGACAGCTTCGTGAAAATAAGGCTTTCTGGACCGGCAAAAAAGAAAATGCGGATGCGAATGCTCAGGTGCAGACGGCGACCGACGCAAAAGGAAATACGGTAGTTTCGAGTTTTCCGAACGATATTGAGAAAATTCCGGTTCCGGTGACAAAAGAACTGATCGAGCGCGGACAACAACGGTATAATATTTACTGCATCGTCTGTCACGGCGCGGTCGGAAATGCGGACGGAATGATCGTTCGCCGAGGTTATCCGCAACCGCCGACGTATCACGACGACCGTTTGAGAAATGCGCCGGACGGACATTTCTTCGATGTGATGACCAACGGCTGGGGCAAAATGAACAGCTACGCATCACAAGTTCCGGCGGCTGATCGTTGGGCGATTGTCGCGTATATACGCACATTGCAACTCAGTCAAAACCCGGACAATAACTTAAAAATGATTTCAAATACAAATTCGTCAAACACGAATTCGTCGAACGGAAATACGGCAAATACAAACACTTCGGCAGCACCGCAAGTTACAGGTAATGCCAACACGGCGGGAGGTGCAAACCGATGAAGGAAAATTCGGAATTTTACGCACCTTCGCAAATAAACGGTTGGCGCACGGTCGCGCTCGGCATCGGCGGAATTTTATCGCTCGTGATTCTGGTTGTCGCTCTGATTTTTCCCGATCTGCGTGAACAGGTAATGCGCTCGTGGCTTCTCGGATTTATTTTCTGGGGCGGCATCGGTATCGGCTGCATCGGCGTTTTGATGCTTCAATATCTGACGGGCGGCGCGTGGGGCGTGGTCATTCGCCGAACGCTCGAAGCCGGAACGCGAACTCTGCCGATCATCGTCGTTTTATTTATTCCGCTTGCCGTCGGGACTGCATTCGGATCATTTCAGGAATGGACGCATCTTCCGGCAAACGACCGCGTTTTGCAATGGCGCGGCTCTTATATGACGCGCGAATGGTGGATCATCCGCGCCGCACTTTATTTCCTTTTGTGGGGCGTGATGGTTTATCTGCTCAATGGTTGGGCGCGTAAACAGGATGCGGCGACAAATGCAGAAGAAGCGGCAAAAGCACTCGGCGACGCGACGGCATTTTCCGGTCCGACGATGGTTTTTCACGTTCTATTGATAACTTTCGCATCGGTTGACTGGATGATGATGCTCGAGCCGCACTGGTTTTCGACGATGTGGGGATTTCTTTTCGTCGCGGGTTGGGCTTTGAGTTGTTATTGTTTTGTCGTGGCGATTCTCGCGTGGCTTTCGGACAAACCGCCGATGAACCGCGTTCTCGGTAAACGTCATTTTCACGATCTCGGCAAATTGATGCTCGCGCTCGTAATGGTTTGGGCATATTTCAATTTTTCGCAGTTTTTGATTATTTATTCGGGCAATCTGCCGGAAGAAACGCGCTGGTATCTGCCGCGAATCAAAGGTGTGTGGGGCGTAGTCGGAATACTTTTAGTAGTTTTCCATTTCGCGTTTCCGTTTCTCGTTCTGCTTCAGCAGGATTTTAAACGCAAAGCGAAATGGCTGGCTGGTTTAGCTGTTTTTATCTTGATAATGCGTCTGGTTGATATGTATTATTTGATCGCGCCGAGTCCGCGCATCGGAAATAATGCGGGCATTATCGAACACGGCACGAGATTGGATTTTATAACCGGATTTAGTTTGCTCGACATCGCTGCGCCGATTGCTGTCGGCGGCATCTGGCTGTGGTATTTCTTTGGCGAATTAATGAAATATCCGCTCGTTCCCGAAAACGATCCGTTCTTGGAAAATGCGATCAAACACGGGAAAGGACATTAGAGATTTTAGATTTCGGATTTTGGATTTTAGATTGTTTCTTAATCCGAAATCCGAAATCCGAAATCCGAAATTGAATTATGGGAAAGACGAAACACGAAAAGGCATTTGTAGATTTTGATAAACCTTACGAGCAGAATCTTGTCGGTTTACGCGGAGTTATTTATTTCGCAATCGGTCTGTTTTTGCTGGTTGTTATTACATTCAGTCTGATGGCACTTTTGCTGGATGTGTTCGATACGCAGGCTCAGGAAAACGATGATAAAGATCGTAACCCGATGCAATTGACGGAAAAAGATCGTCTGCCGCCCGAACCGCGTCTGCAATCTGCGCCGGGTTTTGGAGTTGACACCAAAGACGGGCGCGTCAATCTCGAATTGAGAAATCCGCAAGCCGAATGGGAAACGATGCAGGAAGTAGATAAAGATTTGTGGGAAAACGGACGTAAGACTGAAAACGGAACTTACACTGTTTTACCGATCGAACAGGCGAAAGAAAAAATGCTCGAGCAAGGTGCGACGGTTACTGCCGGTTCTCCTGCAAACGGTCAAAATAATATATTGGAAGAATCGAGAATGTTTATGTCCGATTCGAATGCGGGACGGCTCGCAACGGAAAAAAGAAGGTAGTAAAAATGAAAAAAAGTTCAGCAGTATCAGCGGTTTTGAAACTGAAACTTTTAATTTTAGTAAGTTTATTGATCTTTGGAAAAGTTTCGGCGCAAAAGAACGAACATTATAATTCGCCGCTCTACGCGCCGCGCACATACGATCCGAGTCAATCTTCGAGCAACGGCTTACCGACGGCTTTAAAAGAAGTCGGAATTGAACAAAAACTCGGCAATCAGTTGCCGCTCGATGCCGAATTTAAAAACGAAAACGGCGAAACGGTCAAACTCGGCGAGTATTTTAAAAAAGACAAACCAGTTATTTTGGCACTCGTCTATTACGAATGCCCGATGCTTTGCAACGAAGTTTTGAACGGCTTGACGGGAAGTTTGAAAGGCATCTCGTTTGATGCCGGAAAAGAGTTCGATGTCTTAGCGATCAGTTTCGACGCACGCGAGAACGACAAACCCGATCTGGCGAAAAATAAGAAGGAATCTTATTTAAAAAGATACGGGCGCGAAAATACAGCCGACGGTTTGCATTTTCTAACCGGAACGCAAGAGCAGATTGACAAAGTAACGAACGCCGCCGGATTTAAATATCATTGGGATGAGCGTTCGGGACAGTTTGCACACGCCGGCGGAATAATGATCGTCACGCCCGACGGCAAAATGTCGAGATATTTTTACGGTATTGATTATTCGCCGAAGGATTTGAAGTTCGGCATTATGGAATCGGCGCAAGGCAAGATCGGAAATCCTGCCGAACAGCTTTTTCTCTATTGCTATCATTACGATCCTGAAACCGGCACATACGGTCTGGCGATTTTGAGAGTGATGCGCTTAGCGGCGGTGTTTACAATATTGTTTATCGGCGGAATGCTGTTTTTTTTCTGGCGGTATAAAAAGAAAGATTTGAACTGAATTTAAGAGATTTCAAAATTCTTCACGAAATTTGAAATTTGAAATTTGAGTAGATTATGCAATCAACTTCGTGGATTCCATTATTTCCAGAACAGGCATCTACCTTCGCGTGGATGGTGGACGGTCTGTATTTTTATCTGATTTTAATCAGTATCGCTTTCACCATTCCGATTGTCGCGGCGATTTTTATCTTCGGAATGAAATACCGTGAGCGCGAAAAATTTGCAACGCCGGCGGAAATGCACGGCTCGATTGCGCTTGAAACGATCTGGTCAATTATTCCGTTTGTCATTTCGATGACGATTTTTCTCGGCGGTGCTTATATTTATTTTCAACAATATCGTCCGCCCGAAAATTCGATGGAAGTTTACGTCGTCGGTAAACAATGGATGTGGAAAATACAGCATCAAACGGGACAAAGAGAGATTAACGAACTGCACGTTCCGGTCGGTCAAAATATCAAACTGACGATGACAACCGAAGATGTTCTCCACGATTTCGATATTCCGGCTTTCCGAACAAAAGCCGATGTCGTGCCGGGACGCTATACATATCTCTGGTTTAACGCAACCAAACCGGGCAAATACCATTTATTCTGTGCTGAATACTGCGGTTTGAACCATTCTGGAATGGGCGGCTGGGTTTACGTTATGGAACAGCGCGATTTTGACAACTGGCTCGCCGGAAATGTTTCCGATCAAACGCCGGTTCAACAAGGTCAGGATTTATTTACAAACAAACTCGGCTGTGCGTCGTGTCACGCAGGCGGTCCGCAGCAGCGCGGTGCGAAACTCGAAGGTGTATTCGGCACGGACGTTAAATTAACGACAGGACAAGTTGTGACGGCGGACGATGCTTATATTCGCAATTCGATTTTGAATCCGGCTTCGCAGATCGTCGAAGGCTATCAGCCGATTATGCCGACCTTTAAAGGTCAAGTGACGGAAGAACAATTAAATGCTTTGGTCGCATATATCAAATCGCTCGGCGGACCCGGCGCGACGACAACGGGAACGACGATGACTCAACCGAAATCAGCGACAACATCGGCGACAAATACTATGACACCGCCGCGAGCCGACAGGGGAAATAATAATAATCCGGGAAGTAATCCGAACGCGCCTGCCAATACATCGGAAGTAACAAATCGGGGAAAATAGTAAGGTAGTAATAATATGCAAAACGTAGATGCAGTAAATTCAGATTTTATTAGAAAGCCGAAGCAGAGTTATCTGAACAACGGTTCGACTTTGAGATCGTGGCTTTTGACAAAAGACCATAAACGCATTGCGATTATGTATCTGATCGTCGTCTCAGCCTTTTTTATGATGGGCGGTTTGTATGCGGCAACGATTCGTCTGGAACTTCTGACACCGGCAACCGATCTCGTGCAGTCGGGAACATATAACAGAGTTTTCACGCAGCACGGTGTTTTGATGATTTTCTTTTTTCTCATCCCGTCAATTCCGGCTATTTTGGGAAACTTTTTTATTCCGCTGATGATCGGCGCGAAAGATTTGGCTTTGCCGCGTATCAATCTTTTGAGTTGGTATATATATATGATCGGCGGCAGTTTGACTTTATGGGCGTTAATGCAGGGCGGCGTTGATACGGGTTGGACTTTTTACACGCCGTATTCGACGACATTTTCAAACGGTTATGTGATGGCGGTCGGTCTCGGAATTTTTATTAACGGATTTTCATCAATCTTAACGGGTTTGAATTTTATCGTCACGATTCATACGATGCGTGCGCCGGGAATGACTTGGTTTCGCCTGCCGCTGTTCGTTTGGGCGCATTATGCGACTTCGCTCGTGATGATTCTCGGAACGCCCGTGATCGCAATTACGATTTTGTTGCTTGCGCTCGAAAGATTTGCCGGAGTCGGAATTTTCAATCCGGCAATCGGCGGCGATCCGATTTTGTTTCAACACCTTTTCTGGTTTTATTCGCATCCGGCGGTTTATATTATGATCTTGCCGGGAATGGGCGTGATCTCGGAACTTATTTCAAACTTTTCGCGCAAGAAGATTTTCGGTTACGAATTTATCGCATTCTCCTCGATTGCGATTGCCGTTTTCGGTTTTCTCGTCTGGGGACATCATATGTTCGTTTCGGGACAATCGATTTACGCCGGTTTGGTATTTTCATTTTTAACGATGGTCGTTGCCGTTCCGTCGGCAATTAAAATGTTTAATTGGGCGGCGACGCTTTACAAAGGCTCGATTCGTTTCGATACGCCGATGCTTTACGCGCTCGGATTTATGGGTTTGTTTTTGATCGGAGGTTTGACGGGATTATTTCTCGGCGCAATCGGTTTGACCGTTCATTTAACAGATACATATTTCGTCGTCGCGCACTTTCACTATGTAATGGTCGGCGGACAGGTAATTGCTTATCTCGGCGGTATTCATTACTGGTGGTCGAAAATGACGGGCAAAATGTATTCGGAATTTTGGGGGAAAATCTCGGCGATGCTCGTTTTTGTCGGGTTTAACCTGACATTTTTCCCGCAATTTATTCTCGGTTATATGGGAATGCCGCGCCGTTATGCTTCATATCCCGAAGAATTTCAGGTTTTGAATATTTTCTCGACTGCCGGAGCTTCGATTTTAGGAATCGGTTTGACGCTTCCGGTAATCTATCTGACACATTCACTGATTTTCGGTAAAGATGCTCCGTCAAATCCTTGGATGTTGCCCGGACTCGAATGGCGAACGGCTTCACCTCCGCCGACTGAAAACTTTGAGGAAACGCCGATTGTAACGTGGGAAGCCTACGAATTCGGTGAAGAAAACGGCTTGGATTTGGAAGAAGCAAAACGAAGAGAATTGGCAACTATTTGATAATTACGAATTACGAATTAAAAACGTAATTCGTAATTCGTAATTCGTAATTTAATAAAATGGCAAATACACACGACTTAGATCACGAACATTATCACGCGCCCGGTCTTCAGCATCAGTTTGAAGATATGAAACAGCAGGAAGAGTCCGTTTCGATTGCGATGTGGATGTTTCTTGTTCAGGAAATAATGTTTTTTGGCGGAATGTTTACCGTCTATCTGGTTTTCCGTTCGCGTTTTCCGATGGCGTTTGCGGCAGGTAGTAATCATCTCAACGCATTTTTGGGCGGACTCAATACGCTCGTTCTTATCGTCAGTAGTTTGACGATGGCTCTGACGGTTTATTACGCACAGAAAGGCAACAAATCGTTGCAGATGATTTTGATCGTGCTGACGATGATCTTCGGCTGTGTTTTTCTCGGCGTAAAAGCCGTCGAATATACCGACAAATACAATCACGGCACGATTCCGGTTGACGGTTGGAATAGAAAAACTCCAAAAGGCGAAACGGCTGAACAACATACCGCAAAAACTCCTGCCGTCGAAACAACCGAAGCAACCGAAACAACCGGTGAACATCATTATGTCAATCCGCACGGCGAATTTCAGATAGATCAGGAAATGTTAGATGTAGTTAAAAAAGAGGAAAAGTTTTTAACAAAATCGGAACAGATCGGGTATTTTTCAAACGGTAAACTGGATGAAAACAAATTTCGTAATAAAGTTCGCATATTTTTCTTGGTTTATTTCGTGATGACCGGTTTGCACGCTCTGCATATGATTATCGGTTTGGGCGTGATGTTGTGGCTTTTATGGAAAGCGTGGCTCGGCACATTTACGGCGGAGTATTTTGCACCGGTCGAAGTCGCCGGACTCTATTGGCACTTCGTTGATATTGTGTGGATTTTCCTTTTCCCGCTGCTTTATTTACTCGGAAGACATTTTATAGCAGGTCACGGCGGCTAAATTTAACATATTTAAGATTAATAATTTTATGGCAAAACATCATACGGACGAACAAAATACGCATTCAGACGCGGAACACGAAATCGAGGAGCATATCGGGATTCCCGGTTATGTGCTTGTCTTTGCGTTTTTGTTTGTTATGACAATCGTAACTTACTTTGTCGCATTAACCGATCTGGACAGCAGACTCTTCGCCGGAGCAAATACATTAGTTGCATTGCTTATCGCATTTACCAAAATGACGGTCGTCGTTTTGTTTTTTATGCACGTCCGCTGGCAGTCGAAACTGATCTGGCTGACGGCACTCGCCGGATTTTTCTGGCTGGCGATTATGTTCGCTTTTACGATGCAGGATTATCTGACACGCGGTTCGGGCGTTTTCACAAACTAGCGAAATAAAGTTTTCGTAAAATAAAAACGCGGTGCGAAGGGCAAATGCCGTTCGTTACCGCGTCTTCGTCTATTAGGTCAAACGCTTTTCGGCGTGCTATTATTCTCGGCTTGATAGATATTTCAGCAATTATAAAGGTTTTAAGTGAAAGTTTTTACAGGACAACAGCGGCTAAAATGTGTTCATCAGATACAGATGATGTTTGAACGAAACAGCCCTTCAAAATTTTATCTTTTATTATTTTTTTCATTTGTTTTTATTCTAAACGGATGCAATGTTTTCAGTCCGAAAGATTCGGTTGAAAGAGCTAAACTTTTAAAGACGGAAACAGCGACGCAAGCCGATCTGATCGGAACGGTCAATCGTTTTGCTAAAGTAGGTTCGATGCGGGCAAAGATGAATCTGAAGTTTGAAGACAATTCTTACGCTGATGTGGGAATTGCAGAAAAGTATAAAACCGCTCCTGGTGAAGTTGTCGTTCAACGTCCAGCTAAAATTTTATTAAAAATACAAATTCCTATTGTTTATAGTGACATCGTACAGATGACTTCTGATGGCGAAAAATTCCATGTAGCTATTCTAAATGACGGTGGAAGCGGTAAATATAAAAAATTTCTTATAGGAACAAATAATGCCGATTACACGCCGCTTCAACAAGAAGTTGATAAAATTAACGGCGATGCGAAACAGTTAAAACAAAACGTCAACGCTTTTTCCAATCTACGTCCGCAGCATTTTACAGACGCGATTCTTGTTCGTCCGATTGATAACGAAAAATACTTATATTTAACGACAACGATCACGCAGGAAGAATTCGATGTCGAAGCGAAAAAGAAATCACCGCTCAAATGGGTTTTACGCGGATATTATCTGCTTGATGAAATTCGTAAAAACGAAACCGGCGATCTGGTAATTTCGCGCCGTTTCTGGTTTGATCGTGTGGGCAGTATTCGTCTGGCGCGTCAGCAGATTTTCGATGCAAAGGGCGAAATCGAATCCGACATCGTTTACGGTCAGGAAGGAAATCTGACTGAAACGGGCGAATATAATCGGCTGCCTTTGCGGATCGTCGTGACGCGACCGAAGGAAAAATACAAGATGAGTTTGACCTACCAATCGCCCGAAAGCGTTTCCATCGGTAAAACTTATCCCGAAAAAGCGTTTTTATTGGAAAATACATTCGGTTTGGAAGAAGTTGATCTCGACAAAAAGTTACTTGAATATAAAAATCAGGCTTTGCAGACCGCGCCTCGGATGACGGCAACGCCGAGTCAAAAATGAACACGATTTTAAAGACGGAAAATCTAACGAAGACATACAAGATCGGCAAAGTCGAAGTTTCGGCTTTGCGCGGCGTTTCGATTGACATCGAAGAAGGCGAATTTGTAGCGATAATGGGACCTTCGGGATGCGGCAAATCAACTCTTTTGCATCTTCTCGGCGGACTTCTTTCACCGACAAGCGGAAAGATTATTATTGCCGATGAAGATTTATCGAAAGTTTCCGACGCGCAAAGAACGGATATTCGGCGGCGAAAGATCGGTTTTGTTTTTCAGAGATTCAATCTTTTCCCGACTCTTTCAGCCGAAGGAAATCTTAAACTCGCCGAAAAAATTCATTCCGGCAAAAACACCGATCCGACGCGTCGGCGTGAAGTTTTGAGTCTTCTGAAACTCGAAAATAAACTCGATCATAAACCGCTCGAAATGTCCGGCGGCGAACAGCAGCGAGTTGCTCTTGCACGAGCAGTCGTCAACAATCCGGCAATAATCTTAGCGGACGAACCGACGGGAAACCTCGACACGGAAAACTCCGATATTGTCCTGAATATGTTTCGCCAGCTTAACCAAAAATTGAACCAAACTATCATAATGATTACGCATAATCCGGAAGCGGCGGCGGTTTGCTCGAGAATCATTCGTATGCGGGACGGCGTTATTGCTCAAGATTAATTCGAAATATAATGGACATAAGGGCAAATTTTAGGTATTTTTAATTTGTCTAACAATGTCCGGCTTTATCAAAAAATTTATTCTCTGGAACTACGACCGCGAAACTACCATTTATCTCGTGTTTTGTCTGCTGATCGTGGCGTTTATTTTTCTGACACCGAAATCGTGGTTTGATAAAAGTGAAAAACTTGCAACGCAAACCTCGCGTTTGATCGTCAAAGCCCAAGACTTTTCGCCCGAAGACAGCGAACGAAAAAAAAAAGTAAAAGAACTCAGCGGAAATCCGAACGCCGAAATTGTTGACTTAAAGGAAAAACGAAACCCGAACGGCGAACTTTATTACGAGATCGAAATCCGCTGATTTTGTATTTAGAGATTTGATTTCAGGCTTTAGCCGGGATATTTTCTAAAACTTGAAATTTAATCTCTGAAATCTTTTTTATTTGAGGAGTAATATATTTTATGAACAAATTCTTGAAATGCGGTTTGATGGCAGTTGCTTTAACATTTTTATTTAATGCCGTCGCCGTTACAGATGCAAAAGCGCAACAACTAAATGAAATTCTAAAGCGGATGGAAAAACATCGTGCATCGCTCCAAACGATGGAATCAAGCGTGATGATGGTTAAACACGACAATCTGCTGAATGAAGACGACACTTTAAAAGGTGTGGTTAAATACATTCCGGGAAAATCGGAAAGTGATATGTATATCAGAATTGATTGGACAAAGCCTGATGAAAAATTGGCGGTTGTCAAAAGCAATTACACTCTGTATCGTCCGCAGCTCAAGCAAGTAATTAAAGGTCAGGTCAGCCAAGCCAAAAACAGCGCAAATGCGGGCGGCGCGTTGTCGTTTATGAGTATGTCGAAAACACAACTCAAAGCGAATTATAATTACAAATATATCGGCGAAGAAACTTTGAGCAACGGCGCAAAAACCGTCCATTTGGAATTGATGCCGAAAACCGCGCAGAAATACAAATCTGCCGACCTGTGGGTTGATCTCGACGGTATGCCTTTGCAAATGAGAATCGTCGAGAAAAACGGCGATTCGACGACCGTTCTGCTTTCAAATGTTAAGAAAAACCCGACATTAAAGGGAAGTGATTTTGTCATCAGTTATCCGAAAGATACCAAAGAAATAAAAGGATAAAAAGCACGAGTTGTTTTTTACCGCAAAAGGCTTTGACTGAAAATTCAGTCAAAGCCTTTTGCGTCGGTTTGAAAAGAACTTTATTAAAAACTATAATTACTCTCTTGACGCATTCGTAAAATTTTCAATATATGCCAAAGGCAAGCAGTTTCAGTCGTTTTACACGCGGAGTCAAGCATACGGTCAAAGCGTTTGCTTCGACAAAGCATCCGGTTTTAGTTCACATCGTCCCGATGCGGCGATGCAATCTCGCCTGCACATACTGCAACGAATACGATAAAACGAGCGATCCGGTAGCGATTGACACGATGCTCAGACGCATCGATAAACTCGCCGAGTTCGGAACTTCCGTAATAACAATAAGCGGCGGCGAACCGATGATGCACCCGGAAATTTACGAAATAATTGCGCGCATCCGTCATCACGGAATGATCGCCGGTCTGATCTCGAACGGTTATTATTTTCAGCCGGAAAAAATCAAAAAATTAAACGAAGCCGGACTGGATTATCTGCAAATCTCGATTGATAACGTCAATCCCGACGATGTTTCTAAAAAAAGTCTGAAAGTTCTCGACGGCAAACTCAAAAATTTGTCGGAACACGCGAAATTTAAGGTCAATATCAATTCCGTTTTAGGAAGCGGCGTAGCAAATCCCGACGACGCGCTGACGATTGCCAAACGCGCCGTCGAACTCGGTTTTTCTTCGACGGTCGGCGTAATTCACGACGGCGACGGTCTGCTCAAAGGTTTAAGCGAACACGAAAAGGAAGTTTACAAGGAAGTAAAATCACTCGGCACACGAAGTTATGCGCGTTGGAACTGGTTTCAGGATACTTTGGCGGAAGGTGAAGAATACAGTTGGAAATGCCGCGCCGGAGCGCGTTATCTGTATATTGATGAAGGCGGAATGGTTCACTGGTGTTCGCAACAGCGCGGAACGCCGGGAATTCCGCTGATGGATTACACGCACGAAGATATGCGCCGCGAATATATGACCGAAAAATGGTGTGCGCCGACCTGCACGATTCAGTGCGTTCACCAAGTCGGACATCTCGACGCGTGGCGCGATCCGCAAGTTTCGCTTGACGATTACAACAAGAAAAACGGTAAAGGTTTGAAAAAAGAAACCGTCGCGCAGGTTTTGAACGCCAAGTAAAAGATTTAATTTCTGTCTGAGGAATCCCCAAAATAAATTTTCATTAAATCAGCCTAAATCTGTTGTAAATAGTAAAGGTAGTTATTTTATAATTGCCTTCATACATAATGATTGAACCTTTATATGAGATTACAAATGGCTGAAACCGGAGCGGGAAATAATTCTAAAATTCACACTAATAGATATTTTCTTGTCGGCTTGGCGCGGGCTTTTGCCGGAGCTGTACTTTTTGTTTTTCCGATGATAATGACAATGGAAATGTGGTCACTCGGTTTTACAATCGAAAATTACCGTTTCACATTGTTTATATCGCTTAGTATTCCATTGCTCATCGGACTTTCTTATTTTATCGGTTTTGAAGATACTACCGATTTTATTGGCGATGTAATTGATGCTTTTGTCGCATATGCGGTCGGTTTCATTACTTCGGCGGTTTTGCTGTTCATTTTTAATATTCTCGATTTCAGTATGTCGTTCGGAGAAATAATCGGGAAAATTTCGATTCAGGCGGTCATCGCCGCTATCGGCGCAATGTTCGCGCAGAGCGAACTCGGAACAGGTAAAAAAGACGGCGAAAATGATGAAAAAAAGAAACGTAATGCAAAATATTTCGGTGAAATCTTTCTGATGATGGTTGGGGCTTTATTTCTGGCAATAAATCCCGCGCCGACCGAAGAAATAATTTTGCTCGGCTATAAAATGGCAGATTGGCAGATAATATTACTCGCATTTTTTACGATGATTTTAATGCACGCGTTTGTCTATAAAGTCGAATTTCGCGGACAGGAAAAACGCCGACCGGAAAATAGTTCGTTCTGGAGCGTTTTTTTTCGTTACACGGTCGTCGGCTATGCGGTAGTTTTAGTGATAAGTTTTTATCTGTTATGGACGTTCGGACAAACGGACGGTTTGAGTTTGGAAGATAAAATGAAAATTTCCATTGTGATCGGCTTTCCCGGTGCGTTAGGAGCGGCTGCTTCACGTTTGATTTTATAAATAACGATGGCTGAAAAAGATTCTGAACAAAAAAAAACTCTAAATGAGGAAACGCCCGCGCTCGAATGGATCGCGGCGGCAATCGGTTTGATTCTGGTTGCCGGAACAATCGGTTTTCTGGTTTACAGCGCAGTAACCGAAAGCGATTTGCCGGCAAAATTAAGCGTCAAAACCGATTCGATAAATCAAGTAGGAGAAAATTATCTTGTAAAGTTTTCTCTCTATAATGACGGAGAAAATAATGCGGCGGATATTGTGGTCGAAGGAAAAATTACCGAAAGTGAAAAAGATTCGGAGACGAGTTCGGTAACGATTGATTATGCGCCTTCGCACTCAAAACGCGAAGGTGCGCTACTTTTCACCAAACAGCCGAAAACTAATGAAAATTTTCAGATCAGAGCATTAGGCTACAAAAAGCCTTGAAAAAATGTCGGTTTTCGAGTTTTTCGTGAAGGACGTTTTATCAATTTGAAAACCTTGAAAAAATTGAAAATGTGTTAACGCCCAGATTTTTGTAAATAGCCGCATTTAATCGCCCGTTTTTTCATACCAGTCTTCGTGTTTCGCCCAACCACCGCATTTCAAACACGATGTCCAACGCCATTGATGCTGACAACCCGGACATTTGCCGCGCGTCTCGAAAGTGTTCCACATCGTGCCGCAGCCGTTATAAAAAAATTCGGGCGCGTCGGCATCTGCACAAAACCAGCGGCTCGTAGAATCCGGCGACCATTTACATCTTGGGCATCGAATGCGCTGAAAATCGTTTTTCTCTTTTTCCGCTTCGAGTTTTTTGATAATTTCTTCAGTTCTGGAAGTTTTCTGAAACGCCGAAAAAAACGAATAAAGAAAGATCAACTTTGAAAACGAACGGCAATTTTTTTTCTTTTGAAACATAAAACGAGCTACAATCTGAAATTAAACGGAATAAAAGCCAAAGTCAAAGGATTGTAAAAATATATGAAGCGAGAAAAAGTTTTTCTGCCGATTTTGCTCGGAACGAATCGCCAAGACCGTCAAAGCGAAAATGTGGCGCGTTGGGTTTTTGGTAAAATGGCAAAACGCGAAGACATCGAAACGCAATTTTTCGATGTGCGGGATTTTGATCTGCCGCGCGACGACTACGGAACGGAAATCGGTAAACTCTTTCCCGATTGGCGCGATGCGGTGATCAAAGCCGACGGTTTAGTTATCGTTACGCCGGAATACAATCACGGTTATCCGGGAATTTTAAAGAGTGTTCTCGATCTGCTTTTAAAAGAATACATTCACAAAGCCGTCGCTTTTGTCGGTGTTTCCGCCGGAGTTTTCGGCGGCGCAAGAGTTATCGAAGCGTGCGTTCCGATGGTTAGAGAACTCGGTTTAGCCGTAACTTTTGCGGATTTGAATTTTCCGCAAGTCAAAGATAAATTCGATAAAAAAGGTATACTGCTTGATAATGCTTACGAAAAGCGTGTTCAGGATTTTCTCGACGAACTCGTCTGGATGAGCCGCGCCTTAAAATGGGGACGCGAAAATCTGGAGTCGAAATTTCACTAAGTAATTTTATTAAAATTCGGAAACCTTAGAGTCTATTAAATCGTTTCAGCTTGAAAATAAACCGAAACGATTTTTATTATTTAATACGAGGAAAAAAAATATGGCAGACAAAAAATACATCGTCGCAGCAAGAGTCGAAACCGACAACAAAGACTGCATCGTCGTTGAAACAGATGCAGTAATTACGGCGACTCATCGCAAAGTTTACGGACCCGACACGAAGGAAAACTGCGAGCGTTGGAAAAGCGGAAATTGCAAATAGAAATTTCGCTCATAAACACACTATATATGACGGTCTGATCTAATGTCGTCGGAGAAATTGAAATTCAAACTTGAATTTCAATTATTGTTGTCGGCATTTTTTTTACAACGGCAAGCGAACCACTTGCGCTCCAGTCGTAAAATCTGAAACTATAAGTTTATCGAAACGTAGAATTTTTCAGCGATTTCTACAAACATAAAATCTAAAATCCAGAGGTTATAATATGAAACGACGATTGAGCATCTCTTTTGTTTTGCTCCTGACAATTATTTTTCAGATCGCCGCGCCTTTTGTTTCGGCACAGCAAAATATGAGATTCGACCGTTCGCGTTACGCGGTAAACTTTAAAAAATTCGTGCTTGATAACGGTTTGACGTTGATTGTTCACGAAGACCACAGCGTTCCGATTGTCGGCGTAAATATGTGGTATCACGTCGGTTCGCGCAACGAACAGCGCGGGAAAACGGGCTTTGCACATTTATTCGAACATTTCTTTTTTAACGGTTCGGAAAATCATCCGTCGGGTTTTCGTGAAGCGATGGACGATCTCGGCGCGAACAACCGCAACGGCACGACGAACACCGACCGCACAAATTTTTTTGAAGATGTGCCGACTTCCGCGTTAGAAAGAACGCTTTATCTCGAAGCCGACAGAATGGGTTTTCTCGCAAATTATATTTCAAAGGAAATGTTAGAGCGCGAACGCGGCGTTGTTCAAAACGAAAAACGACAGGGCGAAAATCAGCCGTATCGCAAAGTTTTTGCAGAGATCAGCGAAAAAATCTACCCGTATTCGCATCCGTATTCGTGGACGACAATCGGCTCGATGGAAGATTTAAACGCGGCTTCGCTGGACGACGTGAAAGAATGGTATCGTACATATTACGGTCCGAATAATGCGGTGATTTCGCTCGCCGGCGACATCACGCCGGAACGCGCACTCGAACTCGTCAAAAAATATTTTAACGGCATTTCGCCCGGACCGCCGCTGCCGCGCACCGAAAAATGGATTCCGGCTTTGGATAGAAATATCCGCGACGAAATGCAGGATCGCGTTCCGCAGGCGCGAATTTATCGCGTTTATCACGCGCCGTCTTACAAGGAAAAAGAATTACAGCAACTCGGTTTGTTTGCCGATGTGCTTGCGGGTTCAAAAAGTGCGCGGCTTGATCGCCGTCTGGTTTATGAAAAAGAATTGGCGACGGACGTTTCCGCTTCGCTTGACGAAGGCGAACTGGCGAGCAGTTTTTTCATTACGGCGACGGTCAAACCGGGAGTTGATCCGGCGGCGGTCGAGCGCGAAATGGATTTGGTTGTCAATGAACTATTGGAAAAAGGCGTAACGGCGGAAGAAATCGCCCGTTCGCAAAATAGAAATCTCGCCGCATTTTTGCGCGGCACGGAACGACTGGGCGGTTTCGGCGGACGCAGCGACATTTTAGCCGAAAGTATGACTTACGGCGACGCGCCCGATTTTTATTTGCAACGTCTCGAATGGATGGCAACCGCCACGCCCGCCGATGTCAAAACGACGGCGAACAAATGGCTAAAAGCTAATAATTACACGATGCTCGTCAAACCGTTCGATAAATTGACCGCCGGAAAAACCGACATCAACCGAAAAATTTTGCCTGAGCTTAATTCGCCGCCGGAAATCAAATTTCCCGACATTCAACGCGCGAAATTAAAGAACGGTTTAAATGTAATTTTGCTCGAACGACATTCCGCGCCGATTGTTAATGTCGCGCTTGCCGTTGATGCCGGATACGCTTCGGACTCGGCGGCAAAAGCCGGAATTGCGACCTTGACTTTGGATTTGATGGACGAAGGCACGAAAACTCGCGACGCTTTTCAGATCGTTGACGAACTCGATTTGCTCGGCGCGAGACTTTCGACGGGAAGTTCGCTCGATATGTCGTTCGTTCGTTTGCAGTCAACGGCAGAAAATTTGCAGAAATCGCTCGGCATTATGTCGGATGTCGTTTTAAATCCGTCATTTCCCGGCGATAAATTCGACATCAAAAAACAGCAGCGAGTCGCGCAGATCGGACAGGAAAAAGCCAACCCGAACGCACTCGCGCAGCGCGTTTTGCCTGCGATCATCTACGGTGCAAATCACGCTTACGGCAAACCTGCTTCGGGAACGGAAAATTCTGTTGCAGCGATCACGCGCGAAGATTTATCGAAATGGCATTCCGATTGGTTCAAACCGTCAAATTCGACCGTTATAGTCACAGGCGACACGACACTTGCGAAAGTTTTGCCGATTCTCGAAAGTTCGTTCTCGAATTGGAAACAGGGAACTGCGCCGACGAAAAATCTGGCAACTGTGCCGAACACCGTCGGCAAAAAAATCTATCTGATTGATAAACCCGACGCGCCGCAGTCAACGATTCTCGCCGCGCATATTTCCGCGCCGAGCGGACAAGCGGAAGACCTTGCGGCTGAACCCGTTTTTCAAAATTTCGGCGGAATGTCCACGTCGCGTCTGAACAGAAATCTGCGGCTAGATAAACATTGGAGTTACGGCACAAACGGACAGCTTCGCAACTCGCGCGGTCAGCGGACATTTCTCGTTCTCGCGCCGGTTCAAACCGACAAGACTAAAGAATCAATGGTCGAAGTGATGAAGGAAATCCGCGATGTTGCCGGAGCGCGTCCCGTTTCCGGCGAAGAATTTGCGAGCATTATGCGAAATATGAATTCGCGTCTGCCCGGAAGATTTGAAACTCTTTCATCGCTCGAAGGTGCGGCGGTTGATCTCGTCAATTACAAATTACCTGATGATTATTGGTTGAAATACGGCGACAATATGCGAACTTTGACCGAATCTCAATTGAGCGACGCGGCGAAAAAATTCGTTCGTCCCGACGAAATCGTCTGGATCGTCATCGGCGATCTGAGCAAAATCGAAAAAGGCATCGGCGAACTCGGTTTCGGCGAAGTTATTAAACTCGACGCAAACGGCTCGCCGATTAAGTAACGTCGTTTCAGAAAGAAAAACTTCCGACATATTTGAATTTTCGATAATTGCTAAATTCGGTTTGAAGATCGTTAATTTATCAATTTCTATTTTCAAATATGTCGGAAGTTTTCTCTTTGAAAGCCGATTTGCGATTTATAAAATAATTAAGACTTTGCCCGCGAAATACGCGAAAAGGCGCGAAAAAAGAAAGAAAACTTAATTGTTTTGGTCATATTTAGTATCTTCCGTGTTTTTTCGCGGGTAATTTGTCAAAAACTTTTATAGCCGGCAACTTGGGTTTTAAAAGTAAATTCTTCGTGTCGCTATCTGTCTTTTGTTAAACGACCTCGCGTTTTTCCGATCTCTCAGGAAAACGGCATTTTCTCCTTTCTGCAAAAAATAAATCTTGTCCTGAATCTCAATCTCGGTTGCCAAATAAACGAATTTTTTAGATACGAATTTGAACGGATAAACCGTTTGGCGACAGATGTTGAATAGTTTATTCAAAGATTATATAGCGATCCTGATGTCGAGCGGACATAAAATCAAACTGACGGAATTTCCTTGTTGCAAAAAACTTACAGTATAAAAAAGCTGAAACTTCACCGCCGATAATAATAAGACGAATCAATAAATTGGTGTTAGCTGACTAACAAAATTTAAATGTTTTCCGGTGTTATAAAAGTTACCTGTGAAATAAATCGAAATATCGGAAAAAAATCGGATTTGAAAACCGAAAACGGACACGCGTTTTTATTCATTTTGATTGGAAAACGGAAGAAATTTAAGAAAAGAAATGAAAGATGATTCAAAATAAAATATCTTTATCTTTCATTATCTTTATGCAAATTGTGAAACCGAATTCGGCAATATATTTTGTTTCCGAAGATACTCCGATTTTTTTGCTGTAATAAAAATGTAAGAAATGTAAGAAATGTAAGCCTGAGTTTTGTAAATACTTTCTAAAATACCAAAAATAACAGGTAAACGATGCTAAAATTTTATAAAGACTGCGGGCAAAGAAATTAATCTCCAAAGACGGGAATAAAAACTTTGCTCTAACGGATAAATATGTAACGTGTCGAACTAAGAATTTTGCAAATAAAATATTAGCAACTCAAATTTGTCAGATAAAAGAATTTAATAAAAATTCAGTTGAAATCTTTCAAATCAGCGAGAGAAAAATCCGAATTTTACAAATAACGGTAAACATCTCAAACCGGCAGATAAAAATCTGCCATTAAACAAAGGTCGTTTAGCGATCAGAAAATTAATAAAGGAGTAAACGATGAAGAAACAAACAAATGCCGCAATTTTTGCGTTTATGCTGACTTTGACGATGCTTTTTCAAGCAATAATACCGTCATCGGTTTCAGCGTCCGATCACATTGACGGACCACAACTCGCCCAAGACCACGCATCGGATATTAACGATATGTGGTTTTTTCTAAATCCGAACGATAACAGCCGGGTAGTGATGATTATGACCATTAACCCGTTTTTAATTTCGTCGGAAATCATCGGTCAGGCAATTTTCGACCAAAATATCAGATACCGCTTCGAGATCGAAAATAACGGCGACGCGACACCCGATATATATTTTGATGTCAAATTTACGCGCGGACTCGGACGTGAAACCGGAGCGCAAATCGCCACTATTCAACCTTCGGTTGCTAATCCGCCGATAGAAACGCGAAATCCCTTTCCCAGAGAAAGACCTTTTAACGCACCGACGAATATTCCCAGACAAGGCACAAATACTAACGATACCGAACCTGCGGAATTGAACGTAACAACTGATTCGTTTAACGACATCAGATTTTTCGCGGGCGTAGCCGACGATCCGTTTTTCTTAGACAATACGGCTGCTAACCGTTTCGTTTTGTCCTCGATTCGCAATCCGGGCAATCCGGACCGCAGCATTTTTGCTAATCGCGCCGGATTTAATGCGACGGACGGGTCAAATGCTAATGCCGATAATCAGATTGGCGGTCAGCTTTTCGGTCAGTCGCGTGCGCTCGGACAGAATCAAGGTGCCGGACGCGATACTTACGCCGGATTCAACACGCTGTTAATTGCACTGGATGTTCCGGTATCGCTGATTCGCAGCGGCGGCAACGAACTCGGACTGAACGGCGTAACGCAACGTCAGCAAACGCAAACCGTCGGAACGGACGGTCAGGTCAGAGGTTCCGGCAATTGGGTAACGGTTGACCGCGAAGGCAATCCGCTCGTCAACAACGGTCTGATTCCGGCACCGCGTAAAGATGAATACAACGGATCAACGACGCAGGACGATGCCAACGGCAAATTTCGAGCGGATATTATTCAATCGTTGCGTAATTTCGGGACGAACGACGCGAATATCCAAACCATTCTGAGTATGATTCAAGAGCGCGGCGATATTCTGCGGCTAAAACTGGATGTCCCGAACAGCGGTCCGGGCGGCGGCAATAATACGAACGGCGGTCCGGCAAATATGGGCGGACGCAGACTTCAGGATGACGTAGTTGACGCGACGTTTACGTTAATCAATAATGGTCAGACTATCGGCGATTTCGTTGACCGCAACGACTTTATTTTCAATGACACTTTCCCGTTCGTCACGCCGCAGGTGATGCCGAATCCGAACGGTGTTAATAATTCGGATGTCAGACTTCGTCTCTAATTTTTAATTCGATCCTTTAAATAAATTAAGGATTTTTCGACACGAAAACGGACGACGGAAAGCGGATGCAGAAGATGTTTGGAGAAGCAAATTTTCATCTTCGGTTTCGCTTTCCGTCAGTCAAAATAAAAATTAAACGGCGGAAAAAGGTTTTGACTACGACTTTAAAAATTCGGATTTGTTCTTGATTCGCGTTGCTGAAACTTTCACCGTCGAGTCGCCGGGATGTTACGCCGAGTTTTGCCAAATTTACTCTGCGTTTCTTAAGAAAGAAAACATTATATGAATTTAAGATTTGTTAAAATCACAAAAATCAAATTTATCACGCTCGCACTTTTATCTTTCGGGGAAATTTTTTTGAATGGATGCGGCACGACACAATCGGCAAAAACCGAACCGGCGATTGAAAAACTGCCCACCGCCGCGCCGATTGCATCCGGCGACAGCGCAATAGAAAACTCCATCCGCTTTTTTGAAAATCGTCTGAAAAACGATCCCGAAGATTACAGCGCGAACAATAAACTCGCCGCACTTTATCTGCAAAAACTGCGCGAAACGGGAAATGTGCAGTATCTCGAACTTGCAAGTCGCGCCGCTAAAATCTCGCTCGATTCCGTGTCGGAAATCAGAAATTCGGGTGGTCTCGCCGCACTTACGCAGGCTGAATTTGCCGCCCACGATTTTACAGAGTCACGCGATCACGCCATTCGTTTAACCGAATTAGACCCCGGAAAAAGTTATCCGCAGGTAATGTTGGGCGACGCTCTAGTGGAATTGGGCGATTACGAAAAAGCCGAAATCGCTTATAAAAAAGTTACTCTGCTCGACAAGGGAATCAGTTATGTGAGCGAAACCCGTTTTGCCAGAATCGCACAACTTCGCGGCGATAATACGGCGGCGCACAAACATTTCGCCAACGCGCTCGCACTCGCTTTAAATGAATCCGTTCCGCCGCGCGAAGCCGTCGCGTGGTGCCGCTGGCAGTTGGGCGAGACGGCATTTTCCGTCGGCGATTACGAAGCGGCGGAAAAAAATTACCGCGATGCGCTCGTAGTTTTTCCCGATTATTACCGCGCACTCGGTTCGCTCGGGAAAGTTCTCGCGGCAAAAAACGATTTAACCGCTGCCATTGAAACTTATGAAAAAGTCGTCCTGATTCTTCCCGACCCGAATTATATTGCCGCGCTCGGCGATTTATATAAAATTACCGGAAACGAGGAAAAAGCGAACAATCAATATGATTTGGTCGAACAAATCGGTCATCTCAGCACGTTAAACGGCGCACTTTACAATCGCCAACTCGCGCTTTTTTACGCCGATCACGACATCAAGACCGTCGAAGCCTATAATCTCGCTCTTAAAGAATACGAAGCACGAAAAGACATCTACGGCGCAGATGCACTCGCTTGGACTGCGCTTAAAGCCGGAAAGATAAATGAAGCAAATGATGCAATAAAAGAGGCTTTACGGCTTGGAACGGAGGACGCAAAAATCTTTTATCACGCCGGAATGGTCGCCCGCGCAAACGGGGATGAAAAGGCGGCACAAAAATTCTTCAGACGCACACTGGAACTAAATCCTAAATTTGATCCATTGCAGTCAATCAAACTGGAGAATGTCAATGCGAAAAATTAGCAAAAAGACTTTGATAGCGCGAGCCGGATTTTTCCTGTAAAATCTAAAATATGTATCGAATCGTTAAGTTCTGACGCTGTGAATTATTGTGCAAATTTAAATCCGTTTAGCCGTTTAGTGCGAATTGATATTTATATATCAAAGTTCGGTCGTTTTTACTTAAATTACGATTTATTAATCAATCTGGAATACTAAAAAATGTTTAAGAAAAAGTCATTTCCGTTTATCGGAGTTTTAGCTTTATTTATTTTTACTCAAATTATTACCGCTCATCCTTTGGGAAATTTCAGCGTTAATCAATTTTCACGCATCGAAGTCGAAAAATCGGAGATCAAAGTGCGTTCGATTTTAGATTTGGCTGAAATTCCGACTTTTCAGCTGAAAGGCGAAATCGATACCGATAAAGACGGCGTTTATTCTCAAAATGAACTCGATGCTTACGCCGTCAAATTAACGCCCGAACATCTTGCAAATTTACAACTTTCAGCCGACGGAAACGCTTTGCAATTGCGCGAAGCGGATAAAAAAATCGGCTTGAAGGAAGGCGCGGGCGGTTTGAATACGATGCGAATCGAATGGGATTTTATAGCCGATTTTCCGGCGGGAAATGCCGACTCGCACCGCATCGAATTTGAAAATAAAAATTATCCCGAACGCATCGGCTGGAATGAAATCGTCGTCGGTCGCACGAGCGGCGTAAGTATTTTCGACAGCAATGCGAAAGGAAGCGGTCTGAGCGACGAACTGAAAACTTACCCGCAGGAAAGTCTGATAATTCCTCTTTCGGAACGCAAAGCCGAATTTTCATTTACCTCGAACGCCGTTCCCGCAACCGCAACCGCGCTTCAAAACCGCGACGGACACGCGACCGCGCCTGTTGAAAAAGACAGATTTGCCGAGTTGATCTCAGTTCCCGAAATCACGCCTTCGATCATCCTGTTCGGTTTGCTTTTAGCGTTCGGTCTCGGCGCGATGCACGCGATGTCGCCCGGACACGGAAAAACGGTTGTCGGCGCATATCTCGTCGGTTCACGCGGAACTTTCAAGCACGCAATTTTTCTCGGCTTGACGGTCACGATCACGCACACACTCGGCGTTTTCGCACTCGGTTTGATTACGCTGTTTGCGACAAACTACATTCGTCCCGAAAAAATGATGCCGTTTCTGAGTTTCGTTTCCGGTTTACTCGTTTTCTTTATCGGCGCGACAATGTTCAAAGACAGACTTTTCGGTGCGCTCGGCTGGAAAAAAAGTTCACACGGACACGATCACGGACATTCGCACGATGAACACACGCACGAACACGCAGACGATTCTCATCACGAACACACACACGACGGTTTATCGCATACACACGGCGGCACAACGCACACGCATCTGCCGCCCGAACAAGTTTCCTGGAAAAGCCTGCTCGCGCTCGGAATCTCCGGCGGACTGCTTCCGTGTCCGTCGGCTCTCGTTCTGATGCTGTCGGCGATCAATCTCGGACGCATCGGTTACGGACTCGTTCTGACGTTAGTTTTCAGTTTCGGTCTGGCGGCGACTTTGACAGCGGTCGGATTGTTGTTTCTTTACGGCGGCAGAGCCTTCGGCGGTTCGCGTCTCGGAACTCATCCGCTCGTCAAAGCCTTGCCGGTTTTCAGCGCGTTCGTCATCACCTGCGTCGGCGCGGTTCTCTGCTATAGTTCGTTTGCTTAAAAAACGCTTTGCCCGTGAAATATGTGAGAAACGAAATGAGGAGATAACTGCATATTCAAAGCATCTGAACATAAATAATTCAAAAAAAACCTTTGTTCATTTGTTTTCAACCCGCGCAGTTTCCAATTTCCGTTTCGTCTTTCGCCTATTTCGCGGGTGGATAATCATTTTTAGAAGTGTTATTCCGGCGTTAATGTTTTATTATTTAAGACACAAGGATGCGATAAATATATGAATGAAGTTTTACTTTTATTTTCGACCGTTTCGACACTCGGAATTCTCGGTTTGGGTTTCGTTCTCGGCTTAAAACACGCGACCGAAGCCGATCATTTAGCGGCGGTTTCGACCATCGTTAGTGAGCGCAAAAGTCTTTGGAGTTCGGCTTTTATCGGCGGACTCTGGGGACTCGGACACACGATTTCATTATTTATCGCCGGAGTTTTCGTTCTGTTGCTTGACTTTCAGATCAGCGAAAAAACCGAACAAACTCTCGAGTTTTGCGTCGGCATAATGCTCGTGCTTTTAGGTTTGAATGTTCTGCGAAAACTTTTGCAGGGCGGCAAAATACATTTTCACACACACGAACACGGCGAACACGCACACGTTCATCCGCATTTGCACGCGCATTCGTCCGAAGACGATCCCGCAACGCATCACGGCTTTAAATTCAGTCCGCGTTCGCTGCTGATCGGAATGGTTCACGGTATGGCGGGCAGCGCGGCTCTGATGCTTCTCGTCATTCCGACTATCGAATCGCGCGTTATCGGATTATTGTATATCGTGATTTTCGGCATCGGTTCGATTGGCGGAATGATGATTATGAGTTTTCTCGTCGGTCTGCCGTTTCATCTGACATCGAAAAATTTCAACCGGATAAATTACATTTTGCAATCAATCGCCGGATTTGCCAGCGTCGTCATCGGACTTTACATTATGTATGAAAAAGGAATCGTCGAAGGCTTGATAAGCTAAAAATCATCAGGCGGAAGCTGTAGGCGGAAAGCAGAAAAATTTTACTGTTTTCCGCTTATTCAATTTTAAAAAACTTTGAAATAATAAATTTCTAAAAAGGAATTAACGGTTTGAAATGATAAAATTCGATTCGGAAATCTGCACAAATTTTGAAAGCGCGAGTTCGCGCGAATGGCTCGAAACGAACGGCATCGGCGGTTTTGCTTCTTCGACAATTTCGGGCGCAAACACGCGGCGTTATCACGGACTTCTGACAGCCGCGACAAAACCGCCGCTCGGTCGGGTCGTAATGCTTTCTAAATTTGAACAAACTCTGACGATTGCCGATAAATCTTTTGAACTTTCCGCCAATCAATATCCGAACAAAATCTATCCAGAAGGCTTTCGGTTTTTAAAAGATTTTCGTCTCGAACCGTTTCCCGTCTGGACTTTCGAGATCGAAGGCATTGAAATCGAAAAGAAAATTTTTATGGTTTACGGCGAAAATACGACCGTTATTCAATACAAAATCATAAAAACAAAAACCGAAAAACAAAAAACGAATTGCGTTTTAGAACTGAAACCGCTCTTGGCTTTCCGCGATTATCATCATTTGCGTCAGGATACGGAAGATTTCAATACCGATTTTCAAGTTTCCGGCGAAACGATTTCGGTCAAACCCGAACCGGAAATTCCAGAATTATTTTTCTCACACAATGCAAAATCGAACGAGAAAACCGGCGTTTGGTATAGAGATTTCGAATGCGCGATTGAAGAAGAACGCGGCTTCGACTTCCGCGAAAATTTGTTTCAGCCGTTTGCACTAAAATTCGATTTGTCGGAAACAGCAATCGTTTTTGCTTCGACCGAAAAACAAGAAGTTTCAAACATCGAAAAATACGAAAAAGCGGAAATCGAACGCCGCGAAAATTTGATAGAAATCTCGAAAGCCGAAACCGATTTTCACAATACTCTCGTTACAGCCGCCGATCAATTCATCGTCGCACGCGGGACGGGCAAAACCGTCATCGCCGGTTATCCGTGGTTTTCCGATTGGGGACGCGACACGATGATCGCTTTGCCCGGATTGACGCTTGCGACAAATCGCACGGAGATTGCCGAACAGATTCTGCTCGAATTTTCCAAACATATTTCCGAAGGAATGATCCCGAATCGTTTTCCCGACGCGGGAGACAAAGCGGAATATAACACGGTTGATGCGACGCTCTGGTATTTTGAAGCGATTCGCGCTTACACGGAAAAAACGGGCGATTTCGAGTTTGTCAGAAAAGAACTTTACGCAAAACTCGCCGATATAATTTTCTGTCATCTGCGCGGCACGCGCTACAACATTCACGTTGACACGGACGGCTTATTGTTTGCGGGCGAAGAAGGGACGCAGCTCACTTGGATGGACGCGAAATACGGCGACGAAGTTTTCACCCCGCGCATCGGAAAACCCGTCGAAATTCAGGCTTTGTGGTATAACGCTCTGCGCGTGATGGAAGATTTGGCGCGGCGTTTCGGCGATGCGGAAGACGAAAAAAGATATTCGCAAATGGCTGATATTGCGCGGGAAAATTTCAAACAGAATTTTTGGAACGAAGACGAACAATGCCTGTTCGATGTTATCGTCAACGGCAGACGCGACGCTTCCGTGCGACCGAATCAGATTTTTGCCGTCAGCTTAAAAAACGCTATTTTCGACGATGCGGAACGGGCGCGAAAAGTCGTCGAAAAAGTCGAAAAAGAATTGCTCACGCCCGTCGGTCTGCGCTCTCTTTCGCCGAATGATATGAGTTATTGTCCGGTCTATATCGGTTCACCTTTCGAGCGCGATTCGTCATATCATCAAGGAACTGTCTGGGCTTGGCTGATCGGCGGATTTGTTGACGCGCTGAGAAAAACTTCGACGAACGAAGAAGAAACCGAATCAAAGATCACGGATATTTTAAGAGGTTTTCAAAAGCATTTAACCGAAGCCGGAATCGGACAAATATCCGAAATCTTCGACGGCGACGCGCCGCACAAACCGCGCGGCTGTTTCGCTCAGGCGTGGAGCGTAGCGGAAGTTTTGCGCGTTTTGAAGAAATAATTTTGCCCGCGAAATACACGAAAGAAGCGAAAAAAAGAAAAAAGAGCTTTAAAATATTTTTCTCTGTTTCGTCTGTTTCGTGTATTTCGTGGGCAGACATTTCTTGTTCAGTATTGAATCAAACTGCCTTCGCGTTTGGCGCGTTTGATGGCGCGTGAGAAAATCCAGAGCGAAAAAGGAAGCAATACGATTAGAAAACACAATAGAATAATTAAAGGCGATTCGACTTCCGAAAGAGTTTTTCCTTGAATCAGAACGCCGCGGATTCCTTCCAAACCGTGAGTTGAAGGATTGATCGAGGCGAGAATTTTTCCGCCCGTTTTGCCGAAAGATTCCTGAAGCATTTCCTTCGGAAAAAATACGCCCGAAAAAAGCGCAGTTCCCGCGCCCAAAAGAATTGCAAACGGATCGCCGCGCTTAAAAGCCATCGCAAAACTCGCCGACAAAATTCCGAGACACGCCAGACATAAAGTAGTTAAAACGAGAAATAAAAGCGCGAGCAAAAAATTGCCTTTATACTCGACATTGAAAAAAAGCCAACCGAAAAACAGATACAAAAATGAATTGAAAGTCGCTTCGACATACGACCACGCCGAACTCGAAATTATTATCGTCGGGACGTTAATCGGCGTTAAGAGAACGCTTTCGAGTGTGCCTTGCATTTGTTCTTGTCTGATCGCATTGGCGAGCGCGGAAAAACCGACCATAAAATAATTGAGCATCGCCATTCCGGTCAGCCACGCGACGAGCGGATTTTGCCACTGCTCATATTCGGCATTAACGAAATTTGAAGCGAAAATGCGCGAGATAAAATAAAACGTCGTAACGATGCCGAGAATCCAGACGAGCCTGATAAAAAACTCGACGCGATAAGACAGCGCGAGTTGAAAGTCTCTGATAACGAAAGCGCGAATGCGGCGCAAAAGATTCATAATTAAAAGTGAAAAGGTAAAAAAGGTAAAAAGGTTTATTCGTTTAACAATAATAAATTGGTTGTAATAAAACCTGACATAAATTTAAAGGTTTTAACTTTCACTTTTTCACTTTTCAAATTTACATCGAAAAAGTTTGTTTAGCCAAAGCAAAAGCGTGCATTGCAAATGATGTTACAACTCTATTAAAATCAGCATTGATGAAAGCCTCTTTTGTAAAATTTTTCTGCGTCTTTTTTGTGAGCGCAACTTTTTTCTTCGGTTGTAAAAATTACGATAACGACAGCAATGTCGTTCGTCAGGTGTCGAACGAAAACCAAAACTCCAAAATAGAAAATATCGGCGAAGACCAAAGTCCGGCGAAAGACGACGCGGAAGAACTCGGCAAACTCATCAAAATTCCTTTTGACACGGAAGAAGCACTTTGGAAAATCGAAGATTCCGCCAAAATTTCAAATGCGAATAACGGCGAAACCGTGCAGAAATTGGTTGCGGTTTTAAAGTTCAAGTCCGAAGACACGCAGAAAATAGTTGAACAAGCTGTAAATTATAAACCGGCAACCGAAACTTCATTAAATGCTGAAAGTTGGTTTCCGCCCGAACTTATTGCCAAAAGTCAGCAATCGGGCAACGAGACAATCAAAGGAACAATATACGCGCCGAACGATTTCGCTCAAACGCCTTATCAAAACGGAACTTTGACTAGAATTTCAGGAACGGATTATTTCGTGTTGGAACTCACCGCGAACTAAACTATTTTTTTTTTAATTTCTCGATCTCTTCGCGTAAAAATCTGATTTCTTCGGCGGCGGCTTCCAAAGTTTTAATAAATTCTTTCGACTCAGGATCGAAAAGGCGCAAACCTTTGCCCGTGTCAACGATTTCCAAACCGAGTTGTTCGCTGAAAATGCGGCGGTTTTTGATTTTTACTTGACGAAGTTCATCTTTTTTCAAACGGTAAGCGATAAGCGGTTCGGGCAGATAATCGTATTCGGGATCGAAAATGTAATATTCCTTAACGCCGAATTTCTGATACAAAAACCATTTTTTATTCAAATCTTCGCCCCACGTCGAGCGCGACGAAATCTCGAAAATGACCTGCGGAAATTGTTTTTCTTCCCAGAGTTTATAGACGCGCCGATCACCGGATAAAACATCAAAGCAAACCATTACATCGGGCGAAAAGGATTTGTATGGATTACCTTCCTCGTAATAAAACATTATATTGCCTGAAACGTAAGGAGTTTTCCGATTCTCGAAAAATACTTTCAGACTTTCGATGAGGTAATTTATTTGATTACGATGCACATCTGTTTCAGCCATAGGTTTTCCGTCCGATTCGGGATAGTAAATTTCTTTTATTTGTTTCTTCTTTAAAACAGCACTCATAATTTTTTTATTTTATCACGAAATTTTTACATATCTTCATAACGCTTTAGTTTGCGGTAAAGCGTCGAAAGGTCAATTCCCAAAATCTGTGCGGTCTGCGTTTTGTCATCATTTGCGGCTCGTAAAATCTCGACAATATAACGGCGTTCCACTTCTTCAAGCGTCGGGCGCAAACCTTCGGGATCGCGCATTTCAAAAGCATTTTCCGAGTTCATTTTTACTTTCGGCGGCAGACTTGCGAGATCAATTTCGTCATTGCTCAAAATAAAAGCGCGTTCGACGGCATTTTGCAGTTCGCGGACATTGCCTTGCCAATTGTGACCGACGAGCGCGGACATCGCTTCGCGTGTAATTTGTTTTTCGTTTCGTTTCTGTTCGCGCGCCGCTTTCGATGAGAAATGTTTGGCTAAAAGCGGAATGTCTTCACGTCTTTCACGCAGCGGCGGCAGATTTACTTCGATGACATTCAGGCGGTAATACAAATCTTCGCGGAAATTATTTTCGGCAGTTTCCTTTTCGAGATTTTTGTTCGTCGCGGCGATGATTCGCGCATCGAATTTGATCGGAATGCTCGCACCGACCGGCGTTACTTCGTGTTCCTGCAAAGCGCGAAGCAGTTTGACCTGCAAAGACAAAGGCATTTCGCCGATTTCGTCCAAGAAAATCGTTCCGCCTTCGGCAGAGCGAAACAAACCTTTTTTATCGGTTTTCGCATCGGTAAACGCGCCTTTCGTGTGTCCGAAAAGTTCCGATTCCAAAAGCGATTCGGGAAGTGCGCCGCAGTTGACGGCGAGAAAAGGTTTTCCGGCGCGATTACTGCTGAAATGAATTGCGCGGGCGATCAATTCTTTGCCGGTTCCCGATTCGCCCTGAATCAAAACACTGACATTCGTATCGGCGACCTTTTCGATCAACCGGAAAATATTTTGCAGAGATTCGCTCGTTCCGATGATTTCCGAAAAACCGTAGTGCCGATTTATTTCGCGTTTTAACTGACGATTTTCGGTGAAAAGTTCCTGTTGACGAATCGCGTTTTTGACGGTTTGCAAAAGGTTTTCGTTGACGAAAGGTTTCGTAATGTAATCGTATGCGCCTTTGCGGAGCGCGGCGATTGCCGAATCAACCGACGAATACGCCGTCATAATTATCACGAGCGCGTCTGCGTCAATCGCTTTAATTTGATCCAACAATTCGAGTCCGTCCATTCCCGACATTTTTATATCGGTCAAAGTCACGGCAATGTCGGCGGTCGGAAAAATTTCAAGCGCATTTTCGGCACTGTTCGCCGTGAAAACTTTACAGCCTTCATCTTCGAGCAACTGTCTGAGAATCGAACGCATCAATTCTTCATCTTCGACGACCAAGACGTTTTGTTTATTCATAACTTTCTCCAAAGAGTGTAAATTGAAAATTTACATAAGCGCAAGGCTTTATTGTTAGCCGTATTTCGTGTTAGCATTTTTCGATAAGTTTTATATTTCGATGCGCCTTCATTTTAATTCTAAAATTTTAATTATACTTTTGTTTTCCTTCGTGTTTGCACTTAAAGCACAGGAAACAAATCCGGTCGAAAGGAAAGTCGCCAATCCGATTACCGACACGCCGAACGTCAATCCGATCTCGCCGGAGCAGGACATTCGTGCGCCGAAACCGAAGCCGAATTCCGGCTACACGCCCGAAGGCGGCGACGATGAAATAGTCGTCTATTCGGAGAAACAAACCGTTGAAGGCGAAGAAGGCAAACGCATCAATATATACGAGGGAAATGTTGATGTTAAATACGGCATCTATCGTATGCAAGCCGATAAGATCGTGATTTATCAGGCGACAAATATTATTGTTGCCGAAGGCAGCGTAGTTTTCGATCAGGGCGAAGATCAGCGCATTACGGGAACTCGCGGCGAATGGAATTACAAAACAAAACTCGGAAAATTTGAAAATTCGACCGGCTTTACAAATCAGACCAACGACGGAACGGTTTTATATTTTACGGCGGATAATGTCGAAAGAACCGGCGTAAATGAAATTATCGTCACCAACGGAAAGTTTACGGCGTGCGATGAAACCGTGCCGAAATGGAGTTTTACGGCGGACGAAGCCGTAATTCGTCCGAACGATAAGGTCAAACTCAAACACGCCAGATTTCGCATCAAAGATATTCCCATCGTTCCGTTGCCGTATGTTTCTATTCCGATTGAACGGCGCGACCGTCAATCGGGATTCTTAACGCCGACTTTCGGCTTTTCCGGCAACAAAGGTTTCCGCGTTTCGACGGCGTATTTTCAAACTCTCGGCAAATCGGCGGATGTCACGTTTCGCGGCGATATTTACACGGGACGCGGTTTCGGTTACGGTTTGGATTTTCGTTCACGCGCCAACTCGCGCTCGTTTTTCAACTTCGGATTTTACGCCGTCAAGGACAGAATTTTAGGCGGCGCCGCGACTGCCGAAAAGCCGGATCAAGGCGGTTCGCTCGTCTATGCCGACGGCGTGCATTATTTTTCAAACGGTTTCACGGCAGTCGCCGATGTTCGTTTAACATCGAGTCTGGCTTTCCGGCAGATTTTTTCCGACGGTATTCAGCAGATAATTTCGCCGATTGAAGTATCGCAGGTTTTTGTCAATAAAAGCTGGAACAATTACACGCTCAATATTCTGGCGCGTTCGCAGGATATTTCGATTCCGAACGTATTGATTAAAACGAGAAATTTACCGAGCATCAATTTTGACAAACGTCCGTCGCCGTTTCGGTTTTGGAAAGATGCTTATTTTTCGTTTAAGACGAGTCTCGAAGGAATTTCGCGGCGCGAGTCGGTTGAAAATCTCGCTCTGTATCGTAGGCAAACCGGCGGCGATCCGGTCGTTTCGCCTGCTGTCGGACAGCGTTTTGACATTCATCCGCAGATTTCCGTTCCGTTTACGACGAAATATTTTAATTTTACCGCAACCGCCGGTGGTCGCGTAACTTATTATTCAAATTCGTTCGACGATATGCGCCGCGTCGTCGGGCGCGATGTCATTCGCAAATACGGCGAGTTTGAATTCGATGCGCGTCCGGTCGCTTTCGCCAGAAACTTTTACGGGAAAAACGATGCTTTCAATTTTCGGCACGTTATCGAACCTTTTGTAATTTATCGTTATATCGAAGGCGTTGACAATTTTAATAAAATTATCCGTTTCGATTACGCCGATACCGTAACCGACACCAACGAGATCGAATTCGGCGTTACCAACCGAATTTACACGCGCCGTTACGTTGAAGCCGTCACCAAAGAAGCGCAGGAAAAACTCCGCGAAAAAGCGAGCGCAAATGCAGATCAAAACAAAGAAGAAAATAAAGATGAAAACAAAGATGAAAATGCGACTAAAAATCCGCTTTCGATCCAGCCGTATGAACTTATTACGGTAACGGTCAGAGGAAAATATTTTCTTGACAAAACATTCGGCGGTGCGCTGATTCCCGGACAGCGCAACCAGATCGAACCGATCACGGCGTTGAGTTTTTACACGTTCGGCGGTGTTCCGCGACGATTTTCGCCGCTCAATATTGACGCGACTTATCGCCCGCAAAAAACGATTTTCGTAAATTCGAGAATGGATTTGGGATTTCAGGGCGATGGTCTGCGGGCGATTTCGGCAACGGTCGGATATGACACGAAACTGCTGAAACTTTTCCAGACCTTTTATTACACACGCGCCGTTACTCTGATTCCGTCGCTGCAAAAATACGCCGATGCAAACGGCAAAGAAGCCGGAACTCTGCGCGGTTCGCAATGGAGTCCGTCAATCTTTTTAGGCGACCGAAATCACGGCATTTACGGCGGCACATCGCTCTTTTTCGATTTTCAAAACCGCCGCACAAACCGCAATACGCCGCTTATCAGTTCGCTTTTTACGCTCGGTTACGCCTACGACTGCTGTTCGATTGCCGCTCAGTTTTATACTTTCAATGTCGGCGTGCGCCGTGAAAATCGTCTGGTTTTCAGCTTTAAATTAAACGGCATCGGCGCATTCGGAACTGAACAATTCGGACAAGGATTAAGATAAATTCGGACGCGAAAAATAAAACGCAGGAAACTTTTTTGAAAGATAAATTCGACTATTTTCTTTCGATTGGCTGGTGAAAATCTCTTGTTTCGTTTTCGTCTTCAAAATGCAATTTTTCTTCTAATTCCTGCGCTCTGATATTTTCTTCTTCAAAATTTTTCATTTTTTCCTTAATGTGAAATCTGAAACTCAAAAAGAAACTCGCCGCGCCGAAAACGCCTGAAACGAATGCGCCGTCGCTGTTACTTTGCCAAAAAAAATATGCGGCGATTCCGATCAGAATTGCCGCAACGATTTGAAAAATTCTCTCCATTTAGTTATTCGCCTTTTAAATCGTCGTTAAAAACTCTCACGGGCGTTTGTTTAACCGTCCGATTTTTTCTGTAATATCGCCACAGCAAGTATAATGGGAAAACGATAAGGATAAAAAACGGCGCGAGCGCGATTGCCGCCATTACGAAAAATAAAACGATTTTGAGTGCGGCGTTAAATCCGGTCGAAAGTGCTTCTTTTAATTCGTAGAAAAATCCGCTCGGACTTGCCGACAGCGAAGTCGGCGTTTGCAGCACGATTTTGATTGTCGAAAGACTCGATTGATTTTCGAGAAAACGCTTGCGACCTTCGATTTTCTCGATTTCGCCTCGCACATTGGCAAGTTCGCGCTGAACATTGAGCGCGTCTTCGACTGCCGTTGCTCGTTTCATAATTTCGAGAAACTGCTCTTCGAGTGCGCGTTGCGCCTTCAGTCGCGCTTCGATGTCAATAAATTCTTCGGTGACATCCTGACCTTTCACCGTTTCCTGAATAACGCGGTTTCCCGTTGCACGAATTTCTGTCATCGCTTCGTCAAATTTCGCCGCCGGAACGCGAATCGTCATATTGATAACATCGCGCGTCGTTGTTTGAACATTACTGTTCGTTTGACTTGTTTCGATGACGAAACCGTTTTTACTGTCGGCGATCTGCGTGATTTTTTGCTGAGATTCTTCTGGCGAATTAGTTTCGATTTTCAAATCTGCGTTGCGGATAATTTTTCTTTCCGTAACGGTTGGCGCAGATTTATTATTCGCCGATTGGTCGAGCGAAATTTGCTGAGTCATTAAAGATTGTTCTTCCTGTCGTCCGCCGCCGCCGCCGCCGTTATTTGATTTTTGTGCTTGAGCGGGTTGCGTTTCTGTTGAAATCACCGATTCGCTCTGACTTAAATTTTCATTAGCGGACGAACACGCCGATAAAAATAAAAATATCGAAATAATTATAAAACCGATTTTTTTCATCTAATTTCTCCTCTGACCAAAAAAGTTTCAAAAGTAGAACGCCAAAATTCATCCAGCCTTGCGCGCGATTTCTTTATAATTTTCTCCGCGAAATAAAGATTTGATTCCTCTGAAAAGTCGCAAAATCGCACGAATAACTTTCGGAAAAAACCAGACGAAGAAAATTATAAATATTCCTAATAAAATCGCAATCAAAACAGGCGCGAAAACCGCCAGAAAAGTTCCGAGAAAAGCGATGATGTCTTCGGCGATTGATAAAACCCAATTGGAAACCGGTTCGGGCGAAAGATTTGCTCCGGCGCGAAGTGCGGCTTTCGTTCCGTGCGAAGAAAGCGCGAGTCCGCCGCCGAGAAGTGTGGCGATAATCGTCGCCGTTTGATCCATCTGATTTGTCGCCGCATAAGCGACCGCCGCGCCAGCCGGAACGCGAATAAATGTGTGAATTACGTCCCACACGCTGTCAACATAAGGAACTTTGTCGGCGACGAATTCGACCAGATAAAGTCCGGCGGCAACGCCGATAATCCACCAATTGTCTAAAACATCGAGTCCGCCCGGAAGTTTAACCGCGCCGAATTTCTGCAAAAGTCCGAGAACCGAAACCGTCGCGTAAAGATTGATGCCCGAAGTCCAAGCCGAACCTAAAGCCAGAGTCAGAGTCGAAAATATGTCCATCGCAATTTCTCCTTTCTAACATCTCCGCAAAAATTCACGAAACTCGAAGAAATTAAAATTTTATGTGATTTCGTATATTTTGAAAAATAATTTTTGCTAAATTCGATCTATGTTTCTTCCTCTTCATCGTTTCCATCGCGTTTGATGCCGAATTTTTCAAGCCGGTATTGCAGAGTTCTGAAAGTCAAACCCAACAATTTTGCCGATTTCGTAATGTTATTGTCGGTGCGTTCCATCGCCTGCATAATCAGACTGCGTTCGACATCTTCAAAATTTACGCCTTGCGCCGGAAGTTTGACGAGATCGTCAGCCGAAGCCGGTTTTAATCCGGCGAGCATTTCGGGCGGCAGATCGTCGGGCGTGATTTTGTTGTCTTCGCAAAGCAGAATCGCGCGTTCGATTGCCGATTCTAATTGGCGGACGTTTCCCGGATAAGCGTAATTTTCGAGAAGTTTTCTCGCTTCGGAACTGATTTCGATTTTGCGGTCTGTGCCGCGCGTGTGTTTTTTCAAAAAGTATTCGATTAAAATCGGAATATCACCGCCGCGCGTATGAAGTGCGGGAAGTTCGATTGACAGAACATTCAGCCGATAATACAAATCTTCGCGGAAACGCTTTTCTTCGACCATTTGCAAAAGATCGCGGTTCGTTGCCGCGACGACGCGCACATCCGTGTTGATTTCTTTAACGCCGCCGACGCGACGAATTTGTTTTTCCTGCAAAGCGCGCAGAAGTTTTGCCTGAAGCGCAATGTCGAGTTCGCCGATTTCATCTAAAAACAAAGTTCCGCCGTCGGCAATTTCAAATAAACCTTTTTTGTCGGCGACCGCGCCCGTGAAACTTCCTTTTTCGTGTCCGAAAAGTTCGCTTTCAAGCAAGTTTTCATTAATCGCGGCGCAGTTGACGGCTTGGAAAATTTCATTTGAACGAAGGGAATTTTTATGAATCGCCCGCGCAATAAGTTCTTTTCCCGTTCCAGATTCGCCGCGAATCATCACGGTCGAACTCGACTTCGCAACTTTTAAGATCAGCTTTTTGACGTGATCCATTTCCGCCGACGAAGAAACGATTTCCGAATCCAAAGTCGTCAGCGAATTCAAAGCGCGTGAAATCGTATCAAGCAGTTTTTCGCGGTCGTAAGGTTTCTGCAAATAATCGAACGCGCCCAAACGCAGCGAATCAACCGCCGAATCAACCGAGCCGTGCGCCGTCAATAAAATAACGATGATTGATTTGTCGAAATTCGTCAGTTCTTTTAATAATTCCAAACCGCTCATTCCGGTCATTTTCAGATCGGTCAAAACGAGATCAAACCGTCGGTCGGCGACAAATTTCATCGCCGCTTCGCCCGAACTCGCCGTCGTCACATCGTAACCTTCGTCGGACAAAATCATCTCCAAAATCTCGCGCTGAGATTTTTCGTCGTCAACTACTAATATTGATTTTCTAGCCATAATTTATTTTGGTTTTTTTGCAGAATTGTAGAAAAAAATAAACTCCTTGGTTACATTGACCTTTTCTGAATTAGTAACTTTTGTTGAGTTAATGAATTTATAATTACTCAAACCGAATTCTCCATTATCAGAAATGTCGAAGATTTCATTATAATTTTTTTCTTTTGCAAATTTTTTCAATTCTGTTTTTATATTAGACCTCTTGCATAAGTTATTTGACAATGAAAGCATTTTCGCTCATCAATAATCTGATGAGTTTTGAACAAATTAAATCGCTTTCGCCTGAACTTTTCAAACGATATTGCGGTGTCAAACCCGACACCTTTGCCAAACTTTGTGAGTTTGTCCGAGAGCAGCGAACACGAGTGCATAAAAAGTCGGGCAGACCTTGCCGGTTATCGGTTGAAGACCAGGTTTTGTTGACGCTCGAATATTGGCGCGAATATCCGACGCAGTTCCATATTGCCAAGCGTTGGCAGTTATCGGAAGCGACGGTTTCGCGCACCATTGTCAAGATCGAAAACTTGCTCAAGCATTGCGCGGATTTAAGATTGCCGGGCAAGAAAGCTCTGCAGGAGAGCGAGAATACTTTTGAGTTTGTCATCGTTGATGTGACGGAAACATCAATCGAGCGTCCGAAAAAAAACAAAAGCGATACTATTCGGGCAAGAAAAAACGACACACGATAAAAACGCAGATTGTCATCGAGAAGGAGCGGCGAAAAGTCATTTGCACCAAACAGGCGACGGGCAAAACGCACGATTTTGCGCTGTTCAAGGACACGAAATTTGCGCTTGCCGAAAACATTTCTCTGCTCGCCGATTCCGGTTATCAAGGTTTGCACAAGGAACACAAGAACTCGCAAACGCCGACTAAAAAGCCGAAAGGCGGTCAGTTGAGTGCCGCCGCGCGGCGCGCCAACCGCGAGTTGTCGCGGCAACGAATACTGGTCGAGAACGTGATTCGGCATTTGAAAATCTTTCGCATCATCTCGGAGCGGTATCGCAACCGCCGCCGCCGATTTGGACTGCGGTTCAACTTGATCGCCGGATTGTATAATTACGAAATCGGTCATTAAATTACTTATGCAAGAGGTCTATTTTCTGTAAACGGTTTAGAAATTTCCTTTATTTGTTTCTCGTCAGGCATTTTCTCATTTTCTTGTTCAAATTGTTTTATTGCTTTAACAAGTTGAATTATGCCTATTGCTTCATCGAAAAAACATCTGAATTAATTAAAATAATTTTGTCGGATTTAGCATTACTATTGTCTGACTTAACAGCAATTTTATTTTTTGTTTGAGTGCAGGATAAAAACCCTAAAATTAAAATAATAAAAATAAATTTTTTCATAAATCTAATTTACGGCTTTCGGCAATTTTACCGTAAAAATTGTTCCTTCGCCTAAAACCGAGCCGACTTCGATTGTGCCGTTATGGTCTTCGATGATTTTTTTGACGATTGCGAGACCCAAACCTGTTCCGGTTTCCTTAGTCGAAAAATACGGCTCGAATATTTTTTCGAGATGTTCTGCCTCGATTCCGCAGCCTGAATCTTTGACTTCTATTTTAACAAAATCTTTGTCGGGCGAGAGCGTGACATTTAAAGTTCCGCCGGGGTTTTCCATCGCCTGCACCGAATTTATAAGAAGATTGTTGAAAACAGAACGCAGAATTTCCGGATCGCCGATTATTTTCGGCACGTCTTCGCGTTCGATGAGGCTGATACGCACGTTTTGATCTTCGGCTTGCGCTTCGACGATTCGCAGAGAATCTTCGACGGTTTTTCGTGCGTCAAGCGGTTGGAGATTTAATTTGACGGGGCGCGAATAACGCAGGAAATCGGAAATCTGACGATTGATGCGTTCGACTTCCTTTTTTAATTGGGCGGTTAATTTATTAAATTTTCCCCGACGTTCCGCGTCTTCCGGCTGAAATTTATTTCTCAGATGATCGAGCGTCAGATTTATATAATTTAGCGGATTGCGGATTTCGTGCGCGATTGCCGACGCGAGTCTGCCGACAACCGCCGATTTCTCGACTTCGCGGAATTTGACTTCGAGTTCTTGTTTTTTCTCGAGTTGCGCGATCATTTCATTAAATTGCAAAGCCAGTTTTCCCATTTCGTCGCTTTGTTCCGCGCCTTCGACGCGAACGGACAAGTCGCCTTCGGCGATGCTTCGCGCAGCGTTTGAAAGATTGGAAATCGGGCGCGTAAAACGCCAGACGAGATAAAATGTGACAAGCGCGGTCGCCAGCAAAGTTGCCAGCGTGTAGATCAAAGATTGCGCGGCGCGGTTCGTAACTTCGCCTTTATCGGTCTTTAAAATAACCATCATATACCAGCGTCCGCGCGTCGTTTCAATCGGTATCGCGTGCGCTTCGCCTTCTTCGACCGCGCCGCTCGGGAGCGAATTTTCATCGTCGGATTTCGGCGGATTGGGAAATTTTTCGATGTCTTTGCCGAGCCGTTCCTCGCCTTCCATCAAAGGCGGAAGATTTGTTAAATCTTTGAGATTTTTATAAATCGTCTCATCGTTTTCATCGGTTGTCGGCAGATATTCTTCGCTCAGACTGTCGTAAATCTGCCATTCTTCATTGATGACGATAATGTCTTTGATTCGTTCGGTCGTTTTTTCGTCAAAGAAAGTCTGACCTTCGCTTTTGACGAAATCGCGCAGACGATTTTCGCTCGTCAGACTGTTTACGCCGAGCGCGAATCCGGCGACCAGAGCCTGTTCCTGAAGTTCGCGTTGCGAATTATTTTCCTTTTGTTTGCGGTAATTGAGATAAAATTGAACGCCGAGCGTAACGATTAAAAGGAGAGAGAGAATTACCAGAAGTCTGCCGCGAAATGTTTTAAAGAAATTCATAAATAAGTTTTGATTTTTTCAAATTTCCAGAAATTACTTGCCCGACCGTCGGATTGAATGGTATAGTTTTTTTTAGCTTTTAAGCAAATTTGCAGTAACTTGAAAGATTTTCCGAAATATCAAGTTTTTGCTTTCCCCAAGCAATTCACCCGTTTAATTAAAAAAATAAAGAGGTTTTATAAATGAAATTTTACCCTGTAATTCGTGTTTTGAATGCTGTCTTCGTGTTTTTTGTTTTTTCAATGTTTGTTTCCACCGAAATTTCGGCGCAAAAGAAGAAAGCGACAACTGCGAAAAATAAAACGACCGTGACCGCCAACAGCAGTAAAAGCAAAACGGCAGCGGCGAAGAACACGAAAGGCGGTAAAAATTCGAATATTGCAAAAACCGCATCGGCTCGAACAACCAATTCAAAAGAATCGAAAAAAGAACTCGCCGCCCGCAAAGCCGTCGAAGCACGAATTTTAGCCGAACGCCGCCGCGCCGAAGAAGCGCGACGACAGACGATTTTAGAAGAAAAACGCCGTCGTGAAACCGCGATTCGCGCCGCCGCCGCACGTCGCGCCGCATTCGAGCGCGGTTTGCGAACCGATACGGTCGAGAAAATTCTGATTGATGACACGACGGGCGAAGATTTGCAGATTCGCCGCGCCGCGATTGACGCGCTCGGCAGTCGCGCCGGAACGGTCGTTGTAATGGAAGCGCAGACGGGAAAAATCGTTACGATTGTCAATCAGGATTGGGCGATTCGCAATAGTTTCAAGCCTTGTTCGACGATCAAACTCGTAACGGCGACGGGCGGAAAAAACGAAGAGTTGATTGATAGCGACGGCAATCTGACAAAGCAGAACGCCAGCCGAAATCTCGACGATGCGCTTGCTTATTCCGATAACACATATTTTCAGCGCGTCGGAATGAATCTCGGCAATGAAAAAATGATCTCGTATGCGCGCGCTTTGGGTTTGGGCGAAAAAACCGGAATCAACGCTGACGGCGAAACGCCCGGAAAACTGCCTTACGGAAATAACAATCTGAGAATTTATTCGCACGGCGACGATTTTGAAGTTACGCCTCTGCAATTAGCGGTTGCGGTGACGGCAATCGCTAATGGCGGCAAACTCGTCGTTCCGCAGATACAGAAAAACAGAAACGAAAAAACGAACTTTAACGGCTTTTACAAACGCGAAGTAAATGTGCCGAAACAAAATATTCAACGTCTGATTCCGGGAATGCTCGGCGCGGCACAATACGGAACGGCGCGACGTGCGGGAATTGCCGATCTGGACGCGGCGGGAAAAACAGGCTCGTGTATTTTCAGCGGCTCGTGGATCGGACTCTTCGCTTCTGTCGCGCCGGTCGAAAATCCGCAATATGCGGTTGTCGTTATCACGCGCGGACAATCGGAACGCGGAAAATACGCCGCGCAGGTCGCCGGAAAAATTTACGAAGCCTTGCGTCCGCGATTTTCCGGTAAAAGAAATAATGTTCTGCTCGCTCAATTTAAACCGAATCACAAAATCGGCGTAAAAGATAAAGAAAATTTAAAAGACGATGAAGAAAATGACGCGGATGAACAGAAGTCGCTCGATACGAATGTAACGGTCGAGAATCCCAAAAAAGGAGTTACGCGTGAAAGCGCGTCAGCCGAAGAAGTTTTCTCAGATGTTTCCCAAACGAATGAAAAAACTATCGAAACGAAAAATGTAACAAATAATTCGACTGTGCCGAAGTTTAATCCCGTCGTTATCGAATATAAAAAAGACAAACAAACAAACGAATCCGGCAGACAGCCTGAACTTACGCGACCGCGTGTAATCATCAATCCGTAAAATTGCGGCAAAGTTATCGAGGACGTGAAAAAAGCGTTTGCCACTCATATATAAGCGATGAAATTTCATCGCTTTTTTACTTGACAGAAGCTGAAACTATGCGTGATTATTAGAGTTTCTGTCATTAAAGATTTTTTGCGAAAACAACTTGCAAAGAAAATCGTGCAACTTTTTAATTTTGCAAAACATCTGATTTCCCGCAAAAGAAGGAAACTCTGCGGGGTTTCTAAAATTCAAAATAATTCAAAAAAGGACAGATTGAAAATGCTTGGAGGAAAAATTTTAATGAATAAGTTTTTAAGAGTTTTGGGACTCGGTTTAATGATTGCAACTTTCGCTTTCGCCGGTTTTGCTCAAGAACCGACGAGAGAAACGGTATATGCCAAATATACTGAAAATTTTCAGGGACCTGAAGTTACCAAACTTCAAGTTGCCTTAGATGCCGCAAAAGAATATGTGGCGAAATTTAACACGCCGGATGATAAAGCGCAGGTTGATTACTTCAACGAAGCGATTCCGACTTTGGAACAAGCGATTGCGAAAATGAAAGAGGGCGTAAAAGCTCAGGAAGAAAGCAAACAGTGGTATGCGCTTTTAGGTGACTTTGCAAAAAATGTAAATGGTAAAAATTGGGCGCAGGCGTATTCGACCGGCAAACAAGCTCTCGATAAACAATTTACTTATCTGGACAATGGTCCTTTGACTTCCGAAACCGTCAAGGGACAGAAGTTGGACATTGCGATTATTTTGGGCGTGATGGGTTTTGACCGCGCCGCCGAAAAAAATGATACCTTCAACAACGAATCGTTGACTTATCTGAGACAAGCCGTTCAACAGATCGAATCGGGTCAATCTACGAAAAACTTCGGTCTGCTCGACGGATACGTTTTGAAAGACAAAGACAACGCGCTCGGACTTTTGAATTATTACATCGGTTACATAATGTATTACCGCCAGAAAAAAGAGCAGGAAGCATTGCCTTATTTCTACAAAGCGACGCAGTCGAAATCCGCGTCACAGGACATTTCCGATATTTACAGAGCAATCGGCTTTAATTATTACGACAGAATCGCGCAACTCGACAAAGACCGGCTTGCCAAAATCGCCGCCAACAATAACGCGGACAATGATGAAACTCTGGCACTTCTGGCACAGGAGAAAGGTATCGCCGACCGCGGAATTGACGCTTATGCGAGAGCTTTGAAAGTCGCAATGGCAAACCCGAAAACTACACAGGAATATAAAGACGGTCTTCGCTCTAGTCTCGAAGAAATCTATAAATTCCGTTATGACAAAACCGACGGTCTAGACGCTTATCTCAATACGGTAACGAATAAACCGTTCGTCAATCCGACAACACCGATTCAGCCTGTGGTTGAAGAAAAGAAAGTTGAAACGACAACAACGACGACTTCTCCAAACACTTCAAGCACCAAGCCGCCGACGCAGGTAACGACGAAAACGACGGAAATAAAAACGACTCCGATGGCAAACGGAACGAAAACAACCGTTAAAACGACAACAACGACCGAAGCTAAACCAACAAACCCGAAAAAACCGCGCAGACGCTAGTTTCAAGTGTTCTTTTGCGAAGAAAAAAGCCGGATGCGAAATTAAACTGCATTCGGCTTTCTCTTTTTTAAATAGTTTTTATAAAATAGCGCAGATGTCTCCAACGCTCGGCAAACTCGAAAATCTGATCGACTACAAGTTTGAAAACCTCGAACTGCTCGAACGCGCCGTGACGCATCGTTCGTGGGCGTATGAAAATATTTTAGACGGCGACGAAATAAAAATTCGCGGACTTCAAAACGAATCGCTCGAATTTGTCGGCGATTCGGTGCTGGGTTTGGCAATTGCCGAACAATTATTTTTAAGAAATCCGGAAATGAGCGAAGGCGATCTGACTTTGATGAAGCATTATCTGGTCAGCACGGAAACATTGGCAAAACTGGCGGCAAAACTCGACATCGGCAGTTTTCTGCGTGTCGGTCGCGGCGAGGAAAAAACCGGCGGCAGACGCAAACAGGCACTTCTTGCCGACGCGCTCGAAGCGATCATCGCGGCGATTTTTTTCGACAGCAGTTATCTGCAAGCCAAAAACTTTGTTATAAGGCTTTTCCGCGACGAATTTAAAGCGGCGACTCCGAAAAGTTCGATTGATTACAAGACGCTTTTACAGGAAACCTTGCAGGCTGCAAAAAATTCCGCGCCAACTTATTCGGTCATCAAAACCGAAGGAATGCCGCATCAGCGAACTTTCTATGTCGAAGCGAGATGGGAAGGCGGAAAAGTCGAAGGCAAGGGAAGTTCGATAAAATCCGCCGAAATGCAGGCGGCGGAGTTTGCGCTCGAAGCCTTGAAAGAGCAAAATAAAAAAACATAAAACATCGGTTTTGCGTAAAAACTAATCTATGAGTGAAAAGGAAAAAACAGAAACAAAAGAAGTAGTTAAAAAACCTCTCGGACCGCCGAAATCAACGGCGCGTGAATACTTTGAATCTTTTGTCGTGACATTGATAATGGCGATTTTCGGAATGACGTTTATCGTCCAAGCCGTTACCGTTCCGACCGGCTCGATGCAGAATACGATCTTGATCGGCGATTATCTGCTCGTCAATAAATTTATCTTTACACCCGGCGGAAATCCGTTACCGTTTCTGCCGCAGCGCGACATCGAACGCGGCGATATTATTGTTTTCAAATATCCCGGCAATAAAGTTCACCCGCAAAACGACCGCTCGCGCGGCATCATTCCTTATCAGATAAACTATGTCAAACGGGTTATCGGTTTGCCGGGAGAGACGGTCGAATTTAAAAATAATCAGGTTTTTATAAACGGTCAGCTTTTGCCCGAACATCGCGTTATCGGCAATTCCAACGATTCTGTTTCGGCACTCAAAACATCAGATGGCGAACCGCGTCAGGAAAATGAAAAATACGATGTTTATTATTCATCTTCAACGATGAACGCCGTTCAAAACGGTCAAGACCTTTCGCGTGAAGATTACGAATTTGCCGTCGAAGGAAAGCCGAAAATCGTGCCGGAAAATCAGTATTTCGTAATGGGCGACAGCCGCGACAATAGCGAAGACAGCCGTTTTTGGGGATTTGTTCCGCGCGATGTGATTATCGGTCGGGCGATGTTCGTCTATTGGTCTTGCGACCGCGCCGCCAGTAACGGCAGTTTATTCGGCTGTCTGACAAGTCCGCGCTTAAATAGAATCGGCAAAATGATCAGATAGTAAAAAACGGAAAACGAAAAACGGAAAGTGGAAAATAAGTTGTTTATTTTCCGCTTTTTAGTTTTAACAATCTCAAATGAATCTAAAGTTTAACGAAGAAGTCGCTGACGCACTAACCAATAAAAAGCCGCTTGTCGCGCTCGAATCAACCGTTATCGCACACGGTTTGCCGTTTCCGAACAATATCGAAACCGCTCGAAATCTCGAAAATACTGTTCGCAAAAACGGCGCAATTCCGGCAACGATTGCAGTTTTCGGCGGCGAATTTTGCGTCGGTTTAAGCGACGCACAAATAGAAAAACTTGCTACTGACAAAACTATCCGCAAAATCTCGCGCCGTGATTTGCCGGTTGCGGTCGGCAAAAAATTAAACTGCGCGACAACCGTGGCGACGACCGCATTTATCGCGCATCGTGCCGGAATAAAAATTTTTGCAACCGGCGGAATCGGCGGCGTTCATCGCGGATTTTTACACGACGTTTCGGCTGATCTGCCCGAACTCGCGCAAACGCCGATTACGGTTGTCTGCTCAGGTGCGAAAATCGTTTTGGATTTGCCCGCCACGCGCGAATGGCTCGAAACCAACGGCGTAACGATTTTAGGTTGGAAATGTGACGAACTGCCCGCATTTTATTCGGGAAAAAGCGGCTTAGATGTCGATGAAAAAGTGGAAACGGCTGAAGATGTCGTAAAAATCATCAGCGCGCGCGACGATTTGAAATTACAAAATTCAATTTTACTAACTGTTCCTGTGCCGGAAAAATTTGAGATCGAATCGGAAGAACTTGAAAAAATTCTGTTCGACGCGCTCGAATCGGCGGACAAACAAAATATTCGCGGTAAAGAAATCACGCCTTTTCTGCTTTCGCAAATGTCGGAAAAAAGCGCGGGCAAAACGCTTCGGGCAAATATCGCGCTGTTAGAAAATAATGCCGGAATCGCCGCACAAATTGCGGTCGCATTAAAAGAAAATAAAAAAAACTAAACCGCGAAACACGCGAAATACACGAAAAAATAATGTTGAAAGCGATGTCTTTTGTCAATTTACAACTTCTTGAAATTTCCTATGTTTCGCGGTTTAACTTTTTTTATTTCGGCTCTTCAAAAATCATTTTTAACGAATCAATTCTTTTACGCGCTTCGACTGCTTCCGTCGAAGCCGGAACTTTTCTGACGATTTCCTGCCAACTCGCGCCGTCATAATGAAAAGTTTTATTTTTCGTGTCGAAAAGAAAAATAATACCGAGTTTCCGGTAACGGTCGAGACTGACAAAATTCAGGTAATAACTATGCAGAGGTGCGCCCGAAGCCGCCATTTCCCGTTTGTCCAAACGCCGCGTCGCATCGCGTGAAATCTTGACGGCGGTTTCTTCAGCCAGATCGCCGAGAAGCAGAAGAATTGCCGGACGAAACGACGAAGTTGGAAAAAGTTCGAGAAAATTTGCGGCAAGTTCTATTTGGTCAAAGCCGTTTGATGCCTGAATCAGATGCGCCAGACGAGCATCATCGCCCTGCCGAAAACTGCCGAAAACCGCGTCCGCCTGCACCCAACCCGATTTATTCGGCGGAGCGGAAACGCGGAAAAAAATTACTCCGTCAGATTGTTTCGATTCGAGGATTTTTACGCGCCGCCCGCGCCGCATTCTTTGAATCGAATCGGAAAAAAGGCTCGGTTTTAGTCTCAAAACAGACAAAGTTTCGTCAACTATCATCGCATCATTACCGACTTCTGCGGGTTTTTGCGCGGAACTTATTTTGTTTCTCGATTTGGAAACCGCGCGACGTTTCTGCGCTTCGGCGGAAAATGAAAAAACGAAAAAAATTACAACAAAAAAGAGCAATCGTGGGCTATTCATAGGAGTTCTCCTTTGAGAAAATTAATTTTTTACTTTAGTTTGGAAATTATCTTTGAGGTTTGAAAATTTGTCAATAATTATTTTTTTAATTATTTTTTCAGGGTCGCCTGTTTGATTTTATTTTGAAATCCGGCGTGATGAAAATGACAGATGGCGATGGCAAGCGCGTCCGCCGCATCGTGCGGCTGCGGAACGGTTTGCATTCTGAGAAGAAGTTTGACCATTTCCTGCACCTGATGTTTTTCGGCGTTTCCGTAGCCGACAACCGTTTGTTTAACGAGGCGCGGAGAATATTCGGCAACTTCCAAATCGGCTTTTTCGCCGAGATAAAGCACTACGCCGCGCACCTGTCCGAGTTTGAGCGCGACTTTTACATTTGTTGCAAAAAAGGCTTCTTCGACTGAAATCACGTCGGGTTGAAATTTCTCGATAATCTCACCGACACCGTTGCCGATCTTCAAAACGCGCTTGGAAAAACTCTCCTTCGGCGAAGATTTGACCGTGCCGAAATCAACGAGTTTGTATTTCAAACCTTCGCCTTCGACCACGCCCCAACCGAGCGTTTCGCTTCCCGGATCAATTCCTAAAACTTTCATAAATGGTAAATGGCAAATGGTAAATGGTAAACGGCTAAATTTTTTAGATTAACCATTTACCATTTTATTACTATTACTCCATTTCCGATTCGTCAATGTCGAAATTGGCGTAAACTTTTTGCACATCGTCGTTGTCGTCAATCGCGTCGTAGAGTTTGAGCATTTGTTTGGCATCGTCGCCTTCGAGTTTGATGTAATTTTGCGGGATCATCGAAAGTTCCGACGCTTGCGGTTCGATACCGGCTTTTTTGACGGCTTCGTCAACCGCATCGTAATTTTCGGGCGCGGTGTAAATCTCGAAAACTTCGCCCTCGTCTTTTAAGTCTTCCGCTCCGGCTTCGATGGCGATCTCGAAAAGTTCTTCTTCGCTCTTTTCTTGTTTATCAACGACGATGTAGCCTTTTTTATCGAACATCCACGCGACCGAACCGGCTTCGCCCAGATTACCGCCGTTTTTTGAAAACAGATGACGAAGTTCGGCTACGGTGCGGTTTCGATTATCGGTCATCGTTTCGACGAGCATTGCCACGCCGTTTACGCCGTAGCCTTCGTAGGTGATTTCCTCGTAGTTTACGCCTTCGAGTTCGCCCGTGCCGCGTTTGATGGCGCGTTCAATCGTGTCATTCGACATATTCTGCGCTTTTGCATCGGTGACGGCTTTGCGAAGCCGCGCATTTGTATCAACATCGCCGCTGCCGCCGGTGCGCGTTGCGACCGTGATTTCTTTGATCAATTTTGTAAAAATCTTGCCGCGTTTGGCATCTAACGCGCCTTTTTTGTGTTTTATAGTGTGCCATTTGGAATGTCCAGACATTTTATAATTTCCTTTTATTTATTGAGTTTTAAGTTATTTGCAATATATCACGCCGAAAAATTTTATGGCAAATCGGAGTTTTCAGATTTATTTCAAATCTTTTTTACAATTTTGTCATTTCCGTCTGTTTTAATTGCTTTGAATTTAGATTTGTTTCAAATATATTATGTCAAAACCGATTACGATTATACTGCTTTTAATGTTGATTTTATTTGCCGATGCGCTGTCAATTCAGCAAACGATTCAATTTTGGCAAGGTAAAAATGTTTCAAAACAAGATTTTTACTTATTGCCTGTCATTATCGCTCAGATTTCTGTTGCCGCCGGTTTATTAGCTTGCGGGTTTTTTATTTTTTACAAAAATTTTGCCGGAAAAATATGAATATATCGCAGTTTTTTCTCGAAATCTTCGGCAGGTAAATTTTGAATCTTTATCTTTTTGTCTTTCGATGTTTGACCGCCGATGATTTCAATTTCATTTTTTGAAATGCCGAAAGTTTTTGATAAAACCTTTATTAATTCGGCATTTGCCGCGCCGTCAACGGGCGGCGATTTTAATTTTATTTTCAACGCGCCGCCAAGTTCGCCGACGATTTCGCTTTTTGACGAACGCGGCACGACTTTCACATCGAAAATTATCGTGCCGTCTTTTTCGGTTATATTTATCACCTCAGATCGAACACCGCGACAACCGCCATTTGCAGAAAATTGAGCAGAAACAAAAGAATGATCGCCGAAATATCGAAAACGCCGAGCGGCGGAATTACGCGGCGGAACGGTTCTAAAACCGGATCGGTAATTTTCCGCAGAAAACGCAAAACCGGATTTGTAAACGACATTACCCACGATAAAACTATGCGAATGACAATCGCCAGCGACAATAAACCGAGCGCACCGTAAAGCAAAAATCCGACGATTTTCGTCACGCTTCCGCCCGCGATATTGGCGATAACACCGTCAATCGTAAAAAATAATGTTTGAAAAAGCTGAAGCGTAAAATAACCGATGACGATCACGCCGAGAATCGTCACCAGAGGCGCAAGCCGCGTGTCCATACGCATTTGTGCGAGCATTCCCGCCGACGGATAAACGATGCGGTCGGTAAATTTTTTCAGACGAAAGGAAATTTTACCGATTGCGCTGAAAGGATTCGGGTCTTGATAATTGAAGATAAGGCGCAGGATCATCAGCACGACGACGATCATTACGACAAATAATATAAAGCCTTGAATGACTGGATAAACAACTGGTAAAAGCATAAATTTAGTTTCAAGTTTCAATCAAAAGATATTTAACTTTTGCAATGCAATATAAAATATCAAACTGCGTAATTTCTTGCGCCGAAAATCGCTGTTCCGACGCGAATGATGGTCGCGCCTTCTTCGATTGCAACCGGAAAATCGTGACTCATTCCCATCGAAAGTTCGCCGTTCGGCAAAAGTTCGTCACGGATTTCGTGCAATCGTTTGAAAAACGGTCGGGTTTTTTCCGCGTCTTCAAAATACGGCGGAATAATCATCAAACCTTTTAATTTCACATATTCGCACGATTTCAAATACTCGATCATTTCAGGTAAATCTTTTTCCGAAACGCCTGATTTCGTCGCTTCGTCTGCGAGATCAACCTGAATTAATACATTCAAATCAGTGCGATTTTCCTCTTGACAGATACGTTCCAGACGTTCGGCAAGTTCGACGGAATCGAGCGTGTGAACGAAGTCGAAAAGTTTGACGGCTTTTCTTGCTTTGTTCGATTGCAGATGTCCGATGAGATGCCATTCGGCTTTATCGCGTCCGATTTTTTCGATTTTCGATTCGGCTTCCTGAACTTTATTTTCGCCTAAAACATTCGCGCCCGCTCCGATTGCTTCGAGTAAAATCGCCGCCGGATGAGTTTTGCTGACGGCGACGAGTTTTATTTCGTCTGCGTTTCTTCCGGCTTTTTGAGCCGCGAGTTTTATTTGATTTTTGACATCCGAAAATCTTTCCGCCAAATTTTTCGCCATTTCAGTTTTTATGATAGCAAAGATGAGTTTGAACTTTCACGCGGCAATCTCCAAATGGGAGCGAATGTAGAAAAAAAATCAAAATAAAAGTAATATATTTTCGCTGTTTAGAACTAAGTGTATTGACAAATGAAGTAATGTTCAGAGTCCAAACTTTAGTTTGTCGGCAGATACGAGCGAAGCGATGTTTCTGCCTCGACTCGTGCTATTTGCCGCGTTGAGGTTTTCGTCTCGCTTCGCTGACGAAAAAATAGCAAACTGAAGTTTGGACTCTGAACAGGTCGAAAAAAAATGTATAAACTCAATCTTAAAACTTCCAACAAACCTGTAATTGAATACTACGAAGCATTAGAGAAATTCAAGCATTTGAGCGTCAAACACGAAGGCGCGGTTCGCTCAGCGTTTCAAACTTTGCTTGAAAGTTGCGGGAAACAATTTAACTGGACGCTTGTTCCCGAATATCCGAAAAAGAAACTCGGCAAACGCATTTCGATTGACGGCGCGTTGGTTGACCAGTTTACGCTTGCTCACGGATATTGGGAAGCGAAGGACGAAGACGACGATTTACAGAAGGAAATAAAGAAAAAGTTTGCCGTCGGTTATCCGAACGACAACATTATTTTTCAATCACCCGAAAGAGCGATTCTTTATCAAAACGGCAGAGAAGTTTTTGATGCCGACTTGAACGACGCGGATGAACTCGTCAAAGTTTTAGAACTTTTCTTCGATTATCAACCGCCTGCTTATGAAGAATGGGAACAAGCGGTCAAACAGTTTCAGGAACAACTGCCCGAACTCGGCGAAGCGTTGTTAAAAGTTTTAGACGATGCGAAAGTCAACAACAAAGCGTTTCAAACCGCTTTTGACACATTTTACGAACTTTGCCGAACTTCGATAAACCCGAATCTGTCGGAAAAAGCCGTCGAAGAAATGTTGATTCAGCACCTTTTGACGGAGAGGATTTTCAGAACCGTTTTTCATAATTCCGAATTCACACAGCGCAATGTCATCGCCAAAGAAATCGAAAGCGTGATTCGCGCTTTGACCTCGCAGAGTTTCAGCCGTGAAGAATTCTTGCGACGCTTTGACCATTTTTACAAAACGATTGAATTCACCGCTTCGACAATAGACAGTTTTGCCGAGAAACAAACCTTTTTGAATGAGATTTACGAGCGATTTTTTCAAGGCTTTTCCGTCGAAGTCGCCGACACGCACGGAATTGTTTATACGCCGCAGCCGATTGTTGATTTTATGGTCAAATCGGTTGAAGACATTCTCAAAACCGAGTTCGGAAAATCTCTGTCGGATGAAAATGTTCACATCTTAGACCCGTTTGTCGGAACGGGAAATTTTCTCGTCCGTGTGATGGAAGAAATAAAACGCACGAGTCTTGAACAGAAATACAAAGCGGAACTTCACTGCAACGAAGTGATGCTTCTGCCTTATTACATCGCTTCGATGAACATCGAACACGAATACTTTGAGAAAGTCGGAAATTACGAACCGTTCGAAGGAATTTGTCTTGTTGACACTTTCGGACTTGCCGAAGCCGACCAGCAAAGTCTTTCTTTTATGACCGAAGAAAACACGGAACGGATTAGAAAACAGAAAGAATCACCGATAACCGTTATTATTGGAAATCCGCCTTACAATGTCGGACAAGTAAATGAAAACGACAACAATAAAAATCGTAAATACAAAGTTTTAGACAAAAGAGTTGCCGACACTTACGCCAAAGATTCAAAAGCGACAAATAAAAACGCACTTTCAGACCCGTATGTAAAGGCGATTCGTTGGGCAACCGACAGAATCAAAGATGACGGCATTGTTGCATTGGTTACGAACAATAGTTTTATTGATTCGATTGCCTTTGATGGAATAAGGAAAAATGTGGAAAAAGATTTTGACGCGATTTATATTTTGGACTTGGGCGGAAATGTGCGTAAAAACCCGAAATTATCAGGAACAACGCATAATGCGTTCGGCATTCAGGTCGGCGTAAGCGTAAATATATTTGTGAAAAAGGGCAAATAAAAAATGCAAAGAATCTCGAAAGACACTCCCTGTTATTTTTTTACTTCGGTAACGAATAATCGTTTGGCTGTTTTCCAAACCGATAAAATCAAGGTTATCGCCTGCAAAGCGATTGACGAAGCAAGAAATTCCGGCGAATTTTATCTTTTTGCCTACGTTATAATGCACGATCATATTCATACGATCACAGGTTCACAAAGAAAACCGTCCGACATTTTGCGCTATATCAACGGAGTTATCAGCAAGCGGGTTATTGATTATCTTAAAGAAAACGATTTTGAAAGTTCTTTGGCACAACTGAGAATAATGGATAAAAAGCGAAATTATAAACATTCGCTCTGGCAGCATCATAACAACACATTTTCTATCACAAGCGATTCTATGATGTTACAGAAGGTAAATTATATTCATCAGAATCCCGTCGTTGAAGGGTTGGTTGAAAAAGCGGAAGATTATTTATATTCAAGCGTTCGGTATTGGAAAAATTTACCTTTGAAAGATGAACCTTTAGAGCCTGATATAAAAAAGATTATATGGCGAAGTTAAAAGTTGAGGCACAGTCTCAGAAAGTTGGAAGCGACGCAGATTCTCTCTTGCGGCTGTGCCGCCTTGATGTGCGGAAAGGCTGTCTTCCAGATTTTTCTTGCGGTTGTGCCGCCCGATGTGCGGAAAGGCTGTCTTCCAGATTTTTCTTGCGGCTGTGCCGCCCGATGTGCGGAAAGGCTCTGCCTTTCCGTCGAGCTTCCAACTTCTTATGAGGCTACGCCTCAAGTTCGAGGCGTAGCCTCGTTGTCTTTTGGAGAAATGTAACGGAAAGGCACAGCCTTTCCGCACATCGGCGGGCATAGCCCTTTTAAGAAGCTGAATGCACAGAGCCTTTCCGCACATCGGCGGGCATAGCCCTTTTAAGAAGCTGAATGCACAGAGCCTTTCCGCACATCGGCGGGCATAGCCCTTTAAGAAGTTGAATGAATCCGTGAACCTTTATCAAAGTTAAAAATTATGGCAAAAATTTATTACTACGCAACCGACAAATATTGGAGCAAGGAACAAAAATATAAATTCCTCGACGAACACGAAACCGTTTATAAAATTGATTGGCAGGAAATCACGCCGGACAAAAATCATAATTGGCTCAACGAAGGAATCAGTTTGGACTTTGAAAACTTTTTGCCGATTGGCGATAAAGCCGGGAAAGCCGACGATAATTTAGAAACGGCGATTTTTAATAAATATAGTCGTGGTGTGGCTACAAGTCGTGATGTTTGGGCTTTTAATTTTGATAAAGATGAATTGGCGAAAAACATCAAAACTACGATTGATTTTTATAATGAGCAAGTTTCTCGTTGGAATCGTAATCCAGATAGAAATAAAATAGTTGATGAGTTCGTTATTTACGACGAATCAAAAATATCTTGGAGTCGAGACTTAAAACTTGATTTAAAAAGAGGCAAAATATCTCTTTTTAATGAAGAGCAAATTAGAAATGCACGTTACCGACCTTTTATAAAAGAATTTCTGTATTTCGATAGGATATTAAATGAAGAAGTTTATGTCTTTCCGTCATTTCTGCCGAATTTAGAATCAGAAAAGAAAAATTTAATAATTTGCACAAATGGAATCGGAAGCAATAAATCTTTTCAAACTCTAATAGTTTCAAACTTTCCGAGTTTAGATTTTCTCGAAAAAACACAATGCTTCCCTTTTTACGTTTATAACGAAGACGGAAGCAATCGCCGTGAAAATATCACCGATTGGGCTTTAGAACAATTTCAAACTCATTACAACGACGAGCAAATCTCGAAATGGAACATTTTTTATTACACTTACGCGCTTTTACATCATCCCGAATACCGCGAAAAATACGAAGCCAATCTAAAACGCGAATTGCCGAGAATTCCATACGCGCCTGAATTTCATAAATTTGCCGAAGCGGGAAAGAAACTTGCCGATTTGCACATCAATTACGAAACACAAGCCGAATATCCGCTCGAAATGATTGAAAACGATTCGGAGCAGTTCGATTGGCGCGTCGGGAAAATGAAATACAACAAAGACAAAACGCAGATTGTCTATAACGATTTCCTAACTCTCGCAAACATTCCGCCAGAAGCGCACGAATACCGCTTAGGAAACCGTTCCGCGCTCGATTGGATTGTTGATCAATACAAAGTTTCAACCGATAAACGCTCAGGAATAACCAACGACCCGAACCGCGAAGACGACAAACAATACATCGTCAAACTTATTAAACGAATTGTTACCGTCAGTTTGGAAACGATAAAAATTGTTAATTCCTGTTCAGAGTCCAAACTTTAGTTTGTCTTTCCGTTTCCGCCAGCGAAGCGCGGTGGAAACAACACACGCTAAAGCGTGAACTCTGAACGAAGAGAAAGTATGTATGATTGGCGGAAAATGACTGATGAGGAACGTGCCGAAGTTTTGGCGGAACGCAAAGGACGCGGTTTGCCGTGGCATTCGCCGCCGCATCTGGAATTTGCCGGTGAAGTAACTTTTATCATTACCGCTGCGTGTTACGAACATAAACACATCATCGGAAAAAATCCGCGCCGAATGGCTGAATGTGAAAAAGAAATTTTGGGAACTTGTCAAAAACTAAACGCTCGTGTTTTCGCGTGGTGCGTCCTGCCGAACCACTATCATATCTTGGTCAGAACCGGCGATATAAAGAAATCACGAAAGGAAATCGAGATTTCACGGCTCCTCAGCGCGGAAATGGAATGTGGAAGACAACGCGCAAGGCAGACAAGTTTGGTTTAATTTTTTTGACCGCGATATGAGATCGAAACGTCATTTTTGGGCAAGTCTTAATTACGTCAATCACAACGCCGTTTATCACGGATACGTCCGACGCTGGCAGGATTGGGCGTATTAGAGCGCAAATAGGTTTTTAGAAGAATTCGGGCGCGAAAAAGCCGTGAAAATCTGGCACGAATTTCCGGTTCTCGATTATGGAAAAGATTGGGATATTTATTGATGTATCTTTTTTTACGTTCAGAGTCCACGCTTCAGCGTGTAGTTTCCGCCAGCGAAGCGTGGCGGAAATGCGGAAAGACAAACTAAAGTTTGGACTCTGAACCTATAAGAAGGGAAACGGGTTTGAACTTTCACGTTTGAAATTGTATATTGACATTTGCCTTTGACGCGCGGACGTGGCGGAACTGGTAGACGCGCAGGTCTCAGAAGCCTGTGGGCGCAAGCTCGTGGAAGTTCGATTCTTCTCGTCCGCACCAACAAATTCGACTTTTTTTCCGTAAACCTATCTAAAAAAAAGATTTGTCGAAATAAGCCGCATTCATTTGCGGCTTATTTCGCGTTTGTTTTAACTGACAAAATAAAATCATATAAAAACGATTTGAAAAATCGTTGCGGAATAAATGATATAGAAGCTACGTTTAAAAACGTCGGTTATCAATTTTCGGTTTATATTTATTCATCTCCGAAATAACGTCAGTATTAGATGAGAATTTTACCCGCGAAAGACGCGAAAAGAACGAAGATTAAAGCCTTTTTAGTCCGTATTAAATTGTGTTTTTTCTTTTTTTCGCTTATTTCGTTTGTTTCGCGGACAAATGCTTTTTTCTTTGACTTTTCTCATTCAAAACTGACGTTAAAATAGCTTTACGAGCATTTATATTTGTTCAAATCATCTGTAAAAAGTATTTTATAAGCAATGAAGAAAATTTTTTTCGGTTGTCTGGCTTTGGCGATTTTTCTCTGCGGCTGTAATTCGCCTGAAAATCACACTGCTCATACGCCAAATATGAGCGATATGAAAATGACGGAAACTTCAACAAAAGATCGAAAAGAAGCATCGCCGATCGAGCGAGTAAATAATTCTTCAGCCGAAACTCCGCCGGATATGATTTTTATCAAAGGCGGAAGTTTTAAAATGGGTTCGGATCACGGAATGCCGTATGAATCGCCGGTTCACGAAGTGTCGGTCAAGTCTTTTTGGATGGACAAACACGAAGTTACGGTCGCGGAATTTGAAAAATTCGTTAAGGAAACCGGCTATCTTACGGAAGGCGAAAAGATCGGTTGGTCGGGCGTGTTCAGCACCGAAGAAGGCGATTGGATTCGCTGCGACGGCGTGAGTTGGCGCAATCCCGACTGCGGCGATAAAAAGCCGAAACCGGACGAACCAGTTTCCCAAGTTTCCTGGAACGATGCAGACGCTTTCGCAAAATGGGCGAAAAAGCGTCTGCCGACCGAAGCCGAATTTGAATATGCGGCGCGGGGCGGACTCATTCAAAACGAATATTCGTGGGGCAACGAACTCAAACCGGACGGCAAGCCTACGGCGAATTGGTGGCAGGGAAATTTTCCCGTCGAAGATAAAAAAGAAGACGGTTTTAACGGACGTGCGCCCGTGATGAGTTTCGCGCCGAATGGCTACGGACTTTACGATATAGCGGGAAACGTCTGGGAATGGACGGCGGATTGGTATGCCGACGATTATTATCAATGGAGCGGAAAAGACAATCCGGCGGGCGCGGCAAACGGCGCGGAAAAAACGATTCGCGGCGGCTCGTGGCTCTGCGCGGAAAATTACTGCACGAATTATCGCGCCGCCGGAAGAAGTCATTCGCCGACCGACACTTCATTAAATAATCTGGGCTTTCGTTTAATTAGAGACGAGTAATTTACAAATTTTATAAAACAAAAAATTGACGCTTTGAAAAATCAGGCAATTTCCCGTGCGAAAAATTTTGCCGTCATAAATCGGCAAAATAACTCGAACGAATTGACGTTTGATTACACAAAGATATAAACTTTGGAAACTTTACGATTTACAAGTAAAACGCTTAACACAGTTAAAAACCACAACTTTATGATACCGGGAAACGCAGAACATTTTCGGCGTGAAGTATGAAAGCCGGGCAGAACTTTAAATAATTGACCGATGTATTTTGGAGAAAAATATGAAAAATATGAAAAGAATTTTTAGATTTGTTCCGGCAATCTTTTTGACGGCTTTCGTTTTTACAAGCTGCACGAATCCGGGCGGCGCAAATACGACGACGATAAATTCCGCTAATCAAACTTTAAACGCGACAAGCGGCGGAAAATCTTTGAAACTCGCATTTGTTACCAATAATGCTTCCGATTATTGGACGATTGCCCGCAAAGGCGTGGAAAAAGCCGATGCCGAACTCGATAACGTAACGGTCGAATTCAAACTTCCCGGCGAAGGAACTGCCGCCGAACAGAAACGCATCATTGACGATCTCGTTTCGACCGGCGTAAACGGAATTGCGATGTCGCCGGTTGATCCCGACAATCAAACGCAGTTAATTAACGACACGGCAAAAAAAGCTCTCGTTATTACGCAGGATTCCGACGCGCCGAACTCCGACCGCGCACTCTATATCGGAACGGATAACGTCGCCGCCGGACGACAAGCCGGAGAATTAATCAAAGAAGCTCTGCCGAACGGCGGAAAAATTATGCTTTTCGTCGGAAAAGCCGACGCGCGAAACGCCGCCGAACGCGCACAGGGAATCAAAGAAACTCTGCAAGGCACGAACATCGAAATTCTCGACACGCGCACCGACGACACAGACCGCGCCCGCGCCAAATCGAACGCCGCCGACACGCTCGTCAAATATAACGACATCGCCGCGCTCGTCGGTCTGTGGAGTTATAACGGTCCGGCGATTTTAAACGCCGTCAAAGAAGCAAACAAAGTCGGGCAAGTAAAAATCGTCTGTTTTGACGAAGAAGACGAAACTCTGGCAGGTGTCAAAGACGGCGCGATTTTCGCAACGGTCGTCCAGCAGCCGTATGAATTCGGTTACCAGTCGGTAAAGATGATGGCGCAGATTTTGGGCGGCGACAAATCCGTCGTTCCGGCAAACAAACAAATCAACGTGCCGACGCTCGTTATCAAAAAAGACGGCGTGGAAGAATTTCAAAAGAAAATCAACACTTTGCGCGGAAAAGGTTAAAAAATGAAACAGCCGATTCTCGAAATGAAAAAAATCAACAAGCGTTTTCCGGGCGTAATTGCTCTGGACGCAGTTGATTTTTCGATTTCCGAAGGCGAAACGGTCGCGCTTGCCGGTGAAAACGGCGCGGGAAAATCAACTCTGATGAAAATTCTCGGCGGCGTTTATCAGCCGTCAGAAGGCAGGATTTTTTTCGGCGGAAAGGAAACGGCGATTCGTAACGTGTCGGATGCAGGCGCAAACGGAGTCGGTTTCGTTCATCAGGAATTGAATGTTTTAGACAATCTAACCGTTGCCGAAAACGTCTATCTCGGACGCGAACCGCTGAAGTTCGGCTTTCTCGTTGACCGCGCGAAAATCAATTCGGATACGGAAATTTACCTGCAAAGACTGGGTTTGAATATCTCGCCGAAAACTCCGCTCAGAGAACTTTCCATCGCGCAGCAGCAAATGGTCGAAATCGCCAAAGCTCTGTCGCTAAACGCGCGGATTTTGATAATGGACGAACCGACTTCGAGTTTGACTTTAACGGAAACAGAACGGCTTTTATCCGTCATCAAAGATTTACGCGTCCAAGGCGTGAGCGTCATTTATATTTCGCACCGGCTCGGCGAAATCAAGGAAATCGCCGACCGCGTGATCGTTTTGCGCGACGGCAAAAACGCGGGCGAGTTAGCGCGTGACGAAATAAATCACGATGCCATCGTCAAACTGATGGTCGGGCGCGACATCGAGCGATTTTATAAAAAATCCAAATTCTTAAAAGAAAATTCCGCGATTGAAATCAAAGATTTGCAAACGCGCCGCTATCCGAAAAAATCCAATTCATTTGCCGTCAAAAAAGGCGAAATTTTAGGATTTGCCGGTCTCGTCGGCGCGGGACGTTCGGAAGCGGCACAGGCTATTTTCGGCATTGACGCGCCGCTCGCGGGAACTGTTTCGATTGACGGCGCAAATGTCAAAATCAATTCGGCGCGTGATGCGATCAATCACGGAATTTATCTGATTCCCGAAGACCGTCGCAATTCGGGACTGATTTTAGATGTCCCGATTCGCGAAAATGTCACGTTGCCGTCGCTGTCGCGTTATTCGTCGGCAGGTTTGGTCAACAAATCTTCCGAATCGAAAATCTCGAAGGAAATGTGCGAAAAGCTGAACGTCAAAACGCCTTCGGTCGAAACGAAAGCGGGAAATCTGTCGGGCGGCAATCAGCAAAAAGTCGTGTTGGCAAAATGGCTTTCGCTCGATCCGAAACTTCTTATTTTCGACGAACCGACGCGCGGCATTGATGTCGGCGCAAAATCGGAAATCTATCAATTGATGCGCTCATTGGCGGAAAAAGGCGTGGCGATAATGATGATTTCATCTGATATGGAAGAAATCTTAGGCGAAAGCGACCGCATCGCCGTAATGCACGAAGGAAAAATTACCGGAATTTTAGAGCGCGACGAAGCGAGCGAAGAATCAATTATGAAACTCGCCGTCGGTCAGTCAAATAATAGAAATCATCAGGAAATTTCAGCCGCATATTAAAACGAACAAACTCGGATGAAGAAAAGCAGAATAAGAAAAACCGAATCTATAAAATCTTTTATTGTCCGTATCAATTTGCGTCAACCTGTGGCTGAAAATTTCTTTACTTTTCCGACAAAATTAAAATGAGAAAAGAACTTGGGACATTCGTTTTGCTCGTTGTGTTGTGCGTCGTTCTGGCGATTCTCAATCCGAGTTTTCTGGCGGCGGTCAATCTGCAAAATCTCGCTCGTTTAATCGGCATTTACGGCATTTTCAGCATCGGTTTGGGAATCGTGATTATCACGGGCGGCATTGATCTGTCGGTCGGTTCGGTGTTCGCTTTGCTCGGCGTTCTACTTTCGATTTTTCTCGTCGAATGGCATCTTCCGGCGGCAATTGCGGTTTTGCTCGTTGTCGGAATCACGACTTTTCTCGGCGTAATCAACGGGTTTCTGATTACAAAAGTAAAAATTCAGCCGTTTATCGTGACGCTCTGCGGTTTGCTTTTTTATCGCGGTCTGGCGCGTTTTGTGGCAAATGACGAAACAAAAGGTTTCGGCGCGGCGCAGGGATTTGAAACTTTGCAAAGTCTGGCGACGAGCAGTGTTTTCGGCGTTCCGACACCGTTTATTATTTTAATTTTTATCAGCATCATCGCGTTCGTCGTTTTGCATCGTTCGATTTTCGGGCGTTATCTGTTTGCAGTCGGGCGCAACGAAACGGCGGCGCGATATTCGGGCATAAATTCCGATTTGGTAATTGCGGGCGCGTATATTCTGTGCAGTTTTCTGGCGAGCATTGCAGGAATTTTGCTCGCGTTTTACACCAATTCGATTTCGCCTTCGTCGCACGGAAATTTTTACGAACTATACGGAATTGCGGCGGCGGTTTTGGGCGGTTGCAGTCTGCGCGGCGGCGAAGGTTCGATTGTCGGCATTTTGATCGGCACGGCACTTTTACAGGTTTTGCAAAATCTCGTCAATCTTTTGGGAATCCCGTCGAGTTTGAATTTCGCTGTAATGGGTGCGGTTATTTTAATCGGTGTCGTCGCCGATCAGCTTTTACGTCAGCGACAGGCGGCGAAAATTATAAAATAAAACCGATTTTGAAAAATTGATTCGAATCGCCGAGCCGCAAAGCTGCGGAGAACTATTAAAATAAAATTTATTTAAGAAACAAGATAATGAATTTCCGGCAATTCGCGCAATCTTTCGGCTGCCTCTTCGGGCGTGATGTCGCGTTGCGGACTGCCGAGAATTTCAAAACCGACGAGAAATTTTCGGACGGTCGCCGAACGCAAAAGCGGCGGATAAAAATGCGCGTGAGCGTGAAAGAACGAATTGTCTTTGCCGTCGGTCGGTCGTTGATGAAAACCCATACTATACGGAAAAGCCGTCTGAAAAAGGTTGTCGTAGCGCACGGTCAGACGTTGCAGAGCATCGGCTAAATCACGCGTTTCCCGCTCGTTCAGTTTGTCCAAACCGCTCAGATGCGTCTTCGGCAAAACGAGCGTTTCAAACGGATAAACCGCCCAAAACGGCACGAGAACGACAAAGTTTTCATTTTCAAAAACAATGCGTTCGCGGCGTTCGAGTTCGATTTTCAAATAATCGCAGAGCAGACAGGAATGTTTTTCCGTCAGGTATTTTTCAAAAGATTGCAGTTCCTTGTAAAGTTCGTTCGGAATGGATTCGCTCGACCAGATTTGGCAATGCGGATGCGGATTGCTCGCGCCCATCATCGCGCCGCGATTTTCAAAAATCTGTACCGATTTTATGAAATCAATGTTGCCGAGTTCGGCGAATTGGCTCGCCCAAAGTTCGACGACCGGAATGATTTCTTCGCGCGACATTTTCGCCAACGTCAGATTATGTTTCGGCGAAAAACAGATCACGCGGCAGATTCCGCGTTCGCTTTCGGCGATTAAAAGATCATTATCATTTTGATTTTCCCGTTCGACATTCGGATAAAGCGCGGCAAAATCGTTGTCAAAAACAAACGTCGAATCGTAAACGGGATTGTTTTCATTACCGGCGCGTTTGTTTCCCGGACAGAGATAACAATTTTCGTCGTGTGCGGGTTGGCTTTCCGTCAAAGTTCTTTCGGTTTGCCCTTGCCACGGGCGTTTCGTGCGATGCGGAGAAACCAAAAGCCATTCTCCGGTCAGAATATTAAAGCGGCGATGCGGATTTTCGGAAAGCATATTTTTAGAATTTTGCGGTTTAAACGGTTTGCCGGATTTTATCAAACAAACTACTACAATATACATTTTTTCAACAAGTTGCAGAATCGTTTTTTATAAAAAAGAAAGGTCGGACAAGTGATTGATTACAAGTTTTTAGATGAAAAATTTACCGCTCTTTACGGGCAAAAAGCACGTTTTTTTCGCGCTCCCGGCAGAGTCAATCTGATCGGCGAACACACCGATTATAACGACGGTTTCGTTTTACCGATGGCGATTGAAAGGGAAACGGTCGTTGCCGCCGCGCCGCGAAATGACGGCAAAGTTCGCGCTTACACAATTAATTTTGAAGAAAAATCAGAATGCGATCTGCGCGAAGAATATAAAAACGAAAGTCGTTCGTGGTTCGATTATATCGAAGGCACAGCGCGGATTTCACTACGAAACGGCGCAAACATTTCCGGTGCGGATTTGCTTATTTTTACGAATATTCCGACCGGCGCGGGACTTTCTTCGTCCGCCGCGCTCGAAACGGCGACCGGGTTGGCTCTGAGCGAGATTTCCGGTCGAACGATTGATAAAAAACTTCTGGCGCGAATCGGACAGCAAACCGAACACGAATTTATCGGCGCGAAAGTCGGTATAATGGATCAGTTCGTTTCGGCAAACGCTTCGGCGAAATGTGCGCTGTTTCTCGACTGCCGCACACTCGAATTTGAAAACGTGCCGCTCGACACGAGCGATGCGGCAATCGTCATTTGCGACACGAATATCAAACACGAAATCGCCGCGTCCGGTTATAACACGCGCCGCGCCGAATGCGCCGAAGCCGTCGCAATTTTGAAGAAATTTTTACCGGAAATAAGTCATTTGCGTGACGTTTCAACGGAAGATTTCGAGATAAATAAAAAATATCTGCCCGAAGTCATACGTCGCCGCGCAAAACATATCGTTGCCGAAAACGAGCGCGTTCAAAAAGCGGTTAAAGCGTTAAAAGCCAACGATTTATATGAGTTCGGAAAACTGATGAGCGAATCGCACGAAAGTATGCGCGACGATTATGAAATCAGTTGCCGCGAACTAGATTTATTGGTCGAAATCGCCGGAAAAATCGAAGGAGTTTTGGGCGCGAGAATGACCGGCGGCGGTTTCGGCGGCTCGACCGTCAATCTCGTAAAACGCGATAAACTGGAAAATTTTTGCGCCGTTATCGAAGAAAAATATCTCAATTCGGCTTTGATAAAACCGACGATTTTAATTACCGAAGCCGGAATCGGCGCAAGCGAAATTACGCTTTGAAAATTGATCGGCGTGTAAAAAAAAGCGGTTATTTAAACAGCATTTATGAATTTAAGCAGCATTTATGAATCTCGAATTTGAAAAACATCGAAAATCAAAAGCGATTGCCGAAGATGCGGTTTGGGAAGAGCGTTGGCATCCTTTGCGCGAAGAATGGATTGTCGTCGCGGCACATCGTCAGAATCGTCCGTGGAACGGTGAAATGCTCGAAGAAACCGGCAAAAACGCGCCGGAATATGTTGAAAACTGCTATTTATGTCCGAAAAATACGCGCGTCAGCGGCGCGAAAAATGAAGACTACAAAAGCGTCTATGTTTTCGATAACGATCTGCCGTGTGTCGGTGAAAACGCGCCGTTTGATCTGATAAAACCTGTGGGAATTTACAAAAACCGTCCCGCTGAAGGAACGGCGCGGGTTATTTGTTACAGCCCGTTTCACAATCTCTCTTTGGCGGAACTGACTGTTGAAGAAATCGAAAATATAATCCTCGTTTGGCAAAATCAATATGCCGAATTGAGCAAGCGAAAAGATGTCAATCACGTTTTGATTTTCGAGAACAAAGGCGAAGCGGTCGGCGTTTCAAATCCGCATCCGCACGGACAGATTTACGCAACGAACTTCGTTTTCAAAACAATCGAAACCGAAGCCGAAGCGAGCCGCAAGTATTTCGCCGAAACCGGTCGCGGACTTTTTGAGGACATTATTCGTTCGGAAAAAGAAGACGGGCGAAGAATCATCTGCGAAAATGAAACGGTGATTGCTTTTATGCCGTATTTTGCGCGTTACGCTTATGAAATCTACATCGCGCCGAAACGCCGTCTGCCAAGCGTTGATAAATTGAAAAAAAATCAAATCGCCGATCTTGCCGAGGCTTTAAAAATCGTAACCGTCAAATACGATAATCTTTGGAAAATGTCTTTTCCGTATGTGATGCCGCTGCATAACGCACCGTGTGACGGCGGCGATTACGAGGCGTTTCATTTTCACATCGAGTTTCATCCGCCGCTTCGCAAACCGAATCTTTTAAAATATCTCGCCGGACCGGAAATCGGCGGCGGAAATTTTTTGTCCGATACGTCGCCGGAAGAAAAAGCCGCTGAACTGCAAATGCAGCCGGACATTCATTATAAACAGGAGTTTGCCGCCGAATGATAAAAACCGCCGGAGAATTTTTGCCGATTTTGAAAATTTTGCACGAACAAATCCGCGATGCGGTTGTCGCGGCGTGCGAAAATTCGGCAGTCGAAAGTTTGTCTGAAATCGCCAAAGAAGAAGAAGGAGATACGATTTACGCGGTTGATCGCGTCAGCGAAGAACTTTTGATCGAATTTTTTGAAAGGGAAATCGCGCCGCATACTTCGGTTGTTTTAATCGCCGAAGGTCTCGATACGGGACAAATTATTTTGCCGCACGGGGCGAAAGAAGAAGAATGCGCGTGGCGCGTGATCGTTGATCCGATTGACGGCACACGCGGTTTGATGTATCAGAAACGAAGCGCGTGGATTTTGACCGGAGTTGCGCCGAACAAAGGAGCAGACACGAATTTAGCCGACATCGAAGCGGCGATTCAGACCGAAATTCCGCTCGTCAAACAGCATTTATCGGATTGCGTTTGGGCGGAAAACGGCAAAGGCGCGCAAGCCGAAAGATTTAACCGCCTCACGAATGAAAAAAGCGTTTTGAAAATCGCGCCTTCAAAATCCGCTTCAATCGCGCACGGATTTGCGACCGTGGCGAGATTTTTCCCCGGTGTCGGCGAAGAAGCGACCACGATTTACGAAGAAATCGTGAGAAACGCGCTCGGCGAAACTCAAGCCGGAAAAGCGCAGTGTTTTGAAGACCAGTATATTTCGACCGGCGGACAAATTTACGAATTAATCGCCGGACACGACCGTTTTATCGCCGATCTGCGTCCGGTATTTGAAAAATCTTTGAACAAAAAAGGCTTTCGTCTCGGTATTTGCTGTCATCCGTATGATCTCTGCACCGAACTCGTCGCCCGCGAAGCCGGAGTTTTGATTACGAATGAATCGGGGAATCGTTTAGATGCAAAATTAGCCGTCGAACCCGACGCGGCTTGGATCGGTTATGCCAATGAAAATATCAGAAAACAAATCGAGCCTTTATTGCAAAAAGCATTAGAAAAAAGAGATTTGTCGGATTGATCGGAGAGCCGGTGAGCCGCCGGCGTTTCAGTCTTAAAATAAATGTATCAAACGATTAAAAATGCAAATTACGAACTGAAAGACGCAACCGATTTTGTCAAAAAAATCGGTGCGGAAACTTTCGAGTTTTTCGATCGAACGGGCGAAATTTTTATCACTCGCTCGCCCGGACGACTCGACGTAATGGGCGGCATCGCCGATTATTCGGGTTCGCACGTTTTGGAAATGCCGATTGCCGAAGCGACGTTTTGCGCTCTGCAAAAAAGAGCGGACAATATCTTAAAAATCTTCAGCGAAGACGAAACCGAAAATTTGTTTTTCGAGATGCCGTTCGATAAATTTTATGAAAACGGCGAACCGATTGAATATTCGTCAGCGCACGATTTTTTCAGAGTTGACTTCGACGAACATTGGGCGGCATATATCGCCGGAGTTTTTCACGTTTTGATGCGTGAAAAAAACTTCAAATTTCAAGCGGGCGCGAATATTTTTATTTCTTCAAAAGTTCCGCAAGGCAAAGGCGTAAGTTCGTCAGCCGCGCTCGAATCATCTGTGATGTCGGCAGTTGCGGCAACTTTTGAAATAAAAATCGAACCGCGCGAAATGGCGATTTTGTGCCAAAAAGTTGAAAATCTGGTCGTCGGTGCGCCGTGCGGAATTATGGATCAGATGTCGGTCGTCTGCGGGAAACAAAATGAATTGCTGTCGCTTTTATGCCGTCCCGCCAAACTCGAAAATCCGGTGAAAATTCCCGATGAAATTTGTTTCTGGGGAATTGATTCGGGAATTCGTCATTCGGTCGTCGGCGCGGATTACGGCTCGGTCAGAACGGGCGCGTTTATGGGATTGCGAATCGTTAATGAACTGCAAAAAGACGATGCGGAAATAAATTATTTGGCGAGTATTTCGCCCGCAGATTTTGAAAATAATTACCGGAATAAAATCCCGCTTGAAATGTCGGGCGCGGCATTTTTAGAAAAATACGGCGGAATTGCAGACAAAATTACAACCGTTTTGCCCGACAAGACTTACGCCGTTTTTTATCCGACGGCACATCCGGTTTATGAAAATGCACGGGTTAAAAAATTTGCCGAACTGCTCGGCGAAGAAATGAACGAGGCGAACTTAACAAAACTCGGCAAATTAATGTTTGCGGCGCACGAAAGTTATTCGGCGTGCGGTTTGGGTTCGGTCGAAACGGATTTACTGGTTAAACTCGTCAAAGAAATCGGCGTTGGCAAAGGTCTCTACGGCGCGAAAATCACGGGCGGCGGAAGCGGCGGAACGGTCGCCGTTTTAGGATTAAAAGATGCCGGCGATGCGATTGAAAAAGTCGCCGAAGAATATGAAAAACAAACGAATTACCAGCCGTATATTTTCAACGGCTCATCGTCCGGCGCGGCAAATTTCGGCTTTTTGAAAATCATAAAAGAATAAGATTTTTTTGCCCGCGAAATACGCGAAAAGACGCAAAAAACTGATTGCCGATTTACATAGATCAAGATGTATAAAAAGGCTTTTAGTTAATGGAATTTTGTCGAAAAAATTATTTACCTATTTTTTGATAGATTTTTTTCGCGCCTTTTCGCGTATTTCGCGGGCAAATAGTAAATTAAACAAATGGCAATTTTAGTAACAGGCGGAGCGGGATATATCGGCAGCGCGACGGTCGAGCTTTTGAAAAATAAAGGCGAAACGGTTGTTGTCTTGGATAATTTGGTTTACGGTCATCGAGCGGCGATTGACTCGGAAATTCCTTTTTACAAAGGCGATGTCGGCGATGCGGATTTGGTCGAAAAAATCATCGGCGAACACGAGATCGAAGCGTGCGTTCATTTTGCGGCTTATGCGTATGTCGGCGAATCGGTGACGAATCCGGCGAAGTATTTTGAAAATAACACACAGCAGACCGATAAATTATTAAATGCACTAATCGAAGCAAATGTTAAAAAATTCGTATTTTCTTCGACTTGCGCGACTTACGGCGACCCGCAGAAAATTCCGATTGACGAAACGCATCCGCAATCTCCGGTCAATCCATACGGTTGGTCGAAGTTTATGACCGAGCGAATTTTGGAAAGTTACGACACGGCTTACGATTTGAAATTTGTCGCGCTCAGATATTTCAACGCGGCGGGCGCAACCGAAAAATGCGGCGAACATCACGACCCGGAAACGCATTTGATTCCGAATATTTTGAATACAGCGGACGAAAAACTTCCTTTTGTTTCGGTTTACGGCGCGGATTACGATACGCCCGACGGAACTTGTATCCGCGATTATATACATATTTCCGATTTGGCGGACGCGCATTTTCGCGCTTTGGAATATCTCGAAAAAGGCGGAGATTCGGTGAAAATAAACTTGGGAAACGGACTCGGATTTTCGGTTTTGGAAGTTATCGAAACGGCAAAACGAATCACGAAAAATGATTTTAAAGTGAAAATCGAGCCGCGCCGCGCCGGTGATCCAGATCGTTTAATTGCCGACGCGACCAAAGCGCGGGAAATTTTAGGCTGGCAACCGCAGTTTGCCGAAATCGAAAAAATAATCGAATCAGCCTGGAATTGGAAAAAAAAGAATCCGCACGGTTATTCGGAAGAATCGGAAAATGATTAATAAAAGTGTCGGAAACGCTTTGAAATAATTGATATTTGATAATGGAATAATTGATAAATATTCGGTAAGTTCGGCACGTCATTCCGGCAGATTGACTGTTTGTATAAATCGTCACTGCGTTTGTTGACAGCCGTTAGTTTTTAGATGACAAACTTTGTTTAAGTGTGTTAATCTTTCTTATTGAGTCGTTCAGGCTTAAAGTCTTCCAACTGCAAATTTAATAACCAATCTTCAGAACACAACATCTTTACAAATGGAAAAATTAAACGAATATTTGCAAATACTGATTTCTACCCGTAGTTACGAACTGCATCTCGAACCCAATAAAAATCCTTATCTCGTATCGGAAAAAGGCGCAAGCGATGTAAGCGTTGCGCCGCTGCTCGGAACGCAGATCAGTATGATGATCTTTCCGCTCATTCCGGCAAACGTCAAACAGGAATTACCTAACAGTCCGCAAGTCGAATTCGTTCATCCGCACAATCTCGGCGAGTTTAATTTTACGATCAAAAAATCGCCCGCCGGTTTTAACGTAACTATTCGTCCGAAACTCTCAAACAATGCGACGAATAATTATTTTCCGTCAGAAGAATTTCCGTCGGACATTTTTCCTGCCGTTAAACTCGACGATTTTTATTCCGGTGCGAAATCGCCTTCATCTAATCAAACGAGTTCGTTTTCAAACTTTAAAGCGGAAAATCCGCTGAAATCGTTGCCGAATAAGCCGCCGTCATTTGAAGTAGAATTTGAAGAACCTGCGTCAAAAGCCGCCGAACCTGAAATTTTGTTGCCGAAAGTCGAAACTTCATCATTTAACGATCCCGAATTTATGACTGTCTTTTCCGATTCTTCGACTTACGAACCGCCTTTAAAAAAATCGGAATTCGCAGCGATGAAGAGAACCGCTCCCGAATCTGAAAATAACTACGATTCGCCTGTTCCGATGGCTTTGACATACGACTTTGCACCGGAAATTATTTCCGAAGAACCTGTTTTTCAGGCGACAAATTTAGTTCGGGAAATGCCCGTCGAAAAATTTTCAAATCAGCCCAAAAACAATCAGCAAAAATCAAATATGGAATTTAATCAACCCGCCGCCGCTCAACCGATTCAAAAACAAAATGCTTTTTCTCCGCCGCCCGCGCCGCAAAATTTCGCCGCGCCGGTTGTCGAAGAGGTCGCGTTCGTGTCTGCCCGCGCAAATCCGCAGGCGAAAGCGAGAATGGATGATCTGTTCAAGTTAATGTCGGAAGCCGGCGCGTCCGATTTGCATATGAGCGTTTCGATGCCGCCGATGATCCGCAAAGACGGGAAGATAAAAAAACTCGAATGCCGCGAAACGACATTAACGGCTGATTCGATGCGGATGCTTTTAACTTCGATAATGCCTGAAAAAAATCAGGAAGAATTTTCACGCCGCAACGATTCCGATTTTGCTTATGAAATTCCCGGACTCGCACGTTTTCGCGCCAATATTTTTATGGACAGAAAAGGAATAGGCGGCGTTTTTCGTATCATTCCGACCAAAATTTTGACGGCGGAACAACTCGGACTTTCGCCGGCGATTATGAATCTCTGCGAACTTTCCAAAGGTTTGGTCGTCGTCACCGGTCCGACCGGATCGGGAAAATCCACGACGCTCTGCGCGATGGTTGATTCGATCAATAAAAAGCGCGACGATCACATCATCACCATCGAAGACCCGATTGAGTTCGTTCACGAAAATCAGATGTGTCTCGTCAATCAGCGCGAAGTTCACAATCACACGGACAGTTTTAAAGACGCACTTCGCGCCGCGCTTCGAGAAGACCCGGACATTCTGCTCGTCGGCGAAATGCGCGATCTGGAAACGATTTCGATTGCGATTGAAACGGCGGAAACCGGACACCTCGTTTTCGGAACTCTGCACACGACGACCGCCGCTTCGACGATTGACCGCATCATTGACCAATTTCCCGCCGACCGTCAGGAACAGATTCGCGTAATGCTTTCCGAATCCTTAAAAGGCGTGATCGCGCAAACATTACTTCCGAAAAAAGGCGGCGGTCGCGTTGCCGCACTCGAAATTTTGATCGTCACTCCGGCGATTTCAAATCTCATCCGCGAAGGGAAAACTTTCCAGATTCAATCTTCGATGCAGACCGGAAAAAATCTCGGAATGGTGATGCTCAACGACGCGCTTTTCGCGCTCGTTCAGAAAGGACTCGTCGAACCGCGCGACGCATACGTCAAAGCGGTTGATAAACCCGGATTTGAAATGCTCTTGACGCGCGGCGGATTTAAGATGTAATAAAAAATTGCAATTTATTTTCAAAGAAAAGCCGGATTTATTTCGGCTTTTTCTTTTTAAATTATTTAACGCTGTAAATTGTCGGAAAAAATACAATCCAAAATACTGAACACATACGAGATCTTTTTGGATTAAAATCTTATATCTGTTATAAATCTACGAATGACCGATATGAAAAATCCTTTTGTTCTTGAATTAAGCGAAGTCAGCGCGGGCGATGTCGCCATTGTCGGCGGAAAATGTGCATCTTTAGGCGAACTTTTCCGCGAGTTGACATCGAAAGGCGTTCGCGCCGTGGACGGTTTCTCGACGACGAGTTACGCTTACAATCTTTTGCTCGAAACCGACGATTTGCGAAAAAAACTGCAAAAACTTCTCAAAGGTTTGGATGTTGATAATCTGGAAGAACTGGCGCGAGTCGGCGCGGAAGCGCGGGCGTTAATGCTCGAAACGCCTTTTCCGAAAGAAGTCGAAACCGACATTTTAGAATCATACAAAAACCTCTGCGAAAAGATCGGCAAGAAAAACTGCGAAGTCGCCGTGCGTTCGTCGGCAACGGCGGAAGATTTGCCCGACGCTTCGTTTGCCGGACAGCAGGACACGCTTTTAAATGTCAAAGGTGACAAGCAACTCATCGAATCGTGTCATATCTGTTACGCCTCGCTTTGGACAGACCGCGCAATTTCATATCGCACGGCGAAAGGTTTCGATCATTTCGATGTCGCGCTGTCAATCGGTATTCAGCCGATGGTGCGTTCGGACATCGCGTGTTCGGGCGTGATGTTCACACTCGATACGGAAAGCGGTTTTCGTGAAGCGGTCGTCATCAACGGCGCGTGGGGTTTGGGCGAAGCGGTCGTGCAGGGAATGGCAACGCCGGACGAATGGGTTATTCATAAACCGACATTAAAACTCGGTTTTCGTCCGATTGTCACCAGAAAACTCGGTGTGAAAGAAGTAAAAATGGTTTTCGCCGACGACGGCACGGGAACGCAGGTTCGTGATGTCGTCGCATCGCAGAGAAAGCGTTTTTGTCTTTCCGGTTACGAAGTTTTACAACTCGCGGAATGGGCGTGTGCCATCGAAGATCATTATTCGATGCTCGCCGGAAAGCATCAGCCGATGGACATCGAATGGGCGAAAGACGGTGTAACGGGCGAACTTTTTATTTTGCAGGCAAGACCGGAAACCGTTCAATCACAAAAAACCGGAAACTTTATCGAAAATTACAAACTCGATTCTAATCACGGCGCACCGCTTGTTTCGGGCGTTGCCGTAGGTGAAAAGATCGGACACGGCAATGTTCACGTTTTGCTTGATCCCGACAAAATAAACAATTTCAAAGCGGGCGACATTCTCGTTACTTCGATGACCGATCCGGCGTGGGAGCCGATTATGAAACGCGCTTCGGCAATCGTTACGGATCGCGGCGGACGAACCTGTCACAGCGCGATCATCAGCCGCGAACTCGGTTTGCCGTGCATCGTCGGAACGGGAAATGCGACCGAAATCTTAAAATCGAATACAGACGTAACGGTTTCCTGCGCCGAAGGCGAACGCGGAAATATTTATTATGGCACGATTCCGTTTGAGGTCGAACGGCACGAAATCACCGACACGACGCGACCGAAAACGCAGATTATGATGAACGTCGGCGATCCCGATCACGCTTTTTCGGTCGCGCAGCTTCCGAACGACGGCGTTGGTCTGGCGCGGCTCGAATTCATCATCAACAATCACATCGGCATTCACCCGATGGCACTCGTCAATTATCCGAATCTGAAAAGTCGTCAGACAATTGACATCATCGCCGAACGCATTCTCGAAGAAGACCCGAAAGAATTTTTCGTCCGAAAACTCGCCGAAGGAATTGCGAAAATCGCGGCGGCATTTTACCCGAAACCCGTTATCGTCAGAATGTCGGATTTTAAATCGAACGAGTATGCAAGATTGATCGGCGGCAATGAATTTGAACCCGACGAAGAAAATCCGATGTTAGGGTTTCGTGGCGCGTCCAGATATTACGACGACCGCTACAAAGCCGGTTTTCGTCTCGAATGTCTGGCGATGCAGCGCGTCCGCGAAGATATGGGATTGATAAACGTGAAAGCGATGATTCCATTCTGCCGCACGGTCGAAGAAGGCGAAAAGGTTATCGCGCTGATGGCAGAACACGGCGTTGTGCAGGGCGAAAACGATCTCGAAATATACGCGATGTGCGAGCTTCCGGCAAACGTCGTTTTTGCTGACGAATTCTTACAAGTTTTCGACGGCTATTCCATCGGCTCGAACGATCTGACGCAACTCGCGCTCGGTTTAGACCGCGATTCCGAAATGGTCGCGCATCTTTTCGACGAACGAAACGGCGCAGTCGAAAAAATGGTCGCAATGGCAATCGAAGCGGCAATCCGCAACGGCAAAAAAATCGGCATCTGCGGACAAGCGCCGTCCGATTACCCCGAATTCGCGCAGTTTCTGGTCGAAAAAGGAATCAATTCGATCTCGCTAAATCCCGACACCGTGATTGCGACGACGCATACCATTTTGGAAACGGAAAAGGATTTACAAAATACGACTAAACAAATAAATAAATAAAAGGCTGATTGTTTTATTGAGTATTTTCTTTACTTTCAGTTTTTACAATGAATAGTTCACAATCTTAAAAGTCATATTCATTCTACCAATTAAGAATGTATCTTATTTTTAATTGGTAGAATGAATATGTAAACTAATTATTCGGTTTGTCTTTCTTTTACTAACTTTACTATGTGATAGACGTGAATTATCACTGCAATTGAGCAACCTATAACGAATGGCGGAGAAGAAATAATAATCCCGTAAATAATATAAATAAAGTTAGCAATCGCAGAGAGAATTCTCAAGGTAATGACATTTTTCATTGTCATTGACAGCAAATTCAAGGCAAGTCCGATATATCCGAGAATGTGAATCATTTTTTCTATTTGATGCAATTGTCTGCAATGGTACTTTCTTAGTGATTTAACGCTGCCTAACTTTACTACGGAATTACGAAATATTTCTCACTTCGGAAGTTACAAAAGCGATAATACAATTATCCAAACTACCGACAATGCAACAATATAAATTATCTGCATTTGGAAAATGGGATTTTTCAGATAATTTGATATTTTTATTTTTTCTAATGATTTAGATTCCTTATTTAAATCGAAGCCAAGTATATTAGCTTGATTTTCATAAAAAAGTAATTTTGAATTTTTGGCAGGTTTTTCCGGGTTAAGCCAAATATTCTCAATCTCTATAAGAGTTTCGCGTGCTTTCGCTGTGGTTTTATAGAAAATACACGTTATGAGAACCCAGACGATTGATATGCCAACAGAAATCAGCCACAAAATTTTTGGATGTTCGTGTGCGAAACTATGTGGAACACTCGTAAATAGCGCAACGAATGGGGCTAATGATGCGGGGATCAAAAAATTTCCGGCAGACCAAATAACAGTATTCGCCATTCTGACCCATTGCGAAGCCTCAGTGTAAATCTTGTCAAGATTCGATTCTGGTGTTGCCATTAAATACAGCCTCCTTAAGTTGATGATAGACAGTTGATAATACGGAAAAGTTAGGCTTATTGTTCAAATGTAATCTATTTTTTGAATCGCAAAAAAAAACTGAATTTTTAATTGGTCAAATAAAACGATTTGACCAATATGTATTTATATTTGTTAAATTTCATAAGAAACGCTTGGCTACACAATAAAGACAAAATAAAATTCATTGTTGTATCATAAATCATCAATTATTTTTCAAGATAAACAATGAGATTTCGATCAGTTCTAATTCTTTTAATCATCACAATTTTATTTTCTTCAAATTGCAATTCCGGCGATTCGGATTCCGTGAAAAATGAGAGTTTGACGGTTTCGGCGGCGGTTTCTTTGAAGGATGCTTTTACGGAAATCGGCGAATCGTATAAATCGAAAACGGGAAAAAATATAAATTTCAATTTCGGCGCGTCGGGCGTTTTGCAGAATCAGATCGAAACGGGTGCGCCGGTTGATGTTTTTGCGAGCGCGGGCGAACGGCAGATGGACGAACTCGCGTTGAAGGATTTGATTGATAAAAATTCGCGCCGGGATTTTGCGCGAAATTCGCTCGTGTTGATCGCGCCGAAAAATCACGGCGATTTTATAAACGGTTTTGAAATTCTCGCCGAACCGCAGATCAAAAAAATCGCCGCCGGGAATCCGAAAACCGTTCCCGCCGGACAATATGCGGATGAGGTTTTTGAAAAAATGAATTTGAAAGACAAAATTCAAAACAAATTGATCTTGGCGGAAAATGTGCGGCAGGTTTTGGATTACGTTTCGCGCGGCGAAGTTGATGCGGGCGTAGTTTATAAAACCGACGCGCTCGTCGCGGACGACAAAGTTGATGTGATAACGACCGCACCGGAAAATACTCATTCGCCGATTTTGTATCCGGCGGCGATTTTGAAAGACGGTAAACAAAAACAAAGTGCAAAAGAATTTTTAGATTTTATCTTAAGCGCGGACGGGCAGAAAATTTTGCAGAAATACGGTTTTTCGAGTATTTAAAAATATGAAACCGCGAAATACGCGAAACACGCTAAAATAAATCGGATTCGTAAAAAAATATGTTTCTTTTTCGTGTATTTCGGATATTTCGCGGTTAAATGATTTTTATGATTTGGGACGCGCTGAAATTATCGTTTTTGGTTGTCAGTTCGGCGACAATTATTGTCGGCGTTTTAGGTTTGGCGTTTTCATATCTGCTGGCGAAATTCGATTTCAAAGGCAAGGAATTTCTCGACGCGGTTTTGACGATGCCGCTCGTTTTGCCGCCGACGGTAACGGGTTATTATTTGATCGTTCTTTTGGGAAAAAACGGAATTATCGGTTCGGTTATTTATAATTTAACGGGTTGGACGATTATTTTTACTTGGCAAGGTGCGACGGTTGCGGCAGTTGTCGTGTCCTTGCCGCTGATGATAAAAGCGGCGCGGGCTTCGATTGAAAGCGTCAATCCGAATTACGAAATCGCATCATACACGCTCGGCAAAAGTCGGCTCGAAACTTTTTTGCGAATCACTCTGCCTTTGGCGAAACGCGGAATTATTGCCGGACTCGTTTTAAGTTTTGCCCGCGCTTTGGGCGAATTCGGCGCGACGTTGATGATCGCGGGAAACATTCCGGGGAAAACGCAGACGATGCCGCTGGCGATTTACGAAGCGGTTGCGTCCGGCGATGACGGAAGAGCGCAGATTTTAGCGTTAATTTTAACTGCGATTTCGATTGCCGCCGTTTATCTGACAAATAAAATCAGCCGTTCGCGTATCTACGGATAAATGCTTTCTGTCAATTTAAAAAAACAGTTCAAAAATAAAAACGCGAAAGATTTTTCGCTCGATGTTTCGTTTTCCGCAAACGACGGAATCACGGTTTTAATGGGCGCATCGGGCGCGGGAAAAACTTCGATTCTGCGGCTGATCGCCGGAATTTTAACGCCCGACGAAGGTTCGATAATTTTAAATTCACAGACGTTTTTCGATTCCGGTAAAAAAATCAATCTGCCGATTCAGGAAAGAAAAGTCGGATTCGTTTTTCAGGATTACGCGCTTTTCCCGCATTTGACCGCCAAACAAAATATCGCTTACGGAATAAAAGATAAAGCTGAAAAGAATAGAAAAGCGCACGAAATGCTCGCGCTTTTTCACATCGAACATATCGGCGAACGCACGCCGAACGAGATGTCAGGCGGCGAACAACAGCGCGTTGCCCTAGCTCGTGCGCTCGCTTCAAATCCGCAAATCGTTCTGCTCGACGAACCGCTTTCGGCGGTTGATGTTGAAACGCGAACCAAACTTTTAAACGAAATCGAAGAAGCGCAAAACCGAGCGAAAATCCCTTTTATTTACGTTACGCATAACGAAAAGGAAGCGGAAAGACTTGAAAAAAATCGAATTATTATGAAAAACGGACGCATCGAAAATTGATGTTATTTCGAGAACGAACAATGATTATGGATTTTTTGATTACAAAGTATGAAAACTGTCGAAAAGATACATATTTGAAATTCGCTTTGTAGAAATTCCGATTGATGACTTTGCAGTAAAAGTGAATTTCATTTTAAGATCGGAAAATGATTTTGTTGAGAGTAATTTTTTACCTGAATTTGCTTTCGCCGAAAACGATCAGTTAGATTTTTTTTTGCTCACAATTTGTTAAAAAAAACTATTTACAAAGATTACCGGGTAAAATATAATCTTCCTGCGCTACGCACAAATCAAATCAAAAGAATTAAAGGAGGATTATGATGGAAGCATCCGTTCTGAAAGAGCAGTTCAATCCTAATGTTTATAACGGACTTTGGACGGTTGAAGAGGCAAACAAACAGGTCAATCGAAACGATTACCAAGATAAAGCCGATTTCCTGAAAAAAAGTGCTTATCTTTTAGCAAAGTATGATCTTAAAGATAAACTCGGAATCAGGTTATTGCATAAACATAACGAAATCGAAAGCGATGAGCGTATGATCGAATCAGAAGCAATCGTAAACGATGAAAAAGCATTGATTACCGAACCGGTCAAAAACTCTTTCGGTAACAAATCGGTTCCGGGCGTTTGGAAAATTGTTGACGGGAATTTTTATCCGCTCGAATTTACAAACGATCCTTTAGCCTGTCAATTATATAGTGATTTGGAAATACCGGACGGTTTCCTGAATGATTATCGTAATCAGGTGAACTCGTCGCCAATCGGTAAATACTTGGGGATTTCTATTGTAAAGCGAAAATTTTTCGAAACCGATAATCCTGAAAATTTTCCTTTGGAATATTCCGATGCGGAAAATCGTTCCAATGTGATTTTTCTTCGACCACGCCGTGAGATAAACAAATCAATTCAAACATCGTGGAGTTTTCATCGAAACATCGATATAAAACTCGCCTGTAAATCCGATAGTTATTGCGTGTCGAATTGCTGGACGGGATGTAAAGCCGATACCGATGCCGATGCGATTACGCAACACGAAAAATTTCATAAAATAAAGCATAAAGTTGCTTATGAACATACATATGTCGAGTAAATTTAACTCGTTAAACCGGAAAACCGCAAATAATAATTTTGATTTTCCGGTTTAACTTTTTACGGGTTTAACTTTTTACAACTGATAAATAAATGCTCCGTAGGAAAAACGAAAAGATCGGGTCTGACCTTGTATCTGGTGTTTAGAATATGTAACAAGTGCGGCATCTTTTCGACGATTTTATCACTTTTGCCGGTTATCCACGAAGCCAGAAAATCCGCCATAATCTGTTCGGATGTAGCCTGAATGTAACTGTTAATTCGCTCGATGCGAGGCAATCCTTTAATTTTTAGGAAAGAAATTACTGCATCGTATTCCAAATTTTTTCTTGTAGAAGTATTAATGCGAATCAAGGGTTAAAACAGAGAATGAAGAGCGATGTTGCCAGTTTGCCGTAGCAGTGAACGAGCAATCCTTCTCCAGACCCGATTTTTGAACCGTTTTGAATACCTGTTTTCTCAATTATCCAGTTAAATAAAGACTCTATCGGTTGCCTCATCGCTGATACGAACCGTGACCACAATCCGCTTTTTCCGACTTCATAGACTTCCGAGTTCTTTTGTTTTTTGTCCGGTGTGCAAATAATCACTCCGTTGTCCGCCCATCTTTGTGCGGTTGTTTGGTCTTGACAGGCTTTATCGGCGAATAAATTTCCCGCCGTTTTACCTGCAAAGTCTTGCAGCACCGGCAGGTCGTGTTCGCTTGCTTTGGTCACTGTCAGGATTTCCGGGAGCGGCAAACTCCCGTTTTGTTTTCGCGCTAAAATGTGCAGTTTCACCCCGTGATAATAAATATCTTTGCTCGCGCAATAACCGCCATTGGCGTGGTCGGAGGCAACTTTCGCCTGACCGGAACGCGCCCGCACCGCCAGCATAATCGGCAGCGAATCAATCACACAATCCTGCTCGGCAGAGAATTCATTGTCGGAGGCAAACTTTGCCATTAATTCAAAAACCAAGATTTTCAAAGGCTCGCCCGGTTCATTGAGTCGCCGATTAAACGCCTGATAAGACGGCACATCGGGAAACCAATCCGCAAAGTGCTGCCGGGTATGATCATAAATTCGCTTTTGATTGAAATACCCTTGAAAATGACCGGACAAATAGATCGTAATCAGTTCTTGGTCGGTAAAATCAGGTTGCCAATTATTGCTTGATCGTTGATATTTCAACATCGGATATTTATCATAGATTAAGCAAATCCACAGATAAAGTTGAATGAGTTGCAGTTCCACAAACTGAATTCTACAACTCGATGGCGGGTTTGCCTCTTTAGATTTCTAACCCTTGATTCGCATTATATCTTCTGAACCTTCATCGCGTCTGCCACTTATGGTTGCAATTCCTATTATGTCTTTTGCAGTTGGAAAAGTAAGTTTTGTTAACAGACAATGAAAATACAGCATTTCCCTACGCATATCTCTATACTTTTCATAAGGAATTTCAGGCGTTTCTGGCAAAACTAAAAAAACGTAATATGGATCAGTATCATTTTCAGGACTTAACATCCTTGAACCTTTTAATAAAGGATTGGTTTTACGAACAAACCCTAAAAAAGCATCTGACAAAAAACCGTGGTCTTGTTCGGTTTTCTCTGGCAAGCAAACGCAACAACATTTCCTAATCTTTTATGTCTTCGTGCGTATTATAATAAGAAGTTTCTTCTCTAAAATGTTTAGTAAAACTTTTTATTAACCCATCCCAAAAGTAACTGACGCGATTAGCACTTATTTGAGCTTTACGCTGTAAATGATGCGAAAACTCTTCCCAAAATCCTTCTGATAAAATAATTCCGCCGAGCGAATTCAAATCTGTATCAAAGATGAAGTCAGGTTCATCGTTTTCATTGGTATTTTTTAAATAGTAAGCGAGTAGTTCTTCTTCGCCTGCCGCTAAGACTTTTATTGCGCCATTTAAAAATCTCTCTTTTCTTTAAAGATAAGCTACAAAATCTGAAATTGTGTCTAATGTATTCAAAAGAATATCCAAAGTTGTATCATCTAATATGTGAACGTAACTTTTTGAAGGTTCTATTCTTCCTACTGTAAAAGGCTTCACATCACCGATAGTTTCAGTATCAAACATTAAACTTCCACTACCACCTAAAATTTCAGCACATTTTGCAGAAGCAGAATGTGCTGCAACAACTCTATGAACTTTTATTTTATCAGATGAAGGCAAAGCTATTGGAAAGGGCGTTTGACACTTTTGGTCTAAAAATAGTCTGTCTGGATATTTCCGTATCCATCGCTCCGCTCCATAAACTTGATCAGCAGATTTTTTAACGGCTTTTTTATACCATCTTTTCCAATCAAGTTCTAAATCTCCCGTGTTTGGAAATTCACAATCTTTATCGGAAAAAATTATGATGTGGTTATCGAAAACAACTAATAAATCACAAACTTCTTGACCTGTTCCTTTGTTGTTAAAAACACCGACATAACTCCACATTGAAAGAAACGAGCGTTCACAGAGTTTTTTTTAATATCTTTCCGCATCCGTTACACCTTCAGAACGTGAAGTTTTGAGGTCTTTGTCCATATTTCAATATTAAAGCAAATACCTTTAAGTTTCTACCTTTACGTTTAATTGTAATTTAAGAAATTCCAACCATTCATCCATTCCCGCGCCGGTTTTTGAAGAAACTTCAAAAATCCGCATTCCGGGACGCACGGCTTCGATGCTTTTTAAGGCGGCTTGTTTGTCGAATTCGACGGCTTCGGCTAAATCCATTTTGGTAATTATCGCAACATCAGCCGTGTTGAAAATCGTCGGATATTTGCGCGGTTTGTCTTCGCCTTCGGTCGTGGACATCAGCACGACGCGCAACCGTTCGCCGAGATCGTAGCTTGACGGGCAGACGAGATTGCCGACGTTTTCGATGAACAGAAAATCGAGTTCATTTAAATCCCAATCTTCCAACGATTTTTCGACCATCGCGGCTTCGAGATGGCAGATCGTTCCCGTAATAATTTGTTTGGCGGGAACACGAGCGCGGGCGAGGCGTTTCGCGTCGTTTTCCGTTTCCAGATCGCCGACGAGCGCGGCGACTTTATATTTTTCCTTTAATAAAGTGAGCGTTTTTTCCAAAAATGCGGTTTTACCCGAACCGGGACTTGAAACGAGACTGACGACGAAAACATTCGCCGCTTCAAAACGCTCGCGTAACCGACGCGCTAAAATATCGTTGTGTTTCAGTATGTTTTGCCTGACTTCGACTAATCTTGTTTGAGTCATCTTTTACAATGTATGGGCAATCCGTTGTGGTCGCCCGCTTCCTTTTTAGCATATGTCGGGCGAGGACAAGCCGTCGCCCATACAAAATTTATTCAAATGATTTCCAATGCCGTTACCATCAATTCGCGCCCGTTGACGATTTCCGGTGTCGGCTGACTGCAATCGGGACAAACTAAATTGTTGATTGCATCGAGCGTTTTTTCCGTCTGACAATTTCCGCAAAAAACGACGAGCGGAATTTCTTCGATTTCGAGCCGCGCCGTTTCCAGTTTCGTGCCTTGTGTGGCGACTTTCCACGAAAAAAGCAGCGCGTCTTTGACCACGCCGGAAAGTTTTCCGAGTTTCAGATGCACGGCTTCGACCTTTGCGCCTTCGTGTTTCGCGGCTTCTTCGCTTGCGCCTTCGATGATGCTCAGAGCGATGGAAAGTTCGTGCATAACAATCTAAATTTCCGCCGTGATGTCAAACGAAATTTTCACTTCGTCTTTGACCTTCAAAGTTCCGCCGAGAGCTTTCACCTGCTCGATATTGAAATCGCTTTGTTTCAGAGAAAACTCGCCCTGAGCGCGAATCGTTTTGCCGACGATTTCGGTTTCGGTGTTGATCGTTTGCGCCAGTTTTTCATTGTGCAGCGACAAAATACCGTTGATCTGCACATCGTATTTTGTATCTTCGATTTGATTCATTGAAATATCCCGGCTGACGAAAGCGATTTCCGGGAATTTTGAAATTTCCAAAACTTCCGCGTTCATCGTGTTTTCGATTTCCGAAGCGTCTTTCTTGCCGACATTATCAACTATTGACAAACTGTTCGCCTGTACAACTATCAGCATTGATTCGACACTTGTATTGTCGGGCATAAGTCGTATTTCGCCGCCGTAACGCCGCACGGCAAACGTCGGATCGTGTCCCATAAACGAAAGCATTCCTTCGGCGAAAACCTGAACGGTAAAATTGCTGCGGCTGGCATCAATGCGATAGCGCAGTCCCGAATTTTCCGTTTCATCTTTCATAAAACTTTTCTCACCGCGCTTCTGACGATTTCCGTCGTCAATCCGTAAACCAAATGCGACGAAAACGCTCCGGCGTGGACGGAAAACGGATACTCGCCGGAATGTCTCGACAAGCCGAGCAGCGGCACAACCCCTTCGTCTGCACCGAGCCAAATTAAAAAACCATACGGCATTCCTTCTCCAATCGTTATACTTTCGGAAAATTCCGCCGCCGCGCCGTAAATCGCGCCCATCGAAATCCCGTAGGCGTAATGCAGAACCGTTCCGCCCGAATCTTTTTCGCGTTTCGTAGGTTTATGTCCGATTAGTTTGACGGAAATTAAATTGGCAAGCCGTTCCGCCGAATCATCATCTTCGCTTTCCGCATCTTGTTCTTCCAACATCTTGCCCGCGCCTCGGTGCGGTGCGCCTTTTTGCAAAGATTGCGCTCCGTGCGAGCGTTTATCTCCAGTAATAAATTTACTGAAAGTCTTTTGAAATTGGTTCATAATAACGGACGCGACCAATCCGCCGACGATTCCTGCAGTTAAGCCTTTTACGGCATCGCCGCTGTCATTTTCGTTTTCCATACTCCCCTTCTTTGTCTCTAAACTACATCGTGCTGATCTTTATGTAGCGTTTGATGTCCGGTAAACTGACGATCACTGCCGCCGCAACCAGCGCGAGTGCCGTGCCGCCGACAATTTTCCAAGCCGTGTTTCCCGCTGATGTTTCGCAACGATGTTCCGCCATCTGCCGATTTTCTCTTCTTTTTTCGATTGCTTTATGTTCCATTTTTGTTACTCCTTTATCTGAATTTGTTCGCAACTGCGAACACTTATTAAACCGCCTTTGTAGTTTGCACCGATTCTTTTTCAATCAGCGATTCGACAATTTCGGCAGCTTTTTCGACCGCCATTTGAACAGGTTCGCTCAAACCCATAAAACCTTCATCGCCGCCTAAACTTTCCGGCTCGCAACCGACGAGCAGAAGTTTGTCAAACTTCGCGCCCATCGAGAAAGCCATTCGCAAAACGTGCATCGGATTCATCGTGTGCGCGTCGAGCATCGTCGGCGATGCTTCCATATTTTCAAATTCGCTCAAATCCGGTTCGATGACGTAAATGGTTCCAGCTAATGTTTGATTCGGCACGGCATCAACGAAAATCGTTACGTCATAACCGTCCAAAAGTGCATAAGCCAGATCGTAACCGCGAATTCCGTAATCGAAAAGTTTGACGTTTTCCGGCAAATTTCTCGCCTGTAAAACTTTCGCCACTTCGCAGCCGAAACCATCATCGCCGAGAAAAATGTTGCCAATGCAGGCGACGAGAATCGAGGATGAGGGATGAAGGCGGAAGGATGAATTATTAGTTGCCGTCATCATTTTATTTGTTCCGGTTTTGCTTGACATTTTTAACAACTGTTACGAAAATTTTTAATACCTCTTCCGCTTCCGTTTGCAAAGGTTTTAACTTTTCGGCACTGAAGATATTGGATTCGCTCAACAATTCCAGCCAGTAAGATGTTTCGTCAAATTCCTGCAATCCTCCTTCAATTTTGCTGATAAAATCTGCGTCGGATTTTGCCCGACAGCCTTCACGATAATGTGCGCCAACGCTTGTTCCAGAACGCAAAATCTGTTTCCCCAAAACCTGTGCTTCTGTTGTTTTCGGCAAAGCTGTATAAAGTTTAATCACGCGCAAAGCAAAATCCTTCGTTCGCTTCTTTAAATCACTCTCGTTCATCCTTCATCCTTCATCCTTCATCCTTCGATTAGTTCTACTTCTTCTGGCGCGAAAAAAAATCTGTGTCCGGGTTGGCGCAACATTCCTAAATCTCTGCCGGGATCGTCTTCCAAAACGACGGCGAGATGGATTTTGCTTTCGTAATCCTGTTCGATTGATTCGATGATGGCGACTTGATTTGCCAGAGCCAGATCGAAAATATCGCCGCCTTTGCGCGGTTTCAGCAAAACGCGGTCGCCGGTTTTGATCTCAATGCCGCCGACATTGACCGAATCTAAAACGGCGTGTTCTTCCAATAATTGCCAACTCAGCTCGTCCATTATTCGTTTTCCTTTACGGCTTTGCCAACGCCTTTCATTCCGCCGTGCATTTTCATTAACTGTTCTTCAGACATATTTTCGGTGCGTTCCAAAAGTCGGCGCACACGGTCGTCAACACCGCGTATTTCGTATTTTTCGTCGTCGGTCAGAGTCATAATCCGCAAGGTTAAAATCTCGTCAATCTCGCCGCCGTCAAACAAATCGCCCTGACTCTCGCTTGCAATTTGCGGGTAATCGTAAAGAATGATCGGCGACGAAAACATACAATCCGTTTCGCCTTCATTTCCCGCTAAAACCGGATAAGTTTTGATATTTTCGAGCGCGGCGACTGCTTCTTTCAACTCGTCGGGCGGTTCGAGCAATGAAATAAATTCTCCGTTTTTTGCGCTCAAAATCGTGTGCGTTGAAACAAGCGAATGATTCAAAGCGTCGTCGCGGCTTTGCTCGTCGGCGTTTTCAAAGGCGGTTTGATTTTTGATTTTAACTGTTAGTTTATAAATGTTATGATTCTCGATTTTGTGAACGCGCGATTCGATTTCGCCGACGATTTCCTGTTGCGTGCGAACGATCACGCCGACGATTTTCCCGTTTTCATCACGCAGCGATTCAAGCGTTTTCATCGCCGGAAATGTAAATTCTTTGGTTTCCGTAATCCGGTTAAAATCAAGCGTCGGCAAATCAACTTCGCGCTCGACGGCTTCCTGCCACGCGTGATAAAGCTGTCCGCCGGCTTCGAGCGACGGCACAATTTGAAATTGCGGTTCGGATTTTGTCGGCAATTCGTCGAGCGGCGCATCCAATTTCCCAATCTCGCGCGAAACAAGATGCAGAAATCGAACTTTCACATCAAACGTCGTTCGCGCATTGCCTTGCAGTAAACATTCGGTCTGCATCTCGAACGCTTCCGTGCCTTTCATTGCCTCGCTGTAAGATTCCGGCGCGAGCGCGCCCCAATTAAATCTCTGCCGGTTTTTCACCGACGAAGCGCGATACGGATAAAGCATATATCCTTCGTAAAGCACGGCATCAGCGATTTTTTTGACGAGTTCGAGATTCATAGTTTCATCAATACTGAATATATTTAGTAATTAAATTGAGTTGCGATTTATAAGTAACTGTCGCTCCAAACATCAATTCCTGTTGAATGAATCATTACCGTTTTGAGTCTTTTAAATTCACGGTTATTACCTTTTTCCTCAAAAATAACGGTATGCAGAAAGAGCGTTGGTGCTTGCTCATCTGTTTTAGTTTCGTTAATCCAATATTCAGTAATCTTTTCCAAATGGCTTAAATATTTTGTAATGGGACAATAAATCAACAAAAATGCGTCGGCTGTCGGATTTTTTTGACAAGTAATTTTTAATTTTTCTAACTCTTTACCCACGCCAAATATATCGTTATAATCCCATTCCCATTCTGCCGCTAAAATAATTTCAACTGGTTCTTTTGTTTCAATGATGGCATCTCTTTTCCCTAAAGCCTCAAATTTGCAAGTCAAATCTAAAATTTTACATATTTGAGAAATTGCGCCAGCCGTGTGATACGTCCAATTGCTTCTCGTTGCGCCAAAAACTCCCGGCGATAATTCGTAGCTTGGCGTATCGTTCCAAAAAATCTCAACAAACAAAACGGAAAAGATAAAATGAGTATTAAAATTTAACTGTCTGACTTCTGCCAGATGTTTTAATTTAGCTTCAATTTGGTCGTGTTTGTGAACACTTTCAAGCGCAGGTTCGCCAAATTCTTTATGCTTAACAGGCAAATTGTCCTGAACTTCAGTTTTGAATTTCTTGGCAATCTGCGCTTCACCCGACTTGGCTTGTTTGAAAACAATTAGTTCGCCTCTTTTCTCCGAGCCAAATAACGAATCTTCCAAATTAAATGTAACTGCTTTTTCTTTAAGTGCCGCTTTAACAGCCTCAACACGTTCTTTTGTGCGTCTTTCAAATCCAAATTTATTCCAAAATGTTTCGCTATGTATTCGGCGTTGCCCTTTAGAAGTTGCCAAAATAGACTGGACAATTTCATCAACAACTTCCGATACAGATTGAGTTTTTGCCATAAATTTTAGACAGAATATATGAATCAAGCTAAAGATTTCATTTACGATATTCGTCAAAATCCGCCAGCGGTTCATTAAAATCTTCCGTCAGCACAAACAAACCTTTCGCGCTGCCAAACTGCGGTTGCGGTTTTTCCTGACGTACGGCGACGAGTTTAGCAACGGGTAAATTGTTGCGGGTAAAAATGACTTCCTCTCCTTCGACCACCGACTTGATTAAAGACGGTAATTCAATTGTTCCATTTTTTTCGACACTTACTTCATACATAAATTTTATCGCCTCCGACTTTGCATTTTTTATCATCGCCGCGCTTTGTGCGGTTTATTTTGAAACTTGCAGTTTTTCAGCTAGCCACAAATTGACCAGAGTTTCCGGCACAACGCCGCGAACACGCGCTTCGGCTTCGATTTGTTTGTAAATTTGCGGCTCGACCGTGACGCGCCTTCTCTGCGCGGCGCGGACTTCAAATTCGGCTTCGCGCGTTTTGTCCCAATGATCGTCCAAACTGTGCGTGTCCCAAAACTCGCCGATTTCTTCCAAAGTTCGCGCTTTTGAAATTTCCGTTTTTTTATTTTCGCTCATAACGTCTGCGTTCTTTTTTATCCATATCCCGCGCACTCAAAATCAAAGTGGTGTTAGACGATTTATGAATAAAAAATATGATTAAATATCTGCCTGCTTCGGTTTGCCCGCCAACCGAATAAACATCTTCGCCCGTTTGATGCCCCGATTCGACGAAACGATAACGCGGGCGGTTGAAGAAAACTTCTTCGGCTTCATCCTGCGAAACCTGATGCTTGACTTCGACTTTATCGAGTATGCTCGGCAGCCAGATAAAATCGTCAATAAACATAATTATAACTTAAAACTCACAACGAAACGCTCTTTTTAATTTCCGCTTCGTCCGCGCTCAGAAGCGTTTCGAGTGCCTGTTCAAAAGTCGGCAGACCGCGGCGCATTTTGTAGTTTTGCAGTCGTTCAAACGTGTCGCGCCGCAGATTGAGCCACGCGCTGTTCGGGTAATAATGTTCCATCATTTCCTGCCAGATTTTGATGGGCAGACGGAAATTCGCTTCTTTGTTCCACGAAATTTTCCCGATCTGCAAATCGCCGAATTCGTCTCGGTAAAACATAGTGCCGCTGAACAGCAGTAAAAGCGGCACTTCGCCCGCGTCGAGACCGCCGAAATATTTGGTCGCCGCGATGTTGAAATCGAATGTGCAGACGACGGGCAGATTAACTTCGGTCGTGTCCGCAAACGGCTGAACGGTGATGTCCGAATGCGTCCAGAGCATCGTTTTCAAAGTTTGTCCCCAGCGCGACGGTTCGCCGAAAAGCTCGAACATTCGCGCTTTTTCCGCGTCTGAATACTGGCGGCGCGTGACTTCGAGATTGATCTGGCAATGGAGCATCACGTTTTGAATCTGCTCGTCCGCGTCCTTATTCGTCAAGCGCAGTTTCAAATGCAAGAGCGGTGCGGCGGCATAAGGCACGGCTTCTGCGCCGATGACTTCAAAATCAATATCAGGCATTCGCCACCTCGCTAATCGTCCGCGAACGCTTTTTTAACAGCGCGAAAAAGTCGTTAATTTTCGTCCACGCGTCTGTGCCGCCCGAAAGACCTCGCCAATTCGCACGAATGATGCCGACGAGTTTGTAACATTCGTCAATCGGCGCGATGAAATATTCGCGCTTGTCGCCGACGCGGTTGACAAGCAACGCTTCGACATCAGTTTCCATTTTCTGCAAAACCGGATTTTCCGCGGCGATTTCCTGCCACGATTCAAAAGTCAAAAGCGATTCCATCGCGCCTGCCGGAGACGGATAAAGCGCGACGATTTTTTCCGTCGGCGTGTCATAGAAAAAAAACGCCAGTTGAATCGGCAGCATCAGCGCATTCCATTGTTCGTCGGTCAGACGAAAATCCGGCAAATAAAGTCCGCTTCGCGGCACACGCCGAAATCGTTTCGTGTTGTCGCTAAACAAAATCGCGCAAGCATCGCACGAACAGCTAATTTGCCGGTTCTCCATCGAAAGCAAATGCTGATGTTCGGGCGGCAGTTCGAGACTGCACAACTCACACCGCTCGACGATTTTGCGCGGGCGAACGAAATTTTTGAGTGCTGGAAAATTTGACATAGATAAATTAAGGATGAAGACGGAAGGATGAAGAATGAATCAAAACGAATTTTAAGAATACGCCAAATTTTATCCTTCCGCCTTCATCTCTTATCCTTTGACTTACGCCGGCGGCATATGTGGCATCGCCGGATCAATCGGTTCTTGGTTGTCTGGATTAACGCTCGTCGAATCACGAGCCGTGCGCGTCGAAGTCGGTCGTCCCGAGTCGTCCAAATCGCCTTCTTCGCGTCCGGTTTCTTTGCCTTGGCTGTTTGCGGCTTCTTCGCCTTTAGCGGTTCCCGGCGTGTGCGAAGCGGTGTCGCTGCCTTTGTCTTCCTGTTCCGTCGGATTATCTACTTGATTATCATTTTCCTGCATCATAATTTTGCCTCCATTTTTTAAATTGTAAAAGCGATCTTTTGCGTTCGCCCGATGTTTTTTATGTTCGATTGAAACGGGCGAGGACAAGCCGTCGCCCCGACATTTATGCTGTTACGGGAAATTCGCAATGCGAATAATTGCTGCCGTTTGATTTTTCGATTTGGACAAAGCCATTTCCCATTGTATGCGTTGATTGCGGAACGACCACGCCTTCGACTTCGATTCCGGCAACGTCGGGCGCGGCTTGATAAATTGCTTCTTCAATCGTCAATTTTAATGTTGCTGCCGAAGACGCGCAGCCGTCGCAGTTGCCTTGCAAACTCAAATGGACAATGCCGCCTGTGATCGAAATTAATTCCACGCCGCCTTCGTGTAAATTTAAAGATGGGCGAACTTTGTCCAACGCCTGACGAACTCGCGTTTCCAAATCGAGAGGATGCAAGCCGTAAAGCAGGAGCATATTTCCGACCAGATCATCTCTAGCGAAATCGCCAAAAATCTCGTAGCCGACCGCACCTTTTTCCGCCGTGATTTCCATCATTCGATCAATTCCCGCGCCGTGAAAATCCATCAAAGCCTGCACGAGTTCGACGGCTTTCGCTTTTAAATTCGGATCAGCCCAAGTTTCAATCGCCGCGACCAATTCTTCGACGCGCTGCATTTGATTTTGAATAGTTTCAGTATTTGCCATAATTTTCAATGTAAAATGGATAATGGATAATAATTTTGAAAGCAGAAATCAGATTTGTCTTTGCTTTTAACTATCCATTATCCATTTTTCGTTATCCATTAAATTACTTATGCGGTACGCCGAACATATTCGAGTGATGCGTTTCCAGCGTTTTGCCGTTGCCGAGATACATATGAACGCCGCACGGCAGACACGGGTCGAAACTTCTCACGGCTCGCATAATATCTATGCCTTTGAAGTTTTCGGGTCCATTTTCCTCGAAGATCGGCGTGTTTTGCACCGCGTCTTCATACGGTCCGGGCGTTCCGTAAATATCGCGCGGATTGGCGTTCCACGGTGTCGGCGGATACGGATGATAATTGGCGATTTTGCCCTCGCGGATAACGACGTGATGCGACAGAACGCCGCGCACGGCTTCGTGGAAACCGCAGCCGATGGCTTCTTCGGGAACTTTGAATTCCGTCCACGTTTTCGTGTTTCCGGCGTGCAGTTCTTCGAGTGCTTTTTCGCAGAAATACAAGGCGCAGGCGGCTGAATACGCTTGAAAATAGGAACGAGCGCGGTCGCGTTCGAGCGCGTTCGACCATTTCGGGATTTTCCATTCGAGTTCCATTTCCGGCTTCAGAGCCGTTTTCGGCAGATAGATTTTCACGCTGTGTCCGGTCGCTTTGACGTAGCCGATGTCAACCGTTCCGGCGAGAGCCGTTGACCAAAATCGGGCAATCGGTCCGCCGCCCGTGTCGAGTGCGAGATATTTCGAGCCGTCGCCCTGTTCGCCTTCGTGATACCAGCGCGGCGACATCACCCAAGTATAATTGCCGTCGAAATCACGCTTCTGCGGCTTCGGAATCGTCGTCTGATTCCACGGGTGAAGTTGGTCAATCGGATTGCCGAGCGGGTCGTGCGTGACGAATTTTTCCTGATTTTCCCAACCATCGTAATACGAACTGCCGAGCAGAATTCGCATATTGACGTTGATGTCCACAAGATTATGCGTTACGGCTTTTCCGTCAACGATTACGCCGGGCGTAACGAACATTGACTTGCCCCACTTGTCCATATTCTCGTATTTGTAATCGCAAACGTCCGGGTCTTGAAACGAACCCCAACAGCCGAGCAAGATGCGCCGCTGACCGACTTTTTCGTAACCCGGCAGAGCCTCGTAAAAGAAATCGAAAAGATCGTCGTGTAGCGGCACGACTTTTTTCATAAATTCGACGTAGCGCATCAGGCGCACCATATAATCGGTGAAAAGCTGAACGGTCGGCACAGTTCCTACGCCGCCCGGATAAAGCGTCGAAGGATGAACGTGGCGACCTTCCATCAGGCAGAACATTTCGCGCGTGTAGCGTGAAACCTGCAAAGTTTCGCGGTAAAATTCGCCGGTGAACGGGTTGAGCGCGGTCATTATGTCGGAGATTTTTTTGTAGCCGTGATGCTCGAAGTTCGGGCAATCGGTGTGCTTGGCTTTTTCCCAAACCGACGGATTCGTCTCGCGCACCATATTTTCGCAGAAATCCACGCCGACCAGATTGTCCTGATAGATGTTGTGGTCGAACATATATTCGGCGGCTTCGCCCAAATTAACGATCCATTCGGCAATCGCCGGCGGGCGCACGCCGAACGCCATATTCTGCGCGTAACAGGCGCACGTCGCGTGATTGTCGCCGCAGATTCCGCAAATTCTCGATGTGATAAAATGTGCGTCGCGCGGGTCTTTGCCCTTCATAAAAATACTGTAACCGCGAAAAATCGAAGAAGTGCTGTAACATTCGGCGACTTCACGATTCTGAAAATCAATTTTCGTGTAAATTCCCAAAGAGCCGACAATGCGCGTGATCGGATCCCAATTCATATCCACGAGCGTGCGCTTCTCGGTCGTCGTGTCGGTTGATGTTGCTGTTGGTGTCATTTTATTTTCACTTCTCCTTTAATAATTTTTCGGCTGATAGCCCGTGGTTAAATCTTTGCCGCGATGCCGCCACTTCGGTTCTTTGTTGACGGTCGCATTCGTAATACCGCGCAGTTTGCGGATGACTCTGCCGTAAATTCCGACCGCCGCCGAGGAAATCGTTGCGCCCGGCGGTTCGTCCATAAACGGCATAAATTTGTCGGGAAATCCCGGCATCGTGCAGCCGATACAAATGCCGCCGACATTCGGACAGCCGCCGATGCCCGCCATCCAGCCGCGTTTCGGGACGTTGCAGTTGACTACCGGACCCCAACAGCCGAGTTTGACGATACATTTCGGCGAACCGTATTCGGTTGCAAAATCCGCCTGCTCATAATATCCGGCTCGGTCGCAACCTTCGTGAACGGTTTTTCCAAATAGCCAAGTCGGACGAAGTTCGCTGTCAAGCGGAATCATCGGCGCGAGTCCGGCGACTTGATAAAGAAGATAAAGCAGCGTTTCCATAAAATTATCCGGCTGAACCGGACAACCCGGAACATTAATAATCGGCAGACCGGCTTTCGATTTCCAATCCCAACCGAGATAATCGGCGAGTCCCATCGCGCCAGTCGGATTGCCTTCCATCGCGTGAATTCCGCCGTAAGTCGCGCACGTTCCCGCCGCAACGACCGCCAGAGCTTTCGGCGCGAGCCGGTCAATCCATTCGTTCGTCGTGATCGGCTGTCCGGTCATCGCGTCCGTTCCCAAAGCCGCCCAATAACCTTCGGTTAAAAGACTTTCGTTCGGAATCGAACCTTCAATAACCAGCACGAACGGATCAAGCAAACCTTGTTCCGCCTGATACCAATATTTCAGAAATTCGTCGCCGACTTCATATGCCAAAACCGGATTGTGCAGATGCACTTTCGGAAGTCCGGGAATCGCGCCCAATAAAACGTCTTCGATGCTCGGCTGCGTCGCCGCCGTGATCGAAACCGAATCGCCGTCACAGCTCAAACCCGCCGTGATCCAAAGAATATGAATATCGCTGACCGCCGGAGCTTTTTGCGTCTTCCGTCCGTATGGAACTTTTTCTTCTGCCATTTTTCCTCCTTATTTGCTTGATTTACTTAATAGATAATAAATAAATGATTGTCGTTTTAGCTGACAGTTCACTTATAAAAGACAAAATACCAGAAAAATTATTCCGTAAACCGACAGCCTGATTAAAATTTTAGTGAATAGAAAAGACTTTTGCAGACGCACCCGTGTTTGCAAAGTCTGTCTAAAACATTTCAAAGACCTGCAACGGAAACACCGAGAGTTTGTAGAAAATACTCAAGGCAGATAAATTGTTAGCTAACTTCTGATTGTAGTTGATTTATTTTATTTATCAAGAAAATTTTTGCAAACAGTAGAAAAATAATAAAATAAGTTATTTGAAATCGAATTAATTGAGGAGGAAGTTATTTGAGCCTTTGCGAATTTTCAAAACCGGCGATTACGGATTGTCCGAGCGCGAGTCCGCCGTCATTTGGCGGAACTTGGCGATGCGTAAAAACTTCAAAATCATTTTCTTCCAAACGCCGCAAACTCGCTCGTAAAAGTGCGACATTTTGAAAACAGCCACCGCTCAAAGCAACCTGATTTAAATTTTCAGTTTTACGAAATTTTAACGCCAGACGCAAAATCAAATCGGCAACGGCGTTGTTAAATTTTGCGGAAATAATCGAAGCCGAAGTTTGCGCCAAAACGTCTTTGACGACTTCGGCAATCAAATTCGCGGAGTCAATTTGAATTGGCTTAACGTCAATCAAATTAAATTCATAAGCGTCGGAAATTATTTCATTTATTAATGCTTCAAACTCAATCGCGCCCTGCGCTTCGTAAGTTATCGTTTGCCGGATTCCGGCGATTGACGCGACCGCATCGAACAATCGCCCGAAACTGCTCGTCGGTGCGATGTTGAAATCGTTTTCAAATTGTTTCAGCAAAATCTTTTTTTCCGTCTCCGCGCAAGCCGCGACGCACGGCAGATTTTCATTCCATTCGATTCCGGCTTGCCACAATTGCGCCAGCGCGAGGCGATACGGTTTTTTCACCGAAACATCGCCGCCCGCAAGCGGAAAATATTTCAAATGCGCGGCGCGTTCAAATTCTTGATAATCGGCGAGCAAAACTTCGCCGCCCCAAATCGCACCGTCATTGCCGTAACCTGTTCCGTCAAAAGCAAAACCGATGACTTTTTCAGAACCGTCAAATCCGTTTTCCGCTAAGACCGAAGCGATATGCGCGTGATGATGTTGAACGGCGACGAGTTTAGTTTGCGAGTGAAAAAGTTTCGCCGAATTATCTTTTGCCCAGCGCGACGAAAGATAATTCGGATGTTTATCGAACGCAACGATTTCCGGCTCGATGCGAAAAAGCCTTTGCATCTGTGCGACCGATTTTTCAAAAGCCCGCAGAGTTTCCAAATTTTCCATATCGCCGATGTGTTGCGACATAAACGCAAACTCGTCACGCGCCACGCAAAATGTCGCTTTTAGTTCTCCGCCGACCGCCAAAACCGGCGGCAAGTTAAACGGCAATTTCACCGGAAACGGTGCGTAACCGCGTGAGCGGCGGAGCGGGAGAATGAAGGATGAAGGATGAAGGATGAAGGATGAATTTTTTGAACTTTGAACTTCGAACTTTGAACTTTCAACTATTCTGATTACCGAATCGTCACACGGCACGAAAATTTCGCGGTCGTGAAGCAGAAATGCGTCGGCTAAGTTCGCTAATTTTTCCAACGCTTCCGAATTATCTTTGACAATCGGCTCACTCGAAAAATTGCCCGAAGTCATCACTAAAACATCCGGCATTGGTAAATTTTCATCAACCGGATTAAACATTAAATAATGCAGCGGCGAATACGGCAACATCACGCCTAAAAACGGGTTGCGCGGCGCGACGAGTTCGGAAATTTTCGAGTCTTTTCTTTTCCGCAGCAAAACAATCGGACGTTCCTTGCTTTCGAGCAAAATCTTTTCCATCTCACCGATTTCGACCAGATTTTTCGCCGTCGCCGAATCTTTACACATCACGGCGAACGGTTTATCTACTCTGCCTTTTCTCGCTCTTAAAATCTCTAAAGCCGTGTCGCTGCGCGCATCGCAGGCGAGATGAAAACCGCCGATGCCTTTGACTGCGACAATTTCACCTTTGATTAAAGACTTTTGAGTCATCAGAATCGCATCTTTACCGTCAATCTGTTTTCCGCTATTTCCGACAAACCAAATTTTCGGACCGCATTTGTCGCAGGCGTTAGGCTCGGCGTGAAATCTACGGTCGAGCGGATTTTCATATTCCTTTCGGCATTTCCTGCACATTTTAAAAACATCCATCGTCGTATTCGGTCGGTCGTATGGAATATTTCTAATAATTGTAAAACGAGTTCCGCAGTTGGTGCAGTTAATAAACGGATAGCGAAAACGACGATTATTCGCATCGAACAATTCGCGGAGACAATCTTTACAGACGGAAACGTCGGGTGAGACGAGAGTATTTTGATCTTTTTGGTTGTCGCTGTGTGTGATGTGGAAATCATCGGAAAACCGCAACTCGATTTCTTGGGATTCGATGTTCGTGATATGAGATAACGGCGGCTTTTTCAAGCGTAAAATTCTTTGAAACTCGATCAAATTTTTTACTTCGCCTTCAATTTCGATAATTACGCCGCCGCCGCCGTTGCAAACCGTTCCGCTCAGATGTAATTTTTTCGCCGTGATATAAACAAACGGACGAAAACCGACACCTTGAACTACTCCTTCGATTTTAAGCCTCAGCCGATTTTCATTTCCGATATTTCGGACAATTTGATCCACGAACTACATTATGAACTTGTATGTCTGAAAGTAAAGAATTCCATAGAGCGATTTGATTGAAATGTATGATAAAACGCAGAAATTTTATTTTATTGTGATCTTTAATTAAATCTTTTTTGCCTTTTGCAGATGGCATCAATTTTTAGAAAATGCTCGAACAAAAAGATTTATATTTAACAATCTATATTTTCGGTTTTAGAAATAAAAAGAGTTTGCCCGTGTTCAAGCATTGATTAACTCTGCTCCAATAGTTGATGATTTCGAGCGGTTGAAATCCTTCTGCGGTGCGGGTTTGCCGAAATAATAGCCTTGAAAGAGGTCTATGCCGAGCGAGTTCATCAAATCAACTTCCTCGGCGGTTTCCACGCCTTCCGCCAAAACCATCTGACCGTTTTCTTTACCCATTTTGACAAGTGCCGCGCAGATGTTGAAATGCGATTTTGAATTGACCGATTTAGATACGATAGCGCGGTCAATCTTTATCAAATCAGGTTGTAGGTCGCCGAGCAGAGTTAAACCCGAAAAACCGCTTCCCATATCGTCGAGCGCGACACCGAACCCCGAACGACGGTAAAAATCCAGAATCCTAAGCAGATGATCGGTGTCTAAAACTTTTTCCGTTTCGACGACTTCAAAAATTATCTGGCGCGGCACGAGTCCGCTGCGGCGCATCGCGGCAAGCGAGGTTTGCAAACAAAATTCGGGTTGGTAAATAGCCGTCGGCAGAAAGTTTATGAGAAACCGGCAATCTGCTCCGAGGTTAAGATTTCCGGCGTTTTCGAGATGCGTTTCGCGGCACACGCGGTCGAGCATAAAGTTCAAATTCTCATTATTCGCCCATTCGAGCAGTTCCGGCGCACCGACTAGCGAACCGTCCGCTTTGCGTCCGCGCATCAGACATTCGTAACCCCAGACATTGCCGTTTTTAGCCTCGATAACCGGCTGAAACCACGATTCGATGCGGCGATTTTGCAGAATATCGAGCAGTTCCGAACTGTCGTTTGCAACGAATGTCGAAAGCGTTTCGGCTTCCATTGCGACTTTGACGAGTTGCGGCGCGAGCAGTTGATTCGTATCGAGCCACGCCGCGCGGAGATTTTCCACACGCGATTTGTCGTTGATCGCGGTGCGGAGAAAATTGAAAACATCAGCCGCGCCCGTAAAGCGTCTGCCTGTTCCGACTTCGATTTGAACGATGCCGTATTCGGGAAAATAGAACCAGTTTTCCTTCGGTCCGAAGGCGGAAAATTCGGGAAAATCATCGGGAAAATTTTTAGCCAGTAAAATTAATGTCCGGTTGCCGGATTTGCAGTCACAGGAAAGAGGTGAATGTTGGTGATTTTGCATAACAGTTTTTTGAGTTAGATTTTTGTTTTTAATAAAAGAAATGGTCTGTAAGTTTCGGAAAAGGTCTGAGCAGACACTAAATAATTTATCATAAACAGTTAAATCGAGTAAAGACTTTTTATGAGCAAATCGTTTCGATGAGTTAAACCAAATCATAAATAGATTTGATTTCTCAGAACGAATTTTATCGAATATAAATTTCCGTTTATGTTGTCTGACGCGATAAACTCGATGTCTCTATGCAAAGAAAAGAATTTATCGAAGCCGTCTTGAAATACCAAAGCGAGTTTCGACTTAATATAACGGAAGAAAAAATTTCCGCGCTCGCCGATTATTACCAGATCGTCAACAAGAACAACGAGTTTCTACATCTGGTCGCGCCGTGTGCGGCAGAAGAATTTGCGGTGCGGCATATTTTAGAATCGCTGACGGCTTTGGAATTTTTGCCGGAAAACACGCGGTTTGCTGATGTCGGCGCGGGCGCGGGACTGCCTTCGATTCCGTGTCTGATCGTGCGCGAAGATGTTCGCGGCGTTTTGATCGAATCGAAATTGAAAAAATCTAATTTTTTACGCGAAACTTTAGCGGAATTAAAACTTGAAAATCGCACGGAAATCATCAATCGTCAGTTCGAGGAAATCGAAAACCCGAAAGTTGATTTTGTTTTATGCCGCGCACTCGATAAATTCACGAAAAAACTTCCGAAACTTCTCAAATGGTCGAAAAAAGCCGATCTTTTATTTTTCAGCGGAAACGCTCTGCGCGAAGAACTGAAAAAAAACATTGTAAAATTTGATGAAAAATTGATGCCGATGTCGGAGCAGAGATTTTTATTTATTTGCCGTCAAACTCAAAACTAACCGCGCATTTTTGCCAAAAGCTGCTGATAGCGTTCGTCGCCGCGCAGAATATCGAGTGAAGAATCGGCTTCATACCAAGGCTTGTTTTCATTGCCCAACCTGACGGCGCGTTCAAACCATTGAAAAGCTAAATCCTTTTCGCCCAAACGCGCATACGCCGCGCCGACCCAATACGCCATATCGTGATCGGCTTTGGAAATCGCCAGTGCGTTTTCAGAAAGCTGTTCGCGGGCTTCCGAATCTTTTCCCGAACCGGCGAGATAGATCGCATAGAGCGGACGAATACCGTCCATCTGCGGATTTTCCGATAAAACTTCGGAAATTAAATCTATCGCATCCTGTTTCTGTCCCATATAAAATAGAACGGCGGAACGAAAAACTTTGATGAGCGGATGATTCGGCTCTTGTTTTGCGCCGCGATCAAGTTCGGCGAGAGCTTTTTCATAATCTTTTTTATACAGAAAAATGCGCGCCCGATTATAAGAGGAAATGACACGCGCCGCCGGATCGAAACGCGAAAGTCTTTCAAAACTCTTTAAGGATTCGTCATATTCGCCGTCCAAGCGGTGCATCACGCCTTTGACGAAATAGAGCGGTGCTTCGTTAGGAAACTGCTTTTTGAGAAGTTCGATCTCGGAACGCGCTTTTTTCTTTTCGCCCCGCGCCATATAGATCATAATCATCAAAACGCGGGCTTCCGAAACATTCGGATCGTATTTAAAGGCTTTGCTGAAAGCCGATTCGGCGTAAGTGTAATCTTCCGGGTCGCCTAAACCTTTAAAAACGCGGTTGGCATAACACGCGCCGAGACCGCTGTAAGCGAGCGCGAATTGCGGATCGAGTTCGATGGCGTGTTTGAAATTATTGATTGCGGCATCGCAGTCTTCATTAGAAACAGTGCGGAAAATAAATCGCGCAAAATTATCGCGTCCGCGTAAAAATTCCTCATACGCTTCGACATTTTCAGTTGGACGGCGACCGAGTGCTTCCTGTTCCTTGTCGGTAAGTTCGAGTTGCAGACCGTCTAAAATCCGGCGGGCGATGTCGTCTTGTAAAACGAGAATGTCGTCGCTTTCCGCGTCAATTCTGTCCGACCATAAAATCTCGCCGCCGACGACATCGAGCAGTTGGACGGTAACGCGCATTTTGTCGCCGAAACGGATAAAACCTGCCGACAAAACGGCGTGAACGCGCTGTTCGCGTCCGGCTTCACGCGGATCAATTTCAACGCCCTGATATTTGGAAATAACCGAACTCGGACGAACGATCAGCGAACGCAATTGCGCGAGTTCGGTAATGACGGCATCGGCAAGCGCAAATTCGTAAAAACCGGCGTTCGCGTCTTTGTTCAGATTCTTAAACGGCAAAATCAAAACACTTTTCTTTTCCAGTCCGTTTGCCGTCAAAGTCGTGTCGGGCGAATAAGTCGGCGGATTAGAAACCGAAGGCGTATGATGTGTGTGGTCTTCCGCGCTCGATTTGCCGGTCAGCCAGTTCCAAGCGCGTTTGACGACGTTTCCGCCTTCGAGATGGCTCGGAGAAAAAGTATCGCCCTGTAAAGCCGTATTTCCCGAAACCATCTGTAAAACCTGCTTGAGTTCGTCGCGCATCGTTTTCATCTGCTGATAACGGTTTTTCGGTTCTTTTTGCAGAGACTTGTCAATAATTTGCTGTAAATTCGGCGGAAGCGATTCGTTTCGCATATCGGCGAGCGGTTTCGGCGTTCCGTGCAAAACCTGATGGCGCACGTCAATCACGGTTTTGCCCTGAAAAGCCCATATTCCGGTGAGCATTTCGTAAAGCAGAACGCCGCTCGAAAAAATGTCGGCGCGATGATCGGTGCGTTCGCCTTTCGCCTGTTCGGGTGCGGCGTAAGTCGCCGTTCCGTAAGGAATTCCGAGTTCGGTGAGGTCGGCGCGATCCATTCCTTTTAAATGATCGGCGGCATCTTCTTCCAATAGTTTTGCCAGTCCGAAATCGAGAATTTTAACCTGTCCGGTTTTCGTCACCATCACGTTTCCGGCTTTGATGTCGCGGTGAATGATATTTTTAGAGTGCGCGTAAGCGAGCGCGTCGCACACCTGAACTTCAATCGAAAGCGCACTTTTTAATTCGAGCGGACGACCGCTGACGAGTTGACGAACATTCTTGCCTTCGACATACTGCATCACGATATAAAACACGCCGTCGGCTTCGTTAAAATCGTAGATCATACAGATATTCGGGTGTTCGAGTTGTGAGCAGAGTTGCGCTTCGCGCTCGAAGCGTTTGAAGTTCGCAGTTTTGATGGTCAATTCGGGCGGCAGAACTTTGACGACGACGATTCTGTTGAGCTTCGTATCGAGAGCTTTATAGACCGTCCCTTGTCCGCCTGCGCCGAGTTTTTCCAGTATTTTGTATTGGTTTATTTCAGAACCAATCATAAAGGATTTTGAACTTAAAATACTTTCGTCAGTAAGGGTTCAATGTTGCATTTTATGCCTATGACAGAGTAATCGCAAATCGCAAGATGTTAAAAATAAAAAGAATCGGCAAACTGCCGATTAATCGAGCGTGATCGTTCAGCCGCGCGCCGGATTTCCCCAACCCGACTGAACGTATTCGCCATTTTCGACGATACACGGCACGACGAGATCGCCGCTTGAAAAATCGAGCATTTCCCTTTTGCGTGTCGAATCGTTTTGCGCGTCGTATTCTGTAAATTCTATATTATTTTCGTTGTAAAAATCCCGCGCTTTCTGACAATACGGACAGCCCGGTTTCGTATAAATAACTAATGACATAATTTTTAAATTTCTCCCGCTTTAATAACTAAAGCCGTGAAATAAATTTTAACTTTCTCTTTGCTTCAATGCAAAACCTTTTTAACTTTACCGTAAAACCGGAAAGCGCGACTTTTATTAAAGCCGCGCTTTTATTGATAAAAAATTTGAAATTTAAGTCACGGATGATTTTATCAAAAACATTCTAAAAACTCGAAATAATCCGGCTTTTAGAAACAAAATACGTTCGGGTCAATTTACTGACCGGCTTAAACAGACGGTCGAAAAATGTTTTCGGTTTGCCGCTGTTTTCGCGAAAAATTCCCGCGTCGTAAAAATTTTCGAGATAATCAATGACCGCTACTTTCAAACCGACATCGCGTTTGAGACGTTCGCCGATATACCATTTGTGATCGTTGACTTTTTCCCAGACAGATGCAGCTTCTTCTTTCGTAAAATCCTGCCCGACGAGCTTCTTTAATGAAAGTTGTTCGCCGTTCGGTTCGCTTTTTAAAACTTCTTCGATAACGTAATCTAACTGATAATTGACCATTTTTATAAATCCTCCTTGAAAAATAAAAAAATAATTCAAGATAAATGCAATAATAACTTTTATAAATTGACACTTTATTTTCGTGTCATAAAAACTATACGTTTTCCGTCGCGGCGATTGCCAACGCTTTTTTTTAATCCGTGCGATGAATAATTTTAATGTCTGAATTTTAGGAAAATAAGAAATCAATAGCGATAATACGGTCGGAGGAAAAAGAAATCTGCCCACGAATAGCGCGAATCAGCACGAATAGTTGAATTTTTATGGGAAAACGATTTCATCTTTATTCGCGTTCATTCGTGTTAATTCGCGGGCAAAAAATCTTATAAATAATGGAACTCTGGCAACTTAGAACATTTCGTGCGGTCGCCGAAAACTTAAATTTTACGAAGGCTTCGGAACAGCTTTTTTTAACGCAATCGGCGGTCAGTCATCAGATAAAATCACTCGAAGAAGAATTCGGCGTGCCGCTTTTCATACGCGGAAAAAGCGGCGTAACTCTAACGGATGCGGGAAAAAAGGCTTTAAAATACGCGGAGAATATTTTAAGCGAAGCCGAAAAAATGCGCGAATTTGTCGCCGGACGCGAAAAATCTCTCGCCGGTCGTGTGCGCGTTGCGGCGGCGACACAAGCGTTGGTTTATCTGTTCGCGCCTTTGTTTGAAGAATTTATGGATTCGTTCGATTCGGTCGAACTTGTTTTTCGCACGACCGTTTCGACCGAGCAAACCGTCGAAGATATTTTAAATGGCGTGGCGGATGTCGGTTTTGCATCGCTCGCCGTCTATTCACCGAATCTCGAAGTCGTTGAACTTTTTGAAGACGGACTCGTTTTAGTCTGCGGCAAAAAACACAAACTCGCGCAAAAAACGGAAGTTTCGATCAAACGATTAGCCGAAGAACGCTGGATTTTATTCGAGCGCGGTTCTTCGATTCGCCGCGCAACCGATGATTTTTTCAAAAATAAAAAAATCAAACCCGAAACCGCGCTCGAATCGAACGACACCTATTTTATAAAAATAATGATCGAACACGGTCTCGGAATTTCACTGCTTCCGGCTTGGGCAATCGGCAGCGAAATCAAAAACGGCGATTTGAAAATCGTCAAGGTCAAAAAGCTGAATCTGACGCGCTCGGTCGCAATGGTTTCGATGAAAGGTTTACAGCCTGCGCCGATTCGCGCTTTTACGAAATTTATTTACGAACGGAAAGAACAATTACAAACACTTGCAAGATTGTAAAAATAATGAATTTAGACGATTTAAAAGATATTTTTGAACCATTCGACAGATTGATCGAAATAGAAATTTTAGGCAAAAAATGCGAAGTTCCAGAAAACAATTCACTTTTGAGATGTTTTCAATATCTCTCGATTGAACAAATTTCCTACGGCGATTTTTGCTGGAACGGCGATTGTTTAAATTGTCAGGTTTCGATAAAAAACGGCGACAAGGAAAAAGCCGTCATTTCCTGCCGCACGAAAGTCGCCGCAGGAATGGAAATCGTGCAAATGAGCGAAGAAGTCAAGATAGTGGATAACGGATAATGAATAGTGGATAATATTTTCTTGAATTATCCACTATTCATTATCCGTTATCCACTGTTTTCAGTATTTCGGAATTTTCGGATCAACTTCATTTGACCAGGCGGTAATGCCGCCGGCGAGATTTTTCAAATCCCCTGTATAACCGGCTTGTTTCAGCATTTCAATTGCTTTCGCGCTTCGTCCGCCGGCTTTGCAGTGAACGACGGTTTCGCGCGTCGGATCAATTTCGTCCATTCGGTTAACGATTTCGCCGAGCGGTATAAGCTTCGCGCCTTCGATTTTAGCAAAAGCATTTTCGTCAGGTTGGCGAACGTCTATCAGTTGAATAGCGTCGCCCGCATCAAGGCGTTTTTTTAGTTCGGTTGCTGTAATTTGCTCCATAATTTCCCACTAATAAAATTAAATTTCAGGTTATCATAAATTTTATAACCGCAACCGCCAATTTCCGCAAATGCTTAAATTCAAAGAATCTCTAAAAGCGTTCGCCTGTTCACTTTACAAAAATTTACATACACTATCTGACGACACATCATCCGATTGATATAAAATAAGCGAATTATAATTTTTATGCAGTCTTTTTATACAAATATCAACATCTCTTTATTCAAGACTTTATCGCTGATTTTAATTCCGGCGTTTGCTTTAGCTTGCGGAAAATCCAGTGCGGAAACCGAAACACAGAAGGCTGAAACGGAAAAGGAAAAACCTGTAAATATATCGGTTAGCAAAACCGTCGCCCGCGAAGTTCCGGCTTATATTCAGTCAACAGGCAGTTTAGTCGCCGAAGAAACTTCGGACATTGCGCCGAAAGTTGCGGGAAAAGTCGTCAATGTGTATGTAAATGTCGGCGAATTCGTCACACGCGGCAGCACGATTGCCAAACTCGATGATTCGGATGCGCGTCTGCGTGTCGCCGAAGCACAGGCAAACGTCAAAAAGGCACAGGCTTCCGTTTTACAAGCCGAAGCGCGACTCGGACTTTCGCCGAACGGCACGTTTAATTCTTCGACTATACCGGAAGTTCGCACGGCTGGCGCGAGCGTCGAACAGGCACAAGCCGCATTGCGGCAGGCGGAAGCTAATTTGCGGCAGGCGGAAGCCAATGAAAAGCGTTATCGTGAATTGGTCGAGACGGGCGATGTCGCCGTTATTACATACGAAACTTACCGCACTGCCCGCGATACGGCGCGTGCCGCCCGCGACACCGCTCTAGCCGGAATCAACAGCGCGAAACAACAACTCGAAGCGACGATCAACGCCGCCAAACAAAATAATCAGGCGATCAAAGCGGCACAAGCCGATGTCGAAGCGACGCGAACGCAGGTTGCAACAGCACAATCCGCCGTTGCCGATACGATAGTCCGCGCACCGTTTTCCGGTTATATTAGTGCACGTCCGACGGCGGTCGGCGAATTCGTTACGTCTTCTTCAATTATTGCGACGATTCTGCGCTCGAATCCGATCAAGGTTCAAATGCAGGTTGCCGAAGCCGACGTGCCGTATATTTCAATCGGTCGCGGCGTTTCGATTCAGGTTGATTCATACAAAGATCGCAGTTTCGGCGGCGCGGTGACGGCAATTAATCCCGCAATTGATCCGGTTTCCCGTGCCGCAACGGTCGAAGCGCAGATCGAAAATAACGACAACGCGCTTCGGGCGGGAATGTTTGCCGCCGCGAAAATCGTCCGCGAAGGCGGAAGCACGGGAGTTTTCGTTCCGCAAACGGCAGTTTACAAAGATGAAGCGACACAGAATTACCGCGTTTTCGTTATCGAAGAAAACGTCGCCAAATTAAAAGTCGTCCAGATCGGCACGACGGAAAACGATGTTATTCAGATTTTGTCGGGAATTGACGGCGACCAAACGGTTGCGACAAGCAATCTGGACAAATTATACGAAGGCGCGAAAGTAACTTATTAGTGCCGAGTGCTAAGTGCTAAGTAAAAAAAACAAAAACTTAGTATTTAGCACTTAGCACTGGAAAATCTATGCAATGGTTAGCTGAAATTTGTGTTCACCGTCCGGTATTTGCTTCCGTTATTGTAATGTTTTTAACGGTTGTCGGCGGATTTTCGTTTTTTACGCTCGGCGTTGACCGCTTTCCGAAGATTGATCTGCCGACGATTTCGATCTCGACATCAAATACGGGCGCGGCTCCGGCGGAAATCGAAACCGAAGTGACGGACATCATCGAAGGCGCGGTCAATACCGTTCCGGGAATTGACCAGATGACTTCTTCGTCTTCGCGCGGAAGTTCAAATGTGACGCTGACTTTTAATCTCGAAAAAGACCCGGATCAGGCGTATCAGGAAATTCAGCAAAAGATTTCAACGGTCGTCAATCGTCTGCCGGAAACGGCTGATCCGCCGACTGTCCGCAAATCCGATCCCGATTCGTCTCCGGTTTTGATCTACGCGATCAGTGCGCCGCGCGATGCCGTCGCGCTCAATGATTTTGTCGAAACTCAGATTCAGGAACGCATCCAGTCGGTTGACGGCATCGGCGAAGTCGTCATTTTCGGCGGACGCGAACGGCAGATAAAAATCTACGTTGACCCGACGCGGCTTCGCGCTTATAACCTTTCGATCACGGAAGTTTCAAACGCGATTCGCAGTCAGAATCTCGAACTTCCGGGCGGCAGTTTGACTGAAGGCGCGAAAACATCGGGACTTCGCACGATCAGCAAATTGAGCGAAGTCAGTCAATTTAATGAAATAGTCGTCACGACTAAAAACGGTTTTCCGATCAAAATAAAGGACATTGCGCGGGTGCAGGACGGCGGCGCAGATGCAAGTTCCGCCGCTTCGATTGACGGCGTTCCGTCTATTTATCTCGGTATTCGTAAGCAATCCGGCTCGAACACCATCGCGCTGATTAACGGTGTGAAAGAGCGTATGAATCAGATTATTCCGACGTTGCCGGACGATATGAAAGTCGTCGTCGTGCGCGATCAATCGGAATTTATCGAAAATTCGCTGCACGCGATTGAAGAACATCTTGTTTTAGGCGGATTGTTTGCGGCGATCATCGTTTTTCTTTTTTTGTGGAATATACGCACGACGATCATCGCGGCTCTGGCGATTCCGACTTCGATCATCGCGGCATTTGCAATTATCGCGTGGCTCGGTTATTCGCTCAACCAGATGACGATGCTCGCTCTGACTTTGATGGTCGGCATCGTGATTGATGATGCGATTGTCGTGCTTGAAAACATTTATCGTTTCGTCGAAGAAAAAGGAATGCCGCCGTTTCAAGCGGCGATTGAAGGCACACGCGAAATAGGTCTGGCGGTCTTGGCGACGACTCTGAGTTTGCTTGCGGTGTTTATTCCGGTCGGATTTATGACCGGAATCGTCGGACGGTTTATGTCTTCGTTCGGTCTGACGAGCGCGGCGGCGATTGCGGTTTCGCTGATCGTTTCATTTACTTTAACGCCGATGCTTGCGGCGCGTTGGATAAAACCGAAAAAGGATGAAAATTTAAGCGAAGCGGTCGAACCTTTCGGCACTGGCGAAGCTGAAAAAGTCGGCGGCGACGGCAGTGTCGAACCGCATTATGCCGAACCTGTCACAAGCCGGAACGAAAAAGAAGCGGTGGCGCACGACAGCAAAAACAGTTGGTTTTACAGCAAAATTGACGGCGTTTACACTTGGCTTTTGAAAATTTCGATGAGATTTCGCTGGGCGGTTGTTCTGATTTGCGTGTTGGTAATTGCTTCGATATATCCGCTTTTCAATTACGTCGGAATGGCGTTTTTGCCCGATGAAGATGAATCGTCGTTTCAGATAAGTTTGCGCGGTCCGCAGGATACGTCGCTGTCGGCAACTCAGTCAATTCTCGACCGCATCGCGCGTGATGTCCGCGAACAACTTCCGGGCGTGAGTGTCGTATTGGCGCGCGCAGGTGGTTTCGGCAGCAGCGGCGGCGGTTCGGGTTCGGTTTCCGTCAGTCTCGTGCCGCCCGATCAGAGAAAACTTTCGCAAGCCGATTTGATTAACAAAACGCGCGGTATTATTAAAAAATATCAATCGAAAGATTACCGTATAAATGCTTCGGCGCAATCTTCGATTTCCGGCAGTTTGGGTTTGGGACGCGGCGGTTCGGGCATCGGTTATTACATTTCCGGTCCCGATATGAACAATCTCAAAAATTATGCGGATCAGTTGGTCGAGAAGATGAAACAAGACCCGCTTTTCCGCGAACCGGACAGTTCTTACGATGAAGGAACGCCGGAAATTCAGGTGACGATTGACCGCACCAAAGCCGCCGATTTAAACGTCAAAGCCGGCGACGTGGCGACCGCTTTAAATACTTTTGCCGCCGGACAGCGCGTAACGACTTTCAGCCAGAACAATAAACAATACGATGTCGTTTTGCAGGCGGACGAAGCGTTTCGTCACGACCGCAACAATTTGCAGTATTTGACGGTCGCCTCCGGCAACGGCGGCACGGTCGGGTTGGAAAAGCTCGTCAAACTCGAAGACGGTTTGAGTCCGTCTTCGATCAGCCGTCTGAACCGTCAGAGACAAATCACGGTCAGCGCAGGATTACCGCCGAATTCTTCGGAATCCGACGCGTTGGCAAAATTAGAAGTTTACGTTAAGGAACTTAATCTGCCGACCGAATATACGACCGGCGTAACCGGACAATCTAAAGAATTACAACGCGCTTATCAATCGTTTTTGTATGCGTTTCTGTTGTCGTTCGTCTTTATGTATCTGATTCTGGCGGCTCAATTCGAATCGTTTATTCATCCGATCACGATTCTGCTGACGCTGCCGCTTTCAATTCCGTTTGCGCTGGTTGCAACGGCGATTGCCGGACAGACTTTAAACATTTTTTCCGCTCTCGGAATACTTTTGCTTTTCGGAATCGTCAAGAAAAACGCCATTTTGCAGATTGACCATACAAATCATCTGCGCGAAAAAGGAATGGCGCGTTACGATGCGATCATACAGGCAAACCGCGACCGTCTGCGACCGATTTTGATGACGACGTTAGCTTTAGTCGCGGGAATGATTCCGCTGACAATCGGCAGCGGCGCGGGCGCGGCGACCAATCGTTCTATCGGCATTCTGGTTGTCGGCGGTCAAAGTTTATGTCTGCTCTTGACGCTTCTTGCCGTTCCGGTTTTTTATTCTCTGTTTGACGATGCCCAGAAATCGCACATTTTTCGCGGAGTCGCCGGAAGTTTCGACAAATTCAAACTCGCGGTTTTGCGTCCGGCGTATGAAAAAATCACCGGAACTTTTAGAACTTCAAAACGCGAAAAAGAAGTCGGAGAAGAAAATCTCGGCGGAAATGAAAGTTATGCAGAATCGGGTAAGTAAATTAAAATTTATTGAAAATAGAAGTTTTATGAAAGCAGTAATTTTAACGATTTGTTTAATGTTTTTTGCCGCATTTTCTGCGGCGCAGAATCCGCCGCCGACCGTGCCGCCGACGACTCAACCGACCGAGCCGACGACTCAGCAACCGATCACGACGATTCAACAGCCGACGCAAACAAATCAAACAAATCCGGCGCAAAATCCGACGACGCAGACGCAGGTGACAACGCCCAATCAGCCGCAAACTCCGGGCGTTACGCCGAGCGGACAAATCGCCAATCCGAACACGGTTATTCAGCAAACGCCGACGCAATCGGTCGGAACTTCGGGTGTTGCTCCGGCAATTTTACCTGACGATCCGCCGCCCGTCGCACCTGATTTTCAAGCTCCGATTCGACCGCTGCCGAGCGCGGAAAGAGTCGGTGTTGATTTGATGAATCAACTGCCGCTGACGCTCGAAGAAGCCATCGAAATGGCTCTACAAAATAACAACAACATTGATGTTTCGCGCAACGATGTGCAGATTTCCGAATTTAATCTGCGAAGCGCACAAGGCATTTACGATCCTGTAATTGCATCGGAAAATTATTTTGAAAGCGCGACCACGCCCGTCGCTTCGACTATCGGCGGCGCGACAAACGGTTCGGTCACGCAGAAGCGTTTTGTCGGTTCTGCCGGAATTTCCGGTTATTCGCCGTTTGCCGGCGGATTTTACACGGCAAATTTCAATTCGTCGAGAACGACGACGAGCAGCACTAATGCAACGCTCAATCCGCAATATCCTTCGGCTTTGACATTGACATACGAACAGCCGCTTTTTCGCGGTCGTCGTTTCGATATTAACCGGCGGAATATTGCCATCGCCAAGAAAAACCTCAGTCTATCCGACGCGCAATTTCGCCAACAGGCAATCGAAGTCATCGCGCAGGTCGAGCAATCTTACTGGAATTTGGTTTTCGCACTAAGAAATTTGCAGGTGCAGATTGATGCCGTCAAACAGGCGCGCGTCCAACTCGAAAGCAATCAAAGATTAGTTTCCAAAGGCGTTCTCGCTCCGATTGATATTATCGCGGCAAACACGCAGATTACGACGTTCGAGCAGAATGTCTATACGGTGCAGGAAGATGTCACGCGGGCGGAAAATACGCTTAAAACTTTGTTACTAGCCGACCGGACAGCCGCCGAATGGTCGCGTCCGATTACGCCTGTTTCGGAAGTTTCGCTCGATCCGCCGCAAATCGGTTTAGAAGTTGCACTCGTCGAAGGTTTGAAAAATCGTCCCGAACTCGCCGAACTGGAAACCAACGCCGAAATCAACAGAATTGACGAACGCTATTACCGCGATCTGACCAAACCGCAGGTCAATCTCGTCGGTTCATACATATCGCAAGGTCTCGCCGGAGCGCAAGCCGGAACACGCGCCGTGCCGCCGAATCTGGTCGGCGGATATTTTACTTCGCTCGGAAATCTTTTACAGCAGGATTATCCGACATACCGCGTCGGCGTAAATATTTCACTTCCGTGGGGAAACACGACTGCCAAAGCTAATCTCGGCAGAACTTTGGTTCAAACCGACCGGATCAAAAATTTGAGAGCGCAGCAGGAACAAATAATCGAAGCCGAAGTGAGAAATGCGACCCAAGCCTTGCGTTCATCCGAAGCGCGACTTGCTTCGGCACTCGCTTCGCGTCAGTCAGCCGAACAACTTTACGACAGCGAACAACGCCAATTTCGCTCCGGAACGACGACATTTTATCTCGTTTTGCAGCGTCAAACCGAACTTCTCGTCGCCCGAAGCCGCGAATTACAGGCGCAAACCGATTTAAATAAAGCGATCTCCGAATTTCAACGCTCGACCGGAACGACGCTTTCGGCAAACAGCGTGGATATTTCCGACGGAACAAATCTAATCAGAAAAAACAACCGCCGCCAGACTGCATTTAACTTAAAAATTTTTAAAAACAACGAATCCAAATAATCTGCCGCTCTGATAAAATCTTTTGACGAAAACCTGTTTACCGATTTTCTAATTGATTATCGGCACAAAAATTCCATTTCAAAATGCGGACAATTATAGAAACGAAAAATCGCTCGGTTTAAAAACTCGATGATTTGATTTTTGATATAAATTGCTTCAAGATTGGTGATAAAAATCCCTTCCAAAACCTAATTTGATTGCTGAGAAAATGTTCGGTTTTCGTAAACTATCTATTTCTTTACTTTTTTTATCCTAATATTCGGTGCGGAAATCGCGTCGGCGCAGTATCGCTTCGATTCGTGGACGACAGACGACGGTTTGCCGCAGAACGGTGTGCGAACGATCACGCAAACGCCGGACGGTTATTTGTGGTTCACGACGTTTGACGGTCTGGTTCGGTTCGACGGCGTTAAGTTCACGGTTTTCGATAAAAATAATTCAAAAGGCATCATCAATAATCGTTTCGTTACCTTGCAGGCGTTTGCCGATAACAGCGTCCGGGCGGGAACCGAGGCGGCGAAGCACTTAGGAAAATCCGCGCCTTGAAACCAAAGGTCGCCGTTTTGGATGTTGATATGCCGAAGTTTGACGGTTTGAAAGTCGTCAATCTACTTAAACAGGAAAATCTTTCGACCGCCGTCGTTTTGCTGACGATGTATAAGGAAGACCGCTTTTTTAACGCCGCACTCGACGCGGGCGCAAAAGGCTACGTCATCAAAGACAGCGCGATCACGGAAATAACTTACGCGATCCGCGCCGCCGCCGCCGCCGATAATTTTATCAGCCCGATGCTCTCGACGCTTCTGGTCAAGCGTCTGAATCACGCCGAAAAGCCGCAAATCAGTCCGCTCGATTCTCTGACCGCATCGGAACGACGTATTTTAAGATTGGTTTCGGAAGCCAAAAATAATAAACAAATCGCCGCCGAACTTTTTATCAGCATCCGCACCGTCGAAAATCATCGCTCGAATATCTGTGCCAAACTCGATTTAGAAGGCAAAAACGCCTTACTGACTTACGCTTTGACGAACAAAGCCGAGATTTGAGAAAACCTTTATCTTTTTTCATCCGAAATTCAAAATCAAAATAAGTAGTAACACCTAGAAAAAATAAGTAGCTACGATGTTTTCGCATACTGATTTTTAGAAAATACATTTTATGCGAATCAATGGTTGAAACATAGAATGAAGAGAGATGTTGCTAATTTGCCATAGCAATGAACAAGTAATCCTTCTGCCGACCTGATTTTCGACCCGTTTGAATATCCGTTTTCTTGATTATCCAGTTAAACAAGGACTCTATGGGTTGCCTCATCGCAGAGACGAAGCGCGACTATAATCCGCTTTTTCCGATTTCATAAACTTCCTTGTTCTTTGGACGTTTGTTTTGTCAGATGTGCAACTAATCACTCCGTTTTGCGCCCATTCGCACTCGGTCATTTGATCTTGATAGGCTTTATCAGCAAATAAAACGCCGACTCCTTCGCCTTTGAGAGTTTGCAGAACCGGCAGATCGTGAGCGGAAGTCTGCGTCAAAATCAAGACTTCCGGCAACGGCAAACTCCTTATTTGTTTTCTCGCTAAAACGTGCATTTTTACTCCGTGATAATAAATATCTTTGCTCGCACAATAGCCGACATCAGCATATTCACGCGCCACTTTCGCCTTTCCCTCACGAGTTCTGACCGCCAGCATAATCGGCAGCGAATCTATCAATGAATCTTGAAAAGCGAAAAATTCATCTTTGCCGGCAAAATTTGTAACTAACTCGAACACCAAAACTTGCAAAGGCTCACTGAGCGAATTAATCCGCCGATTAAAGGCTTGATAAGTCGGCAAATCGGGAAACCAATCAAAAAAATGCTGCTCAATATAGTCGTAAATCCGCTTTTGTGTAAAATGACCTTGCAGATGACCGGACAAATAAACGGTAATCGACTCTTGGTCGGTAAAAAGCGGTTGATAATTATTGCTCAATCGTTGATATTTCAACATCGGATGTTTATCATAGACCAAGCAAACCCACACATAAAGTTCGATGAGTTGTAGTTCCATAAACCGCATCCTACAACTTTTCAGTGAGTTTGCTTTATTTCATTTCAACCCTTGATTCACATTAGTTTTATTTAACGAAAATGAAAACGCGCACGCAAATTCAAATCAAAGGCATTGTTCAAGGTGTCGGATTTCGCCCGTTCGTGTTTGCGTTGGCGGCGGAAAACTCGCTTAAAGGTCGGGTTTTGAATAACGGAAACGGCGTTCTCGTTGATGTCGAAGGCGAAGGCGAGCAGATCGAGCGGTTTATCAACACGCTCAAAACAAATCCGCCGCCGCTTTCGTTTATCGAATCGGTGACGCGAACGAACGGTTTAAAACGACGAATTTTCTACAATTTCATCTTGAAAGTGTTAAAATGAAACCACAAAATATTTCAGCAAAATAAATAAAAATTATGTGTTTAGCAATTCCCGGAAAAATCGTTGATAAATTTGAAACGGACGGAGTTTTGATGGGCAGAATTGACTTTGACGGCATCACGAAAACGATTTGTTTGTCGTATGTGCCGGAGATCGAATTGGGCGAATACGCGCTGGTTCACGTCGGGTTTGCCATCGAAAAACTCGACGAAAAATCGGCGCGTGAAACGCTTCAGATGTTCCGTGAATTAGGCGTTTTGGAAGAAGAACTCGGCGAAGTCTAAGTCGTCCAATAGGAATTTGCCCACGAAAAACACGAAAAACACGAAATGAAAAGAGAAAATAAATTTTTTACTGTTTTTGATCTATCTTTCGTTTGTTTTGTGTGTTTCGTAGGCAAAATCTTGAAAATTTAATTTAAGGAGTTAGGCAATGAAATATCTGGAAGAATTTCGTGATCCGCAACTGGCGCAAAATATTTTGTCGGAAATTCGCGCCGTCACCACCAAAAAATGGGCGATTATGGAAGTTTGCGGCGGGCAGACGCATTCGATTATTCGTCACGGCATTGACCAGCTTTTGCCCGCAGAAATCGAACTGATTCACGGTCCGGGCTGTCCGGTCTGCGTTACGCCGCTCGATATGATTGACAAGGCGTTGGCGATTGCCGCGATGCCGGATGTGATTTTTTGCTCGTTCGGCGATATGCTGCGCGTTCCCGGTTCGGAAAAAGATTTGTTCGGCGTAAAAAGCGACGGCGGCGATATACGCACGGTTTATTCGCCGCTCGACGCGCTGAAAATCGCCAAAGACAATCCCGACAAAGAAGTCGTTTTTTTCGGCATCGGTTTTGAAACGACCGCGCCGGCGAACGCGATGGCGGTTTTTCAAGCCGCGCAGCAGAATATTACGAATTTTTCGATGCTCGTGTCGCACGTTCTCGTGCCGCCCGCGATTTCCGCGATTATGGAATCGCCGACCAACCGCGTGCAGGGTTTCTTAGCTGCCGGACACGTCTGTTCGGTGATGGGCTACGCGCAATATCCGCCGCTCGTCGAAAAATACAAAGTCCCGATTGTCGTCACCGGATTCGAGCCGGTTGATGTTCTCGAAGGCATCCGCCGCGTCGTCGTGCAATTAGAAAACGGACGCGCCGAAATCGAAAACGGCTATCAAAGACTCGTCAATTACGACGGCAATATTCCCGCGCAAAAAATGCTATCGGAAGTCTTCAAAACTACCGACAGCGCGTGGCGCGGCATCGGAATAATTCCACAAAGCGGCTGGCGTTTGAACGAAAAATATCGCGCTTTCGATGCCGAATATAAATTTGATGTCACCGGAATAAAAACCGTCGAATCTCCTTTGTGCAGAAGCGGCGAAGTTTTGCAGGGAATGATAAAACCGCACGAATGCGAATGTTTCGGCAACCTCTGCACGCCGCGTAAACCGCTCGGCGCGACAATGGTTTCATCCGAAGGCGCGTGCGCGGCTTACTACAATTACGGAAGATTTATGGCGACAGCAAAATAAATATCAATAGCTTTATGCAAAAATTTTCAACCCAAATCTTGATAGCTGCTTTTACATTTTTAATTGGTATTAGCGCAACGTTTATTTGGTTTTTAAGTCCTGAAATTCCAAATATTCCGCCACCTGAAATGAATATCGGCTGTAATTTTACAGATGTCTCAAAATGTCGAATTAGTGAAAAGAATAAAAAATTTTGGGAGGAAAAAATTTTATCAAGATTCAATGAAAAGCCTCTATCTGATAAAAACGACGAAGAAAGTTATCGTCTAATTTTGTTGCCGACTTTTGATTCTCCGATTGCGATTAGGATTGCTCAATCTCAAAATCAGAAAATTCTTGTTGTAAAAAAATTAAGTGGTAAAGCTGGTTTTGGGTTGGAGAACTTTGGAAAGTTATCGCTTGAAAAAAATAGAGTTTTAACGGACGAAGAGTGGAATTATACAAAAATCTTATTGGCACAAATGTCCTTTTGGAATACTTCACCACTTTCAGATGAAATTGCAGTTAATGATGGTGCATCGTGGACTTTGGAAGGAGAAAAAGATAATAATTTTCACCAAGTCGACCGAATATTGCCTGACGATAAATTTCAAGCAATTTGTTCTCACTTTTTAAAGCTTTCGGAATTTGAAAAGGAATACTAAGGATATTAAAGCTAAACAAATTATGAATGATCTTGATTTCAACAATTGGACTTGTCCTTTGCCGCTTCGTGATTATCCGAAAATTGTTCTCGGACACGGCGGCGGCGGAAAATTGTCGAATGAATTGATCGAGAACCTTTTTCTTCCTGCGTTTGCTAATGAAACGCTCGAAAAATTGGGCGATGCGGCGACGATTGATTTGAATGAAATTGTCAAAAACGGCTCGCGGCTCGCTTATTCGACCGATTCGTTTGTCGTTAATCCGCTATTTTTTCCCGGCGGAAATATCGGCGATCTGGCGATAAACGGAACAGTTAATGATGTTGCAATGAGCGGCGCAAAGCCTCTGTTTTTGAGCGCGGGTTTTATCATCGAAGAAGGTTTTGAAATGGGAAAACTCGGCGCGATTGTTGAAACGATGGGACGTGCGGCGAAAATCGCCGGAGTGCGAATTATTACGGGCGATACGAAAGTCGTAAATAAGGGAAAAGGCGACGGCGTTTTTATCAACACGAGCGGCATCGGCGTTATTCCCGACGGTGTAAATATTGCGCCGAATTTCGCATGCGAAGGCGATGTCGTGATCGTTTCCGGTAACATCGGTTTGCACGGAATTGCGATTATGTCTGTGCGCGAAGGTCTGGAATTTGACGCGCCGATTAAAACCGATTGTGCGCCGCTTCACGAACTTGTCGCTGAAATGCTTTCCGTGACGAAAGAAATTCACGTTCTGCGCGACGCGACGCGCGGCGGCGTGGCTTCGGTTTTAAATGAAATTGCTAAATCGTCAAATGTCGGAATCCGCTTGCAGGAAAATTCTTTTCCCGTGCCGCGCGTTGTCCGTTCAGCGTGCGAAATGCTCGGACTCGATCCGCTCTATGTCGCCAATGAAGGCAAATTAGTTGCGATTTTGCCCGGCGAATATGCAAGTGAAATGCTTGAAAAAATGCGCCGGAACGAGTTCGGCAAACAAGCGAAAATCATCGGCGAAATCGTTGATGAACATTACGGGATGGTCGTCGCCAAAACATCCATCGGCGGCACACGCGTTGTTGATCTGCAACTCGGCGAACAACTTCCACGCATTTGCTGATGCTCGATTTTCTTGAATTATTTTGCCGCAAAAAGTTTTGAGAGAAACTTTACAAATCACGACATATTTTTATTAAGCCTTTGTAAATAAAGAGTTTTCTATCCGTGTTTAGTTGGCAAATTACCACAGCCGGACGGAAATTCTTTCGAGTTCCGACATTCGATAAAATCATAAAATCTTCAGTTGCACTTATCAAATTTGGAGTTTACTCAAAACTCCTTCGATTGACTCTACGCATTTCGCTCTACGCATTTCGATAAAAAGATTTTCAAGAAACGTGCAGACTAAACGCTGAAGGTTTGGTTGAGAGCCAAATTGTTTTTGTCAGCTAATCTTGACATAAAAGTAAAGATTTGAGATTCTATTTTTTGAAATAAAAGTAAAAATTACAAACGGACGAAATCAATGAAAATATCGGCACAAGAGGAATACGGATTGCGATGTCTTTTACAGCTTGCGATGCTGAAAGAAGAAGAAACTTTGACTTTACCGCAAATCGCCGGACGCGAAGGCATTTCACAGGCAAATGCGGGAAAACTGATGTGGCTCCTAAATAAAGCCGGTTTTGTGCAGGCGACGCGCGGCACGAAAGGCGGTTATACGCTGTCGCGTCCGGCGGCGGAGATTCGTCTGAATGAAGTTATAAAAGTTTTAGATGATGACGAAATCGGTTCGCATTGTCAGAGCTATGCGGGCGTTCTGGAAAACTGCGTTCACACGGGCGACTGCGGTATTCGTCCCGTCATCGTGGGACTTCACGAAATCGTGCAGGAAGCATTGTCGAAAATCACGCTCGCTCAACTTGTCGGCAATGAAGAACAGGTTGACCGCAAGTTTCACGAAATTCAGGGATTAGTCCACAGAGCAGGTTAAGAATTAAAAATATAAAAAAATGAGTACAGCAACACAGGAATTATTAACAAATCGGGAATATAAATACGGCTTTACGACCGACATCGAAACGGAAACGATTCCGAAAGGTTTATCGGAAGATGTCGTGCGGCTTATTTCGTCTAAAAAGAATGAACCGCAATGGTTATTGGATTTTCGTCTCAAAGCGTATCGTCATTGGCTGAAAATGGAACAGCCGGATAATTGGGCAAATTTCGATTATCCGAATATTGATTTTCAGGATTTGAGTTATTATTCCGCGCCGAAACAGAAGGTCAAAAAGAATAGTTTGGACGAAGTTGACCCGGAATTGATTAAGACTTTTGAGAAACTCGGCATTCCGATCACCGAACAGAAAATGCTGGCGAACGTCGCGGTTGACGCGGTTTTTGATTCAGTTTCGGTCGCCACGACTTACAAGAAAAAACTTCTCGAAGCGGGCGTGATTTTCTGTTCGTTCACCGAAGCAGTCGCTGATTATCCCGAATTGATTCAAAAATATCTTGGTTCTGTCGTGCCTTCGTCGGACAATTATTACGCAGCTCTGAACGCGGCGGTTTTCTCGGACGGTTCATTCGTTTTCATTCCGAAAGGCGTGCGCTGTCCGATGGAACTTTCGACATATTTTAGAATAAACACGCAAGAATCGGGACAGTTTGAACGCACGTTAATTGTTGCCGAAGAAGGCGGTTATGTCGCATATAACGAAGGCTGCACCGCGCCGCAGTTTGATACGAATCAGCTTCACGCGGCGGTCGTCGAACTCGTGGCGATGGACGATGCCGAGATCAAATATTCGACCGTCCAGAATTGGTATGCGGGCGACGAATCGGGCAAAGGCGGCATTTATAATTTTGTAACAAAACGCGGCGCGTGTCGCGGGAAAAATTCAAAAATCTCGTGGACGCAGGTTGAAACCGGAAGCGCGATCACCTGGAAATATCCATCCGTAATTTTGCAGGGCGACAATTCCATCGGCGAATTTTATTCGGTCGCGCTGACCAATAACGCGCAGGTTGCCGACACGGGAACGAAGATGATTCATCTCGGCAAGAATACGAAATCAACCATCATCTCGAAAGGAATTTCCGCCGGAAAGTCGAATAATTCATATCGCGGTCTGGTCAAAATAATGCCGAAAGCGACAGGAGCGAGAAATTACACGCAATGCGATTCGATGCTCATCGGGCAGACCTGCGAGGCGAATACTTTTCCATATATCGAGGTGATGAACAACACGGCGCGTGTCGAACACGAAGCGACGACTTCCAAGATCAGCGAAGATCAATTGTTCTATCTGCAACAACGCGGCATCTCGCAGGAAGACGCAATCTCGTTGATTATCAATGGTTTCTGCAAAGAAGTTTTCAAAGAATTGCCGATGGAGTATGCGGTTGAAGCGACGAAACTTTTGGGATTGAAATTGGAAGGAAGCGTCGGTTAAGAAGGTTTTATTATGTCTTGGAAATGGTTTGGCGTAAAAACTTTGACTCGTTGGGAAACTATCGGCAAACCTAAATCTATTGACGAAAATTTTGATGACGATGCGACTTTAATTGAAGAAAGAGTTGTTTTAATTAAAGCGCGAAGTTTTGATGAAGCAATAAAAAAAGGCGAAAATGAAGCCAAAAAAATTTGTCAGAATATAAAAACTTTTATGGTCAAAAAGTACGGCAAAGATATTTAGAGGTTTGGGATGCTTTTGAACTTTTTGATGAACCGAATGAAAACGGCGTAGAAGTTTTTTCTTTAATTGAAACAGTCAGTAAGAAAGTTAAAGATTCCGTGTTGATTGAGAATAAGTTTGGAAAAGACGAAAGTCCTGAATCTTTTGCTCGAAAAAGAGAAAAATTTTGGGACGCTGAATTACTTAACAAAGTTGATAACCAAATTGTTGTGAGAAAAAAATGAATTTAGCAATCGAACTCGAACAAGAAACGGACGGACGCTGGATTGCCGAAATTGACGCTCTTGACGGCGTTTTGGTTTATGGCGAAAACACGCGAAGATGCAATTCGGAAAGTGAAAACTTTGGCTTTTCGTGTCATTGCCGAGAGATTGGAAAATAGCGAATGCTAAACGCCGTTAGGCGCGGCATATTTATAGCACGAATTTGAAAATAAATATGCGAGTTCCGTAGGAACGGCATATAAAAACGGAACATAAAATTAATATGACGTTCCTACGGAACTCGAAATTTAATCGCATCGCGATGCTATAAATATTATGCTCCTAGCGGAGCTAAAACCTGAATAATTAGGAATTCAGAATCTTGAATTTGAAATTTGAAATTTTGATTTTATGGCAAATACATATTCGCAGATTTATATTCAGATTGTATTTGCCGTTAAAGGACGCGAAAATTTGATCGGTCGTGACTGGAAAGATGAACTTTATAAATACATTACGGGAATTGTCAAAAATCACCACCAAAAATTGCTGGCAATCGGCGGCGTGGCGGATCACGTTCATATTTTGCTGAATATCAAACCGAACATCGCTTTGTCGGATTTAGTGCGCGATATAAAAGCCAATTCGAGCCGTTTTATAAATGAAAAGCGTTTTGTGCGGGGAAAATTTAGCTGGCAGGAAGGTTTCGGAGCGTTTTCGTATTCGATTTCGCAGCTCGATGACGTGATTCGATACGTTCAAAATCAGGAAGAACATCATCGGGAAACGAGTTTCAAAGACGAATATTTGAAATATCTAAAACGCTTTGATATTGAATTTGACGAAAATTATGTTTTTGAATGGATTGACGAATGAATAAAATCAAATTACCAAACATTCCCGAACCTAAAGGTCATTATTCGCCAGCCGTTGTGCATAACGGCTTGATTTTTGTGTCGGGACAATTGCCGGTAAATCACGCGACGGGCGAAATCGAAACAGGTGCGATTGAGGTGCAGACGGAAATTGCTTTGCGGAATGTCGAAGCGATTTTACTTGAAGCGAACAGCGATTTGAATCACGTTTTGCAGTTTACGATTTACGTTTCGGAGATGGAACTTTGGGACAAGGTGAACGAAGTTTATGCGCGGATTTTAGGCGAACACAAACCGGCGCGGGCGATTGTTCCGGTTAAGGATTTGCATTTCGGGACGAAGATCGAAATTCAGGCGATTGCGGCGGTGAAAGAAGAAGTTTGAAACCGCAGATTTACGCAGATGACCGCGGATAAAATCAAAAATAATATCTGCGTTTATCTGTAAAATCTGCGGTTAATAATCTTATGAAGTTGGACATTTATCAAGTTGACGCGTTTGCGAAGGAAGTTTTCAAAGGAAATCCGGCGGCGGTTTGTCCTTTAGGCGAATGGATTGATGAAGATTTGATGCAGAAAATCGCGCTTGAAAATAACTTGAGCGAGACGGCTTTTTTTGTGAAAAAAGATGACGTTTACGAGATTCGCTGGTTTACGCCGACGTTTGAAATTGATCTTTGCGGACACGCGACTCTGGCAAGTGCGTTTGTGATTTTTGAATGTTTGAAAACAGAAGAAAGTTTAGTGAAATTTCATTCGCACAAAAGCGGTGAATTAAAGGTCGAAAAAAACAGCGATGTTTTGACTTTGGATTTTCCGTCGCGTCCGGTTGCAAAATGCGATGCGCCCGCAGGTTTGATCGAGGCGATTGGTAAACAGCCGCAGGAAATTTTCAAAGCGCGAGATTATTTTCTGGTTTATGAAAACGAACAGGAAATCGCCGACATCGCGCCTAATGTTTCCAAACTGTTGCAAATTGACGCACACGGTTTTATCGTCACGGCAAAAGGTGCCGATGCCGATTTCGTTTCCAGATTTTTCGCGCCCGAAGTCGGAGTTTTTGAAGACCCGGTAACAGGTTCATCGCATTGCAATCTGATTCCGTTTTGGGCGGAAAGATTGGATAAAACGGAAATGTTTGCCCGACAACTTTCCGCGCGCGGCGGTGAATTATTTTGCAAACTCGAAGGCGACAGAGTGAAGATCGGCGGCAACGCTGTTTTGTATTTGAAGGGCGAGATTTATGTCTGAAATTAAGTTTGTTTTTGTAAAATTTAACAGAAATTTTACGACTGTTCTTTGAAAATTCAGTTTTCCGATTTGGCAGAAAAAGTCCAAATCTGTTAGTTTTGATAATGTGAAAGGGGAGTAGATCACCCGCGAGGTTTGTTGAGTTCGTCATTACGATTGCCTTAAACGCAATCCGGCTCGGCAAAAAAGTTTCGAGACCTTTCGCAGAAAATTGTCAAAACTGGCAATTTTCTGCGAAAGGTCTTTTTTATTTGGCGGGTTTTCTAAAATCTCCGAAATATTATTTATGGAGGAATCATTTTAGTGAATGTAAAATCGGAAACAAATATGTTTTCTAATGTCGGCGGTGATCTGGCGGCGGGTTTGGTGGTGTTTTTTGTCGCCTTGCCGCTTTGTCTGGGAATCGCTCTGGCATCGGGCGCACCGCTTTTTTCGGGAATCGTTTCGGGAATTGTCGGCGGAATTATGGTCGGAATGCTCAGTCAATCTCAATTGAGTGTGAGCGGTCCGGCGGCGGGACTTGCGGCGATTGTGCTGGCGGGAATTTCGGAGTTGGGCGCGTTTAATATTTTTCTGTGCGCGGTGATTATCGCGGGCGCGATTCAAGTCGGTTTGGGATTTCTGAAAGCGGGAAGCATCGCCAATTATCTGCCGTCGAACGTCATTGAGGGATTGCTCGCGGGCATCGGGATCATCATTATTTTGAAACAGATTCCTCACGCGGTCGGTTATGACGCGGATTTTGAAGGCGATCAGGAATTTTTTACGGCGGGCGGAAATACGTTTTCGGATTTGCTGCAATCTTTTGCGGCGATCACGCCGGGCGCAGTCACCATCGGCATTGTTTCAATTGTGATTCTATTAAGTTGGGACAAAATTCCGTTTTTGAAAAATCTTAAAGCGATTCCCGCCGCGCTTGCGGTCGTTGCGGTCGGGATTTTGCTCAATCAGATTTTTATGAGTTCGATGCCGGATTTGGCGATCACGGAAAAACATCTCGTCGGTCTGCCGCTAATTTCAAGCGTTGGCGATATTCCGAATTTGATCGCGTTGCCGGATTTCAGCGGATTTTTGAATTCCAAAGTTTGGGTTTTGGGAATCACAATTGCGGCGGTCGCTTCGATTGAAACGCTTCTGTGTCTTGAAGCGGTTGACCGTCTCGATCCTTTACGAAGATATTCGCCGACGAACCGCGAATTGAAAGCGCAGGGAATCGGCAATATGATCAGCGGATTTCTCGGCGGTTTGCCGATGACTTCGGTGATTGTGCGTTCGTCGGCAAACGTCGGCGCGGGCGGCAAAACGAAATTATCGGCGATTGCACACGGCGTGTTTTTGCTGGTTTGCGTGCTTGCGCTGCCGTTTTTGCTCAACAAAATCCCGCTCGCGGCACTGGCGGCGATTTTGATTTTGGTCGGTTACAAACTGGCGAAACCTGCGCTTTTCGTCAAATGGTGGAAAAACGGTTTTTATCAATTCGTGCCGTTTGCCGCAACCGTGATCGGCATTGTTTTCACGGATTTGCTCGTCGGAGTCGGCATCGGTCTGGCGATCAGCATATTTTTTATTTTGCGCGAAAATTTGAAAAGTCCGTATTTTTTCCAACAGAAAATCGAGGGAAGCGGTGAAATTATTCACATTAATCTGGCGCAGGAGGTTTCATTTTTGAACAAAGCGGCGATCAAATTAACGCTCGAACATTTGCCGAAAGACAGTTATGTGATTATTGACGCGGAAGATTCGGTGTTTATTGACTACGATATTCTCGAATTAATCAAGGAATTTCAGGAAATCAAAGCGGTCGAGCGCAACATCAAAGTCGAACTCGCCGGATTCCGCAAAGAATATAAAATTGATAATACGCTGGTGCAGCAATTTATTTACGCCGACGACGAAAAAGACGCGCGAAAATCGAAGAAAAAACACGGCGAATTGATGGAAAATTTAATAAACAGAACACAGGAGGTCGAAGTTTAATGAAAGTGCATACGAAAGAAACGCAGTCAACGGCAACGCCGGAAAAGGCTCTGCAATTTTTGCGCGAAGGTAACTATCGTTTTTTAAATAACTTAAAGGCAAATCGAAATCTGCTCCAACAAGTCAACGAAACGCGCGACGGGCAATTTCCGTTTGCCGCGGTTTTAAGCTGCATTGACAGTCGAACTTCCGCCGAACTTGTTTTCGATCAAGGACTTGGCGACATTTTCAGTATTCGCATCGCCGGAAATGTCATCAACGACGATATTTTGGGAAGTATGGAATTTTCGTGTAAACTTGCCGGTTCAAAACTGATCGTCGTTCTCGGACACAGCAAATGCGGCGCGATCAAAGGAGCGTGCGATAATGTTCAGATGGGAAATCTGGCGACGCTTTTGAACAAAATTCAGCCGGCAGTTTACTTTGAAAAAACCGTGACCGAAAATCGAAATTCGTCGAACGCCGAATTCGTCGAAAAGGTGGCGACGATTCAGGTCAAAAAAAGCGTCGAAACGATCATCGAAAGAAGTATTATTTTGCGCGAAATGATCGAAAACAAAGAAATCGCATTGATCGGCGCACTTTACGATGTCGAATCGGGCGAAGTAAATTTTCTCGAAGAAACATTTATGCACGGCGAGATCAAACATTTTTATCTCGACGTAAATGGACAAACGCAGGCAAACGCGGCGGTTGCTGAATAATCTAAGTTATTGATTTCGTGATGATTAAAGAAATAGAAAAAGAACTGGCAAATCTCGAAAATCGTCACGAAATCAAGATTTTGCTCGCGGTCGAAAGCGGAAGCCGCGCTTGGGGTTTCGCTTCGACGGACAGCGATTGGGACGTTCGATATGTTTATATTCATAAACTCGATTGGTATTTGAAAATTGACGAAGAAAAAGATTCGCAGGAAGAGATTTTGCCAAATGATTTGGATTTGTCGGGCTGGGAACTCAAAAAAGCTCTGAAACTTTTTCGCAAATCGAATCCGCCGATGCTCGAATGGCTACGAAGTCCGATTGTTTATCTCGAACAATTTTCGACCTCCGCGAAATTGCGCGAAATGAGCGAAAGTTATTTTAATCCGAAATCGTGTATGTATCATTATTTGAGTATGGCGCGAAATAATTTTCGGGAATTTTTGCAGAAGGATTTCGTGAAATCGAAAAAATATTTTTACGTTCTGCGTCCGGTTTTGGCTTGCGATTGGATCAAAGAAAATAATTCGTTTCCGCCAATCGAGTTTCAGGATTTGGTTGATTCGCAGGTCAAAGATGAAAAAGTAAAATTTGAAATCGCCGAACTTTTGAAACGAAAAATGGCGGGCGAAGAATTAAAAGAAGAACCGAAAATTGGAATATTAAATGAGTTTTTAGAAGAGAAAATCGAATTTTATAAAAATTACGTCGAGCAGATCGAACCGAATGATAAACCGCAGACGGAATTGCTTGACGAATTATTTAAGGAAACGATTTTTGAAGTTTGGAAATAAAAAATTATGCTATTAGAAATAAAAGATTTACACGCCGCGATTGACGGCAAAGAGATATTGAAAGGCTTGAATTTGCAGATCAAAAGCGGCGAAGTTCACGCGATTATGGGACCGAACGGTTCGGGAAAATCTACGTTGGCGAAAGTTTTGGCAGGTCATCCGTCTTACGAAGTTACGAAAGGTGAAGTGCTTTACGAAGGCAAGAATTTGCTTGAACTCGAAGCCGACGAACGCGCGCGAGAAGGCGTTTTTCTGGCGTTTCAATATCCGGTCGAAGTTCCGGGCGTTTCAAATTCGCAGTTTTTGCGGCTCGCTTATAACGAGAAAATGAAACATCTCGGCGAAGAAGAACTCGATCCGCTCGAATTTAACGACTATTTGACGGAAAAAGCGAAAGTCGTCGAAATGGACAAATCTTTTTTCAAGCGTTCGGTCAACGAAGGTTTTTCGGGCGGCGAAAAGAAACGCAACGAGATTTTGCAGATGGCGGTTCTCGAACCGAAACTCGCCGTTTTGGACGAAACCGATTCGGGTTTGGACATTGACGCGCTGAGAATCGTCGCTGAAGGCGTGAATAAATTACGCAATTCGGAAAACGCGATCATTCTCGTCACGCACTATCAACGGCTTTTAAATTACATCACGCCGGATTTCGTCCACGTTCTCGCGAGCGGAAAAATCGTCAAAGAAGGCGGCAAAGAACTCGCGCTCGAACTCGAAGAAAAAGGTTACGATTGGGTGAAAGCGGCATCGAAATAAATGAGGTAAAAATTATGGCGGAAACAACTGTTGAACAAAATGCGGAAATTCCGGTCGACTATAAAAATATCTTTGCGGAAAAACTCGGCGAATTAAAACACATCAACGAAAATTTGGCGGAAAACCGAAAGGAAATTAATTGGTTGGAAAGTGAAACAAAAAAAACGCTTTCCAATATCAAAAAGAAAATAGAAGAATTTTAAGATGTGGAAACAATTAGCCGAATGGCTGACGCAAATGATTACGTTAGCCAAAGAAACACAGCGCAACAGCGATGACATAAAACAAATGCGCCGCGATATTGACGAAATGGCGCGGGCGATTGAGCGGATTGCTTATGAAATCAAAAGAACGCAGGACGAAGACCGCCACGAACGCGAAAAATTAGCGTTGCGTCTGGAAAATGAATTGTTGAAATTTGAAAGACGTTTGCCGTCAGGAAAAGAGGGAAAATGAACCAAACATACACGGCGATAATTAAACAAGACGGCGATTGGTGGATTGGTTGGATTGAAGAAATTTCGGGCGTAAATTGTCAGGAAAAAACGCGCGACGAATTAATTGAATCGCTGAAAGAAACTTTGCAGGAAGCGTTGGGGTTTTAATGAGAGTTTTAATTTTTGATTGTTTACAGTTAGAAACAGACAAGATTAAACCGATAATTCTTAACGAAGGATTTACAGTAGTTGCGGCTTCAATAGAAGATGTTGGTGAACATCTTCGGTTTGGACAATTTAACGCGATTTTGGTCGGCGGCACTATCGAATCGGATTTTAAACAAAAAGTTTTTGAACTTGCAGAAAGCAAAAACACAAAAATTATTGAGATTAAAAATGAAGATAAATCAATTGAAACTTACATTAGCGAAATAATTTTACCTGAACTGCAAAAAATAGATAAAAATGAATTTACAGGCAAAACAAGAAACGATTTATAAACAGGATTTTCAGACGAGTCTGGAAAATGCGAATCAGCCCGATTGGTTGAAAAGTTTACGCGAAAAGGCGTTTGCGTATTTTTCGGAAAACGGTTTTCCGACCGTGAAAAATGAAGAGTGGAAATATACGAATGTTGTGGAGATTTCAAAGGCAGAATTTCAGATTTCAAATTTGAAAAGCGATGAACAAACAATCGAACTTTTGAAAGAGTTTGATTATCAGCGCAATGGATTTACGGCTTTACATCTGGCTTTTGCGAATGTCGTTTTGATAACAATTCCGAAGGAAACTTCGGTTGAAAAACCGTTTGAATTTAATTTCAAAGCGGATGAAAACTCGGCGAATTTTCCTCATATAATTGTTGTTGCGGAAAGCGGAAGTAAAGCGACGATCATCGAAAATTACGAATCTTCGGGCAAGAGTTTTACCAATTCGGCTATTCAGATTTTTGTCGAAGACAACGCGAATCTGACGCATTATCGCGTGCAGACCGAATCGGCGGAAAGCTATCACGTCGGCACGACCGAAGTTGTTTTAGGACGCGGAAGTTTTTACAATTCGACGAATATCAATCTCGGCGCAAAACTGTCGCGGCACGACATTCATCTGAAATTTAACGCCGAAGGCGGCGAAGCGTTTGTTGACGGGCTTTATATGTTGAGCGGAAATCAGCATCACGACACGCATTCGGAAATTGATCACGCACTTCCGAATTGCGTTTCGCATCAAAATTACAAAGGTGTTCTGAACGACAAATCGCGCGGCGTTTTCAACGGCAAAGTTTTTGTCCGCGAAAACGCGAGCGGAACGGACGCAAAGCAGTCGAACAAAAACTTGTTGATGTCGAATGACGCGCGGGTTGACACGAAACCGCAATTGGAGATTTTCAACGACGATGTAAAATGCGCTCACGGCGCGACCGTCGGGCAACTCGAAGAAGAAGAGTTGTTTTATTTACTTAGTCGCGGTCTGAACGAAACTCTGGCGCGAAATCTTTTGACATACGGTTTCGCCGAAGAGATCGTCAACAAAATAAAAATCGAATCAATTAAAAAACAATTGGACGAAGCGGTTTTAAATCGCCTTGATACAAACTTAGGAGAATAAAAAAAATTATGAGAGTCAGAACAAATATTATTATCGAAGAAGAAATTTTAGCCAAAATTGACGAAATCGCCGGAGAAAAAAACAAACGCACCGCCGTTATCAAAAAGGCTCTGCTCGAATTCATCGCGCGACACGAAAAGAAGGAAGCGAGCAAACCGAAAACAGAAGAAACGGCTGAAACGATTTCTCCAAAAAATAAACGCGCCGGAGTTTAAATCTTCGCTTTTAAAGGCAAAGTATAAATTTGGAAACGTAATTTGAGGTGAAAATTATGAACGAAATTTTAACAATGGAAGAAATCGAACAGCAATTCGACGGCGAATGGGTTTTGATCGAAGATGTTGAAACCGATGAAAAACTAGAAGTCGTGCGCGGCAAAGTTGTCTTTCACGGCAAAGATAAAGATGGGCTTCACGAGAAAGCGATGAAATCGAAAAGTGATCATTTGGCGACGCTTTACATTGGAAAGCCTGATTCGAAAATGGAATTTTTGCTGAATTTTTAAGATAAATTTATGAAAATCTCGTTTAACAGCAATTACGGCTTGATTTATTTGACAGCAAAGATTTATTGCCGCAAGAAAGACGGGAATTTTAAGGATTTGTTGTTAAATCTGGCTCTCGACACGGGCGCGAGCGCGACAGTTATTTCACGCAAAAGGTTATTGGCGGTCGGCTATGATTTGGAAAATGTCGAAGATGAAGTACTTATCACGACCGGAAGCGGTTTGATAACGATTCCGAAAATCAGGATTGAAAAATTGTCGGTTTTGGGTAAAGAGAAATCTGATCTTTTGATAAACGCACACGATCTGCCGCCGACAGCAAGCGTTGACGGTGTTTTAGGTTTGGACTTTTTACGCGAAAATGTTTTGACGGTTGATTTTGTGAAAGGTGAGATTGAACTGAAATAAAATGAGATGGAGCAAAGTTAAAAAATTAGTTGAAAGCAGTTTCGCCGAAAGCGTTAAGAAGCGTGTGCAAATTTATTCGACACATTATCAATGTTCGTGCAGACGCGGTTGGATAACGATTGACGGAAAAGAATTAGTTGACTTATCAACGATACTTTCATCAATGATTTACAGATGCGCTTACCACGAAACTACAAATACTCCGTTTCCAAAACATTTTGCTGTTCCAGATGATGAAAGAACGCCGAATAAATTAGTCGAGGACGGCGAGTTTTCGAGATTTGATTTGCATATCGCGTGTTGGGATTATTTGCACCAAAGCATTAAAAATTCGCTGGCAAGTGAAAATTCTTTGATTAAATCTTTGGCGGTTTTGAATGCGAAAGTCGGTAAAGGCAGACTCATCGAAATTGCCGAACAAAATTTGCATCCGTTGACTCGCGCTTTGTTGGATTTTCGGATTGAAGCGGAAAGAGAATTACGAAGCAAGCGGGAAATTGAAATTATTAATGCAAACGCTGAGTTGATAAATAAGCAAGTTTTGGAAACGCTCGAATATCAAGCGGATATTTGGGAAAATTATTAGGCGAATTGAGTTAATTGTTTTGAACGCGAACTGAGAAGCATAAAAATGATTGAATGGCTTAACCAAAATCAAGGTTTTATAATGGCAATACTCACTTTTGTTTATGTTATTGCAACAATTTTTCTTGCATATATTGCTTGGAAAACTTCAAAAATTAGCGTCGAAGCAAAGGAAATAAGCGAAGATGCAAAATTGATTAGTAGCAGAGCTGTTGAAATAAGCCAGAAGCAACTTGAAAAGGTTACGGAATTGGAAGAAAACAGAGTTCGTCCTTATGTAATATTTAACATCGTTTCAGGTGAAAATCTTGTAACTCTTGCTGGTATTAAAAACTATGGTTTAACAGCCGCATATAATGTGAAGGTTACTATTACACCAAATCTTGATCGCGCTTTTCATCAAGAAAACGACGAAAGTGTAATAACCTCTGAAACATTTTCACTTCTTCCACCGAATTTCGAGATTACAGATTCATTAGGCGGAAGTCCAGATTTTTACCAAAAGTATGAAGAACCAATTTTTAGTGGCGTAATTTCTTATAAGGATATTAATGGAAAAGTGTACGAGGAAAAGTTTCAAATTAATTTGAACTCAACATCTAAAAGACTTTGGACTAGCGAAAGAGAAATTTGGCGATGCTTGGAAGACATAAATAAAAATTTAGACAAAATAAATGGAAGTCTAAAAAAATAAAGGTAACAAAAAATGAAAGCAGTAAAAGAAATGAGCAATTGGGACGTTGAAAAAGTTAGAAAAGATTTTCCTGTTTTATCGCAGACTGTGAACGGGAAGCCGCTTCGGTATTTGGATAATGCGGCATCTTCGCAAGTGCCGAATTTGGTGATCGAGCGCGGCGCGGAGTATTTGAAAAAAGAGCATTCGAATATTCATCGCGGCGTACATTATTTGTCGCAGCACGCGACGACGGCTTATGAAGCGGCGCGGGAAAAGGTGCGTAAATTTATTAACGCGAAGGAGGTTGCAGAATGTATTTTCGTGCGCGGTTGCACCGAAGGCGTGAATCTTGTGGCTTCGTCTTACGGGCGCAAGTTTGTTGGCGAGGGCGACGAGATCATTATTTCGTATCTCGAACATCACGCGAATATTATTCCGTGGCAGGTTTTGGCGGAGGAAAAAGGCGCGAAATTGCGCGTGATTCCGATGAATGAGCGCGGCGAACTCGTCATTGAAGAATATGAAAATATGCTCAATGAACGAACGAAAATTGTGGCGATTTCGCACGTTTCAAATTCGCTCGGGACGGTTGTTCCGGTTAAGGAAATGATTGCGACGGCGCATAAATTCGGCGTTCCCGTGTTTGTTGACGGAGCGCAAGCCGTGCCGCATTTTCCGGTTGACGTGCAGGATTTGGACGCGGATTTTTATACTTTTTCCGGTCATAAAATGTTTGCGCCGACGGGCAGCGGAATTCTTTACGGCAAAAAGGAACTGCTGGAAAAAATGCCGCCGTATCAGACGGGCGGCGGAATGATTCGCACCGTGAGCTTTGAAAAGACGACGTATGCGCCGATTCCCGAAAAGTTTGAAGCCGGAACGCCCGCGATTGCCGCCGGCATCGGACTCGGCGCGGCGATTGATTATCTGAATTCGATTGATTTTGAAGCGGCGGCAAAATATGAACACGAACTGCTCGAATACGCGACCGAAAAACTCTCGGCAATCGAAGGCGTTCGCATCATCGGCACGGCAAAAGAAAAAGCGTCGGTGCTGTCGTTCACCATCGAAGGCGTTCACCCGCACGACATCGGCACGATTTTAGACCAATCGGGAATCGCCATCCGCGCCGGACACCACTGCGCCCAACCCGTGATGCAGTTTTTCGACGTTCCCGCAACGGCGCGCGCATCGTTCGCCTTTTACAACACGCGCGAGGAAGTTGACGTTTTGGCAGACGCGGTGCAAAAGGTTATTGAGGTTTTTGCGTGAAAGCGAAATTAGATTACGAATTGATTAACAAAACGTGGATTTGCAAAGTTTTAGGATTTTGTGTTTGGAAAAATCCTGAAAATCTAGAAACAATTATTGAGTTGAAGATTAATGAAAGCGGCAAAATAAGAGTTCTAAAATTTTTGAACGCCAGTTTGATTGAATTTGAAAACCGATATTCTAATCACGGAAATAGCCTCGAAATAGTTAATTGTGCAGATGACGGAATGGAATACGTTAATTTAAGAGTTAGCGGTTTCATTGATGGCTCTGGAAATTTCAGCTTTTTCGCAAATAATCTAATTGAAGTTGAGAATAAAGAATAAAAATATGCAGCAAACTCCGATTCAAGTTGGCGAATACAGTTTTACGATTTTGCTTGAGCCGAATGAGCCTGACGGTTATCTGGTAACTTGTCCTGCTTTGCCCGGACTCGTTACCGAAGGCGACACGCTCGACGAAGCATACGCGATGGCGCAGGACGCAATTGGCGGTTATCTGGAAAGTTTGATAGCGCACGGCGAGCCGATTCCAAAAGATAAAATCGCAATGCCCGTGCGCGTGAGAATCGAGAATGAAAAAGTTGCCGCGTGATTTGCCTGCTAAGAAAATTATTGCGGCGTTGGAACGCGCCGGATTTACGATTGACCGCGTAACGGGAAGTCATTACATCCTGATAAAGGGAAAATTGCGAACCGTTGTGCCGTTTCACAAATCCGTTAAAGTCAGAACACTAAAATCAATTCTGAATCAAATTGAAATGGATTTAGAAGAATTTCAAAAGCTGCTCTAAAAACAATGCCCGCGAAAGATATTTATCACGACACGGTTAAAAAAGCCTTAATCAAAGACGGTTGGAAGATCACGCACGACCCGTTGAAATTGTAGTTTGGAAAACGCAAACTGTTTGTTGATTTGGGCGCGGAAAGACTGATTGCCGCCGTTAAAGATTCGCAGGAAATTGCGGTTGAAATCAAGAGTTTTATCAGCAAATCGGAAATGGACGATTTGGAAAATGCGCTCGGTCAATATATTTTGTATGAAAATGTGATGGCGGTTGTCGAACCTAATCGTGATCTTTATCTGGCGGTTGCCGACAATGTTTTTGAATCTATTTTTGAAGATGCGATAGGACAACTTTTGATGAAAAACGAAAATCTCAAGATTTGTGTTTTCAATCCTGAAACGGAGGAAATTATTCGATGGATAAAGTGAAAAAATATAGAGAAATAATCGAAAGGATTTTGACTGAACACGCCAATCAGCCTTATTCACACGACGACATCAAAAGTCAAACAGTTTTTGATCGTGAAAATGACCGTTATCTGTTAGTTGATGTCGGTTGGCGTAAAAAGCGTTTTCGGGTTCACGGAACATTAGTTCACGTTGAAATTATTGACGGAAAATTTTGGATTCAATACGACGGCATCGAAGGCGGAATTGCGACGGATTTGGAAGCGGCGGACGTGCCGAAAAGCGATATTGTGTTGGCTTGGCACGAACCTGAAATTAGAAAATATACAGATTATGCCGTTGTTTAAACCAACCCGTGATGCAATTCTTCGACGTTCCCGCGACGGCTCGCGCTTCGTTCGCTTTTTACAATACGCGCGAAGAAGTTGACGTTCTGGCGGACGCGGTGCAGAAGGTAATCGAGGTTTTTGCTTAGTCTGAAATTTACCGCTTTACGATTGGACAAAATGAAATGAAAAATTTGACGAAGCCTTTAATCTTACTTTTAATTTATTTAATTGTGGCAAATGTTTCGGCGCAAACCAAACGCGGCGATTTAAGTTACAAGCTCGATGAATATTTTACCGCTTTGACGAATTTGAAGAATTTTAACGGCAACGTCATTATTTCCAAAGGCGGGAAAATTCTGCTCGACAAAACTTATAATCTCAAAGATGAAACCGCCGGATTGAAGGTCAGCCGCGACAGCAAATTTATTATCGCTTCGGTTTCCAAAGTTTTTATCAAATTCGGCATTCTAAAACTCGTCGAACTCAAAAAATTAAAACTTTCCGACACGCTCGATAAATTTATTCCCGATTTTCCGAACGGCGATAAAATTACGGTCGAGCAGTTGATGTATCATCAATCGGGTTTGCCGCGCGAACTTGCCGATTACGAAAAATATAACGATTTGTCGCTCGAAAAAATCGTCGAACTGGCGAAACTCGAAAAACTGCGATTTCCGCCCGGAACGCAGACGCTTTATTCAAATGTCGGTTATTTTTTGCTGCATTACATCATTGACAGACGCTCGGACAAAGGTTACGCGGCGTTTATTGAAAACGAGATTTTCAAACCGCTGAAGCTGAAAAACACGGGCGAATTTAACACCGCCGAATCGCTGAAAAATTTCGCTTACGGTTTTAATAACGAGGACGGAAAAATCGTCGCCGCTTCCAAAAAGAGCATCAATCGAAGTGAAACGGGAAATTATTTTTCAACCGTCAGCGATTTATTTAGCTTTAACCGACAGCTTTTGGCGGGGAAAGTTTTGAATAAATCTTTGGCGGAAAAAATGTTCGAGAACAACGGCGTTCTCATTCAGGCGGGCGGCAGACCGGGTTATCGGGCGTATTTTTATAAAAATTTGAAAACGAACGTGAACTTTGTCTTTACCTGCAATTACACGGAAATTCCGATTCAGGAAATGACCGCTGACATCGTAAATCTGCTCGACGGCAAACCTTACGAAGTGCCGCACAAAATCAATCGAACCGCGATCAAATTATCGCCTGAAATCTTAAAAAGATACGCCGGAAAATTCGCGCTCGAAGCGGATGATTCGCAAATTTTTACCGTTGAAACTTCCGGTGATAAGATTTTTGTTTCCGATGCGGACGGCGCGAAACTGGAAATTTTCGCGGACAGCGAAACGACTTTTTTCGATGATCCGACCTCGAAAGACGGCTATGTTTTTACGCTCGATCCGCAGACGAAAAAATATGATTTGACGGTAATTTCGACCGGATTAAAACTCAAAACGAAAAGACTCGAATAGACGAAAAATAATGAGGAGAAAAATTTTAATTTCGACCGGAATTCTGTTGGTTTGCGCGTTCGGAATTTTTGCTCAGAAAACCGAGCAGAAACCGATCAAAAAAATTCAAATTGTTCTTTTGGGAACATTCCATTTCGGCGCGACGAACGATAAAAATAAAACGAATTTTGGAGACGAGTTTTCGCCGAAAAGACAGAGCGAAATTAACAAGATAGTCAAGCAGTTGGCGAAATACAATCCAGACAAAATCTTTGTCGAACAAGAACCGTCCGAACAGGAAAAGTGGAACGAAATCTACGCCGATTACAAAAAAGGAAGCGAGCCGACGGGAAATAATCTGGCGAACGAGATTTTTCAGATCGGCGTAAAATTAGCGAAAAAGACAAATAATCCGAACGGTGTAACGTGTGTTGATTATCAAATGCCGACGGATTTTGACGCGGCTTTGAAGAATGCCAAAGATGATGTCGCGCGAAATTATATCAGGCAGGTTCAGGCAATCGGCGACGCGCCCGAACCGCAGAATTCTAACGAGAAATTTTTCTTTTTGCCGTTCAAAACGTCGAAGAATTTTAAGGATCACAAACTCGCCGAAACCGATCTGCTCGATTATTATTTATGGGTAAATTCGCCCGAATATGTCGCGCGAAATCATTACAACAACGACAATTATCTCGCGCTCGCGTTCGGGCAGAATGAAAATTACGTCGGCGCGGAATACGTTACTTTGTGGTATAACCGTAACTTGAAAATTTTGACCAATATTCTGCGAAATGCTTCGCTCGACGACAATCGTTATCTATTGATAATCGGCGCGGCGCACGTTAAAGTTTTGCGCGATTTCTTCGCCGATCATCCGTATTTTGAAGTCGTTGAAGTTAAAGATGTGCTTGCTCCGGCGAAGAAATCGAGCAACGTCAAAGCCAAGAAAGTCGTTAAATAATTTCAGCTACTCGACCGACACAACTGTTACCGATTTCGGTTCGAGAGTTAAAGTTAATTTTCCATTTTGAAATTTTGCGGAAATAGGTTTCGGCATCACATTATTCGGTTTGTCGAAAGTGTTGATGCTATCAACTTTCGGCGCAGTAAGCGTTTCGCCGTTTGCGGATTTTGCCTTTATTCCCACTGCATTTAAGTCAATTTTAACTGCTCGGTTCGGGTCAACATTCGTGATTTCCAGCCATAATTTACCGTTTTTATCTTTCGCGGCGACGGCATCAACGCGCGGCAGACTAATGTCGCCGTTAGTGTAAGTTCCCGCGTCGAAAGTGACCGGTACGAAGGTCGCATCCTGAAACGGGACATACATTTTATAGACGTAATAAGTCGGCGTAAGAACCATTTTTTCTTTGTCGGTTAAGATCATCGCCTGCAAAACATTTATCATTTGAGCAATATTGGTCATTCGCACACGGTCGGCGCGGCGGGCGAAAATGTTCAGATTTAAAGCCGCCAAAACCGCGTCGCGCTGGCTGTTTTGCTGATACAAAAATCCCGGGTTGCTGCCCGGAAGCGGCGCATACCACGCACCCCATTCGTCAACGACGAGCGCGATTTCTTTTTTCGGATCGTATTTATCCATAATCGCGGCGTGTTTATCAATCAGATCGCCCATTTTGAGAGTTTCTCTGAGAATTTCGCCGTATTCTTTCTCGCCGAATCCGACGGATTTATGTTTGTCTTCCCAATTGACGACCGTGTAATTATGCAAGGATAATCCCTGCATATCCCAACTCCAGGTGTGATTTTTCCACGCCTTCATCATCACGTCCGTCCATTCCATAAAACGTGCATCGCCGCCGCCCGGACCGACTGCAATGGAGAGCATTTTATCTTTTTGTTGCGCGGGATTGAAATTTCTGACAAAACGATTGTATTTTTTATATTCGCCGAGATAAGTTTCGGCTGTCATATTGCCGCCGCAGTCCCAACTTTCGTTGCCGATGCCGAGATAAGCGATTTTATACGGCGCGGGATGACCGTTGGCGGCGCGTTCTTTGGCGAGATCGGTCGGTTGATCGGTCGTTAAGTATTCGAGCCAATCCGCGCCTTCTTCCGGCGTTCCCGAACCGACATTGACTGACAGATACGCTTCCGAACCGATCTGCTCCATAAAATCCAGATATTCGTGAGTCCCGAAAGTGTTCGGCTCGATTACGCCGCCCCAATTCGGATTAAGCGTCGCCACGCGTTGATTTCCAATGCCTTTGCGCCAATGATATTCGTCGGCAAAACAACCGCCCGGATAACGCACATTCGGCACTTTGATCGCTTTGAGCGCGCCGACGACATCGTTGCGAATTCCGCGCGTGTTCGGAATCGGCGAATTTTTCCCGACCCAAATGCCTTCGTAAACGCCCTGACCGAGATGTTCGGCAAACTGCCCGAAAATATTGCGGTCAATCTTCGCTCCCGGCTTTGACGCATCAATAGTTAATTGAACATTTTGCGCGGTCGCCAAGCTGACAAAAAACGCGCACATCAAAGCAAATCCGAATAAAAATTTATACATAGCAGATGATTTTTTACTTAAATTATTGAAATAATAAAACAGAAAGTTTTAGGAATTATAACAGAATGTCTATAAAATTGATTATTTGTTTAAGAAGCTGTTTGAAAACTAAAGATTTTGCCCACGAAACACACGAATCAAACGAAATAAAGAAAAAATTATTTTGAATTTGGTCTTATATTTCGTGCATTTAGTGTATTTCGTGGGCAGAAAATAGTTTTCAAATAGCTTCTAAGTGATTAAATTTGTTGTGCGGCAACCATAGATAAATTACCTGAATCAAGATAATAGCATTCACAATTCTGGCTTGAGACTAATGAAAATAAAACTAATATTATATGCACTTTTTGTTGTCTGCTCTTTTGCTTTAAATCTCAAAGCGCAGACGAATTTATTTGATGTAAGCTCTTACGACGCGGTGATCGCACCTGATTTAAATGACAAATCCGTTACGGGAAAAGTTTTGATTCGCTTTAGTTCTCTGAGCGAAAATTTAAATGAAATCACACTCAACGCCGGAACTTTAGAGATTGATTCGGTTCAGGAAAAACTCATTCAATTGAATTTTGAAAAGACGGAAAATCTGCTGAAAATTCAATTTGCAAATGCGCTAAAAAAAGGCGAAACGCGCGAGATTGAAATTTTTTATCACGGCGCGCCGAAATACGGAATCAACTTTTTCCCCGAACAAAAACAGGTTTACACGGTTTTTTCGACGAGCCAATGGATGCCGTGCGTTGATTCGCCGGAAGATCGAGCTAGTTTTCGTTTGAATTTGATTGCGCCGAAAAATGTTAAAGCTGTCGGAAACGGCGAATTTTTAGCCGAGCGCGAACTTGGGAACGGAAAAATAATGTCGCGTTGGGAACAGAAAACGGAAGTTTCGGCGTATCTTTTCGGCTTTGTGTTCGGAGAATTTCAGGAATTGAATGTCAAGAACGGCGAAATGACGTTTCGTTATCTTTTCGATAAATCTTTTTCTGAAAATGACATCAAGAAAATTTTTGTTGACGCGAAAAAAATGCTCTCGTTTTACGAGAAAAAAGCGGGCGTGAAATATCCGTATCAAACTTACACACAGGTTTTGACCGTAGGCAACGCGCAGCAGGAAGTTGACGGTTTTACATTGATGACCAAAGAATACGGGCGCGATGTTTTAAAAGACGAAACGAAAATCTGGCTCGCCGCACACGAATTCGCGCATCAATGGTGGGGAAATATGGTGACGAACCGCGATTGGACGCATTTTTGGCTCAACGAAGGTTTTGCCAATTTTATGACCGCCGCGTATTTTGAAAACCGTTTCGGTCGCGCGAAATATGTGTCGGAAATCGAAAGATACAAACTTTCTTACGAAAAAGTGCGCGATGCGGGTAAAGACAAACCGCTCGTTTTCCCAACTTGGAACCAACCGACACGCGAAGATCGTCGCTTAGTTTACGACAAAGGCGCGTATGTTCTGCATCTTTTGCGCGAGCAATTGGGCGACAAACTTTTCTGGAAAGGCGTTAAAGAATATACTCGAAAGTATTGGGGAAAATCCGTCGAAACGAAAGATTTTCAAAATGCGATGGAGAAAGCGAGCGGAAAAGATTTGTCGAAATTTTTTGGTGAATGGGTTTATTTAAAATCAAAATGAAGATAATTAACATTTTAATTATTCTGACTTCACTTATTTTTACATTCGGTTGTGATTCTAAGTCTGAACAAAAGATCGAACAGCAAAATGAATTTTTAGAAATTCGGATACATCGCTGGACTGCGCTGGAAGGCGGCGAAATATTCATTTTGCGTAAGGTAAATGAAGATTGGTCGGCAATGCTTTCGGGAGATGGAAAAAGATTCAGTTGTTACTATCGAAAAAAGGTTCAGCCGAAATCAGGTTATGAAAGTTTTTGGAATGAAGTAAAAAAATCAGGCGTATTGGAAATTCCAGATGGCAAAATTGAAGATGCTGAATGGGAAGATGGAAGCGGCTTTGTTATGGAAATAAATTCTCAAAACAGCCTAAGAAGATATTCATTTGCCAACCCCCAAAATTTAGAAACTGAACAATCCAAACAGATATTAAATGTCGGAGATTTGATAAGTCGTGAGTTAGACACACCTGTTTTTGTTTCCGATTACAATAGAGGAAAAGTCGGAGATTATTTGATTGAAAATTGCAAAGACATAAAAAATTAAACCGTCAAATAATCTGATTCAATACAACACAAAAAATATGCCGATACATAAATTTCATACAAAAATCGCATTTTTATTTTTATCAATTTCGTTTCTCGTTGCCTGTCAAAATCAGACGGTTTCAAATTCGGCAAATCAACCGAATTCAAATATCGCGGCAAATAATTCAAACAGCGAGAATCAAACAAATGCGGAAATTCCCGCGCCGGAAAATATAAAATTTACGTCTGAAGGAAATGTCGAAATCGTCGGCACGTTTTACGCTTCGGCAAAGGCGAATTCTCCGGCGGTTCTTTTGCTTCATCAATTCGGGAGCAGTCGCGCATCTTACGAAAAATTTGCCAGCGATTTACAAATAAAAGGTTTCAACATTTTGACAATTGACGGGCGCGGTTTCGGCGAATCTGTAAAAACGACAGACGGCAAAACCGTAACGGCGGAACGAACTGCCGAAGGTGTCAAAGGAATGAAAGCGGATGTCGCACAGGCTTTTCTTTATCTGGCGCAACAGAAAAATATTGACACGGCGCGAATGGGAATTGTCGGCGCGTCTTACGGGAGCAGTTTGGCGATAATTTATGCAGCGGAAGGTTTGGGTGTTAAAGCCACCGCACTTGTTTCGCCGGGAATAAATTATTTTGACAATTTGCCGATTGAACAAACTGTAAAACATTATGGAGATCGTCCGCTTTTGATGGTCGCCGCCGAAGACGATAAAGATTCCGCCAATGCGGTGAGAAAATTAAAAGCCGACAATCCGAACGAAAAATACGAAACGAAAATTTATGAAAAAGGCGGACACGGAACCGCGCTTTTCGCCGTCGGGTTGCAGGATTTGCTCGAACAGTTTTTGACGAAAAATTTGTAATATGAAAAGTTTTTCTAAAAAAGTGAAATGGATTTCGGTTTGTTTAGCGGTTTTTCTGTGATTATTTCTTTTATCAATCGAACAAATTCATCACTATAATTACGGACATTATTTTTCTTACGGCTCTCATATTGATGTGATAAGCAGATATGGGGAAATCGGAATTCCCGGACAATCTCGAATGTATTCGGGAGAATTTACGAACTTTTCTATTCTGCCTGTAAAATTTGTTGCTTGCGATTATATGAGCGACACATTAAGCGAAGAAACTGATTTTCCCTATGGTTTGCAAAAATGGAATGATTCGACAAATTCATGGGAAACGATTTTCGCAATTGAAACGGAAGATTATTGCCAACCGATGCCGATGCACGGCGGCGGAAATCATATTGTTTCAAAGTGGATTTTTCCGTTGGAAAGCATTGAAGTTATTAGCCCGGAAGCGACGGGTGCGCGTGATTCATTCAGCAAAGGCGATCAAGCGAGATTTGTAGTTTTTAAAGATGTACGTGAAGGCAATGCTTGGAAAACGGCAATTTTTTCAGAATCGTTTTTTATTGAAGATGATGTTATAAAAAATGAGAATTCGCCTTCGATGAGAATTCAGCATTAAATTTCCAAAATCAAATATGTCAAATCTTAAAGAAAATCTGCTTTCGATAAAGAATCCACATCAGAAAAAGCCAGATTAAAACGAACGAAATCGCAAACATTAAAGATGTGTTAATCGGCGCGGCGACTGGCAGAAAAAAGTTGTTGAAAATATAACTCTGCAAGGAAATCGGTTCGCCGCCTGCGGTCGGAATTTGGATGACGTCGAGAATAATCGCCATCATCGTCGAGCCGATGTAGAGCGCGATGGCGTTTGCGCCGAAAATCTGAAACGGTTTCGACCATTTTTGGAAGCCTTTCAAATCAATCAGCCAGTAGCAAACCGCCAGAAAAACGAGCGCGATGCCCGCCATATAAACGACATACGAACTCGTCCAGAGAGCTTTGTTGAGCGGAAACCGAATGTTCCAGACGAGTCCGACGATAATCAGCGGAACGCCGACTATAATCATTCCTTTGAATTTCGCAAAACCGTCACGATTCGATTTGAGCCAATGCCCGGTCAGAATTCCGGCAAGCGTCGTCGAGATTGCGGGCAAGGTCGAAAGAATTCCTTCGGGATCGAAAACTTTCGATTGTTTCCATGTGTGGTTTTCGGTCAAAATCAAACGATCAACATACGCGGCGAGATTACACGCCTTGTCGTTGAAAGTCGTAATTTCACAGCCCGGAACATTTACCAGAGTCATCAAAGCCCAGTAAACGAATAAAATTACAACGCCGATAATCGCCTGCTGTTTCCAATTCGTGTGCAGAAAAATCAAACTGGCGGCAAGATAGCAAATGCCGATGCGCTGCAAAACGCCTAAAATTCTGACGGTTGCCGGATCGAACCATTCGCCGCTCCAGACGTTGTAAAACGGAAAAATTGACAACAAAAATCCGATGGCGAACAGCAGAAACGCGCGTTTGAAAATTTTGAAATATATTTCGCGCCCGACGTTTTTTCCGCCACTCGTCTGCCGAGCGCGAAGGTAATCGAGATGCCGACGATGAACAGGAAAAACGGAAAAATCCAGTCGGTCGGCGTTGCGCCGTTCCATTCGGCGTGTTCGAGCGGGGAATAAATCGCGTCCCACGTTCCCGGATTATTGACCAGCGTCATTCCCGCAATCGTGATGCCGCGAAAAACATCGAGCGACAAAAGACGACTTGACGACGGCGCGACCGTAGCAGGAAATTCCGTGCTTTCCGCATTTTTTACATTCATATTTCCAAAGTTTTTTAATAAATTTATCTGTCTGATGAAACGAAATAAAATTAAAACTACTCCAAATAAACAGAGTTATCAAACAAAAACACGCGGCAAGTTCGAGATTCGGAAAATTGTTTCGCGCAAAGCGTTTGCGGCGGTCAATGTTGTATAATAAAAACAATTATGAAGGTTAATCTGGCTGAAAAATTCGCGCTCATCAGCGAGCATTGGCGACCGAAAACGGTCGGCGAATTAAACGATCAGGAAATCAAACTCGTCAAAATAAAAGGCGAGTTTCCGTGGCATCAACACGAACACGAAGACGAAATGTTTCTTGCCGTGAAAGGAAATTTTCGCATCGAATTTCGGGACAAAACCGTCGCGCTCGCGCCGGGCGAATTCGTCATCGTGCCGCGCGGCGTTGAACATCGTCCCGTTGCCGATGAAGAAGCGGAAATTTTACTTTTCGAGCCGAAAAATGTTTTGAACACGGGAAATATCACGGATGAAAAATATACCGCGCCCGTCGGCGATAAAATTTAACGGCAATCCTAATTTGCAAATAAAAATATGTCAGAATTAAGCGATTTATATCAGGAAGTTATTTTAGATCACAACAAAAATCCGCGAAATTTTCGTGAAATCGAAACGGCGACGCGCCACGCGGACGGCAATAATCCATTGTGCGGCGATGCGCTTCGCGTGTATGTCGAAATAGAAGACGACAAAGTAAAAGATATCGCCTTTAAAGGTTCGGGCTGCGCGATTTCCAAAGCGTCGGCTTCGATGATGACACAGAGCGTGAAGGGCAAATCAAAGGAAGAAGCCGAAAAAATGTTCGGCGAATTTCAAAAAATGGTAACTGGCGAACTCGATGCCGAAACGGATGAAAATTCTCTGGGAAAACTGAAAATTTTCGCGGGCGTTTTGGAATTTCCGGCGCGTGTCAAATGCGCGTCTTTGAGTTGGCACACGCTTCACGCCGCGCTCAATGACGAGACGGAAATTTCGACCGAATAAGAATTATGAAGCAACTTGAAACGCGCAAAGATTTAGAAAAATTGCTGACGGAATTTTACAAAATCGCGCCGTTTGATGCGGAGATCGGACATCATTTTGACGACACGGATTTAGCGGCGCATCTGCCGGTTATCGTAGATTTCTGGGAAAAAGTCCTGTTTGGTAAGCCGATTTATTTCGGCAATCCGCTTTCTGTTCATCAAATTTTGAACGCAAAATCACCGCTGACTTTTTCAAATTTTCAGCGTTGGATCGAAATTTTTACGGATACGATTGATAAATTTTTCTTTGGTGAAATGGCTGACGCGGCAAAATTGCGCGCTACAATGATCGCCCAAAGTCTATACCGAAATCTGAATCCTGCAAATATAAATTTGTCGAATACCGAAACTTAGCCGCTGCGTTTAGAAAATTAAAAAGATTTTCAGATTGCAAAAAAAATCCGCAAATTCGAGCGTTTTTTCAGGAGGAAAAACCAATGACAAAATTAATTGAAAATCGGGCAAAGACTTTTTTTATCGCACTTTTATTTGGACTGAATATCATAAATACGGGTTGCGTTGCTGAACAAACTGCAAATATGAACAAACCGCCGGAAACGAAACAGACTGAAACAGCAACGATTGCCGAAGATTTACATTCTTTTTCAAATCCGAAACAAATCAAGGTGACGAATGTTGATCTCGATTGGACTGTTTCATTTGAAGAAAAAACGATCAAAGGTTATGCCGATCTGAAATTTGAACGTGCGCCGGATGCGGCAAATGCGCCGCTAATTTTAGATACGCGCGATTTGAAAATCGAGAAAACCGAAACTTCAAACGACGACGGGAAAACCTTTCAGCCGGCGGAATTTAAACTCGGCGAAGCGGATAAAATTCTCGGCGCGTCTTTGACGATTACGCTACCGGCAGAAGCCAATAAGGTTCGCATTTATTATCAAACTGCGCCGACGGCTTCGGGTTTGCAGTGGCTTACGCCCGAACAAACCGCCGGAAAACAAAAGCCGTTTATGTTTTCGCAGGCGCAGGCGATTCACGCGCGTTCGTTTATTCCGCTTCAGGATTCGCCGCAGGTGCGCGTGACATACGCGGCAAAAGTCCGCACACCGAAAGACCTTTTAGCTGTGATGAGCGCGGAAGGAAATTCGCAAACTTCCGACAAAACCGGCGAATATAATTTCAAGATGACGCATCCGATTCCGTCTTATTTAATTGCGATTGCGGTCGGCGATCTGCAATTTAAAACACTCGGAAATCGCACAGGCGTGTATTCCGAACCTTCAGTTTTGGAAAAAGCGGCAAACGAACTTTCCGACACGGAAAAAATGGTCGAAGCGACGGAAAAAATTTACGGCGAATATCGTTGGGGAAGATATGATCTGCTTATTTTGCCGCCGAGTTTTCCGTTCGGCGGAATGGAAAATCCGATGCTGACATTTGCTACGCCGACGATTCTCGCGGGCGACAAATCGCTCGTTTCTTTAGTCGCGCACGAACTCGCACATTCGTGGTCGGGAAATCTCGTCACTAATGCAACGTGGCGCGATTTCTGGCTCAACGAAGGTTTTACGACTTATCTCGAACGCCGCATTATCGAAGCCGTTTACGGCGAACCGCGCCGCGAAATGGAAGCTGTTCTGGGCAGAAAATCGCTCGACGAAGAGATGAAAACGATGGACGAGCGCGACCGGATTTTGCACGTTGATTTGAAAGGACGCGATCCTGACGACGGTTTTACGGGCGTTCCGTATGAAAAAGGTGCGTTGTTTCTGCGTTTTCTCGAAGAAAAATTCGGACGTGAAAAATTCGATAAATTCGTGCGCGGCTATTTCGATTCACACGCTTTTCAGAGCATTACGACCGAAACTTTTGTCGAGTATCTGAACAAAAATTTGCTTGCCGAAAATCCGAATATAGTCACTGCGGAACAAATCAACGATTGGATCGAAAAACCGGGAATGCCTTCGTTCGCACCGCAGCCGAAATCCGATGCGTTCATCAAAACCGAAACGGCGGCAAAAGATTTTTCAGCCGGAACAGTTTCCGCGAAAGATATTCAAACGAGCGATTGGACGACGCAGGAATGGCTCAGTTTTCTGAAACATTTGCCGGAAAAAACGAGCGCGGAAAAAATGTCCGAACTCGATGCGGCATTTAATCTGACGAAAAGTGGAAATTCCGAAATCGCGTTTCAATGGCTTTTGATGTCAATTAAAAATAAATATTCGGCGGCGGACGCACGGCTCGAAGAGTTTCTCGTTTCAATCGGACGGCGCAAATTTGTCAAACCGCTTTTTGAAGCACTCGTCAAAACGCCGGAAGGAACGACGCGCGCCAAAGCGATCTACGCCAAAGCGCGTCCCGGTTATCATCCGATCACACAATCTTCGATTGATGAAATTTTGAAAGGGAAATAGGGAATTTTAGATGTCGGATGCTGGCAAGAGACATTTTTCTTAACTAACATCCGACATCTTTCTCACTTTTCAAGTGCGTTAAAGATAAACGGAAATGTCGCCCACGGTTGTCCGCGATGCTGCGGGCGAAAAGAGAAAAGGATGATTTTGCCTTTACCGTAAACAGTTTCGGCAAGTGCGATTTTTCCGTTCATATATTTTTCGCCGAGTGTCCAGCCCGATAAAAGCGAATCTTTCGCGGCATATCGGGCAATGCTTTTTACTTTTGATTCGTCCGTGATTTCATACGCCGAACTGTTTGAAAAATACACGGCATCTTCCGCTACGTTGACGACCAACGGCGGACTATTATTTGACAACGCAGTCAGATGGGCGGCGGGTTTATAAAATCGTCGTCTTTTAGTTGCTTTGTAAACAGGAGAATTGTGATGCGAATCGTTCAAAAATTAGAGGTCTTAAGTGGCATCGCTACTTTTCTGTCCGCCTTTTTATTTATTTACATTATAGATTATCCAGAGTTTAAGGACATTGCCAAATTTGATAACGAACCCTTTAAATATGACTGGATAAGAGCTTTTTTAATTTTAATACTTCCGACATTGCTGATTGCAATCAGTTCTTATTTTCACGCTTTTAGGCAGAGTAAGACCGGATTTATCATTATTATCATTCTAGCCGGTATCGTATTTCTTTTTAATGCAGTAGGAAATGCAACAGGTATTATGATCGGCACGGATTTTGAGGGGAAATTTTTCATAAGTATTTTGCCGGGACTTTTTGCTTTCGCGACAATTGTGTTTGCAATCTACAATAAATACGTCGTTAAAGAATAAAAGAAATAGAAATCTTTATAGTGTAAAGCGGGCAAGCGTGTGATGGTGATTTCCGACAGCATCACGCCAACTAATATTAATACAAAGTTCAAAACCGTAACTGTTCCGGTCGTCACGCTCGATCCGCAACCGTTCGACGGTATGGGAATGACCACGACCGCTTTCCGGATTTTTCTAAACGGCATCGTCGGCGAACTTAACGGTAAACGGCGGATTACTTTTTGACAACGCGGTCAAATGGGCGGCGGGACTTTAATCCACTTACTTTAAACGCTTTATAAACAGGAGAATTATGATGAAAACTGTTCAGAAGTTGGAGATTTTTGCAGGGATACTTACTTTCTTATTAACCCTACCGAATGTTTACTTAAATTATGTTTCTTTTTCAAAATGGATAGAGGAGTCAAGAATTTCAACTCAAGAAGTTTTAGTGCCAAATCTTATTTTTCTCGTCTCCCCGGCATTTTTAGTAGCCTTTGGTACATATTTGCACATTGTAAAAAGAAGTATGATTGGATTCGGAATGATTTTCATTTGCGGTGGAATTCTTACCATAACACATTTACTTGGTTCATTAGCCGGCAATGCCTTCAATGATTATCCTTTACTCGGCATCTCACCCGGTTTATTTGCGTTTATTACGATTATTCTTGCTTTCTTCAATGTGATTTTGGTTCGTAAATAAATAAAGAATTTTCGTAACGGAACTGTTCAGGTTACATCGGCAAATACGAGGTTTACACGGGGCGTGGTCAATACCAACGCCGCGAAGATTGCGACCTAACAACCGACGCGACGAAAGTGACGGGTTTCGGTTATGAAGCAAATACCGTAATGCCCGGACTGATTATTTTTTCTCCAGCGCGTTAAAAATAAAAGGAAATGTGCCGAAGGTTTGACCGCGATGTTGCGGACGAAAGGCGAAAAGTATTATTTTGCCTTTGCCATAGTCGGTTTCCGCTAAAGCCGTTTTGCCATTTAAATATTTTTCTCCCAGAAGCCAGCCGGAAAGAAGCGCGCTTTTTTCGGCGTATTTAGCCGCTGATTTAACTTTACCGGAATCCGTGATTTCAAACGCCGAACTATTAATAAAGTAGGCGGGCATTTCGGAATTAATTCCCTTGGCGAGCGGATGTGCCGCGTCAACATCGAGTTGCAGAATCGAACCGGGACAGTAAAATTCGCTTCGTTTCAAACCGCTCAAAACATTTTTCACCGGCAGATTAAATCGCTTGATGACAAACTCGCAGCCATCGTCAAAGCAAATTAATTTTCCGCCGTTCTCGACAAACTTTCGTAAGTTTTCCGCGCCCGCTTCGGTTATTCCGCCTGCCAGCTCCGGCGGATAGTCTCTTTCGCTTAAGCCGTTGACGATTGATCGTTCGCTCTGCGAAGGCAAAACAATCACGTCAAATTTTTTATCGAGACCGCCGCTTTTAACGTCCGCGTCGAGAACCGATTCGTATTTGATTTGAAAAGCGTCAAGCATCCAGCGCGTCCAGCCTTCGTCCATCGAAGCCGTGTAACTTTTGTAAAGTCCGATCTTCGGATTCGTCTTGAGCGGATTCGGCAGTTTGGCAAAATTTTCTTTATTCGGTTTGAGATTTAAGATTTGCCGCGCCTGATTTATATTTTTTATTTGTTCGAGCATTCGCGCATCGTTCGGATAATCGTGAAATTGCTTAACGGCGTAATATTCGACGTTCATCTGTAAAGGCAGAGTCCATCCGGCGACATCATACGGCGGATCAACCGCGCCGTTTTCGCCGGTTCGATTCGGATAAATTTGTTTCCCGAAAAGTGCTTCGACATTATTGCGCTGTGGCTGATTGAGAAAAATCAAAAACGAGCCGAGCGGAATTTCCGAATGGTCTTCCGAGTTTTCGGCTAATGAGGCTTTCAGTTCGCGGTTCATTTTATAAACTTCGATGCCTTGCCAAAGCATTATTTCCAGAAACCGCGCGATTGTTTCTTCGCGCGGTTGTCCTGAAGGAATAACATAAGCGAGAGGTTGCGCCTGATTCGATCCAATGTCCAAACTCGTAAGATTTAATTCGTAAAAATTTTGCAAATAACGCGGGCGAAATTTTGCCGCCATTTCCAAAAGAGAACGCGAGGCGATCATCTCGATTCGGGCAATATCGGCAGGTCGCCATTTGCCTCCTTGCCACACTTCCGGAAAATTCGTCGCCGTTTCAAGCGGCGAATTTAAGCCGCGTGCGCTTCTGCCTTTTTTCAAATCTTCCAAAGTAATGTTTACGGGCGACATTAAATCCGCACTTGCCGTTTCCGACAAAATGCCGATTGAATTGTGGTAATACGGTGCGGAACGAAAACCGCCGTGCCACCAGGTATCGAACGTCGTATTCGTTGCTACGCCTGATTGTCCGGCAGCCTGCAAATCAGCCGCCATTTTGTAGCCGATAAGCCCGACCTCGCGCAAAACGAGCGGCGGAATATTAGGATTCGGCGGATCGAAAAACGGCGGAATGACAAATCGCGCACCGTTTTGTCCCATTTGATGAACGTCGTAGACGATCTGCGGAAACCATTCCTGCCAGAAAAATTTCGTTATCGCCTGCGTTTCCTTGAGGTTCATCATAAACCAGTCGCGGTTGTCGTCGTGTCCGGCGTAATGATGATAAAGTTCGGGCGGCGAACTTCCTTCGTATTTCGTTCCGAGAGTTTTTCGATACCAATCGGCAACGATGTCAACGCCGTCGGGATTAGGCGACGGAATCAAAAGAAGAATCGTGTTATTTAAAATTTCTTTTGTCGTATCGTCTTTCGCCGTTGCGAGTTCATAAGCGAGAAGCATTGACATCTGCGACGCGACGATTTCGGTCGAGTGAATCGAACAGGAAATCGAGACGATTGTTTTTCCTTGCTTTAGAAGATTTTCGGCTTCGACTGAATCTTTAACGGTTCGCGGATCGGCAAGTTTTTGACTGATTTGTTTATATTTTTCTAAGTTTTTGATATTCTCGGTGCGGAAATAAAGGCGACGATCAACGGTTTTCCGAGCGTCGTTTTGCCGATTTCCTGAACTTTTACCTTGTCGCTCGCCGCGTTGAGTTTTGCAAAATAATTCGTGATCTGTGTCCAATCGGCGATTGTTTTGTCGTCGGTCGGCTGAAAACCCAAGACTGATTTCGGCGACGGAACTTGCGCTTTCAGCGCGAAAGTAAAAAGGCAAAAGGCAAAAGTAAAAAATAAAAACGGGCGAAAAGTTTTCAAACCTGGAAACCGGGATTTGGAACTTGGAACTCGGAATGATACAAATTTATTTGAATGACCGAACATTTAGAAAAAATCTCCTTTAACGAAGCGATTGAGCAAAACGAGAAAATAACTTTTCCGATAGAAAAGTCTAACAAATCTCGCTTGACAGGCAAACTGCGTTACTGGTGGTGCTGGTTCGTCGCGGCGATTCTGCTTTTGTTTTTCGCGCTTCCGGCGATGATTTTTCTCGTTATTATCAATAAACGTCTGTGGCTCTATCCATTGTGTCTTTGGGGCGCGCGAACTTGGGTGAAAGGATGCGGCGCGACCGTAAAAGTTACGGGTTTGGAACACCTCGAAGACGGCAGAGGCTACGTTTTTGCGTCCAATCACCGTTCATATCTCGACACGGCAACCTTGTTCGGACATCTCGGCAGACGCATCGGACTCGTGGCGAAGAGAGAACTTTTGAAAGTTCCGGTTTTCGGTCAGGGAATGGGATTCGTCAATATTATCGCCATTGACCGCTCAAATCCCGAACGCGCTTTGCATTCGATGGAAAAAGCGCGAAGTGTGATTGATAAAGGTTATTCCTTCGGTATTTTCGCCGAAGGCACGCGGGCAATGCGCGGCGAACTTTTGCCTTTTAAAAAAGGCGCGTTTCATTTGGCGATGCAGACAAATGCGCCGATTGTTCCCGTGGCGATAAAAAACACGGATTGGATGATGGGCAAACGCGCGGGCGTGGCTTATTCAGGCACAATCGAAGTAACCGTTTTGCCGCCGATTGAAACCGCAAATTTGGAAACCGATGATTTAATGGATTTATTGAAAAAAACGCGCGAGGCTGTTGCGAAAGAACTTTCAAAATAAAAAAAAGATGGAAAAAAATACAATTTGTTTTCCATCTTCTCCATTTAATATTTTACACGAATTAAGGTTTTTTTACCGGCGGCGGCGGCGGAAGTTTTCCATTACTTTTCGGTTTTTCCTGAATATCATCTTCAACAGCAGTCGTGTCGTCTTCGATAGTAATTTTGACATCGCCCTGTTTGTAATCGCTATATTTGATTCGAACTTTCATTTTAACGGAACGTCCATTTTCAAAAACCAATTCGTCGTCAGATGAAGCATAAGCCGGAAACCAGTATTTTCCCTCGACATTTTCACGCCAAGTTTCGACAACCGGATATTTTGCGTTTTTGTCTTCGGGAATACCTTTGCCTTTTGACTTAACGATCATCAGGTCGCGGTCATCAACCCATATTCTGCCGAGAAAAAAACGTGTCTTTGATTTAGGATTCGGCATCACTTTCGGAGCAACATCGAAAACATAGAGATTTAAGTCGTCAATTTTGTCTTTTCCGATAAAGTTGAAATTATAAAGCGGAACCGATCCGGGTTCTAGAGCAAAGGCATTGACACCACCCAAATCTTCGATGTCGGTATTGGAAACCTGAACTTCGGTAATTGTTGACATCGGAAAGTTAGTTATTTTCTCGATTCTTTCGCCGCTCGGTTTCAAAGCCATAAAAGATTCCCGATGATAAACGCCGGTAATCTGTCCGCCCATTCCGATTGTCTGAATCGTCGCATTGCGGTTGAAAACATATTCGGTCAACGCGCTCCGAAACTTTTTTTCGTTTTCGGTAAAAGTTTTAACGATACGGTCAATTTCCGTCTGGCTCAAATCGCTTTTGACGATGTTCGAAGTTTGTTGGGCAAAAGCCGAAATCACCGACAAACAAAAAACTACTAAAAAAATCTGCACTTTTTTCATAAATACTTGCCTCTTACAAAAATACATACAATAGATGCGTTCAAATCGAGAATAGTTGACAGCAATTCAAGTAAAATTAACTTTGAAAAAAATACTCGTGTGTTATCATTAATACAAATTTTTAACAGAAGGATTTTTAATTATTTCTGATAACAAAAATCCTCATTACGAGCAAAAGGAAGACAACACAAATGGCAAAAAAAGAAAATAATTCAACAGACAACGCAAAAATCGAACAGCTGTCACAGCATTTCAGTAATGGCACAGATCAGGCTTTGACGACAAATCAGGGTTTGAGAATCAACGACAATCAAAATTCGGCAAAAGCGGGCGAACGCGGTCCGACATTGCTTGAAGATTTCATAATGCGCGAGAAAATCACGCATTTCGACCACGAACGGATTCCCGAAAGAATCGTCCACGCGAGAGGCAGCGCGGCGCACGGATTTTTCGAGGTTTATAATGATTCGATGAAAGAATTCACCAAAGCCGGATTCTTGACCGACTCGAAAAGAAAAACTCCGGTTTTCGTGCGCTTTTCGACCGTCGCAGGCTTTCGCGGTTCGACCGATCTGGCGCGCGACGTGCGCGGTTTCTCCGTCAAATTTTACACCGAAGAAGGCAATTACGATCTCGTCGGAAACAATATTCCGGTCTTTTTTATTCAGGATGCGATCAAGTTTCCCGATCTGATTCACTCCGTGAAACCAGAACCGGACAACGAAATTCCGCAGGCGGCTTCGGCGCACGATACATTTTGGGATTTTATTTCATTGATGCCCGAATCAATGCATATGATTATGTGGGTGATGTCGGATCGCGCGATTCCGCGTTCGTATCGGATGATGGAAGGCTTCGGCGTTCACACATTTCGTTTTATCAACAAAGAAGGAAAATCAACTTTCGTTAAATTTCACTGGAAACCGAAGCTCGGAACGCACGGCGTGGCGTGGAACGAAGCGCAGAAAATCAGCGGTTTCGATCCTGATTTTCATCGCAAAGATTTGTGGGAAGCCATCGAAAACGGCGCGTATCCGGAATGGGAATTCGGCGTTCAATTAGTCTCGGAAGAAGACGAACATAAATTCGATTTCGACCTTTTGGACGCGACAAAATTGATTCCCGAAGAACTCGTTCCGGTTCAAAAGATCGGCAGAATGGTTTTAAATCGCAATCCCGACAATTTTTTCGCGGAAACCGAACAAGTCGCTTTCTGCCCGTCGCACATCGTTCCAGGCATTGATTTTACGAACGATCCGCTTCTCCAAGGTCGTCTGCATTCTTATCTCGATACGCAGATTTCGCGTCTGGGAAGTCCGAACTTCCACGAAATTCCGATCAATCGCCCGATTGCAGAAATTCATAACAATCAGCGCGACGGACAATTTCGACATATGATTAACAAAGGTAAGGTCGCCTATGAACCTAATTCTCTGGCGGGTAATTTTCCCGCTCAAGCGAAAATTGAAGACGGCGGTTTTCACAGTTACGAAGAAAAAATTGACGCGCATAAAATTCGCGGCAGAAGCGAAAGTTTTACCGATCATTTTACGCAAGCCGCTTTGTTTTTCAATAGTTTGGTAGATTATGAGCAACAGCATATGATTGACGCGATCAGCTTTGAACTCGGCAAGGTAGAAGCCGAACACATTCGTTCGCGCATCGTTTTTGTTTTGAATCAGATCGAAAACAAATTAGCTCAAGGCATAGCGGACAAGCTCGGCATCGAAATTCCCGAAAGTATTGACGGTCCGATCAATATGGGCGTTCCGGCAGGCGCGGATATGGAAAAATACGAATCCAAACCGAAGCAAACCGGCGGACTCCAAAAAGATACTGCACTTTCGATGGATAACACTGTCAAAGACACGATCAAAACGCGCAAAATCGCATTTCTTGTCGCCGATGGTTTTAACGCGTCAGACGTGAAAACTATGAAGAACGCGCTCGAAAAAGAAGGCGCGATGGCAAAGATCATCGGAATGAAATCGAGCGGCGTAAAAGATGCGGACGGCAAAACGATGAAAGTTGACCACGCACTTCGAACGGTCGCTTCGGTTTTATTCGACGCGGTTTATGTTCCGGGTGGTGCAGAAAGTATTAAATCTTTAACTGATGAACCCGACGCAATCGAATTTGTCAACGAAGCATTTCGCCACTGCAAAGCAATCGCGGCAAGCGGTGAAGGCGTAACATTTGTTAAAGAAGAAACTTACGTCGGCAAAGCGAAAGACGACAAAGCCGTTCTGCTCGGCGACGATGTAACCGACGGCTTCATCAAAGCCATTGCCCAACATCGCAACTGGGAAAGAGAAAAAGCCAGAAAAGTTCCGGCGTAAATTTTCTCTAAATAATAAAAAAAAGCGGCGCAATGAAATCCAATCTTGCGCCGCTTTTTATTTTTGAAAATTATTGGAAATTTTACGATTTGCGGTTAAGATTATTACATTATGGGATTGGCAAAACTGAAAACTAAAATCAGCGTCGAAAACTATCTGAGCGGCGAGGAAATCAGTGCAATAAAATACGAATTTATTGATGGCGACCTTTATGCAATGGCGGGAACAAGCCAGAATCACAACCGGATTGCGGGAAATATTTTTAATTCGCTCCTTGCTCATCTGCGAAATTCTTCGTGCGAACCGTATATCGAAAATATAAAAGTGCGTGCGAGCAAAGAAGTCTTTTATTATCCCGATATTTTAGTAACGTGCGAAGGCGAGTTCAAAAATAAATATTACTGTGAAGAACCAATTCTAATTATTGAGGTGATTTCTCCCTCAACTGAACAAATTGATCGCCGCGAAAAGCTGCGCGCATACCAGCAAATGCCGTCCGTGCAGGAATATGTCATTGTCGAACAGGAAAAATTAGCAGTTGAAATTCATCGCCGTCAGCCTGACGGTCGTTGGATAACTTACTTTCTCACGCGCACCGACACGGAATTTCATCTCGAATCGGTTGATCTCACCATTCAATTAGCCGAACTTTATCGGCGCGTTGTTTTTGAATAAAAACTCAAAATAAAAAAGCCGAAACACTCGCGCATTTCAGCTTTATCTTCAAAACTCGAATTTCGATTTTTATAATCTAATCCACAAATTCGACTTCGACTTTATTCTTGATGATGCCTTTGTCGTAGCCTTCCTGCATTAATCGTTTAACGCCTTCTTTACCGCGTTCGCCGTAGTCTAAAGTCAAATCATTAACCCACATTGCGACAAATCTATCGGCTAATTCCGGCGGCATATCGCGGGCAAACTGCATCGCGTAAGCGAGCGCATCTTCGCGGTTGTCCATCGAATACTGGATGCTTTTGTGCAGACATTTTGAAACTTTTTTCATCAGTTCTTCACCCAAATCGCGGCGAATAACATTGCCGCCCATCGGCAGCGGCAAACCTGTTCGCTCAAACCACCATTCGCCGAGATCGAGAACTTTTTTCAAGCCTTTGTCTTTGTAAAAAAGCTGTCCTTCGTGAATCAAAAGTCCGGCATCCGCTTTGCCGTCCAAAACCGCGTCAATGATTTCGTCAAACGGAACGACAACGTATTGAAAATCCTGATTGTAAATTCTCAAAGCGAGAAACGCGCTCGTCAATTCGCCCGGAATGGCGATTTTCAGTCTGGAAATATCTTCCGGTTTATACTGCTCTTTCGAGACGACAATCGGACCATATTTATCGCCGATGCTTGCGCCGTGCGGCAGCAGCGCGTATTTGTCGGAGATATATGCGTAGGCGTGAAAGCTGATCGCGGTCACGTCGAAAACGCCGTTTTTCGCGTCTTCATTGAGCGTCTGAATGTCTTTTAATGTGTGTTCAAATTTCAAACCGTCGGTTTCCAGTTTGTTGGTCGCCAGACCGTAAAACATAAACGCGTCGTCCGAATCAGGCGAATGCGCGACCGTAATTGTTCTTGCTTCTGTCATATTAAAACTGTGTATAAAAAATGTTGGTGTCGTATAAGAGATTAATTTTACCGTTTTCGGCGTATTTATCAAACAGAGATCTTAGTTCGTCGGACATTGCCGGAAATCGCTCGTCAGTTTCGGTCGGCATATAAGATGAAGACATCAATCTGCCTTTTAAACCTTCGAAATCAAGTATTTGAACATTGGCGAAAGTTTTACGGGAAAATTCCTTACGGAAAAATTCGTTCAGTTTATTTATATCAATATTGTCGTGGCGAACTTTTTCGTAATCAGAACCGAATTTGATTAAATGCTTTTCGTATTCGCGCAGAAAGTCATTCGTATCTAACTGACGTTCATTCCAAATCAAAACAATAAAACCTTCTGCGCGAAGAATGCGAGCGAATTCCGCGCGGGTTTTTGCCGGATCGAACCAATGAAAAGCCTGAGCCGCCGTAATAAAATCAACTGAATTATCAGCAAGTGCAGTGTTTTCCGCCGTTCCGTCAACTGATCTAAATTTCGGAAAATCAATTAAAAATGTTTCCGCCGCTTCGCGCATCGCCGCGTTCGGTTCAACGCCGTAAACTTCATTTCCATTTTCGAGGAAAACTTTTGCCGAAATTCCCGTTCCCGAACCGATGTCGGCAACAACCGAATTTTTTGTCAGATTCATTTCCTCACGAAAAAATTCTAATATTTCTTTCGGATAATTAGGACGATATTTAACATAATTTTCAACACGATTTGAGAATCTATTTATTGTATCTGACATAAAAAATTTAGATGCTAATTTATAATTTAAAATTGGTAATGAAAAGATAATTATCCACTGCCAGTTATCAATTATCAGTTATCTCTTCGCCTGTCCATTGTGTCTTTTTGTCGTGTGGAATATCAAACTGATCTAAAATTCTGAAACACAGATGGTCAACTAAATCATTAATCGTTTTCGGGCGATGGTAGAACGACGGACTTGCCGGCAAAATCTGCGCTCCGGCGTTTGAAAGCCGCAGCATATTTTCCAAATGAATCCGATTGAACGGCGTTTCGCGCGGGACGATTAAAAGTTTTCGGCGTTCTTTCAAACAAACGTCAGCCGCGCGATGAATCAGATTCGTTCCTGCGCCCGAAGCAATCGCGCCGAGCGTTCCCATCGAACACGGCACGATTATCATTCCGGCTTGTTTATTAGAACCGGATGAAGGTTTCGCCGCCAGATTGTCCAGTTTCCAATAACGAATCAGCTTTGAATTTTTTTCCAAACCGATCCATTCATTTATTTTTTCCGACGTTGGTTCTTTCAGATTTACGCCGAGTTCGACCTGCGCGACAATCGGCACGATGCTCGACATAATCAGATTTATTTTTGAAACTACACCGCTCGCTGCGAGAAGCTGAAGCGTTCTGTAACTGTAAATCGTCCCCGACGCGCCCGTGATTGCAACCGTTAATTCCATATTAAATTTAAGATTTTAATTCCTTTGAAGAAAATTATACAGTCTGTCAAAGATAAATTATGTCAAATTTGCATCAAATTAAAACAAAAATGGTCAAAATGAATTTTCGGTTTTTTATCGAAAAACGATAATTTTCTGTAAATAAAGTTTTTGACAAAAACTTGTCCAATAAAATCGGGCGAATCGAGTGGCTTACAATAATGAAATCATTTGTGGCATTGTGATTGCTAAAAGAATCTGCGAAACGGGGGTTTCAACACTAAATTATGAGCGGGCGAATTTTAGAAAACACGACGTTATTAAATTTTATCAGCAAAAATGCGGTTAATTGGACGATGGTAAAATTATGTTCTGTTTATAAATTCGTCGGCTTTTTAGTTTAGAGATTTTTTTTCATTTATGCTCCATTGGAAACGGCGGTCGAAACCGCCGTTTTTTATTTTGTGATGTTTCGTGTTGTAATTGATTTTAAGAATAAAATTATGAACACGAACGATATAGAATCTATTTTACTTTCACATTCGGCGGGAAAAATCTCCGCTTCGGAAGCAACCGAAAAAATCAAAAATCTATCTTATGAAAACATCGGCTATGCGCGTGTAGATCACGCCCGCGCTTCGCGGCAAGGTTTCCCGGAAGTTATTTTCGGTCAGGGAAAAACGCGCGAACAGATTCTCGGTATTTTTGAAAAATTAGTCGAGCGTTCGCCGAATGTTTTGATTACGCGCACAACTGCCGATGTGTACGGCGATATAAGAAATATTTACACCGATGCCGAATGGCACGAAGCGGCAAAAATGATTCGCCTGTACCGCGATAAAACTGAACTCGGCGCGGGCGAAATCGCCGTCGTGACAGCCGGAACGAGCGATATTCCGGTCGCTGAAGAAGCCGCGTTGACGGCGGAAACAATGGGTAATCGCGTTAAAAGAATCTGGGACGCGGGCGTTGCCGGAATCCATCGCATTTTGTCCGAGCGCGAGATTTTGCAAAGTTCGCGCGTCGTCGTCGTCGTCGCCGGAATGGAAGGCGCGCTGCCTTCGGTCGTCGGCGGACTTGTCAAAGTTCCGGTCATTGCCGTTCCGACCTCAATCGGCTACGGCGCATCTCTCGGCGGAATCGCAGCTTTGCTCGGAATGCTCAATTCCTGCGCTTCAAATGTCACGGTCGTCAATATTGACAACGGTTTCGGTGCGGGATTCGTCGCCGGATTGATAAATCGCAAACATCAATCCGATTGATTTAAACCGCGAAGTAAACGAAATGCGCCAAAAAAGAAAGGCAAACATATTTTCGTAGATTCAGATTATTTCGCGGCTTGGAAAACTTGAATACTTTATGTTTCAAAAACAGATAAAAATTTATATCTCACTCGCGCTGATTTTCTGTTTTTTGCTTTCAGGCTGTGGCAAGAGAGTGCCAAATCTCGATTTGATTTTTGCGACGGCGAAACTGCAAAAAGGCAAACGTCCCGTGATAATTATTCCCGGCATTTTAGGCAGCGAACTCCAAGACCCGAACACGAAAGAAACCGCATGGCTCAATCTTTATGAAATCAAAGGCGACGATCTGGCTTTGCCGATTTCGCCCGATATTTCAAAAAACCACGATAATTTGATTGCCAGACGCATTATCGAAACGGCGAAAATTTTCGCACTTTTGCCGGAAATTTCCGTCTATCAATCTTTAATCAACGCAATGGAAAAATACGGCGGTTACAAGCAAGGCGACTGGGAAAATCCGACCGCTGACGGCGACCGCGATACATATTATGTTTTCGCCTACGATTGGCGGCTCGACAATACGGAAAACGCGCGGCTTTTAATAAAAAATGTCGAAACATTAAAACAAAAGCTCGGTCAGACCGATTTGCGTTTTAACGTCATCGCGCATTCGATGGGCGGACTTATCGCGCGTTATGCGGCGATGTATGGCGACAAAGATTTACCTGCAAACGGAGGAAAAGCTGTGCCGGATTGGTCTGGCGCGGTGCATTTCAACAAAGTTTTTATGTTCGGTGTGCCGAATGAAGGCGCAATGTCAACTTTGCAGATTTTTAACGAAGGTTACAGAGTCGGCGGTTTTACGATTGATAATCTTTCAAACACCGTCGTGATAACTTCGCCTTCGGTTTTTCAGCTTTTGCCGCATCCGGGAACGGCGAGATTTTACGATGAAAATTTAGAACCTTTGAAAATTGATCTGTATGATGTGGAAACGTGGAAAAAATACGGCTGGTCGGCTTACACGGATACGAATTTCAGAAATAAATTTTCGGGACAGATCGCGGCAATCGATAAAAACGGCAGAAAAAGCAAATATGCAGACGAAACGCTCGAAGATTTCGACAAATACTTTACAGCGGTTTTAGTGCGCGCCAAAGCGTTTCAAAACGCGCTCGATGCCGATACGACAGTTCCGCTTTCACTCGGATTTTTCGCTTTCGGCGGCGACTGTGATCTGACTCTCGACGGCGCGGTCGTTTATAAAGATGCAAAAACGAACCGCTGGAAAACGATCTTCACATCAAAAAGTTTTAAGAATGCGGACGGCAAAACGATTGCTAAAAAAGCGATTCGCCGAAAGATTTTTGCGCCCGGTGACGGTCGCGTCACGCGCCGTTCGCTCCTCGCTGAAACGGTTTCCGAAGAGAATATACGCAATTCCATTTTCCGCCGAACGCTTCCCGTCAAGGCAAGTTTTCTCTGCGAATATCACGATCAATTACCTAACAATAAGATAGTTCAGGACAATTTTTTGACGGCTTTGCTTCAGGAAATTATGCAGTAAACTGACACAAAGTTGGCAGGAAGTTTGCAGATAGTCAAATCGTTGAATCTAAAACTTTCCGGCACTCTGCCAACTGTCGGCAAACTTCCTGCCAACTTTTTACGGATTGATCAAAACATATAATCTGTCAGCCCAATCAGAGCGTGTGCCTCGTAAAATCTCATATTGGATTTGTGCCATTTCGCGGTTGCCGTTTTTGACGTAGGCGCGACCGAGATTGTAGCGGGCTTGTTCGAGGTCTGGATTATAATTGACGGCGTTGTTAAAGGCTTCGATGCTTTCGTCGGTTTTGCCGGCTTCGAGATAGCTTTCGCCTAAATAATTATAAGTTTTCGCGTCCGGTTTGTAAGTTTTTAAAGATTCAAAAACGGGAATTGCTTCGGCATAGCGTTTTTGTTTGAAGTAAGCCGCGCCGAGTTTTTCGTAAGCGAGAGCAAAATCAGGTTTCAACGAAACGGCACGTTTGTAAGCGAGAATTTCTTCGTCGCTGCGTCCGAGTTTATTAAGACTCAAACCGAGCGCGTATTGCGTTCCCGGATTTGCGGAATCAAGTTTAGTCGCCTGTTTATAAGCATTTACGGCATCATCGTATTTGGCGAGCGCGTAACTCGACGCGCCGATATTGACGTAGGTTTCCGTCCATTCGGGACGAAGTTTGGCGGCTTGTTTTGAAGCCTTGAGAGCTTCTTCGTGTTTGCCGATCATTCCGTAAGAAAATCCCGCCTGATACCACGCTTCGGCATAAGCCGGATCAATCTCGACGGCTTTTTCAAAAAACGCGGCGGCGCGCGCGTAATCGTCCCGCGACAAAACGCCGAGACCTTGCGAATAAAGGCGTTCGGCGGCGGCGCGTTTATTCTTTTGCGTGTCGGAATTGAAATTTGAAAACGATTGCAGTTCGCCGATTTTCAATTGCAAAATTCTCTCCGACGGCACGGCAAAATTTATGCTCTGACCTTCCGCCGCCTGCAAAGTCGCCACGCCGATTACTTGTCCGTTCATATTGACAACGGGCGAACCCGATGAACCCGGCGAGATCGGCGCAGTAATCTGAATGATGCGACCGTAACCGGAAATGTCTCTGACCGCCGACACGATGCCGTTTGAAACCGAACCTTCCAAGCCGAACGGATTACCGATAACGACGATTGATTCGCCTTCCTGCGGCGTATTTTGAATGATCGGCAGAGGAATCGCCGAACCCGATGGAACGTCAACCTGCAACAAAGCCAGATCGCCTTCGCCGTCAATCGCCAAAACGCCGCGCGCCGTGTATGTTTTGCCATTTAAAAGATGGACTTCGACGCGATACGATTTTTCGATAACGTGACGATTGGTAATTATTTTGTCGGAAGCAACAAAAAAACCGCTGCCGCGTGAAATCGTTGTGCCTTTTGCATCGAAGGTTTCAATCGCTACTGCCGAAGGTTTTATGCGTCGAACAAGCGACGGCAAATAGTCCTGTGCAAAAGTCGGCACGACGGAAAAAAGCACAAATAGAAAAAAGATTTTACGGGTGATGAAATTCATCAAATATTACTCACGCGAATTATAAGGTTTTTATTTCCGACAAACAAATTTTCACAAGCAAAGAAAAAAGGTTTCACTTTCGCAGATGAAATTCGCAAGCGAAATCGTTGGAAAATAAATTCGGGAGAATTTAATTAAAAGAGTTTAATTTAATGAACTTCGACCAAATTACGCGTAAATGCAGCGACATCGGCGAAACTTTCGGCATAGAGTTCGGCGGGAAATCTCTTTCTAATGCAGTCATCGTAGAAAATTTTGCCGCCGACGATAACGGAAATTTTATTTTTGCCGGTAAAATCGCGCAGTTCGGCGTAATCGCGCGAAAGGCGTTCGAGATCGTTCATAATCGTTGCCGAAATGCAGACCAGATCGGGAAGATGTTTGACGATTTCCTCTTTCAAACAATAAAGCGGCATATTTGCGCCGAAGTTTAAAACTTCCCAGCCTTCATTTTCAATCGTGATCTGCGCGAGATGCGTCGGCAATTCGTGATGCTCGTTTTCCAGAGCGCAGCAGATGGCGAGTTTTCCCGTCGGTTCGGAAATCGGCAGACAGTTTCGCAATTTGTAAATCGCATTCTGAACAGTGCGCGTCGCCAGATGTTCCTGCGCGATTCCTAAATCTCCGGCAAACCACATCTCGCCGATTTTTCGCATTGACGGACAAACTATTTCATCAAAAATTTCCGTCGGATGCCGACCGTCGAGATGATGCGCGATCAAATGTTCCGCGACTGCTTCTTCGCGTCCGGCGAGCAGTAAATCGAACAGCGAAACTTCCGTTTGCAAAGAGTTTTCGCAATTTTGATTATTGAACGCAAAGACCGAATCGCCGCCGTGTGATTGTTTTTGTCCGAGACATTGTTCGCGCTGAAAACGTGCGATTTCTTCGGCGCGAAAACGGCGATGTCCGCCGGTCGTGCGTTCGGAGTTCAAGAGTCCGGCATCTTCCCAACGCTTGACGGTTGCGTCGCTGATACGGCATAACCGCGCTACTTCCTTAGTTGTAAAAGTCTTTGTTTTTGCCATTGGTGAAATCGTATATTAGTTTTGCATATTCACGGCGTTCTTCTCAAATGTTTTCAAAGAAAATAGCTGAACTGATCGTCGCCGTTTTTTTATAGCAAACTTTAATTCTTTGGATTTTCGGCGTGAAAAAGTTACAATTTGAAAACAAATCTGAGAAAATATAATCGGACGCTTATCAAAATTGACGAGATTAAAAACGTAGTTGCGTGATAAGTCAATAAAAATTTGGAGAAAAATAATATATGTATCATATTGAAGGATATGAATTGTTAATATATGGTTTGAGTCTATTAAGCGTAATACTTTTAGGAAATTTTTCAGCTAAAACTGTAAAACCTAAGTTATCGCAAAATAAATTTTTAATAGTTAAAAAAATTTGTCTCGGCGTTTTTATTCTCACTTCAATATATTGGATAATTACTTTTCCGTATGCCGGTTCATATTATAGATTTTCCGAAGAAGCCGATTATCCGAATAAAGTAGAGGTCGAGCAACAATCGGATTATATTGTGAAAAATCACAGACAGATCGAGAGTTTGGAAAGAGAATTGGAACAAACAAAAAACGAACTGCAAGCAGTCACAGGACGAATACAACTGATTTTACAACTTATTATGTATGGACTGATTTACTTTGGAGCGAGTTGGATTTTTACTTCAAATAACCGAGATACGGGAGAACAGCCAGATAATTCGAGTTTTGATTTACAAAAAATAAAATGAACAATCCTTTTACAGCAAACTTAGCGGAAGTTGAAAGACGGTTGTTATAATGTTTTTGAGAGGTGAAAAATGCTGACAGACACGATTCAGATTACAAATCTGCCGCCGTCGGTGATCGAGGCGGTTGAGAACAGAGCCAAAGAAATCGGCGCGACGGCGGAAGATTACGTTAAATATTTGATCGAGGAAGATTTGAATTCGACTTTGAGTATGCGCGTTCTGTTTGCGCCCGTGCGCGAGCAAATCAGAGAAAGCGGAATTTCCGAAACCGAGTTAAACGAATTGCTTGAAGAAGCCAGAGATGAAGTTTATCGGGAAAAGAATAAGTGAAAGAAGAAAAATCGCCTGTCGTGTTCGATTGTATGATTTTTCTGCAAGGCTTAGTAAAGGACAAAGGTGTTGCAGTTGATTGTTTGGAATTGGTTGAACAAGGTAAAGTCGAACTTTTTATCAGCGAAGATGTTTTATTAGAAATCAGAGATGTTTTGACGCGCCCGAAACTGCAAGCAAAATTTTCGCTTTTAACAACTGAAAGAGTCGAAAGACTTTTGGAAATACTTAATCAAAAAGCAACTTTAATAAAAAATGTGCCGGAAATTTTCAGCTATTTACGCGATCCGAAAGATGAAAAATATGTCAATCTGGCAGTTAAAACAAAAGCCGATTACATAGTCAGCCGCGATAATGATTTGCTCGATTTGATGACTGATTTTACCGATGAAGCAAAAGAATTTCGCCAAAAATTCAGACCGCTTAAAGTAGTCGAACCGATAGAATTTTTACAAATTATAAAAACAACAGAACAAAAATGAACAATCTTTTTACAGCAAATTTAGCGGAAGTTGATCCTGTTATAAACGATGCGATCAATGATGAGATCAAGCGACAGACGAATGGTTTGGAATTAATCGCTTCGGAAAATTTCGTGTCGGAAGCCGTGCTTCAAGCGATGGGAACGGTTTTTACGAACAAATACGCCGAAGGTTATCCGAAGAAAAGATATTACGGCGGTTGCGAATTTGCCGATGTCGTGGAACAGACGGCGATTGATCGGGCGAAAGAAATTTTCGGCGCGGAACACGCCAATGTTCAGCCGCATTCGGGCGCGCAGGCGAATATGGCGGTGTTTTTGGCGACGTTAGATCACGGCGATAAAATTCTCGGAATGAATCTGTCGCACGGCGGACATTTGACGCACGGGCATCCGATGAATTTTTCGGGAATTAATTTTGAAGTTTCCGATTACGGCGTTTCCAAGGAAACCGAACAGATTGATTACGACGAGCTGCAAAGAAAAGCGGAAGAAAATCGCCCGAAAATGCTGATCTGCGGCGCGTCGGCTTATCCGCGAATTATTGATTTTGCGCGCATCGAGGAAATCGCCAAATCGGTCGGCGCGATCGTGATGGCGGACATCGCGCACATCGCCGGACTCGTCGCCGTCGGACTTCACCCGTCGCCCGTTCCGCATTGCGAATTTGTCACGACGACGACGCACAAAACTCTGCGCGGTCCGCGCGGCGGTTTAATTTTGTGCCGCGAAGAATCAGCGAAAGCTGTTGATAAAGCGGTATTTCCGGGCGTTCAAGGCGGTCCGCTCGTGCATATTATCGCGGCAAAAGCCGTCGCGTTCGGCGAAGCTCTGCGCGATGATTTCAAGGCATATCAACAACAAATTCTCGATAACGCGCAAGCGTTGGCGGAAGAATTGAAAAATCAAGGTTTGCGCCTTGTTTCCGGCGGAACTGATAATCATTTGATTTTGATCGACGTTTTCGACGGCGGCAAAGGAATTACGGGAAAAGTCGCGGAAAAAGCACTCGACGCGGTTCATATTACGGTCAACAAAAACACGATTCCGTTCGATACGAATTCTCCGTTCGTCGCGTCCGGCGTGCGCGTCGGAACTCCGGCTCTGACGACGCGCGGAATGAAGGAAGACGAAATGAAAACAATCGGCGGTTTGATCGCCGCAATCGTCCGCGAACCGGAATCGGAAGATGTCAAAACTCAGGTCAAAAAAGATGTGGCGGAATTGGCGGCAAAATTTCCGCTTTACGCACATCGTTTGCAGTATGAAAGAAACGAAGCGATTTCGGCGAGTTGATTTTTTTTATTTAACGCAAGGAAGCAGAGACGCAATGAAAAAACAAAACTTAAATCAAACGACTGACAAAAAATCTATCTTCCTTCGCGCCTTCGCGTTTTCGCGCCTTGGCGTTAGAAATTCTTTTTTTGTTTTCATTTTTGTAATTTTATTTTCGCTCGGCGCGTTTGCTCAAAATAAATCCGATCAGCCGAAAGAAACGATTGTCACGCCCGCAAATTTTGTCAGTGACGGTTGTTCGAGTTTTCCCGACGGCGATTATTTCGACTGCTGTTTCGAACACGACGCGGCTTATTATGCTGGCGGAAGTTGGACTAAACGCTGGAAAGCGGACAAAAAATTATACAAATGCGTGGCGGCGAAAAGCGGTTTTCAGCATAAATTGATCGCGCCCTTGATGTGGGTTGGCGTTCGCGCTTTCGGTGTGCCTTGGCTGCCGACATCTTTTCGATGGGGATTTGGAAAAGACAAAAAGAAAATTGAAAACGATTTGCAAATTGAAAAAAAGACAAAAAAAACGTCGAAAAAAAACGAACGGCAAAAATCCGAATCTTAAAAACTGTTTGAAAATCGGAAAACTTTGCCGATAAAAAACGTAATTAGTAATTATCAATTAATAGTTATTTCATTTGTTGTAATTACAAAATTTTAACCTTTGAAACAGTTGATAATTTCTTTCGATTCTCATTCTTTTCAAATTTTCAAAAAAGTTTACAGATATATAAAATCTCATCAACCAAACTACTTAAAAATTTATGAGCAATTTATCCGACATCGGTTTTCCGACACCTGACGAGCAAGCCGTAAATGAAATGATTATGCACGTTATGGAGTTTGCAAAACCGATTCAATGCAAGCAGGGATTTTATCTTAAATTTTCCGACGCATCGGGCGCGGAGATTTATTTGCAGGGAAATTTCGATCAGGAACTCGTCGGTTTCAATCCGCATTTTGCCGGAAAAAGCCGCCGAACAGTCGGCTTGACGCGAAAGATCGAACGCGATTCTTCCGAACTCGACGGCGGTTTTCACGCGCGGGCAAATCCGTCTGAGGAAAATGAAAAATCTTCGGGCGAATATCCGTTCGTGTTCGATGTGCCTGATTTTCGTCTGACCGAAATAGAAAATTTTCCGCTTGTTACAGAAATTCAATTGACGGCTTTTGCGTCGAATGATTTTAAAATTTTTGAAACCGAACAAAAATATTCGGATTCACAGCAGGACGAACCGAAATTTACCGCTAAATCATTTATTCCGAGCGGACTTTTTTCGTTTAGCGAAAATGACGAAAATGTTGATCTAAGCACTGTTCGTCCGATTGCAAATTTCTCAGGCGAAATTAAAGAATTTAAATTAACCACAAATCAACTTTCGGGACAAGATTTCTATCATTTTTTGATTGAAACTCTGGGCGGCGAAATTGATGTCGTCGCTGATCCGAAATTTGTCACGCAAGAACCGAAAATCGGCGGCATTGTCAGCGGTCAGTTTTGGCTTTCGGGTAGAATTTACGAATAAAATTTTTCACCGCAAAGACGCAGAGAAATTTTTAAAAGCTGAAAAGATTAGAAGAGAAATATTTGTTTTCCGACCTTTCTTTATCTCTGCGTCCTTGCGGTGAAAATATTCTTACTCGCCGATTTCTTCGAGATTCAGTTGTTCGAGAATATCTCTCGCTTCTTCCGAATCGTATTCAAAAGCCTGTTGTTCGAGCGCATTGACGGCGATTTCGGTGTAGATCGAATCGTCCAAAATCGTCATTAGCGCGGAAACCGGCATAAATGAAAGCGTTTCGTAAGCAATTGCGCGAATCTGCGCCATATCCGTTTGACGAATGATTTCCGCGATTTCTCCGGCGGAAAAACGCTTGGTCAAAACATCTGAAAGCTGATCTAATTTATTATAATCATTTCGCGCAATAACACGTTTGGCAAGTTGAATAAATACTTCAGCCGATGCGGTTTGCGCTTCCAATACTTTGGCGCAGGCGTTGGAAAATTGCTTGATTTCGCGCAGTTTTTCCGTGTCTTTTTTTATCTCGGTCGAATTTGCCCGCTCGTCTAAGGCAGAGAGAAGCCGGCTGAGTTCCCAATCGGCGTGAGCGTCATAAGAAAATTTTTGGTTTGGTTTCGTGATGCTCGTCTGCAACGCGCCGACCAGCATTTTTTTTGTTACCGGGCGCAAACCTTGCCAAACACTCTCGACCCGCGCACCGAAATCTTTAATAGTCATTTCAAAACTTCTACAAAACGCATCATACAAAAATTACAGTCGGTTTGTAAAACATTTGGAGAAAATTAACAAATCTTTAATTTTATTTTTTTGAAATCTTGAAAACCTGATTATCTTCTTCGACACCGACGAGATGAAAATAAAGTTCGTTTTCGAGATTACTCAAATAAGGAAAATGAATCGTGCCGAATTGGAAAAGGCTCGTGTGCCAACGGTCTTTTTTGTATGAGACGAGGCGTTCGCATTTTTCATTTTCGTCAATGTGCCAGAGCGCGGCGACGTTTTCGGTTTGAATCGGCGCGTTTTCGGCAGTCGTTGTAAAAAACAAATCGCTGCCGATTTTTTTAGAGAAAAAAACCGTTCCGTTGACTTCGCCGAGCGGTTTTCTGTCGAGCGTCTGACGATTTGTTTTGTAAATAAAATTCGTCCGAAATTCCGCGTCCATTCCGTAATAAAAACTTTCTTCATCAAAAATAACGCTGACGGCACGCCACGTTTCGTCGCCTTGCCCGACGATTTCCGACGTTTTAAAACCGTCACTCGAGCGGATAAACCGACATTCTTTTTCGTCGTCGCCGGTCAGACAAAAGAGCGAATCGGAAAATTTGTCGTAATAAAGTCCGTGAATATGACGAATCGAATGAGGCGGAAATGTATAAGCGATTTCGAGCGCATCGCCGCCTTTTCTTAATCTGTAAATCCGCATTTCGCCGTGTTCGGCATTGGCGAGATATTCGCCGAAGTAAATATCGCCGTTTCCGTCAACTGCACACGCCGCACGAAGAACGCGGCACGGGCGAACCAAACCTTTTAATGTTTGATATTTCCCGTCGCGGACAATGCCGACCGATTTGTCGAAAGTTATAAACAATTCGTGTGCGGAAAGCGGAATAATATTTGAGACCTGAAACCGTAAAAGTCTTTGCGCGAGACGAAAATTAGCGGCGAGGTTTTTCCACGAAGGCGCGTCAACTGCGGCGATTTTTTTGAATGGCGGTTTTAAGTTTTCCGAGTGAAAAATTTCATTGCGGAGTGAAAGATAAAAGTTTCCTGTTTCAGCCCACTCGACCGTGTAGCCTCTGAGTTCGGGAACATTTTCGACTGTCCAATTCATAGCTTTTTTACCGCGAGCGCAAGCATTCTTGTCTGCCTGAGCGCAAAGCGCGAACAAATGTTGAAATAGAATTCAACTTGAATATTAAATTATCTTTTTATCGTTTTTCAAACACTTGCAAGCAGGAATGTTTGCGCTCCATTTTTAATCTTCTTTCTTACAGAAGAACGAACCGATGACAAGCGTATCCATTTTCGTTCGCATAAAACATTCGATTGCCTGAAACGGTTGGCAGACAATCGGTTCGTTTTCGTTAAAACTCGTATTTAAAATAATCGGAATTCCGGTTTTCGATTCAAATTTTTTAATCAGATCGTAATACAGCGGATTTTCATCACGCGCGACGGTTTGCAGTCTGCCCGTGTTGTCAACGTGATTGACCGCCGACAGCCGTTCGCGCCATTCGGGACGGATTTTATAGACGTGCAGCATAAACGGCGACGGATGATCCTGCTCGAAAATTTCGCTCTGGCGTTCCTGCAAAACCGACGGCGCGAACGGTCGGAAAGATTCGCGGTGTTTGATTCGCGCATTTAAGATGTCCTTCATATTCGGAAATCCGGGATGCGCGAGAATCGAACGATTGCCCAACGCACGCGGTCCCCATTCCATTTTTCCCTGAAACCAGCCGACGACGTTGCCATTTTTTATTTCCTCGGAAGTTTTTTCCAAAAGCTGTTCGTGGTTTAATTCCTGAAAGGAAAGTTTATATTTTTCGAGTTCCGATTTGATAAATGAATCGGAATATTCATCGCCGAGATAAGAATTTTTCATCACCCAGCGTTTGCCTTCTTTCAGGATCGAATTACTTGTATAAAGTGCCGCGCCGAGTGCGAGTCCGTCGTCACCGGCGGCGGGCTGAATGCAGGTTTGTCTGAACGGAGTTTCGAGCAGAAGTTTTCCGTTCGCTACGCTGTTTAGAGCGCAACCGCCAGCCATCGAGATTTTTTCGGTCGGAACTTTTTTATAGAGAGCGTCGAGCAAGTGCATATAATATTTCTCGAAAATTCTCTGCAAACTGAACGAAATATCCATATCGCGTTTGGTGATTTCGTCGTGACGCTGGCGCGGTTCGCCGAGTTCTTTGATGAACAAATCCGAATAAAGGCGATGAACGATCATTTCGCCTGCATCGTTGATCTCCATTCCTTGATTCGCGCCGAACGGCAGAAAGTATTCCGCGTTGAGTTCAAAACCGTCGGCGGTTGGTTTGAGCATTTTTTCAAAAAAATCGTGATAAACGTCTTCACCGAGCGGCGCGAGTCCCATTACTTTTCCCTCGTCGCCGTATTTCCCGTAACCGATAAACTGGCAAACTGCCGTGTAAAGCGTTCCCAGAGAATGCGGCACAAAAACTTTTTTGAGCGGTTTGATTTCCGTTCCGACGCATTCCGACAGAAGACACGAAACGAAATCGCCCGAACCGTCAATCGTAATTCCGGCTGAATGTTCCCACTCGGACGCGAAATACGCGCTCGCCGTATGCGCGAGATGATGCTCGACGTTATAGGTTTGAAAGTTCAGTTTTTCTTTTTCGATTCCGCATTCGTTCGAGATCATAGTTTTTAGATCATCAAAGGTTTTTCCTTTACTACGAATGCGGGCGAGATTTAAAAGTTTCGCCGGATTTTTTATCGCAAATTCTAGTTTTTTATGAAGATTTGCCGACGAATCGCGCCCGACGGCGACGGCATCAACGTCGGAAAACGAAAGTCCGGCGATTTCGAGAGAGCGCAAAACCGAAAGGCGCGGAAAACCCGCATAATACTTGACGCGATTAAGACGTTCTTCCGCTAAAGCAACGACAGGTTCACCGTCAATAATAATTGCCGCCGACGCGCCGGCGTGAAATGCGTTGATTCCTAAAATTACGCTCATTAAAAATGTAGAACTAAGATTTGTTTAAATTTTCCGATTCGAGATAGACGCTATCCGCGACTTTCACTAAAGGTGTGACGACATTACTGACTTTTCTCAAAAATTCGGAAGTATAAACGATTACTCGATACCGCAGAGGAAACATATCGGCATCTTTTCCGTGAACACCGAGACCAAAATAACAATCGCTTGTCATTTTCATCCGACCGAATCTTTTTTCGAAAGTTTCCTTTAGTTCCGCCGGTGTCCAATAACGAATCTCGAAATCTTTGCCTTCCGTATAGCCGCGCCGACGGTATTGCTGATATTGGCGAATACCGTATTTATTCGGCATCTGAAACAGAGTTTTACCGTTTTCCTTTAAAACTCTGACCGCTTCGTCGAGACAGGTTCTGACATTTTCCTTGCTCAGATGCTGAAACACGCCGTAAGAATAAACGATGTCGAATGCCTTTTCGGCAAACGGCAAAAATCTCGCATCGCCGACAACAAAATCGGCTTCGACACCGAGTTGGGCGGAAACACGTTTCGCCGCCAATACCGCTTTGAGGCTCGGATCAATGCCGACGACCTTATAACTTTTCTGCGCGGCGGCGATTGACCATCTGCCCCAATTACAGCCGATGTCCAATAATCTTTTACCGTTTCCCTGAGGCAGACGAATATCGGGAATCGGATAACGCGTCATTTTGTTCTGCACGGATAAGTAAAGAATGCCCGAAGTGTATGGAATTTCTCCTTGCACGAATTCATCAATTTCGTTTTGATTGTTAGAATTTTCCAAAAACTTTTTCGTCACATCTCCGACTGTCATCTCGGCAACTTTTTCGAGCGTCTGTTCGATATAACCGTGAGTTGATTCCGCATCTTCGACCAACATTATCGGAATATCATTGACCACCGGATAAGTATGTTTGTTTTCGCAAATGAGTTTTTCGCCGGAGAATACAAGGTTTTTTTTATCGCGCGGACAAACCAGATGTTCCCTCAACCACTTGTTCATAAGCATTATCTCTGAATCGGAAAACATAGTTTATTATCGCCGTAAATTATTTGCAATCGACTTATGGGGAAAATGAACTGAGTCTTTATTTTATTTTTTGTCGTGTTTTCCTGATTTTTCGATCAGTCGTTTTTCCATTTCACATAGTTTTTCACGGCGAAAATCTTCATCCGTGTCCGCGCCGAAAACTTCAACTAAGGCAAATGGCGTGGAACTCAGATGTCTGAGTTCCCAAGCCTCGTTTTCGTGTTTCGACGGGCGCGAAAACCAAACTGCACTTATTTCAGACGAAATAATCAAGGCTTTTCCGAAAATATCTTCGATCTTTCCCGATAAATTTTTTTCGAGTTCCGTTGATAATAAAACACGGCTCAAACTCCAACCGTGTTTTTTATAAAGCGATAAAATTTCTGCGATCTGCTTTTCATTTATCATTTATTTTATCGTTTATTTTTCCGAGCGTTTCGCGGCATCGGAACGACGTTGACGTTCGAGTTCGGATTTCCGTTTGTCGGCGGCATATCTTTGAAATTGCCATTGCCGTAAGGAATCATTTTGTTTGTATTTGACGCTTCTGATTCGATTCTCGACTGACCTTTGCCCGGAGATTGATACGTTCCGGCGAAAATATCGCCGACGGCTAATTTCCATTCGTCGTCTTCGCGGACAAAAGGTAAATCTTCCCATTTTTTGTCGCGTTCGTTCCAAACTTCGAGTGCGCCCATATTTTCTTTAACGCGTTCGTCACGCATTTGAGGCATAGTCGCGGCAAAAGTCGTCGAGGTAAAGCCGTTTTCGACGACCTGTTCGACCGATTTCTTTTGCTGTCCGGCTGCGCCTTCGGCTAAACCGATTGTTTTCTTGGACAACATTTTTTTGATGGCTGCGGGTTCTTTGGCTTTAACCGCCGTGTAGAGCATCGTATAAGCCTCGGTCGGAGTTTGCGCGTTTCCGACGTTGACGGTGATCGCCGATTGAGAATTTGCATTTTGCGCGTTATTTTTTTTGTTGCAGGAAATCGCCGCCGCAATTAAAGAGATGGTCAAAATAAGAATCAATTTTTTTATCATTATTATACTTCCGAATTTTTCTTTTTATCTTTTATAAATTTTTTCGATTATAAAACAAGTTTCGGAAAACTGTATAACGCTCCGCCTGTTTAATTGATTTATCTTTTGAAAAGTAAGAAAAACGTAATCTGAAAGCATTTTTTTATTTGGAAATCTTGAGGTTGAAAATATATTATTCGCGCTTTAAATTAAACTGCCAGATCATTCTTTTATTTATTTCGTCGAAAATATATCTGCCGCCGGTTACGCGCCAGAAGCCTAAAAATTCCCAACGACCGACCGATAATTTGTTAAAAAGCGGAACGCTGTGACCGCTTTCGACGGCATTTAAAAGCGCACGATTACGAACGTCCAGTTTTTGATCGCCGCGTCTGCCTGCACCGGTGTAAAAAATTTCATTGCTGTCTTTACCTGCAAAATCGGGATAACACGGATTGATTTTTCCGAAATCGGTCAATAGCGAGATGAGCTTTTCGTTTTTTTGATAAATTCCATTGCGAACGCGGTGAATTTCACTTACTTCGTTCCAAGTTATGACAGTGCCGCAAGTAGTTTGTTTTAATGTATTTATAAAGTTTGTTTGGTCTGACATCTTGGACTGATAAATTATTTTTAATGATTTTTTATGTTTTTTTTTATTTTGTGAAGTTCTTGGCTTGACACAAAAAATAGTAGTGCTAAACTCACACTCGCTTACCTAAAATTAGAAAAATTTTAGCAGTTCTTATACGGGTTTTCTACCACAAGTAAAATACCCGAAGCCCCTAAAAATTTGAGCATTTTTTTATACGTCCTGAGTATATTTATATCTCTGTATTATACGGCTTGATACATATCAGCGAATTTTAAATTTACAGATTCCCAAGGAGATAAATGAGCGTGAAAAAATTTCTTATTTTGTTGTTGGTTTTCGGTGTCGGTTTTATCGGCTTCGGCTTAATGTCGAACAAAGCCGGAGCAAAAAAGCCTATTTTCAAAACGGGCGGCGATGACGAACTCGAACAAGCCAAACAAATCAGTCTGAATGTTCTAAAAAACAGATCGGCATTGCGCGTTGGCGGTAATGCGGATGAGTATAAGGTCGAAAAAGCCGAAGTTGACGATTTCGGTATGGCGCATACGCGCGTTCGTCAGACGGTCGGCGGCATTCCCGTTTGGGAAGGCGAAGCCATCGTCCATTTGAAAAACGACGGTGAAGTTTCGGCTGTTACCGACGATCTGAAAGAAGGTATTGCAGTTAATACGCAACCCAACTTTTCTGCAAAAGATGTGATTCGTATATCTAACGAAACGTATCGCGGCAAAGCGAAAGCGAGTTCCAGACCGAAAGTCGAAATGTTCATCTATCGCGGCGAAGACCGCGATCATCTGGCGTATCGCGTCGAAACGCCGCGCATTGACGGCTCGGCGGAAACATCCGTCCCGGTCACGTTTATTGACGCACAAACGGGCGAAAAGATTTTTGAATACAATAATCTGCAAACCGGAACAGGCTCATCGCTTTACAGCGGAACGGTAACTATTTCTACTTCGCAAAGCGGCTCGACATATTATATGGAAGATTTGACCCGCAAACAGGGAACTTTCAATATGAACAGCACCGGCAACGAATCAACCGCAACAGGCGGCACACAATCGCGCTTTAGCGGAACGGACGATTCGTGGACGGCAACTATCGAACGCGCCGCCGTTGACGCGCATTACGGCGCGGCGAAAACCTACGATTACTATAAAAATGTTCACGGTCGCAACGGCATTGACGGTGCAGGAGGTCCGGGAACGACGACCGCTGCCGCAAACAGTTCGATTGGCTTGATCGTTTCGCGCGTTCACTTCGGCAGCAGCGGTCGCTACAATAACGCCTTCTGGTATAACAATCAGATGAGTTACGGCGACGGCGACGGCACGACATTTACACCTTTAACGACGACCGACATCTGCGGTCACGAAATGACGCACGGCGTGACCGAACGCACGGCAAATCTGACCTATTCAAATGAATCCGGCGCGCTCAACGAAGCGACTTCCGATATTATGGGTTCGATGGTCGAGGCTTATGCCGACGGCGCGGTTTCATCCAATACTTGGAGAATCGGCGAAGACGCATACACGCCGGGAACTGCGGGTGATGCACTTCGCAGAATGGACAATCCGAATGCGGTCGGCGATCCCGATCATTACAGTCTGCGCTATACGGGAACGGCGGACAGCGGCGGCGTTCATACCAATTCCAGTATCGTCAATCACGCTTATTATCTGATGGCGGCGGGCGGCACGAATCGCGTCAGCGGTGTTGCCGTAACCGGTGCCGGAACGAGCGCGATGGAAAAAATCTGGTATCGCGCTTTGACGGTTTATTTTACTTCAGGCACGAATTTTTCAGCAGCCAGAACAGCAACTTTGAATGCGGCAAACGATCTTTACGGTTCGTCGAGCGCACAATACAACACGGTTGCCACAGGTTGGTGTGCGGTTGGTGTCGGAAGTTGTCCGTCAGGCGGCGGAACGCCGACTCCGACGGTAACGCCGACTCCGGGCGGCGGCGGCGGCGAACTTTTGAGCAACGGCGGATTTGAAGGCAGTGCTTCGCCGTGGGTCGGGTCGGGAACGGGTTATTTTTACACCAATGCCGGAAGCTATCCGCACGGCGGAACAGGCTACATATATTTCGGCGTAAATAACAGTGTTTCGGGACAGAGCTATCAGCAGGTTTCGATTCCGACAACGGCGACCGGAACATTCACTTTCTGGCTAAACGTCACTTCGAGTGAAACGACGACGACGACGCAATATGATAAATTGTTCGTCGAAGTTCGCAACACTTCGGGAACTCTTTTGACGACTTTGGCGACATACAGCAATCTGAACAAAGGAACAGCCGGAAGTTACTCGCAGAAATCTTTCAGTCTGGCGGCTTACAAAGGTCAGACGGTTCGCGTTCAATTCCGTTCGACGACGGACAGTTCGGTAACGACGAGTTTCCGTGTTGATGACGCTTCGCTTAGATAAAAATTAAAATGCGATTCTACGGATCGCTATTTATTAAAATCCAAAAGAGAACGATATTTAAATATCGTTCTCTTTTTTTTTCGCCGTTTAGGATTTGCAAAATTTGCTTCTGAAATTCTTTCACTGTCAAAAAAGAATTAACAATGATAACCTCTACGGGAAACCAGAGATCAAAGCTGTTAAGGAATCGTAAAATAATTTGTCTGTAATACTTGAAACAATCTCCAAAATTTGGAAAAAAACGCCTTATCGAGTGAGATGGAGAATCGTCCGTCTGACGCAAAAAACATTTACCGTTTCAGCCGGAGCTATCGTTTTTAACCAGGATGGAAAGATTCTTCTTCTCGAACATTATCTCCGACCGAAAAACGGTTGGGGAATTCCCGGCGGTTTTATGAATCGAGGCGAACAGCCCGAAGATGCCGTCAGGCGCGAAATTATGGAAGAAGTCGGTTTGGAGATCGGAAACGTAAAACTCGTTCGCGCCGAAACGAAAAATCGCCACGTCGAATTTCTCTTTCGCGCCGAAGCCGACGGCGAACCGAAAATTTCGAGCCGCGAAATAAAAACCGCCGGATGGTTTGCGCTTGATGCAATGCCTGAAGAAATGAGTTGGGTGCAGGAACAAATTATTGAAAAAGCACTAAAATCAGATGTTTGATTTTTGGGAAAATTGACAGAGCATTGTAAGATTGTATTTGTAAATATCGAAATTTGTTACTGGAGAAAAAACAAAAATGGTTGATTTAATTCCTGCGCCGGAAAAGGTTATGGAAATCCTAAAAACAACGGGCGCACATCGTGAAGGTCATTTCGTCTATCCGAACGGAATGCACGCTTCGCATTATTTTCAGATGCCTCTGGCATTTCGTTTCTACGACAACGCGCGTGTTTTGGCGGTTGCTCTGAGCCGCAAATTGCGTATGGATAAGGCGATTTCGAGCCGTCTGCCGAAGGTTTCGGTTATCAGTCCGAGTCCGGGCGGAATTCCGGTCGCGTTTGCCGTCCGCGAAGCTCTGAGCGCGGAACAGATTTACTGGGCTGAGATCGAAGAAGGCGAGCGAAAATTTCGCCAGTATATCAAGGAAGGCGATATTCATCCTTGTATTATCGTTGACGATTTGTTGCGTTCTGGCAGAGCAATGACCGAAACCGTCAAACTCGTCAAAGATTTAGGCGCAGACGTTATCGCCTGCGGGACGATTCTGCGTTTTGAAGATGCACCGGATGAAATCGAAGGCATAAAAATCCAGTCGCTCGCCGAGTTTGATTGTAATTTTTATCAATCTGAAGAAGAATGGAAAGCAGCTGAAGGCAGAGACGTAACGGAAGAAACGGTCAGGTTTTAAAATGTTAAAAGTCGAAAAGGGAAATAATTTTATTGAATGAATCAATAAAATTATTTCCCTTTTTTATCTTTTAACATTTTTCACTTTCCCGTATCTCATCGTGCAGATTTCGGCGTTCGACGATTAACTGCAAAAAAGTCTCGCGTTTCATATAAAAAAGGCGAACGGCGCGAAACCAGCCGCGCAAATCTTCGAGTTCTTCCCACGAACGCAGCGCGGCGTAACCGCAGATGAACGAAACCGGAATCGAAATCAGCGCAATTTCCCAACCCCAGTTAAAATATAAAACAATTGCTAAGATCAGCCACGTCAAAGGCATAAAGAGCATCGCGCCGAGAATTTTAACGGTCGAAACGATGTCGTCAACGCCGTGATGCGTATTGCGTTCGGCTAAAAATCGGCACAGTTGATAAGCCGGAAAATGCAGAATCGCGCCGACGAGCGAAAGCGGCGAAAAAAGCAGAATCAAATAAAGCCGCAGGAAAAAATAACGCACGACATACCAGAAAGAATGCTGCGTCAGCGAAAGATTTTCCGGCTCGATATTAAGTTCGCGCAACTTTTCTTCGTAGCGTTCGATGCGCTGTTCGAGCGGTTTGTTTTCGCGGTCTAATTTGTATTTTTCCTCGAAAGGTTTTGAAACGTATTCTTTCAAAAATACGAATCTTTCGGCAAGCGTTTTTTCAAAATTCAAACCTTCGGAAACGGACGAAAAAAGATTTTCCGCTTTGTTGGCACGTTCGAGTTCGATCTCGGTTTCGGCGTTTAATGTAACTTCTTTGAGAGATTTTTCGATTCGGTCAGTCAGATTTCTAACATCTTCGCGCGGCGGCTGATTTTCTTCGTCAAGCTCTATCGGCAAAACTTCGAATGGTTCGCCGAAATGCAGAAGTGCTTCGCTGCGAAAAGTCGTTTTACTCGTGTAAAAAAGTCCGACCGGAACGATTTTCAGATTCAAAGGCATTCCGGTTTGGTCAACCGAAATTGCGCCGAGGGCGATTCGCGCCGCGCCGGTTTTGAGCGGCATCATCTTCGGCGAATTATGCGAAACGCCTTCGGGAAAAAGCGCGATTGCGCCGCCCGTTCGCAAAAGTGATTCACACATTTCAAACGTGCGTTTATTTTTTGAAACGTCTTCGCCCGCGTCAACTTTTCTGTAAAGCGGAAGTGCTTCGACCGTCCGCAAAAGCCACGAAATCACCGGCATTTTAAAAAGTGTGGATTTTGCGAGAAAGGAAATTTTTCGCGGCAGAGCGACGAAAACGAGCGCGGGATCAATCAAACCGTTCGGATGATTCATCACGAAGATCACCGCGTCCGTGTCCGGAACGATTTCTTTATTGACCATTTCGATGCGCCGGAAAAAAAGACGCAGAGCCGCGCTGAAAATAAACACGACAAATTTATAAACAAAACTGCCCCGGCGATTGCGAACCATTTCACCGAGGCTTAATGTTTTGACATTTGACTGCATAAAGATTAATGGATAATTGATAGTTGATAATTGATAATATCAAACAAACTTATTATCAATTATCAACTATCAATTATCCATTGTATTCAAATTTCATGACGATTCGCCATCGCTTTGTCCATCGTTACTTCGTCAACGAATTCGAGATCGGAGCCGACGGGCATTCCCATTGCGATTCTGGTGACGCGAACGCCGAGCGGTTTTAAAAGTCGGGCGATATAGTTTGCCGTCGCTTCGCCTTCGGTCGTCGGATTTGTGGCGACAATTATTTCCGCGACTTCAATTCCTTCGTTGTTATTCGGCATCAATCTTGGAAGCAGATTAGCGAGCATTAATTCGTCAGGACCGATGCCGCGAATCGGCGAAAGTGCGCCGTGCAGAATATGATACAAGCCTTTATACGAACGGGTTTTTTCGACGGCGACGAGATTATAAGGTTCTTCGACGACGCAGATCATCGAACGGTCACGCGTCGGCGAACTGCAATACATACACGGATCAACATCCGTCATATTGTTGCAAATCGTGCAGAAAACGATTTTTTCCTTGACTTCGAGCAAGGCTTCGACGAGTTTTTCGACTTCTTCTTTCGGTCGCCGCAAAATGTAAAACGCAAGCCGTTGCGCGGACTTATGCCCGACACTCGGCAGGCGTTTGAATTCGTCAATTAATTTGGCGACCGGTTCTGAATATTCAAGCATATAAAAATGGATAATGGATAATTGATAATGGAAAATGAAGAAAATGATTTTGCATTATCAACTATCCATTATCCGTTATCAATTATAAAAGTCCGGGAGGCAGCATTCCGCCGAGTTGTCCTTTGAGTTTTTCTTCGACTTTGCGTTTCGCTTCATTGAGCGCGGCGACGGTCAAATCCTGAATCATTTCGGTGTCGCCTTCTTTGACGAGATCGGGCGAGATCGTCAGTTCCAAAACTTCAAAATCGCCGCGCATTTTGACCGACACCGCGCCGCCGCCGGCTGATGCGTCAATCACCGTATTTTTCATTTCTTTGCCCATCTGCTCCTGCATTTGCTGGGCTTGTTTCATCATCGAATTCATATCGAATCCGCCTGGAAATTTCATTGTTTTTTGCTCCTTTTGTAATAAATTTCTTAACTTTAATCGTAACCGTCAGAAGTCTTTAAAGCAAGTGAAAGAATTGGCGAAAAACGGTCGTAATTTTTGCCTGACGAAATTGTTTTTGCAGTAAATCAAACAAATTTTGGTAAACTTGCGTAGTAAAAAAGATTTTCCAAACAAACTGTTCAATAATCGTAAAATTTATGACTTTGAAAAATTCGCTACGTTGTCTTTCCGCTCTGATTTTCGCGTATTCGTCGGTTTATTTCGCTTCGGCGCAAAATTCAACTGCATATCTGACGGAACCTGCTTTTTCGCCCGACCGTAAGGAAATCGTTTTTGTTTCCGGCGGCGATATTTGGACGGTTTCGGCAAATGGCGGCACGGCATCCTTGCTCGTTTCGGATCCGGCGACGGAATCGCGTCCACAATTTTCGCCTGATGGCAGAAAATTGGCGTTTATTTCAAACCGCACGGGAAACGGCGATATTTACGTTTTGGATTTTGCGGCAAACGACCTGAAACGCATCACGTTTGACGATGTTGCGGACAATTTCGACGCGTGGTCGCCGGACGGAAAATGGCTTTATTTTTCCTCGAACAGCAAAGATATTGCAGGAATGAGCGACATTTTTCGCGTTTCATCAAATGGCGGAACGCCGCAGCAAATTTCTTCCGACCGTTATACGAGCGAATTTTTCGCCGCGCCGTCGCCGGACGGAAACGGATTTGCATTTTCGGCTCGCGGCATCTCAAATTCGCAATGGTGGCGCAACGGGCGCAGTCATATTGACGAAACCGAAATCTGGACGAAGCACGGCGGCGTTTACGAAAAAATCACCGACGCGGGCGCAAAACAACTTTGGACGATGTGGAGCGCGGACGGTTCGCGGATATTTTACGTTTCCGACCGCAGCGGAACGCAGAATATCTGGACAAAACCGCTGAACGGTCAGGCGAAACAACTGACGAATTTCAAAGACGGCAGAGTTCTCTGGGCGAATATTTCGCGCGACGGACGACAGATCGTTTTCGAGCGCAATTTCAAGATTTGGACGGTTGACGCAGGCGGCGGAAATGCTAAGGAAGTTTCAATAAATTTGCGCGGTCTGCCTTCGGGAAATTCCGACGAGCGGAAAAATTTCGGCACACAGATCAGCGAATTTTCGCTCGCGCCGGACGGCAAAAAAATCGCGGTCATCGCGCACGGCGAAGTTTATGCGGCTTCGGCGAAAGACGGCGGCGAAGCCGTTCGCATCACCGAAACGAGTGCGCCGGAATCGTTCGCCGCGTGGTCGCCCGACAGCAAAACGGTTGTTTACACATCGGAGAGAAGCGGCAAACTGCAGATTTTCCAGTATGATTTTGCAAACGAAAAAGAAACTCAACTGACACAAACAGGCGATGATTATTCGCCTGTTTTCTCGCCCGACGGAAAATATTTCGCGTTTATTCGCAACGGTCGTTCGCTGTGGATTTACGATATAAATTCAAAAAATGAACGCGAAATTTCAAAACTTTTCACCGACGCGCCGCCGCTCGTCGGTAAACAAAATCTCGCGTGGTCGCCCGACAGCAACTGGATTGCATTTTTAACAAATAATCCCGAAACCCGTTCATACACAAATGTTTCCGTCGCTCCGATTGGCAGCGGCAACGAATCGAAATTCGTCAGCTTCTTGGCTAATTCCAACAGCAATTCGCTGTCGTGGAGTCCTGACGGCACGTTTATTTTGTTCGACACGAATCAGCGCACGGAAGACGGTTCGCTCGCCAAAATTGACTTGCAGCTTCGCACACCGAAATTTCGTGAAGACCAATTCCGCGATCTTTTCAAACAGGAAAATCCGCAGCAAAAACCGCAACCGACTCCGCAAGTTTCACCGTCTCCGATTGTGTCGCCAACTCCTGCAACAAGTCCGACTGCAACGCCGACACCGACTCCGCCGAATAAAAAAGACGAGAAGAAACCGGAAAAAACCGAAATCATTTTTGAAAATATTCGCCGCCGTCTGAGCATTATGCCGACCGGAATCAACACTTTCGGGCAGACGATCAGCCCGGACGGAAAAAGCGTTTTGCTGCTCGCGTCCTCAGAAGGACAATTTAATCTCTACACGATGCCGCTCGATGAACTGGCGGCGGACTCTTCGGCAAAACAACTCACTTCAACACCCGGTTTTAAGAGCGACGCGCAGTTTTCCGCCGATTCAAAGGAAATTTATTATCTCGAAAACGGGCGCATCAATATCGTCAATTTAGAGCGCGGAAATGTTCGCCCGCTCGGTTTGAATCTTGATTTGAACATCAATTTCGCCGAAGAAAAAATGCAGGTTTTTGAACAGGCGTGGCGATATTTGCGCGATAATTTTTACGATGCGAATTTTCACGGCGTTGACTGGAATCGCGTCCACGATACATACAAACCTTTGATCGCCGGAGCGCGAACGACGGACGAAACGCGACGTTTGATGTCAATGATGGTCGGCGAATTGAATGCTTCGCATCTCGGCATCGGCGGCGCGTCGGACTTTAAAGCAACGCCGATCGGCAAACTCGGTTTGCGTTTTGATCGCAATGAATATGAACAGAACGGACGTTTGAAAATCACGGAAATCATCACGCTGTCGCCCGCCGATATTTCCAAAGACGTAAAAGTCGGCGATTATCTTTTGTCGGTTGACGGCAGACGAATTGACGGCGCGGCGAACCTCGACGAAATTCTCGAAAACAAAGTTTCAAAGCGCGTCGAACTCGAAATTTCGGGCGATGCAAACGGCGCGAACAAAAAGAAAATCGCCGTCAAACCGATTTCCACAGGTGCGGAAAAAAATCTGCTTTACCGCCAATGGGTCGAAGCGAATCGCGCTTATGTCGAACGCATCAGCGGCGGCAAACTCGGCTACGTTCATCTGCCCGATATGTCTTCAAATTCGCTGTCGCAGTTGTATGTTGATCTCGACGTGCAGAATCAGCAGAAAGAAGGCGTAATCATTGATATTCGCAACAACAACGGCGGTTTTATCAATCCGTATGTGATTGACGTTTTCGCGCGGCGCGGCTATTTGAATATGACCGAACGCGGACGCTGGACAGTTCCGGGCAGAAGCAATCTCGGTCAGCGCGCGCTCGAACGCCCGACGATTCTCATCACGAATCAGCATTCGCTATCCGACGCAGAAGATTTGACCGAAGGCTACCGCGCTCTGAAGCTCGGCAAAGTCGTCGGCGAACCGACCGCCGGATGGATTATTTTCACTTGGAACGCGACGGCTTTCGACGGCACGACCGTTCGTCTGCCGCGCCAAAAAGTCGCCGACAGCAGCGGACAAAATATGGAACTGAATCCGCGCCCCGTTGATGTTCAGGTAACACGACCAATCGGCGAATCTTTAATTGGAAAAGATTCGCAGTTAGACGCGGCGGTGCGCGAACTTTTAGGGCAAATCGGGAAATAAAACGGATAATTGATAATTGATAATTTTTTCCTTGTTATTATCAATTATCAATTATCCGTTATCCGTTATTTAATTTGCTTTTTTAAATTTTTAGGATTACAAATAGCGATATGCAAATCATCTGGCAAAACGAAAATTTGGAATCGCAATACGCTTTTCGCCATCGCGCAAGTTGGTCGGGTTTAACGATTCATCACGCGCAAGTGATGCCCGGACGAATGCTCGAACACGCCGCCGAATATCACGAAGTAAATATCCCGATTTCCGGCAGAATGACGACCGAGAGAATCAATTCGACCGGAAAGCGCAAAATACACAATTATAAAAACGACGGCGGACTCTGCATCACGCCCGCCGGACAACATATCAGCGCGTTTTGGGATAATCCGATTGACCACCTCGGAATGTTTCTCGCGCCTGATTTTGTCGAAAAAACTGCCGCTGAAAATCGTTTCACGCCGAAATTCGATTTTTTCGACGAAGTTACCGACAGCGATCCGCTCGTCCAATACATCGGTCTGACTTTACTTAATGAATACAATAACGAAACGCGCGAAGGAAATTTTTACGCCGATTCTTTGGTAAATACTTTGACTTTGCATCTTCTGAAAAATTACAGCAACGCCAAATCAATCAGCGAAAACACCAACGGCGGACTTTCCGGCTATAAATTAAATCGCGTCAAAGAATTTATCAACGCACATCTCGACGAAGATTTGTGTCTCGCTCAAATCGCCGAAATCGCCGATTTGAGCCAGTTTCATTTCGCGCGTTCGTTTCGCAAATCAACCGGACAAACTCCGCAACAATTCGTCACCGGACAGCGCATCGAACGCGCCAAACAACTGCTTGCAAAAAACGAACTGCCAATCGTCGAAATCAGTCTGCAAACCGGATTTAAAAATCAAAGTCATTTCACGACGCTGTTCCGCAAATACACGAAATTTACACCGAAAATGTGGCGCGAACTCAAATTAGCTTAATAATGGATAGTTGATAATGTGAAATTCGGTCATTATTAATTTTCCACTATCAATTATCCATTATTCATTGTTTCAGCAATTTCAGAACATAAACCGCAATTTGCCGTAAGATTTTCGCAGCGCGGATTTTCTAAAATCTTTTCAGACTAGAAAAAAGTCTAAGGAGTTTTTAGATTATGCGTGTTTTATTTTTTATATTTTTAGCGTCCACTTTTTCAGTCGCGGCGCAAACGCCTGCGATGAAAAAATCTTTTGACGAAGGAGTCGCAAAGGCGCGGCGCGGTGAGTTTGAAAATGCGTCGGAAAATTTTCAGCGCGTTCTGCGTTCGGCTGAAACGGAAAATATTTCAAACGAATTTTCAGCGAAAGTTCATTTCAATCTCGGCGTTTGTTTTTATCGTTTGCATAAAACGGAAAAAGCTGTCGGCGAATTTAACGAAGCAGTTAGATTAAATCGAAATTATCAAAAAGCATTTTACGCGCTCGGAATGGCGCAGAGCGGTTTGAAAAATTTTGATGCGGCGGAAAATGCTTTTCGTGACACTCTGAAATTTAACAAATCGGACGGCGAAAGTTGGTTTGATCTCGGCTTGGTTTATCTGCAAAAAAGCGACTTTGAAAAAGCGGAAAATGCTTTTGAAAATTCGATACAATACAAAAGCGTCTCCGCGCCTGACGCTTTTAATAATCTCGGCGTGATTTTCGCTCTTCGGCACGAATTCGAGCAAGCCGAAAAATATTTTGAAGCGGCTTTGAAATTATCTGAAAACAGATCGAAAACGGCGCGAAACAATTTACAATTTTGCAGATTTTACCGGCAGAAAAATCGGTCGAAAGATTTGATCGCAAAATTGGAATTTCAAAGTCAGAACCGTTTGCGCTAGAGAATAGTTAAACTTTTACTATTGAAACCTTTAAAACAAATCATAACGATGAATCGTTTGCGGCGGCAAACGATTCAGGCAAACTACAAATTATGGAAAAACAAAATGATGCAATGGCGATTTTGAAACTTTACGAGTTGCGGCGCGACGAAAAAATGCGCGTCGCGCGGCAATGGTTTATGTCGGATTTCGCGCCGAAAAACGTGTCGGACATTATCAAACTTTACCGCGAAGGCGAACGCGCCAGCGCACATTTTCGCGCCGTCGTTTCGTATTGGGATATGGCGGCTTCGCTCGTTTTAAACGGCGCGATTGACGAAAAAACTTTTCTCGATGCCAACACCGAACACGTTTTCGTTTACGCCAAAATCCAACCGTTTCTCGCCGAACTGCGCGAACTTTTCAGAGAACCGGACTATTTTATAAATCTCGAAACTCTGATTTTAAAAATCCCGAACATCGAACAAAAAATCGAAGGCAGAAAACGGCTTTTCAAACTTTGGGCGAAGAACGAGGATTTGAATACGGCTTCGGAATAAAGCGTAAAATTAAAACTTACAAAAAAATGATAAATGATAAAATTGGCGGGAGTTTTATCGGTTATTTATCAATCGTTACAAATTTAAATTTCAATTTTTTCGCCCGAATTATTCTGACGATTATTACTTTTTCGGCGGTTTGCTCGGACGGATTTCGACTTTGCTCGGCAGCGCGCGTTCGTTCATCGAAAGCAGATTTAAGACCGTTTCGGCGATGTCTTCCGGCTGTAATTGCCAACTTTTTTCATCGGAAACTTTTTCATTGCCGAACTCCGTATTGACCGAACCGGGACAGATGTAGCTGACCTTGATGTTTTCCTGTCGAACTTCCTGCATCAAGGCTTCGGTAAAACCGTTTAAGCCGAATTTTGAAGCGTTATACGCCGCCATTTTCGGATGCGCGTTTTGTCCGGCGAGACTGGAAATATTTATGATATAACCGCCGCCGCGCGTTTTTATCAGCGGAACGGCGTGATGACAGGTGTAAAACACGCCGAAAAGATTCGTTTCCAGCGTTTGCCGGAAATCGTCGGGCGACATTTCTTCGACCGTTTTTCCGATAAAACCGACTCCGGCGTTGTTTATCAAAATATCCACGCCGCCGAAAATACGAAGGCATTCGTCGAGCATCATTTTAACCTGAGTTTCGCTGCGGACATCGCAGATTTCGCCGTCAACTTGTCCGTGTGCGGAAAGCCGTTCGAGCGCGTGTTTGAGATCGGCTTTGTCCCGACCGCAAACGAAAACTTTTGCACCGGATTTTAACAAACTTTCGGCGACAGCGTAGCCGATTCCTTTTGATCCACCGGTAATGACGGCAACCTTTTTTTCCACCACTATAACTCCCTTAATCAATCAGAGATTTCCTATTATTATCCTTTTATTATTCTTATCCATCAACCAGCAATGAATTGCCATATAACAATTAAATCATGCTTTTGTTCCTGATAGTATTAGCTCTAATTGCTTGATTTTTTACGTTTTGAAAAGGTGATTTTAGGAGATTTTTGTCTGCTTAATTCTTTCCACAAAATAATTACACTTCCATCCTTGTCCTCTCTAACAAGACGAAAAGCTATTATTACATCTTCTCTTTTTGTAGTTGGAGTCATTAAAAGGTCTAATTCTTTTTTGCTCACTCCATATTTGGAATATTCTTTTAATGTTTTGATTTCATGAGTATATGCGATACTCCGCAAAGCGTATGTAGTATTTAACTGGGCTTTATCAGATTTCGCATATTTATAACCCTCAAAGTCGAAACCATCGGAAATCATTTTATGCTGACTTTGAACTTCTTTAATTTCCGTTGCGGGCTTAAAGTCAAAAAGAGTTTTTACGCCGTTGCTTAATGGCGAGACATTTTCAAGCGGTATATCGCCGAGAGCGATCAATATCGTTTGAGTCAACAATCCGTTTTCAGTCGCAAATTCCCCATTTTTGAAAGTTAAGTCAAAAAAATCCTGATCAGCATATTCCTTATCCTGAAAAGAGTAAAATTCACCCACAAACGCCGCGTTTTGACAGTCAACCGAAGCGTCAACGACATATTTTTGATTACAGTTTCGATTAGGGAGTAATCGAAAGATTCCTGCGTTCGGCTGTTTTAGAAACTCACTATATTTCGCTAAATCCTCAGGACTGGGCGCGAGCGAATTTAAGATTTTTTTCTGTTCTTTTTTAGATAATCTTTTAAATATCATTCGCCTCGTTTCTACATTTTTCTGGCGACTCCGCTCCAATACTTCTGTCCGCTGTTTAGTGATCTGATTCTGTATTCTGGCGTTTAGTTCTTCATTTTTTCGCTGTTGGGCGGATATTTCACGTTCCTGCTGTAATCTTTCAGCTTCGGATTGCTGACCGAAAATGGTTGTCGAGGCAGCAATCCCACTAATGAACATTAGCAATAAAATTTTTTTCATAGATTAATCCTCATATATTTATTTTGAAGGCTAACTTAGTTTATGTTTCAAAATTTCGTTAGCGATTTTCGGATTCGCTTTTCAGCCGAAAGTCTTCATTATCTGACCAACGAAAATCCGCAGACATTCGTCGAGCATCATTTTAACCTGAGTTTCGCTGCGGACATCGCAGATTTCGCCGTCAACTTGTCCGTGTGCGGAAAGCCGTTCGAGCGCGTGTTTGAGATCGGCTTTGTCCCGACCGCAAACGAAAACTTTTGCACCGGATTTTAACAAACTTTCGGCGACAGCATAGCCGATTCCTTTTGATCCGCCGGTAATGACGGCGATTTTGTTTTTCATAACTTTTTTTACTTTCAAGATTTTCTTTCCGCGTTTTTTCTTTTCGGCAATGAAATTTTAGGCGCATCACGCCGGTTTAATTCCTTCCATAAAATCGTAATTCCGCCGTCCGCCTCTTTTCTTATAATGCGAAAAGCGATTGTCATATCAATCCGCTTATCGCCGTCGAGAATATTATAACGATAACCGCGAAAAGTGCGGTAAATACTTCCGCGATACGCAATTACGCGCAGAGCGTAAGTCGTATTTTCAGTAGCTGGAAAAGCTTTACGATAGAAAAAACCTTCCGATGATATTCCACTCGCCATCTGCGAATATTGTTTTCCGGCTTCCGTTCCGGTCATCTGCGGCGCATAATTTTGCATAAATTTCAAACCTTCGGTAGCAAGCGACACATTTTCCAAAGCGACATCGCCGAGAACTACAAAAAATCCCTGCGACAAAATCCCGTCGCTGATTAAAACGTCATCTTTCAGACGAATATCGGAAAGATATTCCGCCGTATGTTCTCTCTCACGAAACGAATAAAAAGAGCTTTCGGGAATCGTTTCCAGACATTTTTTATCCGCCTTGATTATATTCGCATCTTCATCGCATCCGAGATCGGGCAACAAACGGAAAATTCCCGCCCGGGAATGACTTAAAAACTGACCGTATTTATCGAGATCGGCAAGATTCGGCGATAAAATTTTTTTCTGTTCCTTAGTCTGTTTTTGACGAATCGGTGAAAGATTTCGTTTCCCGTTGATTTTGACAACAGAAGAACTCCGGCGCGTCTGAGTAAAAGTTTGACTCACAAATGCCGTTAATAAAATACTGATTGTAAAAATCCGGTAAATCATCGGGATTTTCGTCTTAATTTTAGAGGTAAGCGCGATTATTTTATATAAATTTGCATTTCGATTGTTTAGTTTCTGCCGTAAATTTCTTTTGTTTTTGATTGATCGCGGTCTGTCTTTTTGATAACAGGAGATTTTTGATTAGACAGTATTTTCCAAAGAATCGTTGCGCTTTCCGCGTCGCGCCTGATTACTCGAAAAGCGACCGTTACATCGCGGCGTTCGTCAAAGTCAAGTTCGTCATAAACGAAACCCTGCAAAGCGCGGTAATAATTGCCGCGATAGGCAATCGAACGCAAAAGATAAGTTTTATTTTCCGCCGCCGCCGTATTGCGCGTATAAAAAAATCCGCCGTCTTCGATTCCGTTGACTATTCGCATATCGGTTTCTTTGGCTTTTTCGTAATCGGAGACGGTTTCAAAATCGGTTAAAAATTTCAAACCGCCGGTTTGCAGCGAGACCTGTTCGAGCGCGACATCGCCGATATTGACTAAAATCGCGTGCGATAAAATGCCGGACGAATAAAAGCCGTCTTCTTTATAAGTCAAATCCGAAAGCCGACCGATGCAGTAATTTCCGGTTCTAAATGAAAACGAAGCACCTGCGCCGGGCATCGAATATTTCATACAATCTTCGGAAACATTCAAAACGCTGATAAATTCATCGCATCCTTTATCAACGATTAATTTTGTCAAACCCGTGTCCGGCGACTGCAAAAACTGCCTGTATGTTTTCGCGTCTTCTTTTTCCGGTGCGAGCCGTTTCGATTCGGTTTTATTCGGCTTTCGATAAAAATTGTTGATTTTATAAAGTGCCGCGCCGCGCGACGAATTATTTACATTTCCGTTAAATTCACTCTCGCTGCGGACGGCTTCAAATCTTCTGTCCGATTCCTGCTGTTTGGTTATTTGCCGCGTTTCCGCCGGATTCGGAACTGTCGGCGGTTGTGCGCGTAAATAGACAATCGAGCCGAAAATCAAAAACGGAAAGAAAATTAGGATTTTCATAATTTTAGCCGATCAAAGTTTCGCTTTCAAAATTTCATTGACGATTTTCGGATTCGCTTTTCCGTTTGAAGCCTTCATCGTCTGACCGACGAAAAAGCCGAAGAGTTTTTCGTTGCCGTTTCTGTATGCGTTGACTTGATTTTGATTGTTTTCGATGATTTCGTCAACGATTTTTTCTATTTCAGACGAATCGGAAATCTGCTCGAAGCCTTTTTCCTTAATCACGTCATCAGCCGTTTTGCCGGACGCGAACATTTCCGTCAAAACTTCCTTCGCCTGATTATTGTTGATTTTTCCCGCGTCCAGAGTTTTGACGAGTTCGCCGAGATTTTCCGCCGAAACCGGAGAATCGGAAGCCGTCTTGTTTGAATTATTCAATTCGCGCGTCAGTTCGCCCAAGACGTAGTTTGCCGAAACTCGCGGATTTCCCGACGTTTTCGCCGTCGTTTCGTAAAACGCCGCCAAATCTTTTTCAGCGACGAGCTGCGAAGCGTCCGCGTAAGAAAGTTCGTATTCGTTCATCAAACGGTCGCGCATCACGTCGGGCAATTCCGGCATTTCGGATTTTGTGCGTTCGATAAATTCTTTTGAAACTTTGAGCGGCTGCAAATCGGGTTCGGGAAAATAACGGTAATCGTGCGCGTCTTCCTTTGAACGCATCACGCGCGTTCGGTTATTTTTTTCGTCCCAAAGTCTGGTTTCCTGCGATACGCCTTCGCCCGATTCGTGCGCGGCGATTTGTCTTTCAATTTCGTATTCTATCGCCTTTTGCATAAACCGGACGGAGTTTAAATTTTTCAGTTCGACTTTCGTGCGGAAATTTTCTTCACCGATTTTGCGGACGGACACATTCGCTTCGCAGCGCAGATTTCCTTTTTCCATATCGGCATCCGACGCGCCGACCCATTGCAAAACGCGGCGAACGTGATTGACATAATCATACGCCTGCCAACTCGTGCGAAAATCCGGCGCGGTGACGATTTCGCCCAAAGGCGTTCCGGCGCGATTCAGGTCAACGTAGGAATATTTGTCCGTCTCCGGCAAACCTTCGTGGACGTTTTTGCCCGCGTCTTCTTCGAGGTGCATTCGCTCGATGCGAATCTTGAACGGTTTCCATTCCGTCGCGTGTCCCGATTCGTCGCGCTCGGCGGTCATTATCGTCAGCAAGCCGTCAGACGAAAACGGTTTGTCATACTGCGAAATCTGATAACCTTTCGGCAGATCGGGATAAAAATAATTTTTCCGCGCAAAGATCGAAGTTTCGTTAATATTAAGTCCCAGAGCGAGCGCGGCTTTCGCGCCGTATTCGACGACTTTTTCATTCAAAACCGGCAGCGCGCCCGGAAGTCCGAGACACACAGGACAAGTGTTCGCATTCGGCTCGTCGCCGAAGTTTGCCGCGCAGCCGCAGAATATTTTCGTATTCGTCGCCAATTGCGCGTGTATTTCCATTCCGATAATTGCTTCCCAACCTTTTTTCATAAATGTTTCCCGATAAAAATTAAAACGCGGATTAATTCCTTTATCATAATCCGCGTTTGTCATAAATTCAAAGTTTATGACGTTTTAGGTTGAGACAATCATTTTAAAGTTCAGGTTTCGCGCTTTGTTACCCGAACAGATTTCGCTGAACCGGCAGAGATTTTTCCGCAGGTTTTTCTCTGCGCTCGAAAGTTTCAAATCCCAGTTTCTTAAAATGCAATTCGAACATCTTGACGGCGGTTTGCCATTGTTCGGTTTTGCCCGTATTTCGTTCTTCAAAATTGCGGTGTTTCAGATTTCCGCCGCGTTCGCGTTTCATCGTATTAAGGATTTTGTCGGCTTTGGTCGGAATTTTTTCGTAAAGTTTTTGTGTGAAATATTCCAAAATCGAATCGGTGTCGAAATGAATGAGCGACATAAACGCTTTCGTCGCGCCGTTTGCACGCGCTTTTTCGAGAAGTTTCGGAATGTCGGATTCGTTGTAACCCAAAATAACCGGCGCGATGCCGATGCCGACCGTAATTCCCGCGTCGGTCAGCGTTTTCATCGCCCGAAATCGCGCGTCGGGAATCGGCGTGTAAAGCTCGAACGGTTTTGATTTTTCGGTCGTCAAAAAGGGAATCGAGAAAAATACGTTGCAATTCATTTCCGTCAGCAAATCCAAATCTCTCGTAATCAAAGGTGATTTCGTGATAATCGAAACGGGAATTCCGAAATCTTTGCAGACAATTAAGCATTTGCGCGTCAGTTCGTAACTCGCTTCGATTGGCAAATACGGATCGGTCGCAAACGAAAATTCGAGACTTTTGATTTCCTTGCGCGTGCGTTTAAGTTCGTTTCGCAAACTTTCCGGCGCGTTTACTTTGGCGACGATTTTTGTTTCAAAATCCGTTCCCGCGCCGTAGCCCAAAAATTCGTGATACTGCCGCGCAAAACAATATGTGCAGGCGTGAATGCAGCCGCGATAACAATTGACCGTCAGCCGCGAACCGAACGGCGATTGCCAGCTTTTCGAGATCATTGATTTGGTCGCAGTTTCCTCGAAAATCTCCAACTTTGCCGGCGGCGATTCGCCTAAATACTCAGCGGAATATTTCAGATACGGATTAGGCGGATTTTCGATGTATCGCATAGCTGAAACGATAATTCATCTTCGGGCTGAATGCAAATTATTGGGAGCGCAAGCATCCTTGCTTGCAATGCGCCGAATGGCGCAAACATTGTGCAATTTTTCGCACGACTACAAAAATTAAACGCTTGTTCGCGCTTTGCGCTCATGGCAAGCAGAGATGCTTGCGCTCCCGGCGGTTTGTATTACTTCTGTAATTCACAAACGGCACAGTTACTTTAACGGCGTTTTGCGATACACTAACGGTTTTAATTTACGAAGGATTTAATAATGAGTTTACAAATAGAAGAAATTATCGAAGCGGAAGAAAATATAACAGAAGAAGCGGACGAAAATTCGTTCGCGCAGTTTGATTTAAAAAAGGAAATCTTAAAAGCGGTCAGCGAACTCGGTTACGAATCGCCGTCGCCGATTCAACAGAAAACGATTCCATTACTGCTCGAAGGCAGAGACATTATCGGTCAGGCGCAAACCGGAACAGGGAAGACGGCGGCGTTCGCACTGCCCGGACTTCAGGCGATTGATGTCAAAAGCAAAAAAGTTCAGGTGATGGTTTTAACGCCGACGCGCGAACTGGCGATTCAGGTCGCCGAAGCGTTTCACTCGTATTCGAAACATCTCGGACGCATACAGGTTTTGCCCGTTTACGGCGGACAGTCAATCGGGCAGCAGATCAAACATCTGCGAAGCGGCGCACAGGTCATCGTCGGCACGCCCGGTCGCGTGATGGATCATATGCGGCGCGAAACGCTTGATCTGTCGAATCTGAAATTGGTCATTTTGGACGAAGCCGACGAAATGCTCAATATGGGTTTTCAGGAAGATGTCGAGTTCATTTTGTCGCACACGCCGCCCGAAAGACAGACCGCGCTTTTCTCGGCGACGATGCCGAAATCGGTTCGACGCATCGCGGACAAATTTATGAAAGATGCGACGAGCATCGAGATCGAACGTAAAACGATGACCGTGCCGACGATCTCGCAGTTTTACATCAATCTTTCGGAAAATCAGAAAACCGACGCGCTGACGAGACTTTTGGAAGTCGAAATAAATTCCGGCGAAGCGGTTTTGATTTTTCACCGAACGAAAGTCGGCGCGGCGAATCTGACCGAGAAACTTCAGGCTCGCGGTTACGCGGCGGAAGCGATGCACGGCGATATGAATCAGAATCAGCGCGAATCCGTCATCAAAAGATTAAAGAGCGGAAAAGTCGAAATCGTCGTTGCGACCGACGTTGCCGCACGCGGTCTGGACGTTGACCGCATCACGACGGTCGTCAATTACGATATGCCGTCGGACACGGAAAATTACGTTCACCGTATCGGTCGCACGGGTCGTGCGGGACGCGAAGGCAAAGCCGTCTTGTTTGTCACGCCGCGCCAGCAGCGGATGAAAAACGAGATCGAAAAATACACGAAACAGAAAATCGAACCGCTCAAACTGCCGACGCAAGCCGATGTCGCGGCGCGGCGCATCTCGCTTTTGAAAGAACGCATCGTTAACACTCTGACCGAACAGGATTTGGAAGTTTATCTTTCACTCGTCGAAGACATCGCGGACGAGAGCGGCTGCGACATCGCGGAAATCGCGGCGGCATCGGTTTTTCTCGCGGTCGGCGACAAAACTCTCGAAGTCGAGATCGAACCGGAAAAACAGAATTTCAAGTTTTCCGAAGAAGGAATGGTCAGTTTATTCATCAACGTCGGTCGGCGCAATCGCGTTAATCCGGGCGATATTGTCGGCGCGATCTGCAACGAAGGCGACGTTCCCGGAAAAGCTATCGGCGCGATTGATGTTAATGACCGCTACACGCTCGTTGATATTCCGTCGGAATTTGTACGGCAGGTTTTGACAAATATGAAAGACAGCCGTATTCGCAAAGAGAATTTAAATATTCGCCTTGCTTCGACGAGCGAATCGGCGGCGGATAAAAATTCCGGCGGCGGTGGTAATAAATCTTTCAGCGACAGAGATTCGTATCGTGAAAACAATTCATTCCGCGACCGTTCGCCGTCGAAAAAGCGCGACAAACGCCGCAAACCCGGCGAATTTGAAAAGCGCAAGAAAAACAAAAAACGGCGCAGTTCCTGAAATACCGATTGGATTTTCAATGAATAAATTCGGAATAGGAAAATGTAAGAAGTGAAAAGTGATAAGTAAGCTATTTATCGAACTATCATTTATCAATTTTCAATTTTCATCTATTCCGAATTTTTATAATCCGAAAATCTTTGCTCGATTTTTCAATTGAAAATTAAAGATTGGAACAACAAAATCTTTTAACTTACCAAATACGCTTGCGACAAAATCACACACGCGCCATAATAAAAATTCGTCGGTTTTACACATAAAAAATCTATTTTGAGGAGTTTTCATCTATGCGTTCAATGCGTATTTTTCCGCTCTTGATTTGTCTGGTCGTTTCGCTCGATCAATCCGCATTTTCCCAACAGGATTCAAAAGCCCAGACTTTGCCGTCGCCGTCGCCGAGCGTTTCGCCGACACCGCTGTCATCGCCCACACCGAAACCCGAACCGTATTCGAGCGGCACGTTTGCCGGTTTGAAATTTCGTTCGATTGGTCCGGCTGTAACTTCCGGCAGAGTTACGGGATTTGTCGTTGATCCGAACGACCGCAAGAGGTATTACGTTGTTGTGGCTTCGGGCGGGGTTTGGAAAACGGTTAATGCAGGAACGACTTGGACTCCGGTTTTTGAAAACGAAAATTCTTATTCAATCGGCGCGATGGCGATGGATCCGAAAAATTCTTCGGTGCTTTGGGTCGGCACAGGCGAGTATAATGCTCAACGCAGTGTCGGCTACGGTGACGGCGTTTATAAATCCGAAGACGGCGGAAAATCTTGGAAAAACGTCGGTTTGAAAACTTCGGAACACATCGGAAAAATCGTCATTGATCCGCGCGATTCGAATGTCGTTTTCGTCGCCGCGCAAGGTCCGCTCTGGTCGGCGAGCGGCGAACGCGGACTTTATAAAACGACCGACGGCGGCAAAACGTGGAAAGCCGTAATTTCGGTCAGCGAAAATACGGGCGTAACGGATGTCGTCGTTGACCCGTCAAATCCCGACATAATGTATGCGGCGGCGTGGATGCGGCGCAGACATTTTTACACGCTCGTTGACGGCGGAGCGGAAAGCGCGATGTATAAATCGGTTGACGGCGGAAACACTTGGGCAAAAGTTCGCGGCGGACTTCCGCCCGGAGATTTGGGCAGAATCGGCATCGCCGTTTCCCCCGTTGATTCAAATGTAGTTTACGCGACGGTCGAAGCGACGGAAAAATTGAGCGGAATCTTTCGCTCGCCGGATAAAGGCGCGACGTGGGAAAAAATGAGTCCGAACATCGCGCAGGCGATGTATTACGGGCAACTCGTCGCCGATCCGAAAGACGTTGACAGGCTCTATATTCCAAACGTCGTTTTTCAGGTTTCCGAAGATGGCGGACGCACGCAGAAACCTTTGGGCGAAAAATTAAAACACGTTGACAATCACGCGATCTGGATTGATCCGAGAGACACGGATTATTACCTCGTCGGCTGTGACGGCGGCGTTTACGAAAGTTTTGATCGCGGCGCAAATTGGAATTTCAAAGCAAATCTTCCCGTCGCCCAATTTTACGATGTCGTCGTAGATAACAACGTGCCGTTTTACAATGTCTATGGCGGAACGCAGGACAACAATTCGCTCGGCGGACCGGCGCGAACGCGCAATAATGCCGGCATTACAAACGCCGATTGGTTTGTCACGAACGGCGGCGACGGTTTCAGATCGGGCGTTGATCCGGTTGACCCGAATATCGTTTACGCCGAAAGTCAAAACGGCGGACTTGTCAGATTGGACAAGCGAACGGGCGAAAATGTGGACATTCAGCCGATTGAAGGCGCGAACGACGAATCGCAGAGATACAATTGGGATTCGCCGTTTATCGTCAGTCCGCATTTAAATACGCGGCTTTATTTTGCCGGACATAAACTTTTCAAATCAGACAATCGCGGCGACGATTGGAAAGTTATCAGTCCTGATTTAACTCGGCATTTAGACAGAAATCAACTGCCAGTTTTCGGCAAAATCCAATCGCCCGACGCGATTGCCAAAAACCAGTCAACCGCGCTTTACGGCAACGCTTCCGCTTTGTCCGAATCGCCGAAAAAACAAGGATTAATTTACGTCGGAACTGACGACGGTTTGATTCAGGTGACGGAAAACGACGGTATCAACTGGCGCAAAATTGACAAATTCGCGGGCGTTCCCGATCAGAGTTATGTCGCCCGCATTCTTGCTTCGCAACACGACACGAATACGGTTTACGCGCTCTTTAATAATCATCAAAACGGAGATTTCAAACCGTATCTTTTGAAAAGTGTTGATTTGGGCAAAACGTGGACTTCCGTAGCGGGAGATTTGCCCGTGCGCGGCTCGCTCTACGCGATTGCCGAAGATCACGTTAATCCGAATCTGCTGTTCGTCGGCACGGAATTCGGCGCGTTTTTTACGACCGACGGCGGACAGAAATGGATTCAGATGAAAGGCGGACTTCCGACGATTGCGATCCGCGACATTGCGATTCAAAAAACGATGAACGATCTGGTTTTGGCGACATTCGGACGCGGCTTTTATGTGATGGATGATTATTCGTCCTTAAGGCAGACAAATAAATCGGCGATGGAACAAACTTCGATGCTGTTTCCGGTGCGTAATGCGCTGATGTTCGTTCGCTCGAATATGGTTTTCGCCGGTTTTCAAGGTTCCGGTTTTTACACTGCGCCGAATCCGCCATACGGCGCGGCGTTCGATTATTATTTAAAAGACGCGCCGAAAACTTTGAAACAGAAACGTCAGGAATCAGAAAAAGAAGCCGACAAGAAAAAACAGCCGTTTCGCTATCCGACGATTGAAGAATTGCGTGAAGAATCCGAAGAAGATGCGCCCGCGATTTTGTTCACTATTTCAGACGAAACGGGCAAAGTCGTGCGCCGCCTTTCCGCGTCTGCCAAAGCCGGAATGCAGCGCGTTGTTTGGGATATGCGCTACACTCCGCCGTCAATTCCGGCAACTCCGCCGCGCATTCCCGAAGGCGTAACTCTACCCGAAGGTTTCACGCCCGGACCGCAGGGCGCACTCGTAATGCCCGGAAAATATTCCGTGACGATGGCGATGCGCGTCGGCGGTGTTGTAACACCGATGCCGGGAACTCAAACCTTTAACGTGACGGTCGAAGGACGCGAGAAAATGACGACTGCCGAACGCGAAACGCTTGTCGCTTTTCAAAGAAATGTTACAGATTTGCAGCGTTCGGTGGATGGTTCGATTGAAGTTGCCAATGCGACGAAAACACGCATCGGTTTCTTGAAACGCGCTGCCAATGACGCGCCGGTCGCCAATCAAGGTTTAATCAATCAGGCGAAACAATACGACGACGAGATTAATGACATTATCAATTTTCTGCGCGGCGGACGCGAAAATTCGGATACGCCGCCGCCTTCGATCTCGAATAGAATCGGTGTTGTTGCCGATACGATTCGGCTTTCGACGGTCGCACCGACCGAAACGCAAATGAAACAATACGATTTGGCAAATTCGCAATTTCTGCCTGTTCTGGCGCGTTTGAGAAAACTGGTCGAAACCGATCTGCCCGCGTTTGAACGACAACTCGAAGCCGCCGGCGCACCTCTCACACCCGGACGACTTCCGCAGTAAATTTGAAATTAACCGCAGATGGACGCGGATAAACGCAGATAAATAAAAAATAAATCTGCGTTTATCCGCGTCCATCTGCGGTTTAAACTTTTGATTTTAAGTGAAAAATTATTTTAAATCTCTCTGCATTAAAAGATCAATTTGAGGATCAGAACCAAGTTGGAAAATATGTTTACCGACTTCGTAAAATCCGTATTTTTTGTAAAAAGCCTGCGCGCGCGGATTAAATTCCCAAACGCCGAGCCAAATCACATCGCAATTATTTTCTTTGGCAATACGAAAACATTCGTCCATTAATTTCGCGCCGACACCTTTGCCGAGAAATTTCTGGTGCGAATAAAGTCTGTTTAGTTCAATCGGCTTTTCGGCGGAAATTCCGTCTTCGATACTTTCTAAAGTAACTTTCGCATAACCCGCAGTTTCATCTTCACATTCGGCGATGAAAAAAATCGAATTTTCTTCGAGAAGTTCGCGGCGAGTTTGTTCGACGCTGAACGCTTTTTTCATATAATCCGCCATATCTTCCGGCGCATTTTCGGGATGGTCGGCAAATGCGTCCCAAAAAGTTTTGTAAGACAATTCGGCAAGCCTTTCGGCATCGGTAATTTCGGCGCGGCGGATTTTAATTTCGTTGGTCATCTCGAAAGATTATAAAAATTTATTCGATAATTTTCATCTGCCGCAAAATGTTTCGCGTGATTTCTTTGCGGCATTCGGCAAAACGCAGATTTTCGGTTTCGCGTTTTTTGTAAATTCGTGTGGCGAAAAAATATGTATTGTCCTTGCGCGTGACATAACCGACAAACCAACCCGTGTCCGTTCCGCCGTAAAATGTCCAGCCCGTTTTTGCTCGAAGCGTGTAATTATCGGTTGTTTCGTTAATCATTATGCGTTTGACGATCTCGAAACTTCGTTTTGAAAACGGCAGTTTTTCCTCGTAAAACGCTTTGAGAAATTTGATCTGATTTTCCGGCGTAACTCCGAAATCGCCGACGTTCCAAAAATCACCGTTTTCCGCGCCGTTATCGATTTTGCCGTTGCCGTATTTACTCTTTTTCAGAAAACCTTTGTATTTGTCGTGTCCGACGCGTTTCGCCATTTCGACGTAAAACCAGACGGTCGAATTCTTAAAAGCGTTTTCCATATCGGTGTCCGCATTCCACGCGGCGATGTCGCGTTTCGTGCCGTCCCATTTCAAAACTTCGTGTTCGTCCTTAACCGCACCCGAATCGAGCGCGATCAGCGAATTGATAATTTTAAAAGTCGAAGCCGGAAGCGTCTCGCGTTTTGCCTCTTTTTTATCGCTGAACGTCCACTTTTTGTTTTTGTAATCGTAAATCGTGATACTTCCCTGCAAATTACAATCCGAAAAAGGCTTCTGGAAATCAAGTTGCCCAAAAGCCTTTACGGAAATTAAAAGTAATAACGAGAAGCAAAAAATAAATTTCTGCATAATTATTTCATAATCAATTTGGCAATCGTCTGCAACTGCATATTCGACGTGCCTTCGTAGATCGCGCCGATTCTTACAGAAGTTTGACTCCGTAATTTCCAAATTCAATGTCATCAGTCATCATCGCTAAGTTTTCAACTTGCGCCTGAGCAACAATAATTCGATCAAACGGATCGCGATGATGAAAAGGCAAATTTGAAACTTGCAAAGTGTGTTCGGGCGAAATTGCAAGGATCTCAATATTTTCCAAACCAATTTGTTTAATGACATCGGTAAGCGGTTTGGCGAGAATCAATTTACCGATGCTAATCTTTATCGCAATTTCCCAGAGTGAAGCAATGCTGATAAATATGTCGTTTTGGGAATTAGCGATAATTTGGCGGCGCGATTTTGAAAGCAAATTATTGCCTTCAAGAAACCAAATCAAAATATGCGTGTCAAGCAACAATTGCATTACATATAATCCTTGAAATCTCCGAGCGGCGCGTTAAAATCTTCTGCGATATTTTTAACCAAACCTTTCATACTGCCGAATTTACGTTCTTTTCTTGGTTTTTCTACTTTCTGGAATTTTATTAAATTCAAGTTTGCCAAATCGTCAAGCAACTTCTTTGCTTTCGGTTCTAGAATTTCGATTGTGTAAGTTTCCATAGCAAAATTCTAACATAAAAAGTGCGAAGATTTTTAAGAACTCTTCGCACTTTTTATCTACTTTCCGCTCATAATCAATTTGGCAATCGTCTGCAGCTGCATATTCGACGTGCCTTCGTAGATCGCGCCGATCTTTGAATCGCGCCAGAATTTTTCGACCGGATAATCTTTGACGTAGCCGTAACCGCCGAAAAGTTCGATGGCTTTGGATGAAACTTTTTCCGCCACACGCGAAGTGTAGAGTTTGGCGATTGCCGCTTCTTTTAAGAACGATTTTCCGGCATCTTTGAGACGTGCGGCGTTGTATGTCAAAAGTCTCGCGGCTTCGATCTCGACGGACATTTCGGCTAATTGGAATTGGACGGCTTGAAATTCGTCAATGCGTTTGCCGAATTGTTCGCGTTCGTTCGTGTAATTAAGCGCGGCTTCGAATGCGCCCTGCGCGATTCCGAGCATTTGCGCGGCGATTCCGATTCTGCCTTCGTTTAAGGTTTCGATGGAAACTTTGTAACCTTTGCCGACTTCGCCGAGAATGTTTTCTTTCGGAACTTTGCAGCCGTCGAAAATCAGTTCCGTCGTGCTTGAAGCGCGAATGCCTAATTTGTCTTCTTTTTTGCCGACCGTGAAACCTTCATAACCTTTTTCGACGATGAACGCCGTGATTCCTTTATAACCTTGTTCGACATCAACGGTCGCAAAAACGATGAAAATTTCGGCTTCGTTGCCGTTCGTGATCCAGAGTTTTTGACCGTTTAATTCATAATGATCGCCTTTGTCGGTCGCCTTGGTTTTCAGCGCGAACGCGTCCGAACCCGAACTTGCTTCGCTCAAAGCATATGCGCCGACTTTGCCGCTCGCCAGTTGCGGCATATATTTTTTCTTGATCTCGTCATTGCCCCATTTCATAAACGCGTTGGTCACGAGCGTGTTGTGAACGTCAACGAAAACCGAAACCGAAGCGTCAACTCTGGCGATTTCTTCGATGGCGAGAATCGCGTTAAAAATCGTCGAACCCGCGCCGCCGTATTCTTCGGGCGATTCGATTGCCATTAAACCGAGTTCAAAACATTGTCTGATTAAATCCTGATCGAGTTTTCCGGCTTTTTCCATTTCTTCGACGCGCGGTTTGACTTCGCCTTCGGCAAATTCGCGGACAGAGGCGCGGAAAAGTTCTTCTTCCTCGCTTAAAACGGTTAAGGCATTTTGCGTATTTTCTTTTTCTAAAGCTGTTGCACTCATATTAAATTTTTTCCTTGTAGTTTTGTAATAAAAAGTTAAATAAAATAACATCATAATAGCTAAGAGAGCGATAAGGCAAAAGCAGTGGAAGCGGAAACGAACATCGAAAACACAAATCTCAAACCTCGAACTTCTAATCAAAAGCACATCAACAGGTTGAAAATTGCGGGCGTTTTTTTAACGCTTGCCGGAATCGGTTTATTTTCTTATTTCATATATTCAATCGGCGTTGACGAGATTTTGAGCGGTATCGAAAATATCGGATTTGCCGGCTTCGCTTTTATTTTATTCGTCTATTTTCTGCGAATCTGTGCGCGGGCAATAACTTGGAAACTTTCGGTTTATGAGCCGTTTAGTTTGAGTTTGCGCGATACGATTCCCGCCGTGATTATCGGCGAGGCGTTGAGTTCATTGATTCCGCTCGGCATTTTAATCAGCGGAACGGCGAAAGCCGTGGCGGTTCGTCATCGTCTGCCGCTCGTCGTCGGACTTTCTTCGGTGGCGACGGAAAATCTTTTTTACAGCATCGTGACCGGACTTTTTATAGTTTTCGGTTCGATCAATTTCCTGCAAAATTTTGAACTCGCGGAAGGTTGGGTTTTAAGTATTGACGTTTTAATCGCGGCAGTTATCGCGCTCATTTTGTTCATAATTGTAATGGTCGTCCGTCAATGGCATTTTGCGAGCGAATTGTGCGAAAAACTTTACGAAAAGGGAATCGGGCGGCAAATTTTTAAAAACGGGCGAAAACAAGTCAGAATTTTTGAAAATCAAATTTACGGGTTTTATCGTCTTCATCCGCAACGATTTCTGCCGATCTTGCTTTTTCAAGTCGCTTTTCACGCGCTCGGCGTTGTCGAAGCGTGGTTTATCTTGTCGCGCATCAGCGAGAAATTTATTACGGTTTACACGGCATTTCTGCTCGAATCGGTCAGTCGTGTGATTCTGACCTTATTTAAATTGATACCGTTTCTCGTCGGCGTGGACGAAGCCGGAGCGCAATTCGTGACGGAAACGCTTGCGCTCGGCGCGGGTGTCGGCGTGACGTTGGCGATTATCAGAAAAGGAAGAGTTTTATTTTGGACTCTGATCGGATTGATTCTAATTCTCAAACGCGGTTTGTCTCTGAACGAAATCAGAAAAATCAGCAGTCATCACGAATTTGCGACTAAGGACTAATTTCACAAAGTCTTAAAAATTTTTTTTTGATTAAATCAAGCGCATTTTCTTCCTAAATCATCTCGATTTTATGGAAAAATGCAAAATTTCTCTTTACTGAAAACAATTTATGTTTTATATTCAATTTCAAATTAAAAATAGCCAAAGACTTTGCATAAGGATTTTGAGCGATTTCGGTGACACTCTAACTGATTAAATGTTAATTGTTTATAATTTAATCGCTTGAAGTCTTGAAAAAGTTTCCCGCCTTTTACTGTGAATGTTTTATCATTCAGTTCTGCAATGTTTTTATTTTGCAAAAAAAAATATGTCAACATCAAGAAGAACTTTTATAAAAAGAGGAAGCCTTTCCGCCGCGCTGATTGCCGGAAGTTTAATGGGATTGGAAAAGTCCGTCTTTGGACAATCGAACCGGGAAAGCGAAATTTCTCTTCCGAAGGAAGTTTACGGACAGCCGCTTTTTTCTTATGACCAAAATGTTTTCGAGAAACTTCTCGGCACATCGTTTACATTGATGACCGAAGATTTTGCGGAAACCGCAGTTTTGGCGCAGGTCAGGAAAAAGCTGCCCGCTGAAAAGAAAACATCAAGACAAGGTATTTTCGGAAAAAGAGAGATCGAATCTTCCGTGAATTTTATGATTAGTTTCCGCGTATCTTCGCCCGAAGTAAAACAGGACATATATCAGGTTTTTCATAAAGAACTGGGATTATTCGATCTGTTGCTTGTTCCGTCAAAAAACGATAAAGGCGAAGTTTTCCTTGATGCCGTTATTAATCGCTTGTAAACGAAAAGATTATCCGTCTTTCAAGTTATTAAAAACCGCTTCGTATTTTGCGTTGTTGTCGTCCACGCCGACAGGCACGAGAAAAATTGCGCTTTTTCCGAGTTTTTCGTGTTCGAGTTCGTATAATTGCTGCGGCAGGAATTTATCTTTGTCGCCGCTGAAAATAAGCGAAAAGCGTTCCTGATTTCCTTTGTCGTTCAATTGGCTGACTTCGATCAATTCGAGTTCCAATGGTTCGTTCGCTTCGACGACTTTAAATTTCGTGTGTTGGTTTTCGGCAAAATCGCCGTGTTTTAGTGTTTTTGCCATTTTTTTATTTTCTCCTTAAAAAACTGAATTCTCACGGATTATCCGTGCCTTTGCATTTCGATATATAATTCGCTGTCATCGGTTTCTTTAAAGCCGAATCGCTCATACAGACGTTTTGCCGCGATGTTGTTTTTAAAAACCTGCAATATTATTATTTTGTTTTTATCCTGCGCTTCATCAAAAAGCCTCTTCAAAACAAAACTTCCGATGCCGAAATTTTGTGAATCCGGCAAAACCGCAATATCTACCAATCTTATTCCGTTCGTTTCATTCGCCGTAATATATCTGCCAACCTTCACGTTATCGGCTTCGACTGCGAAAATCCGTGCGTTCGGATACTGCATCCGGTAACTCTGCATTTGCAGATTAAACTGCATTTTCAAAAACATTACGAGTTGGTTTTCATCCCATCCGAGCATTGCAAACTCGCTTCTGCGCGTCTCGAAAAAGAGTTTTTCAAAAAACGGCGTATCGGACGCGGTTGTATCACGAACAACGATTGTTAAATTGTTTGCGGAAGTAATGCGGTTCATCGGAATTTTAAATTATTTCTAAAATATCTCAAAAATAAAATAATTCATAATCGGTAATCAAATTCTTTTGATTTAAGGCTTGTCAATCTTATTCGGCGTTCTTTATACTGAAAGATGGACGACGACGACGACAAATCTTTTTTTGGGGTAGAAAAATTTTGCAACCTAAAATTCATCAGGGAATACTTAACGCGCAAGGTTTTCGCTTTGCGATTATAGTTTCGCGCTGGAATTCGTTTCTGACGGAAAAGTTGGTCGAAGGCGCGCTCGACGGTCTCGAAAGACTCGGCGCGACGGAAGATGCTATCGAGATTTTTAAAGTTCCGGGTTCATTTGAATTGCCTCTGACAGCGCAAAAAGTCGCCGAGAGCGGAAATTTTGATGCGATTATTTGTATCGGTGTCGTCATTCGCGGCGAAACTCCGCATTTCGATTATGTTGCAGGCGAAGCGGCAAAAGGAACGGCGAATGTTTCGGCAAAAACCGGCGTTCCGGTTTTGTTCGGTGTCGTGACGACCGACACGCTCGAACAGGCAATTAATCGCTCCGGTGTCAAAGCCGGAAACAAAGGTTTCGAAGCGGCGATGTCGGCGGTCGAAATCGTCAATTTATACAAGGCAATGCAAGGCGGCGAAAAAACTACCAAAGAAAAAGTTTTTCCGCACGTCGTTTGATAAGCAGTAATTATTATGGGAACACGACGTAAAGCGCGGGAATGCGCTTTGCAAATGTTATTTGCGGCGGATGTTGCCAAGGCGCAGGAAAGCGTTTTGACAAACAACTATTGGAACGAACTCGGCGAGGATAATCTGGACGAGAAGACGCGCGGTTTTGCCGATGCGATTGTTCTCGGCGCACTTCGCCAACTCGACGCGATAGACGAAAGAATCCGCACACGCGCCGAACACTGGCGCATCGAGCGAATGGCGATTGTTGACCGCAACGTCCTGCGTCTTGCCGTTTACGAATTTCTTTTCACGGACACGCCGCACACCGTTATCATTAACGAAGCATTAGAAATCGCCCGCCGTTTTTCGAGTTACGAAGCGACACAATTTATCAACGGAATTCTCGACGCAATCAAACACGATCTGGAAAAAAAAACGGGCGAAAATAAAAGCGAAAAAACTCACGTTTCCTCAGGCTCGTAAATAATTTTCTAAATAAAGTGAAATTTCTGGAATCACAAGGCGAATGAATCTTTTTATAATACAACGGAAGAAAAAAAAGGTAGTCAAGCGCAGTGGTAAGCAAAAAAAGGCTTTTCTTTAGGTTTTTCCGTCTATTCACAATTCTCCGAATCAAACCGAAAAAAGCCGCGTATCTCCTTATACGCGGCTTTTTTATTTTAAATCAGTATGGCGAGCGGTTAGCGAGTGCCGCCGTTACATTCAACTTGAAGAAAATCAAAGTTGCTCATTAACATTCGATATACTGATTGCCGTTTGTTTATGATAATTTATTGATATGCAGAAAGTCCTGACAGCCGAAGAAATGCGCGAAGTTGACCGTCTGACGACGGAAAAATACGGCATCCCGTCAATTATTCTGATGGAAAACGCCGCCCACGCCGCCGCTAATGTGATAAAGGAAAAACTCGGCGGCAGCGTCAAAGAAAAATCATTTTTAATTCTCTGCGGCAAAGGCAACAACGGCGGCGACGGCGCGGCATTGGCTAGGATTTTGTGGAATCAGGGCGCATTTATTTCGATTGAGTTCTTTGGAAGAATTGAAGATACAAAAGGCGATGCCAGAATAAATTTTGAAATACTTGAAAAAATTCCTTCAAGAAACAAAGGCAATCTTAAAGGAATTCATTTTTATCCTTACTTAAACAAAGATTATTGGGATAATTGGTTAAACACAACAGCTTTTCATATACACGAATACGACGTTTTGGTTGATGCAATGTTTGGAACAGGATTGTCGAGACCTCTTGATAATGAATACAAATTTTTATCGCACATCAGTTCACTAAAAAACTACTATAAGTTAGGAAAGCCTTATTTAGTTTCGATTGATATTCCATCGGGTTTGAATGCTGATATGTCACAACCAATCGGCGAAAATATCAAAGTAGATTTAACCGTGACTTTTACCGCGCCGAAACTCGCCAATGTTTTGCCGCCCGCTTCTAATTTCAATGGCGAACTTTTTGTTGCAAATATCGGTTCGCCGCAGGAATTGATTGATAATTCGCCGTCGAAAACTTTTTTGTCCGAAAAAGAAGACGCGCAAAATTGGCTCGAAAAAACGGAATATACAAACGATTCATACAAAAACAAACGCGGACACGCGCTTTTGATCGTCGGTTCAAAAGAATATACGGGCGCGGCGGTTTTGGCGGCGAATGCGGCGATGCTTTCGGGTGTCGGTCTGACGACTGTTGCGACAAGCGAATCGGCGCAGACGGCGATTGCGACAAAAGTTTTGGAAGAAATCATCACGCGCAGTTTGCCCGAAACGAAAAACGGCGCGATTTCTGAAAAAGCATTTGAAGAAATCGAAAAATTAAGCGAAAAAGTTGATGTCATCGGCATCGGCTGCGGTTTGGGTGCGGAAGCGAAAGCGACGAAAGATTTTGTCCGCGAAGTCGTCACGAAAAGAAAAACTCCAATCGTCATAGATGCCGACGGTTTGAACGCGCTCGCGCCGTTTGATTTTCAAGGCTCGAAAGAATTTCCTCTGATTTTAACGCCGCACGAAGGCGAGTTTTTGCGTCTGCTCGGGACGAAAGACAAAGAAGTGTTAAAAGATCGCGTTAAAGCCGTGCGCGATTTTGCCGAAAAATATAAAGTGATTTTAGTTTTGAAAGGCGAACGAACTTTGATCGGCGCACCGGACGGAATGGTCGTCATCAATCCGACGGGAAATTCGGGTTTGGGAAAAGCCGGAAACGGCGATACGCTGACGGGAATTATTACGGGTTTTGTCGCGCAAGCCGTGCAGTTGAAAATTGATATTTTTGAAACGGTCGTCGCGGCGGTTTATATTTCCGGTTTGGCGGGCGACATCGCGGCGAAAAAATTCGGTCGGCGTTCGATGCTGGCAAGCGATGTGAGAAAATCTTTGGTTAAAGCCTTTCACAGTTTGGAAAATAATTCGGAGATAAAAAAATAAATAATGAATAAGATCAAGCAGGTAAAAAAAGCGGCGCGGCACTGGTGGATTGTGCTGATTCAGGCATTTTTGCTTCTAGTTTTGGGAATATTTTTTGTGTTTAATCCGACGGAAACCTTGTTTACATTTATACAAATTCTGGCGTTTTACTGGCTCTTGAGCGGCGCGTTTACAATCGTCAGCGCGACTGCCGGAGAATACAAAGGCTCGCGCGTTTGGGGTTTTCTTTCAGGACTCGTATCGCTTTTCGCCGGAATTTTTATGCTCGCTTATCCGTATGTCGCGTATGAAGTGACGACCGTTTTCTGGATTTATATTTTCGCCGGTGCGTCGGTTTTATACGGGATTTTGCAGATCATCGAAGGTTCGACCGTCAGAAAAAATGTCGGAAAAGATTGGGCTTGGGGAAATCTTCTGCTCGGAATTTTTAATTTGTTTTTCGGTTTGACGCTCTTTATTTTTCCGGTTGCCGCCGCGCTTGCATACGTCTGGATTGCCGGAATCTTGGCTGTCATCGGCGGCATCGCGCTCTTGTGGACGGCGTATCGTTTGAAAAAACTCGCCTCGCTGATGGAAGAATTGGGCGAAGATTAAGAAAAAAATTAACCGTAGATAAACGCGGATGAACGAAGATAATTTTTTAAAAAGCCGCAATCAATTTTAATAAATTGAAATTAGCAAATTATCATCCGCATTATTTGCGAAAATCTGCGGCTTGAATATTTTCAAAACATTATGCAGAAAATTGATGCGAGAGAATTTATCAGCCGTTCGCCCGCAGAAACTTTTGAACTCGGCAAAACACTCGGCAATAAACTTTCGGGCGGCGATACGGTTTTGCTTTTCGGCGATCTCGGCGCAGGCAAAACTCTTTTTACAAAAGGCATTTTATACGCGCTTGATTATGATATTGATGAAGTTACATCGCCGTCTTTTACGCTCGTCAATCTTTATAAAACCGAGAAGTTTAATATTTATCACATTGATTTTTGGCGTTTGGACGAAAATTCCGATGTTGCTTCGGCGGTCGGTCTGAACGAAATTTTTGAAGACGAAAATTCGGTAGTCATCTGCGAATGGTCGGAGAAACTGAAAAGTTTTTCGTTCCCCAAAAGCGTTTTCAGAGTTACAATCGAAGGCGACGGCGACGATCCGCGCCGCCTGATGATTGAAAAAGATAAAGATTAGAAGGTGTCTATGAAAGCGTTTTTGATTGTAGTCGGTTTAATTTGTTTCTTGACGATACTCGGTTTTGTCTCTACGAAAAACGATGTCGAAAAAATCTCTGCGGTCGAAAATGAAAAGGAAGTTTCCGATGTGAAAACCTTAAAAAATAATCCGCCGGACAATCCGTTGCCAAAGTTGGAAAATCCGCACATCGTTGTAAAAAAAGCTGACAGAAAACTCGAAGTTTTCGACGGCGAAAAATTAATTAAAACCTATCAAATCGGACTCGGTTTCGCGCCCGTCGGCGACAAGGAAAAACAAGGCGACGGAAAAACTCCCGAAGGCGATTTTTATATTTTTACGAAAAACGATAAGAGCAAATTTTATCTCTCGCTCGGCATCAGTTATCCGTCAAACGATGATGCGGAAAGAGGTTTGCTCGACAAACTGATTTCAAAAAAACAACGCGATCAAATTGTCGAAGCAATCAAAAACAAAAAAACTCCGCTGCAAAACACGAAACTCGGCGGCGAAATATATATTCACGGCAACGGCAGTTCGAGCGATTGGACTTGGGGTTGTGTCGCGCTCGAAGACGCGGAAATGAAAGAAATCTTCGACGCGATTCAAATTGGAACAAGTGTGAAAATCAAGCCTTGATACAGTTTTGAATTTTGAATTTTGAATTCCGAGTGTGTTTTTCAAACTTGACGAAAACGACTTAAAACCTAATACTTGAAAAAAAGGTCGAGTTTCAAAATACTAAACTTCAAACCTTAAACATCAAACTTTTAAGAAACTTTTTATTTAGGAGAAATTATGCCATATTCAGAAATTATGATTCACGGAATGCGTCAGGAACTCGCGCAGATCGGAATCGAAGAAACGAAAACGCCGGAAGCGGTAAAGTCGGCGGTTGAAAATACGGACGGAACTGTAATGGTTATCGTCAATTCGGTTTGCGGCTGCGCGGCGGGCGGCGTTCGTCCGGGAATTGCGATGGCTTTGCAAAATTCCGAAGCCAAACCCGACAAAGCGATCACCGTTTTTGCGGGTGCAGACATTGACGCAACCGATGTCGCGCGTGATTATTTTACGGGTTATCGTCCGTCATCGCCGGCAATCGGTTTTTTGAAAAACGGCGAACTTGTCAAAATGTATGAACGCAAAGACCTCGAAGGTCGTCATCCGGCGATGATCGCGCAAGAACTCGTTAATACATTTGCCGAAGTCTGCACGAAATCAGACGCGGCAAATAACTAAGAAAATTAGTTTTTAAGATTAATTAAAAAGATAAATCGTGCGTTAAGCAACCTATTTTCCATCGCTTGCTTAACTATTATCAAAAGATCGGCTGTAACTTCGGCAATAAACCGAAGTTACAGCCGTCTTTTTTTGTCTAAAATTTATTCAATGTCTGGAAAATCAAGATTAAGAAAAAAAATGAAATGTCAGGAATATATTAAACCTGATATTTTTCCGTTTATCGTTTGAAATAAAAGTGCTTTCGGTCATACAATACGGGCTAAATCAATCTCGAAAATTTCTATAAAAATCTGCATTTTCTTTGGCAAAAAAACTTGGAGCGAAACTTATGAATGTCAACTTAAAATCTTTGATCGGCAGACTTAACGATACTTGTCGCGGTGCGCTCGAAGATGCGGCGGGACTTTGTTTGTCGAGAACAAATTACGATGTCGAGATAGAGCATCTGCTCGCCAAACTTCTCGAACAAAACGACACCGATCTGCATAAAATCTGCAATCATTATGAAGTCAATATAGATCGTCTTTCAAAAGACGTGCAAACCGCGCTCGGTAGTTTGAAGACAGGAAATACGCGCACACCGGCTTTGAGCGAAAGAATTCCGGGTTGGATTCGGGACGCGTGGCTGCTTGCGTCGGTTGATTTCGGCGCGGCGCGGGTGCGTTCCGGTCATCTCGTTTTGGCTTTGCTAACCAATGAAACGCTTGGAAGAATGGCGCGTGATATTTCGCGCGAATTTAATCATATTTCGGTCGAGTCTTTACAGAAAAAATTGCCCGAAATTACGGCTGATTCGAGCGAAGAGCGTGATGCGGTAGCTTTGGGCGAAACGTCGGGCGTGGAAAGCGCGGAACAAATTGCGAGCGGCGTTCCGGGAAAAACAAAAGCACTCGATCAATACACGGAAGATTTGACGGCAAAAGCGCGCGCCGGGAAAATTGATCCGATCTTGGGACGTGATTTCGAGATTCGGCAGCTCGTTGATATTTTAACGCGCCGTCGTCAAAACAATCCGATCTTGACGGGCGAAGCCGGAGTCGGAAAAACGGCGGTCGTCGAAGGTTTTGCCGTCAGAATCGCCGAAGGCGACGTTCCCGAACCACTCAAAAATGTCGCCGTTCGGACGTTGGATTTAGGACTTTTGCAAGCCGGCGCAGGTGTCAAAGGCGAATTTGAAAATCGTCTGAAATCAGTCATTGACGAAGTAAAATCTTCGCCGCAGCCGATAATTTTATTTATTGACGAAGCGCACACGATGATCGGCGCAGGCGGCGCGGCGGGACAAAACGACGCGGCGAATCTTTTAAAACCTGCACTCGCACGCGGCGAACTTCGCACGATTGCGGCGACGACGTGGGCGGAATATAAAAAATATTTTGAAAAAGACGCGGCACTTGCGCGGCGTTTTCAAGTCGTCAAGGTTGACGAACCGACCGAAGACAAAGCGATTGCGATGATGCGCGGAATTTCCGATAAAATGGAAGCGCATCACAACGTGCGGATTTTGGACGAAGCGATTGTCGAATGCGTCAAGCTCTCGCATCGCTACATCGCCGGACGGCAATTGCCTGACAAATCCGTTTCCGTTTTAGACACGGCTTGCGCGAAAGTCGCCATCGGACAAGGCGCAACACCCGCGCCGGTCGAAGACGCAAAACGCCGGATTCAAAATCTGACTTCGGAAATTAACGCGCTCGAACGCGAACAGGTAACGGGCGCAACTCACGACGAACGCCTTGCAGAATTAAAAGCAAAACGCATCGTAACCGAAGCCGAACTCGCCGAACTAAACGATCAATGGACGAAGGAAAAAGATTTGGTCGAAAAGATTCGGACGATTCGCACGAAACTGGAAAACACGGTGAGCGGTGAGCAGTCAGCAGTGAGCAGTCAGGAAACTGAATCTGAAAATACTGAATCAACGGAAAATCAGCAACAATCTGATGAAACACAAAATTCAGAAATCAAAATTCAAAACTCCGAAAGTGAAGACACGGAATTTTTGAAATCCGAACTAAAACGTCTGACCGATGAACTGCATTCGGTTCAGGGCGAAAATCCATTGATGCAGCCGGTCGTCAACGGGCAATCGGTTGCTGAAATTATTTCCGGCTGGACGGGCATTCCGATTGGTAAAATGGTCGCCGACGAGATTAACGCGGTTTTGAATTTGTCGGAAAAACTGGCGGAAAGAGTTCTCGGACAAAATCACGCGCTCGAATCAATCGCGCAGAGAATCAGAACTTCACGCGCCGGTTTGACCGATCCGAAACGTCCGATAGGCGTGTTTATGCTCGTCGGAACTTCCGGTGTCGGAAAAACCGAAACCGCGCTCGCGCTCGCCGATACGCTTTACGGCGGCGAACGTAATCTGATCTCGATCAATATGAGCGAATATCAGGAAGCGCACACGGTTTCGAGTTTGAAAGGCTCGCCGCCCGGATATGTCGGCTACGGCGAAGGCGGCGTTTTGACCGAAGCCGTTCGCCGCAAACCGTATTCGGTCGTGCTGCTCGATGAAGTCGAAAAAGCGCACCCGGACGTGATGGAATTATTTTTTCAGGTTTTCGACAAAGGCGTTTTGGAAGACGGCGAAGGACGCGAGATTGATTTTAAAAACTGCATTATTCTCTTAACTTCAAACGTCGGCACGGATACGATTATGAAACTCTGCGCCGATCCCGACACGAAACCCGAAGCCGAAGGTTTGGTCGAAGCCGTCCGTCCCGAACTCGTCAAAGCGTTCAAACCCGCACTTCTCGGCAGAATGTTCGTCGTGCCTTATTATCCGATTTCCGACGATATTTTGCGGCTCATCATCAAATTGCAATTGGGCAAAATCAAAAATCGCATCTACGAAAATCACAAGGCGGAATTTTCATACGACGATGCCGTTATCGAAACTGTTGCGCGGCGATGCACCGATGTTGATTCGGGTGCGCGCAATGTCTATAACATTTTGACGAGTTCGCTTTTGCCGGAAATGAGCGGCGAAGTTTTGTCGAGAATGGCGAGCGGCGAAGGAATTTCAAAAGTTCACGTTACGGTCGGCAATGATGAACATTTCGCTTATGAAATAATGTAAATAAACCGTTTTTTGATCGAAATCATAAAAACACTTGTCCGTAAAACAGAATATCCGTAAAAAAAGGAAATACTTACCTTCGATTTATTTTAAGTTAGTTTTGCAGACAATTATTTTTATGATTTTACAACTATTGATTTCAATTCAAATAAAAAGCAGCAAATTTAATTAAGTGTTTTCGTCATAAAATTCGTCAGTCAACATAAGGGGCAAAATCAACAGCGGATTTCTATTGACTTAAAAGTTCGGGAAATCGCTGAAAAACTAAAGTGAGGGATTTTTATGTCAGTAACATCAAAGGTAATAGACGTTTTAAATAGTCGAGAGGCTTCGAGAATAAATTTTACGGCTCTCGGTATAGCTATCAGCGGCACGATTTTTCCGCAGGTCGCGCAGGATATGAGCGGATTGTCACCGTCTCGATTCGTGACGACGAGTCCGGCATTTACAAATGGCGCGGCGGCTCTCTATCATCCCGATACGAATACGATGGAAGTCGGTCCCGATCCGGTCGGTTCGAGAGTTTGGAAAGGTTTGGTTGTCCACGAAGCCGTTCACGCCTGGATTGACAAAAGCAGTCTTCAACCGACCGCCGTTCATAATGAAGCGGTCGCATATATCGCGCAGGCAATTTTTTATCGCCGCGTCGGTTTGAGCAGAAGCAGAACACCGAATCCGATTTATCTGGCGGCAAGAGACATCGGCAACGTAATTTTACAAGGCGGAACGCCGGCTGCTGCGGCTTTGCAATCATTGACAACAGAGATTATGGCGAGTTCAACTTATAGTCATCTAAACGCAACTTCGGTTTACACGGCAGACGGTTAATTCTGGAAAATCAGAACTATAATGCGAAATAATATAAAGTAAATTGATTCGCTGATTTCAATTTCAAAGAGCAAGCGCGAGTAAGTTTAAAACACGGAAAAATTAAAGGAAAGGTTTGGCGGCGTTCGAGATCAACACGAAACATTTCGCGCAAAAAATCATATTGTCCGTGTCTGACTTTGCGATTTGATTTGCGTCGAAACAACAAATATGGCAACAACGCAGGAAGATAGGCTTTTAAAGCTAAAAACACCGCTCGATCAGGACGTTTTACTGGTCGAGCAGCTTCGCGCCGACGAAGGTTTGAATAAACTTTTTCAGATTGATCTGGAAATTCTTCACGATCACGAAAGCGAAGGCAGCGAGCCGCTGGTCGCCGACACTTCTAAAATTCTCGGTCAGCAAATGACGGTCATCGTCAATCAGGAAGATAAAACGAGCCGATTTTTTAACGGCATTTGCGTCCGTTTCGAGCAGGGAAATCGTGACGACAGATTTACGCATTACCGCGCCGTTTTAGTTCCGCGTCTCTGGCTTTTGACTCAAAATATTCAAAGCCGGATTTTTCAGAATATTTCCGTCCCGGACATTATCAAAAAGGTTTTTGAAGGTTTTGAAGTGGATTACGAAATTCAGGGAACTTTCGAGCCGCGAAACTACTGCGTTCAATACCGCGAATCGGATTTCGATTTCGCATCGCGCCTGATGGAAGAAGAAGGCATTTACTATTATTTTGAACATAAAGACGGCTCGCACCGGATGATCGTCGGTAATACGCCGCAGTCGCATCGGGAATGTCCGGTGCAGTCGAAACTGCCGTTCGCGCTGGTCGTCGGAGATGAGGAAAACTGGATTCCTTCGATTATAACTTGGCGCGTCGTTCATCGTTTGCGGACAGGAATGTTTACGCTTTGGGATCATAATTTCGAATATCCTTCGAGTAGTTTGAATGCTGAACAATCGAGCCGTTTTAATATCGGCGGAAATCAAGATCTGGAACATTACGATTATCCGGGCGAATACGCCAAGCGTTTCGACGGTGTTGACGCATCGGGCGGCGATCAGGCTGGAAAACTCCAAAAGGTTTTTGACGACCGCCAGCGCGTCGCGGAAATCCGTCAGCAGGAAATAGATGTCGCATACAAAAATATCGAGTCGAGTTCGGATTGCTGCACGTTAATTGCGGGTTATCGTTTTGAATTGACCGATCATCCGGTCGGCGAAAACAACGCCTTTCACGTTCTTGCAGATGTTCATACGGAAGCGTCTCAAAATCCTTCGTATATTTCAGGTGAGCCGGTGACAAATCCGTATTCGCTAAATATATCTTGCATTCCGTATGCGGACAGTCCGAAAAAAGCACCTTTTCGACCGCTTCGCAAAACTCCGAAACCTATCGTGCAGGGAACACAAACCGCATACGTCGTCGGACAATCGGGCGAAGAAATTTTTACGGACAAATACGGGCGCGTCAAAGTTCAGTTTCATTGGGATCGTGAAGGTCAAAATGATGCCGGAAGCTCGTGCTGGTTGCGCGTGGCGCAAAGTTGGGCGGGCAAGCGTTGGGGAATGATGTTTATTCCGCGAATCGGTATGGAAGTTATCGTTGATTTTCTCGAAGGCGATCCCGACCGACCGATCATCGTCGGCTGCGTCTATAACGCCGAAGCGATGCCGCCGTATGATCTGCCCGCCGAAAAAACCAAAATGACGATCAAATCCGATTCATCGGTCGGCGGCGACGGTTTTAACGAAATTCGTTTTGAAGATAAAAAAGGCGAAGAACAGATTTTTATTCACGGCGAAAAAGATTTGGACTTTCGCATTAAAAACGACGCGCGCGAATGGGTCGGCAACGATCACCATTTTAACGTCAAACGTGACCGCCGCGAGAAGATCGAGCGCGATGAACAGCGTCTGATCGAACGCGATCAGGTCGAACAGATCAAGCGTGACTTACATTTGAAAGTAGAAGGTAAAGACGCGACCGAAATCGGCGGTTCGCTTTCCGTAAAAGTCGGCGGCGCGGTTGCCGAAAAATTCGGCGCAAATCACAGTGAGGAAACGAGCGGGACGATTTACTTAAAAGCCGGCGCGACCGTCGTTATCGAAGCCGCCGCCGGAATCACGCTCAAGGTCGGCGGAAATTTCGTCACGATCAATCCCGGCGGTGTGCAGATTCAAGGCACGATGGTAATGATAAACAGCGGCGGCGCGGCACTCAGCGCATCTGCCGGCGCGTTGGTCGCACCTTTGACGGCGGCAATTGCCGACATTGCCGACGACGACAAACCGGGTTCGAAGATCAAACTCGAAAAACAATCCGCCGCCCGAAAAGAGCGCACATTTAAACCTTCTTCGGGCGACGGAAGTGGCAGCAGCAGCGATGAGAAACAGGAAAAGAAATCGTTTATCAAGATCAAACTGATAGATGAAGCGGGCAAAGCCGTTCCGGGCGAGCGTTATACAATTATGCTTCCCGACGGCAGCGTGGCTTCGGGCAGTTTAGACGAAAAAGGCGAGGCGGAAGTTACAGGAATTGATCCCGGAAATTGTAAAGTTACTTTCCCGGAATTAGACAAAGAAGCATGGGAGGAAGCGTAAAATCAAAAGCGTAAATAAATTTTGTAATTTTCGCGGTTTTGATTTAGGTTAAAAAATTATGCCAGTGCAAAAAGTCGGAACAGGCGAGAGTGTGCCGAGTTTAGCGAAGAAAAACGGATTTTTCTGGCGCACGATCTGGGAACACGGGCAAAATGCAGGTTTACGCGAAAAGCGTAAAGACCCGAGCATTTTGTTGGCGGACGATGACATTTTTATTCCCGAATTACAAACTAAAGAAGTCTCGAAGCCGACCGATGCCGAACATACTTTTAAACGCAAGGGCGAGCCGTGCAAGATCAAACTGCAATTATTAAAACTTGGCAAACCGCGAGCAAATGAAAAATATATCATTGAAATCGAAGGCACACAGATCAACGGCACGACCGACGGCGACGGAAAAATCGAGCATTTTATTCCGGGCGAAGCACAAACCGGCAGATTGATCCTGCGTGACGGCAAAGAAGAATATCCGCTCAATATCGGTTATCTCGACCCGATAGACGAAATTATCGGCGTTCAGCAGCGATTGAATAATCTCGGTCACAATTGTTCGGAAAGCGGCGAACTCGACGATGAAACTAAAGAGGCATTGAAAAAATTTCAGGCGGACAACAAATTGGAAGAAAGCGGCGAACTTGACGGCGCAACCAAATCTAAAATACAGGAATTATCAAAATAGTAATTTAATCATTAAAGATGGACGCACTAAATAATGTAAGTTCAAAAGTTGACGAATATGCGGGTAAAGCGAGCGGACTTTTAGATTCGGCAACGGGCGGACAGAAAACCGGAACTTCGTCCGGCAAGGCGGAATTTGTCAAAGATGAAACCCTGACCGCCAACGATGCCAATCAGGGAAATAAAGCCGCACCTGCGCCGGGCGGACAAGGTAAACCCGTGACGTTCGATTTCGGAATTCCGACCGAATTTATTCACGTCGGACAAGTTCACGCCGATGCCGGAAAAGCATTTCCGCATAATAATCTGAAACCCGACGATGCCAAACCGCCGCTCGAAGGTCACGGTATTATGTTTCGTGACGCGCTCGAACGCGAAGCGATTTTGCTTTTCGGATTTGTTTCGTCAACCAAAGTCGCCGTGCAGGACACGACCAAACAACGCGGCGCGGTCGAAGAACTCGGCGCAATGGCTGGCAACCTTTTAGGCGGCGGAAATTCGACTCCGAAACCCGATCCGGCGCAACTCGATTCGTTTTTGACTAAGATAAAAACCGAAACCGGAAAAATTAACAAAGGACAGATCGAATATAAAGATACGCACGAGTGCGGCAAACAACTTCACACGATTCGCGGCGATTATCTCGCTTTTTGCGATTCGCTCGACGCATTTTATCTGAAACCGCCGAAAAGCGAAGGCATCGGCGCGATCAGCGATGCGGTCGGCAGCGCGGCGGCGAATATTCCCGGTGTCGGGAAAATCATCGGTGTCGTCCAGCGCATCGCCTTTAAATTTCTCGATTTGTATCTCGCCTCTTATCTGGAATTGAGAAAAAATCACGAGAAACAAATCGAATCGGCAATTCATCAACTGACGATTGAAGCGATCAAAGGAAAATACAACGATCACGTTCCGGTTTTCCCCGTTTGGTTTAAAAAGCCGGAAAGTAAAGACGAGGAAGATAAACAGGAAAATAAGAACAGCGGCAGTAGTTCCGGCGTTAGCACGGACGATCTGATTGATAAAGCCAAAGACAGCGACGCTTACAAAGATGCCAAAAGCAAGGTCGAAGACGTGCGCGACACGATTTACGATTTTACAGGCGCAAGCGGTTCGCCCAAACAAACTCCGGGAAGCGGCGCATTGATACAGGCATTTTCCGCTTTGAAAGGCGGCGACGGCAACACTACGCCGGATGCCGTTCCGGGCGCGGCGGCTTGCATTATCAAAGGTTTGGACGCGACGCTTTCCGACATCGGCGGCGTGCCGGGTTTTATGAAAACCGTCATCAAGGAAATAATGGACGGAAATATCAGTCTGCTCGAAGACGTTTTTGCGCGTTTGATGGCGAAAGACGCGTCAGCGGAAATCAATTCGCAATTGTTACTGCAAGGCGGACGGCATTATCTGACCGAACGGATTTCCAAAGTTTTCAGTAAACTGATTTTTGGAATGCTGACGGGCGGCGAAGATTTTGGTGTCAATGTTCCGTTCGGCGGAAAATCGCTGAGCGTTCAGCAGACGCTTTCCAAACAATTAGACGAACGGCTCGGCAAATACGTCGAACCGGTTTTGCAAATCTGCATCGGCGATCTTGCCGGACAACTTGAAAAATCTCGCAAAAAAGCCGCTGACGAAAAAGCTCTGACGATGGAAGTTTTTCTGGGCAGACTTCCGTGGCTGACGGCGATGATGTTTCGCAATACTTTTTTCCCGATCTGGAATCTGGTCGCCGAAGAAGTAATGGGCGAAATTTCTCCGCCGCTCAAAAGTGCGCTCAAAGCCATTAACGAACCGATCAACAAAGCCAAAGATGTAGTTGATAAAGGACAAGAATACAAAAGGCGCGGCGAACAGACTAAAGAAGAAGCCGAAAAACTCAAGGATAAAGCGAGCAATGTTTCCGTCGGAACGAGTCAGGGCGATAAGGATTTACAAGATATAAAAGACCAAGCCGAAAAAGTCAAAGACGCGCCGGATACCGAAACCGAAGAAGGCAAAAAACGTCAAGCCGAACGCGATGCCGCCGACAAGGAAAAAGACAATCTCGACAAATTTTATAACGACAATGATAAAGACAAGGATTTTCCCGTAACCGGACGAGTCGCCGATTGCGAAGCATTAAAAGTCGAGGAAGAAATTCCGAGCGTTTTACCTGAAACTGCTTGAAAATAGTTTGATAGATACATCGAGAAGGAGAAAAAGATAATGCCACCAGCCGCCAGACCGACCGATCCGGTGATTCATCCGCTGCCGCCTGTTTTAAGTCCGGGACCCGGCAGCCCGAATGTTTTAATCGGATTTCTTCCGGCGTGGCGCGGGGTTTCGCCGGCAGTTGCCGCCGCGCTTCAGGCGGCAAAAACTATTTCCGACACGGCAATTCAAGTCGCAGAAGCCGCAACTTTAGCCGCTGCCGGAACTCCGGGTGCGCCTGTCGCCAAAACTGCCGAAGAAACGACCAAAGCCGCCGCCGCAACTTCGATGGGAAGTATGATTTCAGGCGCGGCAGGCGGCGCGGACATTCACGCCTGCGTAACACCTCTGCCGATTCCGCCGCACGGTCCGGGCGTTGTTATTACGCCTTCGGCAACCGTTTTTATCAACAATCTGGGCGCGGCGCGAATGGGCGATACGATTCTCGAAGCCGTCGGACCGCCGAATCAAATTGCAATGGGATGTCCCACGGTTTTGATCGGTGGTTAAATTTCGGGATTTCAGATCAAATTGTTGTGAGAAAAAACAGCGCACTTAAAATGAAATTTTTAAGTGCGCTGTTTTTTTAATAACGTGATATTTAAGGATGAGTCATATCAACCGGAATTACCCATTCGTCAAATTGTTCTGCCGTTAAAAGTTTCAATTCAATTGCCGATTCTTTCAGGCTAATGCCTTTTTTATGTCCGTTTTTGGCAATTTTAGCGGCGTTGTCGTAGCCGATATGCTGATTTAAAGCGGTGACGAGCATCAGCGAATTATTCAAGTATTTATCAATCTGCGGACGATTAAGTTCGATTCCCGACACGCAGAATTCGACGAAACCTTTGGACGCATCATTCAAAAGCCTGACCGAATGCAGGAAATTGTGAATCATCACGGGTTTGAAAACATTGAGTTCAAAATTGCCCTGCGAACCGGCAAAACCGATTGCCGCGTCGTTTCCCAAAACCTGCGCGGCAACCATCGTCATCGCTTCGCTCTGCGTCGGATTAACTTTTCCCGGCATAATCGAACTTCCCGGTTCGTTTTCGGGAATCACGAGTTCGCTGATTCCGCAGCGCGGACCGGATGCGAGCCAGCGAACGTCGTTGGCGATTTTCATCAAAGAGCAAGCCAGAGTTTTCAATGCGCCCGAAGCAAAAACGATTTCGTCGTGTGCGCTCAAAGCGGCAAACTTATTCGGATGAGAGCGAAACGGCAAACCTGTTAAATCGGCAATTTGTTTGGCGGCGCGTTCCGCAAAATCGGGATGCGCGTTGAGACCTGTGCCGACGGCAGTTCCGCCGATGGCGAGATCGAAAAGTCCGTCGAGAACCGTTTTCAATCTTTCAATATCTCTTTCGATCAGCGAAGCCCAACCGCTGAATTCCTGTCCGACAGTGATCGGTGTCGCGTCCTGTAAATGCGTTCGTCCGATTTTTACGACATCGGCAAATTCCTGAGCTTTCGCGTCAATCGCGTCGTAAACGGTTTGAACGGTCGGAATCAAATTATTTAATGTTTCGACGGCGGCGATATACATCGCGGTCGGGAAAGTGTCGTTTGACGATTGCGACATATTTACATCGTCGTTCGGATGCACCGGAGTTTTACTTCCCATTTCGCCGCCCGCGATTTCGATGGCTCGATTCGAGATGACTTCGTTGGCATTCATATTCGTCTGCGTTCCCGAACCTGTCTGCCAGACTCGCAGCGGAAAATGTGCGTCGAGTTTGCCGTCAATCACTTCGTTGGCGGCGCGGACGATCAGATCGGTTTTATCGAGCGTCATTTTGTCCGGTTTTAACTGATGATTTATAACTGCGGCGGCTTTTTTCAAAATACCGAGCGCGCGGATCATTTCGCGCGGCATCGTGTCGAAACCGATGTTGAAATGATGCAGACTGCGTTCGGTCTGTGCGCCCCAGTATTTATCCGATTCGACGGCGATTTTTCCCATCGAATCGGTTTCGATGCGCGTTTGTCTTTCTGTCTTGGCTGATTTCATAATAATTTAAGATTTTTTTCTCTGCTATATTATAAACTTCTCTAAAGATTTTTATAATTTACGAATCAGAAAATTTTAACGATATAAAGTTTGGAATATATAAAATAACGTGAAAATTTTACAACAAAAAAGCCGTTTACATAAACGGCTTCTAGGAGATGAAATAGTCTGGTATAAATACTACGGGCAGACGGCAAAATTTGTACAGGTTTGAGCGCAACATCTACCTGCCGGAATGCCGGGAGCGGTACAATTTGTATTGTCATTGCATCCGGTGCAGTTCGTTACAGTTCCCGAACAAGCGACTGCGAGAGCGGCTGTCGGAGCAGTAATCGAAGCGATAATCGGCAACGCGATGACCGAAGCCAAACCGATCTTTTTCAAAACTTCACGCCGATTTTGTCCGGCAAATTTTCTGGAAACTTCTTCTTCAAGCAGATTTTTTTCATTTAACTGGTCTATTGCCAGCCAAATCAAATCTTCGGAAATTTTCTGCCCGGTTTGTTTTTCCATAATTTCAATTACTTCAACAATGGAATTTTTACCGTCACAGGCTTTCCAAACAGAAGCCGCTGTTTGGTTAAGACAGTGCGCTTTATTAGTATTAAGATCATAGACCAGCACTTCGTCAGATAGTTCTTGAACTACCAGCCCCTCTTTCCGTGCAGTCAGTCTCTCGGAATTATTCATGGTTTCTCCTCTCTAAATAATAAAATTTGGACTAATTCTTCAACATTTTTATTTCTTATTTTATAGAACGAAAATATGTAGAAAAAAAGCTGAATTATTTGGTATCGTTTTAAGTATTGCTGATTATGCCACGAGACTTTTTTTTGTGCAAGAAGTTTTTAACGGTTTTTTATTTTAATTATATTAACTGTTTATTAAAGTATTGTGAGGGCGATTATTGGTTAAATCAGTCTCTTCAAAATCCGGGTTATAACCGGTTAATTTCTCTAAAAAATTTGCTTTAAATTACAAAATATGGAAAACATAAAATTTCTTTTTCAAATTTATTTACGTCCGGCTTTGACGATGAGCGAGATTTTGGACAAAGGCAATTGGCTGATTGCCGCTTTTTCGGTTTTGCTCGTCTCGATTTCATTTTACTGGACAATCAACGCGAAGCTGCAATTCGTCTATTCGAATCCGTCATTTTACGAATTTTACAATCCGAATTCCGGTGTGCCGGATGAAGATGCGCCGGAAAACCGGGACGCGTATCGAAAAGCCGAGCGCAATTTTCAAAATGCCTTGAACGAAAGATATACGATTCCTGTCATCGGCGACTATTTTTTTAAATTTTTTTCCTTCGGGCAGAACGAATTTTACCGCCCGTTGTTGTCGCTTTCCGTTTTTTACGTTCCGTTCGTAATTTTTCTGATGTGCATTTTCGGCGGAATCGGAAATTTCGGTTTAATTATTCGGCGCGATTACGGTGCGCTTGCCGTTTGCTCTCTGATGGCTTGGGCGGCGGCGCATCTGCCGTTTTCAATTATCGGAATTGTATTAAATTCGGCGGAAATTTCGCCGCAGATTTTGTTCGCGTTCTGGATTTTGAGCAGTCTTTTATTCGGCGCGTTTATGATCTTTGCCGTCAGAACGGTTTTCGGCGCAAATTACGCGACGGCGATTTTAACTGTCTGTATTGCGTGGCTCGCTCTGAGCGCGGGAATGTATGTTTTCAAATCCGTTTCGCCGTGGCTTTTTTCGCCGTTTTTGCTGATTTACGCTTATATGTATTTCGGCGGCGCGATTTCGGGCGAAGTCAGCGGCGCGGGAAACGCTTTTCGCCAAAAACAAAATTTCAAACGCTTTCTGCATAACGCGACCGTCAACCCGAATGATGCCGACGCGCACGTCCAACTCGGTTTGATCTACTTGCAAAGAAGACAGGAAACAAAAGCTCTCGAACATTTTACAAAAGCATTTAAAGTTGACGCGCAGGAAATTGATGCGAATTATGAACTCGGCAAAATCGCGCGTCGCAAAGGCGAATTGCAGGAAGCCTTAAATTATTTTTCGACCGTTCTCGGACAAAACGACAAACACTCTTTAAGTGAAATCTGGCGCGAGATCGGCGCGACCTATCTCGAAGCAAATATGCTCGACGAATCGCGCGAAGCACTTGAAAAATTCGTCGAACGCCGTCCCGTAGATTCGGAAGGTTTATATTATCTCGGCAAAGTTTACAAAACGCAGAACGAAACCGAAAAAGCGCGTGAAATGTTCGAGCGAGCCGTCGAATCCGCAAAAAGTTCGCCGAATTACCGCCGCCGCGAACTAAAACGCTGGAGCAAACTCGCGCAAAAAGAGTTATAGTTTTCATTGACGAATTTTCAAAATAATCAAAGCAAAGTTTTACGTTTGAATTTGGTAATAAAACTTATCAGAAATGTAAGCGGCAAAGCCGTCGGCAATCTTTTTTTCCTGCTAAACTAACGTAGTAAATTTAATCTGAAAAAGGGGTTTTAAATGAAGAGCAATTTAAAAGTTTATGTTTTATGCGCGTGTCTCTTGATAATTTCGGGCTGTTCGGCGACAAGTTTCGCGCAGACACCGCAAATCGTCGGAGGTTACGGCAATGTTTCCGTTTCCGATAAGAAAGTTGTCGAAGCGGCAAATTTCGCTGTTAAAAAACGCGGCAAAACTCAGAAAGCCGTTATCAAATTGATTTCAATCAGTCAGGTAAAAACTCAGGTTGTTGCAGGTGTCAATTACAAAGTTTGTATGGAAGTTTCAGTCAAAAAATCAGGCAAAAAGAGCTTTCATCAATTTGTAAATGCAGTCGTTTATAAAAATCTGAAAAACGTCTATTCATTGACGAATTGGACGATTGTGAAGGACGCGTCCAACTGTTCGATGTGAAGAGAACCGAACGGCAGATTTTAGTTTGCCGTTCGGTTCGTCTGATTTAATCTTAGCGGACGTTTGCCGTTTTAGCTTTCATTTCTTCCCAATTTTTGACCGTGTTTTGTAAAGCGGTCTGCAAGTCTTTGGCGGCGGAAACCGCTTGCGAACTCGGCGCGACATCGGCATCCTGCAGCAAATCGAGCATTGATAAAAATGCCGCGTTCAAACGGTTCAAAGCGAAGTCCGAAACAGGCACGGACGCGTTTCCGCCTTTGCCGTTTAATAATTGATTCAAATCATTTTCGAGATTTTTATCGTTTGCTGCTTTCGCTTTTTCGAGTAAATTCCGTGCTTCTTCGAGCATCGCGGCAGTTTGTTTGATTCCTTTATAAACCTGCATCGAAAGCGCGAATTGCTGTTGCAAACCGATCATCGGAGTCGTTACGCGCGGATCAATTTTGACCGTTAAATTCTGCGTGTAAGTTTTGCCGTTTACAGTTAATTTAACAATATAATTTTCGGGCAAAACCGCCGGACCTTGCGGAACAAAAGGCGTGTCGTGTTCGACTGCGGAAATCGGCAGTTCGTAATCCTCGGCAGGCGGATTCGGGTATTGCAAATCCCAAACGAATCTTTGCATTCCCGATTCGTTCGGCAAAATCTGCGGCGGACGAATCCAGTGCGTCGGGAAACGCAGTTTGTTTTCGTCAACGGGCAAAGGCTTGTCATCGGAAGCGTAACGGCGGACGAGTTTGTTTTGTGCATCGAAAATTTCCAGAACGACGGGCGACGTTGATTTTGATTTCAAATAATAATTGACGATCGCGCCGTCGGGCGGATTTTGTCCCATCGGTTCTTCAGGCGGAAACGGCGTGTCAGTGTGAACGCTGCGTTTGACGCGAATCGCAGTTTGCGGCGCAAACAGAAAGGCTTCGGCATTTTTGACGGAATCATTTATTTGTCGAAGCGGCGTAATATCGTCCAAAATCCAGAACGAACGTCCGTGTGTGCCGACAACTAAATCGTCGTTGTGAACGACCAGATCACGAATCGAAGTCGCGGGCATATTCAAACGAAGCGGCTGCCAATTTTCGCCGTCGTCGGTCGAAAAATAAACGGCTTGTTCCGTTCCGCAATACAATAAACCTTTGCGAACCGAATCTTCGCGCACGGCGTTGACAATCGTGCCGTCGGGCAAACCTTTAACAATTTCCTTCCAAGTTCTGCCGCTGTCGTGCGTCCGTAAAATATGCGGTCGCAAATCGTCGAGCCGAAAAGTATTGATCGCCGCGTAAGCCGTTTCAGCGTCAAATCTGCCGCTGTCAATCAATGAAACTTTCATCCAGCTTTTCAATTCCGGCGGCGTAACATTTGCCCAATTTTTGCCGCCGTCTTTTGTAATATGAATCAAGCCGTCATCCGTTCCCGCCCAGATCGTTTTAATGTCTTTATAAGACGGCGCGACCGTATAAATCACGCCGCGTTGCGGCATCGTTTCCATTTCTTTAGTCGCGTAAATGCCGACGTTTTTCGGCACGTCCCATTTTTCGCGCGTCAGATCGGGCGAGATAATTTCCCAACTGCCGCCGCCGTTCATCGTTTTAAAAAGCACGTTTCCGGCATAGAATAGCGACTTTTTATCAACCGTCGAAAATATGACTGGAGCAGTTCTGACGAAACGATATTTTCCCGTCCGAACGGCTTCGGGCGCGACGTTTTGAACTTGTCCCGTGCGCTTGTCGAATTTTTGCAGTTTGCCGCCATAGATGATATTCGGATCGAGCGGATCGGGCGCAACGTAGCCGTATTCTTCCGCACCGACCGTGCGCCAATCGCGCGAAGTGATCGCGCCCGAATCGCCGCGCGAAGCTACGCCTGCCGAACCGGATTCCTGCTGTCCGCTGTAAACCCAATACGGATAAGCGTCGTCGGTGATGACGTGATAAAACTGCGCCGTCGGCTGATTATACCAACTCGACCAAGTTTCGCCGCCATTGACCGAAACCGTCGCGCCCTGATCGCTGGCGATTAAAATTATGTCGGGATTGTTAGGATTGATCCAAAAACGATGATAATCGTCGCCGCCCGGCGCGCCTTTGAAGCCGTTAAAAATTTTGCCGCCGTCAACGGATTTATACGAAGCGACATTAGCAACAAACACAATATCAGGATTCGTCGGATGAACTTTAACTTCGGCGAAATCGCTGCCGCGTCCCCAGAGTCTCGGATCGGAATTTACTTTTGCCCAACTTTCGCCCGCGTCGTTTGAAACGTAAAGCCCCGCAAATTCCGGCTTCGCGTCAACCGTCGCATACATTCTTTTTCGTTCAGTGCGCGAAATCGCAAAACCGATTCTGCCCAAACCTTGTTCAATCGTCGGCAAACCTTTCGTCAACTGTTTCCAGTTTTTCCCGCCGTCAGTTGACTTAAAAAGTCCGCTGTTTTTGCCCTGCCACGCGCCGTTTTCCCAAGGTCCCTGACGAGCCGCCCAAAGATCGGCGTAAATCGTGTCCGAATCTTTCGGATCGAATTCCAACTGAATCGCGCCCGTGTCTTCGTCTTTGAACAAAACGCGCGTGAAACTTTCGCCGCCGTCGGTTGATTTGTAAACGCCGCGTTCGTTGTTCGGTCCATACGGATGACCGAGAACGGCGACGAAAATTCGATTTTCGTCTTTCGGATCAACGATGATCGAACCGATCTGCTGACCTTCGCGCAGACCGAGATGCCGCCAAGTTTTTCCGCCGTCGTTCGAGCGATACATTCCGTCGCCCGTCGAAAGATCGGGACGCTGCAAACCTTCGCCGCTGCCGACGTAAATCACATTCGGATTCGACGGCGCAATCGCCAGATCGCCAATCGAACCTGTCGGCTGATCGTCAAAAATCGGCTGCCACGTTCGCCCCGCATCAGTCGTTTTCCAAACGCCGCCGTTGTTGACACCGATATAAAAAGTATTCGGTTGCGAAGCAATCCCGACCGCGCCGACCGTTCGACCGGCGCGAAACGGTCCGATCATTCGCCAGCGCATATTTTGGTAAAATTTCTGATTAACAGTTTGCGCGAAACTGACGGCAAATAACGAACACAAAAAAAATAAACCGCCGGCAATTTTTGCTAACGGCAAAACTTTTGACAGAAAATCCGAACAGTTTTTTTCAGACATTGGAAATCTCCCGAGTTGAAAAATTTTTGAAATTTTTGAAATAATGAAAGAAAAATTAAATTAAACCTTTTCGTATTCGACTACAAATCTCGGAATCGTATCTTCTTCATCGTTGCTGAACATTTGCTCGAAATAAGTTTGTTTGAAGTGGTTTTCATCGAAGCGCGACAAATCTTTTTTTGATAAAGCCCACGGCAGTTCGGTCGGAATTTCGTCGTTTTCGCGTCCGCGTGTGACGATTAAAAGTTTGCCGTTCGGAAAATGAACGAAATTTGAAATCGCGTCAATCACTTGCGGGCGAATTTCGAGCGGCAAAGGCTGAATCGTGTAAATTTCCAAAACGAAATCAAACGCTTGATACCACTGTTTCGGCGTGTCGAAAAGATCGGCGACGAAAAATTTAATGTCCGTTTCTTGATGAATCCGCCGCGCCCATTCGATTGCCGTCGGCGAAATATCGAACGCCGTTACGTTAAAACCCAAGTCATAAAGAAATTTTGCATCGTCGCCCAAACCGCAGCCGACGACGAGAGCATTTCGATTATTTCCTTTTAGATTGGTTTTTTCGGCAAAACGGCGCAGAAATTTATTCGGTTCGAGATCAGCCCATGGAATTTTTTCATTATTTCCGGCGGCTTCTCTGTAAAGCGCGTCAAACCAACCGAGCGCGTCGCCTTTTTCGGCAAATGCCGCTTGAATTTCCTTTGTTCTTTCTCTCGCGTCGTGGTTTTCAAAACTCATTTATTTCTCCGTCAGTGCATTTGTTTCTTTCCACGCCGTCCAGCCGCCTTTCATCGAAAGTATTTTTTTATAACCCATTTTTTGCAGATTGTCCGCCGCGAGTGCGGAGCGATAGCCGCCGCCGCAGTATAAAATCAATTCCGTTTCTTTGTCGGGAAACCGGTGAACGATGTCGCGTTCGATCACGCCGCGCCCGATATGAATTGCGCTGTCTGCGTGTTCCGCGTCAAATTCGTTGTCTTCGCGCACGTCAATCAGAGGCGTGCCGTCTTTAACTTTTTCCAAAGTTTCCGCAACCGAAATTTCTTTGATATTCGGCATAATATCCGCGACCAATTTTTCAAATTCTTTTGAATGTTCCATAACTTTAAAAAAGAGTTTAGCGCAAACGGATTTTCCAAACTAGCTTGAAGCGTCGTATCAACTTATAATATGTCTAACGGTTTTTTGTAAAATTTTAAGAAAAGAGGTTTAAAACATTGGCAGAACAATTTGACGTAGTAATTATCGGTTCGGGTCCGGGCGGTTATGTCGCGGCGATTCGCGGTTCGCAGATGGGCTTGAAGGTCGCGCTGATCGAAAAGGAAAAAGACGCAAAACTCGGCGGAACGTGCGGTTTGCGCGGCTGTATTCCGACCAAAGCACTTTTAAATGCGGCTCATCTTTATGAAAAAGCCGGGCATTTCGATCAGTTCGGTTTGAAAGTCGAAGGTTTGAGTTACGATTTTGAAAAGGTTCAGAAATACAAATCCGATGTCGTGACGAAAAACTCGGCGGGCGTTTCTTATTTAATGAAGAAAAATAAAGTCACGGTCTTTAACGGTTTCGGTAAAATCTTGGGTAAAGGCAAAGTCGAAGTCGCATACGACGGCGGAAAAAGAGAGACGATTGACGCGAAAAATATTATCATTGCCACAGGTTCGGTCGTGCGTCCGATTCCCGGATTTGAAGCCGACGGCAAACAGGTCGTCAATTCCGATCAGATTCTCGAACTCCAAAAAGTTCCGAAATCAATGGTCGTCTTAGGTTCGGGCGCGGTCGGTGTTGAGTTTGCGAGCGTTTATTCGCGCTTCGGCTGCGACACGACGGTCGTCGAATTAATGGATCGCATCGTTCCAATCGAAGACGCGGACGTTTCCAAAGAACTCGAACGCTCGTTTAAAAAACGCGGCATCAAAATAATGACCGGAACGAAACTCGACAAACTCGAAAAGTCGAAAAAAGGAATTAAAGTCTCCGGCAAAGACGCGAAAGGCAAAGACGTTTCGCTCGAAGCCGAAATGCTTTTAGTGGCAATCGGCAGAATGCCGTATTTGGAAAATCTCGGTTTGGAAAACACGAAAGTCGTCGTCAACCCGCGCGGCACGATCAAAGTCAACGAATTTTACGAAACCGGCGAACCGAGTATATTTGCCATCGGCGATGTCGTTGACACGGCGTGGCTCGCGCATCTCGCCAGCAAAGAAGGCTGTCTGGTCGTCGAAAAAATCGCGGGCAAAAAGGTCGAGCCGATCAATCACCGCATCATTCCAAACTGCACATACTGCGACCCGGAAGTTGCGTCCGTCGGCTTGACCGAAGCCAAAGCGAAAGAAGAAGGCTACGATGTAAAAGTCGGCAAATTCCCGTTTTCAGCATCGGGCAAAGCGCGCATCTTGGGCGAAACCGACGGCTTTATCAAAATCGTCTCTGACAAAAAATATGACGAAGTTCTCGGCGTTCATTTAATCGGACCGCACGCAACGGAATTATTAGCCGAAGCCTGCGTCGCAATGTCGCACGAAGCAACCGCCGAATCACTCGCCAACACGATCCACGCGCACCCGACCGTTTCCGAATCGATGATGGAAGCCGCCGAAGGCGTTCACGATTTGACGATTCATATGTAACTGGGATATTAATTTTTGTGGTCAGTGGTCAATTGTTTTATTATCAATTGACCACTCATTAATTTATGAATAAAAGCGAATTTCTCTACAAAAATCTTCTAGAATTTGGGCAAGCAAGAATTTTAGAATTTCTGAAAAATGCTCCAACATATGAAAGTCAGTTTCATTTTTTTGAATTGAATTCTCAATGCAATCTGAAAATGTATGATGAACTTTCGCCGAGTGAAGCATACCCGCCGAGACAATCTTATTTTCCAGAAATTCCCGAACTCGAAGCTGAATGTAAAAAATGCTGGAAGTATTATATGAATCCGCGAAATAAATCTGTCAAAGGTTTAGACGTTCAATTCGGAAAACTTTTGGAAGAAATTTTTATCGAATATCTTAAAAAACTTAAAATAAATGTTATCCGAGCAGATTTGAAAAATCGTCGCTATCCTGATCTATTGGTTCTTGATTCGAGCAAAGAAATAATTGCATATATTGAATTTAAGTATCACGCCGCGCTGTTTTTGCTGGCTTACAAAGTGCGTCCTGGACGCGAATGTTATGAAGGCTCATTAACGCTTGATAAAAAGAAAATTGAAAATCAACGCAGAATTATTTGGAACTAAAGGAATTTCAAATGATGGAAAATATCAAAACTTTATCTGAAACAAATTACGTTAGAAAAGGAAGCCGCGAAAATAATTATTGGTTCGATTTAAATAAAAATAAATTGCAAAGTTACGTTGAAAAGTATGGCGAAAACTTTAATGTAATCATTCATAATATTGATGAATCCAATCCAGGAGATTTCTATTCAATTCCTTTTTCAATTCTTAAAGCAATTCTTGTTAATGATTTTCTGATTCAACCTACGGGCAAAAATAAAGCTGTAAGATGGATTGGGAGTATAAAAAATCACAGCCTTTTAATTCGTAATTCAGCAATTCAAGTTGATATTAGTGGTTATTATGGGAATCCACGGCTTCTTGAATCTCAAAACAAATTGGCTGTTCCAGAAGCCGAAGAAAATGATTACTCAATTGAAAACAGACTAATTGAAATAAGGGCGAGAGTTAAACAATCTGTTTTCAGAAAAGCAGTTTTGAAAAATTTTCAGCAATCTTGTTGTCTAACAGGTGTAAAGGAAACTGAATTGATTATTGCAAGTCATATAATTCCGTGGTCGCATAAAATTGAAACAAGACTAAATCCAGCAAATGGGCTTCCATTATTTAGTTCTTATGACAGACTTTTTGATGTCGGATATATTTCTTTTACAGATGATTTGAAAGTAATTATTACTCCTAGATTTTCACAAACAAGTTCTGAACTTCAAAAAATATTAAAAGTAATTAAAAACAAACAAGCTATTAAACCAATTCAGTATCAAATAAATCCAGAGTTTCTTGAATATCATCGAGACATAATTTTGAAAAAGTAATTATTGAGTAATTACTTCCCAAGGTTTTTCAAAGAGAAAATCATAATTTGTTGGGTGTTTTAATCGAGTTTCTGCAATTTCAATAAATTCTTTATCAATTTCATATCCAACAAAATTTCTATCTAATCGTTTAGCAACAACCGCAACTGTTCCGCTTCCCATAAACGGATCTAAAACTACATCATTCGGATTTGAACCGACTTTAACAATTCTTTCAATTAAAAGTTCAGGAAATTGTGCAGGATGTTCAGTTCGTTCAACTGCATTTCCGCTGACCAGAGAAAAACGCCAAACGTCCGAAGGATTCTTTAACTGGCTTTTATATCTGTCAGGGCGATAATTTAAGGCAGGAATTTTTACATCATCAAGATTGAAAGTATATTTCTCGTTGTTTTTTGTAAAAAAGAAAAAGTATTCGTAACGCGGAGCAAATCTTTTTGATGTTGAACCGCCCCAATCAAAATTCCAAATTACTATGTTTTTTAGATACATATCACTAAAAAACTCCATAATCCAAAATGGTGGCACGATTTGTTTATCTATGTAACGATTCTTTATATTTAACCAAAATTGCCCCTCTTCTTTTAAAACTCGTTTACAGTCTTGGATAATATTTCTTAGAAGATTTCTATAATCAACTTCGGGTAAACTATCTGCGTATTTATTGCCTTTGCTCTCAATGATTTTTCGGTCTTTCCATTTATTTCCGTATTTAATGTCAATATTGTAAGGTGGCGAAGTTACGATTAAATCAACTGAATTATCTTGGATTTCTTCCATATTTTCGCTACTTTTGTTGTAAATTGTATTTAGAATCATTTTTGTTTTTCTTTTACAGCACTAACTTTTTTAGACTCCAAAAATTTAATAAAATCTTCCTTCATAAATCGCTGTTGCTTTCCAATAAGATAAAATGTTATTTCACCACGTTTTGCCATACGCCTAATAGTTATCTCTGCACGGGACAAAAACAATGTTAAAAAGATATTTGAAAATAGATAACGGATGTGTTTTGAGCTAAATTAGCCCTCAGCATATGAAAAAAACACATCCGAATGCTTTGCAGCATTACGAGCAAATTTACCATTTGATAAGCGCAGAGTCGAGTTGGTGGCGGCTCTGCTGATTGCCATTATTCAGCAGAACACTTCAAATTTAGCCAGATTAGCCAATGTTTTAGACTTGTCGGCTCAGAAAGATTCAAAATATCGGCGGTTGAAACGCTTTTTTCAATTGGCTGAGATTGATTTTGATATTTTTGCCAAGTTGATAATTTCGATCATCAAACCAAAGGGTAAATATGTTTTGGCACTTGATCGCACCGAGTGGAAATACGGTTTGGTGTGGATCAACATTCTGACGTTATCAATCGTGGTCGGAAACACTTCGATACCGCTGTTTTGGATGACGCTGAATCGGAAAGGCAACTCTGTTTTAGCAGAAAAGAAGCAGATAATCGGGCGATATATCAAAGTATTCGGCATTAAAAACATCGAATACCTGAGTGGAGACCGCGAGTTTGACGGCTATGAATTGGTCAAGTATTTGGACAAGGAAAAAGTCCCGTTTCGGTTGCGGATAAAAGTTTCGATGACGATGACGAACAAGAACGGGAAGCCGATCAGATGCGGGAAGTTATTGAGGACATTGAAGATCGGCGAGAGTTACCGTTTGCGGCGGGCGAGGAGATACGCCGGAGTTAAGGTGTCGGTCGAGGTGGAAAGAGGAAAAGACTCTCAGGAAAGTGTGATCGTGATTTCGTCGGAGGCGAGTGAGAAAATCCTGTCGGGATATAAGCGGAGATGGGCGATAGAAACGCTGTTTCAGAACTTAAAGAGTCGCGGATTCGAGGTCGAAAAAACACATTTGACGAAAGCGGAGAAGATAGATAAGTTGTTTGGAGTGTTAGCGTTAGCGGTGGCGTGGGCGATCAAAACAGGAGAAGCGGAAAACGCCGACAACCCGATTGAAATAAAAAAGAACGGAAGACCGCAAACGAGTTTGTTCAGACTAGGATGTGAAATAATTCAAGAGGTGTTATTTGAAGTAAGGAGATATTCGACAGTAAATATCTTTGTAATTCTAAGATGCTGACAATAGACAATTTATGCTGTTTTGTCCCGTGCAGAGAATAGTTATAGGAGCAACTTGAAGAATTTCAGCAATTTCTTCTGTAGTGTAAAAATCTTTGTTCAAATTTTCTGACATTTTTTAGTGAATTTTAGGTTACTTTAGAGAGAATGTAAAAGAAATTGTGTAACTGTTCATTAAAACTTAACTTAAAAAAAGAGGTCAATAAATGAACAGAACACAAGAAGAGAAATTGAAGCAATTAGCCGGTGAGTTGGCTAAAGATATAAAAACCGGGGAAGATTTGAGTTCTTTGTCGGCGCAGTTGGTCAAACTGACGGTTGAAGCGGCATTATCAGCCGAGATGGAAAATCATCTCGGTTATCCGCCGCATTCAACGCTCGGACATCATTCGGGGAATTCGCGCAATGGCACGAGTCCGAAGATTTTGAAAGGTGATCACGGCGAGATTCGGATTGAAACACCGCGTGATCGGTTGGGAAGTTTCGAGCCGGAGCTTGTCAAAAAAGGGCAGACGCGCATTAGCGGGATGGACGAGCAGATATTGTGCTTGTATGCCAAAGGGCTTTCGACCAGAGAGATCGTGCAGGTCTTTGAAGAAATGTATGGAGCGGAAGTCTCAGCCGGGTTAGTGTCGCAAGTGACGAATGCCGTCATCGAACAGGTCAGAGAATGGCAAACGCGCCCGCTCGATGAGATTTATCCGATAGTTTATCTCGATTGCATCGTGCTGAAAGTGCGACAGGACAAACGGGTCATCAAGAAATCGGTGTATCTGGCGTTGGGCGTAAATCTGGACGGGCAGAAAGAACTGTTGGGCATCTGGATGTCGGAGAATGAAGGAGCAAAATTCTGGCTTTCAATCTTGACGGAGTTGAAAAATCGCGGGCTTGAACAGATTCTGATTGCCTGTGTTGACGGTTTGTGCGGCTTTCCCGAAGCGATTGAAGTCGAATATCCGCCGGCAAAAGTTCAATTGTGCATAATTCATCAGGTGCGAAACTCTTTGCGCTATGTCGCGTGGAAAGATTACAAAGCGGTAACTGCCGATTTGAAAAGCATTTATCAGGCGGCAAGCGAGGAGCAAGCAAGTCAGGAACTCGACCGATTCGCCGAAAAATGGGACGCTCAATATCCAAATATTGCCAAATCTTGGCGCACTCATTGGGCAAATCTGATCACCATCTTTGACTATCCGGCAGATATTCGCAAAGCTATTTATACGACCAACGCCATCGAATCGTTAAATTCTGTGATCCGAAAAGCGACCAAAAAACGAAAAGTTTTCCCGACTGACGACGCAGCATTGAAGGTCGTTTTTCTGGCGACGCAAGCCGCCGCGAAGAAATGGACGATGCCGATCAAAAATTGGAAATCGGCGATGAACCGCTTCGCCATCGAGTTCGCGGAGCAGCTTGCTCCATATATGTAAAAAACGCAGTTACACAGAATCTTTTACAGGCTCTACTTTAGACACTTTTGCAAACTTTAGATAACAATTCTTTTTTTTGTTATATTGGTCAAATGTTTGCTTCACGCGCACCCGACCGTTTCCGAATCGATGATGGAAGCTGCCGAAGGCGTTCACGATCTGACGATTCATATGTAATTTAACGGGCAAAAGTTTTCATTAAATGGTCAGTTGAAGAAATTTGGCTGACCATTTGCAGTAAAACAACTTTTGTATTCTCTAACCGCATCTTTTTGATATGAAACTTTTTCAATCAAAACTCATTATTAGTGTCACACTGATTTTGTTTTGCAAATCATTTGTTCTCTCACAAGACCTTCGACAAAAAGCCGCAGAAAATCCGCTTTCCACAGTTTTGTATTTACTTTCGACTACTGAAAAAAATTCCAAAAAAGAGGAAAAGGCTTGCCTCTCAAAATCATTTGCAAAAGTTGATAAATTTGTTGAACTTAAAAGAGTTGCCGAAATGTTTGAAGAAGGCGGCAATGCCGAAGATGATTTAATTACGGTTGTTGATACTCTTATCCGAAACAAAAAATCAAAGGAAGCCTCGACTTTCGCTTCATATCTTCTTAAAAGATTTGATAATGAAGAGTATCGCTTAGAAAAATTGTGGCATTTGCTGATTGTGCTGGACAGAGATGTTGAAGCGATAGCAATTGCCGATCAGCTAAAGGATACTGAAAAAGTTGACGCTTATTTCAGCATTATACGAGCGTATCTGGAACAAAAGAATCTCGGAAAGGCAATGAATCTTATTCAGGTGATTTCCCGGATTGTCGAAAAACTGCCATACGATAAAGATAAGGCTCAAATGGCTTTATTATATGCGAAATTGGGAAGAGAAGAAGAATCATTAAAATTCGCTAAAGACTCACTTAAAAATGTCGTCTGGAAAACGGGAATTATGGATTTTGACCACGCCGTTATTGCAGATGATGTATTTGAATCTTATTTAATTTTAGGAAAATACGAATTAGCCGGCGAGATACTTAAAAAGCAGGGAAAATCGGAAGAGACAACGAGTTTAATAAAAATCGCCGAAAGTTATTTATCAAAAGGAAATCAAAAAAAAGCAGAAGAACTTTTGGCAGTTTCAGAAAGCAAACTGAATGTTGAGGAATACAGTGACAGTTTCGATCTAGGAAATTTGATTGATATTTATCTGAAACTCGGCAAAACTCAAAAAGCCGAAAAAATTGCTGTGAGTTTGAGCGGAAGCGATTATATGCAACAGGAAAAACTGCTGTCCATCGCCGATCTTTTTATCAAAAAGAAAGATAATTCAAAGGCTTCCGAACTTCTGAATTTTGCGCTCGAACAAACGAATAAAATTGACACGAGCGAAGCGGAAAGCGGTCTCTTGTGGACTTCAAATAAATGGAAACAGGCGCAATATCAATCGCAAATTGCTTTGCGTTTTATTAATATGAAAGCGGACAAAAAAGCTCTGGAATTAATTTCTCAACTTAAAAAACCGTATCTGCGAGCGTTATTATTAGACGAATTTGTCGCTGTTAATAAAAAACGTCTTCCTTTCGCACAATTAAATTTTTATTTGGAACAAGCATTGTCACTTTTGAGACAGAAAAAGGTTGATATTTTCGATTCAAAAAAGTTTGATGTTTTCGCAATTACTGCACGACACTTTTCCGAAATCGGAATGACAGAAAGGTCAAACGAAATTTTTGCTGAAACGCTTTCGGCATTAAGCAAAGAAATGATCGAAAACGGTTCGGACAGGGGTTTGCTTTTTGCGATGTGCAACATCGGCGTAGAATTCGATAGATCGAAAATAAAACCGAATGAAAAACTTATAGAATCTTTAAAACAAATAATCAAAAGTTGGGAAAATGAAGAATACTAACGCTTCTAAATTCATATCATTTTAAGTTGGAAATTTTTTGAGCATCTGAAACTTTGTTGTATAAATTTTGCTTTAGCTTCCGATCCTGCTCGCAAAATCAACCGCCGGATTTATAGAATGATCCGATTTATAAAGGTGTAAAATGAGGCACGGCTTTTGCTTGTAAGCGACTCCAATGCGGTGTGATATACGAAAATCATACACAAGTTTTTAATTGATAATTTTTAATCAAGAATAAAACCGCAAAAATATAAAAATCATCTAGGAGAAAATACAAAAATGAACGAATCAACAGAACGCAGACCTTTAATTACGGGAATGTTTGAAGATAGAGAAAGTGCCGAGCGAGCTTATCAATCGGTTACCGGTCGTGGGTACAACGACGCGGACACGAATGTAATTATGTCGGACGCGACACGCGACAAATATTATCCGGCAGGCAGTGAAAATACATCGGCTTTGGCTGACAAAACACTCGAAGATGCCGGAAAAGGCGCGGCAATCGGCGGAACTTTGGGCGCGGTAATCGCCGGAATCGCCGCAATCGGCACGAGCGTTCTGCTGCCGGGACTTGGATTATTAGTCGCCGGACCGCTGGCAGCCGGTTTGGTCGGCGCGGGCGCGGGCGGTTTGACGGGCGGTTTGATCGGCGCGTTGGTTGGACACGGAGTTCCTGACGAACACGCGGCGGAATATGAAGAAGGCATTAAAAACGGAGGCGTATTTATGGGCGTTCATCCGCGCAATGATGAAGATGCGGCGTATTTTCATAACGAATTTAATACACACGGCAAAAGCGTTCACGCAGTTGGCACGGGCGCAGGCGCGGTCGGCGGCGCATTGACCGGCGCGGCAATCGGTTCGGTTGTTCCGGTCGTCGGCACGGCAATCGGCGGCGTAGTCGGCGGAATCGTCGGCGGTGCAGCGGGACATAATGCGGCGGAAGCAGTCAACCCGGAACCGGGCGATGACCGCGACGGCGATCATACCGCAGGAACTGCAACCGGCGCAGTCGGCGGAGCAATCACGGGGGCGGCAATCGGCTCGGTCGTTCCGGTCGTCGGAACAGCGGTCGGCGGCGTAGTCGGCGCAGTCGGCGGCGCAGTTGCCGGACACGAAGTTGCCGAGGAAGTAAATCCTGAAGACGATAAATTAGTTGAAAATCAATAATTGAAAATTAAACTAAAAGTAAAAAAAGGGAAATTCTTAAAAAGAGTTTCCCTTTTTTATGCTTCACAATGTAAAAATTTGCCTTTAACTTTAACGATTTTCCGTCCGGCGAAATTGAACCGATTAAAATGATTCAAAATTGGGGCGGTGAAGGTGGTCTTTCGGATGACGAAACTTTCCGGTTTCTGAATTTTTGTAATTCTCCTAAAACGAAATAAAAAACAAGTCCATATAAAATCCAATCAAACATAAGCCAGAATGTTGCTTTGAACAGCAGCTTTTCAAGCATTAAAGATATAATTCTGTGCCGTCTGGCAAAAATCTCTAAATATACGGGAATCGAAAAAGGTGCAAACAAAATTCCGGGAGCAGGTTCATCGTAAATCTTTATTTCCGTTAATACTGATTCAGGCACATAATCGCTGGCAAATCCGATAGTCATAAATGAAACCGGAGGAAAAATCAACCCGAAAATTATGGAAAGGAAAATTTTCATTTTGATTTGGTAAACAACTAATCGTGCGAAGTATGAATTTTCGATTCGATTCTTCTGTCGGGAATCAGCCACATCAGCGCGACCAGAATATACAGTACATCGGCGATCCATTGATTTATGAAAGCCAAAACTACGGCAACGATATAAATTATCGGCGAAATTTTGCCCTTAAAGTCGTTACCGATGGCTTTTTTGAGTTGCGAATTTTCGCCTTCTTCTTTGATTATCAAGTTTTGCAGAACGAAATAAGCGACACCCGCACCGAGCAGAATTATTCCGTAAACGGCGGTCGGCAGCGGCGCGAAATGATTTTCGCCCATCCACGCGGTTGAAAAAGGTACGAGCGACAGCCAAAACAAAAGATGCAGATTTGCCCACAGTATCGCGCCGTTGATATGCTTCGTCGCCTGAAGCATATGATGATGATTGTTCCAGTAAATGCCGATGTAGATAAAACTGAGAATATATGACAGAAAAACCGGCAGAAGCGGACTCAAAGATTCCAACTCCGCGCCGTGCGGAACTTTCAGTTCCAAAACCATAATCGTGATAATGATCGCTAAAACGCCGTCGCTAAAGGCTTCGAGCCGTCCTTTGTTCATAAACACTTTTGCTCCGCTAAAGTTTTTTAAGATTTTTGCCCGCGAAATACGCAAAAGGGCGCGAAAGTTTTTATTTTGGTTTTTAGCGTATTTTCGCGTCGTTTCGCGGCAAATAAAATTGTTTTGCTGTCTGAAATTTCTTTGATTTAATTTTATGCCTGAAAGACTTGAGTAAATCAAACGGGCGCGATTCTTTCAAACCAAGTTTTTCGTTTATAATCTTTTCTTCTTATGAATCTGCGAATAGTTAAAGCGATGCGCTACGTCACGCCTCTGCGCGAAGGCGGAAGTTTGCCCGCGATCATCGAAGGCGATGACGACGGGCTTTACGTCTTAAAATTTCGCGGCGCGGGACAAGGCGTAAAAGCTCTCATCGCCGAACTGCTCGGCGGCGAGATTGCGCGCGTTCTCGGTTTGAAAATGCCGGAAATCGTCTTTGTCGAACTCGACGCGGATATGGCGCGAACCGAACCCGACCCGGAAATTCAGGATTTGATAAAGGCGAGTAATGGAATGAATCTTGCGCTCGATTATCTGCCCGGTTCGATTATGTTCGATCCTTTAATCGAAAAACCGCTCACAAAACTCGCATCAAAAATCGTCTGGCTCGACGCGTTTATCGCCAATGTTGACCGCACGCCGCGCAATGCAAATATGCTTTTGTGGCACAAAGAACTCTGGCTGATAGATCACGGCGCGGCGTTTTTTTACCAGCATAATTGGGAAAAGTTTCTGGACAATGCGGCAAATCCTTTCAAACAAATCAAAGATCACATTCTGCTTCCGTTCGCTGACGAAATCGAAAAAGCCGATGAAGAACTAAGCGCGAAATTAACGCCGGAAGTTTTGAGTGAAATCGTCAATTTAATTCCGAATGACTGGCTCGAAAATGCGGACGAACAAAGAAAAATCTATCTCGAATTTTTAACGAAGCGTTTGGAAAACAGAAGCAAATTTATCAAGGAGGCGATTGATGCAGGAAAAGTTTTGCACGTTTGATTACGCCGTCATTCGCCTCGTGCCGCGTGTCGAACGCGAAGAATTTTTCAATGTCGGCGTGATTCTTTCGTGTCCCGCGCATAAATTTTTGGAAGCAAAAATTTTCCTCAACGAAGAAAAATTAAAATGTTTTGCGCCCGAAACAAAAGCCGAAACGGTGCGAGAATATCTGGAAATAATTCCCAAAATCTGCGCCGGAGAAACAGGTGCAGGAATAATCGGTAAACTCACGCAACGTGAACGCTTTTACTGGCTGACCGCCCAGCGCAGCACGATCATTCAAACTTCGTCCGTTCACACGGGATTGACTTACGACCCGCGAAAACAACTTGAAAATTTATTTGCGAAAATTGTTTATTAGAGAGAATTTTGCTGCCCGCGAAATACGTGGAAGGACGCGGAAAGAGAGAAAAGAATTTTGCCAGCGAAGAGACGCGAATAAATAAAGAATTTTTAAGAGATATTTGCCCGCGAATTACACGAATGAACTCGAATAAATACGAGAATAACAAAGGGATTCTTAAAGATTCGCGCTGATTCGCGCTGATTCGCGGGCAAAATTCTTTTATTTGTTTTTATCTTAATACCGCTCTTTCGCGTTTATTCGCGGGCAGAAATCTTATTCTTTGTTTTAAAATTTTCCGCGCCTTTCCGCGCCTTTCGCGGGCAAAACTTCTTAATTTACCTTGAAGAATTTTTCCGATTGTCGAAAAAATTCGGACTGCGCGTTTTCCACGGATTTTTCTTGCTTCGTTCGATCTGGGCGGCGCGGAATTTTAATTCTTCCTGCTTTTGGCGTTTTCTTTCTTCGCCTTTAAGCGGCGGTTTGCCGCGTTCGCCCCAGTAATATTTGAGCGTGAAAAGCAAGAGCGCGAGCGTTCCCAAAACCGTTAACAGCAGAACAATAGAAATCATCCAAGCGAAAGCCGACATAACGAAACGATTTTAACAATTTTGCGCGAATGTAAAAAGTTTGGCGGCAAAGCCGTTCGGCACGTTTTCCGTTTGAACTTTTTTGTTTATAATCTTTCCTTTTATGACAAACGAACAGACATCTTATGACAAACGAACAGACATCTTATCCGCGCAATAAAATCAAAATTCTTCTGCTCGAAAATATTTCCAGTGCGGCGGTTGCCGAATTGGAAGCGGGCGGTTATACCGAAATCAAACGGCTTTCCGGCGCGATCAGCGAAGACGATTTGATCGAAGAGATCAAAGACGTTCATATCATCGGTATCCGTTCAAAAACGCAGTTGACGGAAAAAGTTCTCGAAAACGCGCATAAACTCATCGCTGTCGGCGCGTTTTGCATCGGCACGAATCAGATAAATTTAACAGCCGCGACGAAAAAAGGCATCGCCGTTTTCAACGCGCCGTATTCAAACACGCGCTCGGTCGCCGAACTCGTCATCGGTCTGTGCGTGATGCTGATTCGCAAAATCTCCGACAAAAACATCGCGGCGCACAAAGGCGTGTGGTCAAAAGATGCGAAGGGAAGTTTTGAACTGCGCGGGAAAACTCTCGGAATAATCGGCTACGGAAACATTGGTTCGCAGGTTTCGATTCTCGCCGAAGCACTCGGTTTAAACGTCATTTATTACGATATTATCACGAAACTTCCGCTCGGCAATGCCAAACAAATCCGCGATTTAAACGAGCTTTTAGCAAGTTCGGATATTGTCACGTTGCACGTTCCGTCGGACGTGACGACCAAAAATATGATTAACGAAGCGACGCTTTCGACAATGAAAGACGGCGCACTTTTTCTCAATTATTCACGCGGCGATGTCGTTGATCTCGACGCTTTACGGACATTTATCGAAAACAAAAAAATCAACGGCGCGGCGGTTGACGTTTTTCCGCAGGAGCCGGAAAAAAACGGCGACGAATTTACAAGCGTTCTGCAAAACCTGCCGAATGTGATTTTAACGCCGCACATCGGCGGTTCGACCGAAGAAGCGCAGACGAATATCGGTTTGGACGTGACGGCAAAGCTGATAAATTATCTCGAACTCGGCGTTTCAAACGGTTCGCTGACCGTGCCGGAAGTTTCGCTGCCGTCGCAGGACAAAACGCATCGCATTCTGCACATTCACGAAAATATTCCCGGCGTTCTCTCGGAAATAAATTCGCGCCTTTCGGCAAGCAACATCAATATTCTCGGACAATTCCTCAAAACCAACGACGAAATCGGTTATGTGATTCTGGATTTAAATACCAAACTTTCAAAAGAAGCGTTGGAAATCTTAAAGGAAGTAAAAGGCACGATCAAAACGCGAATGGTTTATTAAACAAATAAAAATGCCGATAAATTTTGTGTTTGGCACACTCGAATCTTAAAATCTGCATCAAAGAAAAGCCGATATATAATAACTGAGCAGGGAAATTTGAGATGAAATTATTATTGATTTTAGTTTTTACTATTTTATTTTGTATGACAGGCGTTTTCGCGCAATCGGGCAGAAGAGTTCAAACCTCAACGCCGTCCGAGCCGGTTTCCAAACCGCAGGTTCAGCAAACTCAGGATACGACTAATACCGAAAAACAGGATGAATCCGGCGGTTATTCGGAATCTGCTCCGAATGCTTCGCGCCTGTTGATTCCCGGCGCATCGCGCGGTAAAAAATCGAAAAAAGACGCGAAAAAGACCGCAAAAAATCAACCGACAACGCAAACGACGACTGCAACTAAAACCGAAGGCGAAGATGAAGAAATAACGGTCGAAACCAATCTCGTCACGCTTCCCGTCACGGTCAACGACCGCAACGGTTTTTACGTCGCCGATCTGCATCAGGCAAATTTTAAGATTTTCGATAACGGTGTCGAACAGGAAATCGAGTATTTCGGCACGACCGATCAGCCGTTTACGGTTGTTCTATTGATTGATGTCAGCCCTTCGACATCTTATAAAATCGAGGAAATTCAAGCCGCCGCGTCCGCCTTTGTTCAGCAGTTAAAACCGCAGGATCAGGTGATGGTCATCGAATTCGATTCGTCGGTTCACGTTTTGACCGAGATCACGAATGACCGCGATAAAATCAACAAGGCGATTAGCAAAACGGGATTCGGCGATACGACATCGCTCTATGATGCGGTTGATTTTTCGCTGAGAAAACGGCTCGATAAGATCGAAGGACGTAAAGCGATTGTGTTGTTTACCGATGGCGTTGACAGTTCATCCAGTCGAGGGAGTTTTGAAAGCACGATCAGAGATGCCGAAGAATCCGAAGCCGTAATTTTCCCGATCTATTACAACACATTTCTCAACGCCATCGGTGTCAGCGGCGGCGGCGGCGTGATGAGCAGTCCGCCGACTCTGGGAATTCCGGGCGGAATGGGCGGCGGCGGTCAGTCAACTGCCGGAATCAGCGCGGAATATACTCGCGGCAGAGCATATTTAAAAGAACTCGCCGCGGCAACCGGCGGCAAACTCTTTCGCGCCGAATCAACACCCGGCGGATTAACGACCGCTTTTGAAAGCATCGCCGAAGAACTTCGCCGCCAATACAGCATCGGTTATTATCCGACCGCCAACGGCACAAATGGCGAACGCCGACAAATCAGAGTGCGCGTCAATCGCCCCAAACTAATCATCCGCACCCGCGACAGCTACATCGTCGGCGGTGTTGCAAAGGAAGATTCTTGAAAAGTTTTGAAAACTGCTAATATCGTTTCAAAAGAATTGTCGGTTTTTCGCCGGCAATTCTTTTTTGCGTGTAGTTTTAGCACAATTCAGTAACAATTCGCTGATTAATTAGCGGCGCGTTTTTTTAGAAAAATACGGCTTATTTATAAAACTAGAATTTCAAAATCTTTCCCGGCATTTGCGTCCCTGAAAATTCTCTTGAAATAAAAATCGAATAATGCTAAATTGCATTCGTTCACAAAACTCTTAACAAAATTTCCAAAAATTTACGAACAGTTTAGAGTTTTAACTATCGGCGTTGTCTGATTGCACTCAAGAAATTCTCTTAGCCTTTCGAGAAACGATTCTCCCAGCAATCAGATTGATTAACAAATTTGATAAACCTTAATTTTACATTCAACACACAATGCTTATATTCGACATTTTATGAATAAAAAAGTTGATCCCAAAAAAGTAATGCTTGCTCACTCGGAAGCGAAAGTAGATTTTTTTAAAACTTACCTTGAAAGATATTTACGAATTTTGTATCTGTCTGAAAAAATAAACGAAATTAATATTTTTGATGTTTTTTGCGGAACTGGAATTTACGATAATGGAAAAAAAGGAAGTCCAATTGTTGCGTTCGATGCAGTAAAAAAACTTCGGGATGAATTGGGGTATGATAAACAAATTAATTTAATCGTAAATGATAGTAAAAATATAAAAGTTTCATCAGTTCAGCAATATATTGAAAGCAATAATAATGGATATTGTAATGCTGAATATAAGAATCAATCTGCTGAGATGATGTTTGATGAAATTATCAAAACAATCAATCAACAAAATAAAACTTCACGCAATTTAATTTTTATTGATCCTTATGGATACAAAGAAATCAAGAAATCCACGCTTGAAAAAATTTTAGAAAATGAGCGAACTGAGATAATTTTATTTCTGCCGATTTCTCAAATGCAAAGATTTACTTCGACCGCACTTGAAAATGAGATCGAACCATATAAACCTTTAAGGGAGTTTGTTAATAGTTTTTTTTCGGCTTCACATCCAATACGAGAAAAAACTGTGAATATGCTTGAATACATCGATTATCTTAAAGAAGCTCTGAAGTTCAAAAAGTATTATACAACTTCATATTACATAAAACGCGATCAAGGAATTTATTACGGATTGTTTTTTATTAGTTCGCACATATACGGATTTCAACATATTCTCGATGTAAAATGGACATTAGACGAAGACAGCGGAAGAGGTTTTAAGAAGCCGGAAAAGAATACTTTTTTCTCACTTTTTGAAGCTCAAGAGAAAGAATTATCAAGAAACGAGAATTACCAAAAATTAGAAAAGATTTTGAAGAATGCTTTAATAAATCCGAAGACTAATTGGGAAGTTTATGAGATAATTTTGAAAAACGAATTTCTACCGAAACACGCGAACGAAATTTTCAAGAACTGGCAGAATGAATCAAGTTTAGGAGTCACTGAAATTGATACAGGTAAACCGGCAAGAAAAAATAGTTTTTATGTTAATTGGAAAAACTACAAAATCAAGGTAAGTAAACCAAAAGTACTTTTAAAACTGTTATGAAATACTCAAAAATTGAATGGACAGAAGCGACTTGGAATCCGTCTATCGGTTGCGATAAAATTTCAGCGGGCTGTAAAAATTGTTACGCCGAAGTGATGGCGAAACGATTGCAGGCGATGAAGTCGCCGGGTTACGAAGATGCCTTTAAATTCAAAATGATTCCTGATCGTTTGGAAGCACCTTTGAAAGTAAAAAAGCCGACGAAGTTTTTTGTAAATTCGATGAGCGATTTGTTTCACGAAGAAATGTCGGTTGAATTTTTAGATAAGGTTTTCGATACTATTCGCCGAACGCCGCAACACACTTATCAAATTTTGACGAAAAGAGAAAAAGTTTTAGAAAAGTATTTTCAAAATAGAACAGTTCCCAATAATGTTTGGCTAGGCGTAACGGTTGAAATTAAAAGCAAGAAAAATCGAATTGATGCTTTGAGAAATATTGACGCGAAAATCAGATTTCTTTCGATTGAACCTCTTTTGGAAAGTATCGGAAAAATTGATTTAACAAACATTCATTGGGTAATCGTCGGCGGAGAAAGCGGACACAAAGCAAGACCGATGAAATCCGAATGGGCAATTGATATTCAAAGACAATGCGACGAACAAGGCGTTTCATTTTTCTTCAAACAATGGGGCGCGTGGGGCGCAGACGGCGTAAAAAGAAGCAAAAAAGCTAACGGAAGAATTCTATTAGGGCAAGAATGGAACGAAAAGCCTAAACATTCAGTTGCTTTTGCTTAACTGATTTCTCAAATCACCTTAATTCTCTTTTCAAAATCTTTCCGGTTGCGGTCATCGGCAGAGTTTCTGTGAATTCGACGAAGCGCGGGTATTTGTAGCTTGCCATATTTGTTTTGCACCATTCGACGATTTCGGATTCGGTGTGGTTTGCGCCTTCTTTTTTGACGATGAAGGCTTTGATTTCTTCGCCGAATTCGTCGTGCGGAACGCCGATTACGGCGCACAGGCTGACGGCTTCGTGTGTCATTAAAACTTCTTCGAGTTCGCGCGGATAGACGTTGAAACCGCCGCGCAGGATCATATCTTTAACGCGGTCGGAAATATACAAATAGCCTTCCGCGTCGCGCCGTCCGATGTCGCCGGAATAAAACCAGCCGTTTTCGTCAATCGCGGCGGCGGTCGCTTCCGGTTTTTTGTAATAGCCTTTCATTATATTGTGTCCGCGAATGGCGATTTCTCCGAGTTCGCCGTCGGCAACCTCCAATCGGTTTTCGTCCACGACTTTTATTTCCACGCCCCAGACGGGAAAGCCGATTGAACCGGCGCGCGCCGAATCCATTTTGTTGAAAACCGCGACGGGCGAAGTTTCCGAAAGTCCGTAACCTTCGATAATCTGCGTGTTAAATTTTTCTTCAAAACCTTTCAAAACTTCGACCGGCATTGACGCGCCGCCGCTGTTGCAGAGACGCAGATTCGACGCGATCTTTTCGAGATCGAATTTGTCCGCGTCGGTATAATTGAGCATCGCCCAATACATCGTCGGCACGCCGGCGAAGATCGTCACGGAATGTTTTTCCATCAAAGAAAGCGCGTCTTCCGCCGTGAATCGCGGCAGTAAAACTGTTGTTCCGCGATTGTAAAAACCCGAATTCATCTGCACCGTCTGACCGAACGAATGAAACAAAGGCAGCGCGATCAGATGCACGTCGCCGTCAAATTTTTCATACATCGTATCGGAAAGCCGCGCATTCAAGATCATATTCAAATGCGTCAGTTCCGCGCCTTTCGGCTGTCCGGTTGTTCCCGATGTGTAGAGAATTACGGCTGTATCGTCGGCTTTGGTAATCGCGGAAGTAAATTCGGTTGGCTGGTCTGCGATTAATTCGCTGAATAATTTTGCCTTTCCGTCGGGCAAACTTACCGCATTATTCGTGTTAATAACGATGAAAGTTTCGCATTTTTCCGTCTGCGAGAAACCTTCAAAACCGTATTCGCTCATCGGCAAATCGTTTGTGCCTTCAAAACAAAAATAAACTTTTGCATCTGAATCGTTGAGGTGATAAGCGATCTCGCGTCCTTTGAGTAAAACATTGAGCGGCACGACGGTCGCGCCCGTTTTCAAAATGCCGTAATAAATAACGGGAAAAAACGGCAGATTCGGACACGACAGCGCGACTTTATCATCTTTGCCAACGCCGATTTTTTTCAGCGCATTGGCGACTTGGTTTGCTTTTTCGTTGATCTGTTTATAAGTCAATTCCGCATCACCGCAGATGACGGCGATCTTTTCCGGCACATTGCGTGCGCTGTCTTCAAGTAAAACGGCTAGATTCAACATAGGTTAATAATAGACCTCTTGCATAAGTTATTTGACAATGAAAGCATTTTCGCTCATCAATAATCTGATGAGTTTTGAACAAATTAAATCGCTTTCGCCTGAACTTTTCAAACGATATTGCGGTGTCAAACCCGACACCTTTGCCAAACTTTGTGAGTTTGTCCGAGAGCAGCGAACACGAGTGCATAAAAAGTCGGGCAGACCTTGCCGGTTATCGGTTGAAGACCAGGTTTTGTTGACGCTCGAATATTGGCGCGAATATCCGACGCAGTTCCATATTGCCAAGCGTTGGCAGTTATCGGAAGCGACGGTTTCGCGCACCATTGTCAAGATCGAAAACTTGCTCAAGCATTGCGCGGATTTAAGATTGCCGGGCAAGAAAGCTCTGCAGGAGAGCGAGAATACTTTTGAGTTTGTCATCGTTGATGTGACGGAAACATCAATCGAGCGTCCGAAAAAAACAAAAGCGATACTATTCGGGCAAGAAAAAACGACACACGATAAAAACGCAGATTGTCATCGAGAAGGAGC